>NZ_GL622580.1:1045966-1077596 GCF_000185625.1 Eggerthella sp. 1_3_56FAA
CGGGCTCGACCGGCGCGAGCTGGGCGCGCTCATCCTGTACGTGGAGGAGCACGGCTTCGAGACGATCCAGGGCGAGCTGGCGCTGACGCGCGACGAGGTGGCCGACGTGCTGGGCAGCGTGTACCGCAAGCTGGGCGTGGGCGACAAGCAGGAGGCGCTCGATTTCATCCATTCCGTTTCGGAATGATGGTAGACGCGCCCGCGGCGGTTGGGCATACTGCGTAGAAGTGAAAGCGCTATGAAGCTGGGGGGCTTCGAGCAAAGGGCTTCATCCGAAGAATGGATGGAGACCGAATATGAGTGCTTGTACTGCTGCGTCCGTCGAAGACGCGGCGAACAATCTTCTTGAGGAACTGAATAGCGGCGCGAAGTGCTTGTGCGTGGAGCACGATGCGTCCGACGACGTTGCGCCGGCGTTGCTGCGCGCGGCTCGCGCTCGCGTCGAGGCGGGGTCGAACGTGCGCGTCGTGTGCGCCGACGCCGTTGCAGCCGCGCGCTTTCGGGCGCTTGCGGCCGACGATCCGCTGCTGGGCGCGCTCGACGTGGTGTCGGTGCGCGAGCTGGCCCTCTCGATTCTGGGCGATGCGCGGGTCGGCGACGCCGTGGGACGCGACGCGCGCGTGCTGGACGAGAACGAGCTGGCCGTGCTCATGGAGGACGTGAAGGTGAGCGGCCTCAAGCCGGGCCGGCTGCGCGAGATGCTCAAGTTCTTCTACAAGAGCATCAGCGACTGCGCCGACGATGACGAGCGCTGGCTGATCACCGCCGAAGAGCAGACCGTGCACGCCATCCTCACCGAGAACCTGGAGGCGCGCCGCGCGCTGCTGCCGTGCGAGGTTTCGTCGCTGGCGTATCGCGGCCTTGTGAAAGCCGAGGTCGAGCGCGAGCCGCTGACGCTGGTGGCAGACGACTTTGGGTCGCTCAGCAAGGCGTCGCAGCGCCTCGTGCGCCATCTGGCGACGGACGGCCTCGTGGCGGCCGGCCGCACGCTGGCCTCGTCCAGCTCCGAGGAGCCGTACCCGTGCTTCGACGGGTTCCGCGCGCTTGCCGACGAGGCCGACTGCCTGGTGACGCTGGCGTGCGAGCGGCCGGCCGCGGCGCGCGAGTCCCGCGCGCTGGACGACCCGGCGGCCGAGTTCGCGTTCGCGGAGGCGTCCGTGGGGGAGTGCCTGGTCGATGGCTTCCGGCCAGGCGACGTGGCTGTGGCCGTGCCGAACGCCGCTTGGGGCGAGCGCATCGCGGCTGAGTTGGAAGGGCGCGGCATCGCCGTGGAGCGCGGGTTCGACGGCGGGAAGATCAAGGGCGACCCGCGCACCGAGGGCCGTTACGCCGACCTCAAGCTGGCCGCGTTCCTGCGGTTGTACCTCGATCCGCACGATTTCACGTCGCTGCGCTCGTGGCTGGGGTTCGGCGATTGGCTGCTGCGCTCCGATGCGTTTTTGGAGCTGATGGCGTACGCGCGCGACCATGAGACGACCGTGCCCGAAGCCGTGGCGCAGCTGCGCACGCAGCGCGACGCCGACCGCTCCTCGACGATCTTCGGGAAGTTCGACGGCCCGCTGGACGAGCTGGACGAGCTGCTGCGCGCCTGCGCTGGCGGGTTGTCGCGCGATGCTGCCGTAGCGCTGTTCGAAGCGCACGGAATGCCGTTGTCCCCGCGCCACGTGGAGCTGCTGGGCGACGACCCTGCGCATGCGGACGTCGAGCGCTTGGCGCGCTGCGGGTTCGCGAAGCCGGTGGAGGACGTCGCGCGCGATGCCGTGCATGTGGTCTCCTACGCGCGCTGCCACGGGCGCCATGTGCGCACGGTGTTCGTCACCGGCCTGGTGAACGGCTTCTTGCCGGCGAACGACGCCGTGGACGACAAGTTCACCATCGACCATCGGCGCGTGGCGCTCGAACGCGAGCGCGCGCTGTTCCTGGACGTGCTGTCCTGTGCGAGCGAACGAGCGGTATGCACGCGGTTCGTGCGCGACCTTTTAGAGAACACCGCGTTCACGAAGGTGCAGACCTCGCGCGTGTTCGTGCGCGACGGCGAGCGCTTCGCGCGCGTGACGCCGTCGGAGTTCGCGTCGCTGACCGACGAGGTGCTCTCTCCCGCACCCGACGCGCCTCGCGAGCTGCCCACGAAGGTGCTGTATAACGTTTCGACGGTCTGACGACCGTCGAGCCTGCTCGACGCTGCGACTTCGCGGGGCGCCCGTCCTTGGCACGATCCCGAAAGCTCGCGTACCGAAGTACGCTTCGCCTTCGCGATCCCGCCAATGCCGGGCACCGCGCGAACCCTCGCTGACTTTATCTGACAAGTGAGCTTGAAAGGACTGATAGATATGAGCGATGTCGATGTATTCGTGATCGATGACGATTTCGATCCCCTGGCCGACCTGAGCCTGGACGACGGCGAGCGGGACGATGCCGAGGCGGATTACCTGCCGCCCATCCCCGATGCCGACAAGAGCGTGGTGCCTCCCGTGGTGCCGCTGTCTGCGGCCGAGCGCATCGAGAATCTGCTGGCGGGCATTCCCGGCCAGCAGTTCCGCCTGCTGCACGCCGTGGAATTCTGCACCGAGCCGAAGACGATGGACGAGGCCGTGGCCGACTTGGATGCGGCGTATCCGAACACGACGAGCGTGTACGGCTCGGCGCAGGTGGTGCAGCTGCTCGAGCGCGACGGCGCGCTGGAGCGCATCGTGGACGAGGACGCCGCCCATGCGGCCGCCGGCGACGCTGCCGATGCGCTCGCCGAGGACGAGGGCTTCATCTCGGTGACGCCCGCTCCGCCGTGCCGCTACCGTGCCACGCAAGCGGGCCTCGATGCCGTCGCGGCGCACGTCAACGAGGGCCTCGTGGCAGAGAAGATCGAGGAGGACGAGCGCTATCTGCCCATCTTCCAGCGCGTGCTTGAGATGTGCGCGCGCGAAGGAGGCTGCCCCACCAAGGAGCTGGACCAGGCGGTGGACGGCGACCCGCTGTGCCAAGAGCCGCGCCGCTTCTGCGGGTTCTTCCGCGGCAAGCTGGAAGAAACAGGCGCCATCGAATGGCGCGACGCCTGGACCATCACCGATCTGGGGCGCAGCGTGCTCGCGTCCGGCTTGTTCGCCGCTGCCTCCCCGTCCGAACGCTAGAGAAGGAGCCACCCATGTCCCACGATCAGGAAACCACCATCGCCGACGTGCTGCGCGGCCGCATGGCAACCTACCAGTTCCTCTCGCGCCTGTTCCGTGTGGAGGTGGATCAGGAGCTGTACGACACGCTGGTGTCCATGCGCTTCCCGACGAACACCGGCAACGCGCTGGTGGACGAGGGCTACCGGATGATCTGCGGCTATCTGAGCCAGGCCGACGGCACGGTGCTTACCGAGCTGGCGGTGGACTACGTGCGCGCGTTCATCGGGTCGGGCAACGACGGCTTTTCGGCCGCGTACCCGTACGAGTCGGTGTACACGAGCCCGAAGCGCCTCATGATGCAGGACGCTCGCGACGAGGTGCTGGTGCTGTACCGCGCCTTCGGCTTGGACAAGCAGGAAAGCTGGAAGGAGGGCGAGGATCACATCGCTCTTGAGCTGGAGTTCGAGCAGATCCTATGCGAGCGCGCTATCAGGGCGTACGAGGCCGGCGACGAGGACGAGTGCCTGAAGCTGCTGCTGTCGCAGCGCAACTTTCTGGAGGACCACCTGCTGGCGTGGTACCCCATGATGGCGGCCGACTTGCAGAAGTTCCCGCAGACCGACTTCTACAAGGGCCTGGGCAAGCTGACCGACGGCTTCCTGCGCAACGACCGCGAGTTTTTGGACGCCGCGCTGTCCGAGAACGAAGCGGAAGTCGAGGTTGCATGATGGACGAGCACGGCATCGAGCCCAAGCGCGATGCGGGCCCCCGCGTGTCGCGCCGCACGTTCGCCCTGGGAGCCGTGGGAGCGTGCGCCGTCATCGGGCTGGGCGGCGTGAAGTACCTGCCCAGCGCAACGTTGCTGCGCCCGCCGGGCGGGCAGGACGAGGAGCAGCTGGTGCGCGGCTGCCTGCATTGCGAGAAGTGCCGCGAGGTGTGCCCGAAGCATGCCATCGCCCCCGCTCATATCGAGGACGGCATCTTGAACGCGCGCACGCCGCGCATGGACTTCAAAAGCGGCTGGTGCGATTTCTGCGAGAACGAGCCAGGCGGGCCGAAGTGCGTCGCGGCGTGCCCGACGCATGCGCTTTCGTGCCCCGATCCGTCGCAGGCGATCATCGGCAAGGCGGAGATCAACCGCGACTGGTGCCTTGCCGCGAAGGGCATGGGCTGCCACGAGTGCGTCGACGTGTGCAACTACGAGGCGCTCGAGCTGGGCGCCGACAACGTGCCGGTGGTGGACGTGGATGCGTGCAACGGCTGCGGCGCCTGCGAGCTGGCGTGCATCTCGCTGTCGGCAGGTTCCATCACGGCCGGCGCCACCGATCGCGCCATCGTCGTCCGTCCGACCGAAGAAGTGGAGGCGTGAGCAGGATGAAGAAGCTCAAAACCTATCGGCTGCGGTTCCTGATCATGCTGGCCCTGCTGGCCGTGGTGGCCGTGGGGTACTTCACGGCCGGCGGCATCGGCAACTTCTGCGGCATCGGCTTCGAGTCCATCACGCTGCTGTGCCCCCTGGGCGCGCTGCTGGCCATGATCGCCGAGCGCACAGCCATCCCGATGGCCGTGATCAGCGTTGCGGTCGTGCTGCTGGTGTGTATCGTGCTAGGCAAGGTGTTCTGCGCCTGGGCGTGCCCCGTGCATTTTATGTCGCGAGGTAGGAAGAAGACCTGCTATTAGGAGTCAAGGGGGAATCCGAGACTTTTTGATAGGAACCTTGAAAAGTGAATGCGAGATAAGAAAGCGCACGCCAACACCCGGCCCCATGCAGGGTGCCGGGCATTGGCGAAGTTCGGTTTTTGCGATCGACGTGGGCTTTCACGCCTCCTTCAGGTGGCCGGGGCGGTGGTTGCGGGGAGGGGCCGGCTCGTAGGGCCGCCCTTCCTTCATCACCGCCAGCGCCACGCCCATGAGCTTGCGGGCGACGCCCGAGAGGGCGACGTAGTGGTGCTTCCCGTCCACGCCCCTCTTCCTGTCGTAATAGTCTCCGAAGTAGGGGTCGTTCTTCCTGGCGCAGTCGGCGGCCTGCATGAACGCCCATCGCAGCGCCCCGGGCCCTCGCTTGGACATGTGCCCGTCGGACCTCACGGTCTCGCCGGACTCGCTTCTCGTGGGGTCCATGCCGGCATAACCCATGAGCCTGTGGGGGTCGTCGAAGGCGTTCGGGTCGCCGATCTCGCCCGCGATGACGGAGGCGAGGGCGACGTCTATGCCGGGGATGGTGACGAGCCACTTGCCCTGCGTCCGCTCCAGCAGGCGGGCCAGCTCCCTTTCGACCTCCTTGACCTGGTCCTGCACGAAGTCGAGCTCCTCCATCAAAAGCCTCGCCTCGAAGGCGAGCGTCTTGGAGCCGAACCCGACGCCCACGGATTCCTTGGCAAGCGCTTTGAGCCTCTCGGCCTTGGCTCGCCCGCACCTCCCGCGCGAAGCCTCCCTGAGGATGCGCTCGAGCGTCCCGACGTCGGTTCCGAGCACCTGGTCGGGCGTGGCGCAGTGCTGCAGCAGCTCGCGGTGGGTCGGACAGTACGCGTTGCTGAACAGGCCTGCAAGCTCGGGGAACGTCCTATCGAGGATGGCCGTCGCCCTGTTCTTCAAGGCTGTGGAGCGCTCCACGAGCGATAGCCTGTAGCGGGCGAGGTTGCGCAGCTCCTCGGTCGCTTCGTCGCCGAGTGCGGAGGGCTCGTAGCGCTTGTAGCGGACGAGGTCGGCTATCATCGCCGCATCGAGCGCGTCGGTCTTGACCTTGCGAACCGTCCAAACGCCGCGGAAGGCGTCGGTCTGGATGGGGTTGATCACCGCGGCCTCGTAGCCATGCGAGATCAGAAAGTCGAACAGGGCCACCCAGTAGCGCCCCGTGGCTTCCATTCCGACCAAGCTGTTCTCCGGGGTCGCGTCAGCCTTGCGAAGCCTCTTCAGCATCTTCGCGAAGCCGTTCGCCGTGTTGTCGAACTTGAACGACTCGACGACGGTGCCTCCGTCCTCGTCGACCGCGCTGGCGACATGGCTTCTCTTGGCGATGTCTATCCCGATGCAGATCATGGCGTCCTCCGATCCCTCGCTTTATGGTGAGGCAGAGGATCTTCCTCTGGCAACCGCAGGCGCAACCTCATTGGATATACGGCGCCGCACGCCATCCTGCCTAATTCGCGTCCACCTGCGGGCCGGAGGCGCCAGCCTTTTTTGAAGAGCCTGGCTCCTGGGGGGTGCGGCAAGCGCCCTCCGCCCCATACGCATCCCTTATCTCACATTCGCGTCTGCAAGAAAAGAGCGCGGCCACTGCGCGAGAAGTGGCAAGAACAATATATGAGGGGGACAAGGAGGGTAAAGGGGGCAAGGTTGCTTCCCCTTGCTCCGCGTGCGCTTCCCCCTGCGGCAAAGCCAAGGGCATCAAGATCGACAGCCGCCATGGCATCCTTGCGGCGGCGTTGGGCTCCTCGCTCGTCTTCGGCTTTCCGGTGTTCTGCCTCGTCTGCCCGATCGGCCTCACGTTTGCCACGGTGCTGCTGGTCATGCGCCTGTTCGCGTTCGGCGACGCCACGTGGACGGTCGTCGCCTTCCCGGTCATCATCGCGTTGGAGGTCCTGCTGCTGCCGAAGTGGTGTCAGCGCTTCTGCCCCCTGGGCGCGCTGCTTTCGCTGTTCAGCGGGCTGAACCGGACGTTCCGCCCCCAGATGGACGCCGAGAAGTGCCTGCGCGAGGGTCGCGGCAAGGCCTGCAACCTGTGCGAGCAGGCATGCCCCGAGGGCATCAACCTGCACGATGTCGCGGCGGGCGAGACCACGCTCAACGATTGCAGCAAGTGCCGCGCGTGTGCCGACGTGTGCCCCGAGCACGCCATCACGTTCCCGTTGCTGCCGAAGAAGCAGGCGCAGGCGACGCCGCTGCCCGTCGACGACGAGATCCCGGAAAGGGGGTAGGTCATGTCCCTGATCAACGGCCTGCTGGCCCTGCTGGGCGAGATCGAGAGCGATGCCATCGCCGTGCACGAGGAGCGCTGCATCTCGGTGCGCAACCGCAATGCCGACTGCCTGCGCTGCGTGGAGGCGTGCACGTCGGGCGCGCTGGCGTACCGCGCGGGCGAGCTGCTCGTAGAGCCCGAGCGCTGCATCGGATGCGGCACGTGCGCCACGGCGTGCCCCACCTGCGCCATCGAGCTGCGCAACCCGACGGATGCCGAGCTGACGGCGCAGCTCAAGCACTCCATCGTGGCGACGAAAGGCCATCCGGTCATCGTGTGCGAGCAGGCGCTCGAGGCGGCCAACGTCGCGGCCGACGATGCGTCGGCCGCGTGCGCGGTGCCGTGCCTGGGGCGCATGGACGAGTCGGCGCTCGTGGGGTTGGCGGCGTACCGCGCCTTCGACGCGACGCTGGCCTGCGGTTCGTGCGAGACGTGCCCACATGCTCCGGGCGGCGCGCTCGTGCGCGAGGTGGTGGAGGGCGCGCGCAACCTGCTTGAGGCGTTCGGATCCTCCATGCCCATCGACCTGGAGGAATGCGTGCCCGAGCGCGTGTTGGAGCCCGGCGGGTCGCACGGCCAGGCAGGCAGCGACGGGGTGGGGCGGCGCGACTTCTTCCGCTCGGCCAAGGACGCATCGACCCGCGCAGCTGGCGCGGCGGTGGCCGAGGAGTTGGGGATGGTCGAGGCCGAGCCCGTTCCTGCGGCGTATCGCAAAGTGGGCGCAGATGGGACGCTGTCGCAGTTCGTCCCCACGCGCCGCGTGCGGCTGTACAACTACCTGCAGCACGTGGGGCAACCGACGGCCGACGAGGTGGAGACGCGTGTCATCGGCGCCGTGTCCATCGATGCCCAGAAGTGCAGTTCGTGCCGCATGTGCGCGGTGTTCTGTCCCACGGGCGCCATCAAGAAGCTCGACGAGGGCGGCGTGTTCGGCATCGTGCACCGTCCGAGCGCCTGCATGCAGTGCCGCCTGTGCGAGCACATCTGTCCCGAGCAGGCCATCGCGGTGAGCGGGCGCGTGCCTATCAAGCAGTTCATGGGCAAGGAAGCCGTGTGCTTCGCTATGAAGCGTCCAACCTGGACCCCGAACAAGCCCTCATCGATGTACGATAAACTGCACGCGACGCTCGGCGAACACTTGGAGATGTGCATGTTCTAGGGAAGTTCCGGCGGTTTGTCGGCCGCCGGAACTGCTCGACGCTGCGGAGCTCCCTGGCACCCGATCTCGCGTCGAGGCCGAGGACTCGCGTACCGAAGTACGCTTCGCCCTCGCCCTCCCCACGATCTCGGGCACCAGGGAGCCCCTCGCTGACGCTACGAACGACCGGTGATTTTGGAGGAACGAACGCATGATCAACTACACGCTGCCGGATTTCACGGTGGGGCTGGGGCTCAACCTGTTCTTCATCCGCTTGCTGGAGCAGCGCCCGGCGCTGTTCCAGGACGGCGTGCGCATCGACAGCGTGTACGGCTGCTTTCCCGCGTGCGACCTGAACGGCGGCCGCGCGTTCTTGCGCGAGCGAGCCACGCCCCGGCAGATGGAGGAGGCGTTCTCGCTCTTGGCCGAGCACGGCGTAAAGGCGCGTCTCACGCTGACGAACATGCTGGCCGACGAGGACGACCTGCGCGACGAGTACCTGAACGCGATGCTCGCCATCGCCGGCCGCTACGATGCCGAGGCCATCGTGTACGCCGACCTCGTGGGCAACTACGTGCGCGAGCGCTACGGCATGCGCTGCGTGCTGTCCACCACGCGCGCGCTGGCGGACGCAGCCGAGGTCAACCGCATGACGAAGCGCTACGACTACGTGGTGCTCGACTACAACCGCCACAAGGATCCGGCGTTTCTCGCGGCGCTCGAAGACCGCGACAAGGTGGAGGTCATGGTGAACGAGTTCTGCGCCTACCAGTGCCCGCATCGTGCACAGCACTACCTCCACAACAGCGAGGATCAGCGGTCGGGCGCGATGCGCCCCTTCGAGTGCGTTGCGAAGCGCGCCGATTTCTTCGACCACGAGCCGGGCCACCCGGTGATCTTCACCGATCAGGAGGTGCGCGACCTGCACGACGAGTACGGCATCGGGTACTTCAAAATCGTCGGCCGCGGCGTGGCCTTCCAAACCGTGCTCGAGGCCTACGCGTACTACCTCGTGCGCCCCAAGTACCGCGAAGACGTCAAGCGCATGGTCATGCGCGCCGCAGGGTAGGGGCGGCGGGGAAGAGCTGCTGGTTTTGCATGGGGTCAGGCGTCTGTTGCACAAAAACCCGTGACGTGCGATCTGAACCGATGTTTTCTTGTCGCCCACTCTGATCGGTTTTGAAGAATCCCCAGGTCGTTGAATCGCCCTCGATTGCAGTGCGCGGTGCATTCGCGAGAGACGGCCGTTCAACGGCCTTCAAGTCTCGTACGTCGCCAATTTTTGTGCGCTGAAGGGCGAATCACGTGCAGATGCCGTTCGCCGAAACGCTTTCGCGCTTTAAGCGTGGGACTTAGGCAGTTGTTCGCTTCTTGTGGAAACGCATTCGCGTCCACGCAGGCAAATCCGCGGCATCAGCTTTCAATCGGTTCGAGATCCACTGCCTGGTCGTCGTCGAACGCGTCACCCGTGGCAACGGCGGTGACGCCTTCGCTCGCTTGCAGTTCGAAGGCGATTTCGGCACTCGCATGCGCCCCGACGGCTTTGAGGGCGTACCCTCCCCGGTCGAGCGTGAAGACGCGGCTTCCGCGAGCCGTTCCTTCGCAGACGGTATCAACGTTCTTCTCATCGACGAATACGATCTTGAAGTCGCCGTCCGATACGGTCGCATCGTAGTCGACGCGAAACTCCCCGCCTTCGTTGGGGACGGAGATCCGAAGCCATGTTTCCAGGCCGGTCAGTCCGCCGATCTTTCTGTCGAACAGGGAGCCGGTTCTGTTCGCAACTGTGTACGTGTCGAATCCTTGGGCGATGCGGGCATCGTCGCAGTAGATCGATTCCTGCATCAGATTGAGGGGTCCTGCGCAACCGGCCAGAACCAGACACGCCGCCGCGAACGCCGTCGCCATGCCGCGTTTCCTGGTCATACGGCACCTCCTTTGCCGGGATCTGCCACTGTCTGGCATTCTAGCAGCTCGAAACGCGTCGGGGGGGGGGGGCGACTTTTTGCCAAGCGGGGCTTCCTGTGGTACAAATGGCCGAATGGGATGACGGTGGAAGGGACGGGCGGATGACCGGGAAGACGACGAGCGCGCAGCGCGATCGCGAGCGGGCCGTGCTGGCGGCGGTCGAGCGGTTCGCGCCGCTGCGGCGCTTGGGCTGGGCGTTTCTGCTGGCCTGGGTGTTCTGCGTGTTCTACACCAACGCGGTGAGCGGCTACACGGGCGCGAAGGCCTCGACGTTGGCGGTTGGTGCGGGCTGGGATCTGTTCTTCACGGGGCTGCCGGTGTCCATGTCGGTGGTCATGCTCGTGCTCATCGTGGTGTTGGAGAAGCGGCTGGGCTCGCCCGCCCAGCATGCGGCGCTGTTCTGGATCGCGCCGCTGGCCACCGCGGTTTCCACGCCGCTGCTGTTCTGTGAGCTGCCCGATTTCGGCGCGACGGCTGCGCTGTTCGTGATAGGTGCGGTGCTCACGGGATTTGGCAGCGGCTTCATGTGGGTGATGTGGGGCGAGTACTACGCGAAGGTGACGCAGGAGGAAGTGGAGTTTCTCGCGCCGTCGTCGGCTGTGGCGGCCGCCGTTCTGGTGCTGGTGGTGTCGGCGATGCAGGGATGGATGGCGCTCGTGGTGGTGACGGCGTTTCCCCTGATGTCGGGCTTGTGCCTGCTGCTGTCGTGGCGGGATGCGCAAGGGCGCGACGCGACCGCCGAGTACCGGGGCGCCGCCGAGCAGCGCGCGTTCGCCGAGGCTCACGACAGCGCGCGGAAGGGGCTGCCGCGCGTGCTGAAGTCGATGGGGCGCGCCGGGTTCGGCATCCTCGCGGCGTGCCTGTTCGTGTGCGTGGAGGGGTCGTTCTGGTCGGGGTCGTCAGGGCAGGATGCGACGGCCGCCCAGGTGGCGCTCGTGGTGAGCATCGCGTTCATGCTGATGGTGGGTCTTTCGGCCACGGCGGGGCCGCGTCGGGTGTCGCTGTCGTTTCTGTACCGATGGATGTGCCCGACGCTCGTGGTGGGCTTCGCGGCGTTCATCGTGCTGGGGGAAACCGCGGGCGCGTACGTCGCCTACGTGGTGGCCATCGCCGCGCGCTTCGCGTTCTGCCTGATCACGCAGATGTATTTCGCGCGCTACGCTGTGCAGGGCGCGGCCACGCCCGTGCAGTCGTACGGTTTGGGATGGATCTTCGTGCACTTGGGCGATCTGCTGGGCGTGGTGACGCTCGTGCTGGTGGAGTCCGGCATGGCGGCCGGGGTGTTCTCGCTCGACCAGGTGGCGGTCGTGTCCATCGCGCTGCTGGTGGGCGCCACCATGTTCGTGCTCAGCGACGGCCGCGCGTTCGCGTTCGGCGCGCGCAACGAGGATGGCGTGCTGCACGATGCCGCTTCGAAGCGGTCGATGCCGGCGGGCGCGGATGCGGGCGGCGCGAACGCCGACGAAGCTGCATCCGCGCCCGCGCCTGCAGCCGATATCGACGAGCTGACCGCCCGCATCCTCGAGCTTGCCGAACGCGGCGGCCTCACCCCGCGCGAGACCGAGGTGTTCGACCTCCTGGCGCGCGGCCGATCGATACCGTACGTGCGCGACGCTCTCGTCATCTCGCGCGAGACGGCCGCCACCCACGCCAAGCACGTCTACGCCAAACTCGACGTGCACTCTCGCCAAGAGCTCATCGACCTCGTGCATTAGCTCGCACGTTGCCTTGCCATCCTGAGCAAGCGCACGGAAAGCCCCGCGTGCGGGGCTTTCCGTTAAGGGAGGGAGGGTTGGTTTTGGTGCTGCTTACGCTGCGCCTAAAGCGTGCTTGGCGGCGATGCGGGCGAAGGTGGCGGTGCGGCCCGCGTTGATGCCCGTGAAGTTGCTGGGATAGTTGTGCGGGTAGAAGCCGCCCTGGTCGTTGCCGCAAACGTAGAGGCCCTCGATGACGCTGCCGTCCTTGCGCAGCGGCTGCGAGTCGGCGTTCGTGATCACGCCGTGGATGGTGACCAACAGCTCGCCGGCGATGCGCGCGGCGTAGAACGGCGGCTCGTCGACGGCGCTCAGGCGGTAGGCAGGCTTGCCGAAGTCGACGTCCTCGCCTGCAGCGACCAGTTCGTTATAGCGTTCGATGGTGGCCTTGAACGTGGCGGTTTGGTCGGCGTCGAACTTCATCGCTTTCGCCAGCTCGTCGAGCGTGTCGCGCTTCTTCAGCGCGCCGCTCTCGATGCGCGGCTCCAGCCAGAACGAGTCGAGGTGCTCCTTCGTGATGGCCTCGCAGTCGTACACGTCGGCGTTGAACGCGGTGCCCGACGGCGCGGGGAACAGGCGCGAGCAGCCGCAGGTGTCGAACCGCTCGATGTCTTCCCAGTAGCTGCCGTCCCAAACGATCCACGAGAAGTGGCCGGGCTGGTTCGCGCCGCCGGCGTAGCTCATGGGGTAGCACTGGTCCTCGTTCATGAAGCGCTCGCCGTTGGCGTTCACGTGGAGGAACGGCTGGCTGCCGGGAAGGAAGATGTCGCCGCCCTGGTAGGAGCCGTCGAACTCGGTGTCGTCGAACATGATGCCGCGGTTCCAGATCATGCAGGCGCCGCCCGCTTCCAGCTCGGCTCCCGCCCACAGCGCCATGCGGATGCCGTCGCCCTCCTCGGTGACGCTGTCGCGCAGCACGCACCAGTTGGAGTTGCCGGGGCACAGGTCCTGCAGCATCTCGTCGTTCGCGCCGTAGCCGCCCGTGCACACGATGACGCCGTTCTTCGCGTTGATCTGGATGACGCCCTTGTCCTTCGACTCCGCGATGACGCCGCACACCTTGCCCGACTCGTCCTGCACGAGCATCTTCGCGGGCGTCATGAACATGACTTCGCCGCCCAGCTCGCCCAGCACCTCGTTCATCACTTCAAGGTGGGCGTACGCGCCGTAGTTCGGGCCGTCGGGGTTGTACTCGCCCATGCAGGGGTTATAGCACATGGCCGGGTAGTAGGCGTGCGGGTCGTCGGGCTTGTGCCATTCGAACGGGAACAGCATGCCCTTGGGCTCAAGCGTCTCCTTCATCCATTCGATCATCTCGCCAGACTTCTCGGCCCAGGTTTTGTACAGCAGCATGTTGGCATCGCCCGCTTGGGTCTGGTTCGCATGGTTCAGCAGGGTGGGGACGTCTTCGACATGGTCGGGCTCCAGCGCGGAGTTGAGCGCGCCGATAGCCTCGCGTGCGGCGGCGATGTTGCCGCCCTTTTCCAGCACGATGACCTTCGCGCCGTGCTGCGCGGCCGTGGTGGCGGCCACGAGCCCGCCGTTGCCGGCGCCTACCACCACGAGGTCGGCTTCCAGCGTCTCGGCGATGTCGGCGGGCATCTCCGGCTTGTCGCGCCAACTACCCTGCGCGTCGGCGTCGGCCTTGCCGCTCTTTCCGCCTTCGGCCTGCGCTTGCGGCGCGCATCCGGCCAGCGCCCCGGCTGCGGCCAGCGCGCCCGTCGCGGTGATTCCCGCCAGGAAGTTGCGGCGGCTGATGGTTCGTTCTCCCATGATTCCCTCCTCGGTCGTTCGGTTTCAACGAGGTGCATGCTACGCGGGTCGCGGAGCCGCATCATCGCGCGGATCCGGGTATATTCGCCTGTGTCCAGGCAAAACGACGAAGATACCCGAAAACGGGGGAGGGCTGCCGAACGCGGTTTGCGAGGTCGGGCGGCGCGCGGCGCCATGCGCGAGGTGCTATCATGATGCGTTGCATGCGACGGGCAGGGCGAAAGGGAGTGCTTCATGGAGCGGACGGACGAGCGATACGGGCGGTACGTGGCCATACTCGAAGAGGAGCTCGTCGCCGCGATGGGATGCACCGAGCCCATCGCCATCGCGCTGGCGGCCGCGCGGGCGCGCGAACTGCTGGGCGCGGAACCTGCCCGCGTGGAGGTGGAGGCCAGCGGAAGCATCATCAAGAACGCGAAGAGCGTGGTGGTGCCCCATACCGGCGGCCTGAAGGGGATCGAGGCCGCTGCGGCTGCGGGCATCGTGGCGGGGCGCGCCGAGCGCAGCCTCGAAGTGATCGCCGAGGTTTCGCCCGAGGAGATTGCGGGTATCGCGGCCTATGTGGAGCGCGCGTCCATCGCGGTTGAGCGCGCCGCATCGGAGCTGGACTTCGACATCGTCGTGCGCGTGTTCTCGGACGCGGAGGCGCAGGCGGCGGACGCGGAGGCTGATGCCTGCGCCTCTCCCGCTCGCAGCGCGCTCGTGCGCATCGCCGACTTCCATACGAACATCGTGCGCGAGGAGCGCGACGGGGAGGTGCTGCGCGACGTGGCGGTGCCGTCCGAAGGCGGCTCGGCCGACGGGATGACCGATCGCGGCGTGCTGTCGATGGAGGGCATCTGGGACTTCGCCATGACCGTGGAGCTGGATGACGTGCGAGACCTGCTGGATCGCCAGATCGCCTGCAACGGCGCCATCGTCGACGAGGGGCTGGCGGGCGACTGGGGCGCGAACATCGGCAGCGTCATGCTGGGCGCCTACGGCGACGACGTGAAGGTACGCGCGTGCGCGTGCGCCGCGGCGGCGTCTGACGCGCGCATGAGCGGCTGCGAGCTGCCCGTGGTCATCAACTCCGGCAGCGGCAACCAGGGCATCACCGTGTCGGTGCCGCTCATCGTGTACGCGCGCCACCTGGGCTCTTCCGACGAGCAGCTCTACCGTGCGCTCGTGCTGTCGAACCTCGTGGCTATCCATCAGAAGACGGGCATCGGGCGGCTGTCGGCGTTCTGCGGCGCGGTGTGCGCGGGCGCGGCGGCGGGCGCGGGCATCGCGTATTTGGATGGCGGCGGCTACTGCGAGGCCTGTCATGCCGTGGTGAATGCGCTGTCCATCGTGGCCGGCATGGTGTGCGACGGCGCGAAGCCCTCGTGCGCCGGCAAGATCGCGTTCTCGGTGAACGCGGGCATCCTGGGCTACGTCATGTACCGTGACGGCCAGCAGTTCTACGGCGGCGACGGCATCGTGAAGAAGGGCGTCGAGAACACCATCGACAGCATCGCCCGCCTCGGCCGCGACGGCATGCGCGCCACCAACGACGAGATCATCAGGATCATGCTGGGAGCGTGAATCGCGGGACGAGCGAAGGGAGGTAATGAACTGTCAACCCCGTCCCTTCGTCTCGTCACAGGGAGTCAACGGGAATGAGTCAACGTCTCGTCTCGAACCGGCGAACTTCGCTCGAATTCTTCGAACGTGGGCGCGAATCGACAGCCATGACATTTTCTCTCTCGCCTGAAGCCGCATATCGTCGTAGGCTCGAAATGCGACCAGGCCTTTTGCGCGCGCTTCTAGCGAGAAGCGCATTTCGAGCACTTGAGAATTGTCATGGCTACCGTTTTGCGTCCACCCGGGACGAGGCCGGAGCGGCCGAAGCGAGGGGAAGAGGTGTCGACCCCGTCCGTCCCCTCGGCTCACCTCTGTTTTTCTTCGTATTCCCAGATCAGCGGCATCACCCCTGAGGTTTGATGCGCGTTTTCGGAAGATTGCGCTCGGTTCAAACCTCTGCGGCGATGCGGTGGGCGTCCTTCTCGATGTAGCATCGGCCTACCGAATCGGGATATTCGGGAGAAGCGAGCACCATCACAACAAGGAGGGCGTCATGTCGAATCTTTCACGTAGAAATTTCATTACCGGTGGAGCTATTGCTGCTTTGGGCGGGACGCTGGCGATAGCAGGTTGCGCCCCGAAAGGCGAAAGCTCGTCGACGGTCGCAGGCGCTGCGGGGGAGGGCGCGCAGGCATGGACCGGCACGGCCAACGGCAAGGGCGGCGAGCTTACTGTCGAGGTCATCACCGAGGGCGATTCCATCGCCCGCATCAACCTGTTGAAGTCGCGCGAGTCCTACGGCGTGGGCACCGCCGGCATCGACGTGCTTTCCGATCTCATCGTGAAGAACCAGACGCTCAACGTGGATATGGTGACGGGCGCCACGGTTTCGTCTATGGCCTTTCTCGCGGCTGTCTCCGATGCCGTCGACGCCTCGGGCATGAAATCGAGCGAATGGAAGAAACGCGAAAAGGCCGTGCCGCAGGCTCCCGAGGGCCTGACGACCGATGTGGATGTCGTCGTAGTGGGTGCCGGAGGCGCGGGCTACGCGGCCGCGCTGACCGCGGCCGAGGCCGGCAAGAACGTCGTGCTGTTGGAGAAACTGGGCATCGTCGGCGGCGATACCATCCTGTCCGGCGGCGCCATGGCCGTGCCGAACAACTGGTTCCGGAAGCGGGACGGCATCGAGGACAGCGTGGAGAAGATGGCCGAGGACATGATCGTCGGCGGCGATCACGTGGGCGACCCCGACCTGGTCAACGTCATCTGCGAAGGCGCGTACGGCGCCATGGAGTGGCTCATCTTCAACGGAGGCGTGGCATGGCAGCCCTACGAGCGCTTCTTCGGCGGCCACTCGGTCATCCGCTCGCTCATCCCCGAAGGCAACGAGGGAAGCGGCATCATCTGCAAGCTGGACAAGCGCGCCGAGGGTCTCAAGAACCTCAAGGTGTGCCGCAACACGAAGGCCGACGAGCTGGTGCAGGACGCCTCGGGCGCGGTCGTGGGACTGAAGGCCACGAACACGGCCACGGGCGAAACCTACGACTTCAAGGCGAAGGCCGTCATCCTCGCGGCCGGCGGCTTCGGCTCCAACGTCGAGATGCGCATGAGGTACAACCCCGAGATGGACGAGAAGATACTCTCCACCGACTCGGTGGGCGCGACGGGCGACTGCCACGTCATGGCCGAGAAGATCGGTGCGAACCTCATCGACATGCAGTACATCCAGACGTATCCCACCTGCGACACGCAGACGGGCGCCCTCTTGTACGTGGGCAACATGCGCCTGGAGAATCGAGCCATCTGCATCAACAAGGAAGGCGACCGCTTCGTCGAGGAGATGGAGCGCCGCGACGTCATCTCCAACGCCATCAAGGAGCAGACGGACGGCATCGGCTACATGATCTTCAACCAGGACGGCCTCGACCACACCGACATCGCCACGGTGAACGCGGCCGAGATGGACGGCTTGTTCGGGCGCGGCCAGCTGGCGAAGGGCGAAACCATTGCCGAGGTGTGTGAACCTTTCGGCATCGATGCCGCTGAGCTGCAAAAGACCGTGGAGAAGTGGAACGGCTACTGTAAGGACGGCGCCGACCCCGACTTCAACTACCGCGCGGCGCTCAATCCTATCGAGGGCGGCCCTTACTACATCTTGGCGTACAAGCCGTCGGTGCACTACACCATGGGCGGCCTGCACATCAATACCGACGCGCAGGTGCTCGATAGCGACGGCGCGCCCATCCCCGGCCTGTTCGCGGCCGGCGAGCAGGCCGGCCATAAGATGGGTACGAACCGCCTGGGCTCTTGCTCCATCACCGACGTGTTCGTGTTCGGCCGCGTGGCCGGTGCGAACGCGGCGGCGCTCGCATAACGCTCGCCAGCCTTGACGTTCCTCCCTCTCCCAGAACCCGTTCGACGGCTTTGCGCTTCGGACGGGTTCGCCTTGTGCGAACGCGTTCCATCGGCTAGTATGTGCCGCATGCGCAGCAACGCTTCCATAGCGGACGATACGACGAAAAAGACCTCCCGGTCAGGCGGTGCCGTGCCGTTCCCCAAACCCAATCGCGCGATGCTGTTCGACAGCGCGGGGCTGGCTTGCTACATCGCTTGGAGCTTCGTGTTCTGGAACGGATCGGTGCTGTTCGGCGACCTGCGCCATGAGGCGCCCGTGGGCGAGGCGCAAATTGTGCAGGCGGCGCTGACGGCCTTGGCCGCGCTCGTGCTCGTGCTGCTAGCGCGCAGGACGGCTCCTCTTAGGCGACGCACCGTGCTGTTGGCGGTGTTCGCCGCCGTGTCGAGCCTGGCCATCGTAGTTGCCGCGCTTGCCGGTTTCGGGCGGGCGCCGATGGGCTGGATGCTGATCGCCTTCGCGCTGAGCGGCTTGGGAAGCACGCTGCGTCTCGGATGGGAAGAGCGCATGAGCGTGCAGGGCGTGGAGCGCACCGCCGTGTGCGCAGGGACGGCGTACTTGCTCGGATTCCTCTTGTTCGCCCTGATCTCGCTGTTGCCCGCCCTGTCGGTGCTCGCGGTCTCCGTGCTGCTGCCGTTCGGCGCGTTCGGGCTGCTCGAAATCGCGGTGCGGGGCGAACGGGAACGGGGCGCATCGGAGGTGCGGATGCTGCCCGCTTCTTTGGACGGCGACAGTCTGCGCGTATCGTTGTCGCGCGTTCCCTGGAAGCCGATGGCGGCTATTTCGCTCGCGTTCTTCGGCTACGGGGCGACGCGGGCGAACGGCGTGATCGGCGGTTTCGAGGTGTCTTCCGAGTTCCACGGCGCGCTGGCCGGCGTGCCTGCGCTTGCGTCGTTCGTCGCTATCCTGTTGGCGTACCTCTTTTATCGCAAGAACGCCATGTTGGCTTTCTACCTGGCGTTTCCTTTGATGGCTATGGCTTCGCTGCTCCCGGCATCGCTTGATCCTTTCGGGGGCGGCACTACGTTCAGTGTGGCGCTGGTGGGGGCGGAGCTGGTTAAGTACCTGGTATGGTTTCTGCTCATCGATTCCTTCTTCAAGGACGGCCTGTCGGCGCTGCTGTGCCTGGCGCTTATGCGATTCGCCCAATGGGGCGGCAGCTGTCTGGGCCAGATCATGACCGATGTGCTGCCCACGTCCGAATCGGTGGCCATCGCCATCTTGCTGTCGCTTATGGCGGCGTTGCTGGTCATCATGGGATCGCCTCTGTCTCTCAAATCGCCTGCCGTCGTCGAAGAGGACGCGGTCGACGCCCTTGCCCTCCGCGTGAAGCGCGTGGCCGTGCAATGCGGCTTATCGCCGCGCGAGCAGGAGGTGTTGGCCATCTGGGCAACCGGCCACACGGGCGCCTACATCGAGAAACAGCTGTTCATCTCCAAGAACACCGTGAAGACCCACCTCAACCACATTTATGCGAAAACGAAGACCGCTAACCGGGAGGAGCTGTTGGAGCTGCTGGAGAGTGTGGACGCCGGATAGCTCGCCCCGACCGATCCTCGCTCGAAAAACACGCCTCGTTCGCTGAGGCGTGCTTTTCGAGATCGTCAAATCGGCGGGTCTGCGAAAGCCACCCCAGTCGCGGCTACTCCTGCGCTGCGATTTGCTCCAGGAATAGGCTGGGCTCTATAGTGCAGGTGCGGATACCGTTCTTGAGGCGGATGCGACTGATCTTGAGCTTCAGCTTGCCGGCGCTTTCGAGGTCGGTGGACGTGAAGTACGACAGCGCCACCGCGCGGCCGGCCTTTCCTGTGAGCGCGCGCACGCGTCGTTCGTCGACGGCGCGCATCTTCTCCTGGCGCTCGGGCGGGGTCACCGTGGCGTCGAAATAGTCGCGGGAGGGGATGAAACCGTTCACGAAGCCGGCGACGATCAGCAGGTCGGGCGAGAAGCCGCAGGCGAAGTCGTAGGGGACGACGGATACCGCGTCGGCAACCTCCAGCGTGGGCGCGAGCAGGCGCTCGGCCATGCGCCGCGCCATCGCCGCAGCATCGGCATCGTAAAGGCTTTCCGGGTTTTCATCGGCTGCGTTGCCGTGCTCGAGGCAGAGCTCGCGCAGAACGGCGGGCGCTTGGGATTCCGCTCCGTCGGTGACGATGCGCGTCAGCTCGTCCAGCAGTGCCGTGCCCCGCAATCCTCGTACCTGCTCGATGAGCGCGCGACCGTCCTTGTAGGCGGTCGCCACGCGTTGCGCGCCCACTACGTGCTCGCAGTCGTTTTCGCTTAGCATCTCCAAAGCGTCCACGAGGCCGATACTGCGCTCCTTCGCGCAAGTCCGCAGGCTGGCGAAAGCCGCGCTGTTCACCAGGTAGTCGCCGAATCCACACCAGCACCGCCAAGCCGCGGTGTCGTCTGGGTTCGCCACGAGGTTGAGGGCCGTGGCGATGCGCGCAGGCGTGCAGCGGGCGTTGTCCCGCACGTCGCCGCGCAGGGGCTGCGAGATGGCGAGCGCTTCGGTTGGCACGCCTCGTGCGTGCAAAGCGGTTGCGATGTTGCGCGACCACACGCTGTTCGGTACGGCCACGACGATCTGCCGTGCGGGCGTTCCTGCGGCGACGGCTTCGGCCACCGTGCGCGCCACCTGTTCGAACTCGGCTTCGGGCGTGTCGCTTGCCAGAGCGACCCGTTCGACGGCATCGGGCGCGTCGGCATCCAGGTGCTCGCAAGCAGCATCGGGATGCGTTGCGAGGAATTCGTCGATTCCGGCGGCATAGGGGTACGAATCGTATGTCTCGATGCAGGTTTCCGCGTCGCCCGCCACGGTGATCGAGCAGGTTGCGACGAGATTCGCCAGCGTCTGCGAGGCACGGCTTGCGCAGGCGTAGTCGTCCATCAACACGTGCGCGTAGGAATGCGCCGCCCGCGCTTCGTCGTGTTCTCGGAGGTAGCGTGCAGCAAGGTTCGCCGCTTCGGGTTCTATGACGGCGCGCATGAAGACCAGGTTCTCTTTCAACAGCGTATGGACATCGGCCTCCTCGCCCGGTAGCAGCCAATCGGGATCGTCGTCCGCCAGCTCGGTCCACGAGCGGTAGAAGAACTTGAGCATCTCGCGCAGCCGCTTCGGCCGCAGCCCGCTCACCTTCATGTCCTCCATGAGGAACGTCTCTTCGAAGGCGGTCAGTAGTCGCGGCTCGCGCCCCGACCAGCGGCGCGCGCCGTCGTCGGCCAGCACGTCGAGCGCTAAGGCGCGTGCGGTGGCGACGGTTGCGCCGGCAGCGCGCTTGGCACCGACGCGGGCTGTCAACCGCTCCGAGAACAGGCGTGCGGCCTGGGGCGTCGCGCACAGCACGAGCACGTTGCCCGCGGCGGCGTTTTCGGCCAGCAGCGCGGCAGCGCGCTCGACGAGACGTTGCGTTTTGCCGGTGCCGACGCCTCCGGTGACGAGCAGGGCCTCGGTCGATTCGCTTGTCGTTTCGTATGCCATGGGTTTTCGTCCTCCCACGTCGTGGTTGTCAGATGAAGGCCGGAAGCGGCATCCCTCTTTTCGCAGGGAGGGGGAGCGGGGATGTCGCTCCCGGGCAAAAGGCGGCTCGTCCCCCAAAGCCCTTGCCAAGCCGCCTTTTGCCCGGGGTCGGGCTCGGCCCGATTCCGGATGCGCGACCAGACCGCTGCAGCTGCGAGCCGGGTCGCGCAGGAGGGGCTTTACGGAACGGGGCGCGCATTCTCCGCGTCGATCTTCTCGGCGTTCGTTGGCACGGCGACAGGTTCTGCGGTAGACGGCGTTCGCCGCGGCAGCAGCGGCATGGTGATCGCGTTCGCAGGGCATGCGTCCACGCAGGCGCGGCACTTGGTGCACTCGCTCCATGCCGCCTGCGAAAGCTGCGGGTGGCGCGGGTCGATGCCCTCCTCGCAGACGCGGCCGCAGGCCCCGCACGCGCCGCCCTTCGCCGTTTCCAGGCACTTCGCATCGTCGATCGTGGGCACGAAGGTCTTGTTCGCCTTCGCGATCAGGCTCATGAACGCCGAAAGCGGGCACAGCTTATGGCACCACTTCTTGAACAGCAGCACCTCGGCGATAAGCAGCGCGGGCACCACGATGAGCGACCAGGTGACATCGCCGTGTGAGAACAGGTTGATGACCAGCAGGATGGTGGCGAACGTGAGTCCGATGGGGCAGACGAGGCAGAACACCGGGAATCCAAAGATGAAGGTGGACGCCAGCGCGCCGCCCAGCACGAAGTGGCGAGCATCGAGCGCGGCTCCGCGCTTGGAGGCGCAGGACGCGCATCCGCTGCCATTCTTCGACCCCTTCGAGCATGAAACGCCCAGCGCGTCGATCTCGACTTTCGTGAGCGGCGCCGCGGCAGGATCGGCATCGTCGCCGCGTTCGACGGGTTGCTTCTTCGCGAACAAGCCGCGCAACTTCTGCACGAGCGGCACGGGGCAAATCCATCCGCAGAACGCGCGGGCGAACAGAACGATGAGCAGCACCATCACGATCAGCGAGATTACGGCGCGCGGCACCATCATCTTGGAGGCGAGCATCGTTCCCAAGGCGCCCAGCGGGCATAGGATGGAGATGTCCCAGATGCCCGGTGCCGACATGGTGCCGATCCCGACGTTCGTGACGAAGCCGACGGCGACGACGGCCACGATGGCCAGTGCGACGAGGGTGCGCAGCTTCTTGGAGTTCTTCTTCATGAGGGCACCTTATCCTTCAACTTCGTCAAGCGGGTGGACGACGATGGCGCGCGCGGTGGCTCCTTCGGAGATGGAGCCGTTCTGCAGCGAGACGCACACGCTCTCGCACGCGCCGCAGCCGTTGCACTTGTCCTCGATCACGACGGGGCGGTTGTTCTCGTCGAGCTCCATGGCCTCGTAGGGACAGGCGTCGTAGCAAAACCGGCATCCGATCAGCTTGTACGCCAAGCACCAGTCCGTGTTGATAACGGCTTTGCCGATGATGGTGTTCTCGGCCGTGGCGTCGTCGGGCAGCTTGAGCGCTTCGGTGGGGCAGGCGCTCACGCACAACGGGGTGCCGTCGTGCTCTTCGGCGCACCAGTCGCACCAGTTGGCCGAGAAGTCGAACGTGGGGGTGCGCATGTTCAGCACACCGTCCTCGAGGTGGGCGGGCGCGATGACGTCGCGCGGGCAGATCTCGTAGCACTTCTCGCAGCGGATGCAGGCCGAGATGAGCCGTTCCTCGTCCTGGCCTCCCGGCGGGCGCACGAGCGGTTGCGATCCCGCGTACTTCAATCCGCCTAGACCTAGCATGACCGCAGCGCCGCCTGCGCCCAGGCACAGCGTGCGTCGCGTCATGCCGGCGTAGGTTTTCTCCTGCTTGTTGTCCATCGCTCCTTCTTTCGATCCTGTGCAGTTAGTCTTCGGCCAGCACGTCGTCGAGGAACGTTTGGTCGGTTTGGAGGAACCCGTCCGTCAAGTACGCCAAGCCCCGGTAGAAGTCGGTTTGCGCGAATCGCTTCATGTCGGAGGTCATCATGGGAGCCCATGCCGCCAGATGGTCTTCGAGAAAGTTCTTCTGCGTGGTCAGCAGCGCGACGGCCTCGTCTTCGTCGCCTTTGCGCAGCGCTTCGACCGTGCGCGTGGCCATGATCTGCTCGAATTCCAGCTCGAGCGCGATATGATCCTCGCCCTCTTTCCATGTGTCCTGCTTGTCGAGGCCTGCGCTGCGGTAGATGGCCAGCACCTCGTCGCGTGCTTCCTGCATGAGCAGGCGCTTCTCGGAGGTGTACACCGATTCGAACGGGTAGGCGGCCGAGAACGCGTCGATGCCGTGTCCGATGAACACGCGCACGTAGTCGATGGCGAGGTCGGTGACGCTGTTGTCCCAGGTGTTGCTCAGGTACGTGGCCAGCAGGCGGTAGCCCTCGTCCACGTTCTCGTTGCCCGTCTTGGCGGGGAAGCGCATGCTGCGCAGCTCGTCGAGAAGGGGCTGGTCCACCTCCACGCGGTACAGGCGCGACAGCAGGCCGTACGTGGCGGCGCGCTGCTCGTTCAGTTTGACGAGCTCCTGCATGGTCGCTTCGTCGGCGAGGGTCTCGGTTGCGGGCGCGGTTGCTTCGGTCATGGTTAGTCCTCCTTGGATGCGGCGGGATCAGGGGTTGCGGGGGTTTCGGGCTGGGTGGCGGGCGCGTTCTCGTCTACGACGTCTGCCAGCATATCGAGGCCGGCGCGTCCGATGTCGGTGATGCACCACGCCTTCTTCCAGGCCAGCGCGTCGCATTTCTCCAGGCGGTCGACGAAGTGGGGCGCGTAGAAGCGCGGCTTCTGCACCAGCGGGTTGTGGTCGACCGCGTTGTTGATGGCGGGTGTCGTGGCGCCGCCGTCTGCTGTGCACAAGCGGAGGATGCGCTGGTAGATGGGCGCGTAGGCGGCATCTTCGTCCAGGAGGGCGCGCAGGCGCTCGAGCGGTTTGTCGGCCTCAAGCGCCGCGCGGCCCGGCTCGGTGATGTGCCAGTAGATCTCGACGGGTTCGCGGGCTTCCAGGTATTCGACGCCGTCGACGACGACGGTCTGTGGCTCGATTTCGATGTCCTCCGCGGGTTCGCCCTCGGCCGTGACGCGCTCGATGGCGCCCGCCTTCTCCAGCAAGGAGCACAGGTTGGCCGCGCTGTACACCGAGAAGTTGTTCTCCTGCAGCTCGTCGACGCGAGCGTTCACGGCGGATGCCGGCTGCGGCTCGGCGCAGGCGGCCAGGATGCCCAGCAGCACCGTGCGGCGCGGCGCCATGGCCTCCAACAAGTCGGCGATGCGCTCTTCAGCGGGCTTTTCGCAGATGGCGGGCGTGGCGGGTGCCATCGCGTCGTGAGCGAGCGCGTCTTCGGCGGCGCTCACCGTGGCGACGAACTCGTCGGCACGGCCTTCGACCTCGGTCGCATCGTCTTCGAAATCTTCAAGTGGATCGAACCCGTCGTAGTCGGGCTCAAGAGAAAGATGCTGGTTCGTGGAATCGTGAGTCATGTTCCGCCCCTCGTCAGACATTGTTTGCACTTACGGCGCACAGCACCGCGAAACCTCACCCCTGAGGTTCCCACTTTTGCAAACAATGTCCGCTTCGCACGCGATCGGCGTGCCGGCGGACTCCCCAAGGCCACATGATAGGGGAGGCTCGCCGAAGGTGTCAAGCGCGTTTTTTCTCGCGTGAGACGGCGAAAGTGGTTATACTGTGCGGTGCAAGGGGGTAGACGAGAAAGGGTGAAGTCATGGCTCACGTGACGAATTTCCTCGGTCTGCTCGAACAACTTCAGAGCGCCGACATTACGGTTCATCAGGGCCGTTGCGCTGTTGTGCGCAATCGCAACGCAACGTGCATGAAGTGCGCCGATGTGTGCACGAGCGGTTGCATCTCCTACGACGACAACGAGCTGGTCATCGAACCCGAGCGGTGCATCGGGTGCGGAACCTGCGCTACCGTGTGTCCCACCTGCGCGCTCGAAGCGCATCGCCCGAACGATGCCGAGCTGTTGCAGGCGTGTCGTGCGGCGGCTGACCCGGCTGACGGCCAGGTGGTTATCGCCTGCGATCAGCTGCTTGCCGCGGCCGACGGGTTGTACGACCCCGAGAAGGTGGTGGGCGTCACGTGCCTGGGGCGCGTGGAGGAAAGCTTGCTGGTCATGCTGGCGGCGCTGGGAGTGCACCGAGTGAGCCTCGTGCAGGCGCGCTGCGCGCAATGCGAGCATGTTTCGGGTTCCGAGATGGCGCAGGTCGTGTGCGACACGGCGAGCGCGCTGCTGGAAACCTGGAACAACGATATGCGCATCGACCTGGTGGAGAAGCTCCCCTCGTTCGTTCGCCGGTCAGGTGACGAGGGCTATGATGCAAGCCGTCGGGGTTTCTTCGCCAGCATGAAGGACGAGGCTAAGAACGTTGCGGCGGTGACGGCCGACTACGCCGTCAAGGACGCATTGGGTGTGGAGGAGCGGCGGGAGCCGAGGTTCGTGAAGGTGGGCAAGGACGGCACGCTGCCTCACTTCATTCCCGACCGCCGCGAACGTTTGCTGGCCGCGCTCGATTCGTTGGGGCAGCCGCAGGATGTGCTCATGGACACGCGCTTGTGGGGCCATGTGATCATCGATCCCGAGAAGTGCTCGTCGTGCCAGATGTGCGCCACGTTCTGCCCCACCGGGGCCATCGCGAAGTACGCGGACGAAGACGGCTCGATCGGCGTGACGCATCGCCCGGTCGATTGCGTGAAGTGCCGCTGCTGCACCGACATCTGCCCGGAAGGCGCGCTCGAGCTGTCCGACGAAGTGTTCGCCGTCGATCTGCTGTCGGGCGCGCAGGAGCGCTATCCGATGAAGCCGCTCAAGAACCCGCCGGGCAACCCGCACCAGATCTGGCACTCCATGAAGGATCTGCTCAACTGCGACCAGGTGTACGAGCGCTAGGAGCGGGGCGTTGGGGTGGCGCACGGGAAGGGAAGGAGTCCTTTCCGCAAAATGTTTCACGCGAAACACCGGCCGTAAAAGAACGGATGTTTCACGTGAAACATCCGGATTCCACCCTCCCGACCTACCCCGGCCTCGAAGCCCCTTCGAGCGCGATTTGCCTCTCCAGACCCTTCTTGCAAACGACAGAACGCCCTCGAAGGAGACTTCGAGGGCGTCGTGGCAACCAGCGGCTACTGCTCGCTTTTGCGATCCTTACGCCGGTCGAGAAGAGTTTGGGCCTCTTCTGCCGCAGCGAAGAAATCGCGTAAGCGTTCTTCGTTTCTAGGATGGTAGACGGCGTATGCTACGAGGTTCTTGTCTTTTTCCTCGATCGGTATACCGGTGCGCTTTCCGGTTTCCAGCAGTAAGCCGATCTGCTTTTGCGTCTTTTTCCATATGAGGACGTTGCCTCTGAGCGGTGTGCTGAAGAACTCCACGTCGTTGCCTGCCGATACGGGCCTGGTCTTGGGCTCGAATCCGTAATCGATACATGCGGCTTCGATTTGATCCCAGGCAGGGTTCGTCTTGTCGCTCATGAATTTCACCAGCGTTTGCGTTTGCAGATCTTTCCACGAGATCGAGGTTCGGTTGGCAAGCGGATGGTCGTTTTCTACGATTGCGAGCAATTGAATCGACACGAACGGCCTACTGATCAATCCCTCTTGTTCGGCGTGACGGGGGTTGGTGTATCCGATGAACAAATCGATGGACTCTCTCGATAGCAACGTGAAGGGGTCGTCGATGTTGCGGTCGAAAACGATGTTCGCGTGATGATTTTCGCGGGCGATCATTGCCGTCATAGAAGCGAGGGAGGCTATGTCGGAGTCTTCCATGTGTCCGACCACGTGAATAGGGCGCTTCGCTTTGAGCTGTTCGAGCGTGTTTCTGGTCTTGTCGTATTCGTTCACGATGACCCCGGCGCTTTCGAACAAGATGCGTCCGCCTTCGGTTAGCTGAACTCCTTTTTTCCCTCGATCAAGCAGTTCTATTCCGAATTCTTTTTCAAGGGCGAGCATGTGCTTGCTCAATGCCGGTTGGGTGATGTTGAGGTTTCCGGCCGCCTCGGTGAAGTTCAGACATTGAGCGAGCTCGATGAATTCTCTGCAGGATTCGATGTTCATGATGACCCCCCCTCCGCCGAATGAAAACCCATTCGGCGATTGCATTGCGAGGTTCGATGCCCCCCCAGCATCGCTCGTCTTAAAAGCCATTGTAGCATCCTGGGTGATTTTGAGAGGTACACGCGCTTTCCTTAGGCCTGTTGGCATGGTCTTATAACGCATCGGAATGGGAGGGGCTTGAATCGGAATGCATGCGGGGCGATGTGTGCCGAAACGTTATTTCCCTATCTTCGAGTTGCTTTTCATACTGAAGGAAGATGCGATCTCCTTAATGGGGTCGTCGTGGGCAGGGTCGAAAATAAGGAGGAGGGTATGGGTAAACTGCATATGTCGCGACGGGATTTCGTCAAAGTCTCGGTCGTGACAGGCGCGGCGTTCGGCATCTCCGCGTTGGCTGAGCCGAGTTTGGCTGTTGCTGACGATGCCGTCGATAAGCCGGTGGGAGGTGACATCAAGCGTATCCGAACAGGGTGTCGCGGCTGCGGCAAAATGGAATGCGGCGTTATCGCCGTAGTGCAGAACGGGCGTGTCGTTCGGATGGAGGGCGACCCTACGGCGTTCCAGTCGATGGGGAACTGCTGCACCAAATCGCAAGCGGCCATTCAGGCGGCATACCATCCTGATCGTCTGCATTATCCTATGAAACGAACGAACGACAAGGAATCCGATGATCCCGGTTGGGTGCGTATTTCTTGGGATGAGGCCATGACCACGATCGTGTCGAAATTCGACGAGCTGCAAGCGCGCTACGGAGGCGAATCGCTGTTCGGCATGTGCGGCACGTCGCGCGTGTGGTGCATGTTCGGAGCGTCCAACGGCATGTACCTGTGGGATTCGCCGAACATCGTGCAGGCGTGGCAGATCTGCAAGGGCCCGCGCCATTTCGCCACTCTTATGTGCTCGAGCTTCGCCGACAGCTGGATGGAGACGGTTGCCCATCCTGATGTGTACGTGGCCTGGGGCGGTGCATCCGAGATGTCGAACTACGATGACAGCTGCCGCACCACTGTGGATGTGGCGACGCGCTCGACCACGCACATTTGCGTCGATCCGCGCGAAACGAACATGGGTAAAGAGGCGGACTTCCAGCTGCACCTGCGACCCGGTACCGATGGGGCGATGGCGTTGGCTTGGACGAACGTCATCATTGAAAACAATCTGTACGACGAGTTGTTCACGAAGAAGTGGACCAACGGTCCGTTTCTCGTGTGCGAAGACATGGAGCCGACCGGCTGGACCGAGGCTTCGCCCATTGTCATGACCCCATTCGAACTCAAGACGCATTTGCTGAAGGAATCGGATCTGCTGGAGGACGGAAGCCCAAAGCGTTTTATGGTTTGGGACAACCTTGCTGGGAGGCTGACCTATTTCGATTCCGAAACCGGTTTTTGGGAAGGTGAGGAATGGACGAAGCCGACGGCCGGGAAGGAAGCTTCGCAGGAGAATCTCGCGCCTGGCTTCCATCAAGGTTTTGTCATTGATCCTACTCCGTTCGACCCTGAAATAGATCCGGCGTTGTTTGGGGAATTCGAAGTGACGCTCAAAGACGGGTCGACGCATAAGGTGCAGCCGGTGTTTCAAAAGTACGCCGATCGCTGCGCGGAATACACTCCTGAAGTCGCTGAGGAAATCACCGGGGTTCCGGCCGATCAGATTCGTGCGGCGGCTATGGCTTACGGCACGCCCCTTCATCCGGAAAAGGGTTATGGCAATGGCGGTATTCAGTACATGCTGGCCACCGAGCATGCGAATACCGCCATCCAGAATGTGCGCGCGCTTGATTATCTGACGGCCATCACGGGAAATTACGATACGCCGGGCGGTCAGCGTGCGTCAACGCGCGCTCCCATCGAGGGCGGTCAGATGGGTTTTGCCAACAACGGTTCGGGCATGCCCATGCTTTCGCCGGGGCAGATGGAGAAGATCTTAGGTCGCGATGAGATTCCGCTGCTGTATTGGTGGGGCATGTGGGCCGATGCTGCGGCTACGTGGAATGCGGTGCTCACCGGAGAACCGTATCCGGTCGTTGGCGCGTTCAATTCGTCGGGGAACTTCATGAACCAGTGCAACACCACCACGACATGGGAGGCTCTCAAGAAGCTCGATTTTTATGTGGAATGCAACCTGTGGCACACTCCTGGCGGTGGTTTGTGCGACATCGTTTTGCCTGCCGCTCATTTCTTGGAGTTGTCCAGTCCGCGTTCATCCCAGGGCGCTTCGGGCGCTATGGGCGCGACGGTCAAATGCATCGACCCGCCTGGTGAAGCGAAGTTCGACGGCGAGATCATTCGCATGTTGTACGAATACAAAGGCCTCCCCTATAACGTTATTCCTGGTTATCCTGAATATCCTAGCGTCGAGGAAATGCTGGACATGTCGGTGGCGGGTTTCGAGCCGAAGGGATGGAAGGTATTCGAGCAGCGTTTCCAGGAACATGGCTGGTGGGATTGCAAGGAAACTGAACCGGAATTGTGGGGAACGTATCGCCGCTACGAAACCGGTGCGAATCGCGCTCGCAATGCGGGTGGGTTCGTAGGTTCTCAAGGTGATTGGCTTCCCGGGTTCTACACTCCGACAAAGAAGATCGAAATATGGTCTACGGTCATGGAGTCGTTCCATCCCGATGGCGAGTGGAATCTTCCCACGTATCGCGAACCACCGCACAGTCCTGTGAGCGATCCTGACATGTACAAAGAATACCCGCTGATCATCACTACGGGACGCCGCATTCCCGTGTACTTCCATTCCGAGCACCGGCAGCTGCCGTGGTGTCGCGAGCAATGGCCGGTGCCGCGCGTGGAAATCAATCCAGACGATGCCGCCACGTATGGCATAGAACAGGGAGATTGGGTTTGGATTGAGACGCCATATGGGAAGATTCGCGAGGTTGCCGATTTGTACTACGGGATCCGTCCCGGCACTATCAATTGCGAGCATCAGTGGTGGTTCCCGGAATTCAAGCAATCGGGATCGGGCCACGAGCTATGCGCGGTCAACCACTTGATAGACAACTGGGCGCGCGATCCGCATTGCGGCGCGTCTAACCTGCGTGCGTACCTCGGCAAGATATACAAGGCAACGCCCGAGAACTCCCCGTTCGGCAATCCGGTGCCTTGCGACCACAACGGCGTTGAGATCATCCACGATGCTTCCGATCCTCGTCTCAAAGAATGGCTGCCGACGTACGAAGGGAGGGAGTAGGCCATGACCCAGTATGCTATTGTCACCGACTTGAATCGGTGCGTCGGGTGCTTGGCATGCGCTGTCGCATGCAAAGCCGTGAACGATGTGCCCATTGGCAGTTTTTGGAACAAGGTTTTACGCATCGGGCCGAATGCTTCTATACAAGGTGCGCAGGATGCGGATTCTTATCTTTACTTCCTGCCCGTGCAGTGCCAGCACTGCGCCGACCCCGAGTGCGTGAAGGTGTGCCCGACGGGCGCCTCGCACAAGCTTGAGGACGGCACGGTGCAGGTTGACAAGTCCAAGTGCATCGGCTGCCAGTTCTGCGCGATGGCTTGTCCCTACAACGTTCGTTACTTGAACGAGCAGGAGCGCGTGGTTGAGAAGTGCACCCTTTGCGAGCAGAAGATCGCCCAGGGCGAGCTGCCGCAATGCGTCAGCCAATGCGGTGGCATGGCGCGCTTCTTCGGTGATTTGGATAAGGGCATCGAATCGTTCGAAGGTGCGGAAAACGGAACCGAGCGCATTGTTCTCGGGGAGTTCTGCAAGCCCTTCACGGATGAAGACGTGCACGTGCTGCCTAATGTGGGAAACAATCCGTCGGTGCGCTATATCCTGCGTGACCATGAATGGCAAGGAGGCGGTGAATAATGGAGCTCCAGTGGCCTTTGATCGTGTTCACCACGCTGGTGGCGTGGAGCGCGGGGCTGTTCGGGACGCAGGCGCTGATGGCCGCGTTCGGCGTCGGGAAGAAGGCGCAGGTCCCGGCCTGGATCGCGAGCGCCGTCCTTCTGGCCGTCGGCGGGATCGCGGTGTTCTTCCACCTCGAGCACTGGGAGCGCATCTTCAACGGCTTCGGCCACCTGACGAGCGGCATCACCCAGGAGCTGATCGCCATCGTCGTGCTGGCGGCCGTCGCCGTGGCCTACCTGGTCATGCTGCGCAAGTCCGACGACGGCGCGAGCGTGCCGAAGTGGCTGGCGTGGCTGTCGGTCGCGCTGTCGGTCGCGCTGGTGGCCGTGATGGCGCACTCGTACACGATGGCCGCGAGGCCGGCGTGGGATAGCGTGCTGTGGATCCTCTACGTCCTGGGCAACGCCTGCGTGCTGGGACCGGCGACGTTCGCGTTCCTCATGGCCGCAGCGCCGCCCGCAGGTCAGCCCGCCGGGCGCGCGGCCGACGCCGGGGCTCCCGCAGGCCTCGCCGCCCTCGTAGGCGCCGCC
>NZ_GL622580.1:1078108-1085842 GCF_000185625.1 Eggerthella sp. 1_3_56FAA
CCTCCGGGCGAATTGTTCCGCGTGAAACATCGGCAGCAAAAGAACGGATGTTTCACGTGAAGCATCCGGGTTCCGCCCCTTCCGCACCCCTCCGACCCCGAAGCCCCCTCCGAGCGCGGTTCGTCTCCCCAAACCCCCTTGCAAACGACGGATCGCCCTCGAAGAGGGCTTCGGGGCGTCCAGACGCTAAAGCAGCGGCACGTCGCCGTGGAGAAACGCTTCGAGTGGGCATTCACTCGAGCCGACCACCAGGGTTCGCGCATGCGGCACGAGGTTAACGAACGCCGTCAGGCCTTTGAGCGACTTCACGCGTCCGCTTTTGACTTCGATGGCGGTTACGGATTCTCCCTGCGCAAGCACGAAATCGACCTCGTTCGAGCCTTCCCTCCACCAATGAACCTCGAAGTTCTGCTTTTTGGACTGCGCTAGCAGAAACGCCCCGACAGCGCTTTCGACCAGGTGCCCTTTGCGCTCGGGATCGGTGAGAAGGAAATCGCGATAGCGTCCATACGTTGCCGTCATGAGGGAGGTGTCGTACACCATGAGGCGGGGCGAGCTCGCCTTCTCCCTGATGAGTTTGGGGTCGTGCTTCTGCAAGCCGCAAAGCAGTCCGGCTCCGTCGAGAAGGTCGAGGTAGTGCGCGACGGTCGTTGTGTTCCCTGCGTCGTCGAGCTGGCCCAGGATCTTGCGGTACGACAGCTCCTGCCCGGAATACGGCGCGCCGAGGTGGAAGAGCTTGCGCATCAGCGCGGGTTTCCGCACCTCTTCGAGGGCGATGACGTCTTTCGAGATGCTGGGCTCTATCACGGCATCGTTGATATAGCTGAGCCAGCGTTGCTCGTCGTCTTTGAGCGCCGCTCCGCCGGGATAGCCGCCGAAGAAGAGGAAGTCATCGAGGGAGTAGCCGAACGCATCCTTGCATTCGGCGAATTCCCAATGGGTGCTCCGGATCGTTTCGAATCGACCGGTAAGTCCCTCGACCAGGCCTCGTTGAAGGAGGATCGACGACGATCCGGTCAAAACCACGCGCAGGTCGATGCCGCTCCAGGTATCTTCGTCCCACAGTTCCTTCACGACGGCCGACCATTGGCTGACCAGCTGCACCTCGTCGATGACGAGTAATGCCGATGGCGACCCCTCGTTGATGAGGTTGCGGGCTTGGAGCCATTGGGCGCGAAGCCAGTCGCGACTCGAGGAGTCGATGCTTGCCAAGGCGACGTGGCGCGGAAGGTCGACCTGGGCGAGCGCCTGTCTGATCGCAGTGCTCTTGCCGGTTTGGCGCGGCCCGACGAGCATCTGGATGAAGCGGCGAGGTTCTCGCATGCGTGCGACGAGCGTGTTGACGAGAGGTCTGCGGTATTCGTGCATGGTCGCCTCCTATTGAGCAAATTTGCTCAATAGTAGCGCAAATTTGCTCAGCGGACAAGCAACGCCTTGATGCCTAAGAACACTGGCCGCAAAAGAACGGATGTTTCACGTGAAACATCCTGAGGTAAAAGAACAAATGTTTCACGTGAGACACTCGGGCTCCCGCCCTTTGGTTCCTCCAATTCCGATGCCCTTCTCGAGCACGGCTCGCCTCCCCGCACCCTCCCTGCAAACGACGAATCGACCCCGAAGAAGGGCTCCAGGGCGCCGGCGACTGGACGGACGAAGTTGACCTTGCGTGTGCGGCGGGCGTGAAAACTATTCGCGTCCTTCGATCACGTCGAGGAACTCCTGCTTGCCATGAACGTCCATCTTCTGGTAGATGTGGCGCAGGTGCGTGGTCACCGTGCCGCGCGACAGATAGAGCTCCTCTTGGATGCGGGTGCTCGAGCGGCCCTTCGCGAACAGGATCATGATCTCGGTTTCCTTCGGCGACAGGCCGTACTCGCCGGCCACGTCTTTGCAGCGATCTTGAAAACGCTGGCGTTTCGGTTCGGCTGCGTCCTTATCCTCGTCGCCCTTCGCCAGCGCGATGAGGTCGTTCTCGTTGAACACGAACATGTACGAGATGAGGATGGCCAGCGTGGCCATGAGTGCGATCAGGCTGAGGCTTTGCGGCGAGAACGGCGCGAACGTGCACACGAACTGTCCCAACGACGAGCCCAGCAGCACGCCGAGCGTCACCATGCCCCAGCCGATGCCGAACACCATGATGCCCGACAGCCGGTACGTGAACGAGATGTCGGCGAGCAGTATCCAGATAAGCACGTTGAACGTGCCGTAACCCGCCAACGCGATGGTGCTCTCGATTTCGGAGAAACCGGTGAACACGGGCAGAAGCATGAAGAACACGGCCATGACCAGCATCACGGAGCGGTACACGGGGCGCAGGCCCGTCTTGCTGGAGAACAGCACGCAGCCGTAGATGATGGCGATGGTAAGCAGGCTCGACCACAGCAAGGGGAAACGGTAGAAGGTGTCCACGGTCGCGGCGTTCGCGGTGATGAAAACCGCGCGCACTACGCCGTCGGCCATGCCGATGAGGCATGCGCATATGCCGATCTTCCAGGAGAACTTGCCTAAGTGGATCTCGAAAGGCTGCACGACGGGTTCGATTTTCGACGACCACGTTTTCAGCTTCACGAACAGGATCCAACCGGAAATCGCGGGCAGCAGCGCACAGATCACGCATGCTCCAACGGGCGGCAAGGCGAGCACGGCGGGGAAGAGGGCCGCCGCGATGAGGAAGGCGAGCGGCGTTTCGAACGAAGTGCGACGAGGATCGACGTTGCGGTACAGCTCGCCGTACCCCAGATCGATCAATCCCGATCCGGCACCGGTCAAGATCGAGCCCAGCGCGCATAGCTCGATCGACGGAGCATCTGGCAGCGTCGCGTAGGCGAGTGCAAGCGTGCCGACGGTGGTGAGGGCCGGTCCGAGGAACCGGAAGGCGCGGCGATTGATAAGCGTCGCGAAGCGCCGATGGAAGATCGCGCTCGCGAACAAGGTGGCGCATAGCACGAGCGTCGACCCCAGATACGCTCCTCCGGGCAGCGGTTCGCCGTTCCAGGTGATGGAGCTAGTGGCGGTGCCCAGGAACATGAGGTACACCCAGGCGCGCGCCAAGGCGAAGCCGACCATGCGCAGGTTCAGAAGGCTTCGCGGCGACGTTTCCCGCAATCGATCCCGAGCGGTTGTCAGCGGTTTCGGCATGTGCGTCACGAGAATTCCCCCTCAAGATCTCGATCCCCTGCGGCTCATTATAGCGTGCTCGATCCTTCCGGCTTGCGTGGCCCGTTATGTTGATGTTTGACGTCATGCTTCATTTATCAGGGGTTTCGCCAAAATCATGGGAAACGCATGATGTTGCAGCGGCTGCTTCGCTCGACTTTTCGCAGAAACGCATGATGCGCCTAACGGCATCGCGGCGCATGCTCGAACAAAGCAGCGGGCGCGGAAGCCGCGGCCGCCGCGAAGGACGAGACGGAGAAGGAGGAGGAATGGGAAAGCTCAATCTGACGCGCCGTGCGTTCACGAAGCTGGCTGCCGTGACGGGCGCTGCCGTGGCCTGCACGGCCGCCGCCCCGAACGCGGCGCTGGCCGAGGATGCCGGCGCGGCTGCGCGCGGCGACGACGTCAAGCGCGTGCGCACGTGTTGCCGCGGCTGCGGCAAGATGGAGTGCGGCGTGTGGGTGACCGTGCAGAACGGTCGCGTCGTCAAGGTGGAGGGCGATCAGTCGTCGTTCCAGTCGAGCGGTAACTGCTGCGGCAAGTCGCAGTCGTCCATCCAGGCGGCGTACCATCCCGATCGCATCTACCATCCCATGAAGCGCACGAATCCCAAGGGCGAGGACCCCGGCTGGCAGCGCATCACGTGGGACGAGGCGATGCAGACCATCGGTGAGAAGTTCCAGCAGATCATCGACCGGTACGGCGGGCAGTCCATTTTCAACATGGCGGGTACGTCGCGCCAGTGGGTATACGGCCCCTATGCGTTCTACAAATGGCTGTTCGATACCCCGAACGCGCACGTTGCCTCCGAGATCTGCAAGGGGCCGCGCCGCCTGATGGGGTGGATCAGCTCGGTCGACGGCGCCCCGTGGATGGCGTTGCGCGACGGGCCGCGCGTGTACGTGCAGTGGGGAACCGCGCCCGAGAACTCCAACTACGATGACAGCTGCCGCAACCTGGTGGACAAGATGAATGAGGCCGACGTACACATCTGCATCGACCCGCGCCTGTCCGGCTCGGGCAAGGAGGCCGACTACTGGCTGAATCTCAAGCCCGGCACCGACGGCGCGCTCGCGCTGTGCTGGCAGCACATCATCATCGAGCACGACCTGGTGGACTGGGAGTTCGTGAAGCGTTGGACCGATGCGTCGCTTCTGGTGGTCGAGGACATGGAGCCTACGGACGGCCGCTACATCGATCTGTCATCGCCTGTCCAAGTGCCGCCTTTGGAGGATCTCATCGGCACGAAGCTGAAGACCCGTCTTCTGAAGGAGAGTGACCTGAAAGAGGGCGGCAGCCCCCACAAGTTCTATGCGTGGAACAAGAACGCCAACGACGGCGCGGGCGGCCTGGTGTATTGGGACGCCGATGCCACGCAATGGGAAGGCTGCAACCACGTCGCCCCCACGCGCGATCAGATGGAAGTCGTGTACAAGGGAACGTCGCAGGAAGGCTATCTTCCCCCGCTGTCTTACTGGGAGCTGGAGGAGGCCGGCATCGACTTCGATCTGAAGGGGACGCACGAGATCGAGCTGGCAGACGGCACGAAGCACGTTGCCAAGCCCGTGTGGGCTTACCTGGAGGAATCCGTGAAGGAGTGCACTACGGAGTGGTGCCAGGAGAAGACGGGCCTCGATCCGGCGCTCGTGGAGGAGGCGTGCCTCGCGTGGGCGACGCGTCCTGAGGGCCAGACCTACGGCAATGGCGGCATCCATCTGAACCTCGCTCCCGACCAGGTGGGCAATTGCGCTCAGACCGTGCGCGCCGTTCTGCACCTGTCCTACATGACTGGCAACTTCGACGGCCCGGCCGGCAATCGCGGCCTGACCCGCACGCCGGTCGACGAGCAGGCCACCGCCGCTCCCGGCGTCAACATGCCGCAGGAGGTCAAGTGGACCCTCAAGGGCATGGAGGCCATCACGGGCGAGCCGCAGTGCCCGCCGTTCTACCTGCCCGACGTCAAGCTGGAGCCGACGAACATCCCCGACCGGCGCGAGATTCTCAGCAACATGGTGGGCGCCGAGAAGTTCCCGATCCTGCCGTACTACAACGAGTGGGCCGATGCCACGTGCATCTGGGAAGCATGCATCAACGGCGATCCGTATCCGCTCAAGGGCGGCATCAACGAATCCGGCTCGTTCATGAACATGTCGAACGCGACGCTGGCATGGGAGGCCTTGTCCAAGCTGGATTTCTGGGTTGACATCAACATGTTCCATCATCCCGGTACCGAGATGGCCGACATCATTTTGCCGTGCCAGCACTGGACGGAGCTGAACAACATCCGTGTGAGCCAGGGCGCGTCCGGCGGCATCGGTTTGACGCAGCGCGCCATCGAGCCGCCGGCGGACACCAAGTTCGACTACGACATCAACCGCCTGATCTTCGAGGCTCTCGAGAAGCAGGGCAATCCCAACGGGACGTGGATGAGCATCAAGGGCGATGGCCCGGGCGCATACCACCACGACGACCGCCTGGAGGAGTGGTTCCAGGCCCACAACGAGAAATCGGGTTTCGACACGCGGTATCCGGGTTGCAAATGGGAGCATTTCGAGGACTTCAAAGAGGATTTCCAGGAGAACGGCTGGATCAACGCGAAGGAGATCGAGCCCGACCGTTGGGGAACCTACCGCCGCTTCGAGACCGGTTGGATGCGCATGGGCAAAGACGCCTGCACGGCTGCTCCGTGGTCGGTCGACGACTCGGGCCAGCCGGTGAACAACTTCGGCTGCCCCACGCCCAACGCGCTCGTGGAATTCTGGTCTATGGCGTTCGAAACCTACTGCATCGACATGGCCAACGAGTTCGAGCCGGGCAAGTTCGATCCCATCAAGGAGATGATGCCGAACTACGAGCCGCCCGCGTCGTCCGCCGACGGCGGCAAGATCGACCTGGAAGAGTATCCCATCATCCTGACCACCGGTCGCCGCATCCCCGTGTACTTCCACTCCGAGCATCGCCAGCTGCCGTGGTGCCGCGAGCTGTGGCCTGCGCCGCGTCTGGAGATGAATCCGGCCGACGCTGCGGAACTGGGCTTGGAGCAGGGCGATTGGGCTTGGATCGAGACCGAGTGGGGCAAGGTGCGCCAGAGCGTCGATTTGTACCATGGCATCGCGAAAGGCTGGGCGAACGCCGAGCATGCCTGGTGGTTCCCGGAGCTGCCCGCCCCGACGCACGGCTGCATGCTGTCGAACATCGAATGCATCTGGGATCCGCACGGCCAGGACAAGTTCATCAGCTCGCATCACATGCGCGGCGTGCCGGTGAAGATATACAAGGCGACGCCCGAGAACTGCCCCGACGGCAAGGTCATCCCCTGCGCGCCCGAGGACGGCACCGAGATCATCTACGATGCCTCCGATCCGCGCCTGAAGGAATGGCTGCCGAACTACGAGATTCGAAAGGAGGCGTAGGCTATGACGCAGTACGCGATCGCCACCGATCTCAACCGGTGTGTGGGCTGCCTGAGCTGCATGGTGGCCTGTAAGGCGGTGAACAACGTTCCCATCGGCAGCTACTGGAACAAGGTGCTGCGCATCGGTCCTTCTCTGAAGGAAGGTGCTACGTCGTCGCATGACGTTGAGATGTACTACCTGCCCGTGCAGTGCCAGCATTGCGCCGACCCCGAGTGCGTCAAGGTGTGCCCCACGGGCGCCTCGCACAAGCTTGAGGACGGCACGGTGCAGATCGACAAGGCGAAGTGCATCGGCTGCCAGTTCTGCGCGATGAGCTGCCCCTACAACGTCCGCTATTTGAACGAGGAGGAGGGCGTCGTGGAGAAGTGCACCCTGTGCTCGCAGATCGTGGGGCAGGGCGGGTTGCCGCAGTGCGTCATCCAGTGCGGCGGCCGCGCGCGTTTCTTCGGCGATTTGGAGCAGGGGATCGAGTCGTTCGAGGCTCCGGCCGTCGGCTACAGCGCCGACCGTTCGTACGATGGCTTGTACGCGGGCAACCGCGTGACGCTGGGCGAGCTGGTGAAGGACTTCGACACCGGCACCGACGTGCACCATCTGCCCAACGTAGGCAACGACCCGTGCTTCGCGTTCATCTTGCGCAACCGCGACTGGAAGGGTGATGAATAATGGAGCTCCAGTGGCCTTTGATCGTGTTCACCACGCTGGTGGCGTGGAGCGCGGGGCTGTTCGGGACGCAGGCTCTGATGGCCGCGTTCGGCGTCGGGAAGAAGGCGCAGGTCCCGGCCTGGATCGCGAGCGCCGTCCTTCTGGCCTTCGGCGGGATCGCGGTGTTCTTCCACCTCGAGCACTGGGAGCGCATCTTCAACGGCTTCGGCCACCTGACGAGCGGCATCACCCAGGAGCTGATCGCCATCGTCGTGCTGGCGGTCGTCGCCGTGGCCTACCTGGTCATGCTGCGCAATTCCGACGACGGGGCCAGCGTGCCCAAATGGCTCGCCTGGCTGTCGGTCGCGCTGTCGGTCGTGCTGGTCGCCGTGATGGCGCACTCCTACACCATGGCCGCCCGCCCCGCGTGGGACAGCGTGCTGTGGATCCTCTACGTCCTGGGCAACGCCTGCGTGCTGGGGCCCGCGACGTTCGCGTTCCTCATGGCCGCAGC
>NZ_GL622580.1:1086254-1093303 GCF_000185625.1 Eggerthella sp. 1_3_56FAA
GGTCCGGAGGGGGAGAACCCCCTCCGGGCGAATTGTTCCACGTGAAACATCGGCAGCAAAAGAACGGATGTTTCAAGTGAAGCATCCGGGTTCCGCCCTTTCCGCACCCCTCCGGCCTCGAAGCCCCCTCCGAGCGCGGTTCGTCTCCCCAAACCCCCTTGCAAACGACGGATCGCCCTCGAAGAGGGCTTCGGGCTTTCCCTCGGCTCTTCGGCGTGGGCGCAAATGGGCAGCCATGGCAATTTTCTCCTTGTTCAGAACTGCGCGGCTGCAGCTCTGAAACGTGAACAGGCCTTATGCAGGATGCTCGGTCGAGAAGCGGGTTTCAGACGCTTTGAAATTGTCACAGCTGCCCATTTGCGCCCACGTGGCGAAGGAGGCGGAAGCGAACCGCCGCACTGCTTCCTCGCCGCGTCGATCAGCCCCGTCCCCTCGGCTCGCCTGCGCTGCTCTCGCGTTCCAGCAGATCGATCAGCTCTTGCTGCGAGTGGACGTCGGCTTTGCGGTAGATGCTCTTGATGTGGCTCTTCACCGTCTCGTCTCCGATGACCAGCTCCTCGCGGATGTAGGCGCGGTTGCGGCCCTTCGCCAGCAGGAAGAACACCTCGATCTCGCGCGGCGACAGGCGGCAGCGGCGGGCCAGGCGCGTGCCGGCCTTCTCGAAATCGGACGCGGCGTCCGCTTCCTCCATGGGCTTCACGAAGCCCCAGCCCGTGTTCGCCGAGCCGCTTCCCATGGCGAACAGCGCGATGATCAGGATCACGAAGATCACCCCGGCCGACACCATGGCCAGCCCCAGGTCGCCCTGAACGAACGTGAGTGCGATGGCGGCGGCTACCGATCCGACGAACTGGCCCAGCTGGATGCACAAAAGCCCCCAGCCCACTACCCACCCCGTGGGCACGCTGCCGTGCGAGGCCAGCACGGGCCACAGCGCCCACAGCACGATGTAGAAGTACTGGTAGCCGAGCTGATGCACGGCGGTGCCGATGACGTTCCATGGCTCGTGCATCGGCAAAAACAGGAACCCCGCGGCCATGAGCGGAAGCGCGATCTGGTACGTCAGGTGGTCGAAGTCCATCTTGCACACGCTCATCGCGACGAACGCGGCCAGCGCCCCGCCCGCGATGGCGATGATGTTCAGCTGGTCACGCACGCCGATCCATTCGTCGCCCACGGGTGCGATAAGCCCCTTCATGACGCCGAACGACACGCCGAAGAACGCGGCGATCACCATCATGCGCATGGGTGGCACCGCGCGCACGCGCACGTTTCTCATGGCGCGCGGCGGCCGCGGCACGCTGCGCTTGAAGTGGACGAAGCACCCCATGCTGATCAGGGGGAGCAAGGCTACGATCATCTGCGCCGCGTCGATGGGCAGCAGGCTGATGACCAGGTACGCCACGGCTGCGAGCAGCAGCGCCGCCACGCTGTAGTTCACCGTGCGCTGCGACCCCAGCGAGGCCAAAAGCTCGGCCCACAGCACCACGACGATGCCGCTGCCCACGCCGGTGAGCAGCGAACCGGCCAGGTAGACGGTCGAGGCGCCGCCGCCCGTCATCACGAGCGACGGATGGGAGATGGCCAACGTGCCCAGCGCGGTGAGCGCAGCGGCGAGCGCGGGGAGGCATCTCACGTCGGAAAGCGGGTTCCTCAAGTACGAGAGCAGCAGCAGAAACGCGATGGTCACCACGTTCGCCAGCAGCGAGGTCACCCACAGCGGCTCCAACGCGATGGTCGAAAGACCTGCGGCCGCGCCGGCAGATTCCGACGAGTTGAGCAGCGTCCCCTCGGCGTAGAACAGCGAGCTCCAGAACACGCACCAGATCCAAGTCCAGTGCGCCGCGAACCCCAGCAAATCGGGCGTGCGCCACAGCTCCTTGCGCAACGATGGTGTCATCCGCATCCTCCCCTGCATGCATCGGCCGCCTCTGCCGCGCGGTGCGCGGGCGGGCGGTTTCGGCAGCTTTCCCCGCCAGAGATTATACGCGCAGGCATCACCCTTTCCGCCTCGCTTGCGCGAAAAGGCATCCCCCAGGTAGGGGGAAATCGGGCGGGGGAGGCGAAGTTCCCCCGGCCAACGGGATGATGACCTGCAAGGTCGGGCGTACAGTCGGGGCAACGCGGCGACAAGGGGCCGCGGGTAGGCAACGGAGGAGGGAATACTCATGGAGGAAGAGAAGAAGCAGGGTCTTTCGCGTCGTGCGTTCTTGGGTCTGGGCGGCACCGCGCTCGCGGGCGCGGCGGTTGCCGGGCTGGCGGGGTGCGCTCCGCAAAGCGGCGGCGATGCGGCCAAGGCGACGACGGAGGGTGCATCGGGCGGAACGACGGGCGGCATGCCGGTCGCCGAAAGCGGCGCCTCGGCCGGTCCCGACGTGGCCGGCATGCACAGCTGGGAGATCGCGCCCGAAGCCATTTCCGCCGACAAGATCGCGAACACCGAGGACTGCGACGTGCTCGTCATCGGCGCGGGCCTGGGCGGCTGCTGCGCCACCATCGCCGCGCTGGAAGAGGGCGCGAAGAAGGTCATCACCATCGACAAGAACCCCGAGACGGTGGTCGCGCGCGGCGTGCATATCGCGGGCTTCCACACGAAGGTGCAGCAGGGCCTGGTGGACCAGGGCCTGCTTGAAGAGCCGAACTACAACAACGTCGTGCGCCGCTGGATCAACTGGGCGCAGGGCCGCGTGAAGGAGCCGCTGCTGTGGGAGTTCGCGCACAAGAGCGGCGCGTGCTTCGACTGGCTGTACGACCTGGCTACCAAGAAGGGCCTCGAAGCGCTTCTGTGGGACGGCTACTACAAGGGCCCCGACTACACCGAGTACCCGGTCACGCACATCTTCTACCAGGCCGACAAGTACGAGGAAACCATCAACTTCACGTTCTACCAGGGCTCGGGCGTGGGCGACGTGTACGGCAACGCGGTGCTCGTGCCGGCGCTGTACGAGACGATCGCCGACCTGGGCGGCGAGATCCGCTGGAGCACGAAGAGCGAACGACTCGTCCGCGACGGCAACGGCCCGGTGACCGGCGCCATCGTTTCCACCGGCAAGGACGAGTACACGCAGATCAACGCGAAATCGGTCATCATCGCCTCGGGCGACTACGCGGCCGACGACGAGATGTTCCAGTACTACTCGCCCATGACCGCCTACGCCATGGACGGCCGCTTCTACAACCCGCCCGACTGCGACACCGGCGACATGCACAAGCAGGCTATCTGGGCGGGTGCCGCCATGCAGAAGTCCGAGCCGCACGCGGCCGTCATGCACCTCGACTTCGGCGCGGCCAGCTACGGCTTCCTGCACGTGAACTGGGACGGCAAGCGTTTCAAGAACGAGGACGTGAACACCCAGTCGAAGAGCGTCACGAAGGCGCTGCAGACGCAGAAGGACGCCTGGACCATCTACGACTCGCACGGCTTGGAGCAGGTGAAGGCGCAGATGGACGCCGGCCTCGGCGGCGGCTTGCAGTGGGGCCAGCTCACGCAGCCCGTGGGCGGCGAATACAACCTGGAGGCTCAGCAGATCGTGCTCGAAGGCGAGATCGAGAAGGGTCAGACCGTGAAGGCCGACTCGCTGAAAGAGCTCGCGCAGAAGATGGGCGTGCCGCCCGAGAACCTCGAAGCCACGGTCGCCCGCTACAACGAGCTGTGCGATCTGGGCAAGGATCTCGACTTCGGCAAGCGCCCCGAAGTCATGGGCAAGGTGCAGGACCCGCCGTTTTACGCCGGCAAGCTGGTGGCCAGCCTGCTCACCATGTGCGGCGGCTTGCGCACCAACGTGGATGCCCAGGTGCTCGACGCCGAGGACCAGCCGATCGAGGGCCTGTACGTGTGCGGCTCGGCTGCCGGCGAGTTCTTCGGCGCGGGCGACTATCCCACGTACGTGCCGGGCATCGGCCACGGCCGCTGCGTGACCTTCGGCCGCATCGCCGGCATCAACGCTGCCGGTGGTGACGCCGAGGCCAAGATCCCCAGCCTCGACATCTAAGCGTTCCCCTCGCAGGTGCCGCCATCCCGCGGCGCCTGCATCCCCTGAAGCCGCCGCCCCTCCCTCCCGGAGCGGCGGCTTTTTCGCGTTCTGAGCTCTGGCGCGCGTTCTTCGACCCCCCCCCCTCGCTCTTCGAAAGCGGAATCGGAAGGTGTTTCTGCATTTTTTTCGACTTCGTGGCAAGAGTGGTCTTGCGAGAGGCCTTCTCATCAGGTCTTTTGCTGCTGTCAGAAAGCGCGTTCGTGAAGGGCGATAGGCGGATGCGGCAAAGCCCCTGGTGGCGCTACGTCTGTTTTGCCACGAAGTCGAAAAAAATGCAGAAGCGCATGCAAGTTCTGCTCCGGAGGCCTTCTCCCTAAAACCGGTTTCTAGGTCGCAACGGTTGCGCAACGCGCGCGCGATGCGTGGTGCGCGCACGGCGGCATGGGCGACAATGCGCTGGTAGTGAACATTCCGCCGAAGCGCTTCGGCCGCCTCGGGCGCGCCGACGTTCGGCTTGCGTCGAAAGGAACCTCCATGTCCGCATCCATCCATCCTCCCGTGCAACTGCATATCGTCCTCGACGAGGACAGCTACCAGGGCGGCGACAGCGTCGAGATGGCGCGCCGCTTCACGGCCGTCGCTCCCACCGAGGTGGTGCGCGCCGCGAAGGGCTCGCAGCGCGCGAACGTGCTGCGGTTCGATTTGGGCGACGACACGGTCACCGCCGAGGCCGACGACGATCCGCTGTGGCGCGATGCGCTGGCCACGTGGCTCGACGAGGAGTTCGCCGAGACGTCTGCCCTGGTGGCGCGCGAGAACGATGCCAGGCAGAACAATGGCGAGCAGCCGGTGCCGTTCACCTGGGCCGAGGTGAAGTTCGGCGCGGGGCCGGTCATCGCCATCCGCATGAAGGATTCCTCCATCCCGCCCGAGGCTGCCGGCTTCGTCGCCCGTGCGCGCCAGCTGCTTGCGGGGGGTGCGTTCGGCGCGGATGCCATCGCCGCCATCCGCATTCCCGCGTGCGCGAGCATCGAGGCGCAGGTAGCCGACGCGCATCGTACCAACTATCTGGAATCGCAGCTGTACGAGGCGGCGCACCGTCCCGAAACGCAGGAAGTCGACCGATATTCCGAAGAGGTGGACCTTGCGACGGGCGAGGGGTGGACCGACGAGCTGCAGGGCTCGCAGTCGAAGCGCGATGCGCCCACGGACAGCGAGCTTGCCGAAGCCGTGGCCGAAGCGGAGGCTGCGCTGCGCCAGGGCGTTGATCCCTCGGACATCGCCGCCGAGGAGCGCGCGGCGGACGCCGATGCCGGCGATGTCGCAGCGAGCGTGACGGAGGTCGAGGCCGTTGGTCGTGCGAAGGGCGATGTCGATACGTCGGGCGAATCCTGCGCGCTCGAAGCGGGCGGCGTACCCGAGCATCTCGACTACCGCGTGTGGAACGTAGCCTACGCCGACGGTACGTCGGTGCGCTTCGACTCGGTTTTGGGCGAAGCGCTGCTGGACTAGCGCGGCGCGCCCTACCAGAACAGCTCCGGCTCCTTCCGCTCGAGGCATTTCGATTCCAGCATGGCTATCACCGCGTCGGTGGATTCGCTCGAGAAGTATTTCGCGTCTTCGGGGCAGCTTTTCACGCAGGCGCAGCAGTGGAGGCAGCCCTCGCCGATGAGCGCGGGATCGTCTTCGTCGATGATGCCGAGCGGGCAGCGCGCCGCGCAGATGCCGCAGCTCGTGCACGCGTCGGTGGTGATGGGGCGCACGTCGGCGCCGGGCTTGAGCTCTTTGTAGGGGCGGTTTCCCTTGATGGCGGGTTGGGGCAGACGGCTTCCGCGCGCCAGGCGCTCGCCCAGCTCTCGGCCGAAGCGCTGCGCTGCGGCTACGTCCGCGTCGTCGGGGCGGCCGGTTCCCACGCGGGCCGTCAACGAGTGCTCGCCGATGAACGCGCCCGCCGCCACCACGTCGAACCCGCGCTCGCCTAGCAGGTCGGCGGCTTCCAGCAGCGCGTCGTCGAAGTCGCGGTTGCCGTACAGCCCCACGATCACGGCGGGCGTATCTTGGCCGATCAGGTGTGCGAACTCGTCGCGCAGCAGCGCGGGCACGCGCCCGGCGTACACCGGGAAGCCGAACACCAGCACGTCGTCGGCGCCGCACGAGACGTCGGCCGGACGATGCCCCGGCAACGTGAGATCGACGATCTCGACGGAAGCGCCAAGCGGCGCAGCCAGCGCGCCGGCTACCTCTTCCGCGACGGTTTTGGTGGTATGCGTGGGGCTGAAATACGCGACGCGAACGATCGACGGCATAACGGTTCCTCTCTTCTCCGACAACCCCACGATGATACTCCTTTTCATGCCCGGGTGGCGTTCGCCGAACGACGAAGAGCCCGGCGGGAGGGGGTGCCGGGCTCTTCAAAGTGGGGGGGCGGGAGAAAGCCGCCCTGTGAACGGGATGTCCTACGTTGTCGCGCGTTCGCGAAGCTCGTGACAGGTGCCGCATTCGAAGGTTCCCCGATGATGGCACTGGGCGCAGTAGCGCATCGAGTCTTTGGGGAGATCCTTGGAGTGGTTGTTGTGGCAGTCGGTGCACGTGGCGGGGTTCTCCTCGTGCTTCTCGTTCGAGGGGACGTCGTGGGGGTTCACCGTGGTGCCCTTGTCGTCGGTGAGCGCCGTGGAGTCCGCGGTCTTGGCGGCCATCTCCTCCATCGTGCCGTGGCACGAGATGCAGGTCTCGGGGTCCACCGTGACCACGGTCGCCTTGGTGGCGGCCTTGTCGCCGAACTTCACGTCGGCGTGCTCGGTCGAGAGCGCGGCCTCGTCGGTGTGGCACTGGACGCAGGTCACGCCCTCGGCCTCGTGGGCCGAGGCCTGCGGGCAGGACGCGTCGGTCGCCGACGCGGCCTCGACGGTGTGGCACATCGAGCAGTCGGAGTCCATCGTCCAGTTCACCGGCTGGCCGTCCATGGCCGAAGAGCCGCCGTTCCCGTCCTTCTGCTCGGACGCCGCCGGAGCCGAGGGCTCCGCCTTCGGCGCGCAGCCCGCGAGCGTCCACATCGCGGCCGTGAGCGCGAGGACG
>NZ_GL622580.1:1093478-1102515 GCF_000185625.1 Eggerthella sp. 1_3_56FAA
CCCTTCGTCGTCGGTGAGCGCCGTGGAGTCCGCGGTCTTGGCGGCCATCTCCTCCATCGTGCCGTGGCACGAGATGCAGGTCTCGGGGTCCACCGTGACCACGGTCGCCTTGGTGGCGGCCTTGTCGCCGAACTTCACGTCGGCGTGCTCGGTCGAGAGCGCGGCCTCGTCGGTGTGGCACTGGACGCAGGTCACGCCCTCGGCCTCGTGGGCCGAGGCCTGCGGGCAGGACGCGTCGGTCGCCGACGCGGCCTCGACGGTGTGGCACATCGAGCAGTCGGAGTCCATCGTCCAGTTCACCGGCTGGCCGTCCATGGCCGAAGAGCCGCCGTTCCCGTCCTTCTGCTCGGACGCCGCCGGAGCCGAGGGCTCCGCCTTCGGCGCGCAGCCCGCGAGCGTCCACATCGCGGCCGTGAGCGCGAGGACGACGCCGAGGACGGCGAGCACGACGAGGCGCCGGTCGGCGGTGTGTGCTTGCACGGTCATGCGCTTCTCCTTACTTCTTCTCGTCCCACGCGTCGAGCGACGCCGCGTGACGGGCGGATATGCGTCCCCAGATCATGTTCTCGGCCACGTTGCCGCCGGTGATGCCGTACGTATGCGAGTGGATGTTGCCGAAGCTGCCGGCGCCGTACAAACGCGGGATGGGTCGTTCTGCGAACACGTCCAGCACCTGGCCGTGTTCGTTCTTCATTGCGCCGCCGAGCGTGGAGCACGAGCCGGGATACACCGTGTAGGCGTAGAACGGCGGGTTGTTCAGCGGGTTCAGTGTGGCGGGCGAGCGGTGAAACTCGGGATCCTCGCCGTTTTCGCAGACCTGGTTCCAAGTGTCGATGGTGGCCTTGAGCGTGCCGACGTCCATCCACTTGTCGATCTCCTTCATCTTGGCGGCGAGCTCCTCGATGGTGTCGGCCTTGATGATCCAACCCTTGTCCACTTCGGCCTGGTTGTCGTCGGACCAGCCTTCCCAGTCGCGCAGTTCGTCGGGGAGCATGGTGGTGAAGTTGCCGCACTCGAACCAGTCGCCTTGGCGCGTGGACATCGGGCCGGCTTCGAACAGCGTCTGGTCGAACACGCACCAGCTGGGGCAGTGATCGTAGTCGCAGATCTCGTCGTTGAAGTGCGTGAACGCGTGCCATCCGTTGTGCGGGGAGCCGATGCGCATCTCGTCGACCCAGCGCTTCCCCAGGCGATCGGTGTAGATGAATGTCTGATCCGGCGGCATGATGAGGATGAGGAAGTCGTTCTCGGGATCGCGCGTCCACATGCCGTACATAGCGCCGGCCATGCCCATATGCCACAGCTTGCCGCCTACCTCCTCGACCATCTTGATGCCGTCTCCTGTGTTGTACTTCCAGCCCTCGAATTTGAAGGGGTAGCATTTGAGGTACTTGCGCTTCATATCCTCGTTGAACTCGAAACCGCCCGTGCAGAGGATGACGCCCTTGCGAGCCTTGACCGTCTTCTCCTCGGAGCCGATCATCGTGGTGCAGCCGACGATCTCCTTAGTGTCGGGGTTCTGGATAAGATGCTCGTCATGGCAGTCGAACAGCACCTCGATGCCTAGATCCTTGCGCTTCTGGTCGAGGATCTCGAACGAGGCCATGCCGAATCCCGGAGGGTCGGCGATGGACTGGCAGCCCGCACCGCCCGGCAGGAAGGAGTACTCGGGAATGGTGCCTGCGATGGCCTGCTCGTTGATGTCGTATTCAAGTTCGTACTTGTCGGCGTATTCGCAGTTTCGCAGGCCTTCTTCGATCCAGGCGTCGATGACGGCCGAGGGCGTGTCCACGTCTTGCGTCATCTCGTGCCAGTACTGGCGCATGCCCTCAGCGTCCTTGATGACGGCGAACTCGCCGTTGTTGATGGAGCTGTTGCCACCGCCGCGCACCGGAGCCTTCTCCAGCACGAGCACCTGCTGTCCGCACTCGTCGGCGCCGATGAGAGACGCCCACATGCCCGCGCCTCCGTAGCCGATGACCAAGAGGTCGCACTCGTAGTCCCAGCTCTTCGGCAGCCACTCCTGCGACGCGCCTGCGTCCGACGAGCAGCCGGCCAGCGCGGCGGAACCTGCCACAGCGGCGGCAGCGACGCCCGCTCCCTTCAGAAACGAGCGGCGCGACAGCCCTCCCTGTTCTTTCGTGCTCATTGCCTCTCCTTCTCCTTGCATTGTTTTGGTTTCGCCTTGAACGGTCGGCGACTTCGTTTACCGTACGCGGGATGCGTTCGCTTGCCATCGAGTTCGACGCCCTATTTTTTCCTTGTCGGGAGATCGGCAGGTGGGAAGCATCGGGGCGGAGCCATTAGGGCGCTCCATCCGATATGCGATGAAGAGGAGATTGCTATACTGGGCACAGGGGACGGTGCCGCACCGCGCAAGGGAAGCGGGATTCGATGAAAGAGGGGAGCAATGGGGACGTGTCTGCGGAACAAGCTCACGGCATTTTGCCCTGACTGGAAATCGTTGGATTTCTATATCGTGCTGCTCGGTCTTGCGTTCTGCCGAGCATGGATTGTATTGTGCCTTTCCGCAGCTGCAGTGACGACGCTCGTGACGAACTCGAACTGGGCGTTCCTGCTTGCCGGCTCCACCGCTGCCGCTGGCGTTGCCGTTGCAGCGCGACGCGCTGCAACGCAGGATCGATTCGAGGCGCGAATGCGCGGTCTGACGGGGGCGCTTACCGTGTCATGCGCTGTTGCGACACCGATAGCCCTGGCGTGCGGTCAGCCGATCGCCTTGGCGGCGCTCGTGGTCGTCGGAGGCGCTGCCTCGAGCTTCTTGCAGGTGCTGTGGGGAAACGAGTACGCTCGCCGCCCCGTGCCGTTCGCGCTTGCGTGCTATCCTGCCACGGCCGTCGTCATCGCGCTGCTCATTGCCCTCGTCATAGGCGAGCGAGGGTTTCTTGCGTTCTTCGTGTTTCCGATCATGTCGTTCGTGCTGTTGCTGGTGGAGACTTCGCGCATCGACAAAGAGCAGTCGCTCGACGGGGTCTCGGTCGAGCCGGCAAGGCAGCCCGAACGGGATCGGCCCGCCTTGTCGCGCAAATCCATCGCCCAGCTGATGGTGAGCATCGGGGTGTTCAGTTTCCTATGCCGCGTATTCGACTCGCTTCCCGGCGAAGGGGTGGTCGATCCTTTCGTCGTGTTCGGCGGCAGCTCGGTATTCGCTTTGGCGGTGGTGGGCGTCCTGTTTCTGCTGTTCGCGTTCTTGTGCGGGGATCGCTTCGAGCCCGTGTTTGCGTATCGCCTGTCGCTTCCGCTCATGGCGCTGGGCATGGCCATTGTCTCGCTGTTCTTCTATGACCATTGGGCGCTGTCCGTGCTGCTCATAGGCATCGGCTACGAGCTGTTCGATATCGTAACGTGGATACTGTTCGTCGATCTGGCGAAGCGGCGCGTGGATGCTTGCGGACGCTATCGGGTGTTCGGGTGGGGGGTGGCCGCAACATTGTGCGGCATGGGCTTGGGCTATCTCGCGGGAAGCGAGATTCACGCGCGTCTGCTGGTCGGAGACGTGCAGATGTCCACGGTTGGCATTCTATGCGTCACCGTGTTGGTGGTGACGGCGTTCCTCGTTATACCGGAAGGGACGATCGCTCAAGTAGTTGGCCGGCGAGGGCGCCTTCGAGGTGGCGAGCGCAACGAGGGCGCTACGGGGGAGCGCGCGGAGTCCTCATCGAAGATCTCGCCTGCTTCTTCATTGGAAAGGCGTTGCGAGGCGATAGCGGTCGAGCGGCGTCTGACGCCTCGCGAGAGTGAGGTACTCGTGCTGCTGGCGCGCGGGCGTACGTTGGCTATCGTCATGCGCGACTTGCAGATAGCTAAGGGCACGGCGCAGACGCACATCGAGAACGTATACGCGAAGCTTGGCGTGCACAAGCAACAGGAGCTCATCGATCTCGTCGAGGGCTTCGCTATCTCGGATGACGCCTGATCGGAGCAAAAATACGATGCTCCATCTGATGCAAGGGATCGGGGCGCGGGTATCATGGGAGACGCACAAGGTTCGACATACACAAGGAGGCATTTCATGGGACGCATCGTTCTGTCCGTATACACCCCGCACTATATTCCCAACGGCAATGAGGTTGCCGTCATCGAGACGTCTCGCGGCACGATCCGCGTACAACTGGCCGGCAAGGACGCGCCCGTGACCGCGGGCAACTTCATCGAGCTCGCCGCACGCGGGTTTTACGACAAGTTGAAGTTCCACGCGCACAAGCCGGGCTCCGTGGTGCTGGGCGGCTGTCCCACCACGCGCACGCTGGGGCCTGCGCAGGTGGACGCGGCGGCGCGCGGCATGATCCGCGGCATCCATCCCGGCACAGGCGACGCGCGCTACACCATCGTGGACGAGTGGGAGACCAACCCGAACAACAAGCACGTGCTGGGAAGCCTCTGCATGGCGCACAAGTCCGAGCCGAACTCGGGTAGCTGCCAGTTCTACTTCTCGCTGTCCGAGCAGCCTGAGTTCGACGAGAAGTTCACCGTGTTCGGCCAGGTGATCGAAGGTATCGATACGGTGCAGGAGCTGGGGGTGGGCGACGCGATCAAAAGCATCGTCATCGAAGGCGCCGACGAGGAGGCGCTGGCCGAGGCGATCTCCCACGAGCTGCCGCGCCCGAAGTCGCCGAAGGAAGTGCTCGAGGAGCTCGATCGCGAGCGCGAAGAGCGCAGGAAGCAGGCCGAAGCGGACGCGGCCGCGGGGGAGGAAGAGTAGCGGGTTCCCGCCGGGCGAGGGCGGCGTCGCCCTCGCCTATTCGTACGTCTCAACCAGATCGATCAGCTCTTGCTGCTTATGCACGTCGAGCTTGCGGTAGATGTTCTCGATGTGCGTGCGGGCGGTACCCTTTGCAATCTGCAAGTCGCGGGCGATGATGGACAGGGTGCGACCGTACGCCAGAAGCACGATGACCTCGCTCTCGCGCGGCGTCAGGCCGTAATCTCTCGCCACGCTCGCGCAGTGCTGCTCGAGCCGCCCCGCGCCCGCATCGACAACCGCGACGGCGGGTGCTTCTTCGACGTCCTTTTCCTTGCGGCTTGTGCGCATGGTTTGCGACAGCTGCGCCACCACGCCCTCGGGCAATACCATGAACGCCACCACCACAAGGCACAGCGTGGCCAACATGGCCACGGCGGAGATCTGCATGTCCCCGCTGGCGATCATCGCGTCGCACGCCCTGCCCGCCATGGTTCCCGCTCCCATTCCCGCGAACATGAAGGCCACGCCCAGCCCGAAGATATGCAGCGCGTTCTCGTTGCGTCGACGCGATACGTCTACGAACAGCACCCAGGTGAGGATGTCGAAGAACTCGTAACCCGCGTTGATCAGCAGGATGGACATGGCGGCGTGCGTGTCGAAGAACAGCGCAATGGCGACGAATCCCGCCACCATGATGGGCAACGACAGCCGGTAGGTGAGTGCGGCGTTGAAGCGCTCGCGCAGCTTCGCCACGATGACGAGGAACACTGCGCCCACGAGGATGAGCGCGAAGATGGCGCTTCCGCCGACGAACGAGAACGGGTCGTCGTAGGCGGGTATGGCATCGAACAAGCGGCACAGGAACGAGAACGTCATGATAGAGAACATGAGCTTGCCCACGCCGAACTTCGCGCCCGGTTCTTCCTCGGCGTCACTCTGAGACGTCGAGCGGGCCGAGGGGTCGTCGGCATTCGCGTTCTCGACCGCGGGTTCCTCTTTGGGTTTCTGCGTGAGGTCGCTCCACGACAGACCGGTGCGGTTCGCTTCGAACAGCAGCAAGCCGAACGATAACAGGGGTATCACCGCGAAGCCGATGAAGCTCGTATGATCGTTCGACATGCCGGCGACGAGCGCGGTGACGATGGCCGCCGCGGGGGAAGCGACGGCGGCGAACAACGTGGCGTGGCGGGCGAAGCGGTCGCCCCACAGCACCTGCAAGGGCCCCGCTCCCAAGCCGCCGGCTACGAACCCGACGATCATGAGCGCCTCGCTGTTCAGGGCTAGCGCCACGGGGATGATGATGCCGCTTGCGGCAAGGGCTACCGGAGTTGCGCGGAACAGCGCGACGCGCACGACGCCCTCGCGCTTGCCGCTTCGATTTGCAACGAACGACACGGTCAGCGCGCTGAGCGCGCCGAACAAGAGGTAGGCCCAGGTGAAAGATGATGCTGCGCCTGCGATGAGCGGCGCGCCCAGGCAGAACACGATCCATGCGCGGCACAAGCCGAACCCTATGACGGTTATCAGGTAGTCGAGCGTGCGCGAGTCGCGTTCCGCGGAGGTCGTTTCCGCGGCCGCCTCCGCCGCCTGGCCGCCCTCTCCTCCGTTCGGAAGGCCGCCGGTAGCGCCGTCCCGGCCTTCGCCCTTGGTTCCGTATTGCATGTGCATCTCTCCCCAGCGTTCATGCCACGGGCCGCGCCGAGCGACGCGGCTCCCTCCCGTTTGCAACAAAACTCATAAGTAGCATCATACGCAATTTCATACGTCGATCAAATCGGATGGAGCATCCGATAGGGGTCTGATCTGGAAAATCCTATTCAACGTCAGATGTCCTGCGAAAAATCCGACCGCCCATCAGATGTGCCGGAAACGTGCCGAGCGTAACGTTCGAAAGGCAAGAACGGATGCTTCCAAGGAGGGGCATCTCTGCTGGGAGAGAGGCAGGGGCCGATGTTCGATGCTCGCGAGCTCGATAGCTGCGCGGTGCGGGAATCGGTTCGTTCATTCAAGTAGGAGGAAGGAACACTATGAGCAAAGGCATGGAAGGCGGAGTTTCCCGTCGTTCGTTCCTGAAGGGCGCGGGCGTCGCTGCCGCAGCCGTGGCGGGTTCCGCCGCGCTGGCCGGCTGCGCGTCGGGTTCGACGGGCGCGGCTTCGGGCGATTGGCTGCCGAAGAGCTGGGACTACGAGTGCGACCTCTTGGTCATCGGCTACGGCGGCGCGGGCATGTGGGCGTCGCTCATCGGCGCCGACGAGTGCGGCCAGGAAGTCATCGTGCTGGAGAAGGCTCCCGTCGAGGGCGGCGGCAACAGCCGCATCAACAACGGCGAGTGGACCATCGTCGAGGAAAGCGATAAAGAGCGCTTCAAGAAGTACATCAAGGCGTTCACGCACGGCAAGACCCCCGAGCCGATGATCGACGCCTGGGTCAACGAGTGCGTTCGCAACACCGAGTACGCCGACAAGTACGGCATGACCTACGAGGTGTCCGAGGTCGCGCTGGCCGGCGCCATCCCCGAGTACTACTTCCTGGACGACAACGCCTACGAGGGCTCCTGCAAGCTGTCCTCCGTCGACGGCTTCGGCATGCTGTCGTTCCGCGAGCTCGACGCGCAGCGCGAGAAGCTGGGCGTGCAGGTTCTGTTCGACTGCCACGACGAGCGTCTCATCCAGAACCCCGAGACCAAGGAGATCGTCGGCGCGTACACGATGATCGGCTCCGAGGAGAAGACGGTCAAGGCTCGCAAGGGCGTCATCATGACCACGGGCGGCTTCGAGTTCAACGAGGATCTCAAGAACGCCTACCTCAAGTGCTACCCCTTCAAGTTCGAGGGTTGGCAGTTCAACACGGGCGACGGCATCAAGATGGTCGAGGACGTGGGAGCGAAGCTGTGGCACATGGACATGGCGATCTCCATGTACTCCATGTGGACGCGCGATCCTGAGAACGACTTCTCCATCCTGTACTTCATGCCCGCCAACAGCTACTTCAACGTGAACCGTCTGGGCAAGCGCTACGTCAACGAGAACAACATGGGCTCGCCGCACAACGGCTGGCACACGCTGCTGTCGTTCGACGACTCCATCGACGACTTCGACCGCATCCCGTCGTGGGGCATCTTCGACCAGACCTGCTTCGACGCCGGCAAGCTGTCCACCAGCCAGGGCGATTTCTTCGAGTGCGGCAACTTCGCCAGCGACCTGCCCGACGAGATCCGCGCATGGAACGGCTGGAGCCAGGACAACAAGGCTGAGCTGGAGAAGGGCTGGATCCTCAAGGGCGACACCATCGAGGAGCTTGGCAAGAAGATCAAGGAGTTCGACCACTGGATGGACGTCGACGCCTTGAAAGCCACGTTCGACGAGTACCAGGCATTCTGCGAGGCAAAGAAGGACGCGCGTTTCGACCGCTCCGAGAAGACGCTCGAGAAGCTGGACGACGGCCCGTACTACGCCATCTCCATCTACCCCGGCTCCTGCTCCACCTTGGGCGGCCCGATGAAGAACGAGCACGGCCAGGTGCTGGATCCCGCCGAGAACCCCATCCCGCGTCTGTACGCGGCGGGCTGCTTCGGCAACTTCCAGAGCCACAGCTACGGCATCACCGGCGGCAACAACGCCGAGAACCAGGTGTGGGGCCGCATTTCCGCCCGTCACGCCGCGGGTCTCGAGCCTTGGGACGCCAAGTAGCATCCTCCCTTCGCTGATCGGTTCGGCGCTGCGCTCCCCAGCGGCGCCGGATGCGACTCAACCCCCGCGCCCGCCGCTCCCTCGGCGGGCGCATCTGGCGGGAAACCGCCTTCCGAACTGCAATACGACTGATAGGAGAAGCGCATGACCGTGCAAGCACACACCGCCGACCGGCGCCTCGTCGTGCTCGCCGTCCTCGGCGTCGTCCTCGCGCTCACGGCCGCGATGTGGACGCTCGCGGGCTGCGCGCCGAAGGCGGAGCCCTCGGCTCCGGCGGCGTCCGAGCAGAAGGACGGGAACGGCGGCTCTTCGGCCATGGACGGCCAGCCGGTGAACTGGACGATGGACTCCGACTGCTCGATGTGCCACACCGTCGAGGCCGCGTCGGCGACCGACGCGTCCTGCCCGCAGGCCTCGGCCCACGAGGCCGAGGGCGTGACCTGCGTCCAGTGCCACACCGACGAGGCCGCGCTCTCGACCGAGCACGCCGACGTGAAGTTCGGCGACAAGGCCGCCACCAAGGCGACCGTGGTCACGGTGGACCCCGAGACCTGCATCTCGTGCCACGGCACGATGGAGGAGATGGCCGCCAAGACCGCGGACTCCACGGCGCTCACCGACGACAAGGGCACCACGGTGAACCCCC
>NZ_GL622580.1:1102594-1155799 GCF_000185625.1 Eggerthella sp. 1_3_56FAA
CCGTCCTCGGCGTCGTCCTCGCGCTCACGGCCGCGATGTGGACGCTCGCGGGCTGCGCGCCGAAGGCGGAGCCCTCGGCTCCGGCGGCGTCCGAGCAGAAGGACGGGAACGGCGGCTCTTCGGCCATGGACGGCCAGCCGGTGAACTGGACGATGGACTCCGACTGCTCGATGTGCCACACCGTCGAGGCCGCGTCGGCGACCGACGCGTCCTGCCCGCAGGCCTCGGCCCACGAGGCCGAGGGCGTGACCTGCGTCCAGTGCCACACCGACGAGGCCGCGCTCTCGACCGAGCACGCCGACGTGAAGTTCGGCGACAAGGCCGCCACCAAGGCGACCGTGGTCACGGTGGACCCCGAGACCTGCATCTCGTGCCACGGCACGATGGAGGAGATGGCCGCCAAGACCGCGGACTCCACGGCGCTCACCGACGACAAGGGCACCACGGTGAACCCCCACGACGTCCCCTCGAACGAGAAGCACGAGGAGAACCCCGCCACGTGCACCGACTGCCACAACAACCACTCGAAGGACCAGGCCAAGGACGCGATGAAGTACTGCGCCCAGTGCCACCACCGCGGAACCTTCGAATGCGGCACCTGCCACGAGCTCCGCGAGCGCTAAGAAGCAACGAACAAGCATACCCGCCCGAGACGGAATCCCCTCCCTCCCTTTCCGTTTCGGGGTCATCGAAGACCCGGCCCCTCCCTCGGCCGGGTCTTTCGCGTTGGGATCTTCGCGACCTGGCCTTATGTCGGGCACCTGACAGCGTCAGCTCCTGACATTCGTTGGCGTTGTCGCCCGAAAGCCTCGTTTTCGAGCGCGATTCCGCGTTTTTACGGGCGACAACGTTCTCTGTGAGGCCTCTGCGTCTTCGCTATACTGGGTCGAACGACGGAAGGGGACGGCATGGAGCGGGAACCGCGCTACTTCGAATACGGCGAAGCGGAGGTCGCGTACCTTGCGGCGCGCGATCCGAGGCTGGGCGAGGCGATGGCGGTTATCGGACGCATCGAGCGCGAGGTGCACCCCGACTTGTTCGCTGTGCTCGCGAACTGCATCGTGGGCCAGCAGATATCGACGAAGGCGCAGACCACCATTTGGAACCGCATGCTGGATCGGTTCGGGGAGGTGACGCCCGAGGCGATGGCGGCGTGCTCCGACGACGAGCTGCAGCAGGTGGGCATCTCGTTTCGCAAGGTGGGCTACATCAAGGGGGCAGCCGCGCGCGTGCTGTCCGGCGAGGTGGACCTCGAGGGGCTGGCCGAGCTATCCGATGACGAGGTGTGCCGCACGCTGTCGGCGCTGCCGGGTATCGGCGTGTGGACGGCCGAGATGCTCATGACGTTCTCGATGCAGCGACCCAATATTCTGAGCTGGGGCGATCTGGCCATCCATCGCGGCTTGCGCATGGTGCACCACCACCGGCGCATCACGCCCGAGCTGTTCGCGAAGTACCGCCGCCGCTACACGCCTTACGGCTCGGTGGCCAGCCTCTATCTATGGGAGGTGGCCGGCGGCGCCATACCCGGCATGAAGGACTGGGCCCCGAAGGGTGGGAAGAAGTAGGTAGGGCGCCGAATGCGCGTGCGCGCGTCCCGCCTCGGATGTTTCACGTGAAACATTGGTTCGTCCGAGTTTTGCTTTCCGCAGTCGTTGTCAGCAATGAAAAAGAGACCCGTCGGATCATCCGACGGGTCTCTTCGTATCCCGTGGTGGGCGATGAGGGATTTGAACCCCCGACCTTGTCCTTGTAAGGGACCTGCGCTCCCGCTGCGCCAATCGCCCGGTTTTCGTCGCCTTGCGGCGAGCACCTATTCTCGCATAGAAGGCGCGTTCGCGCAACGAATCCCCAGGAAAGCCGCATCTAATCTGCCGCACGTTGGAGCGGCGTGGGATTTTGCGGTGCGGCGCATGGAATTCGCGTTGGAAACGGAGGTGCGAAATGTGTAATCGGCGTTGGAGCGACGTCGCAAACGGGTAAGGTCCAGGCGGCTTTTCATGGTGAACTGTGCCATGAAAACGTGAGATGAGCTGGTCATACTGAAAGGAGGGAAAACGGCGGAGAGGACGAAATGAAACGGAGCAGAACAACCATCATCGGCATTGCCTGCGGGCTGGCATGCGCGGCATGCGTGTTCGCCTACGCCCAGGGCGTGCGGGGAGAGGCCGACGCGGCGCGCGCGGAAGCTCTGGCGCGCTACGGGGGCGAGCAGCTGGAAGTGTGCGTGGCTAAGCGCGACATCGCAGCGGGGGAGTCGGTGGACGCGAGCGCGGTGGAGACGCGGTTGTGGGTGGCCGACTTGCTGCCCGCGGAAGCATTCCGATCGTCCGGCGACGTGGTGGGCAAGAAGGCGTCGTCGACGATCCTTGCGGGCGAGGTGCTGTCGGAGCGCCGCTTCCGCGATGCGGGCAGCCGCCTGGACGTGCCCGAGGGCCTGACGGCGCTCAGCGTGCCGGCGAAGGACGTGCAAGCGGTGGGCGGCGCCGTGGCGGCCGGCTCGCGGGTGGACGTTTACGCCACCGGCGGCACGTCGACCGATGTGCTGGCGAGCGGCGTGCTGGTGTTGGCGACCAGCGCAAGCGCGCAGGAGTCGACAACCGACGCGAAGGTGTCGTGGATCACTGTGGCCGTCGCGCCCGAGTCGGTGCAGGAGATCGTCGCGGCGGCGCAGAAGACGGAGCTGTACTTCACGTTGCCGGGAAGCGAGGGAGAGCGATGAGCGGATCTTTGGTGGCGCTGTGCGCCGATACGACGAGTTTGCAGCATCCGGAGTCTATAGGGTTGGCGGGAGAGAACCTGGCTGCACAGGATTGGCTGCGCATTTTCTCCTCGGCAGAGGAGGCGCGCAGGTTCCTGCGCACGGATCGCCTGGTTGACGAGGTGTGGGTGGCGTCGAGCGACGACGTCGCTCCCATCAACCTGGCGGCCACGCTCAAGCGCGACCGCAGCGACCGTTGTGTGTGCATGCTGTCGTTCGAAGACACGGGTTCGCTGAAGAGCCGCATGAGCGCCACGGGCATTGACGCCTCGCTCACGCGCCAAGCCTTGGCCGAGCGCTACGCGCGTCGCAAGCAGGCCTTCGCCTGCCCGTGGCCCATGGCGGCGCCCGCAGCCCCGCGGCAAGCGCCGATGCCGGCGGCGATGCCCGTCTCGGTTGCTCCGGCGACCGCGCCCCAGCCGGCGCGGTGCGACGAGCGCCGCCCGGGCGCGCGGGCCGGGTTCCTTTTCCCAGTGGTCAGCGGAAGCGGCGGCGCGGGCAAGAGCACGGTGTCCGTGCTGTCGGCGCTCATCGCGCAGAGGATGGGCTACAACACCTTGCTGCTGGATTTCGACCTGCAGTTCGGCGACGCCCCGGCGCTCATGGGCGTGCAGAACCCGTTGGCCGTCGATGACGTGCTGGCGGTGCCGTCGCGCCTCGATCAGCTGCGGTCGGACGGTCGGATGCCGGCGCTGCTGGCCGCGCCGCGCCATCTCGAAGACAGCGAAGCGGTGGTGGAGCGGGCGCCCCAGCTGCTCGACCAGCTGACGGCCCGGTTCGACGTCGTGGTGGCGAACACGGGAGCCGCCTGGGCCGAGCAGCATGCCCTGCTACTGGAGCGCAGCTCGAAGGCGCTGTTCCTGATCGATCAGCGGCCGTCGTCGCTGCGCGCCTGCCAGCATGCGCTCGACCTGTGTGCGCGGTGCGGCATCGCGACCGGCCCTTTCCTGTACGCCGTCAACCGATGCTCCAAGAACGCCCTGTTCACGTCCATCGACGTGTCATGCTCGCTGCGCGGGGCTCACGTGTTCGAGCTCAAGGACGGCGGCGGCGAGGTGGAGGAGCTGCTGGGCGCGGGGCTTCCGTTCGATCTGCTGGCGTCGAGGAACGATTTGTGCGCGAGCCTCGAGCGCGTGCTGTCGGGCGTGCTGCCGGGCGATAGGCGCGCGGCAGCCCCGCCCGAGGAAGGCGCCTCTCGGGGACCCGGTTTCCGCTTGCCCGTCGGCAAGAAGCCGCGCCGTCGCCGGAAGGAGGCCCCATGTCTCTGATGAGCCGCGTGCGCGACATCGACGACGTGCCGACGCTCGCCGCGAGTGCGGACGACAACGCGCTGGAACGGCTCAAGGAGCACATCCAGCGGTTCGTGTCCACGGACGATATCGCCGCCATCATGGCCGAACAGCCCAGCCGCGCCCGCAACGAGTTGAAAAGCGCGTGCCGCCAGGCGTTCGAGGACGCTTCCTGGGCGGGCGTCTCCCAGCGCGAGCAGCAGCGGCTGACCGACGGGCTCATCGACATGGTGTTCGGGTTCGGGCCGCTCGAATCGCTGCTGGCCGACGATTCGGTCACCGAGATCATGGTGAACGGCCCTTCCGACGTGTTCTTCGAGCGCGACGGCCGGCTGCATCGCAGCGAGCAGCGGTTCGCCGACGAAGGCCAGCTGCGCGCGCTCATCGATCGCGTGCTGGGGCCGTTGGGGCGCCGCATCGACGAGGCTTCGCCCATGGTGAACGCGCGGCTTCCCGAAGGGCACCGCGTGCACGTGATCATCCCGCCGCTTGCGCTGGACGGGCCGGTGATGACCGTGCGCAAGTTCGCGAAGCGGGTCATGACGTTGGACGACATGGTGGCCACGGGGTCGTTCGACGAGGCGATGCGGACGTTTCTGGTGTGGGCGGTGCGCGCTCGAAAGAGCATCGCGGTGTCGGGCGGCACGGGAAGCGGCAAGACCACGCTGCTCAACGCGCTGTCGTGCGAGCTGCCGCCCTCGGAGCGCATCATCACCATCGAGGATTCGGCCGAGCTGAGGTTCTTGGAGCATCCGCACGTCGTGCGCCTGGAGGCGCGTCCCCGCAACGCGGAGGGCACGGGCGAGGTGACCATCCGCGACCTCGTGATCAACGCGCTGCGCATGCGCCCCGACCGCATCGTGGTGGGCGAATGCCGCGGCGCCGAGGCGCTGGACATGCTGCAGGCCATGAACACCGGCCACGACGGGTCGCTGACCACGCTACACGCGAACTCGCCCGCCGACGTGGTGTCGCGCCTTGCGACGATGGTGCGCTACGCGGTGGACCTGCCGGTTGACGTCATCGAGTCGAACGTGGCAAGCGCCTTCGAGGTGGTGGTGCAGACGGCTCGCGCGCTGGACGGGTCGCGGTTCGTGTCGGACGTGGCCGAGCTCGTGTACGACGGAGGAAAGCGCTGCTGCAGGGTGCGCCCGCTGTTCATGCGGGGGCTGGCTGAGCGTGTGGGACGCTGGGTGGCCCTTCCGGCTTGGATCGACGAGGTGGCGGACATCGGCGTTGCCGAGAGAGAGGAGGTGGAGCGATGGAAGCGCACGTCGTGCTTGGCGGCGTAGGCGTGCTCGCCGCGTTCGGATGCGGAGCGGCGGCAAGCGCGTCGGTGGCGGGTCGCGCTCGGCGCCGGACGGCCTCCCTGGTTGGCGAGGGGGACGTCGGATCGTCGCGCGTCGCCTGGCTGCTGCGCAACGGGGTCGGCTGGACGCGGCCGGCGACGCGTGCCCTGCTGGGCAATCGCGCGCTCGCGGCGCTCATGCGCGAGGCTGTCGGCGTGGTCGATGCGCGCGGGTTGATGACGACCGAGGAATCGCTCTTGTCGGTATGGATTGCGGCGATGGTCGGGGCGGGGATGTGCGCGGGCGCAGCGGCAGGCTCGGTCGTGTGCGGCATCACCGTAGCCGTGTGCGCGTGCGCTTGCGCGGTCGTGTGGCTGCGCACGGTGCAGGACAAGCGCCGCGACGCCCTGCGCGAGGGCATCCCCGACGCCCTGCGCTCCATGGCCGTGTGCTTCCAGGCAGGCTTGTCGCTGCTGCAAACGTTCCAGCAGGTGGCAAGCGAGGTGCAAGGCCCGCTGGGCACGCTGTTCGCCCGCGCGGCCCACCAGCTGGAAACAGGGGAGGGCGCCGGGCGCGCCTTGGAGGTGCTGCGCAGGGGCTCGTCGGTGGCCGAGCTGGCGTTCGTCGCGGTGGCGCTGGACGTGCAGCATCAGGCGGGCGGCAGCATGAAGCAGGTGCTGGACGCGGCTCGAGACACGGTTCAGAGCGAGATCGAGCTGCGACGCGCGCTGCGCGTGCAAACGGCGCAGGCGAAGCTGTCGGCGCGCGTGGTGAGCGTCCTGCCCTTCGTGCTGATAGCGGTGTTCTCGCTGGTGAGCGAAGGCTTTCTGGATCCGTTCTTCGCCAGTCCGATGGGCATGGCGCTGCTGGCGATCGCGCTGGGCATGCAGGCCGCCGGCATCGTGGCGGTGCGCCGCATGCTGGCCGTGGAGGTGGGCTGATGGAGGCCGTGCAGGCGCCTTTCCTGATGGCTGCGGCCGTGGCCGCCGCCGGGATCGCCGGAGGGCTGGCGGGTTCAACGCTTCTTCGGAGGCGCGACGCGACGGCGCGACGCGAGCGGCTGCGCAAAGCCGCCGACGTGCGCGACGCGCGGGAGGGTTTCGACTCGGGCTCTCGGCTCGTGCGGTACGCGACGGCGCTCAGCCAGCGGATCGCCCTCGGAGCGACCGAGGCGCTTTCCCGTCGGCTGCGGCTTTCGCGGGCGCGAGCGTGGTTCTGCGCGCGGGCGAAGCGGGCGGGCTTGGAGCAGGCCGTGTCCCCGGAAGGGTTCTGCGAGGCCTCGATGAGGCTCGCATGCGCCGGAGGGCTGGCGGGTGCGCTCGTCGGCTCGGTGCTCTCCACGGAGCTTGCCGTACTCGGCGCCGTCGCAGGGGTTGCGGGCGGCGCGGCGGCGATGCCGCGAGCCGTCAAGCGGGCGCAGCGCGAGCGCGCCGACGGCTTGGAAAGCGACCTCTCGGAGATGCTCGAGGTGGTGGCGCTCGGTCTTCGCAGCGGGCTTTCGTTCGACCGCGGGTTCGCGCTGTACGGGTCTCACTTCGATTCGGACTTGGCGCGTGCGTGCGTCGGCGCCCAGCATGCCTGGTCGCTGGGCTTGACGAATCGCGAAGACGCGTTGCGCGACCTGGCGGCCTCGTACGACTCGCCGCTGTTCGCGCGCGTCGTGGAGAGCATGGTGCGCTCGCTGCGCTTCGGCTCGTCGCTGGCCGAGGGGCTCGAATCGGCTGCGGCGGAGGCGCGCGCGGTGCATCGGGCGCAGGTTGAGGAGCGGGTGGCGAAGGCTCCGGTGAAGATGATGGTGCCCACGGGCACGCTCATCCTGCCGGCCATGCTGCTGCTCGTGCTGGGGCCGGTGCTGCTCGAACTGATGGAAGGAATGTAGGAATGAGGAGGTTCGCACATGGAGACGTACTGGAGATGGATGGCGAAGGCGACGTGCCGGGTTCGGCGGGTGCTTGCTCGAGAGGATGGGCAGGGCACGACGGAGTACGCCATCCTCGTCGGGGTTCTGGTGGTGATCGCCATCATCGCGATCACCGTGTTCCGTCCGAAGCTGCAAGAGCTGTGGGATGCCATCGCCGAGGGCATCAACGGGCTGTAGGACGCCGTGCCGGCGCTGCGATCCGTGCGGACGCGTTTGACGAACGCGGTCAGGGAACGGTCGAGTTCGCGCTGGTTACGGCCGCGTTCTTGGCAGCAGTCGTCGCACTGGGCGCCCTGTGGCGCAGCTTGGAGGCCGGCATGTTCGTCGATCATGCGCTGATGTCGGCTTCGCACCATATCCAGATGACGATGCCGGGATCGGTCGCCGATGTGTTTTTGTACTGACGGGTTCGGAAAGGAGGGAGCGGGCATGCGACGGACGTGCGAATCGGGCCAGGCCACGGTGGAGGCGGCGTTTCTGCTGCCGGTGCTGTTCGTCGGGCTCCTGCTGCTGATGCAGCCGGGCATCCTTTTGTACGATCGGCTGGTGATGCAGGCGGCCGCGTCGGAGGGATGCCGCCTGCTGGCGACCAAAACCGCTGCGGCGGGCGACATGGCCGAGAGTTGCGAGGCGTTCGTCCGCCACCGCCTGGGAGCGATCCCTCCCGTCTCCTGCTTCCACGTGCACGAAGGCGCGTGCAGCTGGGATATCCGGTTCGAAGGCGACGAGCGCTCCGACGTCGTGCGCGTCACCATCGCGAACGAGGCTCGTCCGCTGCCGCTGCTGGATGCAGGCGGCGCTTTGCTCGGCATCGTGAACGGCAACGGCAACCTCGAAGTGCGGGTGACGGCGGAGCAGCCGACGCAGCCGTCGTGGGCGCGCTCGTCCGATGCGGGCGGCGACCCGGCGGGATGGATCGGGGCGTGGGCGTCATGATGTTCGATGCGTTCCACGACGAAGAGGGCATGACGACGGTGGGCGTGGTGCTGTCGCTGCTGGTGACGCTTGCGCTCGTGTTCTCGGCGGGGCAGGCGTACCGGGTGGGCTCGGCCTCGTCGGAGGTGCAGAACGTGGCCGATGCGGCGGCTCTGGCCGCGCAGAACGAGGTGGGCGAGTTCATGATCGTCGTGCGGGTGTGCGATGCGGCGGTGCTGTCGCTTTCGCTGACGAGCCTCGTGGCGACGGGGCTGGGCGTGGCCGCGCTGTGCACGCCGGCCACCGCCTCCGCATCCGAGACCCTGCTGAAAGCGGGGCGCGACGTGGCCTATGCGCGCGACCGGTTCGCCGAGAAGGCGGCCGACGGGCTCGACCGCCTGCAACGGCTGCTGCCGTTCCTCGCCGCGGCGAACGCGGCGTCGGTGGCGTCGGCGAACAACGGGGCTTCGTCGAGCTACGTGGCGCTCGCGCTTCTCGTGCCCGCCTCGGGGAAGAAGATCGCGGTGGACGGCGCGGCCGAGCTCGAAGACGTGGCAGAGGCGGTGGGCGACGAGGCCGACGAGGTGCGGCAGGCGGCCGATGAGGCCGAGCGCGCCGCCGAGCGGGCCAACGAAGCGAAGCGCCGTGCATTCGAGCACGACTGCGGCCTCGATCCGTCCTATTGCATGTACGAGCGCGCCTCTGCATTGGCAGGCATGAGCGGATCGGAGAACCCGCTGTTCAGAAGCGTGGACGCCTGGTCGTTCTCCGTGGCGCTCAAGCGCGCGCAAGCCTACTATCCGCGGCGGCTCGCCGTGGAGGCTCCGGCGGACGGCTCGGTGGAAGAGCAGGCGCGCTCGGCGCTGCGCAAGCGGTTCTACGCCTTCGCCGCCGACGAGGTGGGGCGCGGATACGTCCATGAAGGCGCCGATTCCTTCGACGCGTGGTTTCCGCGCCTTCCGAAGAACACGGAGGAGATGAGGTCGACGGCGCTGTACACCGAGGCCGCGTACCCCTGCACGGTGGACGAGGAAGGGCGCGCCACGGCTCATGCATGGGCCGGATGCCCCGCTGCGGCCGGGTCGGGAAGCCTCGTGTCGATCGCCCAGACGGAGGCGGAGCCGTTCGCCGAGTGCGCGGAATGCGGCTTCTCGGCGGCCAGCATGGGCAAGGTGGCGGCCGCCTCGTCGTCCATCGACAACGGCTTCGAGTACCACTACGAAGCCGTGGCGAAGGCGGCCGGCGAGTACGAGGAGGCCCGCGCGGAGCTGGATCCGCTGGCAGACGAGGTGAAACGGCGTGCGGGCGGCTTGTTCGACGAGGTGAAGGACGCGCTCGCCAAGGTGGCGGGCAAGCGCCTCTCGGCGCAGCCGCCGGGACGCTACGGCGTGGTCGCGCTGGTCGCTAACACGGCAAGCGTCGCCGCATCGAGCGGTTTCGGCAGCTCGTTCGTGCGGGGAGGGGGCGCGCTCGGCGCGCGGGCGGCGGTTTCGGCCGCCACGCTCGTCGCCGACTCGTCCGACGAGGGCGCCACCGTGGTGTCGTCGCTGCTGGACGGCGTGAAGGGCCAGGGAGGGGCGGCCGTGGGCGCGCTGGGAACGGTGCTCGACTGCTGGTCCGGCTTGCTGGACGCGTACGCGCAGGGCCAAGAGGCGCTCGACGATTCCGTCTCGTCCGCGTTGGACGGGCTGCCTCTCGCGGGGGCCAGCGGGTTGGGCGCGTGGGCGGCAGGTGCCCTGCGCGAGGCCGTGCGGGCCGCGGGGCTCGCTCCGGCCGAACTCGACGCGCTCAAGCCGGTGTTGGTGAATTCGGCGCATGTCGCCGAGCGCGACGAGGGGGCGTTCGGCGCGCGGCTGCTCTCGCTCAAGGAGCAGGCGATCGAGCATCCGCTCGGGTCGAACGACGTGTTCGCCTCGATCGTGGGAACGGTGGAAGCCGAGGCTGTCGAAGGCATCCAGGGGTTCGACGGCACCATCGAGATAGCCGAGATCGAGCTGTGGGACGGCGGCCCGTCGTTCCCGGTGAAGGTCGCGTTGCCGCAGGCGGCGAAGGACGCTGCTGCCGACCTGGTGCAAAGGGCGGCTGACGGATTGCGCGGCGTGTACGCGCAGGTGACGGGGGTGCGGGTATGGGAGTGATGCGGATGCGCGACGAACGGGGCCAGATGACGGTCGAGCTTGCGGCGGCGTTTCCGGTGCTGATCATCGTCGCGGTCATCGCGGTGAACGCGCTCGCGTTCTTCTCGGAATGCGCCGCGTTCGACAACGTCTTCCGCGACGCGGTGCGCGTGCATGCGACGTCGCCTGCCGCGGGCCAGGGTATCGAGCAGAGCAGCGCCCTGGTGCAGACGGCGCTGTCTGCCGCGTTCGATGCGGAGAACGAGGCGGTGCGCGTGTCGGCGGAGGGGGTTTCGGGGGGCCATACGCGCTTCACGGGCACCTTGGAGTACATGCCCACGCTGTTCGGCCTGGGGTTGCGCTCGACGGTGTTCGGGATCCCCCTGCCGCCGCTGACGCATGCGGTCAGCATCGCGGTCGACTGCTACAAGCCGGGGGTGCTGCTGTGAGCGGGTCGACGGTAGGCGCCCGTCGCCGCAGGCGCGCTTGGGCGGTCGTGGCTGCGCTCGTTGCGGGGTGCGCGCTGGCGCTCGCGTTCGCGCAAGCAGATCGGCCGAGCGTGCTACACGAAGCGATGCGGACGACGGCCGAATCGAGCGGCGCCGGTCCTCCTGCGGGCTTCGAGGACGAAGCGTTGCGGCTCGAAGGACGACAGGACGTGCGGGTCGACGAGCGCAGCGGCGTGCTGGGCTTCACCCGCTCGGACGACGTTGCGGACGCGCTCGCTGCGATCGAGGGGGAGTTGCTCGCCAAAGGATGGAGCGGGGTGCGCAGCGGAAACGAAGGAAGCGAGTCGTTCGTGAAGGATGACGGCCGGTATCGATGGATGTTCGTCGCCTGCGTGGACGCAGGCGGATCGACCAGCGTCGTCGTGCGCTACACGATGGAGGAAGGAGCGTGACGTCATGGTGGAACCGAAAGATCCGTCGCTCGGTGCGTCTGGTCCCGAAGGGGACGCGCGCGTTGGGCGGCCGTTGCTGATAGCCGCACGCTTTCGCCGCAAGGCGAAGGGGCTGCTGTTCTCGCCCGAGCATGCCGGGGCGCTGCTGCTCGCGCCGTGCAACGACGTGCACACGGCGGGCATGCGCCATCGCCTCGACATCGCGTTCGTCGACGCGCAGGGGCTGGTGCTCGAAGCCCATCGCGACGTGGGGCCGTGCCGGAGGCTGCGCAACAAAAGCGCAGAGGCGGTTGTGGAGAGGTTCTCGTCCTGCGCGACCCCGTGGTTCACGGCGGGCGATCGCGTGGGAGTGGTTTGCATGAAAGGAGATCGGAAATGAAAACGTGTCCGACTTGCGGGGCTCGCGCGTTCGACGACGCCGAGGTGTGCTTCGGCTGCCTGCATCGCTACGAGGAGGAGCCCGTTCGTCCGAACGTCGCGATGCCGACGATGCCGTCGTCGCCTGGAACGGGGCACTGTCCGACGCTTCGTCCCAAGGCGGCTCCCGCTGAGCCGAAAGCGCCGCCGCGCGACGGGGCGGGGTGGACCGTTCGGTTCGAGTTGCCGGGATATGCGCCCGTGATGGAAGCGGACGGTCGGGAAGGCGGAGTGGTCGTGCGGTTCCAGCCGAGCGACGAGGCGGGAGGGGCTGGCGACGGCGGGCGGCGGGTTCCGCGCGGCACCCATGCGCGCGATGCGCCGTCGGAGAACCACGCGTCGGCGAGCGCGGCAGGCCGCTCGTGACGGCCCCGATCGCGCTCGTCCTCGCGGCCGGATGCGCGGGCGGGCTGATCGGCGCGTTCTTCGTGCCATGGTCGGCTTCCGTGCTCCTGGGACGCGCCTATCGCCGCGCTCGCTCGTGGTGGTGGGATTCGCTCGACGCCTATCGGGCGTTCAAGCAGGCGCATCCTCTCCGGGAGCCTTCGCCGCGCGCGGCGGGAGCCGAGGGGTCGCTCGGCCTGTGGCGGGCTCAGGCGCTGCGCGACGCCCAGGCGGGGAGCCTTCCCCGCGAGCGGCTGCAGGCGCTGATCGAGGCGGGATGCGCGGCTGGCGCGTCCGAGCCTTCGCGCAGCGAGGCCGATCAGGAAGCGCGCTGCTCGTTTCGAGCGAAACGATGGCATCGCTGCCTTGGCGCCCTCGTCGGAACGGTGTTCGGCTGCGCCGTCGCGTGGTGCGCAGGTTCGCCTCTGGTCGCGGCGGCGTTGGCGGTAGCGGCGACGGCCATGGCTGCGGCCGTGATATGCGATCTGCAGGCGAGGATCGTGCCGCTCGAGGCGTGCGCGGCCCTCGCGGCGGCGGGCGTCGTCTTCCAGGCGTCGACCGCGGGGCTTGAGGGCGTGCTGGCCGGTTGCGCCTTCGCCGTGTTCGCGGTGCTGTGCTGCCTCGCGCTGAACCGGCTGTTCGGAAGGACGGGGCGCACGCCCGTGGGCTACGGCGACGTGCGGTGCATGGCGGCGCTTTCGCTTGCCAGCGGCGTCGCGACGCCGCTGGGAGCGGCGCTTTGCTATGGCGGCGCGGCGGCGTTCTCGCTGGCGGGCATCGCCGCGGGAAAGCTCTCGTGGAGAAGCGGCATCCCGATGGCGCCGTTTCTTGCGGCATGGCTGGTCGGAGGCGCGTGCGCGTGCCTGCACGGTATGGGATGAATCGATGAAAAGGAGTTGAGCATGAACATGATCAAGAAAAACACGGCATCGAGATTGGACAAGGTCAGGGCGTTGCTCGTCGTGGGCGAGGAGGACGGCGGTTCCGAGATCGTGCAGACGGTCATCGTGCTGGGGTTCGCGGTGGGTTTGGGGGCTGCGCTGCTGTTGCTGCAGGGCAACATCCAAACCGCCATCACGAAAGCGGGAACCTCGGTGACCGACATGTTCTCGAAGATCACGTCCGGTGCGGCGTAAAGGACGCTCGGAACGGGGCGGCAGCGTCGTGGCGTTCGTCATCGCGCTGCCCCTGCTGCTCCTGTTCCTGTTCGCAGTGGTCGATCTGGGGCGCTCTGTGTTCCTGTCCATGGCGCTCGACGACGCAGCGCATGCGGTATGCGAGGCGGCATCGGGTCATCCTGCGGGCGATGTCGCGGAATCACAGCTGCGCGAGGCGGCTTTCGCTGCGGCGCCGGCGCTCGACCGCGACGATCTGCATCTGGACGTCTCGGTTCGCTATGGCGAGTTCGAGGATCGCCCTTACGAGCATCGGTTCTACAACGAGAGGACGGATGCGTACGACGAACGAACGTCGTTCGCCCGATCGCGGCCGGTCGAGGTCTCGCTCGTGCTCGAGGGCGCGTACCTCACGCCGCTCGGCGCGGGGCTGTCGAGCGGAGGCGAGGGATCCGGTCGGTTCGCGTTCCGCGCCCAGGTTCGCGGCGCGGCCGACGCAACGGTGGAAGGAGGCGCGTGGTGATGAGGGGCGAGCGGGGAAGCGAAGTGGTCCAGTTCGTGATCGTGCTGCCGCTGCTGTTGGCGGTGGTGTTCTCGATCGTGCAGCTTGCGGGCATGACGCTTGCGGCCAGCCAGCTGTCGTCCGAGATCACGCGCGCGTGCCGCCAGCTCGATGCCGCGGGGTTCGAGCTGGCGGCGAACAAGGAGCGGTTCATCGAAGAGGGCATCCTGGGCGCGTCGACCCAGCTCGACCCCGCTCGCCTGCATGTGGAGCACGTCAGCTGGACGAGCGAGCGGACGAAGCGGGAGCAGCCCGTGCGCGACGGAGGAGCCATCGAAGAGCAGTCCACGGTGATCGAGGCATCGTACGACGTGAGCTATCTGCTGCCCGCCGTCGCCGATCTGCCCGGTCTGGCGGGCCGCGTGCTGAAGCGTCACGTGCGCTGCTCGTTCGTGGATGGGCGTGCGATAGAGATCAGGCAGGAGGGGCTATGAACGCAAGTGATCGTCGGGACGAGCGCGGATCCGCGCTGCCGCTCGTTCTTGTGGCGGCTCTCGCGCTGTTCGCCGTGTTGGCGTTCTCCGTCGATCAGGGCATCGCCTACGCGGCGAAGGCGCGCCAAGAGAACGCGCTCGATGCGGCGCGGGCAGCCTGCATGGACGCATCGTTCGCGCTCGTGGCGAAAAACGCGGACGATCCGGGCCGCATGGTGGCCGACCGCGTCGTCCGCACCGCGCGCGATGCGGGGTTCGAGGGGAAGGCGTCCGTGTGGTTCTACGAAACGCCGGAGGCGAGAGCCTCTTCGACGGAGCGCCACTGGGTCGTCGGGATGCAGTTCGAGGAGGAGTCGCCCACGGTGTTCGCGCGCGGGTACGGCATCGAAGGGCTGCCGGTGGCGTCGTACCGGGTGCTGACGGCGATGCCCTATGCCGGGGAAAAGGTGTGGCGGCCGGAAACGAGGCGCTGCGGACGATACGACTACCCGGCGGGAGCGACTGCGGACTCATGGACGTACGAGGCGCTGAACTCGCTCGACGCCTTTCCGGCGGAGCTTGCCGAAGCGGCGCGGGCGACGTTGGCCGAGAGCGGGAAATAGGCCGGTTCGATCCGGCGGAAACGAGAGAGAGGAACCGATTATGGTGATGGGCGGCAACGGCGGTGATGCGACGGCGTGGGGCGGAGGCTTCGCAGCGCGGGCTTCGCGGCGTGAAACGGACGAAGGCCCGGCGGCTGGAAGCGTCGGAGGAGGCCGAACGGGATACGGGACGCCTCGGGGAGGCGCGTCGGCTGCAGCGTCGATGCCGGCTGCAGCGGCGGATCGCGCGAAGCCTGCGATGCCCAAGCCGCGGAAAGGGGATACCGTCCGGGTCAAACGGCTGGCGACGATCGTCGCCGCCTCGGTAGCGTTGACGGCGGTGTCGGTTTCGTACGGCGTATGGTCCGCCGCCGCGTCGCGCGCGGCGGTGGAGCACGCCACGGCCGGCGCGCTCCCCACGCTGGTGGCTGCCGCGGACATCCGCGCGGGCGACGCTATCACGGCCGAGGCCGTTACCGTGCAGGACGTTCCCGCGACGTACCGGGCGGCTTCGGCGCTCGGCGGCGAGGCGCTCGATGCCGAGGGGCTCGCTGCGGGAGGGCGTGCGATCGTCGATATCCCGGCGGGAACGCAGCTGTCCTCGTCGTTCGTGACGGGGATGGGAGGCGATCGCCTCTCGGCCGAGCTGGGAGCGGGCTTGCAGGCGGTGACGCTCGCGGTGGACGTGGAGACCGGGCTCGCGGGCCACGTGCGGCCCTACGACACGGTGCGCATCGTGTCTGCGGAGGGCGCGTCGGCGGGCGAGGCGTTCCTCGAGACGGTGTGCGAGCGTGCCCGCGTCGTTGCGGTGGGCGACGATGCAACCGGCGTGCAGAGCGGTTCCGCCTCCGTCACGGTGGAAGTGTCGCCCGAGGAAGCTGACGCGGTGCGCGAAGCCCAGTTCGCAGGGAGGGTCAGCCTCGTTCTCGTGGCTGCCGACGATGCGTTCGAGGAGGTGGGCGCCGATGGACAGGACGACTGAGCGCGCGCTCAAGAGAGCCGTGCGCGACGAGGCGGCCGTGCGGTTGCGCGGCGATGCCGTCGGCTCTGACGCGGTCGAGGCGCTCATCCGCCGGCTCGTGGAGGAGATTGCGAGCGAGTCGGGCATTTCGCTACCCCCGTACGAGTTCGAGGGGCTTGCGAGTGCGATGATCGACGACTTTCTCCGCTACGGGCCGCTCCAGCGACTGCTGGAGGACGAATCCGTCACCGAGATCATGGTCAACGGCGGCGGCATCGATCTGGACGATCCGGCGCTGCCTTTTCGCGCCCCCATCGTGTACGTGGAGCGTGCCGGGCGCATCGAGTACCGTCCCGATGTGGAGTTCGACGATGCGGAGCACGTGCGTCGCATCATCAACAAGATCGCCGAACAGTCGGGCAAGCGATGCGACGACGCGCACGCCATGGGCTGCGCGATGCTGCCGGGAGGCCGGGCGCGCGCCACCTACGTGGTGCCGCCTATCGCGCCGGACGGGCCGGCGCTCAACGTGCGCACGTTCTCGTCGAGCATGCTGGGCATGGAGGATCTCGTGCGCATGGGTATGCTGACCGACGGGATGGCGCAGTTCCTTCGCGCGGCGGTGCAGGCGCGCTGCCCGCTTGTGATATCGGGAGGCACCGGATCGGGCAAGACCACCCTCTTGGGCGCTCTCTCTGGGTTCATCCCTCCCGACGAGCGGGTGATCACCATCGAGGACACGCCCGAGCTGCGCCTGCAAACGCCGCATGTGGAGCGGATGCAGACGCGCGAGGCGAACACGGAGGGCGAGGGATCGGTGAGCATGCGCGAGCTGGTGGCGTTGTCGCTGCGTCGTCGTCCCGATCGCATCATCGTCGGCGAGTGCCGCGGCGCGGAGGCGTACGACATGCTGCAGGCGATGCAGACCGATCATCCGGGCTCGATGACGACGGTGCATGCCAACGATCCGGGAAACGCCATCAGCCGTTTGCGTACGATGGTGGGCTACGCCGACGGCGACCTCAGCCGCGACGTCATCGTCCAGCAGATTGCCGAGTCGTTGCAGGGCGGCCTCGTCGTGCACGTCGAACGCATGCAAGACGGGGCCCGCCGAGTGACCAGCATCGTGGCGATCGATCCGCTTCCCGAAGGGAGCCTCGTCATCCCGCGTGCCGAGCTGTTCGTTTTCGACGTCGAGGGCGTCGATGCGTACGGCGCCGTCGCGGGCGAGTGGCGCGCGTGCGGCGTGCAGCCCCAGCGCATCAAGGAGCGCATGCGCGCATCGGGCGTATGGTACGACCCCGCTTGGTTTTTCGATCGATGAGGAGGGCTGAAGCATGATAGGACTCGTGTTGCCTTGGGCGCTGGTGGCGGCATGCGCTGCAGCAGGCGCTTGGGCGTACGCGCTCGTGCGGCAGGAGCGCGCGGCGTATCGCGGTCGGGTGCTGAGCGATCGCGGTCTCTACGAAGCGGGCGAAGCCGCCGCGACGGAACGGAAGAAGCCGAAGCTTCCGAGGCTCGCCCGCGCGCTGCATGAAGCGGGGGTCGAGACACCGGCTGCGAACTGGGCGGCGGGCGTCGCGGCTATCGCCTTCGTCTCGCTTTCGCTTGCCGCGGCGTTGACGGGAGATCCGGGGATCGGGGCGGTCGTCGGCGCTGCGGCCCTCGCGACGGCGGGCGTGCGGCTGCATGTGCGGCGCTTACGGCGCAGGGAGCTGCTCGACCGGCAGCTCGCCCGCGCGCTTCCCCAGATCGCGGCCAGCGTGCGCAGCTCGCTCACGCTCGAGCGCGCGCTGCGCACGGCCGCGTCGCACGTCGAGGACCCGCTTCGCGAAGAGCTCGCCCGCGTGCTGGCCGACACGGCGTACGGGACGACGCTCGCGATGGCGTTCGAGCGCATGGCGCGCCGAACCGACAGCCCCGACGTGCGCTCGCTCGCCGCAGCCGTCAGGATTCAGCAGCGGTTCGGCGGTGCGGTCGCGCCCGTGCTCGACCTGATCGCCGCGCATGCTGCAGCGCGGCTGCGCACGTCGCGCGAACTGAAGACCGAGCTTGCGGGCACGCGCTTGGCGAAATGGTTCGTCGCGCTCGCCATGCCGGCGATCTTTTTCATCATGTTCGCGACGAATGCCGACTTCTCGCAGTTCTATCGGGAACAGCCGCTTGGTTGGATCGTGCTGGGTGTCGCGGGGTGCTCGGAGGCGTTCGGGCTGTTCGCCTGCCAGCGCATCACGGCGATGGATCGGAGCCGAAGGTGATCGCGGGCGGAGCGGGCGCGGCGGTTTGCGCGATGCTCGTTCTGGGGGCGATAGGCGGGCTCGCCGCTTACGAAGCGTTCGTGCGCTACGCGGCTCCCGCGCGTCGCGACGTCGTCGCGCCATCGTCGGCGAGCGCCTCGAAGGATGGCCACCGTGCGGGCGGCGCGTCGCGGCGCCGTCGTGCAACCGAGGCTTTCGGTGCGTTCGCTGCGTTTCTCGATAAACGCGTTCCGCTCACGCGCGCCGACGTCGAATCGAGCCGCGATCGTTTGAGCAGGGCGGGCGTGGAGCTTGAACCGGAAACATGGAGGAGCATCCGTGTCGTGTCCGCGTTGGGATGCGCGGGGCTTGCAGGGGTCGCCGCCGCGGGCATGGGCTTCGAACCGCCCGCGTTCGCGGGCGCGGCAGCTTGCTGCGCGGCATGCGGCTGGATGGCTCCGTCCTGGGCGCTATCGCGAAGGGAGCGCAACCGAAGGAGGGCGATCGAACTCGCGTTGCCCGACGCGATGGAGCTGCTCGGCATCGCCATCGCGGCAGGCTCTCCGATCGAGCAATGCTTCCGCGAGGTCGCGGAAAGCATGGACGGCCCCCTGGCACGGGAATTCTCGCTCGTCGACAGGGAGGTGAACCTGCTGGGCCGTTCGCGCGAGGAGGCGCTTGAGCACCTGGGGCAGCGGTGCCGCAGCCAGGACGTCAGCGCATTCACCGCCCAGCTGATGCAGGCGGTCAGCCAGGGGTCGTCCTTGACGGAGGGTCTAGCTGTCCAAGCGGCGCTGGCGCGCGAGACGGCGCAAGCGGAGGCGATGGAGCGCATCCGCAAGATGCCGACGAAGCTCGATATCGTGCTGTCGCTGTGCTTTCTGCCGCCCACGGTCGCGCTCGTCGTGGTTCCGACGGTGGTCAATCTGCTGAACTTCTTGAACGATTCGATGGGATGAGGGGGCTTTCGTGAGACGAGCGAACAAAGGGATGGATCCTGAAAGGCGGGTCGTCTGCGGCATCGCGGCCGTCGTTGCGGTCGTGGTGGCGTCCGTCGCGTTCTTCGGCTGGAGGGCGTGCGGGCGCTCCGTCGATGCCGTAGGCGTCGACGGAGCTGCGATCGAACTGAAGGTTAACTTGCGATGCGACGGCTGGTCGTCCGAGAACACCGGGCTGGGAGTGTTCGTGTCGGGTACGCAGATCGACGGGGCGACCTGCGACGAGCAACTCGTGTTCGAGGGGTCGGGCGTGCAGACCGCCTACCTCGGCGCGGGTTCGTACGAGATCGTCCCGCAGCTCCCGTCGCTCATGTTGCGCGACGGCACCGTGCTCGCCGCAGGCGATGCGGTCGCGCGCGACTACGGCGAGGGCTCTTCCGCAGCCGACGATCTCGAGATCGCGTACGCGGCGATCGACGCGCGCGACCTGTCCGAGGACGAGTTGCGCGCCGTCGCCGATTGCAGCTTCGTCTTCGAGGACGATGCGAACGCGGCGTTCGAGCGCGCTTTGGAGCGGAAGAGCGGGGAGGCGGACCATGAAGCGTGAGGTGCATCGCGTGGTGCGCACGCTGTTGGCCGCCGCCGTGCTTTTGGGAGCCAGCTTCGGCCTCGCCGCCCTGGAGACGGGCGAGGCGTTCGCGTACTCGTATAGGACCACGGATACAAAGACCATCTACAATCGAGCTTGGATCAGAGCGGACGCATCAGCGAACTACCTCGAGCTCATCGGCTCCGATCCCATCGGACCGCGCTTCGACATGCCCAGTTGGAACGCCCCCGGCGGCATCCATTCTCGCATCGAGGCGTATCGGTTCGCCGTATGGAGCGCCGCGAACGGTCAGGACGACCTTGTCTGGTACACCGGCGACAACGGTCGCTGGACGCGAGCGGGCGCCGTGATGGGAAGCGGCAAGCTCGACGGCAGCGGCAACGGCAACGGGTTCGGGTGCATCGCCACCTACGGTTACGGATGGGGAGGCTCCGTCATATCGAAGCACGGCGGGTTCGATGCGCTCATGTACTGCCATGTATACCTTCTGAATACGGACTACGGCTTGAATTGCTACGGGTCCGTTGATTTCTGGCCGCGCGTCAAAATACAGTACGACGCGAACGGCGGAAGCGGCGCGCCGGCTGCGCACTACAAGTACATCGGCACCACGGCGAACATCTCGTCGCAGAAGCCCACAAGGACGGGTTACACGTTCGAGGGGTGGTCGACGACGAAAAACGGCGCGGTGAACATCGCACCCGGCCAGAAGATTGGATACGAAGACTGGAACCTTCTGCAGTGCAGCAACATCCCGCACGATTGGGCGGGAAGCAGCCCGACGGCGTTCTTCCGCGACGAGGCTGCTGGGCAGCCGTCGCCTTCGGGGTCGAACATCATCCCGCTGTACGCAGTGTGGAAGCCGATATCCTACACCGTGTCCTACAACGGCAACGGCGCGACGGGCGGCAGCACCGCGTCGTCGTCGCACGTGTACGACGCGGCGCGCTCTCTCACGGCGAACGGTTTCCGACGCAGCTACACGCTCACCTGCGACGCGCAGGGAGGCTCGGCAGGCGTGAAGCGGCTGGACTGCACTTGGGGCTGGAAGTCATGGAACGAGCGTGCCGACGGAACCGGCTCGTCGTACGGGAACAAGGCCTCCGTCAAGAACCTTCGCGCGACGACGGGAACGACGAACCTCTACGCGCAATGGGACGAGGGTTACGTCGAGCTTCCCGATCCGGGGACGAAATCCGATTGCACGTTCAAGGGGTGGTACGACGCTCCTTCGGGCGGGTCGTTGATCGGCAAGACGGGCGATCGGGTTTCCGTCGCGTCGAGCACGACCTACTATGCGCGATGGCAGCCGTATGCGCGCATCGCCTACTACGCCGACGGAGCCGACGGGGCGGTGTTCTCGGAGTCAGTCGAGGCGGGATGCGCGTATCGGTCGAACAGCCAGGCGACGGCCCAGGCGACGAAGGCCGATTGCGCGGGTTTCGACGGCTGGTACCTCGACGCCGCGTGCACCCGGCCCTTCGCCGAAGGCTCGATCGTGCCCGAGGCGGGTCTCTCGCTGTACGGACGCAACCGCGTGACGGTTTCGTACGCCCTGACCGATCGCACCGTCGCGTTGTTCGCCGACCGAGAGCTTTTCGCTGACGAGGCGCGGCTCGAGCCGCTCGCCCGCATAGAGCCGCCTCCGTCGCGCGAGCTGTTCTACGGCGATCGCCTTTCGTTCGATCGGGGGAGCAGCGTGTGGTTCCAGCAGCACGACCGCATGCGCGAGGCAACGTGCGAGGCGGGCGCCTACCCGACGGCCGCAGGCGAGGGCGCTCCCGCCCGATCGGCCCGCATCACCGGCAACACTGTTGCGTACCTGCAATGGTCGGTTCCCGTGTACGACGGCATCGCGCTTTCCTAAACCTTACGCTTGCGTAATACTAACGTTGGAGTTATAGTTCGAGAGGAGCAGATCGCATGCCGCCGAAACCGTTCGAGATATATCGTCGACTGCTCAGAGAGGGCTGGCAGGACGTCGGAGGAGGCAAAGGCTCTCATCGGAAGCTGAAGCGGGGAGACCGAACGATCATGCTGCCGCTTCGTCGGAAAGAGCTGCCGAAGGGATTATGGGAGAGCATCCGCAAAACCGCTCGGTGGCGCTGAGGTGTGAAAAAGCGCGAGAGAGGACGAACCATGCGTTACATGTATCCTGCGATTTTCACGGAGAACGAGTTGGACGGCTATAGCGTGCAGTTCGTCGATTTCGAGAACGGCTACACCTGCGGTGACGACATGGAAGATGCCGTCGCGATGGCTGCGGAAGTCCTCTGGCTCCTCATCGACGACTACCTGCAGCTCGACAAGCCTCTGCCGAAGCCGACGTACCCGATCGAGCACGAAGGCCTGCTGGTCGCTCTATCGGTCGACGTCGATACCGAGCGGGGCGTGCTGACCACGAAGATGGCGGCGCACCTGCTCGGCGTGAGCGATGCCCGCGTGCGCCAGATGATCTGCTCGGGCCAGCTTGCCGCCAAGAAGCAGGGCCGCGACAACTACGTGTACCTTTCCAGCGTGAAGGAGCGTCTGAACAACCCGCCGAAGCCGGGCCGCCCGCGCAAGAGCGACCGCCTCGAAAGCGTCGCGGAAACGGCTTCGTAGCGCGAGGGCTAGACTCCAGCAGTCAGGCAGGAACGTTCTCCCGGACCGATGGCGAGGGCGGGGCCCTCGCCATCGACCGACGCGGTTCCCGCCCTCGCTCGTGCGCCTACCCGTGCGTGGCGTGCGCCGCAGCGGCATTGCCCCCGGCTTCCGAGCTCTGCACGCGCAGCCGTCCCGCCACCAGCGCCACCGCGAATATCGCCGCCGTGAACAGCAGCATCACGCCCATGTTCTCCAGAATGGGTATCACCGCCTCCGGCGTGGCCGCGCCCATGTCGGCCGCTGCTTGCAGCGCGCCCGTGTACCAGTAGGCGGGCGAGAAGTGCGCCAGCATTTGCACGGACGGATCCAGCAGGTCGAACGATATCCAGGCGCCGCCCAGAAACGAGATCACCATGCCCAGGATGTTGCCCAAGGCGTTGCTGGCGAATTCTCCCACGCCCAGCTGACCCAGCAGGTAGCCCACCGAAAGCGGGATCGTGGCGAACACGAACGACGCCGCGACCATCAGCGCGAGCCCCGGACCGCTGATCATCGACGTAGCCTCATGGAACACGGTGAATCCCAAACAGATCGTCCACAGCCACACCGCCGTCATGACCAGCAGGCTGCTCGCCGCCAGCTGCAGCCCGTAGGACAGGGACGGCAGCGGCGACACGAGGTTGCGTCGGCGCAGATCGGTGCGGTTGAGCGTGGTCATCATCACGCCGACGCACACGATGATGGAGGCGAACAGGGTGTAGGTGCCCCATTGGAGGAAGAACACGAACCGCTGCGCCTCGGACGAGGTTCCGCCCACTTCCACGCTGTCCGTTTCCGCCGATTCGGCCATGGCCTCGGCTGCGTGCTGCACGATATCGCCCTGCGAAGCCGATCCTTCGAGGCCGGCGTACGCGCCCGCGATGCCCAGGTACGAATTCACCATCTGGTCCATCAGGCTGCCCTCGGTGGAGTAGAAGCTGTACACCGTCTCGAGCGTCGGCAGCTCGTCGCCGGTGCGCGCGGCTTCCACGAACGCGTCGCCGAACCCTTCCGGAACGATGAGGATGTACGAGCTCTGACCCTTGGCCACGGCGTCTTGCAACGCCATCTGGCTGTCTTCGATGGGAACTTCGATGCCCTGCTCCCGCAAGTAGGCCGCCAACCCGTCCGACAGCGCGCTTCCGTCGCGATCGATCACGGCGAACTTCGTCTCGTACGGCGAGAACTCGCTGTCGTTCGTGCCGCCGAACGTCAGGCCGCTTGCGATGAACACGCCCATCATGCTCAGGAAGCCGGCGTACACGATGAGGTACATCGGGTGCCGCAGCACCGTCTTGATCGCGGTTTTAAAGACTTGCATAGCGCTGCCTCCTTATGAACAGAGCCGACGCGGCGAACAGTACCGCAGCCATGGCCAGCAGGATCAGGATGTGCTCGATCGTGCGCTGGTAGGTGTCGTAGTACATGATGCTGTAGAACGCTTGGGATATCTGCACGGCCGGGTTGACCAGCTGCGCCGCGGGCACCGCCGCGTTCACGGTATCGGCCAGCTTCATCGTGGGCGAGCCGTACAGCCCGGCGAACAGCGAGGCGAAGCACACGATGCCGGACAGCATGCCGCCCTTCACGCTTTCGTCGATCTTCGGCAGCGAGCCCAGCAGCGTGCCGAACGCCGTCGCCGTCAAGGCCGCGGCGGCGATCACGGCGATGCATATCGCATCTCGTCCGCCGAAATCCACGCCGGCGACGAACCGGATGTACAGATACGCGATGGCGATGCAGGCGAACGTCAGCACCCAGCTGGCGGCCAGCGTCGCCGTCAGCGTCTTCGCGCGGCTGAGCGCTCCCACGGCGCGCCGCGCCCCCAGCGCGCTCAGGTTCGGCTGCGTGCGGCAGATAGCGATCATCCCGATCTGCCCACCGAACAGTGCCGCCATGCCCAGCAATGCGAAGAAGTAGCGCACGGATTCTTTGGGCGGGTTCTGCGTGACGTCGATCTTCTCGGTGAGATCGCCGGCGTCCAGCAGCTTTTCCACCGCCGCCATGTCGGCCAGCGCGGCGGGGTTCTCGGCGGCGACGTCTTCGATGAGCGCCGCGTTGCGCACGTATCCGTCGCCGATGGTCTTCAAGATGGACTGGTAGGCGCTGTCCAGCGAGTCGGGCGTGACCCCCGCCTTCACGTGCACGGTGGGCATGCCGTCGGCGTCAACCGTGAAATACCCGGCCGCTCCATCGCCCGAGATGTTGAAGTAGCCCGCTCCTGCGGCATCGTTTCCGCTCATGAGATCGCGCGCCTCCTGCTCGGTGGCTACGCGCGCCACGTCGAGCATCTGGTCGGCTCCCGGCTCCGCCAGCGTGTCGATCATCTCCGAGAACCCCGGCGCCGCGTCGTAGTTCTCGTCGGCCACCACCGCGGTGGGGATGGGCTCGAACTGCCCCGCCTCGTCCAGGTTCGCGAACATGAACACGAACATCGTGGACAGGATCAGGGGAAACGCCAGCGACCAGATGAACACGCTCTTCTCGCGCACCAGCGCGAGCAGTGCGCCTTTGAATACGTTGAACATGATGTCCGCCCCCTAATCGCGCAGCTCGGTGCCGGTGATCTCGAGGAACACGTCGTTCAGCGTCGGCGGCTCGGCGTAGATGCGCCCGAACTGCGCGCCGTCACGCTGCAGCACGGCCAGCACGTCGCTTACGTTGTGCGTGCCGTTCTGGCAAGCCAGTTCCAGCGTGCCTTCGCGGTAGAGCGTGCGGGTGACATGGGGCAACGCGTCCAGGCGCGCCAACGTGGCTTCGTCCAGCTCGGGCACGTCGATCTGGATCTTCTCGCCCGTGCCGATCATGGCCTTGAGCTCGGCGTTCGTGCCCGTGGCCAGCGCCTGGCCGTGGTCCATGATCATGATGCGCGTGCAGATCTCCTCGACTTCCTCCATGTAGTGGCTCGTGTACACCACGGTGGAGCCTTGGCGGTTCATATTCTGGATGCCTTCGAGGATGGCGTTGCGGCTTTGCGGGTCCACGGCCACGGTAGGCTCGTCGAAGAAGATGAGCTCGGGCTTGTGCGCGATGCCGCATGCGATGTTCAGGCGACGCAGCAGGCCGCCCGAGAGTTTCCGCGGGCGGAACTTCTCGTAGTCCTCCAGGCCGACGAACGCGATGGCCTCGTCAACAAGGTCGCGGCGCTTCGCGCGGTCGTTCACATACAGCGCGCAGAAGTAGTCGATGTTCTCGCGCACGGTCAGCTCCTCGAACACGGCCACGTTCTGCGGCACGATGCCGATCCTGCGCTTCAAATCGTAGCTGGACGGGCGCATGGTCTGGCCGAACAACTCGATAGTGCCCTTGTCGTAGGTCAGCAGCTGCAGGATGCAGTTGATGGCGGTGGTCTTGCCCGACCCGTTCGGTCCTAAAAGGCCGAACACTTCGCCCGATTCGATGTGCAGGCTGAAATGATCGAGCGCCAGCACCTCGTTGTAGCGCTTGACCAAGTTGTCGACGGCTACGATGTTCATGGTTCCTCCTCGTGGCGGTTCCGTTCCGCGATTTCGTTGTCGGCACCATCATGCCCCTGTAGCGGTTTCCACGTAAGTGTGCGGCGTCATCGGTCTCAACCGGAGCCATGACATTTGTCATGGACCTCGTCCGGTTCGTCATTTTGTCGCGTCCTCGTGCCGCGCTGCGCCTTGCCGCCCGCTATACTGATGGCCATGGATCGGGTTATCGACGAAATCATCCTCGTTGCGCTGTGCTTGCTGCTTTTGCCGTTCGCGGCGTTCTCCGGCGCGCATGTCGCGGCGCTCCTGTGCGCCATCGTGGTGGCGTGCTGCTTCGACGTGTACCCGCATGCGCGGCTTCGCTTCGCGGCGGCGGGCGCGTACGAGCTGGCGGCGCTGTTCGTCCCGGAGTTCTCCGCGTTGCTGCCGGTCGTCGCGTACGTGCTGTTCGGCGAGCGGTTCTGGCTCGTGCGGCTGTCCTGGATCATGCCGCTGGCGGCCGCGCTGCGCACCCAGGACGTTCTGCTCGTCCCCGCGGCCGTGCTGTGCGCGGCTGCCTGCCTCATGGCGTGGCGCACGAAACGCGCGGGCGAGGAGCGCGAGCGCTACCGCGCCCTGCGCGACGAGCAGCAGGAGGCGTCGCTGTCGCTTGCGAACAAGAACCGCGAGCTCATGGCCGCGCAGGACTACGAGGTGCGCTTGGCCACCCTGTCCGAGCGCAGCCGCATCGCCCGCGAGATACACGACAACGTGGGTCATCTGCTCACAAGATCGGTGCTGCAGGTGGAGGCGTTGCAAGTGGTGCACGCCGACGACGAGTGCGTTCGCGGCGGGCTGGCATCGGTGGGCGCGACGTTGCACGAGGCCATGGACACGGTGCGCAAAAGCGTGCACGACCTGCACGACGATGCGTTCGATCTACGCGCGCGTCTGGAAGGCGTCATCGGCGCCTGCGGCTTGGACGACGTGCGCCTCGTGTACGACGTCCAGGATGTGCCGCTTCCCGTCGCCTACGGCGTGGTGGCCGTCGTCCGCGAGGCGCTGTCGAACGTGGCGAAGCACAGCGACGCCACGCGCGTCGACGTGTCGGTCATCGAATACCCGGCTCTCTACCAGCTCATCGTGCAGGATAACGGTTCGCGCGACGGTGCACGTTCTACGGCGGTGGATGTCCCGACCGCGCAGGCCGGCATCGGTTTGCAGACGATGGAGGAGCGTGTGAGCTCGCTGGGCGGGCGCCTGCGCACCGGCTACCGCAAAGGCTTCCGCGTGTTCGCCACCGTGCCGAAAGAACCGTCGAAGGAGAAATCATGATCAGGACGCTTATCGTCGATGACGACCCGTTCGTTCGGATGTCGCTGCAGACCATCCTCGAAGCGCAGGACGACGTGGAGGTGTGCGCGCTCGGCGCCGACGGCGACGAGGCGGTCGAGCTGTTCGAGCGCGAACGGCCCGACGTGTTGCTCATGGACATCCAGATGCCGGGCTCCGATGGCCTCGGCGCGGCCGAGCGCATCCTGGGCGCGCACAAGCACGCGCGCATCGTGTTCCTCACCACGTTCTCCGACGATGAGTACATCGTGCGCGCCCTGCGCCTGGGGGCGAAGGGCTACCTCATCAAGCAGGAAGTGGCCACCATCGCGCCGGCCTTGCGCACGGTCATGGCCGGTCAGAGCGTGCTTGGCGGCGAGGTGCTTGATCGCATGGACGTCCTTATGAGTCGAGGACCCGCATGCGCGGAGAACGCGCCGGGCGGCGAGATGCGCAGCGGCCTCACCGAGCGCGAATCTGCCATCGTGGAGCTGGTGGCCGAGGGTCTCGATAACAAGGAGATCGCCGCCAGGCTGTACCTCAGCGAGGGCACGGTGCGCAACCACATCAGCGCCATCCTCCAGAAGCTCGATCTGAAGAATCGCACCCAGCTGGTCGTCCGCTACTACCGCGACCGCTGAATGAGACAGGGGAATGAGACAAAGGGACGGGGGCTACTTGAACGCCGCTTCGAACAGCTCCTCGGCTTCTTTCTGCAGCTTCTCTTCGATGGCGAGGTACGTATCCAAAAGCTTGTTGCCGGCTTCGGTCAGGTCGCTGCCGTGAGCGCCGTCGCGGTTCAGCAGCTGCAAGTCGAGCGCCGCCTCGGTGTCCTTGATGATGCGCCAGGCCTTGCTGTAGGCCATGCCCATGCCCTTGGCAGCGGCGTTGAGCGAGCCGGTTTCGCGCACGCCCAGGCACAGGCTGGCGATGCCGCGGCCGAACAGAGAGCCGCTTTCGGCATCCGGGTTCATGATGGAAAGCCTGATCGTCGGCTTCAGGTTCGCAAGGTCGCTCATGGGATTCCGTCCTTTGCTTGTTGCTTGCGCATGCATGCGCGTCAGTCGTCCAGGTGCTCGAGGAAACGCAGTGCCGCCGCCTCGATGTCGTTCGTGCCGCCGTCGATGACCTCGTCGAAGCGGATGGGAAGCGCGTCCAGCTCAGCCAGGCCGTGGGGGATGTCGTCGACGCCCGTCTCGCGCGCGATCAGCTCGTTCAGCTTGCAGCCCGACAGCGCGGCCACGTCGTCGGGCAGCGGCGCGCCAGGCTCGATGCCGTGCAGCGCGCGGTACACGTTGTCGCCGAACTTGGCCCAGTGCGCCGTGCTCGCGATGAGCACGGGGTTCTCGCCCCGAAGGTTCTCGGCGGTCTGGTAGGCCACGGCCGTGTGCGGGTCCAACAGGTAGCCGTGCTGCTCGAACACGCGCTTGATGGTGTCCAGGCACGTGGCGTTGTCGATGGAGTCCGACGCGAACAGCTCCCGCACGCGGGCGAAGGTCTCTTCGTCCACGCGGAAGCGGCGCTGCCCGCGCAGGTCGGCCATCCAGCCGGCTATGGCGGCGGCGTCGCGTCCCGTGAGCTCGAACAGCTGACGCTCCAGGTTCGACGAAACGAGGATGTCCATGGACGGCGAGGGCGTCAGCACGAAGGGGCGCTCGGATATGTCGTAGGTGCCCGTGTTGATGAAGTCGGTGAGCACGCGGTTCTCGTTGCTGGCGCAGTACAGCATGCCCAGCGGCACGCCCATGCGCTTGGCGTAGTAGGCGGCCAGGATGTTGCCGAAGTTGCCCGTGGGCACGCATACGTCCAGCTCGTCGCCCAGGTTCAGTTTGCCGTCGGCCGCCAGCTGCGCGTAGGCCGACACGTAGTACACGATCTGGGGCATGAGGCGCCCCCAGTTGATGGAGTTCGCGCTGGAAAGAGCGATGCGGTGCTCGTCCTGCAGCTTCTTCGCAAAGGCCTCGTCGCCGAACACGTTTTTCGCGCCCGTCTGGCAGTCGTCGAAGTTTCCGCGCACGCCCCATACCTGCACGTTGCGCCCGCGCTGCGTGGCCATCTGCTTGAACTGGATGTCGCTCACGCCGCCGTCGGGGTACATGACGCCGATGGACACGCCGTCCACGTCGCGGAAGCCCTCGAGCGCGGCTTTGCCCGTGTCTCCCGAGGTGGCTACCAGGATGAGGAAGTCGTGGTCGAGCTTGCCCTGCTCGCGCAGCTGGGCGGCGCTTGCGGAGAAGAAACGCGGCAGGCACTGCAGCGCCATGTCCTTGAACGCGCTCGTGGGGCCGTGCCATAGCTCCAGCACGTGGGTGTCGGCCGAAAGCGACGTGATGGGGCAGATGCGCTCGTCGTCGAAGTTGTCGCCGTAAGCCTGGGCCATAAGCGCTTCGACGGTTTCGGCGGGCAGATCCACGTCGAACGCCCGATAGATGCGCGCCGCGCGCTGGGCGTACGGCAGCTCGGCCAGCGCTCCGATCTCGTCGAGGGAAAGCTCGGGGATGCGTTCGGGCACGTACAAGCCGCCGCCCGCGGCCAGGCCGTCGATGACGGCTTCCGTAAAGGTGACGGGGCGCTCGCTTTGCCCGCGCGTGTCGGAGTAGAGGTTTTGAGCCATGTCCTGCACTTTCATCCGTGTTCCGCCGAACTGGTATCGCGTCTCAGTATACTATGCTGGGAATTGTCCCGGCGGCAGAATCGGCGGAGGATCTTCACGCAATTTGCAAGCGGCCGCGTTCCCGCCCTGCTTGCTCGACCTGGGTTTCCAGGCGCCTTCCGTTCCGTAACGAATCAACCTGCGCCCCGCTGCCGCGGCGAAGCCCGGTACGCTGAGCGTCGTATGCGTTACGGAAGCGAGGTGCAGACGATGGGCGAGCCCGCGAACAGAGGACGACGATCCTCCTCCGGCGGCATGATGATGCACGGAGTGAACCTCAAGCGGCGGTTCTTCGTGAGCCTCGTGCTGGCGGTTCCCATCCTGCTGCTGTCGTCGCCGATGGGGCTCGCGCTGCCCATCACGCTGTCGTTTCCCGGCTCGGACTGGCTCGTGGCCGCGCTGGCCACGGTGCTGTTCGTCTACGGCGGCTGGCCGTTTCTGCGCGGCGCGGCGGACGAGGTGCGCAACCGCAAGCCCGCCATGATGACGCTCGTGGCGCTCGGCATCACCACGGCCTACGTCTACAGCATGTACGCGTTCGCCATGGGCAGCGTCGCGCACGACGGCGGCATGCACATGGACTTCTTCTGGGAATTGGCCACGCTCATCGTCATCATGCTGCTGGGCCATTGGATCGAGATGCGAGCCGTCATGGGCGCAGGGGACGCGCTCAAGGAGATGGCCGAACTGCTGCCGGCGCAGGCGCACGTGAAGCAGGCGGACGGCTCCTTCGCCGACGTGCCGCTCGACGAGGTGCAGGTGGGCCAAACCGTCATGGTGGAGGCGGGGGAGAAGGTGCCCGCCGACGGCGAGGTGACGGACGGCTCGTCGTCCGTCAACGAGGCGCTCGTCACGGGCGAGGCGCGCGCCGTGGAGGCGCATGAGGGCGACACGGTGTTCGGCGGCTCGCAGAACGGCGACGGCACGCTGTACGTGCGCGTCACCGGAACCGGCCAGTCGGGCTACCTCGCCCAGGTCATGCAGCTCGTCTCGCAGGCGCAGCAGGAGAAATCGCGCGCCGAGGTGCTGTCCGACAAGGTGGCGCGCTGGCTGTTCTACGCCGCCGTGAGCGTTGGTCTCGTCGCGTTCGTCGCGTGGCTCGCCGTCACCGGCAGCGTGTCGGACGCGCTCACGCGCATGGTCACCGTGTTCGTCATCGCGTGCCCGCACGCGCTGGGCCTGGCCATTCCGCTCGTGGCGGCGCGCTCGACCTCGCTCGGCGCGCGCAACGGCCTGCTCGTGCGCCGCCGACGCGCCCTCGAGGTGGCGCCGCGGGTGAACGTGGTGATGATGGACAAGACGGGCACGCTCACCGAGGGCGACTTCCGCGTGGCCGAGGTGCGCGCGGTGGGGAAGCGGAGCGCCCCCGCCGGTGACGCCTCCGACCGCCCCCAACGTCCCCGGCGCCCCCGCCGACGATCGCGCGCTCGCGCTCATAGCGGGCCTCGAGCAGTCGTCGTCGCACCCGCTGGCCGCCAGCATCGTGGCCGCCGCGCAGCAGCGCGGCGTGCAGCCTGCGGCCGTGCGCGACGTGCAGGCCGTGGCGGGCGTCGGCGTGAAGGGCGTGCTTGAAAATGGCTCGCACGCCCTCATCGCGAACGCGCGCTATCTGGACGAGCAGCGCATCCCCTACGATCGTTCCGCCTTCGACCAGCTGGCAGGCCGTGGCCTCACCGTCAGCTACCTCGTGATCGACGGCGAGGTGCGCGGCGTGGTGGCGCAGGGCGACCAGATCAAGCCCACCGCCCGCGAGGCGGTGCGACAGCTCAAGGCGCGCGGCATCGCGCCCGTGATGCTCACCGGCGACAACGAGGCGGCGGCCCGCGCCGTGGCGCACACGCTCGGCATCGACGAGTTCCGCGCCGGCTTGCTGCCCCAGGACAAGGTGCAGCTCGTGCAGCAGCGCCGCGATGCGGGCGACGTGGTGATGATGGTGGGCGACGGCATCAACGACGCGCCGGCGCTGGCCCGCGCCGACGTGGGCGTGGCCATCGGCGCGGGCACCGACGTCGCCATCGACTCCGCCGACGTCGTGCTCGTGAAAAGCGACCCCGAGGACATCGTGCGCCTGCTCGACCTCGGCACGAACACCACGCGCAAGATCAAGCAGAACCTCTGGTGGGGCGCCGGCTACAACATCGTGGCCATCCCGCTGGCGGCCGGCGTCCTCGCGCCGGTGGGCATCCTGCTCAGCCCCGCCGTGGGCGCGGTCCTCATGAGCCTGTCCACCGTCATCGTCGCCGTCAACGCGATGACCCTCAAAAACAAATGAGGCGACCGCGCCCCGCGCCCTGCAGCGTCCTCGTCCCAGTCCAACAATATGCGGAAAATGTTAGCTAAGGCTTCCATTCCCCGAGAGTTTGCTATAAGATACTTTTGTTACATGAAGCTAACTCGATGGGAGTCACCATGGACAACGCAACGGTTGCGAGCATGCAGGGAACGGTCGGTCGTACGGACGCAGGGTCTGCGCAGGGCATCGCCTGCCAGCAGATGCCGCTTTCGTTCCTGAAGGGCGGCGAGACGGGCACCATCGCGAAGGTGCGCGGTCGCGGCGATCTGCATCATCATCTGGAGAACCTCGGCTTCGTCGAGGGCGCGCAGGTGACGGTGGTGTCCGAGGCTGCCGGCGACCTCATCGTCGAGGTCAAGGGCATCCAGGTCGCGCTCAACCGCCAGGTCGCGGCGCATATCATCACGAACGCCGCCGCGTAGCACCTCCGCAAGCCACGCACGAGCACGAACGGATGTTTCACGTGAAGCATCTGCCGTGCCGTTTGGCGTGCGCGCATCGAGTTGGCATCACCGCAAGGAACCTCAAGGAAAGGAAACGGGGCATATGGCAGAAGTTCAAGATCGAACGCTGCGCGACGTGGCCATCGGCGACACCGCCACCGTCCGTCGCCTGACGGGCGAGGGCGCGCTCAAGCGTCACATCATGGACATGGGCATCACCAAGGGGACGAGCGTGTTCGTTCGCAAAGTCGCGCCGCTGGGCGATCCGATCGAGGTCACGGTGCGCGGATACGAGCTGTCGCTGCGCAAGAGCGAGGCGGAGAGCATCCTCATCGGCTGACGTTGCCAGGCGTGAGCGCCAGGTGACGAGGATAGAGGCGCCGCGGCGCTTCTTTTTTGGGACTGAGTTAGTAGCAGCTAACTTAAAAACGAGCCAACGGGGGATTGCAGACCCCCGACCGGCTTCGAAGCAGATGGAAAGGCTGATCATGGGAATTCGCATAGCGCTTGCCGGCAACCCGAACTGCGGCAAGACGACGATGTTCAACGATCTGACCGGCGCCAGCCAATACGTTGGCAACTGGCCGGGCGTGACCGTTGAGAAAAAGGAAGGGAAGTACACCCGCGACAAAGACGTGATCATCACGGACTTGCCGGGCGTGTACTCGCTGTCGCCGTACTCTCCCGAGGAGATCGTGACGCGCGACTACCTGTTGGACGGCGGCCCCGACGTCGTCGTGAACCTCGTGGACGCGACGAACCTCGAGCGCAACCTGTACCTGACCACGCAGATCCTCGATCTGGGCGTGCCCGTCGTGGTGGCGCTCAACATGATGGACCTCGTGAAGAAGAGCGGCGACAAGATCGACGTGGCCGGCCTGTCGAAGCAGCTGGGCTGCCCCATCGTCGAGACGACGGCGCTCAAGGGGCACGGCATGGCCGAGCTCATGGAAACCGCCGTCAAGGCGGCGAAGGCCGGCAAGCCCGCCGAGCCGAAGATGCCCTTCGACGCGCAGGTGGAAGAAGCCATCACGAAGATCGAGGGCATTCTGGGCAACCGCGTGTCTCCGGCAACCGCGCGCTGGTTCGCCATCAAGCTGTTCGAGGGCGAGGAGCGCACCGTCGCCAACATGAAGCTCAGCGCCGCCGACCTCAAGGCGGTCGAGGCGATTCGCGAAGAGGTGGAGAACAAGCTCGACGACGATGCCGAGAGCATCATCACGTCCGAGCGCTACAACGCCATCACGCACGTCATCGACAAGACGATGAAGCGCTCGCACAAGGGCATGACCACCACGCAGAAGATCGACCGCGTGGTGACGAACCGTTGGCTGGGCCTGCCCATCTTCGTGGTGGTCATGGCGCTCGTGTACTACCTGGCCATCTCCGTGGGCACGGGCGTGGTCACCGACTGGGCCAACGACGGCATCTCCGGCGACGGCTTCCTGTACACCGGCGGCGCGGCCTACGAAGAGGCCGTGGGCGAATGGGAAGGCGAGCAGGCCAACATCGAAGCCTACCTCGCCGCTGCTGAGGAAGACGGCATCGACGTGGAGGGCGCGACCGCGGCCCTCGAAGCCGAAGAGCCCACCGCTGCCGACGAAAGCGCCCTCGCCGCATTCCAGGAGGATGCCGAGAAGGCCGGCGTCGTCGGCATCGTCGAGGACGAGGAGACCGGCGAATCCGCCGAGGTGGACGCCGCGGCCTTTGCAACCGCCCTCGAAGCTGAAGAGCCCGACGCTTCCGACGGCTCGTGGGGCCTGTGGATTCCCGGTTTGGGAGCGGTCATCGGCAACGCCCTCGAGGCGGTCGACGTCGCGCCGTGGCTGCAGAGCCTCGTGATGGACGGCATCGTCGCGGGCGTCGGCGCCGTGATCGGCTTCATTCCCCAGATGATCATCCTGTTCCTGCTGCTCGCGCTGCTCGAAGGGTGCGGCTACCTGGCGCGCGTCGCGTTCATCATGGACCGTGTCTTCCGCCGCTTCGGCCTGTCGGGCAAGAGCTTCATCCCGATGCTCGTCGCGTCCGGCTGCGGCGTGCCCGCCGTCACGGCCACGAAGACCATCGAGAACGAGAAAGACCGTCGCATGACCATCATGACGACGACGATGATCCCCTGCGGCGCGAAGATGCCCATCATCGCGCTCGTGTTCGGTGCCATCGCCGGCGGCAACACCGAGGCTACCTGGTGGATCGCCCCGCTGTTCTACTTCCTGGGCGTCATCGCCATCATCATCTCCGGCATCATGCTGAAGAAGACCAAGATGTTCGCCGGCCCCACCTCGCCGTTCGTCATGGAGCTTCCTTCCTACCACATGCCCACGGTGAAATCCATCCTGATGTCCACGTGGGACCGCATCAAGGGCTACATCGTCAAGGCAGGTACGATCATCTTCCTGTCCACCATCGTCATCTGGCTGCTCATGAACTTCGGTGACGCGGGCGAGGGCTTCGGCTTGCTCGATACCGAGATGGACGACTACATCCAGTACAGCCTCATGGCGGGCCTGGGCAACGGCATCGGCTGGATCTTCGCGCCGCTTGGCTTCGGAGACTGGCAGGCAACCGTCACGTCCATCACCGGCCTCGTGGCGAAGGAGAACGTCGTCGCCACCGTCGGCATCCTGACCAGCCTGGGCGATGTGGGCGAAGCCGATCCCACCATGTGGGCCGCGTTCGCCGCCCTCTTTGCGGGCTCGGTGCCGGCCATCCTCGCCTTCTGCGCCTTCAACCTGCTGTGCGCGCCGTGCTTCGCCGCCATCGGCACCATCTGGCGCGAGATGGGCACCGCGAAGTGGACCTGGTTCACCATCGGCTACATGACCATCTTCGCGTGGTGCGTGGGATTGATGTTCTACCAGTTCGGCGGCTTGCTTACCGGCGAGATCGGCTTCAACGTGTGGACGGTCGTGGCCATCGTGGTCCTGGCCGGCATGCTGTTCCAGATTTTCCGCCCCATGCCCACCTTCGACAAGAAGAAGGACAAGGTCGCGGGCGAGCTTGAAGCCGAGGGCAGCGTCGCGTAGGCGAAGCGGCTTCGGGCCCGAGGGAACCCCCTCGGGCCTGTGCCCCGATGTTCCGAGAAAGGACGCGCTATGTTTGGTTTGGAGTTCACGCCGTCTACGGTGGTCGTCGCGCTCATCGTGCTGGCGCTCGTGTTCCTCGCGGTTCGCCGCTTGGTGCGCAACGGCATGTGCGATTGCCATAAGGGAGACGACGCGCACGGCGGATGCGCCGGAGGATGCGGCGGCTGCTCGGGCTGCGGCGCTGCCAGCGCCATGGTGGCCGACATGCAGAAGCGAGCCGCTGCGGAGTCGCACCGCTAACCGCCCCATACGCAGAGCGTCGTAACGCGATCAACGAACGGATGTTTCACGTGAAACATCCGTTTCGTCGTTTACGGGGGCAGAGGGCACGGGGGCAGGGGAGCGGGGATGCCGTGGTCGCCCCCCCCCCCACTCTCTCTCCGTAGCCGCCCCTCCCTCCGATATGTGGAGGAATTGTAAACCATGGTAAACTTCTATTGCCCCGCAGCAAAAGTTATCGTAGACTAACAATTGTCAGCGGGGCCGAGGAAATCGAACCCGCAGGCACCTCCTCTTTTTGCTGACACGGTGGTGGGGACTCTCCTCTCGTCTGGTCGTCCACCACACAGCACGCCGGCGAGGGACCCCCTTCCCTCGCCGGCTCCTCCAACACCCCTTGCACCGCCATCCGGTTTCAACTGGTTCCGCCTGTCGTGTGGTACCATGGAACGACGAACAAAAGGAGGGTTCCGTGGAAAAAATGTCCATGTCGCACGAGGACTACCTTGAAGCCATCGTGATGCTGGGAGGCACGACGGAGGTGTCGGTCAGGTCGGTCGACATCGCGACGAAGCTCGACGTGTCGAAGGCCTCGGTCAACAAAGCGATCAGCTCGCTCAAGGAAAAGGGTCTTGCCGACCAGCCCTATTACGGCGACATCACGCTCACCGAAGAAGGGTACGCCTACGGCATGTCGGTCCTCGACCGCCATCACATGCTGTTCACGTTCCTCACGAAGGCGCTCGGCATCCCCGAGGAGCAGGCCGAGAAGGAAGCCTGCCTCATGGAGCACGCCATCAGCGACGAATCGTTCAAAAAATGGAGTTCTTATATTAACAAGCTCGACCTGTAAGCGGGTTTCGCCCCGCTTTCCCTGACCGTTTTCCTCGGTCACGCGAGCATTCAACAAGTTCTTAACGACGCGCCCGCCCGCCCCGCCCTCGGTGGCAGGGCGGGCGTCGGTGTGGTATGCTTTCCCCAGCTTCTGCATTAAACAAACCAAACACGAAACACGATGCACAGAGGAGCCCCTTTCCTTGGCAACGCAGCCTTATATTCTCTCGTTTGACGAGGCGAAACGCGACACCCGTGCGCGCCGCCCCTCTTCTGCTGCGCCCGAATCGCGTCCCGTGATCCATTCCGTCGATGCCATCCCCGCATTCGAGTCGCCCTTCCGCCAGGCAGGCGAGGGGCGGGGGAGCGCGCGAACGGCGGCGCACGCGCGCCCGTCGGGCGCTGCGCGGCGATCGTCCGCGGGAGCCGGCGACGGTTCGTTCGCCCGCATATCGACGTTCGATCGTCCCGCAGGCCGTCATGCGGCGCCGCGTCCGGCGTCGTCGAGCTCGCGCCGTGCATCGAGCTCGTACGGCACGGGCCGCTTCTCCTCGTTCGACGAGCGCATCGAGGAACAGCCCGAAGAGGAAGTCGAAGAGCGCCGCCTGACCCGCAAGGAGCAGCGCAAGAAGGCGCGCGCCAAGAGCAAGGCCGAGCGCGCGTTCACCAAGCAGTTCGGCGGCTCGAAGCCGTCCGATGCCTCGCAATCGGGCCCGCGCGCCGCGGTGTACAAGGGCGAGATGGGCGCGAAGCACCGTCAGGCCGCGCGCATGCAGAACGCGGAGAGCCCGCAGGCTTCGGCGAAGCGCGGCTTCTCGCTGGGATCGCTCGCATCGCTCAAGTCGTCGCCGAAGTTCATCGCGAGCGCGGCCGTCGCCGTCTGCCTCGTGCTCTCGTGCGCCTTCCTGTACCCGCCGGCGCAGCAGTACTACCATGCGCTGCGCGAGCGCGACCAGCTGGCCGCCGAGTATGCGGCGCTCGAGGAGCGCAACGGCGCCCTCGAAAGCGACGTCTCGTCGCTGCAGACCGACGCCGGCATCGAGGATCGCGCCCACGAGCAGTTCGGATGGGTGAAGAAGGGCGAGGAGACGGCGAACGTGCGCGGCCTCGACCTTGACGAGGACGAGGCATCCACGTTCCGCGCCAACATCACGCCGGGCAGCGTCGAGGCGCCGGAGACGTGGTACTCGCCGTTCCTGGACGCCCTGTTCGGCGTCGAGTAGACCGAGGGAAGGGGTCGCCATGAGCGCCATCGCGGAGCCCGAGAGTACCGAAAGCGGTTTCCAGGCGGGCCGATACGCGGCCATCGACATCGGCACCGTGACGTGCCGCATGCTCGTGGCCGACGTGGACGAGGCGGGGCGGCTCCATGAGCTCGACCGCGAGTACACCATCACGAACCTCGGCGAGGGCGTGGACGCGACGGGCGTGCTGAAGCCCGCGGCCATGCAGCGCGTGGCCGATGCCGTGGCGCGCTTCCTCGACGTGCTGCGCGGGTTCGCCACGCCGGAACATCCCGCCATCACGACGAGGGCCATGGCCACGTCGGCCGCGCGCGACGCGCGCAACGCCGACGAGTTCGAGGCGCTGATGGCGGGCTTGGGCGTCACGCTGTCCGTCATCCCCGGCGAGCGCGAGGCGGCCCTCTCCTTCGCGGGCGCGTCGTGCGACTTCCGGGGGGAGCGCCTGCTCGTGGTGGACATCGGCGGCGGCTCGACCGAGGTCATCGCCGGGCGCGCGGGCAGCCGGCCCGATCGCTCGCACTCCTTCAACATCGGATGCCGTCGCGTGACGGAGAAGTTCTTCGCGGCCGATCCTCCCGGCGCCGGCGAGCTCGAACGGGCCCGCGCGTGGGTGGAGGAGGGGATGCGCCCCTACTTCGACGAGCTGCGCGGGGCGGGCTTCGCACCCGAGCGGCTGGTGGCGGTGGCCGGCACGGCCACCACGGTGGTGTCGATCCACGAGCGCATGGAGGTGTACGACACCTCCCGCGTGCATAAGGCCGTCATCACGCGCCCCATGCTCGACGGGGTGGCCGACCAGCTGGAACGCGTCCCGCTCGCGCAGCGCGAGCGCATCGTCGGGCTCGATCCGGGCCGCGCGCCCGTCATCGTGGCCGGCATGGTGATCCTGCAGACGGTGCTCGACCTGGCCGGCGTCGATTCGTTCACGGTCAGCGAATCGGACATTCTCCACGGCATCATTTTGGACGAAGCGGCGCGCTGAGGTCCCGCCGTCCGATAAAGTTTGCTACCATAGGGCCTGCTCGTTTTCAGCGGGCCGTCGCACGCGGGGGCGTGGCGGAATTGGCATACGCAGGAGACTTAAAATCTTCCGGCTTCGGCCTTGCGGGTTCGAGTCCCGCCGCCCCTACCACCTTGCGCTTCATGGTGCGGCGAGCGCCACGGAGGCGACGCCTCCCGCTTCCTACTCCTCGTCGTACGCTTCCAGCACGGCGGGCAGCGACGCGGTCACGACGTTGCCGACGGCCGGCAGCCCGATGAGCACCGCGCTGATCACCTCGTCGCGCGTGGCACCGTGCATCTTCGCCATCTTCACGTGGAACGGCAGGCCGCTGTCGAGACGGGCCGCCGCCATGACGGCGAGGTAGGCGAGAGCGGCGGTCTTGTCGTCGAGCGCGCTGGCCGCGCCGAGCGCCTGCACCGCCTCCGACCATGCCTGCTGGTGCTGCGGAGCCTCTTGGGCGAATGCCTGGAATGCGGGGCTGACGTTCATGGACGCCTCCTTCTCGCGCGGGATTTTCGATGCTCCCAGTGTAGCAAGCGAAGCGTCGCTTGACGCAAAGCGTTGCATACTCTCAACCTGATATGCGGAGAAACCCGGAAAAATAAGCCGCTGGCGCAGCGCACGGAAAGCGCCCGCTTTTCTTTGTGATACCATGTCGAGCGGATCATTCGCCCAGGCCTACAGAGAAAGTGCTATGGAGACAATCAACGAAATCATCGCAGCCGTAGAAGAACCTCCCGAGTCGTTCGAGCAGTACCTGACGTCGTACGCCGACCGCGTGGGCGACCTGGTGAACTCCTTCATCCCGAAGGGCACGCACGCGGACATGGACCGCTACCTGTACCAGCCGCTCATGGCGTACAGCCAGAACGGCGGCAAGCGCCATCGCCCGCTCATCTGCTTCGCGGCCTGTCGCGCCGTGGGCGGTGACATGGCGCGCGCGACCAGCGCCGCGGCCGCCATCGAGCACTTTCATACCGCGGCCCTCATCCACGACGACATCGCCGACGAGGCCGAGCTTCGCCGCGGCGAGCCGTGCATGCACCTCACCGAGGGCATGGGGCTGGCCATCAACGCGGGCGACCTCGCGCTGTCCCTCGTCAACGGCACGGTGGTGTCGGATGAGAACCTCGACGATGCCACGAAGGTGCGCGTCATCACCGAGCTCATCGACATGACCCGCCGCACCATCGAAGGCCAGGCGCTCGACATCGGATGGGCGCGTGACGGCCGCTACGACATCACGCCTGAAGACTACCTGGTCATGGCCACGCACAAGACCGCGCATTACTCCGGCGCGGTGCCCCTGGCCATCGGCGCCATCATCGGCGGCGGCACCGAGGTCGAAGTCGAGGCGCTGCGCAACTACGGCCTGGACACCGGCCTCGCGTTCCAGATCCAGGACGACCTGCTGAACCTCGTGGGCTCCGAGGAGAGCACGAAGAAGGACTTCCGCAACGACATCACCGAGGGCAAGCGCACGCTCATGGTGGTGCACGCGCTGCAGCACTCCGACGATCGCGACCGCCTCATCGACATCCTGTCGTCGAAGGAGAAGGACCAGGCCGTGCTCGCCGAGGCCGTCGCCATCATGGAGGCGTCCGGCAGCATCGACTACGCGCGCAACTACGCCGAGAACCTCACGAGCATCGCGAAGAACCGCCTGACCGACATGGTGCGCCCCTCCACGGCCCGCGACCTCCTCGTCTCCATGGCCGACTGGTTCGTCAGCCGCTTGAAGTGATCTGATCTACGTTTCGAGATGCACCTCATCAGGGCCCGGATTCGTCCGGGTCTTTTTTAGCGCGCCAACTCCTCCTGCACGAGGTCGATCAGCTCTTCGCGGCTGTGAACGTCCAGCTTCTGATGGATGTGGTTGATATGCGTTGACGATGTTCCCGGCGAGATGCACAGGGCCTTCTGCACGTACGTCATGTTGCGGCCCTGCGCCACCAGCTCGAGCACTTCGGCTTCCCGTGCCGTCAGACCGTAGCGCTCGGCAAGCGCGTGCGCCGCGGCGGCAGGGGTACTCTCGCGCTCGCGCTCCGCGGGGGCTTTCAGCCCGATGCGGCCGAGCATCACCGCGACGGTCAGGCACAGGATGGCGTAAGCGGCGAACATGATCAAAAGGATGTCGAAGTCGATGGCGATCTTCATGATGTCGAACAGGAGAATGGCCGCAGCGTAGCCGACGATCATGCCGATGAGGCCGAACGAACGTGTCCAGAACACGAAGGTGAACGATCCGATGTGAAAGTACTTCTTGGCATTGCTCGGGCCGACGCTGCAGATGATGGCCTCGCAGATGACGATGAACGCCACGACGGCCGGCAGCGTTTCCTGCAAACCGTAGCGAAGGAACGGCGGGAGCAGCAGACCGAGCGAGGCGAGCGGGATGAGCACGGTGGTGACGAGGGAGGCGTGCCGTTGCGGCAACAGCATCCAAACGCATCCTGCGATGACGAGGACGAGCACGGTCCATCCCGCGAGGAAGGGGTCGATGCCGGCGGGTATCATGAAGTTCTCGACGGTTCCGGTGCGCCGGTTCAAAAGCGAGAAGAAGCTGATCATGAATCCGAATACGAACAGGATGACGATGAGGTACAGGGGAAACGGAGGCTGGATCGTCACGCTGGGCGCAGTTCGTGCCGACGCGCGCGTTCGATAAGCGCCTAGTGCCGCCGAGACGACGGGCAACACCCCGCCGAACAGAATGGCCGATCGTGCGCCCAACTGTATGGATACGAGGACGATGACGATGGTGAGCAGGCTGCAGAGCGCTAGGAACAGCGGTCGCTCCTGGGAGGTCTCGGACGAGATATGCTCGCACCATGCGAGGACGAGGATGGCCGATGCGCCGCACGCGAACAAGCGCGACCAGGCGACGGGAACCATCTCGGGTGAGAGAAGGCTGACTGTCTGCAAAATACACGCGGTTCCGGAGCCCGCGAGCCCGAGGACGAACAGGTGCGACCCGTGCGCGCGAGGCCCCAACAACCCGACCGCGACCAAGGCGACGACGTTGCCGCATATCAGAGCAACGTTCTCCGGTGCCAGCCCGATGGACTCCGCAATCTTGATTTCCGACGACCCGAACATGATGGCGACGTATCCCCAGAAAAGCGCCGAGGCGAACGCATCGAGCGCGATGCCGCCTCTTTGAATGTCGGAGCGGGCCGGTTTGGCGACAACTCGACTCTTTTCTCCCCCTGTGGCTTGCTGCATTGCATTCTCCCCGGTGAGCTGCGTGTCAAATACTTTATATGATGGACAGATCCCCTTGCTGCGGCGCGTAAATCATATACCTTGTTCGATGTTTTCGCGCTTCGTTCCCCTGTACGCTCCTCGCCGTCAAAGGCCCTTTGCGAGATGCGCGTCGAAGCGATTTCGCGGCCTATGGTAGCGGAAAACAAGAGGAGGAACAAATGGGAACAAGGGATAACGAGAGCATGGGTTTAACGCGGCGTGGCTTTCTCACCGGCGCGCTCGCCCTCGGCGCGGTCGGCGCGGGCAGCATGCTTGCGGGATGCTCGTCCGAGGGGGGCGCGGGCGCTCCGGCAAGCGACGAGCGTGCGTGGGATCAAGAAACCGACGTGGTGGTGGTCGGAACGGGCTTCGCCGGTTTGGCAGCCGCTCATGAGGCTGCGAAGGCGGGCAGCCAGGTCGTTCTTGTCGAAAAAGCTCCCGAAAAGTACGCAGGCGGCAATAGCCGCGCATGCGCCCAGGCCATCTGGTCGCCGGAAAAGACCGCCGAAGGCGTTGCCTACTTCAAGGAGATCACCGGCGATTACCACCTCGTCGGACTCGACGATGCCGTGATCGAGGCCTATATCGGCGGCGCGAAAGAGAACGCCGATTGGCTGTTGGACGAGTTCGAGATCGAGACGAAGACGCACAACGCCTGCGAGTACCCCGCTGCGAAAACCGCTTCGGCGGTGGGCGATTCCAACACGCTCATTCCGGCCGAAGGGTTGGGTAACGCTCGGGTCTGGGCGCCTATGTTCGAGGTGGTAGGAAGCGAGTCGGGCGTTACGTCTCTGTTCGAGACGGCCTTCACCGATCTCGTGTTCAACGAGGCTGGCGAAGCGATCGGCATCGAGGCGCAGCAAGGCGAATCGCCCCTCCTCATCAAGGCGAAGAAGGGCGTCGTGCTCGCTTGCGGCGGGTTCGAGTACAACGAGGAAATGAAGGCGAATAACTGCCGTTACCCGTCGCTCGCGTGGGGCACGCCGTACAACACGGGCGATGCTCTGACGGCGTGTCGCAAGTACGATATCGACTTCTGGCACATGAACTCCGCGACGCCGGCAACGCGCGTCGGCGTGCAGGCTACTTGGCTCGATGACGATTTCAGCGAATGCGGCTTCGACTGCGAAGTGGCAGGCGATGCCGGGTACGTGTGGACCGACAAGTACGGCAAGCGCTTCATGGACGAGACTCGCTCCTATCAGCACGGATACGGTCGCGATGCGCTGTTCTACAACGACTCCGCCAAGATGGAATGGCCGCGCCTGCCGTTCTGGCAGGTTGTCGACGAGAGCACGCTGCCGTTTATGGGAACGAGCGGCAGCGGTTGGGTGCACATCGTCGGCGGCACCAGCGCTCCCGACAGCACCGAAGAGTTGCTTTCCTCGGGCTTGATGGTCAAAGCCGACACTGTCGAGGAACTTGCTTCTCAGATGGACGTCGAAGCGACGATCCTGCAGGAGAGTGTGGACGCGCTTTCCGGTCCCGATGACGAGTTCGGTCGAGCTGCGGAAAAGAAGCGCGCGCTTTCCGGCACGCTGTATGCGGTGCAGCTCCAGCCCATCATGGTGAACACCAACGGCGGGCCGAAGCGCGATGCGAGTGCGCGCATCGTGCATACGGACGGCACGCCTGTCGAGCGGCTGTTCTCCGCTGGCGAGCTCGGCTCCGTATGGGCTTGGTACTACCAGGGTGCCGGCAACGTGAGCGAATGCATGGTGTTCGGCCGCATCGCCGGGCGCAATGCCGCTGCGCTGACTCCTTGGGACGCTGAAGCTTAGGGCTTCATCTGTTCCGTGACGCGGCCGTCCTTCCGACTCCCTCCCTCGTGCGGAAGGGCGGCCAAGAACCTGCGGGCGATCCGGAAGGTATCGCTCGCTCATCTGCCAAGGAGGCAATGCGATGAAGAAGTTTACGGGTGCGGCGACGATTTCGTGCGCAGTCATCGCGTTGGCGTTGACCGCCTGCGCGCCCCAGTCGAACGAAAACGGAGCCGCATCGGCCGACGATGCGAAGGAGACCCCGATCACGGTTGCGTGGTCGGCGGACTCGGAGTGTGGCACCTGCCATGCGACCGAGCAGGCGTCGTACGACGACGCGGCTTGCGTGGCCAGCACGCACGAAGGGCAAGCGTGCATTTCGTGCCATGCTGACGCTTCCGGTCTGGCGACGGCTCACGAGGGCAAGACCGCGTCCGATACCATGCCCAAGAAGCTGAAGAAGACGGAGGTGCCCGACGACGCATGCCTGTCGTGCCACTACGGTGCTCGCGAAGAACTCGTTGCAGCCACCGTCGACGTCGCGGTGGTCGATTCGAAAGGCACGGCGGTGAACCCGCACGATGTGACTCCGAGCGAGCAGCACGATACTATCCGATGCGCGGATTGCCACGGCATGCACGATGCCGAGAAGCTTGCCGACAAAGCCGATGCGGAATGCGCAAGCTGCCATCACGCCGACGTGTTCGAGTGCTACACGTGCCACGATTGACGCGACCGCTGCGCGGACGTCCGAGAAGGGGGCATGCGTGCAACAAGCTGCGCATACCCCCTCTGTTCCTCTTGTGGAACCTCGGTCGAAACCCTCGCGCGCGCACCGCGGTGCGCTACCATGACGCTCATGGAAACCATTAAGCGACATGACACCGGTCCCGCGGTCGAAGACGTGCAGCAGCGCCTCGTCACCATCGGGCTGCTCGATCCCGCCGACGTCGACGGGGCGTTCGGCGATACCACGGCCGAGGCCGTGCAGGCGTTCTGCGGCGGCGCGGGCCTGCCTCTCACCGACGAGGTGACCGAGAAGGTGTGGGCGGCGCTCGTCGACGCCTCGTTCACGCTGGGCGACCGCACCCTGTACCTGCGCATGCCGCACTTCCACGGCCACGACGTGCTGGAGCTGCAGCACGCGCTGGGCGCGCTCGGCTTCGCCTGCGGCGCCACCGACGGCATCTTCGGCGCGTTCACCGAGCTTGCGCTGCGCAAGTTCCAGCTCAACCTGGGCCTGCCGTCCGACGGCATCGCCGGCGCCTACACGTACGCCGCCATCCGCAACCTCCACCATTCGTGGGAGGGCAAGGAAGCGGTGCACGGTTCCAGCCACCTCGGGTTCGCCCGCGCCGCCGACGTGCTCGAGCGCAATGCGCTGTGCCTGTTCGGCACGCAGGATTTTACGCGCAGCGTCGCATCGCGCATGTCGAATCTCGCGCTGGCCACGAACCCCGCTTCCAAGATCATGAGCGCCGATTCTCTGCTCGTCGCCCCCGACGAGTCCATGTTGCTTGTGCATATCGTCCTGCCGGGCGAGCTGACGGTGACCACCGTGCCGCGCGTCAGCTTCGATGACGAGGAGACGCTTTCTCTGCGTCTCGAGACGGCTATCGGCGTGGCCGACGCCGCCAGTCCGTCGCGCATCGCCGTCGAGCTTCCCGGCATTATGTGGGAAGACGCGGGCGAGGGTCGTTCCGCGCAGCATTTCGCTATTACGCTGCTCGACGCCTTGTGCACTGCGCTGTCGTAAGCTCGGCACCCTGATCGTAGACGCTGCACCCCCCTCCGCCATTCCGAGCAAGCGAGGTCTTCGGGATGCCATCCTGAGAGAGTGCGGTCCGCTCCCGTCATCCTGAGCGAGCGAAGCGAGTCGAAGGCCGCGTTGCGCGTGGCGAGGAGGCTTGCGGCATCTCCTCGATCGGAAGCTCGAACGCTCGCGCTCTTTGATCGAAACCTTCCTACACCAGCTGATGTATTCTCGTGTCGGTTCGATGACGGATATGCAAAAGTTAATGATTTCCGCAGGTGAGGGCTTTATACTGCTGTCAAACACCAACCGATTCGAAAGCAGGTTATCATGGCTGACGATACGAAGAACACCGACTCTGGCACCCCGCAGCAGCCCGACGCGGCTCCGCAGCCTCCCGCGACGCCCCCGACCGAGCCGTTGCCTCAGCAGCAACCTTCTATGGGCCAGCAGGTTCCTCCCGCGCAGCCCCAGCCGCAGCAACCGATGTACGGCGCTCCGCAGCCTCAGCCGCAGGCTTTCTACCCGCCTGCTCCGCTCATGCAGCTCACCGGCGGCATGAAGTTCGCTTGGCTTGTGGTGGGCGCCTTGCTGGGCATTCCGGGTATCATCATCGCTTGGCTTGTGAACGTCGACAAGATGCCGCAGGTGAAAAGCGATGCCCTCAAGTTCGCCATCATCGGTTTCGTCATCTGGATCGTGCTGCAGTTCATCTTCGGCATGATCGTGTTCGGAACCATCTCGGCCGCGATGTACGGGCTGATGAACTCGGTGGATATGGGCTCCTACAACTACGGCTACCACGGATCTTGGTAATCGACCGGATAAATCTGTAAATCGCTTCACATTGGAAGAGCCCAGCGGGGCTCTTCCTTTTGCGTGCTAAAGCGAGTGGTACAATTGTGAGCGATTTCCAGGGTCCGTGCGGGGAAGCGCGGGCGCCAGAGACCCACCGCACAAAGGAGCACACATGCCACGTCCCATGACCATGGCGGAGAAGATCCTCGCCGCCCATGCGGGGCTCGACGAAGTGGAGCCGGGTCAGCTGATCGAATGCGATCTCGACCTCGTGCTGTCCAACGACGTCACCGCCCCCATTGCCGTCAAAGAGTTCCGCAAGATCGGCGTCGAGAAGGTGTTCAATCCTACGAAGATCGCTCTCGTCCCCGATCACTACGTCCCCAACAAGGACATCAAGAGCGCCGAGCAGGCCAAGATCGTGCGCGATTTCGCGCGCGAGCAGGGTATCACCCACTACTACGAGGTGGGCTGCATGGGCGTCGAGCATGCGCTGCTCCCCGAGCAGGGCGTCGTCGGCGCGGGCGACCTCATCATCGGCGCGGACAGCCACACCTGCACGTACGGCGCGCTGGGCGCGTTCGCCACGGGCGTGGGCTCCACCGACGCCGGTGTGGGCTACGCCACCGGCAAGGCGTGGTTCAAGGTGCCCGAGTCTCTGCTGTTCAAGATCGAGGGCGAGCTGGCTCCCGGCGTCACCGGCAAGGACGTCATCCTGCACATCATCGGCATGATCGGCGTGGACGGCGCGCTCTACCAGGCCATGGAGTTCACCGGCAGCGCCATCCGCGCCATGGACATGGACGAGCGCATGAGCATCTCGAACATGGCCATCGAGGCGGGCGGCAAGGCCGGGCTCATCGAGGTCGACGACGTGACGCGCGCCTACCTGGACGGCCGCACCGAGCGCCCCTACACCGAGTACCATTCCGACGCGGACGCGACGTATGCGAAGGTGTACGAGATCGACGCCGCCTCCATCGTGCCCACCGTGTCGTTCCCGCACCTGCCGTCGAACACGCGCCCGGCCGCCGAGGCGCGCGACGTCAAAATCGATCAGGCCGTCATCGGCAGCTGCACGAACGGCCGCATCGCCGACATGCGCCAGGCCGCCGACGTGCTGCGCGGCCGCACGGTGCATCCCGACGTGCGCTGCATCGTGATCCCCGCCACGCAGGCGGTGTATCGCCAGTGCATGGAGGAAGGCCTCATGGACGTGTTCCTCGACGCGAACTGCGCCGTGTCCACGCCTACGTGCGGCCCCTGCCTGGGCGGCTACATGGGCATTCTCGCCGCAGGCGAGCGCGCCATCGCCACGACGAACCGCAACTTCGTCGGCCGCATGGGCGACCCCACCAGCGAGGTGTACCTGTCCTCGCCGGCCATCGCCGCGGCAAGCGCCGTGCTCGGCCACATCGGCCTGCCGGAAGACCTGGACTAGGAGGAGCTGCGATCATGCAATTCAAAGGAACCGCGCACCGCTACGGGCGCGACATCGATACCGACGTCATCATCCCGGCCCGCTACCTGACCACGTCCGATCCGGCGGAGCTGGCGAAGCACTGCCTGGAGGATCTCGACACGTCGTTCGTCGAACGCGTGCAGCCGGGCGACATCATCGTGGCCGACGAGAACTTCGGCTGCGGCTCGTCGCGCGAGCATGCCCCCATCGCCATCAAGGCGGCGGGCGTCGACGTCGTCATCGCCAAGAGCTTCGCGCGCATCTTCTACCGCAACTCCATCAACACGGGCCTCGCCATCATGGAGTGCCCCGAAGCGGTGGACGCCATCAGCCAGGGCGACGTGGTGTCGGTGGATGCCGATACGGGCGTCATCGTGGACGAGACGACGGGCCAGACGTACCAGGCTCAGCCGTTCCCCCCGTTCATCCGCGAGATCATCGAAGCCGGCGGCCTCATCAACCGCACGAAGGCGAAACTTGGCGAGGAGTAGATCAATGACCAGGACCTATAACATCTGCCTGCTTCCCGGCGACGGCATCGGCCCCGAGATCATCGCCGAGGGCGTCAAGGTGCTGGACGCGGTGGGCGCGAAGTACGATACGGCGTTCTCCTACACCGAGGCGCTGCTGGGCGGGTGCGCCATCGATGCGTGCGGCACCGCGCTGCCGGACGAGACGCTGCGCGTGGCCGAATCGTCCGACGCCGTGCTGCTGGCGGCGGTCGGCGGTCCGAAGTGGGATACCACCGACCCCGCGAAGCCGCGTCCCGAGCAGGGCCTGTTGGGCATCCGCAAGGCGTTGGGCCTGTACACGAACCTGCGTCCCGTGCAGATCTTCGCCGCGTTGGCCGACGCGTCCACCCTCAAGCCCGAGATCGTGGACGGCGTGGACATGATGATTGTCCGCGAGCTGACGGGCGGCTTGTACTTCGGCCGCCGCGAGCGTTTCTACGACGAAGAAGGCTGCGGCTCGGACGGCGCCGCCGGCCAGCGCGCCTACGACACGTTGGAATACCGCGAGTACGAGGTGGAGCGCATCGCGCGCCAGGCGTTCGAAGCCGCGCGCAAGCGCCGTAACAAGGTGACCAGCGTCGACAAGGCGAACGTGCTGGAAACCAGCCGCATGTGGCGTGAGATCGTGCACCGCGTCGGCTCAGAGGAATACCCCGACGTGGAGCTCGAGGACCTGCTCGTGGACAACACGGCCATGCAGCTGATCAGCCGCCCTGTCGACTTCGACGTGGTGGTGACCGAGAACATGTTCGGCGACATCCTGTCCGACGAGGCCGCCCAGATCACCGGCTCGCTGGGCATGCTGGCCAGCGCCAGCCTCGGCGACGGCACCGCCCTCTACGAGCCCAGCCACGGCAGCGCGCCCGACATCGCGGGACGCGGGATCGCGAACCCGCTCGCGCAGATCCTGTCCGTCGAGATGATGCTGCGCTATAGCTTCGACATGGGCGAGGCCGCCGACGACATTCGCCGCGCGGTGACCGCCGTGCTCGACGAGGGCTGGCGCACCGGCGACATCAAACAGTCCGACACGCCCGCCGACAAGCTGGTCGGCACGGCGCAGATGGGCGATCTCGTGGTGTCGCGTTTGTAGCGCGTTCCTTGCAAAGTAAAAAAGAAGCGCCCTGAACGGGCGCTTCTTTTTTGTCAGCGGTCTCGTTTACGGCTTCGGTCCCTTCGATACGACGATGACCACCTTGCCTTCTTGCACGCTTTGGCTGATCACCGTGCCTTCCGGAACCGTGTCGGAGTACTCCTCGATGTAGCCCGCCTTGTAGCCGTTCAGTATCTGGATGGCTTCCTCGAAGGTCTTGCCCACGGCGCTTGGAGCCGAGTTCACGTCCTTCTCGCGGCTTTCGCCGTCCTCGTCCTTCTCTTCTTCCACCTTCTTGCCCAGCTTGTTCTTCTGAGCGATGTTGTACGGGTTGTTGTACGGCGGATCCGCGACGGTGGGGAAGTTCTCGATGGCCTTGCCGCTGGTCGCCCGATCCATGAAGTCCTTCCATAGCGCGTTCGCCGTGAGCCCGTGGTCGGTCTCAATAGCGCCGGACGGGTCGCCGATCCAAGCCGCGCACGACAGGCTGGGCGTATAGCCCACCAGCCAGTGGTCGGTGAACGAGCTGGCGGTGCCCGTCTTGCCTGCAACCGGCTGCCCGCTGTTCAACCGCGCCGACGTGGCCGTGCCGTTGCTCTGCGTGAACACCGTTTCCAACACCTTCGTCGTGGCGGCGGCGACCTTCTCGTCCAACACGCGTTCGCCGGTGTCGCTCTCCTCCTGAGGCCAGATGACGTTGCCGTCGCGGTCGAGGATCTTTGTGATCACCGTGGGCTCGCGTTTCACGCCGCCGCTGGCCAGCGTGGCGTAGGCGCTCGCCATCTCCAACGGATTGACGTCGGCCACGCCCTCGGTTGCGGTGTACACGGGCTGCATGGGGGAGGTCACGCCCAGGCGGCTGGCCATCTCGGTAGTGGATGCCTGGCCGATGGAGTTCGACAGGCGCAGGTAGCCGGTGTTCGACGAGATGGCCGTCGCGCTTTGGATCGTCTGGATGCCGTAGTCGTTGCCGTTGAAGTTCTCGAAGTCCTCGGGTGCGCCATCCTGTCCCTTCTTGAGGGGAGAGGTGCAATCGACCAGCGTCTGAGGCGAGATGCCCTGTTCGATGGCTGCGGCCAACGTGAACGCCTTGAACGTCGATCCGGCCTGGCGTCCCGTTCCGCCGTCGCCCGTGGCGATGTTCACCTGGCTTTCCCCTTCGCCTTGGCCGTACGGCACTCCGCGCGTCATCGCCTTCACTTGGCCGGTTGCCACGTCGATGGCTACGATGGAGGCGTCCAAGTTGTCGGCCATGTTCGCGCGCTGGTTGTCCACCGCCGCCTGCGCCGCGTCCTGCAGCTCGGGGTCGAGCGAGGTGTAGATGGTCAGTCCGCCTTTGAACAGGTCGGCATACGAGCATCCGTAGGGGTTGTTCTCGTCGAACAGCAACGAACGCACGTAGCTGGTGAAAAAGGGATAGGCGTAGATGCCGTCGGCTGGTGCGTCGGGCGCCGGGTTCAGCCCCAGCTCCTCGGCTTGGGCATCGTCGTGCTCCTGCTGCGTGATGTCGCCGGCCGACAGCATGCGGTCGAGCACCACGTTGCGGCGCGCCAGGCAGGCGTCCGGGTACACCTTGGGATTAAGATAGGTGGGCGACTGCGGGATGCCTACGAGCGTGGCGGCCTGCGCGAGCGTCAGGTCGAGCGCCGACACCTGGAAGTAGTTCTGCGCGGCCGCTTCGATGCCGTAGCAGCCGTCCCCGTAGTTGATGATGTTCAAGTACTTGACCAGGATGTCGTCTTTGCTGAAGCGTTTCTCCAAATCGATGGCCAGCTCGGCCTCGCGGATCTTGCGCTCGAAGGAGATGTCGGTCGCCTCTTCGGACAACACGGTGTTGCGCACGAGCTGTTGGGTGATGGTGGAAGCGCCTTCCAGGTCGCCGCCGCGCAGGTTGTTGACGAAGGCGCGCGCGATACCGGGGATGTCCACGCCTTCGTGCTCGTAGAAACGCACGTCCTCGGTGTCGACGGTGCCTTCCAGCACGTATGGGCTGATCTCCTCGTACGTTACCGGATCGCGCTTTTCCAGCTGGAACTCCGCCAGCAACGTGGCTTCGTCGCCTGCGTACATCACAGATTCGCGGGATGTGTTGGTGAAGTCGGTGTCCTCGATGCTGGGGAGGTTCTTCGTCCAGCCTTCCATGACGCCGAGGGCGCCCTGAACTCCTGCGTAGCCGACGAAGCAAAGGGCTGCCACCGTGACGAGGAGGCCCCATTTCACCGCATGGGTGCGCATTTCGCGCTGTTTTCTCCGTATTTTCATCGTTCGACTATACTACCATAGCGCTGATACCGAACCGTAACGTTCGGTCGGATAACCCCGGAACTCTCTACACCAGCTCGCATCCTGTTCGAAAGGGTGCAAAACGTACGGCTATATATAGGTAAGGATCTACCATGTCTCATGCCATCGAACTGCTCGCGCCCGCCGGCAACGCCGCGGCGCTTCGTGCCGCCGTGCGCGGCGGGGCCGACGCCGTGTATTTGGGCCTCGACTCGTTCAACGCCCGCCGCGGAGCCGACAACTTCACGCTTGAGACACTGGCCGATGCCTGCGCCTACGCGCATCTGCGTGGGGTTCGCGTGTACGTGACGTTCAACACCGCCGTGCTGCCTTCCGAGGTGGCTCGTGCGCTCGAAACGGTGCGCCAGGCGTATCGCGCCGGGGCGGATGCCTTCATCGTGCAAGACGTCGGCATCGCATCCGAGATCTCCCGCACGCTCCCCGAGGCGCGACTGCATATATCGACGCAGATGAACACGCATAACGCGGCCGGCATCGAGGCGGCGGCGAGGCTGGGCGCCCAGCGCGTCACGCTGGCACGCGAGCTGTCCGTCCTCGAGATCGCCCATCTCGCCGAGGTGGCCGACGGCTACGGCATGGAGGTGGAGTCGTTCGCTCACGGCGCGCTGTGCGTGTGCTACTCCGGCCAGTGCTTCATGTCGTCGCTCATCGGCGGCCGTTCGGCGAACCGCGGGCTGTGCGCCCAGGCGTGCCGTCTGCCCTACACGCTGCACAACGTGGCGCTGCGCAAGAACCTGCCCGCGCCGGGCGAGCATCTGCTGTCCCCGCAGGACCTGTGCGCCATCGACTTGCTGCCCGAACTGGTGGAAGCGGGCGTCACGTCGTTCAAGATCGAGGGTCGCATGAAGTCGCCCGAGTACGTGTTCGCCGTCACGCAGACGTACCGCGCCGTACTCGATCGCACGCTGGCCGAGCGCGCTGCGGGAAGCGGCAAGGACGTGCGGGCCGCCGAAGACGAACATCGCACCCTGGCTGAGGCGTTCTCCCGCGGGTTCACCACGGCCTACCTGGAGAACCAGCGCGGCAACGACATCATGAGCTACGGGCGCCCGAACAACCGCGGCGTGTTCGTGGGTCGCGTGACGTCGGCGAAGAACGGCGTCGCCACCGTCGCGGCCGAGCGGCCGCTCGCACCGGGCGACGTGTTGGAGTTCTGGACGAACAAGGGTCACTTCGCCTACACGCTCGACCAGGTGTCTCTCGACAAGCAAGGCAATGTTCGCATGGCGCCCGACCGTCCGGTGGGGAAGGGCGACCGCGTGTTCCGCGTCCGCAGCGCCGAAGCGGCGTTTGAAGACGACGTATTCGAGCCGCGCGTCGCGGTGACGGGTCGCGTGGTGCTGCGCATCGGCCAGCCGCTGCGCGTAGAGTTCTCGCTGGCGCCGAGCGCTGCAGCGCGTCATCCTGAGCGCAGCGAGGCGCAGCCGAGCGAAGTCGAGGGATCCCGTGCGGCGACAGCCCATACCCCCCCGATCGGCGCAGCCGAAGGCGTTGCGATCGAGCCCGCGCGTACGAAGCCGGTGACGGTCGACGACGTGCGTGCGCATGTCGATCGCCTGGGTCAAACTCCGTTTCTGCTAGAATCGCTCGAGGTCGAACTCGATGAGGGTGTGGGTATCGGCTTCTCGCAGCTGCACCGCGTGCGCGCCGCCGCGCTCGACGACCTTGCGCAGCAG
>NZ_GL622580.1:1156089-1158589 GCF_000185625.1 Eggerthella sp. 1_3_56FAA
GCACGGCGCTTGCGCCCGCGCGCCCGCGCGGCGTGCGCATCGCGGCGTGGGCCACGAATCCTGCCTGCGCACGCGCGGCGAAGCGGGCAGGCGCTGACATCATCTACGTGCCTGCGCTCAACTACAAGCGCGGCGAGGCCGTGGTGGCGGGCCAACGTTCTGCCACTGCAGAGCAAGCGGGCTATCCGAAGCAGGCCGTCGTGGCGCTGCCAACTGTTGAACACGACCAGGTTCCGGGCACGCGCGAGGCGGCCATCGATTTCGATCCTTGGCGCTACGTCAAGCCAGGCAAGCCTGTGCTCGTGGAGAATCTGGCCGGCCTCGTGCGCGCCGCCGAGCTGGGATGCGAGGTCGAAGTAGGGCCGCACATCCCCATCACGAATCCGCTATCGCTCGCAGCGGCCGCCGAGCTGGGAGCGCGCCGGGTGTGGCTGTCGCCCGAGCTCACGCTGGGCCAGATCGCCGACATCGCCGAAGATGCACCGGTTGAGCTAGGCCTTACCATCATCGGCGCCCAAGAGCTCATGGTCACCGAGCACTGCCTGCTCATGAGCCAAGGCCCCTGCGACGAGAACTGCGCCGAGTGTCCGCGCCGCAAGAGCCCGCATTTTCTGCGCGATCGCAAGGACTACGAGTTCCCGGTCGTCACCGACGCGCTCGGCCGCAGTCACTTGTTCAACGGTGTTCAGCTCGATGTGGCCCAGACCCTGCCCGACCTCATCCATGCGGGCATCACGTCGTTCCTGGTGGATACCACGCTCATGAACGTCGAGGAGACCACGAAGGCCGTGCAGCGCGCCGTCCGAGCGCGTAACGTGGCCCACGCCGACGGCAACGCCATCGCCAAAACCCCCGGCACCACCAGCGGTCATCTATTCAGGGGCGTTTCCTAGGCTCTTCCCGCCATCCCGAACGAGCCTTCCCACCCCGCCATCCTGAGCGAGCGCAGCGAGTCGAAGGATCCCGTGCGGCGACAGCTGAATCGTTGACAGCTGATCCCGTGAGAGATTCTTCGACTCCGCTCATCTCGATGGCGGGCGCGCCGTTCGCACGGCTCCTCCTTGCTCCCTATGGTAGAATCATGAGCTACGTGTATAGAGAGGAAGAGAAGACCATGCTTTCCGCGGAAGAACAACTGCACACCATCGCTTCCGGCGCAGCGCAGATCGTGCCGGAGAGCGCGCTGCTCGAGAAGCTCAAGCGGGGCACGCCGCTCAACATCAAGCTGGGCGTCGATCCCACTGCTCCCGATATCCATCTCGGCCATGCCGTGCCGCTGCGCAAGCTGCGCCAGTTCCAGGATCTCGGCCACGGCGTGACGCTCATCATCGGCGACGGCACCGCGCTCATCGGCGATCCGTCGGGTCGCAACACCACGCGTCCGCAGCTCACGTCCGAGCAGATCAAGGCGAACGCCCAAACCTACGTCGACCAGGCGTTCAAGATCCTCGACCCCGAGAAGACCACCCTGCGCTACAACTCCGAGTGGCTGCTTTCGCTCAACATGGAGGACCTGCTGAAGCTGGCCAGCAACTTCACGGTGGCCCGCATCCTCGAGCGCGACGACTTCCACAAGCGCTACACCAACAGCCAGCCCATCAGCCTGCACGAATTCCTCTACCCGCTCATGCAGGCCTACGACTCGGTCGTCATCAAAGCCGATGTCGAGTTGGGCGGCACCGACCAGCTGTTCAACCTGTTGGCGGGTCGCGAGCTCATGGAGAAGATGGGAATGGAGCCGCAGGTGTGCCTCACGTTGCCCTTGCTCGAGGGCACTGACGGCGTGCAGAAGATGTCGAAGAGCTACGGCAACTACATCGGCCTCACCGACGAGCCTGCCGATATGTTCGGCAAGGTCATGTCCATTCCCGACGAGCTCATGGTGAAGTACTATCGTCTCGCCTCGGCGCTGCCGGTCGATCAGATCGACGAGATCGAGCGCGGTCTGGCCGCCGACGAGCTGCATCCGAACAAGGTGAAACGCGCTCTGGCGAAGAATATCGTAGCCGCGTATTACGACGAGGCGGCGGCGCAGGCGGCCGAGGAGCAGTTCGACCTCGTGTTCAAACAGCATGCCGTGCCGGACGACATCCCCGAGTTTGCAGCCGACCTCACGCCCAACGACGACGGAACCGTGTACCTGGCGAAGCTTTTGGCCGATGCGAGCCTGGCTGCAAGCGCCGGCGAAGCGCGTCGTCTTATCGACGGCGGCGGTGTCAAGGTGAACGGCGAAGCGCTGCCTGCGAAGTCCTACAACGTGGATCCTGCGCTGCTCGCGGGCGCGACGCTGCAGGTGGGCAAGCGAAAGTTCGTGAAGCTGGTGTAGCCCGTTTCCTCGAATCGTGTAATAATCGGCAGGCGGCTTTCGGGCCGCCTGCTTTGCTTCTGGAAAAGTTTTTGAAAATATTTGCAAGGATTCGCGCCCCTCGTTCGTTTTGCATATGAAGGACGAAGCGAACGACAACAGGAGGATCGACCGAAATGAAGAAGAACGTGATCG
>NZ_GL622580.1:1163589-1166492 GCF_000185625.1 Eggerthella sp. 1_3_56FAA
AAAGGCCAATCAAACCCGGAGATATCTCGTTCTCCCCGAAATAGCTTTAGGGCTAGCCTCGGCCGTTCTCCGACGGCGGTAGAGCACTGGATCGTCGAGGGGGCTTCACCGCCTACCGACACGAACCAAACTCCGAATGCCGCCGGATCAGAGGCCGGGAGTCAGAACATGTGGGCTAAGCTGTGTGTTCGAGAGGGAAACAGCCCAGACCGCCCGCTAAGGTCCCCAAATCCATGCTGAGTGGCAAAGGATGTGCGTTTGCCTAGACAACCAGGATGTTGGCTTAGAAGCAGCCATGCATTTAAAGAGTGCGTAACAGCTCACTGGTCAAGTGGACATGCGCCGACAATTCACGGGGCTAAGCATGGTACCGAAGCGGCGGACTAATCTATATTAGTGGTAGGGGAGCTTTCCCCGCAGCGGAGAAGCCGAGAGGGCGACCCTCGGTGGAGCGCGGGGAAGTGAGAATGCTGGCATGAGTAACGAGAGCGGCGCGAGAAACGCCGCCGCCGTAAGCCTAAGGGTTCCTGGGCAAGGCTAATCCTCCCAGGGTCAGTCGGGAGCTAAGGCGAGGCCGAGAGGCGTAGCCGATGCGCAACAGGCGGACATTCCTGTACCGCCTGCGGACCGCTATCACCGACGGGGTGACGGAGAAGGGTAGCCGAGCGGGGTTCTGGACGTCCCCGTGAAAGCGCGTAGGGCGCGGAGCATGGAAATCAGCTCCGCAGAAAGCCTGAGACGCGAGACGAAAGCTTATGCTGAAGTCGGCGAGCCCATGCTTCCGAGAAAAACCTCTAGGAAGGGACGCAGGCGCCCGTACCAAAACCGACACAGGTGGGCAGGTAGAGCATACCGAGGCGATCGGGAGAACCATGGTTAAGGAACTCGGCATACTGACTCCGTAACTTCGGGAGAAGGAGTGCCCCTGGCGGTGACGGGACTTGCTCCCCGAGCGGCCGGGGGTCGCAGCGAAACGGCCCAAGCGACTGTTTATCAAAAACACAGGACTCTGCAAAGCCGTAAGGCGACGTATAGGGTCTGACGCCTGCCCGGTGCTGGAAGGTTACGCGGATGGGTCAGCCGCAAGGCGAAGCTCTGAAGCCAAGCCCCAGTAAACGGCGGCCGTAACTATAACGGTCCTAAGGTAGCGAAATTCCTTGTCGGGTAAGTTCCGACCTGCACGAATGGCGTAACGATTTGGGCGCTGTCTCAACCATGGACCCGGTGAAATTGTATTATTCGTGAAGATGCGAATTACCTGCGGAAGGACGGAAAGACCCCGTGAACCTTTACTGCAGCTTGACATTGATCGTTGGCTCGGCGCGTAGAGGATAGGCAGGAGGCTGCGAAGCCCGGGCGCCAGCCCGGGCGGAGCCGACCTTGGAATACTGCCCTCGTCGCGTCGGCGATCTAACCCCCGGCCGTGATCCGGCGGGGGGACCGTGTCAGGCGGGTAGTTTGACTGGGGCGGTCGCCTCCCAAAACGTAACGGAGGCGCGCAAAGGTCCGCTCAGAACGGTCGGCAACCGTTCGCAGAGCGCAAGAGTACAAGCGGGCTTGACTGCGAGGCCCACAAGCCGAGCAGAGACGAAAGTCGGTTCTAGTGATCCGGCGGCACAGAGTGGAATGGCCGTCGCTCAACGGATAAAAGGTACTCCGGGGATAACAGGCTGATCTTGCCCAAGAGTCCACATCGACGGCAAGGTTTGGCACCTCGATGTCGGCTCATCGCATCCTGGGGCTGAAGTCGGTCCCAAGGGTATGGCTGTTCGCCATTTAAAGCGGTACGCGAGCTGGGTTCAGAACGTCGTGAGACAGTTCGGTCCCTATCCTCCGCAGGCGCAAGAGGATTGAGGAGGTCTGCCCCTAGTACGAGAGGACCGGGGTGGACGGACCTCTGGTGCAGCAGTTGTCGACCAACGGCACGGCTGCCTAGCTACGTCCGGCACGGATAACCGCTGAAAGCATCTAAGTGGGAAGCCGTCTCCAAGATGAGTCCTCTTTCCGGTAAGGGCCCAGGCAGAACACCTGGTCGATAGGCCGCAGGTGCAAGGCGTGCGAGCGCCTCAGCCGAGCGGTACTAATAGCCCGAGCTCTTCTTCGCATGCATATCCCTCGGGTTGTGCGATCGAAAGTCACGAGCGCTGTGCAACCGCCAGGGTGGCGCGGGGGGATCCCGCGGCCCTGACGGGGCCATACAGGCCCGCGCGGGAACGCCCTGCGCGAGCGCGACCATGGAGGCGGGGATCACCCGGTCCCATTCCGAACCCGGAAGTTAAGCCCGCCATCGCCGAAAGTACTGCAGCGTCAGGCTGTGGGAGGATAGGGCGTCGCGCTCGCGGAGGGCGTTTCGGCATGCGAAGGCCCCGCCCCCCTCGGGAGGCGGGGCCTTCGCGCGTTCTGGGGCTCCGCTCCTCTAGGAGGCGCGTGGCGTTCCGTGTCCGGGGTCTTGAGGTTCATCCCGCCCGGGAGCTGGATCGCGAAGCCTTCGAGTAATCCGTCTCCGGCCTTATTCGCCCTCTTCTTTCTCCCATTGTCTACTGCTTCCCTTTTCCTTGCGTTCCGCATGCGCCGAAGCGCCGTTGGGACAACTCGCTTGCTATATATGTTGACAACATGCATGCTTAAGGAGTATAGATGTTATTAGCATATAGAGGCGAGCTTGCGGAAGGAAGTGGGGCCTATGCCGAGAGACGATTGCGGCGGAGAGGGTGCGGCGCGTCAGCCGTGTTGTCGACGCCGCGGAGGCGGCGGCGGGGCGTTGGTCGAGCCTGCCGCCCTTGCAGCATTGCTGTATGCGGGCGGATATGGCTACGACATGCGCAAGGCGATCCTCGAGCGTACGAATGGCGAGGTGGATGTCGACGTAGGCGGCTTGTACCGGTCGCTCAGACGGCTCGAGG
>NZ_GL622581.1:0-30060 GCF_000185625.1 Eggerthella sp. 1_3_56FAA
GGCGCCCCTCCCGGGGCCCCGTCGCTTTCGGTTCCACCCGAAGCGCAAGGAGATATATTACGCGTCCGTTGCCCCGCCGTCAAGAACTTTTTTCGAGATTCTCGGACTTTTTTTCCCGGCGCCTTCCGGCGCCGGGGGGCCGCGGGGCCCCGCCGCCGCCCTCCCCCTCTCCCGCGGAGAAGGCAGCCCGAGCATGTTACCCGCTTCCGGCCCCGGGCGCAAGGGGGCATTTCGGGTTTTTTTCGGACAAGGGCTTCGTGCCGTCGGGCCGACGAAGTCGTGACCGCATGGTTTTGCGGTTAGGACGAACGCTCGCTTATATTAGTATAGGAAGCGAATGAAAGGAGCTTGCGCCATGCCGAACCAGCCCGACCTCGATCCGACCGTCGTCATCCCTTTGCCGCAGCGCACGCTTGCCGCCCTCGATGCGCTCGAAAACGCCGGCTTCGAGACGTGGATAGTGGGCGGATACGTCCGCGACGCGCTGCTCGGGCGGCCTTCCTCCGATATCGACATCGCCACGCAGGCTCACTGGCAGGACGTGCAGCGCGTTTTCGAAGGGCAAGGCTATCGCACCCACGAGACCGGAACCGCGCACGGCACGCTCACCGTGATCGTCGACGAACAGGCGCTGGAAGTCACCACGTACCGCAGCGACGGCGCTTATGCCGACGCGCGTCATCCGAACCAGGTATCGTTCGTGCGCACCATCGCCGAAGATCTCGCGCGCCGTGATTTCACGATGAACGCCCTAGCCTATCACCCTGCGCGCGGCCTGTTCGACCCCTACGGCGGACACGCCGATTTGGAGGCGCGGATCATCCGAGCCGTAGGCGATCCCGATCGGCGCTTCTCCGAAGACGCCCTGCGCATGCTGCGCGCCTGCCGGTTCGCCGCGGAGCTGGGCTTCGCCATCGATCCGAACACCTTCGAAGGCATGCTGGCGAACAAGGGGCTGCTGCCCCGCATCTCCACCGAGCGCATCACCCACGAGTTGCAGCGCCTGTTGCTTGGAGAGCATGCCGGACGCGCGCTCACGGCCACGGTCGACGTGCTGGCTGCCGTGCTTCCTGAGCTCGTGGCCATGAAAGGCTTCGAGCAACGCACGCCGTACCATATATACGACGTGCTCGAACACACAGCGCGCGTGCTGGACGGCGTGCCGCCTTACCCGCTTGTCCGCTGGGCAGCGCTGTTCCACGACATGGGCAAGCCCGCGGCGTTCTTCACCGACGAAGACGGGACGGGGCACTTCTACGGGCACGCCGCCATCAGCGTGATGCTGGCGCGCGGCATCATGGGCCGACTCGCGCTGTCGTCGGCGTTCGCCGCACAGGTGCTGACGCTGGTCGAACGCCACGACGACGTGATCGATCGCACGCCGAAAGCCGTGAAGCGCGCGCTTTCGCGCCTGGGCGGCAACGTCGAGCTGTTCGCCGCCCTGTGCGACCTCAAACGCGGGGACGCGCGCGGCCAGGCGCCTCGCTGCATCGACCGCGTGTCCGATGCCGACGAGCTGGAGCGCATCCTGTCCGAGATCCTCGCCGCCGACGAGGCGTTCTCGCTGAAGAAGCTAGCCATCGACGGTCGCGACGTCATCGAGCTCGGCGTGCCGCAGGGTCCCCTCGTCGGCCTCGCCTTGTCGGATGCGCTCGACGCCGTCATGGACGAGCGCATCGACAACAAGGCGTGCGCTTTGCGCGCTTTCATAGAGGAATGGCGTGCCGAGCATGAAGATCGAGCCCCTCTATAACGGCCGAGCCACCGCCCGGTGACGGCTTCCCGCATGCCGATCGCTGCACGCGTTCGCTTTCTATACTGACATACGCTCATCACGATCATCCCTGGAAAGCGAGGCACCTCATGACCACACCCTCCGCAACCGCCCAGTCGCAGCCGGAAGCCGCCGTCGACGCCCCCGTCGATCGCATGAGCATCACGATATCCCTCAACGGACCGTATCTCGTAAACGGAGGGGTGCCCTTGACCCAGGAGGTCATCACCCCCGTCGGCGGCCATCGCGAGTACCGCACGGCGCGCGCCTTTCCCCACCAGGAAACCTACGCGCTGTGCCGCTGCGGGCAGACGAGCACGCCGCCGTTCTGCGACGGCTCGCACGTTGCCGCCGGCTTCCACGGCGCGGAAACCGCGTCGCGCGCGTCGTTCGAGGAGCGCGCCGACATCTACCCTGGCCCCGGGGTGACGCTGTACGATGACAACCGTTGCGCGTTCGCCCGCTTCTGCCACCGCGAGGACGGCGACGTATGGACGCTCACCGAGCTGTCCGGCGACGAGCGCCTGAAGCGCGAGGCTGTCCAGGAGTCCACCGACTGCCCAGCCGGAAGGCTCGTGCACGTCGATTCGGAGACCGGAGCGATGTACGAGCCGGAGCTCGGCCCCTCCATCGCCCTGCTCGAAGACCCCGAGGAAGGCGTGAGCGGCCCTTTGTACGTGCGCGGCGGCATCCCGCTCGTCGGCGCGGACGGCACCGAGTACGAGCTACGCAACCGCTATGCGCTGTGCCGCTGCGGCGCGTCGCGCAACAAGCCCTTCTGCGACGCCATGCACGTGACCGTGGGCTACGAAGACGGTTTGAACGGATAAACACCTGGTAAACGCCGGGAAATCGCACGCTTGCGTCCTGTCCGACCATCCAATTCATCAACTTTTCCAAAATAATTTGCCGATAAGGCTTGACGAAGCGCCGCATACCCCGTAATATACCAACTCGCGCTTGCGACTGTTGTTCAAAACAACAGGAGCACATCGGTTAGCCGATGGGGTGTCGTCTAATGGCAGGACAGCGGTTTCTGGTACCGTATGTGAGGGTTCGACTCCTTCCACCCCAGCCATTTTTACGGTATACTGCACAGCGCACTATGTGGCTCCGTCGTCTAGCGGTTTAGGACGCCGCCCTCTCAAGGCGGAGGTCGCCGGTTCGAATCCGGTCGGAGCTACCAAGAAATTGCAGGCCAGGAGCGCACAAGCTCCTGGCCTTTTTCTTTTCGATCGTCTTTCGTGTGCCAAAATGTGCCATCTTGCGGAATTACGGTGCCTTACGCCCTTCTCGCCTAAAGCCTTCTACCGCCGGCCGCGCATGCTGTCGTACAATGGCGGCGAACGAAGAGAAAAGGAAACCTCATGGAGCAAGAACAGAACCGCGCACCCGAGACCCCGCCAGCTGGCGCCCCTGCGGAACTGCCGTTCGGCGAGCCCCTGCTGATCTGTCCCGGGCTCTACCGCGTACGCGTGCCGCTTCCCCATAACCCCCTGCAGGCGCTGAACTCCTACATCGTCCTTGGAGACGAGACGACTACGATCATCGACGTTGGCTTCAACCACCCGGCATGCGAGAAGGCGCTTGACAAGGCGTTGGAATCCCTCGGGCGAACCTGGGACACCGTCGAGATCGTCCTGACGCATTCCCATCCCGACCATACGGGCAATCTCGATCGGATCTACCGCGACGGTATGCGCGTGTATGCGAACCTCCACTCGTTCAAAGAGGTGGAGAATCTCATGCAGATGCAAGCGAACGTGTTCGGCCCCCTGCTTCGCAAGGCGGCGACGCCGCAGCAAAGCGGGCTCGTGTTCCGCAAGGGCAAGCATCGCCTGCACATATCGGCCGAGCTGCTGCCGCTGACGTGCAAGCCCGATCTCATCTACCTGCACGAAGGCGATGTGCTGCGCGCCGGAAGTTTCTCGTTCGAGGTGATCGAAACGCCAGGACACGATCCGTGGCATATCTGCCTGTACGAGCCCGACCGCAAGCTCATGATCATCGGCGACCACGTGCTGGAGCGCATAACGCCGTCGGTTTCGTCGTGGTTCCCCGCGTACAACGCCCTCGAGGAGTTCTTGGAGAGCTTGGGGAAGATGTACTCGTACGACGTCGATCTGGTGCTTCCGGCTCACGGAACGCCCTACACCGGACTGCGCGAACGCGTCATGTTCCTGATAGCGCATCATGGGGAGCGCCTCCAGGAACTGTACGACCTCGTGGCCGCCGGCCACGACGACATCGTATCGATATCGTCGCATGCCAAGTGGCGCTACGAGAATTGGAACGAATGGCCGCTCGACCAGAAGTTCTTCTCGATGGGCGAGACGATGGCCCACCTCGTGCACCTCGTGTGCGAAGGCAAGATCAAGCAAACCATCTGCGGCGACGAGTACCGTTTCGAGCTGCCGTAGCGCCGCAGCCGCGATAGAAGGGAGCATCACATGCGCATCGATCTGATCATCGAGAGCCGAAACGTGTTCACAGGAGTCGGCGACGTCGCCCGACCTGCGGCCATCGCCGTCGCGGGCGATCGTATCGTCGCCGTCGGATCGCGCGAGGACGTGCGCGCCTTCGCGCTCGAGGCGAACGCAGGCGGGGGCGCGCCCGAGGTGCGCGACTTCGGAGACGCGCTCGTGGTTCCGGGATTTCACGACTCGCACCTGCACTTCTTCCATTCGGCCGTGTATTCCTCGCCCTTGGCGACCATGTTTCTGGGCGAAAGCGAGACCGACTGCGTGGCGCGCATGCAAGCGTTCGCGAAAGACCGGCCGAACGGCTGGCTTCTGGCACAAGGATGGCGCGAATACCGCTGGAACCCGCCAGTGCTGCCGTCGAAGCGCTCGCTGGACGAAGCGTTCCCCACGCGTCCCGTGGCGCTGTACTCGGGAGACGCGCACACGCTGTGGCTGAACTCGGCCGCGCTCGACGAGCTGGGGCTCACGCGCGACAGCGTGCCGCCGGCAGGCGGCTCCTACGACCGCGACGAGACAGGCGAGCTGACCGGCATCGTGCGCGAGGCGGCCGCCATGGAGTTGATGCCGCAGATCATGGGGTCGTTCACCGACGAGGAGGTGGCCGACGCTTACCGCGGCTTCTTCGCGCGGCTGGCCGAGAACGGCGTGACCAGCGTATGCGACATGTCGCTCATGGCCCATCCGGGGCTCGACTTCATCCGGGACGACGTGCACGCATCCCTGCTGGAGCGCGGCGAGCTGACCGCGCGCGTGCACCTCTTCCCCACCTTGCTCGACGACATGAGCCGCTTCGAGGACATGCGTGCGCGCTACACGGGTCCGTGCCTGCAGGCACCCGGTTTCAAGCAGTTCTTCGACGGCGTGTCGAGCCAGCATACCGCCTGGGTGACCGAACCGTACGCGAACGCGCACGTCGAAGGCGATTGCGGCCGACCCACGGTAGATCCCGAGATCATGCGACGCTACGTGCTTGCCGCAGCCGAACAAGGCTTCCCCGTGCGTATCCACGCCATCGGCGATGCGGCCATCCATGCGGCGCTCGACGTCTTCGAAGAGGCGCGCGCGAAATTCGGACCGCTGCCGGAGGGGCAGCGAAACTGCCTGGAGCACCTGGAGAACTTCCTGCCCGGGGATATGAAGCGACTGGCCGATCTGCAGGTGGTGGCCGCCGTGCAGCCTCCTCACATGACGCTGGATCCCGGCGGCCCCGAGCGCGACCTGGGGCCCGAACGCGTTCCGTACATGTGGCCCTTCCGCACGCTGCTGGACGACAACACGGTGCTGGCGTTCGGCACGGACTCGCCCGTGGTAGGTGTGAACTCGATGGACGTGCTGTACAGCGCGGTAACGCGGCAGGACCCGGGCACCCACGAGCCGACAGGCGGATGGCTGCCCGACGAGCGCATCGGCATGGCCGAAGCTCTGCGCGCCTACACGCAGGGCAGTGCTGCGTCGGCAGGACGTAGCAGCGAGCTGGGCACGCTGGAAGCGGGCAAGCTGGCCGACATCGCCGTGCTCGACCGCAATCTGCTGGCCTGCGACACCGACGACATCCAGAAGACGAAGGTGCTGGCCACCTTCATGGGCGGGACGTGCGTGTTCGAGCGGTGACGGATCGGAGCTTCGCGCTAAGCGCGAAACGGGCGCGCAGGTCGGCGTAGTAAGTCAGCGAGGGCGGCCATGGTGCCCGAGATCGTGGGGATGGCGAGGGTGAAGCGTACCTCGGTACGCGAGCCCTCGGCATCGCCGCGAGATCGGGTGCCATGGGCGGCCGCAGCATCGGCATGTTCCGGCGGCCGGAAGGCCGCCGGAACCTAATACTCCCACATGTGGTCGAGGGGGCCGCTTCCCTTTCCCAGGTTGAGGCCGGCGGCGAGGGCGCCGCGAACGTAGTCCTTTGCGGCGCGCACCGCTTCTTCCATCGGAAGACCCTTGGCAAGCCCGCAGGCGATGGCGGACGAGAGCGTGCAGCCCGTGCCGTGGGCGTTCTCGGTGTCGACGCGCGGCGCGCGCAGCCACACGACATCGCCCTCCGCCGTGACCAGCACGTCGTCGGCGCGATCATGGCGATGACCGCCCTTCACGAGGGCAGCGCCCGTCCCCGCCTCGGCAAGGCGCAGCGCGGCGCGTTCCATCGACGCCTCGTCTACAACCTCGAACCCGGCCAGCACCGCAGCCTCCGGCATGTTCGGCGTGACCACGTCCGCGAGCGGCAATAGGCGCGCCTTCAAAGCTTCGATCGCATCGTCGCCGATGAGGCGGGCGCCGCTCGTGGCCACCATGACGGGATCGACCACGATATTGGCGGCTGCGTGGCGCTCGAGCGCGTCGGCGACGGCTTCTATGATGGCGGCCGACGACACCATGCCCACCTTCACGGCGGCAGGCCGGATATCCTCGAACACGACGTCGATCTGCTTCGCGACGAACGCCGGATCGACGTCGAGCACGCCCGTCACGCCCAGCGTGTTCTGCGCGGTGAGCGCCGTGATCGCCGTCTCGGCGAACAGGCGGTGCGCGGCGATGGTCTTGATATCGGCCTGGATTCCCGCGCCGCCGCTGGAATCCGAACCCGCGATGCTGAGCACTGCTTCCATAGCGCTTTCCTTTCTATCGGCGAGCGTCGGCTATGCGCCGAGCGCTGCTTGCACCGCCGCCCGCAAACGACGCGTCTCTTCCTCGATATCCTCAGCCGCGAAGATGGCCGACACCACCGCCGCGCCGTCGGCTCCCGTCCCCGCGAGCTCGGGGATCGTACGCTCGTTCAGGCCGCCGATGGCCACCACGGGAATATCGACGGCGGCGCAGATGGCGGCAAGGCCGTCCGTCCCCACGTCGGCGGCATCGGGCTTCGTGGGCGTGCCGAACACGGCTCCTACGCCCAAGTAGTCTGCGCCGTCGGCCTGGGCGACCAACGCCTGCTCCACCGTCTGCACCGACACGCCCACGATGGCGTCGGGCCCCAGCTTCTCGCGCGCCTCGACGCATGCGGCGTCATCCTGCCCCACGTGCACGCCGTCGACGCCCGCGATGCGAGCCGCCTCCACGTCGTCGTCCACCACGAACGGCACGCCCGCCTCGCGGCAGAGCGGCGCGAGCGCCCGGGCGCGCAGCACCACCTCGGCCTGGGGAGCGTCCTTCTCGCGCAGCTGCACGAACGTCGCACCGCCCGCAAGCGCCTCTTCGACGCACGCGGAAAGCGTGCGCTCGCCCAGCCACGCGCGATCGGTGACCGCGTACAGCGCCATCGCCCGGCGCAGGTTCTCCCTCGGGTACATGCGCTCCTCCTTATGCTAGCTCTTCGACCCGCGCGCCCGCTTCCAGGGCATCGCCGTCGAGGTTGTACAGGGCGTCCAGCAGGTACGTGCGGAACGACCCGTTGCCGTCGTAGCCGCCCATGCGGCCTTGGGCGATCTGGCCTGCCAGCCCCATGCCGGCGACGGCGGCCACCGTGGCGTCGAGCAGCGCATCGGGGTTCGCCGTCGCGAACGCCGCGCACACGCACGACAGCATACAGCCGGCGCCCGTGATGCGGCCCATGAGGGGACTGCCGTTGCGAACGGCGTAGGCGCGCTCGGCGTCGGCCACGATGTCGATGGCGCCCGTGACGGCCACGACGGCGCCCGTCTTCGCGGCGAAGTCGCGCGCGAACGCCGCGCCGGCCGCCAGGTTGTCCTCAGTGACCGCATCGCCGGGGCACACGTCCACGCCGCGCGTGGCCGCCGCGCCGCCTGCGAGCGCCTTCGCCTCCGACATGTTTCCGCGCACGACGGACACGGCCAGCTTGTCCAGCAGGTCGGAAGCCGTGCGCGTGCGCAGAGCCGACGCCCCGGCGCCCACCGGGTCGAGCACGATGGGATGGCCCAGCTCGCTCGCACGCTCGCCGGCCGCGAACATGCCCCGGATGGAGCGCTCGCTGAGCGTGCCGATGTTCAGCGTGAGGCCGCCGCAGATGGACGTGATGTCGAACACGTCGGCGGGCTCGTCGCTCATGATGGGGCTTGCGCCGATGGCCAGCAGCGCGTTCGCGCAGTCGTTCACCGTCACGTAGTTTGTGATGTTATGCACGAGCGGCGTCGTCGCCCGCACGTTGTCCAAGGCCCTCTTCAAAGCGAACGGTTCCATAGGCTACTCCTTCCCGAGATCGACCGTCAGGCCGTCCATGATGGTGTTCACGGTTCGCATGGCGCACATCTCGCCGCACATGGTGCAGGTGCCGTCGGTCGAGGGCGGAGCGCTCTCGAAGTAGCGGCGCGCCTTGACCGGATCGAGCGCCTCGGCGAACATGCCCTCCCAGTCCACGCGGCGCCGAGCGTCGCTCATGCGGTTATCGCGGTCGCGCGCTCCGGGCACCCCGCGCGCGATGTCGGCCGCATGCGCGGCGATCTTCGTGGCCACGAGGCCCTCGCGCACGTCGGCGGCGTCGGGCAGGCGCAGATGCTCGGCCGGCGTGACGTAGCAGAGGAAGTCGGCGCCCGAAGCCGCGGCAACCGCGCCCCCGATGGCGGCCGTGATATGGTCGTAGCCCGGCGCGATGTCGGTGACCAGCGGCCCCAGCACGTAGAAGGGCGCGTCGTGGCACAGCCGCTTTTCCAGCTTCATGTTGGCGGCGATCTCATCGAGCGCCATATGCCCGGGGCCTTCCACCATCACCTGCACGCCCGCGTCCCATGCGCGCTTCGTGAGCTTGCCGATCTCGATGAGCTCGGCGATCTGCCCCGCGTCGGTGGCGTCGTACGTGGAGCCGGGCCGCATGGCATCGCCCAGGCTGATGGTCACGTCGTGCTCGTGCAGGATGGCCAGCACCTCGTCGTAGAACTCGTAGAAGGGGTTCTCGTTGCCGGTGGCCTCCATCCACGCGAAGATGAGCGACCCGCCGCGGCTCACGATGTTCGTGAGGCGGCCCGTCTCGCGAAACGACTCGATGGTGCGCCGATTCATGCCCGCGTGGATGGTGACGAAGTCCACGCCGTCCTCTGCATGCGCGCGGACCACGTCGAGGAAGTCCTCCACCGTGATGGTGATCAGCGGCTTCTCCAGATAGCCGATGGCGTCGTACATGGGCACGGTGCCGATCATGGCCGGCGACTTCTCGATGAGCGCGCTGCGGAACGCGTGCGTCTTGCCGGTGTTCGACAAGTCCATGATGGCCTCGGCGCCCAGCTCCAGCGCCACGTCCACCTTCTTCCATTCCTCGGCCTCGTCGGCGACGTCGCCCGAAATGCCCAGGTTCACGTTCACCTTCGTGCGCAGGCCGCCGCCCACGCCTTCGGGCGACAAGCTGGTATGGTGGATGTTGGCGGGGATGGCGATGCGCCCGGCCGCAACCCCCTCGCGGATGAACTCGGGGTCGCGCCCCTCCTTCTCGGCCACGATGGCCATTTCGCGGGTGATGGTGCCGGCGCGTGCCGCGTCGATCTGCGTCATAGAACTCCCTTCGTTGGCATTACCCATGTCAGGTTCCTCGGGTCGAAGCGTGAATCGGCGCTTCCTCTCAGCCTGTCCGGCCGCGATGCGGCTGCAAGCTCCCCGGTATGTCAAGCCGTCGCGCATGCGACGGAGCGTTTAACCAGTATACGCCAGCGGGTAGAACACGTACAGCGTGCCCTCCTCGACGGCTACAGTGGCCTCCTCGCCGGTCAGTTCGTTCGACAGCCCGCGCGAGGTGCGGTTCGACAACGGCTCGTCGTCGATGGAGTACTCCATGCCGCGCTCGATGACGCCGCGCGCCATGTCGTTGGCCGAGAACACCGACACGGTTCCCCCGCCAAGCGCCGGCAGCTCGAACACGTCGGGACCGGTGAGCAGCCGCACGGCGTACGTGTCGGCGACGGCGGTCACGTACACGTCGCGCTCGGAGAACTTCGCGAACAGCTGCAGGTTCGCCAGCGTGTGGTCGAGCCGCGCTCCCAGCGCGCCGTAGACGATCAGCTCGTCGTGGCCCCAGGACAACGCCTTCTCCATGGCCAGCTCCATGTCGCTCTTGTCCTTCTTGACCGGGTGGCGCGACACGCGGCGGCACTTCGGCACATAGCCGAGCGAGTCGAAGTCGCCCACAGCCATGTCGGGCACCGCACCAATGGCCTCGAGGTGCGCGAAGCCCGCGTCCACCGCGATGACATAGTCGAACTCCCCGGCCGCCTGGCGGGCCTTGAAGTCCTCCGCGTTGAAATCGACCGCCCCCACGAGCGCGCACGTAGCCATGTTCCACACTTTCCTTACCTTCGAGCCGTACCGATCGTGATAGAATACCATACGCGAGCGGGCCAGACGATCGCGCGCTTCGGCGTGAGGAAAGTCCGGGCTCCATAGGGCAAGATGCCAGCTAACGGCTGGGCGGGGCGACCCGACGGAAAGTGCCACAGAAAAGAAGACTCCCCCGCGAACACGCGCTTCGGCGCGCAGAAACGGGAGAAAAGCTGAAACGGTGCGGTAAGAGCGCACCAGCGCGCCGGCAACGGCGCGGCTTGGAAAACCCCATCTGGAGCAAGCGCAAATAGGAACGCGACACGGTTGCCCGCCGTACGTTCGGGTTGCGTGCTAGAGGCGTCTGGCGACAGGCGTTCGAGATAAATGGTCGTCCAACGACAGAACCCGGCTTACCGGCCCGCTCGCATTCTTTTTTTCCACGTTTTCCGTCACACTTCCGACATTCGACCGTCTAACCTATCGAAGGAAGGCATCGGGCGCATCGCAGAGCGCCCGGCCGACGACGTGACGAGCGGAAGCGCCCGGCGGGCCTTTCGCGGAAGGCGGCACCATGCATCGCGAAGAATTATCGAAAGAAGCGCAGCTCGACCTGGTGGACAAGGCCATCGTAGGCGACGGCCAGGCGTTGGAGGAACTGCTGCGGTCCACGAGCGGGCTCGTGTTCAACCTTGCGCTCAGGTTCCTGGGCACCGTCCACGACGCCGAGGACGCGAGCCAGGAGATCGCGGTCAAGATCATGACCCGGCTCTCGACGTTTCGCAAGGAGAGCGCGTTCTCCACATGGGTGTACCGCATCGCCGTGAACCACCTCAAGGACTGCCGCACGCATCAGTTCGCGAACGCCCCGTTCAGCTTCGAGATGTACGGGGCCGACATCGTCGACGAGCGCGCGAAGGACGTCCCCGACCTGTCCGAAGGGGTCGACCGCGGCATGCTGGCGCGTGAGCTGAAGCTGTCGTGCACGAACGTGATGCTGCAGTGCCTCGACGCCGACAGCCGCTGCGCCTACGTGCTGGGCACCATGTTCAAGGTGGACAGCTCCACCGCGGCCGACGTGCTGGGCATCACGCCCGAGGCGTACCGCCAGCGCCTGTCGCGCGCCCGCAAGACGGTCGCCGAGTTTTTGGGCGCGTACTGTCAGCACGGCGGCGCGGAGACGTGCTCGTGCGAGCGGCGCGTGAACTTCGCCATCGCCACGCATCGGCTGGCCCCGCACAACCTGGAGTACCTCGAGCTCACCGAGGAGGAGCGCGCGCAGGACGCCTTCGTCGACGCCATGGACGAGATGGACGGCTACGCCAGCCTGTTCGACCGGCTTCCCTCCTACCGCCCCACGCCGCGCGCCAAGGAGCTGCTGGAAGCGTGCATGGGCACCGCCAGCTTCGACGCCGTGGTGAACGCCGGCAAGGAGGCCTCCCATGCCTAACGTCCTCATGCTGGATTTCCTGGCCGACCTGCGCGAGAACAATTCCCTCGACTGGATGCACGCCCACAAGAAGCGGAAGAAGGAGGCGCAGAACGCGTTTCTGGAGCTCGTGCAGGGCTGCATAGCCGACCTCGCGGAAACGGAGCCGTGCTTGGCGGCGCTCGATGCCAAGGACCTCGCGTTCCGCATCAACCGCGACACGCGGTTCAGCGACGACAAGTCGCCGTACAATCCGACGTTCCGTGCGCACATCTCCCCCGCCGGGCGCATGCCGGTGCCCGTGGGGTACTTCGTCAGCGTGACGCCGGGCGGGTCGTTCGCGGGAGGGGGCCTGTTCGCGCCGCACTTCAAGGACGCCACGCGCATGGTGCGCGACCGCATCGCAGCCGACCCGCAGGCCTTCCTCGACATCGTCGAGGCGCCGGGGTTCGCCGAGCGCTTCCGGTTCGTCGGCATGCCGCTGAAGAACGTGCCGAAGGGCTACGACCCGCAGAGCCCGGCCGCTGAGTACCTGAAGTGCAAGTGCTGGGCGGTGGAAGAGCACTTCGACGATGCCGTCGTCGCCGACGACGAGGCCTGCCGCCGCGCGCTGCTGGACAGCTTCGCGGCCATGAAGACGTTCAACGAGTACCTGAACGAGGCGCTGAAAGGCTTCGCGATGCCGACGCGCTAGGGCGGTTTGCGGCCCGGCCCCGGCGCACCCCGTTCGATTGGGCGCAAAACGATAGCCATGGCAAAGGCAGTCGAAGCTTCACGGATGGTTCGGTATTGCGCGGGCACATAAGGCCTGGTCGCAGATTCCGCATACGAGGAATCTGCGACCAATGCCCCGCGTTTTCTGCCATAGGGTGCAATTCGCGCCCAACGTTTACCGGACGGTTCGCGATGCCAGGCCTGCGGAGCCGCATCGCAGAACCCTACGCCGGGAACAGCGTGTAGGCCCGTCCCTCGGCGGCCTCGTGCGGACGGATGCTCACGCCGAAGGCCCGCTCGATGGCGCCGGTTGCGAGCACCTCTTCCACCGTGCCGGCCGCCGCGGCGCGCCCGCGTTCCATGACCAGCAAACGGTCTGAGTAGCGCAGCGCCAGGTCGAGATCGTGGATGACCATGACGATGGTCTTGCCCGCCTCCTCGTTCAAGCGGCGGATCAGCTCCATCGTCTCGTGGCAGGCGCGGATGTCGAGGTAGGTGGTGGGCTCGTCGAGCACGATGAGGTCGGTGTCCTGCGCCAACGTCATGGCGATGAACGCTCGCTGGCGCTCGCCGCCCGACAGCCGCCTCAGCTCCTGCGTCCGGAACCGCGCGATGCCCGCAAGCTCGAGGGCGCGCTCCACGTGCTCGCGATCCTCGCGCGAGAGCTTCCCCTGATGCGCCTGGTACGGATAGCGCCCGCATGCTACGAGCGCCTCCACCGTCATCGCCGGCGGGCGGCTGGCCTGGGCCAGCACGGCCACGCGACGGGCGCGCGCCTTCGCCTTGAGCGACAGCGTGGGCACCCCGCCGACGCGCACCTCCCCCGCCTGCGGCCGCAGCAAGCCGTCGACGAGTTTGACCATCGTGGACTTCCCGCAGCCGTTCGGGCCGACGATGCTGGTCACCGCCCCATGCGAAAACATCGCGGAAAGCCCCCCGATGAACGGTTCCTTGCCGTAGGAGAACGACACCTCGCGAAGCTCGATGGCAGGAACACAGGGCTGCGCGACCTCTGCGGTCGAGGAGCCGAGGGCCGAGAGGTCCGCCGCGAGTTTCCCCGAGGGGACTTGCTTCGCGGTGCCGCGACGAGCCGAACAGCCCAGCGGGCTGTTCGTGCGAGCAGGACTGTTTGAGCGCCGGACCTCTCGGCCCTCGGCCCCGCAGGATGCAGGCGCATTATTCAAGGCTTCCCCTCCTGTTCTTCAAAATGAGGTAGATGAAGAAGGGGCCGCCGAGGAACGCCATGAGGATGCCCACCGGCACCTCGTAGGGTGCGAACAGCACGCGCGCCAGCAGGTCGCACACGACGACGAACGCCGCGCCCGACACGGCCGACAACGGCAGCACGATGCGGTTGTCGTGCCCGACGAAGAACCGCACGAGGTGCGGGATGATGAGCCCTACGAACCCCAGCAGGCCCGCGAAGCTGACGGCCGCGCCCGCCAGCACGGCGGCGAGGCCCAGCATGGCCAGCCGGCACGCGCCCACGTTCATGCCCAGCGCATGGGCCGTGTCGTCGCCGAGCGCCATGATGTTCAGCTTGCCCGCCGCAAGCAGAGCCGCGGCGAGGCCTGCCACGATGTAAACGGCGGGCCACCACAGGTCGTCCATGAGCACGCCGGCCAAACCGCCCACGAGGAACGCCGACGAGCCGATGTAGGCGTCGGGGTTCACGATGAGGATGGTGTTCATGCCCGCACCGAACACCGACGTGATGGCGATGCCCGCCAGCACCACGGTGAGCCTCGACGTGCTGGCGCCCAGCGAGATGCCGAAGATGATGAGCGCCGTGGCCAACGCGCCCGCAAATGCCGCGAGCGGCGGCAGCCAGAGCGCGCTGGGAAACACGCTGGCGGCGATCAGCACGAACAGCCCGGCGCCCGAGTTGATGCCGATGATGTTGGGGCTTGCCAGCGGGTTGTCCAGCACGGCCTGGATGATGGCGCCCGCCACGGCCAGCGCGCCTCCTGCCAGAAGCGCCGCCAGCACGCGCGGCAGGCGCACGTTCACGAGGATGCTCTTCGCCGACGCGCTCACGTCGCCGCCCGTGGCCCAGGCGACAAGATCGCCCAGGCTCACCGACGACGACCCCACGAGGAAGGCCGCCGCCGTCACCGCTGCCAGGACGGAGGCGGATACGGCGATTGCGAGCGGTGCGGCCTTTTCACGGTTGAACGAAGTCACCGGACGGCCTTCGCTTTACGCGTACAGAGCGTCGAACAGCACCTGGTAGCTCTGATCCCAGCGCTCGTTCGGCTTGTACTGGAACAGATGCGGGTCGAGCGTGACGTAACGGCCGTTCTGAACCGCATCGAGCGTCGACCAGGCGGGATTGGCAGCCGTTTGATCCTCGAGCGCCTTCATGGCGGCTGCGTCGTCATTGCCCATGGGCACCACGAAGATGTAGTCGGGGTTCATCTCGATGATCGATTCCAGGCTGAAATCCTTGAGCAGGCTGGGATTCTCGTCTGCCAGATTCTTGACGCCCAGATCGGCCAGCATGGCACCCGTCATCGTCGAGGACGCCTGCACGCGGGTGCCGCCCGAGAATGTGGTCAGCACCAGCGCCGTGGGCGCCTCGCCCGCAGGCACCTTGGCCGTGATCGCCTTGATGCGCTCGGACACGGCCTGGGCGTTCTGTTCGTAGAGATCGTCGCGTCCCGTGATGTCGCAGCAGGTGCGCAGCATGCGCTCGTAATCTGCGAACGTCGTCACCTGAAAGCACGCCACCGGGATGTTCGACGCTGCGAGCGCCGCCTTGAGGTCGGCCTGGTTCGAGTCGCCTCCGCGGCCGCCCGAGCCGCTCGTCATGATCACGAAGTCGGGCTCCAGCGCGATGATGGACTCGAGGTTCGGGTTCGAGAAGTCGCCCACCTTCTGCACGTTTTCGGACTTCAGATCGTAGTCGGACAACGTGAACGCATCATCGGATGCGCCCACGAGCGTGCCGCCCGCAAGCTCCCATATGCTGGCGAAACTGCCCATGCAGGCGACCACGCGCTGCGGATTGTCGACGGTCACCTCGGCGCCCGTGTCATCGGTGAACGTGACCGCTCCGGCCTGAGAGGCGGCCGGGGCTTCTGTTTGCGGAGCGCTTGCGTCAGCATCGGCGTTCGGCTGAGCAGCCGAGCAGCCGGCAAGCATCATCGTCGCAGCAAGGGACGCGGCGACGGCAGAAGGAATGATGCGTTCGGAGATAGTGGTCATGAGTGGTCCTTTCGATGTCGACGGTTTAGACGGCGGCCGCAACCAAAGCGTTGCCGTGGGCGCAGTAGTCGTCTTGAGCGAGGATGTCGCCGTCGTGGTAGTAGGCGGCGCGGGCGCGACAGCCGCCGCAGCCTTGCGCGTAGTCGCAGGTGCCGCACGAGCCGGAGTACGCCTGCGTGCGCAGCTTCTCGAACACGGGGCTCGACGCCCAGATTTCATCGAAGGGAGTCTCGCGCACGTCGCCCGCCTCCTCGGTCATGTAGGCGCAGGGACGCACGATGCCCTCGCTGCCGATGACGCAGTACGTGAGGCCGGCCAAGCAGCCCCGCTCGAAGCGCGTGTCCACGCCCAGCTGCTTCGCCACGCGCGTGAACTGGGGAGCGCACGTGGGCTTCACGTCGATGGGCACCTGCGAGGCCTTCGTCATGATGTCCTTGAGCAGCTGCTCGTTCTCCAGCACCTCGAGCGATGTCTCCTGGATGAACTTGCCGCGCCCCACGGGGATGAGGAAGAACACGTAGTGCGCCATAGCGCCGATCTCCACGGCGAAGTCGGTGATGTCGCACACCTCGTCGCGGTTCCAATCCACGACGGTGGTGTGCAGCTGGAACGGCAGGCCCGCCTGCTTGCAGGCCTCGATGCCCGCCATGGTGAGGTCGTAGGCGTGCTCGAGCCCGCGGAACCTGTCGTGCTTGACGGCATCGAGGCTGTCCACCGAGATGCCCATGGCGCAGGCTCCGGCCTCCTTCAGCCGCACGGCGACCTCCGGCGTGATGAGCGTGCCGTTCGAGCCGAACACGGGGCGCAGCCCGCGCGAGGCAGCGTGCGCCACCAGCTCGTAGATATCGGGGCGCATGAGAGGCTCGCCGCCCGAGAAGATCATCACCTTGAAGCCGGCGCGGGCGATCTCGTCGATCATCTTCTTGCCCTCCTCGCAGGAGAGCTCTTTGTCAGTGGCCTCCTCGGCGTCCTGGTAGCAATGGACGCACTTGAGGTTGCACTTGTTCGTCGTCATCCACGACACGAGCATAGGCGTATCCTTTCTTGGTTGCGGCTTCGCCTTTTGGCGGCGCCATGCTTGCTGAAACCGAACGAGGGTATGACGTGCCGTGCGGGAGCCGCAAAGGGAGGTAGGAGAGATGAGGTTTTGCGGCACCCGCACGGCGCCGAGATCGCAGCCTATTCGGCCGGATCGGGGCGGGAACGGTAGGAGGCGACGATGGCTTCCAGATGGTCGAACACCGCTTGACGCAGCTCGTCGAACGATCCGTCGCCGCCGGCGTGAGGGGCGATGTTCTCCATGAGGATGAAGTTCTGCTCAGCGCGCGCCGTGTCCTGCTCCATATCCAACTCGAGGTAGCGCTTGGCCAGCTCGCGGTTACGTTCGCTGTCCACGGGCTCGCCGGCAGGCATGAGGCGGATGGTGTCGGCGATCAGCTCGTGCCACTTCGACACGGATTCACCGCGCGCCACTTGGTTCTCGGCGGCCTCCTCCGAAGCCGGAGCGTCGTCGCGGATGCAAGTGAGGCGCCAGAAGAACTGGCTCTCGCCTTGGCAGCGTTCGATAGTGTCGGCCATGGCCTCCCAGTTCACAGACGCATCGTCGAGCGACTCGTCATGCAGGGAGCGCAGCGTGGTCATGCGCTTGAACAGCGATTGGAACTGCTCTTCGATAGCATCCATCTGCTCGTCTGCCAACTCCTGCAATGCTGCCGGCTCTCGGTAAAGAGCTGCATCGGATTTGATCTGGGCCAGCGACAGCCCGAGGTACTTCAAGGTCAGAATGCGATACAGGTCTTTCACGTTGTCGTCGGTGTACAGGCGCTGGTTCTGCGGACCCTTCGCCGATGGCGACAGCAGCCCCTGCTGGTCGTAGTACTGGATGGTGCGCACCGTCACGCCGACGCGTCGCGCCAGCTCGCCGATAGTCAGGTAGTTCCGATCGGTCATGGATGCTCCTCCGAGGCGACCGAAGCTCGGCCGCCGCCTTTCCTCTCGCCTTGCCGCGCGTCCCCCGCGCGCTCGAACTGCAATCGAGCATACGCGATGACGTAACGTCACCGTCAACGATCTCCAAAAGATGGCGACAAAAATCAGGGAAAACCCTAAGCGTTTCCTGTCGGCGAAAAAAAAACGCGCTCCCGGGCGGGAGCGCGTTTCGTCGTCCATGCTGCGAGCGTGATGATGCGCGCGGTTTAGTCGATTTCCTCGAACTCGAAAGCATCGTCGGCATCGCCGAAACCGGAAAGATCCTTCTCGACGCCAGAAGGAGTCGGCGTGGCCGGCGCCACCACGGCGCCCGTCGCCTGGGGCACGGAGTACGCGCCCGCGCCGTCGCGGTTGATGGGGGCCTGCGCCGGAGCCGTCACACGGCCCGTAGCGGTGGTCTCGACCACGTCGATCGTGCGCGCATGGGCGCTTACCGGCAGGGAAGCGGGCATCTCGCCGCCGATCTCGGCCAGCTTGCGCGTAGCGTCGCCGATGAAGTCGGTGAGCAGGTCCCGGTAGTCCTCGCGCACGTCCTCGCGGTCGTCCTCGAGCTTCTTGATGGCGTCGAGCACCTTCTGGCGCTCGGCTTCCGCCTTGTCCACGATACGCGTGCCCTCGTCCTCGGCATCTTTGATGGTGGCCGCTGCCTGGGCATTCGCGTTCGCGATGATCTCGTCTGCAGAACGCTGCGCGATGATGAGAGCCTGCGCGATGGCGTTGTCGTCGGCCTTTTTGGCCTCGAGCTGGCGCTCCAAATCGGCGATGCGCGCGTCCTTCTCGGCCAGCGCGGCATCGTCCGTCACGACGACGGGAGCTTCGACGCGAGCCGGCGTGTCGAAGCCTTCGAACTTACGATCGTCCAGCTGGTTCTCGAGTTGGGCGATCTGGGCGTTCATGCCGTCGATCTCGTCGGCGACATGCTCGAGGAACACATCGACTTCGTCGACGTCGTAGCCTTTGCGATCGATCGAGAAGCTCTGGTTGTGTATCTCAGCCGAGGTGATAGCCATCTGTAGTCCCTTCGTCTTGTTCGCACGCGAACACGATTCTACGCATTAAAACAAGTTTATCAGTAAACGTACTCCAAATTGTAATACAAGCAGGGCGATGATGGGCGTAACGTCCACCATACCTCCAAGCGGGGGTATCAGCTTCCTGAAGAGGTTGAGATACGGGTCGCACACTTTGGCCAGTACCCGGTTGATGTCCGCCAAGATGCCACGGTCGGTGGGAAACCACGACATGAGCACGTAGACGAACAGCACCATACTGTACGCATCGGCAAGCGACACGATGAGGTATTTGATGCTCAACATGCGTTCTACTCCTTAGAACGTCGGGCGGCGGCAGCCGCGCCGGCGAAGAATCGAATACGGGATCACAGCACGCCCTGCCCGCGCAGGCTCATGCGCTCGGCATCGGTGAGCGCAGCACCGCGCGAGATGACGAACACCTTGTCGGCCACGCAGTCCACGCTGGCGTCGAGAGCGCTCGACACGCCGAACGAGAAGTCGAGGATGCGCTTCGACAGATTGTCGGGCGTGTTACGCAGCGCGAGCACCACCACATCCCCCGCCTTGAGAGCCTTCGCGATGCGCTCGACCTCGGCGTAGCTGGCCGGCTTGAGCACGGTGACCGAGCGGGAGGGGTTGTGCTTGACCGCCCCGGCGCCCGCGTAGGCGTCGAACGGATCGAACGCCGCAGTCGTCGCCGTGGCGGTTGCCACGGTAGCGCCCGAAGCGGTGGTTGCCGTTTGCACCGCGACGCCCGAGCCAGAAGGCCCAGAAACGCTCGGCGCATCGTCGGACGTGGAGGTGAACAGCGAGTTCAGGCTCTCGGAGCGCTCGCGGTTCGCTGCGGCGGCCGCACGCGCGATAGGCGTGTTCGCCGGGGCGGGCTGCGCCGCTTCCACCATGGTGCGATCGCCGCGGTAGGAGCCGCTTGAAGGCGACGTCACGCGGCGAGGCGGCAACGGATCGCGGTTGAGGCTCTCGGGCACCTGGGTGTGCGCGCGCACGTCGTCGATGGACACGAGCTTCGCGGATCCCACGGACGAGCTGCGCGCCGAGGAGCGCGCGTGCGAGGCGCGCGCAGGACGCGAAGTCACGGGCGCATAGGGCTCATAACGCGAACCGGGAGCATCGTCGGCGGGGAAATCGTCCTCGTTGTAGTCGGGACCGTACTCGCCGTACTCCTCGCTGTAGTCGTCGAACCCCTCGTCGTAGTAGCCGTCGTCGTAATGCGGGTTGGCGTCTGCGAAACCCAGTTTCGATTTGATTCCCTCGAGCATTCCGTGCTCCGATTTCTTGATCTTTGGCAGCTCCATACCGTTCACCTGCTTCGTTTCTTATCCGGCGGTCCAGCCGCCGCTGCGTTCAGCGTCATGGCCGCGCCGCGCTCTCACGCATGCGCGGGGCCCTCGAAAGCGTCGTCGAACAGGGCTCGCCCGATGCGCACTATGGTAGCGCCCTCGGCTATCGCCTCATGCCAGTCTTCGCTCATGCCCATAGAAAGCTCATCGAATACGGCGGCCTGTTCCCCGTCGAGCCCAAGCCGCACTTTGTCGCGCAAACGCGCCAGATCGGCGAAGCATGCGCGAGCCCGTTGCGCATCGCCCTGCGGCGCCATCGTCATAAGCCCGCGCACGCGCACGTGCGGAAAGCCCGCGCAGTACTCCAACATGCCGGCCACCTCGCTCGGCGCGAGACCGCTCTTGCTCGCCTCCCCCGACACGTTCACCTCGAGCAGCACGTCTTGCACCTTGCCCGACGCCGCAGCTGCGGCGTCGAACTTCGGCACGTGACGCTGTTGGTACAGCGAGTGCACGAGCGCGGCATCCCGCACGATGTCGGGAATGCGGCGCGATTGGATGTTGCCGATGAAGTGCCAGGTCTGCTGCGGAAAGCGAGCGCGCTTCCCCTCGAGGGAGTCCGGGCGGTTCTCGCCGAAGTCGTGCGCGCCGGCCTCGATGGCCTCGGCCACTTCGTCGGCACCCACCGTCTTCGACACCGCCACTACGACCACGCTCTTCGGATCGCGCCCGCACGCCTCGCAACAGGCGGCCGCCTCTGCGACCGTGCGCTCGTAGCGCTCTTTGAATCCCATGCCGCTCACCCAGCCTTTCGAAACGCCACCGCGCCATGGCGCCCGCAGATGCCGCCCGCGGCGCGGTACGAGAAGAATTCGTCGCACGAGCATACCGTGCACACGCCCGCATCAGCCACGCGCGCGCGATCGATGCCTGCCTCTTCGAGCCCGACCGTCAACGCCTCCAGCAGGTCGACATGGCGTTCGTCGGGAATGCAGGAGGAACCGAAGCGGTCTTCGAAGCGCTTGCGCACGTCGGCGCCCGTCTCGAAGCAGGACGCGTGGATGTGCGGCCCCACGTACACGTTGTAGCCGCTCGCCGCATCCTCCCCCAGCTCGGCGGCATCGGCCCGCGCGAGCGCGCGGACGGCCTTCGCGGCCACGCCGTTCTCCACGCCGCGCCATCCGGCGTGCGCCACCGCGAATCGGCCCGTCGGCGACACGACGATCACGGGGACGCAGTCGGCGAAGCACAGCAGCGCCGCGATCCCGGGAACGGTGGCGACAAGAGCGTCGGCGCCCGCGAGCGCCGCTTCGCGCGCGGCATCGAGCGCCTCGGGCGACGCGTCGTCGAGCTCCACCACGACTTCCCCGTGCACCTGGCTGGGCACCACGAGCGGAACGTCGGCCGCATCGAGCGCTTCCAGCACGAGCGCTCGGTTGCGCTCGACCGACGCAGGGCCGTCGCCCACGTGATTACCCAAGTTGAGCGAGGAATACGGGCCTTCGCTCACCCCGCCCGCGCGTCCGGTGAACGCGACGCGCACGCCCGTGCGCTCGTACAGGGCATCGTCGGTAAGCGCAGGAAGACAACGCGCGCCGAATCGGCGCGCGGTTATCTGAGGGATGGGCAGTTGTCCGGTCGCGACCATCAAGCGACCGCTCCTTACCGCTGGCGCTTCAGGAAGTCGGGGATGTAGTCCTCGTCGGCGAAACGGCCGTCGCGCGACGTCGTGGAGAACGTCACAGGAGGAGCGGACGGCATCGGGTCGGGCGCCGTCGTGGAGGCGAACAGGTCCTTGCGCGAGAAGTCCATGGAGGACTGCTGCGAAGAACCCATCTTAAAACCCGTGGCGATCACCGTGATGCGCACCTGATCCTGCATGCCTTCGTCGATGATCTGGCCGTAGATGATGTTGGCGCTCTCGTCGGCGCAAGCTTCCACCGTGCGCGCCGCCGCGTCGACCTCGGTGAGCGTGAGGTCGGGGCCGCCGGCGATGGAGAACAGCACGCGCGACGCGCCCGCGATGGAGGCTTCCAGCAGGTTGGAGTTCGTGGCCTGCTGCGCCGCGTCGAGGGCGCGGTTCTCGCCGGAGGCGAGGCCGATGCCCATCATGGCCGTGCCGGCGTCTTTCATGACCGTGCGGATGTCCGCGAAGTCGAGGTTGATGAGGCCCGGGATGGTGATGAGGTCCGTGACGCCCTGGATACCCTGGCGCAGCGTGTCGTCGGCGATGCGGAACGCGTCGAGCATGCTCGTCTTCTTGTCCACGATCTCCAGCAGGCGGTCGTTCGGGATGACGATGAGCGTGTCGACTTTCTGGGACAGGAGGTCGATGCCCTGATCGGCCTGGTTGCGGCGGGTGCGACCCTCGAACGAGAACGGCTTGGTGACGATGCCCACCGTCAGCGCGCCGATCTCCTCGCGGGCGATCTCGGCGATGATGGGCGCCGCGCCCGTTCCGGTTCCGCCGCCCTCGCCGGCCGTGACGAACACCATGTCCGCCTCGGCGAGCGCCTCGCGGATCTCCGCGCGACTTTCCTCGGCCGCCTGGCAGCCCACTTCGGGGTTCGCGCCGGCGCCCAGGCCGCGCGTGAGCTCTTCGCCGATGTGGATCGTCTTGTCGGCGTCCGACATGAGCAGAGCCTGTCGATCCGTGTTCACGGCGATGAACTCGACTCCTCGCACGCCCGCTTCGACCATGCGGTTCACGGCATTCGTGCCGCCGCCACCGACGCCGACGACCTTGATGACCGCCAAATGCTCGGAACCTATCTTGTTTGGCATTGTATCCTCCACACCTGCTGCGTTTTCAAATGCTGCGTTTCCCGTCAGGGCACAGTTCACGTGCGGTTATTGTACACGATGCTCAACCATTTGCAAATTACGCTGCGGTAATGAAATGCGCACGTCCACAGATATAGCGGATGAGCCGGGTAAGCGGAAACGATGGATGCCGCCGTGGCGCGCCGGCGCGGCCATCGACGTCGCCGCTCATGGTCGACAGGCAACCGCTGGCGAAGGGGCTCGCCCGTTCGCAAATCCGCGCGGCGCCGCTCGCAAGGCGGCTGCTGGCCGAACATGCAGGCGAGGCTATATCGTATAAGAGCAGCATCGCGTCGACCGGCTGACCGAAAACGAACGTCCGCGACCGGAAGGGAGTCCCCCATGGTTCCGCTCGTACTCACCGCCTTCAAAGTATAGAAAGCTCGCGCGTCGATTCGGCGCGCGCGAACATCCCCCTCCTCAAACCAATACGCTTATCGTCGCGTCCTCTTGCGAGGTCGGGCGAAGCTTGTACCGAAAGGAAGACCCCATGCCCTGGTTCGATCAAGCGCCCTGGCTCGTCGCCCTGGCGCCGTTTTTCGGTCTGTTCCTTTCCGCATTCGCGAAACGAACAGACCCCTTCATCGCAGGCGACCGGGTGTACCGCCACGACGCCCCCGCGCGCCTGTCCCACTGGACCCACGGCATCGGCACCGCCGTGTGCCTCGCGTCGGGCATCGTGCTGGGACTGAGGTTCACCCCGGCATTCGTGGAGGACGGCCCGGCCGCCATCCTATGGCAGAACGTCCATTTCGCGGCCGCGATCGTGTTCCTGTTCGGAACGTTCTACTACCTGGGCAACACGATCATCTCGAAATGGCGCTTGCGCGAGCACCTTCCCACGAAGAACGTGGTCGCCTACACGGTGCGCCACTACGGCCTGCTCGTGGGCATCAAGAAGTTCACGATGCCGCCCGAGGACAAGTACTTCGAAAGCGAGAAGGCCGCCTACGTGATGGCCGTGGTCACGGCCGCGTTGCTGGTGGTGACAGGCCTGGTCAAGGCATTGGCCCACGTGGTGCTCACGCTGCCCGACGGCCTCATGAACGTCATGTTCTGGGTGCACGACATCGCGGCCGCGCTCATGCTGCTGTTCTTGGCGGCGCACGTGTTTTTCGCCGTGATCGCGCCGTTCTCGTGGAAGACCTTCCCGTCCATGCTGATCGGATGGATGCCGCGCGGCGAGGCCGAGAAGGAACATGCAGGTTGGATGGAGCGGCTCGAGCGCGAGCAGTCCGAGCGCGGCATGGACGAGTCCGCACTCGGCGCCGGAGAGCGCGCGGCCGCGCAAGAGACGATGGGAGCCGCCGCGCGCGCAGCAGCCGCCGACGGCACGCAAGGGAGATGAGCGATATGACCGAGACGAATCAGCGCGCGACCGACGCGCAGCATAAAGGCGGCCTCTCCAGGCGCCAGTTCATCGCCGGGATCGGCGGATTGGGAATCGGCGCCGTGCTGGGAAGCGGCATCACGGCGCTGCTGTTGCCCGACGACGTGTACGCCATCGAGGCGAGCCAAGGCTACCTGCTGGTGGATGCGAAGAAGTGCGCCGGCTGCGAGACGTGCGTCATCTCGTGCTCGCTCGCGCATCTAGGCCGTATCAACACCTCGCTTTCGCGCATCCAGGTGATGAAGAACGCGCTGGGAAGCTTCCCCTCCGACGACGTCATGCAGAACCAGTGCCGCCAATGCCCCTACCCTTCCTGCGTGGAAGCCTGCCCCGTGGGCGCCATGCACGCCGACCCCGAGACGGGCGTGCGCCTCGTGGACGAGGGCAAGTGCATCGGCTGCGAGCGCTGCGTGGAGGCGTGCCCCTTCACGCCGTCGCGCGTGCAGTGGAACTTCGAGGACAAGCACGCCCAGAAGTGCGACCTGTGCAAGAACACGCCCTTCTGGGATGAAGAGGGCGGCCCGTCCGGCAAGCAGCTGTGCGTCGAGATCTGCCCCATGAAGGCCATCGCGTTCACCAACGTGCTGCCCGTCCAAACCGACGAAGGCTACACGGCGAACCTGCGCAACGACCACTATCTGGAAATCGGCCTGCCCAGCGACGACGAGGCGCGCATCCCTCCCGCGCGGCTCGGATACGGCGCAGGCGGCACGGCAGCCCAGGCGGCAGCCGGCTCGAACGACAAATAATAGGAGGACCTCATGACCGAACATTACGGCTACGCCGGCAAGATACTCATCGTGAACCTGACCGACCGCACCTCCCAGACCATCGACACCGAACCTTACATCGAATGGGTGGGCGGCCACGGGATGGCCTCGAAGCTGTTCTGGGACTACTGCGAGGACAAGACCGTGGAGGCGGTCGATCCGGGAAACGTGCTGGTGTTCGCCGCCACGCCGTTCTCGGGCGCCGTGGTGCCGGCCGCCTCGGCGCGCTGCGAGTTCACGGGCATCAGCCCGTTCTCGCTGCCCGAATGGTACAACCGCTCCAGCATGGGCGGCCGTTTGGCCGGCATGATGAAGGAAGCGGGCTACGACGCCTGCGTGGTGCGCGGGAAAGCGGAAGCGCCCGTGTGGATCAGCGTGGTGAACGACCAAGTGACGTTCAACGACGCGACCGACCTTTGGGGACTCGACACCTTCGAGTGCCAGGAGAGAATCTGGGAAGAGGTGACGCACGGCACCGCCCCTGGCTCGTGGTACGAGTTGACGAAGGGACGCGACGGAGGCCGAACCACGCAGCGACCGTCCGTCATCTGCATCGGACCTGCCGGCGAGAACCTGGCGCGCGTGTCGTGCATCGTGCACGATGCCGGCCACGTGACGGGACAGAGCGGCTTCGGCGCGGTGTTCGGCGCCAAGAACCTCAAGGCGATGAGCTTCATCGGCTCGAAGAGCATACCCATCGCCGACCCCGCCGCGCTCGTGAGGCTGCGGTTGGAAGTGCAGGAGAAGTTCGGCTACGACATCGACGCCGGCAAGGTTCCGGGCGCGCCGGGCAGCCCGGGCGCCGCATCCACCGTGCTGGACACGAGCCCCACGGTGTCGCGCGCAGAAGGATGCCGCGGCTGCTTCAAGAACTGCCGTAACCTGTACCCCGGCGGCGTGGGCAACGAGCTGACCTGCTCGGCCGGCCTGTACTTCACCGACTCGGGCAAGATCGACGAGCAGCTGGCCGCCTACAGCCTGCTGTCGAAGCTGGGGCTGAACGGCTACGAGATCGACATGCCCGTGTACCTGCACAACCTCTACAAGATGGGCGTCATGGGCAAGGGCAAGGACATCGACACCGATCTGCCCTTCGAGCAGTACGGCACCTACGCGTTCATCGAGGAGCTGCTGATGCGCATCGCCTACCGCCGCGAGATCGGCGACGACCTGGCCGAGGGCATCGCGCGCGCGGCGCAGAAGTGGGGGCGTTGGGACGAGGACACGTCGTCGGGCCTGCTGGCGCGCCCGAACTGGGGCTACTGCGAGCACAACGAGCCGCGCGCCGAGGTGGAATGGAGCTACGGAAGCATCTTCAGCGAGCGAGACATCAACGAGCACGGCGTACACAACGCGGTGTACAACACCTCCATCATGGCGGTGCTCACCGGCGCCGAGCCGCCCGTCTCGGCCGAGAACATGGCCAAGCAGCTGGCCGATCAGTCCGGGCTGGGCGACCCGCTGTGCTTCGACTGGAGCGAGGAGGGCATCTATTCCGATGCGCGCGTGCGCGAGATCCACTGGAACCGCGCCTACGGGCGCTTCTGGCTGCAGTCGCTGGGCATGTGCGACTGGGTGTGGCCGAACTTCATCAGCCGCAAGCACACCGCCGAGACGGGCTCGACGTACGGGGCCACGCCCGAGTACGAGGTGAAGTTCTTCCAGGCCGTCACCGGGCGCGACCTCTCCTACGAGGAAAGCATCGAGCTGGGGCACAAGTTCTGGGTGCTCGACCGCGCCATCTGGGCGCTGGAGGGACGCCATCGCGACCAGGAGGTGTTCACGAACTACGTGTACGACGTGAAGACCACCAAGCCCTTCCCCCTCGTGGTGTTCGAGGACGGGAAGTGGAGCTACTCGCTGTGCCAGGGCCGCACGCTCGACCGCGACAAGTTCGAGGACTTCAAGACGCGCTTCTACGCCCACGAAGGGTTCGAGGAGTCCACGGGTCGCCCGACGCGCTCCGGGCTCGAGGCGCTTGACCTCGGCTTCGCCGCCGACAAGCTGGAAGCGGCCGGAAAGCTGGGAGCGTGATGGACATGGCAGCTCTCGACGAGACGGCCGCCGCCACATCCCGGGAGGCCGCTGCGTGCGGCGGCCCCGCCTCCCCTGCATGGGGCGAGGAGGCGGGGAGCGGATCCGAAGGCATACCCGGCATGGCCGAGGCGTGCCGGCGCTTCCCCTTGCCCTCACCCGACGAGGCGGCCCATGCGCTGCGCGAGCTCTCCTGGGGCGAGCACTTCGTTGCCGGGCGCATGGTGCCCTCCAAGGGCGGGTCGGACCTGTACCTGTACAACCTGCACAGCGCAGCCGTGTTCCTGCTCGACCGAGACGAAGCGCGCGTGGGCAAGGGCGCCGACCAGATCATCAAGCTCATCGACGTAGACGCCTTCGTCGCCTGGCTGCGCGACACGGTGGGCGACGCGGCGCTGGCGGACGCGATCGCGCGGGAATGTCCGGCCGACGACCCCTACCGCGACCGCCTGGAGAACGTGCAGCGGCTGCTCGCGCTGCGCATGGTCCAGTACGGTGCCGCGAGCGACGCGATGAACGCGGCCGACGCCGAGCAGGACGAGGGAGCTTGACGATGGCGGACGGACGGGCGTGCGCGCCGCTGGAGGACTTCCCCCTCCTCGCCGCGCACGCCGCGGGCGGCCCTCCGCTCGCCTACCTCGACAACGCGGCAACCACGCAGAAGCCGTCGTGCGTCCTCGACGCCATGGATGATTTCTACCGCACGGCATGCGGAAACCCGCACCGTTCCGCGCACGCGCTGGCCGCTGCGGCCACCCGGGTCTACGAGGACGCGCGCTCGACGGTCGCGCGCTTCATCGGCGCGTCGCCGGAGGAGACGGCGTTCACGAGCGGGGCCACGCACGCCCTGAACACCGTGGCGCTCTGTTATTGCGCCGAGCGGCTGGAGCCGGGCGACGAGATCGCGCTCACGCTGCTGGAGCATCACAGCAACCTCGTGCCGTGGCAGACCGCGGCGCGGCTTTCCGGGGCGAGGCTCTCCTTCATCGTGCCCGACCGCGCCGGGGTCGTCTCAGACGACGAGATCGACCGGGCAATCGGCCCGCGCACCCGCGTGGTGGCGTTCACCGGCATGTCGAACGTGCTGGGAACCGTGCCGCCCGTCAAGCGCATCATCGAAGCGGCGCACGCCTGCGGCGCCGTCGCCGTGCTCGACTGCGCGCAGAGCATCGCGCACGAGCCCCTCGACGTGCACGACCTCGACGTCGACTTCGCCGCGTTCTCGGGCCACAAGCTGTACGGCCCTATGGGCATCGGCGTGCTGTACGGCAAGCGGCGCCTCCTCGAGGAAACGCCGCCCTTGCTGCGAGGCGGGGGCATGGTGGAGGCGGTGTTCGAGGGCGCGTCCTCGTTCGACGGAACGCCGGGGCGCTTCGAAGCGGGCACGCAGAACGTGGCAGGAGCCGCGGGGCTGGCGGAAGCCGTGCGCTATCTCGACCGCATCGGCTTCGACGCCGTGCGCGCGCACGAGCGCGAGCTGACCCGCGCCCTGGTGAGCGGCCTGGACTCCATCCCCTCCGTCAGGCTCTACGGCCCCGGGCCGAACGCCGAGACGCCGCGCGGCGGCATCGTCTCGTTCAACGTGAAGGGCGTGGGCGCAGCCGAGGTCGCCCACGTGCTGGACCGCCGCGGAGTGGCAGTGCGCGCCGGCGCGCACTGCGCCCAACCCCTCCTGCGCCACATAGGAGCGGAAGCCGTCTGCCGCGCCAGCGTGGCCGCCTACACCACCATGCACGACATCGACCGTTTCCTAGAAGCCGTAGAGTCGTCCCGCAACGAAGCCGTAGCCCTGGCAACATCGCGCATGCTGTGAAACAGACGGTTCGGGGGTTCCCGCCTGCCGGAAACCCCCGAACCGCCGCACGGGATCCTTCGACTCGCTACGCTCGCTCAGGATGACAACGAGCACAAACCCCCAGGTCGAACCCTCCCAGCGAACAGGAAGCTCAAGCCGCTGCGCCTTGCGGGCGGGCGGGGCGCCCCACCAAGCGAGTTTCGCAGCGAAGCGAGGACTGTCTGAGCGACTGGGGCGTCCCGCCCGCCCGCAAGGCGCAGCGGCGCGCAGGTCCCTAGAGAGCCCTCCAGGTGGGCCGATCCACCACCCGCACGTTGATGTACGCCAGCCCGTCGGGATGCTCCTTCATGATCTCGAGGCAGACGCGCTCTTTGTCGCGGATGTTCTCGGCCGTGCCGAACACGATCTCCACGCCGCTTTCCAGCGTCAGCGTGGTGGACTCGGTCTCGGTGGCCGCCACCTTCTTCACCTGCCCCGCCAGCTCGGTGGTCATGCCGTCCACGATGGCCAGCGCGTTGTTCACGTTGGCGTCCGAGCAGTAGGCGCCCACCTCGGGGCGCGTGCCGTAGGGCACGTCGGTGATGTGCAGCACCTTGGCCGCGTCCTCGTACACCTTCGGGCTGGTCCTCTTGCCGGCCTCGGAATTCTGGTCGGGGATGGGCATGAGCCACATGCCGTCCGAGGCGATGGCCCACGGCTGCACCGACTCGGCGTTCTCAGTGGGCACGTCCGCCACCGCCGTGATGGTGCGCTCGGTGACGGCCAGCTCCAGGGTGTTCGGGAACACGCGGTTCACCGACACGTCGTCCACCCATGCGTCTTTGAGCAGGCGCTCGCGGATGCCAGCGGCGTCGACGCGCAGAAGCGTGGTTCCGGCGGGCACGCTGGCAAGCTCGGACATGTCGGTGGCCGTGAGATGCTCCACGCCGGTGACCGAGACGTTCTCGATGGTGAACAGGTTGGAGTAGTACACGGCCAGGCCGCCGCCTACGAGCGCCAGCACGAGCGCGGCCACGATGCCGATGCGCACCAGGTAGCGACGGTAGGTTTTCTGCGCGCGAGAAGAGCGCTCGGCGCGGTCGAGATCCCCCACGCGCACCGACGACAACGGCGGGCGAACCTGGTTCGCACGACGCTGCGGCAGCTGGCCGCCGG
>NZ_GL622581.1:30177-35617 GCF_000185625.1 Eggerthella sp. 1_3_56FAA
GAAGCACGCGACGAAAGTTCGCGGCATGCCGCCGCGCGCGGATTGGCGCGGCGCGCCGCCGGCGGGACGCACGCCCCTGCCGGCCTGCCCGGAAGCGCGGCTGTTGCGCGGGCTCGCCTTACGCGAACCCGAGGAAACGGACTTCCGGTTGTAATTCGATGCCATACGTCTCGTACACCTTCGTCTTGACCAGGTTGATCAGTTCCAGCACGTCGCGCGCCGTGGCGTCGCCCGTGTTCACGATGAAGTTCGCGTGCACCTCCGACACCTGCGCCCCGCCGATGCGCAGGCCCTTGAGCCCGGCTTCCTCGATGAGCGCGCCCACCGGAGCGCCTTCGGGGTTGCGGAACACGCTTCCGCACGACGGCAACGACAGCGGCTGCGTCTTCTTGCGCCGCGCGTGCGACGCTTCCATCTTACCGCGGATGAAGAACGGGTCGGCAGGCTCTACGGAAAGTTCGCATTCCACGATCACCTCGTCTGAAGCGAACGAGCTGGAACGGTAGCCCCACGCGATCTGGTCGCCGTCGCGCCGAACCAGCCCCTTCCCGGGCGACAGCGTGGTCACCGACACCACGCGCGAGCCGATCCACTCGTCGCGCGAGCCCGCGTTCATGCGCAGCGCGCCGCCCACGGTGCCCGGCGTTCCCACGGCGAACTCGAATCCCGCCAGCGATCGACGGAACGCCTCCTGCACCACCGACGACAGCGGCACGCCCGCGCCCACGCAGAAGCTGTGCGCGTCCTCGTCGTAGCGGCAGATGCGGAAGTCGCGGCCGAGCGTGATCACCACGCCGGGATACCCCTCGTCGGCGACGAGCAGGTTGCTGCCCCGGCCGATGGCCACCCACGGCACCCGGCTCTCCTCGCATACCGTGACCAGGCGCTTGAGCGCTCCGACGGAGGCCACCTGCACGTAGAAACGCGCGGGTCCGCCGATGCGGTACATGGTATGCCGAGCCATGGGCTCCGAAGGGTACACGTCGCCGTCGAACGCGTCGTCGACGAGCAGCGCCTCGAGCGGCGAGGTATGGCGGGCGGTCATCGCCGCATCACGCCTGCCGTCGCGCGGCGGCGCCATCCGCCTGCGAAAGCGCGTCGACGAGCTGCGGGCCGATGGCGGTCACGTCTCCCGCGCCCATGGTGATCAACAGGTCGCCCTCGCCCAGCTTGCCGGCGAGATAGGGCACCACCTCGATACGGCGCGGCACGTAGGCGGCCTCGGGATGGCCCGCATGGTCGAGCACCACGTTCAGGAACGTCTTGCCCGACACGCCGGGGACGGGCGCTTCGCCCGCCGGGTACACGTCCATGAACGTGACGGCGTCGGCCGCGTCGAACGCCCGGCCGAAATCGTCCTTCAGCACCTCGGTGAACAGCGGCGCGCGCGAGTAGCGGTGCGGCTGGAACAGCACGTGCACATGCGCGAAGCCCAGATGGGACGCGGCCTCGATGGTGGCGGCGATCTCGGTGGGATGATGCGCGTAGTCGTCGACCACGGTGACCCCGCCCGCTTCGCCCACGAGGTCGAAGCGGCGCTTCACGCCGGCGAAGTCGGCCAGCGCTTCGGCCGCTTGCGCAGGGTCGTATCCGAGCGCCCACAGAAGGCCGACGACGCCGGCGGCGTTCAACACGTTGTGACGGCCCGGATTCTGCTTGACGTGCGCGCTCACGACGCTTCCGTCGGGCAGTTCGAGCGTGAAGTCGCTGCCCACGCCGTTCGGCTCGTACGAGGCGATGCGCACGTCGCACGCATCAGAGAAGCCGTAGGTGAACAGGCGCTTTCCGGAGGCGCGAGCCACGCGCACGAGCGCCTCGTCCTCGCCGCAGGCCACCACCACGCCGCCGTCGTCGGGCACCGACCCGATGAACGAGGCGAACTTCTCGTAGATCTCGTCGAGGTCGCGGTAGTGGTCGAGGTGGTCGGCCTCGATGTTCGTCACCAGCACGGCGCGCGGCGACAGATGCATGAACGACTTGTCGCTCTCGTCTGCCTCCACCACGTAATGGGCGCCCGTTCCCGAGTGCGCGTTCGTGCCGTAGGCGCGCACGATGCCGCCTATGAGGAACGTCGGATCCTCCCCCATGCCGTCCAGTACGCTGGCCAGCATGGACGACGTGGTGGTTTTGCCGTGCGTGCCGGCCACCGCGAGCGTCTGGAGCGCGCGTCCCAGATAGGCGAGCATCTGGGCGCGATGCCAGATGGTCAGGCCGCGCGCCTTGGCGGCGGCGAGTTCGGGGTTGTTGTCGAGGATGGCGGTGGACACGACGATCACGGGGTTTCCCTCGGGGATGTTCGCCGGATCGTGGCCGATGTGCACCTCGATGCCCGCCTCGCGCAGCTGCTTGGTGTAGCGGCTCTCCTTGAGGTCGGTGCCGCTCACGCGCATGCCCTGGTCGAACGCGACGCGAGCGATGCCGCTCATGCCGACGCCTCCAACGCCGATGAAATGTACCTGGTCGATGTGCATGGTGTCCATAGTGCGTCCTCGGTCTCTCTGATGTACTGCAAACCGCTATTGTACCCTATCGCGCGACCGCTCAACGCTGTGCGCGAGCCGCTTCCATGACCGCGTCGGCCAGCAGACCCGCGGCGTCGCGCGTCTTCTGCGCGCGGGCCGCGGCGGCCATGCGGGCGCGCACGTCCTCGTCCTCGATGAGCTCGCACAGCTTGCGGGCGAACTCGGGCCCCTCCACGTCGGCGTCGGCCACGAGGTAGGCGGCGCCCGCCTCCACGCATGCCTGCGCGTTCATGGTCTGATGGTCCTCCGTGGCGAACGGGAACGGCACGAGCAGTGCCGGAAGCGCGCGGGCCGATATCTCGGCGAGCGACGTGGCGCCGGCGCGCGAGACGACGACGTCGGCCGCGGCCATGGCGTCGCCCATATGGTCGGTATAGCCCAGCAGCTGCCAACGAGCCTGCTGCTCGGGCGAAAGCGCCAGCTGCTCGCGCACGGCATCGAGCTCCTTGGGGCCGGTCACCTGCACGATATGCAGGTCGCCGTAGGCCAGAAGCTCGTCTTTGAGCGCGGCGACGGCCTGGTTGAGGTGCCGCGCGCCCAGGCTGCCGCCCGTCACCAGCAGCATGCGCGCGCCCTCCGGCACGCCGAAGCGCGCGCGGCCCTGCTCGCGCGTGGCCGAGAACACGCTTTCGCGCACAGGGTTGCCGGTCACCCGGACGCGGCTCTTGTCGGCCAGCGCCTCGGCCGCGTGCTCGTAGGTGAGGCACACGGCGGCGGCGCGCTTGGCGAGGTACTTGTTGGCCATACCCATGACCGAGTTCTGCTCGTGCACCACCACGGGGATGCCGCGCTGCTCGGCGGCGCGCGCCACGGGGATGCACACGTAGCCGCCGAAGCCCACCACCGCGTCGGGCTGTATCTCGTCGAACCACCGGCGCGCGAGCGTCGTGCTCTTCTGAATGGTGAGCACGGCCTTCGGCAGCGTGAGCGGGTGGTTGCGGTTGAAACCCTGGGCCTCGAACGGCGTGAACGGGATGCCCGCCTCCCGCACGAGCCGCGCCTCCACGCCCGTGGGCGTGCCGGCGAAGCGTACCTCGCAGCCGCGCTGCTTCAGCACGTCCGCCAAGGCGAGCGCCGGGTTGATGTGGCCGGCGGTTCCGCCGCCGGAAAGAACGATCAGCATGTTCGCTACCTCCTGCCCCTGCTCGACGACGAGCGCCCGCCGCGTGAGGGCGGCGGCGCACCGTTCGTCGCGCGCACGACGCGCAGATCGGCGCGTCGGCGATCGTAGATGGTCGGCGCCTCGGCGCCGCGCGATACCGATAGGATGATGCCCACCATGATGAGCATGGCCACCAGCGACGATCCGCCCGACGATATGAACGGCAAGGGCTTGCCCACCACAGGGAACCACCCGATGACCATGGCGATGTTGAGGAACGCCTGGAACGCGATCATGATGGTGCAGCCGCCCGCCACCATGGTGCCGAAGTTATCGGGCGACGACTGCGCGATGCGGGTGCCCGCGTACAGGAACAGCAGGAACAGCGCGATGACCACCGCGGCGCCCACCAAACCCAGCTCCTCGCCGATGATGGCGAAGATGAAGTCGGTGTCCGCTTGGGTGAGGTACAGGTACTTCTCGTGCGAGTTTCCCAGCCCCACCCCGAACAGGCCGCCGCCGGACAGCGCGTACAGCGAGTGGATGAGCTGGAAGCCCGTGCCGAAGCCGCCTTCGCCGTCGTTCCACGGGTTCATGAACACCATGAGCCGGTCGCGGCGGTACGACGAGCCGAAGATGCCCACGAGGCCGAGGGCGACCACGACGCCGATCACGATGAGCATCGTGCGCAGCGGCACCTCGCCCAGCCACATGACCGCGAGGATGCCCACGACGCAGATCATGGCCGTGCCCAGGTCGGACTGGGGGCCCAGGATGATGAGCACCGGAGCCAGGACGAGCAGGCCCACGAGCGCGAAGAACACCAACACGGTGTACTGCCCCTCGCGGAAGTCCGTGAACAGACGCGCCGCCACCAGCACGAGCGCGATCTTCGCGAACTCCGAAGCCTGCAGGCTGGCCGAACCGATCATGAGCCATCGGCGGGCGCCCCATTCCTCATCGCCCACGCCCGCCACCGCCGTGATCACGAGCAGCGCGAACGCCACGGCCCAGATAACCCATACCGCATTGCTGCGCCAGAGCGAGACGGGAACGAACTTCCAGATGATCAAAGCAAGGATCACGCCCGCGACGGCGAACTTGATCTGGTTGAGCGTCTCGGCCATCGGATCGACCGCGACCTCGGTGCCGGCTTTCGCCAAAGTGATGACCGCCGAGGTCGAGTAGATCATCACGAAGCCGATGAGCATGAGGGCGAGCACCGACAGCAGGAGGATGATCCGAGGTCCCATGATATGCGCAGGCGCGCCTCGCTTGTCACGTTGAATAGCCATGGCGGGCCTAGGCGCCCAACGCGGAAGCCGCGTCGGCTACGAGCGTTTTGAATGCGGCTCCCCGCTCCTCGAACGAGCAGAACTCGTCGAAGGAGGCGCAAGCCGGGGACAGCAGCACGACATCTCCCGCCGAAGCTAGCGCGAGAGCCGCGTCGAACGCGTCGGCGAGGTGCGCAGCACGCGCCGCGGCGAAACCGGCAGGAGCCTGCGCGTCCGCCGCCTCGAACGCGGCCGCGAATCGCTCGCCCGCATCGCCGAAGCACACGACCGCGCCCGCATGGGCGTGGGCGGCCTCCACGAGCGGCGCGAGGTCGGTGCCCTTGTCGTCGCCTCCCAGCAGCACGACGGGGCGCGCCTCGGGAAATGCGGCGAGGGCCTTGAGCGTGGCATCGACGTTCGTCGCCTTGGAGTCGTTGTAGCAGCGCACGCCGGCCACCGAGCCGCACGGCTCGATGCGGTGCTCGAGCGGCGCGAACGTGCGCAACCCCTGGCCACGTCGCTCTCGTGCACGCCCAGCGCGA
>NZ_GL622581.1:36498-38323 GCF_000185625.1 Eggerthella sp. 1_3_56FAA
CGGCCGCCACGGCCAGCGCTTCCACGCGACCGTCCAGAAGCGGCAGCAGGTACGCGACCGCCGCGCGGCCGCTCTTGCCCAGACCCAAAACGAGCACGCGCCCCAGATGGTGCGGCGCGTGCTTGCGATTCGCTATGAGCTCCCGCGAAGCCATGGACTACGCCACCGCCATGAGGGTCTCGGCGAAGTACAGCGAGAAGCCCGTCGCGGCCAGCACGCCGGAGATGATCCAGAAGCGCACGACCACCTTCGTCTCGCTCCAGCCCTTCTTCTCGAAGTGGTGGTGCAACGGCGCCATGAGGAAGATGCGCTTCTTCGTCTTCTTGTAGTAGAACACCTGGATCATGACGGACAGGGCCTCGGCCACGAACAGGCCTCCGATGATGAGCGACACGAACTCGGTCTTCGTGAGCACGGCCAGGCAGCCCAGCGCCATGCCCAGCGCGAGCGATCCGGTGTCGCCCATGAAGATGTCGGCCGGAAACGAGTTGAACCAGAGGAACCCGATGCACGCGCCCGCGAGCGCGGCGGCGAAGATGGCGGGTTCCAACAGATCGGAACGGTACGCGATGGCCGCCATCACGATCATCACGATCATGACCGTGCCCGCCGCCAAACCGTCCAGGCCGTCGGTGAGGTTCACGGCGTTGCACATGCCCACCAGCAGGATGTTCATGAACAGCAGGTACAGCCAGGGGATGGCGATGCCGTCGCCGACGGGAACCACCGTGGTCAGGATGCCGAAGTCGAGCGTCACGACGAAGGGAATCTCCACGGTGGGCTGTATGCCCAGCCAGTTCACGGCCACGAGCACGAACGCCGTGGCGATGGCCACCTGCCCCACGATCTTCGCCTTCGGGGTGAGACCGAGCGAGCGCTCCTTCACCACTTTCGACGCGTCGTCGACGAGGCCCAGCAGACCCGTGAGCACGGTAGCCGCCAGCAGCACGAACGTCTCGGGCGTGGGCATGCCGACGAACAGCGCCACCGCGATGACCGCGATCAGCATGATGACGCCGCCCATGGTGGGCGTGCCCTGCTTCACGAGGTGGCTCTCGGGGCCGTCGGCGCGCACCTGCTGGCCGATATGGCTCGACTTGAGGAACTTGATCCACAACGGCGTGAGCACCATGGTCACCACCATGGCGAACACGACGGCAAGGAACACGAGAAACGTCGGATATTGGTTGAATACCGTAAACATAGCTAATTGACCAGTCCTTCGACTACGCGAGTCAGACCCATGAAATGAGACGCCTTCACCAGCACGGCGTCTCCGGGCTCGACGCAGGCGTCCAAATCTCCGAACACTTCAGAAAGAGAGCCCGCGCGCACGATGCGCTGGGGATCCATGCCGGCGCGCTCAGCGGCGTCGGCTATGTGCAGGGACAGCTCGCCTACGCACACGAGCCGGTCGAGCGGCAGCGTGGCGGCGAACTCCCCGATGCCCGCATGGCAGGCCGGGGCGTAGCTTCCCAGCTCGCCCATGTCGCCGAGCACGGCCACGTGCTTGCCCGGCACGTCCAGCGCGCAGAACGTCGCAAGCGAGGCGCGCATGGAGTCGGGGTTGGCGTTGTAGGCGTCGTTCACCACGGTGAACCCGCCGCGCGCACGGAGCACTTCCTGGCGGCCGGCTTCCGGCTCGGCATGCGCGAGGGCATCGGCGCAGACGGAAAGCGGGATGCCGCAGGCGCGCCCGACCGCGGCCGCGGCGCACGCGTTCGACACGTTGTGCAAGCCTCGCAGCGTGAGCGCGCAGCGCGCCGTCTCCTCCTCAGGGGCATCCGCGAAGCCGACGGCGTGCAGCCGAAAGCGCGGGCGACCC
>NZ_GL622581.1:38710-42836 GCF_000185625.1 Eggerthella sp. 1_3_56FAA
TCGGCCTGGGCGCGGCGCTCGGCTGCGGCGGCGGAGCCGTCGAACAGCACGGTCTCCACGCGGCGCGCGTCGAGGCGCGCATGCTCGCGCACGAAATCGGCGTAGTCGTCGTCGGCGTTCACGAACGCCCGGCCCGTGCCCTCCGGCAGCGCGCATAGAAGCTCGGCCTTGGCGCGCGCGATGTTCTCGCGGCTGCCCAGAAGCTCGATATGGCTCTCGCCCACGTTCACCACGAGGCCCCAATCGGGGCGCACGTAGTCGCATAGGTCGGCCAGCTGGCCCGCGCCGCGCATGCCCATCTCCACCACCACCGCCTGCGTGTCCTGCTCGGCGGCGAGCAGCGTCTTGGGAACGCCCAGCTCGTTGTTCTGGTTGCCGGCCGTCGCCACCGTGGACAGCGTGCTTGCCAGCACGTCGCGCACAAGGTTCTTCGTGGTGGTCTTGCCGGTGGAACCCGTCAGCGCGATCACGCGACCGTGCAGGTGAGAGCGCCATTCGCGCGCGATATCCGCCACGGCGTGGGCCGTGTCGGGCACCTCGATAACGCTTGCGCCCAGCTCGGCGGCCAGCATGCGCACGGCCTCGTCCAGCGGCTGCATCACAAGCGCGCACACGGCGCCGCCCGAGAGGGCCGCACCGACGAAGTCGTGGCCGTCCACGCGCTCGCCCGGCAGCGCGACGTACACGTCGCCCGGCTTCGCGTCGCGCGAGTCCCAGGTGAGCCCCGTGGCCAGCGCGCGCGGATCAAGCGGCTCCACCACGAACGAGCCTCCCGTGCATGCGGCGATCTGCTTGTGGTTCAAACGCATGCTATCGATCCTCGCCTGAGGGTTCGTCGCCGAACGCACACGCGAGCTCCTCGGCGGCCACGATGCGATCGTCGAACGAGAGTACTTGGTCGCCCACGAGCTGATAGTCCTCGTGGCCCTTGCCCGCGATGAGGATCGAGTCGCCCGGCTTCGCCTGCGCGATGGCGCGCGCGATGGCGGCGCGACGGTCGGCCTCCACTTCGAAGCGGCCGGCTCCCGAGCTCATTCCGCTCACGATGTCCTCGATGATGGCCTGCGGATCTTCGGTGCGCGGGTTGTCCGACGTCACCACCGCATGGTCGGCCGCCAGGGCGGCCTTGCCCATGATGGGACGCTTGCTGGCATCGCGGTCGCCGCCGCAGCCGAACACGCAGACGGTGCGGCCGGGCGTGAGCGCCATGATGGACGCGAGCGCCTTCTCCAGCGCGTCGGGCGTGTGGGCGTAGTCCACGAACACCGACACGCCGCCCGTGTTCGGCGCGCTCACGCGCTCCAAACGACCCGGGATCTGCGGCGCCTCCTCGAGCGCTTCGACGATGGTCTCGGCCGGGAAGCCCAGCTGCAGCCCGATGCCGAAGGCGCACATGACGTTCTCCACGTTGAACTTGCCCACGAGCGGGTAGTCGAACGTATGCAAGCTGCCGCGCACGTCGAGCGTGACGGTGGTGTGGGTAGGAGCATACTGCACGTCCACGGGATGGATCTGCGCGGAAGGATCGAAGCCCGTCGTGACCACGCTGTCTTCGGCAACCGAGCAACGCCGCAGCAGCTCTTTGCCCCACTTGTCGTCAATGCAGATCACGCGCTTGGCCGGATAATCTTTCGAGAACAGGCGCGCCTTCGCCTCGAAGTAGGCCTCGAACGTGTGATGGTAGTCCAGGTGATCCTGCGTCAAGTTGGAGAACGCCGTAACGGCGAATGCGGCGTCCCACGTGCGATCGAGGTCGAGCGCATGAGAGCTCACCTCCATGGCCACGACGTCGCAGCGCGCATCGCGCATGCGGGCGAGCAGCTGCTGCAGGTCGGGCGATTCCGGCGTGGTATGAGCCGATTTCTCGGCCTCGTCGCCGATGCGGATGCCCACGGTTCCGATGACGCCCGTGCGCTTCCCCGCTACCCGCGCGATGTGCTCTACCAGGTAGGTCGTGGTGGTCTTGCCGTTGGTGCCGGTGATGCCCACCAGCGCAAGGTCCTTGGAAGGATGGTCGTAGAAGTTCGCCGCAGCGGCCGCCATGGCCTTGCGCGTATCCTTCACCACGATCTCCGTGACGTCCGTAGCGTCGGCCAGGTACACCTTGCGCTCGACCACGAGCACTTTCGCGCCCCGATCGATGGCGTCCTGGGCGAACGAGTGCCCATCCGTCGTCATGCCTACCACGCAGAAGAACGCGTCGCCGGGTTGCACCCGGTCGCTGCGGTAGGCGATACCGTTCACCTCGTCGTCGGCGTTGCCGAGGATGGTGCAGTCGATACCTGCGAACAGTTCGGTACAGGTCTTGCCCATGGCTTCCTCACTCCGGATAAATGTTGAATCGGTCGATGGCTGTTGTCATTATATCCTTAAAAATCGGCGTGACCACACCGTCGGTGGGAACCTCGTTGGCACCCACAAAACAAACCAATTGGCTGGAAGAATCGGCCAGGAAACCGGTGAAGGCCAGGTTGTACACCCCTTTTCGGTAGCCGCCGTTCTTCTCGTCGTAGATCTCCGCCGTGGACGTCTTGCCCGCCACGTTGAAGCCGTCGATGGCGGCGGCCTTGCCCGTGCCCTCGGTGACGACGGTCTTCAGCATGCTGGTCAGATCGTCGATGGCTTTCTTGTCCTTGATGACGGTGTCGCTTCCGTACTCGGCCGTCTCGCCGCTTTGGGGCTTCGACAGGAGGAAGTGCGGCGTGCACTCCACGCCGTCGTTCACGAGCGCTCCGTAGAAGCGGGTGATCTGCAACGGCGTGAGCGACAGGCCCTGCCCGAAGCTGACGTTGTAGGCGGTGACCTTGCTCCAATCGTCGAAGGGAAGCAGGTTCCCCAGGTACTCGGTGCCGGCTTCGCCCTCGCCCGGATAGTCCACGCCCGTCTTCGTGTGCAGGTTGTACTCGTTGATCTTGTTGTAGAGGTTCCGGAACCCCGACACGTCGCCCACCGTCGCGTTCTCGGTGGCCAGCGAGATGCCGACGTTCGACGACTGGTCCATGATCTGCCGCAGCGTGTACGTGGCGTCTCCGCGCTCGTGCGCATCCCCAATGACGTAGCCGTCGGCCTCGATGGAGGACGGGCAGAACAGCTCGGTGTCGGGCGTCATGGTGCCAGCTTCCAGGATGGCCATGGCCGACACCGACTTGAAGATGGAGCCCGGCTCGAACAGGTCGGTCACGCATTTGAGCTTCGGCGCATCCGCTTCCATATTCGTCCGGTCGGCCGGATTGAGCAGCGGCAGCGATGCCGCGGCGTAGATCTCTCCCGTGCCGCCGTCCATCACGATGGCGCTGCCGCCGTTGGCCGTGATGCCCTTGGCATCGGCCGTCAGGCGCTCCTCGACGGATTGCTGCAGCTCTATGTCGATGGATATGATGATGTCCTCGCCGTCCACGGCCGCCTTGGAGTCGCGCGTGCCGCCGGGAATGGGCGTGCCGTCGGGGCTGCGCTCCTCGCGCGTGTAGCCCGCCTCGCCTGACAGCACGTCGTCGTAGTACAGCTCGAGGCCCGATACCCCCTTGTAGTACTCGCGGTTGTTCTCGGCATCGGTTTCCAGCGTGCATACGCCGATGACCTGGCCTCCCACCTGAGCGTTCGGATACTCGCGCTTCCACAGCGTCTTATAGCGGATGCCGAAGTCCATGCCTTCGCGCGACCCTCCCGAAGCCGAGAGCTCGCGCACGCGCTCCTTGAGAGCGTCCCCCACCGCCACGTCGGCCTTCTCCTTCACCACCGCGTACCGCGTGTTCGGAGCGGTGATGGCTTCCAGGTAGTCGGACTTCTGGCCGCCCAGCACGTCGACGAGCACCTGAGCCGTCGCGTCCGCGTCGTCGACTTCCACCGGGTCGATGTAGATGGTGGTCGACTCCACGGAGGTGGCCAGCACCACGCCGTTGCGATCGTAGATGGTGCCGCGGCGCGGCTCGATCCAGTCGTAGCTCATACGCGCGTTCTCGGCTTCCGAAGCCATGGCAGGGGCGGCTATCACCTGCAGGTACGCCAAGCGCAGCACGAACAGCGCCGCGATGACGGCGAAGGCGAGAATGGGAAGGAACACCCGGTTCGAATTCGAGTTGAAGTCGACCGCCGCAGCCGGGCGGCCGGAGGCGCGCACCGGACGCGC
>NZ_GL622581.1:43134-85299 GCF_000185625.1 Eggerthella sp. 1_3_56FAA
ATCGGCTTTACGCCTCGGAGCCAGCCGCTATGGCAACGCTCTTCGAAAGGGACAGGGCGCCGGACTCGTCGGTTGCGACGACGTCCTTATCCAGAGTGATGACCCCCGTGGTCTCGGGGGCGGCCATGCCCAGCTTGCCCGCCTGCTGCTTCACCTTCGTCGGATTGGACAGCGTGCTCTGGGACACTTCCAGCGCGGCGCCCGAAGAGCGGGCGTCGCTGATCTGGCTGGTCAGCTGGCTCGACTGCATCGTCGTGGAGATCGTCGCGGACATGAGCCCGATGCGCGCGAATCCCACAAGCGACACCACCAGCAGCACGACCGCCGCCGCCTTCGCCAAGAACACGACGTTCGACGGAAGCGTGGGGGTCTGCGTGCGGGTGCCGCGGCCCGGAACGACGCTGATGCGCTCGCGCGGGCTGCGTTCGGGTGCGCGCTCGGGATAGTACGAATACGCTGGTGCTGCGCCCATGTCCGACCCCCTTTCTGTGTTTCGACTGCATGTAAAGGTCGCGTGCGGTGCATATGGCTCCCGCTTGCGTCAGCGGGACGTTTTTGCTTATCGTTTCTGCGCTACGCGAAGCTTGGCGCTGCGTGCGCGAGCGTTGCGCTCGATTTCTTCGGCCGTCGGCAGAACCGGCTTCCTGGTGACGATGTCGAGTATCGGCTGCTTCCCGCACATGCACGCCGGCAGATCCGGAGGGCACGTGCATCGGTTCGCGAACTTGGCGAACGTTTCCTTGACGATGCGGTCCTCAAGCGAGTGGTAGCTGATGACCACCAGGCGGCCGCCGGGGTTGAGCCAGCGGATGGCCGCGTCGAGGCCGCTTCTCAGCACATCGAGCTCGCCGTTCACCTCGATGCGCAGCGCTTGGAACGTGCGCTTCGCCGGGTGTCCCCCTGCTCGGCGAGCCGAGGCGGGGATGGCGGCCTTGATGATGTCGACCAGCTGCTCGCTCGTCTCGATGGGAGCGTTCTGGCGCGCGCGCACCGCGAAATCCGCGATACGGCTGGCCCACTTCTCGTCCGAGTAGGTACGGATGATCCGAGTGAGATCTGCTGCGGTGTAGGTGTTGATGATCTCTGCTGCGGTAAGGGTTTGTTTACCCGGATCCATCCGCATATCAAGAGGGCCGTTCTCCTTGAAGGAGAAGCCTCGAGACGGCGTGTCGATCTGCACCGAAGACACTCCGAGGTCGAACAGAACCGCATCGACGCCGGGCACCTCCGTGCTGAGGAGCGCTTCATCCATATTTCCGAAGTTGCCGCGCACGAGTTCCAGGCGCGGGCGCACGTCGTCAGGCAACGTCCCGAGTTTGAGACGGGCAGCGGCCAGCGCCACCTCGTCTTGATCGATGCCGATGAGCGTGCCCCCGCTCCCGATGAGCTTGGCCGCTTCGAAGGAATGCCCTGCACCGCCGAGTGTTGCGTCCACGAATGTATGCTGTGGTTTGAGGTTCGAGTATTCGAGGCACTCGGCGAGCAGAACGGGTGTATGCCGATATTCGCTTGTCATATCGCTCACGCCTTTCGATCAGTCGAACAACAGACCGAGATCGGTCTCGTCGTCCACCGCGTCGTAGCGCTTTGCGTCCCAGATCTCGAAGTAGCCCGTGTTGCCCACGACGACGACCTCCTTGTCGATTCCCACGGCTTCGCGCTGCTCGGCCGAGATCATGATGCGGCCGGCTGCGTCGATGGACACATCGGCTGCACGCGACTTCAGCTTGCGGCGCAGGCGAACATGGAGATCGTTGGTGCGGTCGAACTTCTCGAACTTGTCCTCGAACACGCCGGCCACCCATGCATTGAACGCATCGGGCTCGAACACGTAGAGGCACTCGTCCTTCGGGTTGCGGGTTACCACCAGATCCGTCGAGAGAACCTTGCGAAACGATGCGGGAAGCGACATGCGGCCTTTGGCGTCCACCTTATGGCGGTACGCGCTGTTGAGATCGACAACCTTGTTGCCCTCTTCCGCCATGCCTTCCTTTCCGCCGCCGTCCCACGGCTCTTTCGATGTATGGAATTCTATCCCACTTCGCCCCACTTCGCAACAAAATATGCGACTTGACCCCCTTTTTGCCCATCCTGAAACCCACCGGACTCTTTCCCGTTAACCGCTCCCCTGCCAACCGAAAAACGACACGACCACATGTAGAACGGACGCGCTTGGGCGGGCACAACATGTAGGCCGCCCGCCCCCGCGGTGGGACGAAGTGGGGAGTTATGCGGAATCTGTGGCAGGATGGATCTTCAACCTGAATTTCAGTTCGCCGCCCCCTCCCATCAGGCACAAAACAGCGAACGGATGTTTGAAATTGAGTCAGCAGGGGGCAAAGTGGGAGACGAAGAGCGCCTTCCTACTTCGCCCGGGGGTGGGCGCTCAGATACTCCTCGCGGATATGGGTGCGGTTCACGTGGGTGTAGATCTGGGTGGTGGAGATGTCCGAATGCCCCAGGATCTCTTGGATGACGCGCAGATCGGCGCCGCCGGCGAGCATGTGGGTGGCGAAGGAATGGCGCAGCGTGTGCGGATGAAGGTTCGCCACGCCGATGAAGCGGCCGGCCTCGGCGACGAGGGAGTGCACGCTCTGGCGCGTCAGCCGCCCGCCGCGCGCATTGAGGAACACGGCCGAGGTTGATTTCGCGTACGAGCGGACGAGCTCGGGGCGTCCGCGCTCGAGGTAGTCGCGCAGCGCGCGCAGCGCGGCGCCCGAGATGGGGGCGATGCGTTCCTTATTCCCCTTGCCCAGGATATGAAGATAACCTTCCTCCAAGATGGCGTCGCCCAAATCGAGCCCCGTGCACTCGCTCACGCGCAACCCGCAACCGTACAGGACCTCGAGGATGGCCTGGTTGCGAAGGGCCAGAGGGCCTTCGTCCAGCGGGCGCGACAGCATGGCGTCCACCTGCGCCACCGAAAGCACGTCGGGAAGACGGTCGGGCGCCTTGGGAAGCTGGATAGTGTCGGCCGGGTTGCGGCGCGCGTAGCCTTCTCGCACGAGGAAGCGGTGGAACCCCTTGAGCACGGACACATGGCGGTCCACCGTCGAGGCCGCATACCCGCGGCCGAACAGATCCGACTCGTAAGCTACGATGACCTCGCGATCGACGTCGTCCAGCGACTCGACCCCGCGTTTCTCGAGAAACTGCGCGTAGTCCTTGAGGTCGGCGGCGTACGCGGACACGGTCAACGGAGAGCTTCCTCGCTCGACGCGCAGATACGCCAGGTACTCTCGATACAGCTCGTCCATCCGCCACCTTCGTCGTCGCCGCGCCACCGCAAAACTTCGAACGGATGTTTCACGTGAAACATCCGCGCTCCGCCCGTCGAACCCTCTGCATGATATAGTTCACAGGATAGCACGCCTTCGCGGCGATGAGGACGCTGCGCGTCCGCAGGAAGCGCGCCACCGTCCTCCCTAGGCGCGACGCACGGCGGCGGCGCTCACGAAACCGCAGAACAGCGGATGGGGCCGCGTGGGGCGGCTCTTGAACTCGGGATGGCCCTGGCTGGCGACGAACCACGGATGGCCGGGCAGCTCCACCATCTCCACGAGCCGCCCGTCCGGCGACGCGCCCGACACCGAAAGCCCCGCTTCGACCAAGCGCTCGCGGAAGGCGTTGTTCACCTCATAACGATGACGGTGACGCTCATATATAATAGATTCGCCGTAAGCCTCGAACGCCTTCGTGCCCGGCTCCACCTTGCACGGATAAGCTCCCAGGCGCATGGTTCCGCCCTTGCCCTCCACATCCTCCTGCTCGGGCATGAGGTCCACCACGGGAAAGGCCGCCTCGGCATCGAACTCGGCCGACGTGGCCCCGGACATGCCGGCCGCGTCGCGCGCGAACATGCATACGGCAGCCTGCAGCCCCAGGCAGATGCCCAAGTAGGGAATGCCCTGCTTGCGCGCGTAGCGAGCCGCGGCGATCTTGCCCTCGAAGGCGCGCTGGCCGAAACCGCCCGGCACGAGGATGCCGTCCATGCCGCCCAGCACCGCCCCCGCGTTCGCGTCCGACAGCTCCTCGCCGTCCACGAGGTGCACGTTCACGCGGCATCCGCAGCGCACCCCCGCATGCCCGAGCGCCTCGATCACCGACAGATACGCGTCGGGCAGGCTCACGTACTTGCCCACCACGGCCACGTCCACCTCCTCATCGCAAGCGTCCGCCGCGGCCAAGAACGAGCGCAGGGGCGCCAAGTCGGCCGAACGCCGCTCGAGGCACAACCGGTCGAGCACCATCTCGTCGAAGCGCTGCTCGTGCAAGCCCAGCGGCACCTCGTAGATGGACGGCGCGTCGGTGCAGGCCAGCACCTCCTCGGGCCGCACGTCGCAGAACAGCGCGATCTTCTCGCGCACGCCGTCCTCGATCTCGTGGTCCGAGCGGCACACGATGAAGTCGGGCTGCACGCCGATGGAGCGCAGCTCCTTCACCGAATGCTGCGTGGGCTTCGTCTTCACCTCGTGCGCTGCGGCTATATAAGGCACCAGCGTCACGTGAACGAACAGCACGTCGCCGTACGGCAGCTCCTTCTTGAACTGGCGCGCGGCCTCGATGAACGGCAGCGACTCGATGTCGCCGACGGTGCCGCCGATCTCGGATATGACGATGTCGGCGCCGGTTTGGTCGGCGATGCGCCGCAGGCGCGCCTTGATGGCCTCGGTGACGTGCGGAATCACCTGCACGGTGCCGCCCAGGTAGTCGCCGCGCCGCTCGCGCGCGATGAGGCTCTGGTAGATGGATCCCTGCGTGAAGTTGGACTCGCGCGTGAGGTTCTCGTCGATGAAGCGCTCGTAGTGCCCCAGGTCGAGATCGCCTTCGTGCCCGTCCTCGGTGACGAACACTTCGCCGTGCTGGAACGGCGACATGGTTCCCGGATCCACGTTGAGGTACGGATCCATCTTCTGCATGGTCACTTGGTACCCGCGCGCCTTGAGCAAGTGCCCCAGCGACGCGGCCGTAATGCCCTTGCCCAGCGACGAGACGACGCCCCCGGTAACGAAGATGTGCTTGGCCATGATTCTCCTATCATGCTATGCGTGCTTCATATGATTCGGAGACGGCGCCTGGCCGCGCACGAAATACGCCCGAAGAGCACAGCGGATCCTGCCTCCAAACGTCTTTTCATTCTACGGCATGCACGAGGTCGGAGCCGCATTGCCCGGCGCAATTAACAAAGCCGTAACACCCACGGCACGGCAGCCGATGCGCGAGCCAGATGCAAGAGGCGCAGACAGCGCAAGGGCCGGGCGCCGCGCATCGAGAGCGCGTGCCCGGCCCTTGCACCGGAGAGGGAGGGGTGCGCACATCCGGCAAAGGACGGCACCGTCGAATGATCAGGTTAGTTGTCTACAAACCGGCTGCGGCGTTCTCGCCGGCCACCTTGCCGTAGAACATGGCCATCGCGTGGCTGTGGCCGCTCAGACGGAAGGGGTACTTGATAGCGAAGCGGCTGCCCTGGATGTTGCCGGACGCATACAAGCCGGGGATCACCTGGCGCTCGAGGTCGAGCACCTGGGCGTTCTGGTTGGATTCCAAGCCGCCCATCATGACCAGGCACAGGCCCACGCCCATGCGCTGCGCGTAGTACGGGCCGTCGTCGGTCACGGGCATCAGGTACTTCGCCTGCTTGGCGTAGTCCTCGTCGACGCCCTTCTCGCACAGCTCGTTGTAGCGCTCGACCGTGGCCAGCGCTGCATCGACGTCCATGCCGTCGATGCTCTCGAACAACTCGCGCAGCGTCTGGCCCTTGAAGATGGTGCCGTCGCCCACCCGCTCGTCCCACTCGGCGAGCGTGGCCGCGAACGTGTTCACGCACTTCGCAGCATTCTCTTCGAAGTGGCTGTCGGTGATCATGAAGCACTTGTGCTTGGGCTGCAGCTCGATGGGATACTCGGCATCGGCGGCGCAGGTGTCCTCGTTCATGAACCGCTCGCCGTTGTAGTTGATGCGCAACAGCGGTCCGGTGAAGCCCATGGAATCGTTCTGCGAATCGGTGTCGCCCGGACCCCCCATCACGTGCATCTGCGAGCACTGGTACTGCTGGATGGAAGCACCCGCCCAGTACCCCAGCTTGTAGCCGTCGCCCGTATTGGTGCGGTTGCCCTCGACGTCCATGTTCGGCCATGGGTTGCCGTTGCCGTTCCAGATGAGGTTCGGTGCGAAGTAGCGCACCATGTCCTCGTTGGATCGACAGCAGCCCGATGCCAGGCACACGCCGTTTTCAGCGTTGATCTTCTTGTACTTGCCGGTATCGGCGTTGCGCGCGTACACGCCCACCACGCGACCTTCATCGTTTTGGATGAGCGCTTCGGCGAAATGGCCGAAATACGCTTCGGAGCCCGTGCCGGCATCGAGGCCCTTCTGGAAATTGTTGTCGAGCACGGCCTGATGGTCGGTGAAGTTCAGGCATTCGGGGAAAGCGGCCTGCGGCTCGCTCTCCCAGTCGATGGTCGGATCGCTCATGCAGCTGACGCCGTTGGGAACGTCCGCGCTGGGATCCATCGACATCTCGTAATTCTCGAGGATCTCGCAATCCGCGCCCTCGATCCACCAGTCCATAGCCTCCGCGTCGCCCAAGACGAACTTGCGGACGATATTGTAATTCGTGATGCTGGCGCACTCCTGGAACTCTTCCTTGATGATGGCCTCAAGGTCGAGGTGGGGCAGGCCGAAGGTGTCGGTCAGCTTGCCGTTCAAGTAGCAGTACTGGCTGGAGCGCTGCTGCGGCATGGAACCCTTCTCGATGCCGACGACCTTGGCGCCGCCCTCGGACGCCGCACGGAACGCCGCGACGCCCGAGACGCCCAGACCCACGACCGCCACGTCGCAGTCAAGCTCTTCCTCCACCATATCGTCGGTGATCTCAGGAGGATTGGCGGGCCAAGGATAATAGTCTCCCCACGGCGACGGGGCAAGTCCTTCGGCGGCGTCGGCCGCGCTCGCAGCCGTCGCAGCATCGCCCGCCGAGCTTGCCGAAGACGCCTGCGGCGAACATCCCGCCAACGCTGCTCCCGCTCCCAGCGCCGCCACGCCTCCTAGCGTGAGGAACCCGCGACGCGTGAGGCCGTCGGCCAGCTCTTTCTTTTGCTTTTCGTTGTTCATGATCTCCCTCCTTCAGGGTGAATCGAGCAGCGCTCCATGCGCCGCCCTTGCAACGACGCAACCATAGGACGCACGTGGAACAGGGAGAATAACCGCAGTGCGTGAAGCGCATCACCGCGTTGCAGTATTTTTTCGTTTTACCAGATGATCGGACTGAAAAGACATCGAGGCGACCGGCTTTCGGAGAACGCGAGTCCGAAGGACGACTCGGCTGGAGTACAATGGGCAGGAAACATCGGAGAAGCCAAAGGGGGGCTTTCGCATGGCAAACGGCACGTACTTGAACAGGCTAGCCGCCCAACCTCCCATCCGTTTCCGCCCCCGCCTTTTGCTGTTAGCGGCTTTCCTTGCCTCGGCGCCCCTCTATCCGCCCAACTCCTACCTTATGCTGCGTTTCGCACCGAACGTCTCGCCCGCTGGCGACTTTCTTTTCGCCATGCTGCTCTCTTGCTTTGCGACAGCCCTCGCCATCCTGCTCTTCTCGGCGCAACGCCCCAGCTGGCCTGGCTTCGAAACGCGCAAAGGGCGCCCGATCGCCACAGGCTGCGCTTGGACGTACGCCGCAGTCTTGGTGGCGATCTGGATTCTGCTCGCAGCCGGATACCGTAACGTCGTCTTGTTCGCAGCGCTCGGCGTCACGGCCGGGGCATGCATGGCGCCGGTGATCATGCGGTGGGTGCGTCTGTATCTAATGGATTTTCGCAGCGTGATGTTCTACGGTGCCATCGCGTGCGCCAGCTCGTCGGCTGTCGCCTGGATCGTTTCGCTTTTGTCCGACCCGTTCGCGGTAGCCGCGGAAGGCGTTCTCGCCATAACGGGATCGGTTCTCCCCCTGTTGTTCGGAATCGAGAAATGCACGCACGAGACGGATGAGGACGCACAGAGCGTCTCCGGCATCGAAAACGGCGGGGGCGGCTTCACCGGCTCCCCTGACGCGGAAAGCCCGTCGAACACGCTGACAGGGCTTGCATCTTCTCTCAGGACATTCCTATCGATCATATGGGTGCCGCTGCTGGGCTTTCTCGTCTGCTCGTTCATGATGGCCGCTTATTCGTTCGACGCCGACGTGGGAGCGGGACGAAGCGAGTACACGGGCGCCATCGTTGCATCGGCCGTCGTCGTGGCGCTTTGCGCAATGCGGTTGAAAAGCCCGTTCGTTATGCTGATCGACCGCTTGGCTGTTCCGGCGTGCGTCGCGGTGAGCATCGTGCTGGGCAGCTTCCCGACGGGGACGACGCTGTTCGTGGCGGGAGCGATGCTCGTATACGCGCCTCTCGCCCTGCTATCGCTCTTCGCGCTCTCATCGCTGGTCGCCATGGCCGAGGCGGGAGAATTCCCTCTGCCCTTCGTGTTCTCGGCGGCCTTCCTGCTCAGCTGTGCGGCATCGCTTTTGGGCATGACGGTGCAGGCGAACGTGCCGCCGGATGTGAATTTAGGGCCGTACCTGTGGGTCGTGCTTTCCTCATACTTCTGCATCGTGGTGGTGCACCTCGGCTTCGTCGCATGGCAGCAGGCTTGCTCGACGGACGATCCCGACGCTTTGCAGGATGCAGGCATGCGGAACGAAGGTGAAACCGATACGCTGCATGCATTGCAGCACGAACGCATCGTGACGCTAGCGAACGGGTACGCCCTCACGAAGCGCGAACGCGAGATACTGCAGTACCTGAGCCTGGGATACGGGTCGGTATACATCTCCAAAACGCTGTTCATCTCCGACAACACCGCGCGCACCCACATCCGCAATATTTACCGCAAACTGGACGTCAGCTCGCGAGAAGAGCTGCTGTCGCTGGTCAACGGCATGAAATGACAGCCCGCGCCTCGCACCCCTACGCGGCTCTGTACAGCTGATGGTTTGACGCGGGTTCGCCCGCTATCGTGGTATGCTGTTACATTAGTGCAAGAGCAGAACGGTTCGAAGAAGAAGAGGGATTCCATGCGCATCGGGTTCGACAACGACAAGTACATCGCGCTTCAGGCCGAGCATATCCGCAACCGCATCAATCAGTTCGGCGGCAAGCTCTATCTGGAATTCGGCGGAAAGCTGTTCGACGACTACCATGCCGCGCGCGTGCTGCCCGGGTTCGAGCCCGACTCCAAGATCCGCATGCTCAAGAGCCTGGCCGACGAGGTGGAGATCATCATCGCCATCAACGCCAACGACATCGAGAAGAGCAAGGTCCGCGGAGACTTGGGCATCACCTACGACGAGGACGTGCTGCGCCTCATGGACATCTTCCGCTCCATGGGCTTCGCCACCAGCGGTGTGGTGATCACCCACTACGCGAACCAACCCTCGGCCGGCGCGTTCCGCCGCCGCCTGGAAAGCCTGGGCATCAAAAGCTACCTGCACTACCCTATCGCCGGCTATCCGTACGACATCGACCGCATCGTCAGCGAAGAGGGCTACGGCAAGAACGAATACGTGGAAACGACGCGCCCCCTCGTGGTGGTGACGGCGCCCGGCCCCGGCTCGGGCAAGATGGCCACGTGCCTGTCGCAGCTGTACCACGAGCATGAGCGCGGCATCGCGGCCGGCTACGCCAAGTACGAGACGTTCCCCGTGTGGAACCTGCCGCTGAAGCACCCGGTGAACATCGCCTACGAGGCGGCCACGGTGGACCTCGACGACGCGAACACCATCGATCCCTTCCATCTGGAAGCCTACGGCATCACCACGGTCAACTACAACCGCGACGTGGAGATATTCCCCGTGCTGAAGGCCATGATGGAGCGTATCTCGGGCACCAGCCCGTACCAGTCGCCCACCGACATGGGCGTGAACATGGCCGGCAACGCCATCGTGGACGACGAGGCCGTGCGCGACGCCGCGAAGATGGAGATCGTGCGCCGCTACTTCCAAACCGCGGTGGAAGTGAAGCGCTCGGGCGTGGGCCAGGAGCGCATGGAACGCCTGGAGCTGCTGATGAACCAGGCAGGCGTGAACGCGAGCTTGTCTCCCGCGCGCTCGGCGGCGCTGCTGAAGGAGGAGACCACCGGCGGCCCGGCTGGAGCGATGGTACTGCCCGACGGCTCGGTGGTGACGGGCAAGACGTCGTCGCTGCTGGGCGCGGCATCGTCGCTGCTGATGAACGCGCTCAAGGGCCTGGCCGGCGTGGACGACGACATCGACGTGATCAGCGACGAGGCCATCACGCCCATCTGCCGCCTGAAAACCGAGCAGCTGAACAGCCGCAACCCCCGCCTACACTCCGATGAGACGCTCATCGCGCTGTCCATCAGCTCGGCCACCGATCCGCTGGCGAAGAAGCTGATCGACCACGTGAACGACCTATACGGCTGCGACGCGTTCTTCAGCGTGATCCTGTCGGCCACCGACGAGAAGCTGTACCGCACCCTCGGCATCAACGTCTGCTGCGAGCCGAAGTACGAGCAGCATAGGTACTATCACAAATAGTAATCACAAGTAAGGCGGTGCAAGATGAACGGTTGTTGTTGCGTCGAAGCGTCAACCCTCGTGCTCATGGCCGATGGCAGCCAGCGCCCCATTCGCGACCTGCGTATCGGCGATTTGGTAAGAACCGAAACAGGAACCGCGCATATACGCGACATCATCAAAGGGCGCGAGCCCGAGCTGGTTCGCATCGGGCTCGCGCAAGGCGGCAACCTCGTCGCGACGGGGAACCACCCCCTGTTCACCGACAAGGGCGTCAAGCGATGCAGCGAGGTCGTCGTGGACGATCGGCTTCGCACGGAGGGCGGCTGCGTCGCCATCGAAAGCATCGAGCTCGCTCCGCACGAGCCCGCGACGAGCAATCTGACGCTCGGAAAAGCCATCGGGTGCGTTTCGCACGATTTCGAGGTATACAACCTGGTTCTGGATGGATCGAGCGTATTCTTCGCGAACGGGCTGCTTGTGGGCGACGACAACGAGCAAGGGCGCCTTATGCGCTCATCTGACGAGATTCGCAGCTCAGCCAGCGTTCCTGCCGAGCTGCTCGCCGAAGCGGAGCGCTTGCGCCGCGATTCGATGTAGCCCGAGACGATTGCCCCCGCAGCGGCTCATCTTCGCCCGAAAAACACGCTCCAACGTCTGAGGCGTGTTTTTCGGGCGAAGATGCTCCCGTCGTCGTTACGCGGCGGCGACGATCCAGATCATCGAGCCGTAGGCGAAGCTGTTGCCGTCCGCGTCGATCGTGGCGTTGAGCAGCGTCTTCATACCGTAGTCGGTGAACGTTCCGTGCCACACGAGCATCGTGTTCTCATCGCCTGCAGCTAGCAGCACCGGCCGGTCGAACGTCGCTTCAAGTCCCAGCGGTGTGAAGCGCGCGTCCTGCACGAATGTCGTGGAGCCGCTTTCGGTGGTGAGCGACCACGAGCCCCCCGGCAAGTCCTGGTCGGCGCGCTTGAGACGAACGCCCACGATGGCCACGTTGCGTTCCGAGCGGTTCGCCGCCGCAACGGGGATGAGAGCGGTGTTGTCGCCTTCGGCGTTCAGAACCATGGAAACCGACGAAGGGACGGTGATGTTGACCTGGGCTTCCTCTTGGGGTGCGAGCGCAGGTTCGGATTCCGGCTCGGCAGGCGGTTCGGGGACGGGCGCCTCTTCGGCGGGCGCGTTCGCGAGCTTGTCGGTAAGCTCGTCCGCCGGCTGCTCTACAGATTCGTCCGCGGAAGCATCGAGGTCCTTCGAATCGTCGGGATCCTCGACGCCCTCGGAGTCTTCGGGCGTTTCAGACTCGACGGGATCCTTGGGCTCCGCGGAATCATCCGGCTCTTCAACCGTCGGCAGCTCCGGCGCATCGGGATTCACAAGCTCGCGCCCGTCGAGATTCCATGCGTACCTCAGCACGTTCTCGTCCGCGCCGCGATACACCGTGGCCAGCAGCGTTTCGGCCGGCTCCTCGAAGCCGAAGCATTCATCCGCGACCGCCTCGTCGGCGAATGCGAATTCGTCGGGAAGCTCGACGAGCTTCGGGCAATCGTAGAACGCGCGCGTCAGATCTTCGACGCTGGCGGGCACGTTCGCGATCTCGCTCAGGTTCGAGCATCCCTCGAACCAATGAGCCAAGCTCGTCGCTTCCACCTTGTCGGCGAAGATCACGCGCTTGATGTCGTCGGCCACGCCTGCCGCCAGCCAGGGGACATCCTTGACGTCGTCGAACGCGACCGTTTCCCCCGACCCGTCGACCACGAACGTCCCGTCGGGCCACAGCTCAGCCAACACCGCCGAGGCATCGTCCGCACCGATAGGCCATGCACGCTCGTATTCGGGAACGATGGGAGCATCGGGGGCAACCGGCTCGGCGTCGGGCAGAGGCCGGGATTGGGGCTTCGGCTCGCTTGGAGCGGGAGCGTGCGAAGGCGCTTCGACCACAACGTTGTCGATATCGTCAACCGGCGTCTTCGGAGCCGCAGGCTCCTCGACCGCTTCGGAACCGCCCGCGTCCTTCTCGGCCGCAAACGAAAACGGCACCGGCCATAACAACCCGAACACCAACAGCGCGCAAAGCGCGAAAGCCGCGCTGATCCTCAGCGCGGCTTTCCATGGGGGCATACTATATGCTGTCGGCTTCGTCATAAATCGAAACCATTTCTATTGCAGTCGGGTAAGTTCTACGCTAGCCCAATAGTCCAAGCGACGTCGAATGCTGAAGCCTTGGTAAAATAGCTGGAAAGAAAAGTCTTATCCAGAGTGCCTGATTTTATATCCATCGTCAAAGCCAAAGGCGTTGCCGTCGTCCCATCAGTGCTTTTTCCTATAGTCCAGTTCAAACCAGTTGCGCTCGACTCAGTAAGCACTGTTTTCTTTGTAACATCATTCTTTTGCGATATGGTCACGCACAATGCGTTAGGAGCCAATGTCGTGTCGGAAGAGGCTAAGGTAAAATTATTATCAGTTTTGTTCGTCACCTTGACATCCGTCAACGCAACATCGAAGCCCTTGGTGGTATTGCCTATGGAAAAATCGCCAGGTCCCGTTATGGTGTCGTTGGTAATCGAGATGGGGAGGGTCGTAGGCACTGTTGCCGAAATATTTATTGTCGCCGTCACATCGACCGAGCTAGTACCCGTGGCCGCAGTATTATTTGAGCCCTGTATCGTTTTGTCAGTTACCGCGAACGCCGGAGCTGCGCATAGCCCCGTTAGCATTGTTGCCGCGCAAACACCAACGATGCCCTTTTTCAAATTCGTAAGCTTGCTCATGATAGTTCCCTTTCTAACGTGCCCTTACGTTGTCGGATGCGCTCTACGTATCTTCCGCGTCGAAAGCCCCTTAGCCTTCGACGTTCAAAACAATTTCAGCGGCCGCTTGGCCGGTTTGCTTGTGCGTCTCGCGATCGTAGCCGGTGAACGTGGCCACGGCGGCGTACTGTCCGGGATCAAGATCCTTCGTCAGCTTGATCGTTTGAATATGCTGGTCGGGCGCTATGGCAGCCGACTCGTACACCGTCTCGCCCGAATCTTTCAGCGTGATGACCACTTTCTGATCCATCGGGTTCGCGGCGATGTTCTCGATGCGCGCCTCGCCCTCGGACGAGCCGTCGGCGAACGTGATGGACGCCGCGATGGAGATGTTCATCATGCCCTTCGCCACTTCCTCGTTAAGCGCCGCCTGGATCTCTTCCTTCGACTTGCCCTCGAACTGGCCTTGCGCGGCGTTCGAGTCGTACCAGTCTTCCAGCGCAGGCTGCTGCGTCAGCACGACGCCAACCCCTACGGCAGCGCCCACGGCGACAACGGCCACCAGCGCGGCGAATACATGCTTGGACATGCCGAGGATCTTGCCGGTATTCTTGGCGGCGTCGGCAGCTATGTTGGAAATGGGATGCGAAGCGTTTGAAGCCCCGGCATCGGAAGCGTTGTCGACAGATGCCGGATCAGAAGTCGCGCCGAAACCATTGCCCTGCGCGACATCGTCGGCAGCGTTGTCGCCGCCCGTCTGGCGTTGAGTGGCATTTGGTTCGGCATCATCTACTGGAAGGCTCTGCGTGCTCGTCGTGTCTTGCTCGCTCATACGTACTGTACCCCTTATTCGACAGTCCCCCTGTCGTAAACACGAAAACTTAGTTAGCTAAGATACGCCACGGGCGATGGCAAGTCAATGGCGTTTGAAGGAATATTTGGAGCCACTAAAAAATTATTCAAACGATGACAATTTTGCCTATACGATCAGGCGGTATGAATTATTCTGCAATGAGGTGCCAAGGGCGAGGAAGCCCTAAACAAGGCCGCTTCCCCCTATCGCCTGAACAAGCTCGTCCTTTCCCGTTACGCCCGTTTTGCGGTACAGGTTGCGGATGTGAGTCTTCACCGTATCGCCCGATACGAACAACTCTCGCGCGATCTCGGAACGGGTGCAGCCCTTGAGCAGCAGCGCCAGAACCTCCTCCTCGCGCCGCGTCAGATCGAACGTCCGCGCCGCATGCGCGCACCGTGACTCGATCGAGCCCTCCTCCGTGCGGTAGCGATCGACGAGCCCCCGCAAATCCTCAACGCGCCGCCGCTCCAGCTCATCGGTCTGAGCCCACGTTTTCCGCAGAAGCGCGCCTACCGCTGCCGAGCATCCGCACAGAAGGGCTGCGAAGGCGGCAGACACGACGTTTCCGTACGCTTCGGTGAACGCGAGGCACCCGACCACCGCACCGGCGAACACGACAACGCAGTAGAACGCGAGAAGCAAATCCGCTCGCGCACGCCGATCGAAGTAAGCGAAACGCGCGATGGCATAGCACGTGGCGCAAAACGTCGCGCCGACGCAGACAAGGATCACCGCCGTTGCTATTATGTCCGTCATACCGATTTCCTTCTCGAAGCCATGCGCGTTCCGCCGTCCCCAACTTGGATCCTACAATAGCATGCGACCCAGATCAAAGCAGGGGTGAATTAAATCACCGTTGCAGCTTCGCCTTGCGCAATGGTAGGTTCGGCTCGAATCGAATCGGGAACCGACCCGATCGCCGCCGACCGGAGGAGGCCGTCATGAAGAACACGCGAACCGTCCGCATAGCCGCAGGAACCGTCTGCTTGATCGTCGTAGCCCTCGTGATGGGCTGGTTCGTGGGACGCTACATCCCAGGGGATCCCCGCGAGCCCGAGCCCCGCATCGGCGACGGGCTCTATTCTGAAACCGGATACGGGTTATCTAAGATCGTCGATTTCGATCCGGGATCAACGATGAAGCTAAGGAACATCACGCAAGGCCAACGTTACGTCAGACATCCGGACGAGGTGGAACGCACCCCTTCCGAATTGGTAGACTTCTACAAAGAGAACGGCGAATGGGAGTACGAATGCCCCGACATCGACCTATCCGTGTCCGAAATCAAAACCATCACGACCAAGGGCTTCGCTGAATGGTATCCCGAATACGCAGGGACGTACCGCCCGGTATACGACGGCAGCGAGCTTATAGCGGTCACCGTAACCATAACCAACGCCTCCGACAACCTTATACAGCAATGGTACAAGCTGCCCCTTGAGCATGTTACGTTGTGGAGCGAAAACCTCGACTATATAGACGACAGCTTAGGAGCCGGAGTGGTGCTTGACGACGCATTCGTGTTCGCGAACGAAAACTACAATCGTGACGAATTGCTCCGAATCGAGCCAGGAGAGTCACAGACGCTGATCCTGCCGTTCAAAGTCAACAAGAACGCCTTGAAAGACCAAAACTCGTTCGACGAGCTCGATCCCTCCGACTTCTGCATCCAGATGGTCGATTTCTCAAGCAGTACCGCCTACCGCCTTTGGCTGTAAGCGCCCCCCTCCCGGGCCGCAACCCATCATCGCCCGAAAAACACGCCTCAGCGGCTGGAGCGCGTTTTTCGGGCGATGATGGGTTGCGACTGCCGCAGGGGCATTGCCAACCTCTTAGAAGAACACCTTGGCGGCGTGCTCGTAGAATCCGTCATGCCGGTAGCGCAGCAGCGTGGTGGGAACGGCTCCGCGGCTGACGTAGACGCGCTTCACCGGCGCGTCGAACGAGAGCAGCTCGCCGTCTGCGAACAGCGCGGCCTCGCGGGGATCTCGGTTGAGCGACAGGTCCATCTCCACCACGTCGTTGGCCGCCGTCACGATAGCGCGCGAATGCAGGGTGTGCGGCGCCAGCGGCACGGCCACCAGGCCGTTGAAGCCGGGAGCCACCAGCGGCCCGCCCGCCGACAGCGCGTAAGCCGTCGATCCGGTGGCCGTTGCCACCACCAGCCCGTCGCCGCGCATGTCGGCGATGTGCGCGCCCGAGATACCCAGCGAGAAGTCGATGATGCGCCCGTTGGCGCCGCGCGTCACGGCCAGCTCGTTGAGCGCGAAGAACGTGCGCGCCGGATCGTCCACGTCGTGCGCCGCCGCCTCATCGTCGTCGCCCCACGGGTCGGGCTCGCCCTCGCACACCACGTCGATGCGCAGGTTCGTGCGCTGCTCGGCCACCACGTCGCCCGCCAGCGCCGACGCAACCACGGCGATCACGCCCTCATCGCCCGTGTTCGCCAGAAAGCCCAGCCGTCCGAAATTGATGCCGAGAACGGGCACGCCCGAGGTCCCGATCTGGCGAGCCGTGCGCAGGATGGTGCCGTCGCCTCCCAGCACAACCGCCATCTCGACGCCCGACGCCAGCGCTCCGTTCAGCTCCTCATGGTCGCAGCGGCACGACAGATCGGACGAATCGACCAGCGTGTAGTCCAGGCCCTGCGTGGCCAAATACGTTGCGAGCAGCAGCGATGCGTCCACGGCTTGCGAGTTGGAATTATTGCGTACGATGAGGATGTGCATGAGGGTCTTCTTTCCGGGTTTGCTATGATGGGGTCATTATATCCGAAGCATGAGGAAGCGTTCGTCCATGTCCGACAAGCTCGCACGAGCTCAACACACGCGCGTTGCCGAACCGGCACTCGAGCAGCCCGCCGAAGCGCCTCGACGCCCCCAGCGCACGCACGTGCGCGCTGCCGACCCCGGTTCGACGTCGGAGATCAGGGTGGGCGGCCGCCACGCCGGGCTCGACCGCACCGTCATCGCGGCGGCCGTGGCCCAGCAGGTCGTTCCCAAGCCGCAGCCTCGCCTCGATCCGACGAGCGCGAAAGCGCGTCTGCGCGCGGCCGCTCCCGGAGAAACCTCGGAGATCCGCATCGGCGGCCGCCACGCCGGCCTCGACCGCACCACGCCGCCTCGAGACCCCTTCGAGCCCTCGACCCCCGATCCGCGCGAAGCCGCACGCCGCTCGGTGCCCAGCTCACGCGCCGAGCGGGCGGCGTTTCCCGGATCGACCTCGGAGCTTCCCATCATCAGCAAGCACGCGGGCGCCGATCGCACGCTGACCCGCGTCCCGCAGCCAGAACACGAACCGGAAGACACCGCCGCCGCTGTCGGGTCGTCGGCGGCGCTCATCAGCGTGTGCGTGATGATCTCGCGCATCACCGGCTTCGCTCGCACGTGGATCATGGCGTTCGCGCTGGGATCGACGCTGCTGTCCAGCTCGTACCAGGTGGCGAACGGGCTGCCGAACATGCTGTACGAGATGGTGGTGGGCGGCATCCTCGTGACGGCGTTTCTGCCCGTGTACCTGTCGGTGAAGAAGAAACTGGGGCAGCAGGCCGGCAACCAGTACGCGTCGAACCTGCTCACGCTCGTGGTGCTGTTCCTCGGCATCATCTCCGCGCTGTGCATCGCGTTCCCGTCGGTGGCCATCTACACGCAAAGCTTCTACTCCGATCAAACCGAGATGGCCCAGTCGGTGTTCTTCTTCCAGTTCTTCGCCATTCAGATCGTGTTCTATGGAGCGTGCGCTATCGTGTCGGGCCTGCTCAACGCGAATCGCGACTATCTGTGGTCGTCCATCGCGCCCGTGGCGAACAACGTCATCGTCATCGCCACGTTCATCCTGTACGCCGTCGTGGCGCCGCAGAACCAGGAGATGGCGCTGTATATCATCGCCATCGGCAACCCGCTGGGCGTGTTCGTGCAGCTGGCCATCCAGCTGCCGGCGCTCAAGAAGAACGGCATCCGCATACGTCCCCGCGTTGATTTCCGAGACCCCGCGCTACGCGAGACGCTGGGGCTGGGCATCCCCGCGCTGTTCGTCATGCTGTGCTCCACCATCGTGGTTTCGGTGCAGACGGCGGCGGCTTACGGGTTCTCCGACAACGGCCCCTCCATCCTGCTGTACGCGCGCCAATGGTTCACGCTCCCTTACGCGTTTCTCGCGGTGCCCATCACCACCGCCATGTTCACCGAACTTGCCGACATGCAGGCCGAAGGCGACGCCGAAGGAGTGAAGCGCGGCATCATCGGCGGCACGAACCAGATCCTGTTCTTCATGATCCCCTTCGCGCTGTACCTCATGGTGTTCGCGCTGCCGCTGGTCACCCTGTACCATGCAGGCGCGTTCACCATGGACAACGTCAACTCCATCGCCACGTACATGACCGTGTTGGCCTTCGCCCTGCCCGTGTACGGCGTGAACACGTATTTGCAGAAGATCTTCTCCAGCTTGCGGAAGATGGGCGTGTTCGCGGCGTTCAACTTCGTGGCCGGTGCGGCGCAGATCGCGCTCACGATGTTCGGCGCGGCCAACGTCGAGCGCTTCCCCATCGAGATCATCGCGGCGGCCGAGGTGCTGTTCTACGTGGTTGCCGACGTGTGCCTGTTCGCCTACCTGCGCCGCCGCCTCGGGCCGTTCGGCCTGCGGTCGGTGGCGAAAGCGTGCGCGCGCGGCCTTCTGTTCGGCGGCCTGGGCGCCGCTGCGGGCAGCGGCGTGCTGTTCGCGCTGCAGATGTTCGTCGCGCCGCTGTCCGGTTCCATCCCGCAGGCCCTCGCCTACGTGCTGGCCGGTGGCATCGTGGCGCTTGTGGTGACGTTCGGCCTGTCCATCAAGCTGCGCGTGCCCGAAGCCGCCTTCGTCGGCTCCATCGTGGGCAAGGTGAAGGGCAAGCTGGGACGCGGATAGCGCCTGCGCGGGCGCAAGCGAGCACAGGGGAGGTGCTGCGTGGAGCTTCATCAGTTGAGATACCTGTCGGCCGTGGCGCATTGCGGAAGCGCGGCGAAGGCCGCCGAGGAGTTGTACGTCTCCAAGCAGGCCGTCTCCAAGGCCATCCGCTCGTTCGAGCACGAGATGGGGTTCGAGCTGTTCGACCGTGACGACGGGATGCGCCTCACCGAAAACGGCCGCGAGATCCTCGTTCACGCCGAAGCGGTGCTGCGCGAGCTGGACGAGATCGACTTGTACGTGCAAGCGCAGGGCGCGGGCGCGCGGCAGACGGAATCGCTGGCCATCGCGTTCAAGTCGTTCCCGCTCGATTACCTGTTTTTCAACAAGGGTCACGAAGCGGTGGCGCTCATCGACGAGTTCGTCTACCGCACGCCTGGGTGCTCCGTCTCCACGTTCAAGATGTCCGATACCGCCATCCTGAACGCCCTGGAGGAAGAAGCCATCGACCTCGGCTTCGTGCACGGAACCTACAAGCGCCCCGGCATCAGGCTCGTGCCGCTCGGCCCCGTGGAGACGCGCGTGATCACGCTGAGGTCCAACCCCTTCGGCAGGCGGGCGTCCGTCCGCATCGCCGACCTCGAAGGGGTTCCCATCAGAAGCCCCTTCGACTTCGATCTGTTCACCAACGCCTTCATTACCGCCTGCCACGAGCACGGCTTCGATCCGAGCTTTCGCGAAGTGCCGTTGAACGACGAGGCCATCGACGCGTTCTGCAGCGGAGGCGGGGTGCATCTGCAGCCTTTCGATCCGCGCATGGAGAAGGCCTACCCGCAGTCGGTCTTCCTGCCGTTCCATCCGAGCGACCGGATCGAGCTGCCCCTGTGCCTCGCCTATCGCGAGACGCTTGCGAAGCCGCTGGCGCTCAAGCTGGTCGGCTTCATCCGCAACGGCATGCGGCGCTGAGCGCGGCGCGCCGGAAGCCGATCCGACGCGCCGACGCAACCCTACTGGGCGTCCAACAGCGACTTCGCCGCGATCCACCCGGTGATCCAGCTGGTGCCCACGCCGCCGAACACCGTCGAATTCCAGAAGCAACCGTAGTTCGCCTCGCCCGACAGGCCGCCTGCCGTGGTGGCGTTGGCGTACAAACCCTCGATGAGCGAGCCGTCCTCGCGCATGACCTGCAGATGCTCGTCGGTGCGCAGGCCGCACATCGTCTTCGCCATCTGGCTGCCGATGATGGCCCCGTAGAACGGCGGCTTCACCACGGGATGCAGCCACGAGGGGTCGTACGGCGTGGACATCTCGTCATCCACGCCCTTCTCGCACAGCTCGTTGTACTCTTTCACCGCGCGCACCAGCACGTCGCGGTCGAGCAGCAGCATATCGGCCAGCTCCTCGATGGTGTCGGCCTTCTTCACGGCGCCGCGCTCCACCGCCTCGTCGACCTCGGCCAGCCAGTCTGCCGACACGAGGCCCTTCGTGTCGATCAGCGTGCTCGGGTCGGTGATGGGAATGCGGTTGCGGTCGGTGCCCTCGTCGGTGAGCACGTTCTTCTCGAACACGGTGGTCGGGAAGTCGGAGTCGCATATGGAGTACACATGGTGGCCCACCGCCGACATCCAGGCCGCGCAGTTGCTCAGGTCGCCCATCTGCCCGCCCGGGTTCGCGAACAGCTCCTGCGTGGCTGCGAAGTACGGCTGGCGGTTGCCCCGCTTGTCGATGATGAGCCACGGGTTGTGGAACAGCTGGCGCTCGCCGTGCCAGAAATAGTGCCAGAACTGGCCGTCGCCGCCGGCCGTCTCCTCGTCGATGGCGCCTTCCCAACAGCTCCACGAATCGAAGCCGGAGAAGTCGGCGCCCATGCCCAGACCCATGCGGAAGGCTTCGCCCGTATGCGACGGCATGGGACCGCCTTGCACGGTGCCCTCGTAGGCGCTCGGCAGGTAGGCGCGGATCAGGTCGCGGTTCATGCCGAAGCCGCCCGCGCACAGGATGACGCCCTTCTCGGCCTTGACGTAGCGCTCCTTGCCATCCGGCCCCTTGGCCACGACGCCCACCACGCGACCGCCGTCAGCCACGAGCTTCTCGCACTTCGTGGACAGGCGGATGTCGGCGCCCGCTGCCAGCGCAACGGCTTCCATGGCGTTCGTGGGGTTGTTCATGCCCAGCACCACGCTCTGCTTGCCGGCGTGGACGTCGGCGTCGTGCCAGATGGGCCCGAAGCATTCCATGTTCATGCCGTCTTGCTCCATGATCCAGTCGCACGCGGGACCGGACATGAGCAGCTGGTTCATGAGGAACTTCTCGTCGATGGAGTAGGCGTTCTGCTCCTCGTACATGCGGGTGAACGCCTTCACGTCGGGCGGGAACGTGGGCACGCTGAACTCCAGCGCGTTCTGGTCCTTCGAGCCGCCGAACACGTTGGCGAACGTGCAGGCATGGCGGCTCGCACCGCCCACCTGGCCCTCTTTCTCGATGCCGATGACCTTGAGCCCCTGCTGGGCGAGAAACGCCGTGGCCACGATACCGCCGCCGCCCACACCGACGATGACCACGTCGGCCTCGTCGTCCCACGACGCCGGCGGCTCCACCGGCAGGATGGGCGCCGCGTCGGGCAGGTTGGCGTCGTGCACGCGCTCCACCAGGCGCGCGGTGATCTCGTCGGTCGGAGCGGCGGCGTCGGCGGCAGCCGCCTGCTTCGATGAAGCCGGTGCTGCGGCGCATCCCGTCAGCGCCATTCCGCCCAGCGCAGCGACGCCGGCGGCCAAGCCGCCCTTGACGAACGTCCTGCGCGAGAAGCCGCCGTTCGCGTTGTTCGATTCCCCATGATTGGTTGTTGCAGACGTATCCACGTGATCCCTCCGGTCACTCGAATGTATGCGGTGCCAAAGCCGTGCAAGGCCCAGGCATCGTCGCTGATGTCCCTCGAGGCGATGTTTCGTTCAACACGTGTTTCAACGCTGCAAGCGTATCATGGGGCGGTCGCCTCCCCCGTCATGCATGCATTGACGGCCCGGCAACTTCTCGTTGTCGCAAGGGAGCGCTGTCGCAGCTGCGCGAGGGATGGCGGGGAGGCGCTGCGTCGACGGGTTGGCGGGTTGGCGGGCGGTTGGCGGGTTGGACGCGAAACGGCTCCTATGACAGTTTCGGCGGTCGAGTCGGGTATCGACGGTCGCACGTGGATTTCGTCACCTGGGATCATACGACCGCATGAGGCGATAAGGCGCGTCAAAGCAGGTCGAAGCCGCCTTGCGATTGTCATGGGAGCCGTTTCGCGCCCAACCCGCCCCCACAGCTGCCTGAAAAATGCCCCGCCGCACGTTTTCACAAGGCGATGTGCAGCAAAAACGAGGTTTTGGCACGAGGAGTCCTCGCACCCGAGACGGCACCGCGGCAAAACCCCAGATGACACTCGACCGCGCCCCGGAAACACGGCACCCGACCTCGAAAACACGTCGTCCCAAGCGGTCAAGACTGCCAAAACCTCGTTTTTGCTGCACACGAAGAGCGGAAGGGGCGGAGCGGAGTGGCCCGAAACCGATTTCAATCCCCGCACCTTTCATGAGGGTGCGACCGTCGGCATGGCTGTGGCGCAGTGACTTCGATACCAATTTCAATCCACGCGCCCTGCATGAGGGTGCGACCGCCGGACGCCTTGACCGGCTCGATCCCGTAGAGACTTCGATCCACGCGCCCTGCATGGGGGTGCGACTTCAAGCTTCGGGTCTGCCGCCTTGAGCCAATCGAATTTCAATCCCCGCGCCCTGCATGAGGATGCGACCGCAACGATCATGGCATAGAGAAGGAATCGAGCACAATATCCTGCATTCCGTGCAAGCAGCCAACCGCACTGTCTCAACCTCGACGATCGAATCGATCCCGCATCGGGTGCGAACCTCCCGCATCGATCATGTTCGCCTTTGATTCGCACTCAGTCGAATTTGCAGCATCCTCCGCCGCCGCTTTTCGCAAAGAAGGCCCTGCCGTCATCATGACTGCAACGAAAAGGGCGTCTCCTGAACAAAAATCGCCGACGTTGGATGCTTTGCTCGACCATCGCCCCAGCCAAAGCCTCCCCCGCAATCAACGTGCAGGGAAAACGCCGACGAACAAGCGGGCAAGAAGAAGCGCGAGCGTTCACAACATCGAACGTCGACGCTTTTTGTGCAAATTCGGCCGATGACAAGCCGCCCGATACGGCAAGCAGCGCGCACATGGCCGCCGCGGAATCCTGGTATGATCAGGCCGATATGGCTATCCTCACTCAAGAATATAGCAGTCCGGAAGTCGTCCGACCTGCGGTTTCACAATCGCACCGGCGGACATGGCCGACCGAAGGCGCGCAAAGGCTCGCATATGGACGTGATCTTGCCAAAATTTCGAACGCACCCCGCTCAGGACACCGATCTTCCTCGCGCGCGCCGGACGGCCCTCCCCCGAAACGCAACGCGCCCGGCTGGTCGGCCGGGCGCGCACACTCCAACACAGTCGCTTTACGCCACCTGCGTCTTCGGCTTCAGCTGCTCGCTCGATTTCCCGAAGAACACCTCGTACCAGCACAGGAAGCAGTAGATGTTCCAGATGCGCATCATCTTGAGCTTGCCGCGACCCTCGACCGTGCTGAAGTCGGCCGACTTGTGGTCGTCGAGCATCTGCACGAGGTAGTCCACGTTGAAGAACTCGTGCGCGGCCTCGCCCGTGAACGCTTGCTTGATGCGGTCGTAGTACAGGTCGGTCTGCAGCCACACGGTCAAAGGCGTGATGAACGGCTGCTTTGGCATGTTCGCCACCTTCTTCTGGAAGCCCAGCTTGCTGGCGGCCACGCGCAGCGCGTACTTCGCGTGGTCGTCGTCCACGCGACATGCCGTGGGCAGCTGCAGCGCCACGTCGAGCACCTTCTTGTCCAAGAACGGCACGCGCAGCTCAAGCGACTGCGACATGGACATCTTGTCGGCCTTCAGGCAGATGTCGAACGGCATGTAGCTGACCATGTCCACGTACTGCGTCTGCGTGATGATGTCCAGGTTCTGCTTCGCGGCCTCGTCGAAGTGCGGCTTGCACCACTCCCACGGCTTGCAGGGGCCGTCGTAGTCTTTCAGCACGTTGGGGATCTCGTCCCACATGTAGTTCATGCTCGCGCGCTGGTAGCTCTTCTCCGGCCCACCCGAGCCGCGCATGGCGAAGCGGCGCCCGTGGAAGGACGGCAGCTTCTCGGCCACCGCGCCCGCGGCGGCGCGCAAAGGGCGCGGCACCTTGAAGTACTTGTCGAACTCGAACTGGTCGTGGTAGATCCAGTAGCCGCCGAACAGCTCGTCGGCGCCCTCGCCCGACTGCACCACCTTCACCTGTTCGCGCGCCAGCTTGCTGACGAAGAACAGCGGGATGGCGCTGGGTGCGCCCAGCGGCTCGTCCATGTGGTACTGCTCGGTGGGCACGATGTCAAGGAACTCCTGCGCGTCTACCTTTACCTGCCAGTTCGGCAGCTTCGCCCACTCGGCGAAGGCGGTGGCGTCGTCCAGCTCGTTCAGCTTGATGTCGAAGTCGGGCAGCGCGTTGATCTCGGCCAGCTTGTCCTCGCAGCCGATATCGTAGCCCACCGAGAACGTCTTGATGTCGGGCGCGTGCTGGCCCATGCAGTACGCGGCCAGCGAGCTGTCGATGCCGCCCGACAGGAAGCTGCCGATCTCCACGTCGGCGATCTCATGCGCCGCCACCGACTCGTCGAACACGCGGTTGATCTCGTCGGCCCACTCGTCCAGACCCTTCGACTCGTCGATCTTGTACGTGATATGGTAGTAGCACTCGACGTTCAGCTTGCCGCCCTCGAACACCATGAAGTGGCCGGGCAACAGCTTGTGCACGTCCTTAAACATGGTCTGCGAGTCGTTCATGTACTCGAAGCACAGGTACTGCGGCAGCATCTCGCGGTTGAGTTCCTTCTTGAACGCCGGGTGCGCCAGAAACGCCTTGATCTCGCTGCCGTAGATCAGACGGTTGCCGTCGTGCTGGTAGTAGAACGGCTTGATGCCGAACAGGTCGCGCGCGCACACGAGGCGCTTCTTCGGCGCGTCCCAGATGGCGATGGCGAACATGCCGCGCAGCTTCTCGAACACGTCGGTGCCCCACGCCTCGTAGCCGTGGACGATGGTCTCGGTGTCGCCGTTCGTGACGAACTCGTAGCCCAGCGCCTCAAGCTCGGCGCGCAGCTCCTGGAAGTTGTAGATCTCGCCGTTGAACGTGACGGTCACCGTGCCGTCGGCGTTCTGCATGGGCTGGCGCGAGCCCTCGAGGTCGATGATGCTCAAGCGGCGGAAGCCCATGGCGATGTCGTCGTCCACGAAGAAGCCCTCGTCGTCGGGCCCGCGATGGGCGATGCGATCGGCCATGTCCTTGACAACGGCCTTGTTGGTATCGGTATCGTAATCGACCGCGGTGAATCCCACGAATCCGCACATATGATCGGCTCCTCCTGCGTGCGCGCCTGCGCTTCTCGCGCGGCGGGTGCGTTCATATCCTTCGGTATGATACGCCACCGCCGCGCAATCCCCAAGGGCGGCGATGGAAACCCCATATCCAGACGCAGCCCCCAGCCCGCGGCCAACGGATCGCCGCCCCGCGTTTCTCGGCTCTTCACGGAGATTCGCTTCCCGCGCCACGCCGAAAGCGAGCTATGGGATAATGCTGCGGTATACCGTACATAAGGAGAACCCGACATGCCCGCTTCACCCCGCATCGCATCTACCGCCGACGTCGCGCGCCGATTGCAGCCCGTCGTCGTAGGCGGCGACATCCTGGCCTACAGCTACGTCCGCGAGCTGCACCGCGCCTACGGCGTCGAGCGCACCATCGTGCTGGCCACGCAGGACATCAAGATGCTGTCGTCGAGCCGCTTCACCGACTACCGCCTGGAGCCGCTCATCCACGAGCCGGAAGGCCTCTACGACGCGCTCGAGCGCGTGGCCGCCCAAGTGCGCGCCGAGGACCCCGACCGCGTGCTGCTGGTGCTGGGCTGCGACGACTGCCACGCGCGCATGCTGTCGTCGGGAAAGCCGCGCTTGGAAGCGGCCGGCTACACGGTTCCCTACATCGACTTCGACCTGCTCGACGACATCACGCAGAAGCGCCGCTTCTACGAGCTGTGCGACGAACTGGACATCCCCTACCCCCGCACCTGGTACTTCGACTGCGGCGAGAGCGGCCCAGCCGAGCTGCCGGTGCAGGACTTCCCCTACCCGCTGATCGCGAAGCCGTCGAACTCGGCGCAGTTCCAAGACGCCGACATCCCCCGCAAGCGCAAGATCTACGAGATCGAAAGCGCCGAGGAGCTGGCTCAGGTGTGGCGCGACATCCGCACCTCCGATTACGACAACGAGCTGGTGCTGCAGGACTTCATCCCCGGCGGCGACGACGCCATCCGCACGCTCACCACATTCTCGGACGCCTCGGGCGAGGTGCGCGTGGTGTCGGGCGGCGTCGTATGCCTGCAGGACCACGACCCCACAGCACTCGGCAACCCGCTGTGCATCATGGGCGAGCGAGAGCCCGAGATCATCGCGTGCGCCAAGCGCTTCCTCAAGCGCACGGGCTACCGCGGCTTCGCGAACTTCGACATCAAGCTGGACGAGCGCGACGGCTCGTTCCGCTTCTTCGAGGTGAACACGCGCTGCGGCCGCAACACGTACTACATGAGCCTGGGCGGCCAGAACTTCGTCGAGCTCATCGTGCGCGAGTTCCTGCTGGGCGAGACCATCGACTACCGGGAGGCGTACGATCCGTTCGTCTACAGCTGCGTGCCGCGCTACGTGCTGGATCGCAGCATGGAGAACCGCGCGCGCCTGCAGCAGGCCCTCGAGACGCTGCGCCGCACCCCCGAGCCCTACCCGTTGCACTACGCGCCCGACTCGTTCATGCACAACGTCTGGGCGAAGGTGATGCACGTGAACCAGATCCCCAAGTTCAAGCGCTTCTACTGGGACACCGACGGCAAGCAGCTGAAGTAACGAATCACGCGGAAAGGCGGCGCGCCGATGAAGATGAAAGCCTGGGAGTGGGCGGTTTGGATCGCGCTTTGCATCGCGCCGCTCGCCGCTGCGGCGGCAGCGCTCGGATCGCTGCCTGACACCATCGCGCTGCATGCCGGCGTACACGGCGTGATCGACCGGTACGGCTCCAAGTACGAGACGCTGCACATAGCGGCCATCCTGGGTCTTCCCAACCTTGCTCTCATGCTCGTCTCTTGGAAAGCGCCTGCACTCTTCGCCAAGGGAACCATCCACGGCGTCGACAGCCCTCGCAGCGCACGCATCCTCTTCCTGGTGATCGGCTCGATCGAAACCATCATCGCCATCGGGGTGGTGCTCTCGTTCGGACGCGGCGCCCTCGCAGGCTAGCGCCCTACACCGGTCGCCTATGCCCCTCTTCGGTGGTCAGGATCACGGGGCCGTCCTCGGTGATGGCCACCGTCTTCTCGAAGTGCGCCGACGGCAGGCCGTCGCGCGTGCACACGAGCCACCCGTCGGGCATCTGGCGCGTCTTGTACGTGCCCAGGTTGATCATCGGCTCGATGGCCAGCACCATGCCCGCCTCCAGCTTCACGCCGGTGTGCTTGCGGCCGAAATTCGGCACGTTGGGATCCTCGTGCATGTCGCGCCCGATGCCGTGCCCCACGTACTCGCGCACCACGCCGTAGCCCGCTTCCTCGGCCACGCTCTGCACGGCGTGGCCGATGTCGCCCAGCCGGTTGCCCGGTCGCGCGGCGTCGAGCCCGGCCCACATGCACCGCTCGGTCACGTCCAGCAGGCGCTTCTTCTCCGGCGAGATCTTCCCCACCGCGTACGTCCACGCGTTGTCGCCCACCCAGCCGTCCACGATGGCGCCCGTGTCGATGGAGATGATGTCGCCCTCCTTGAGCACCACGCTGCGCGAAGGGATGCCGTGCACGATCTGCTCGTTCACCGATGCGCAGATGGAGCCGGGGAACCCGCCGTAGCCCTTGAACGCGGGCACGCCGCCTTCCGCCCGGATGAGCGCCTCGGCCAGCTCGTCCAGCTCGAGCGTGGACACGCCAGGCCGCACCTGCGCGCCTACTTCGCGCAGCACCTTGGCCGACACGCGGCCCGCTTCCTTCATGGCCTCGATCTCGGCCGGGGACTTCCTGATGATCATACGCGTTCGCACCTTGCCTTGTACGCCGTTGTTTGCCGTCGCCCAGTATAGCACTGCCGCCCCGGCTTCCGAGGCCGTTACATCCCTCCCACGACCCCGAAACGCCTCCGCGGCGGGCGGCAACGCGCGCGAGCGCCGCCTCTAGCATGGCAAGGGCAACCGTCAGCAAACGAACAGGAGGCTCTATGAACCCGTTTGACCAGAAACCGACGAAATCCCTTGAGGACATGATGCTGGACTGGAAGGATCTTTCGCCCCGCCCTTACAAGAAGCTGGAAACCGATCCGTACACCAAGGCGCGCATCATCCTCATGAACGGTATCGAGGTGGAGGCCGTGATGTTCGGCCACAACTTCAACCGCAACTGCGAGGACAACGACCTGCGCCGCGACCTCGCCCTCATGCGCCGCATCGAGGCCGGTCAGCAGAAGCACGTGAACTGGCTGTCGCCCTCCGACGAGACACCGCTTGAGACCACCATCGGCTACGAGCAGCTGGCCGTCGACCTCACGGCCTGGCTCGCCATGCACGAGCCCGACGCGTACGCGAAATCCTGCATGGACTTCGCCCTGCTCGAGGACTTCGACCACCTGTACCGCTACGCGAACCTGCTCAAGGTCGACGAGGACCTGCCCGCTCACGAGCTCGTGCTCGACACCATCGAGATCACGCCGGGCCGTCCCACCGTCGCGCACCATCGCCATCCGTTCGACTCGGTCCGCGCCCCGCGCAACGCCAAGACCGCCGACATCCGCACGATCCTCGGCGCGCTCATCCTGACGGCCGGCGAGCAGCAGACCATGAACTTCTACATGAACCTGGGCAACACGCAGCCCGAAGGCGTCGCGCGCGACCTCTACCTGGAAATCGGCATGGTCGAGGAAGAGCACGTCACGCACTACGGCGCGCTGCTCGACCCTTCGGCCACCTGGCTGCAGAACCTGCTTCTGCGCGAGTACATGGAGACGTACCTGTACTATTCGTTCTACGAGACCGAGGTCGACCCGTACGTGAAGAAGATCTGGGAGCAGCACTTCGAGCAGGAAGTCGGGCACCTGCACAAGGCCGCCGACCTGCTGTACAAGCACGAGAACATGGAATGGCAGTCGCTCATCCCCGACGGCGAGTTCCCCGAGCTTCTGGACTTCCACCCCACGAAGGACTACGTGCGCGAGGTGCTGGACGAGCAGGCGACCCTCACCGCGAAGGAAGAGGGGTTCGTCGAACTGGACGAGCTGCCCGGCGACTACCGCTTCTTCGGCTGGAACGACCAGGTGAACGGCCGCATTCAGAACGTGCCCAGCCACCGCGTCATCCGCGAGGCGCAGAAGAAGGACGGCGAGGACTACCGCATCGAGGACCAGCCCAGCCCGGTGCGCGCGCTGCGCAACCGCAAGGAGGACAACACGAAGCTCGGCCGCGTGCAGGGCTCCGAGCACGACTCCTCCCGCGCTCCGGCGCGCGAGAAGCTGGAAGAAGTCGTCGAGCGCGAAGAGGTGCTGGCATAACCGCCCTCCCCTTTCCTGCCCGAACGAACGGAAGCGCCCGCGGAATCACTCCGCGGGCGCTTCTTCGTCTCCCGTGCGTCCCGGATGCCCGGGCTGCCGGCCGCCTTCGTCCTTGAGGCGCCCCGCGTCCTTGAGCGCCCGGCGCAGGATGAACTCCACCTGGGCGTTCACGCTGCGCAAATCGTCGGCGGCCCACCGTTCGATGCCGGCCCACACCTCCGAATCGATGCGCAGGGGATACTGTTTTCGCTTCGCCATAGCTTGCCACCGAAGCTGCGGCACGGCGCGTGGCGCCGCGCCGCAGCGTTCCTTCCTACTGGTACAGCGTTCCCGTGTTCAGCACGGGCTGCGCGTCGGACTCGCCGCAGAGCACCACCATGAGGTTCGACACCATGGCGGCCTTGCGCTCGTCGTCCAAGTCTACCACGTTCTTCGCCGACAGCTCGGCCAGCGCCATGTCCACCATGCTCACCGCGCCCTGCACGATCTTCTCGCGGGCGGCGATGACGGCTTCGGCCTGCTGGCGGCGCAGCATCGCCTGGGCGATCTCCGGCGCGTACGCCAGGTGCGTGAGGCGCGCGTCGTCGATGACCACGCCGGCCTTCTCCAGGCGCACCGCCAACTCTTCCTTGAGCGCCTCGGACACCTCCTCGATGTTGCTGCGCAGCGTGATCTCGTCTTCGGGCTCGCCGGGCATCTGGTCATAGGCGTACGTGGTGGCCACATGACGCAGCGCCGTCTCGCTTTGCGTATGCACGTAGGTGTTGTAGTCGTCCACGTCGAACAGCGCTTTCGCCGTGTTCTCGACGCGCCACACGATGACGTCGGCGATCTCGATGGGGTTGCCGCACTTGTCGTTCACCTTGAGGTGCTCGCCGTTGTACGTGCGGGCGCGCAGCGAGACCTTCGTGGACTTCGCGATGGGCTTGCCCGTGGCCACGTCGACCGTGGAGCCGGCGTTGCGGGAGTAGAACGGGTTGGCCCAGTGGAAACCTTCGTCGCGCACGGTGCCCTTGTAGTCGCCGAACAGGATGAGCACGCGCGCCTGGTTCGGCTGGATGGTGAAGAAGCCCATCAGCAGCAGGACGGGCGCCACGCATACGGCGACGATGCCCGCCACCAGCAGCGCAATGCCGAGCGTTTGCGTCGCGGTCGTGATAGGCGCATCATCGGGCGGAGCCATGGTCGCCCCCGTCACGATCAACGCGACGCACAGCGCGACGACGGCGAGCAGAAGCGCCAGCATCGGCCAGCCGCTCCTTGCATGAACGGTCTTCTCGACGGACATGATGATCCCTTTCTCTCTCAGGCTCCGCGCCCCATGCGCTCGCCCGCCACCTCAGCGAGGTGATACGAATATGATATCACATTGAGATCGTTATAGGAAGCGTGGGGGCGAAGGGCTCCGCATCGCCTTCCTCCCCGTCGAGCATAGGCGTCTCAGAGTGTTTCACATGAAACATTTGTTCGTTCATGATGCAAAAGAAAAGGAGCCTCTCGGCTCCTTTTCATGGTTCGTGCTCGTGCGCTTATTCAGCGGCGGGCTCCGTGTAGTTGCGGTTCACGGACGGATCGACCTTCACGCCGGGGCTCATCGTGGAGGACACCGTGATGGACTTCACGTACTTGCCCTTCGCGGCGGCCGGCTTCATACGGAGGATCTCGTCGTACACGGCGCCGTAGTTCTCGGCCAGCTGCTCGGCGGTGAAGCTCACCTTGCCGAGGATGACGTGCGCGATGCCGTAACGGTCGGCGCGGTACTCCACGCGGCCGCCCTTGAGCTCGTTGATGGCCTTCGCCACGTCGTTGGTGACGGTGCCCAGCTTCGGGTTCGGCATGAGGCCGCGGGGACCGAGGATCTTGCCCAGGCGACCGACCTTGCCCATCTGATCGGGCGTGGCCACGGCGGCATCGAAGTTGAACTCGCCGGCCTGGATCTGCTGCGTCAGCTCGTCGGTGCCCACGATGTCGGCACCGGCCTCTTCGGCGGCACGAGCGGCTTCGCCCTCGGCGAACACGGCCACGCGGACGGTCTTGCCCGAGCCGTTCGGCAGGCTCACGGTGCCGCGGAGCTGCTGATCGGCCTGACGGGTGTCGATGCCCAGGCGGAAGTCCGCCTCCACCGTCTCGTCGAACTTCGCGAACGAGACCTCCTTCACGAGGGCCATGGCCTCGAGGGGGGCGCGGGTCTCCTCGCCGACCTTCTCGAGAGCGGCGCGATAGTTCTTGGAAAGCTTCGTCATGGTTCTTCCTTTCGTGGTGAGTAGCGAGCGCCCTCGGCGCCCTTCCACTGCGTTCTATCGAACAACGGCCGCCTTTCCGGCGGCCGGTCATTCCCTACGTCGGGCAGCTGGAGGCTAGTCTTCCAGCGTCTTGCCCTGAAGCATGGCCGCGACCTTCTTGGAGGGCACGTACTTGATCTTCATCTCGCGACCCTCGATGCGCACGCCCATGCTGCGAGCCGTGCCGGCGATGATCTCCATGGCGGCCTCGATGGTGTTGGCGTTGAGGTCGGGCATCTTGATCTCGGCGATCTCGCGGAGCTGATCCTCCGTGAGCGTGCCGACGGGCTGCACGTGCGGCAGGCCGGAACCGCTGTTGATGTTCAGCTTCTCCTTGATGAGGACGGCCGCCGGCGGGGTCTTGCACACGAAGGTGAACGACTTGTCCTCGTACACCGTGATCTCGACCGGGATGATGGTGCCGGACTGGTCCTGCGTCTGGGCGTTGAACGCCTGGCAGAACTGCATGATGTTGACGCCCTGGGCGCCGAGGGCCGGGCCGACCGGAGGAGCCGGGTTGGCGGCGCCCGCGGGGATTTGCAGCTTGATAAAGCCGGTTTGCTTCTTTTCAGCCATGAGAGCTTCCTTTCAGCTGAGTAAAATCATCTAGACAAATCTATCAACAAAGCGGCATAGGTCGAATGAGAAGCCCCGGTCCACGCGGGCACGCGACGCCGCTTGTGTTCGCACCTTTAAATCTTGGCCACCTGATCGAACGAAAGCTCGACCGGAGTCTCGCGGCCGAAGATGGAGACCATGACCTTCACCTTGCCGGCATCGGGCGACACCTCGGACACCACGCCGTCGAACTCGGCGAGCGGACCCGAGACCACCTTCACCGACTGCCCCACTTCCAGGCTCGACGAAGTCTTCTTCGGAGCCTCGCGGCTCGTGCGCTTCATGATCTTGTTGTACTCGTCGCGCGTGAGCGGCGCAGGGTTGCCGTCGGCACCCACGAACCCCGTCACGCCCGGGGTGTTGCGAACCGCAGCCCAGCTGCGATCGTCCAGCTCCATGCGGACGAGCACGTAGCCCGGGAACACCTTCTTCTCGCTCTCGACGCGACGGCCGCCCTCTTTGATCTCGGTGACCATCTCTGTCGGGATCTCGATACCGAAGACGTTGTTCTCGAGACCCATCGTTTCGATGCGCGTCTCGAGGTTCTTCTTGACCTTGTTCTCGTATCCTGAATACGTGTGCAGGACGTACCACTTCTTCGCCATGCGCTTAGACCCCCAAACCGGAAATTGCAATCAGCAGCGGCGTGATGACGACGTTGTCGAGCACGGCAACGTACACGCCGAAGAACACGAGCGCGACTACCACGACGACGCTCCAGCGCAGGACGTCCTGCTTGGTCGGCCACGTGACGCGCTTGAGCTCCGAGCGAACGTCCTTGAGAAACCCGAAACGACGCTTCTTCGCAGGCTTCTTCTCAGGAGCCTTCTCGACCTTCTTCTCGACGGCTTTCGCAGAGGCCTTCGCCTGCTTGCCGCCGTCCACGGCCGCGTCGCTTTTCTCGGCCTTCTTGAAGAACCGCTTCTTAGGCGCCTCGGTCGCAGCAGCATCGGCCTCGGCGTTCTTGTTCGCCTTGGCAGCGGCCTCTTCCTTCAGCGCCTGCTCCTTGCGGGCTGCGCGTGCGGCAGATGCCTTCGCTCGCTGTGTCTTTGATTTCTTCGCCATCTGATTCCTTAACCGGGGATTCGTATCCGTGTAAACGCCAAACAAGCAGCCTGATCACAAGCTGCTCATCCAAGCAACCTGATGCAAGCTGCTCATATACTCGAGCTGGCAGGCCAGGAGGGACTCGAACCCCCAACATGCGGTTTTGGAGACCGCCGCTCTACCAATTGGAGCTACTGGCCTATGCTCGTGCAAACCTCTGACGCGCTATCGGGTCTCTTTATGCACCGTGTGGCACTTGCACCACTTGCAGTACTTCTTCAACTCGATACGATCAGGATTGTTCTGCTTGTTCTTCTTGGTCGTGTAGTTACGGCGCTTGCACTCCGTGCACGCCAAAGTGACCAACGTACGCATGAATTCTCCTTTATGCCTCAACTGAAACGAGCTTGGATCTCATACACATGAATTTTCATGAGCGGGGCCCGCTTGGAGCGGGCCCCGCCGAATCACGCTAAAACGGTGTTACTTGATGATCTTCGTAACGCGACCGGAGCCGACCGTGCGGCCACCCTCGCGGATAGCGAAGCGCAGGCCCTCTTCCATGGCGATCGGGTGAATGAGCTCGCCCTTGATCTCCACGTTGTCGCCCGGCATGACCATCTCGGTGCCCTCGGGAAGGTGGGCAACACCCGTCACGTCCGTCGTGCGGAAGTAGAACTGCGGACGGTAGCCGTCGAAGAACGGCGTGTGGCGGCCGCCCTCTTCCTTCGTCAGGATGTAGACCTGACCCTCGAACTCGGTGTGCGGGGTCACGCTACCGGGCTTGCAGAGAACCTGGCCGCGAACGATCTCCTCGCGCTTGACACCGCGGAGCAGGCAGCCGATGTTGTCGCCGGCCTGAGCCTCGTCGAGCAGCTTGCGGAACATCTCGATACCGGTGCAGACCGTGTTCTGGGTCTCCTTGATACCGACGATCTCCAGCGGGTCGTTGACATGCAGCGTACCGCGCTCCACACGACCGGTGGCAACGGTGCCACGGCCGGTGATGGTCATCGTGTCCTCGACGGCCATCAGGAACGGCTTGTCGACCATGCGCTCCGGCGTCGGGATGTAGGAGTCGACGGCGTCCATGAGCTCCCAGACCTTCTCCTGCCACTCTTTGTCGCCCTCGAGAGCCTTCAGAGCGGAGCCACGGATGATCGGGGTGTCGTCGCCCGGGAACTCGTAAGAGTCGAGCAGCTCGCGAACTTCCATCTCGACGAGCTCGAGGAGCTCCTCGTCGTCGACCATGTCGCACTTGTTCAGGAAGACCACGATGTAGGGCACGCCGACCTGACGGGCGAGCAGGATGTGCTCGCGGGTCTGGGCCATCGGGCCGTCGGTGGCGGCGATAACGAGGATGGCGCCGTCCATCTGAGCAGCACCCGTGATCATGTTCTTGACGTAGTCAGCGTGACCGGGGCAGTCGACGTGAGCGTAGTGGCGGGAATCCGTCTCGTACTCGATGTGAGCGATGGAGATCGTGATACCGCGCTCGCGCTCCTCGGGAGCCTTGTCGATGTTCTCGAACGCCGTGAAGTCGGCACGAGCGGAGCCGTGCGAGCCGTCGTTCTCGGACAGCGTCTTGGAAATGGCGGCCGTCAGGGTCGTCTTACCGTGGTCGACGTGGCCGATGGTACCGATGTTAACATGCGGCTTGGAACGCTCGAACTTCTCCTTAGCCATGTTTCATCCTCCTTATAGGATATTTTCGCGAAACGAAAACAAAATAACGACGCGTCCGACAAAGCGGACGCGAAATAATACAATGGTAGCGGTGACTGGATTTGAACCAGTGACGCCACGGGTATGAACCGTGTGCTCTAACCAACTGAGCTACACCGCCAGGTAGCAAAAAATGGAGCCTGCGATCGGACTTGAACCGACGACCTCTTCCTTACCAAGGAAGTGCTCTACCGACTGAGCTACACAGGCGAAAAATGGTGGGCGCGCTAGGATTCGAACCTAGGTAGGCATAGCCAACGGGTTTACAGCCCGTCCCCTTTAGCCACTCGGGCACACGCCCATAATTCGCTGCTTAATTCATGTGTATTTATCAAGCTGCCTGCCGCGCTTTTCGGTGAACCCGAACGCGCGAGCAGGAGAATAATACGCTAGGAACATCGGCGTGTCAACTGTCTACACGCCCCCGGGCGTGTCTCCACGATTCCTCCTTTTCTCGACCTCTCCGCCCAGCGAATCGAGCGACGACCTCGCAGAAGCTCATCGCCCGCCGCCGTCCCGGCGTTCCAAAGTTTCGCGAATCGACAAATACGCTTTCACAAGATCGTCGAGGCGCATGCGCGCGTTCGCAGGACTGGTGGAAGGAAGTCCCGTGTGCGCAAGGCCGGGAAGTTGCGGCGCGCCGAAGCGGCGATAGAGCGCCGTCGCCTTCGAGCCCGTGGTGAACACGGCTTCGAGCGGCGCCGCCTCGGCAATGCGCGAAAGATTGTTCGCAACGGGGTCGACGATGCTCGCATCCGAAGCTCCGACGATAGCGCAGGACGACAGAACGTCCCAAAGAGCGATGCCGTGCGCATAGAGAAACGCCGTGCGTCCCTCGATGCCGAGCGGCTCGGGCTCGTCGAACAGCGCGCCCATCACCTTCCAGAACCGGTTTTGCGGATGCCCGTAGTAGAATCCGATCTCGCGCGATTTCGGAGAAGGCATGGTTCCCAGCACGAGCACGCGCGAATCGACTGCATATATAGGTTCGAGCGGATGCTCGATGCGAACGGCTTCCACGAGCCCTCCCCTATGCGCGGCTGGGCAGCTCGAGCGAAGCCTCGTCCAGCACATGCCCGCGAACGGCGCGCCTGAACTCGTTGAGGAAGTAGCCCTCGGACAAACCGAGCTCGCAATCGAGCGCGTACACGGTCAGCGTGTAGTCGTGCGTCTTGTCAGGCGGGTACGGGCCCGCGTAACGATGGATGATGCGCGGGTCGGTATGGCTGCCTGCCAGAGGCGACCAATCGCTGTTCGAGCCCTGTACGCAAGCCAGCTCGCCCGAGGCGCTGGCGTTCTCGGGAACGAGCGTCGTGTCCGGCGCGATGTCGCACGCAAGCCAATGGATCCAGCAGAAGCCGCCTACGGGGACGGCGTCGTAGTCGAGAAACGTGAGCGCAAGCGAGCGCGCGCCTTCGGGCACGTCGGCGATTTCTATGGGAAACGAGCGGACGGGATGCCCGTCCAGCTGGTACGCTTCGGGGGCGTGCTTGCCGAAGCGATCGGGCAGCAGCCCGTTGTCGAGCTCGACGAATATGCGCATGGTCGATCTCCTTTCGCGCGGAACCAACGGTTGGCACCGTGGTATAGAAGAAGGGAGGGCCGAAGCCCTCCCTTAGTGATCGTATGAAGCCTTAGAACTGCAGCGCGTTCGTGAACTGCGCCCACGACAGCGGATCGGTGTCGCGCACGTACGCGTTGAAGGTGGGAGCGTGCACGTAGTGCGAGCCGCCTGCACTCACCGCGATACCGACGTGACCGTAACGCCACAGCACGTCGCCCGGACGCGCCTCGGAAACCGATACGACGCGCGCGGCTGCCGCGTACTGCGCCTCGCTCTGGTGCGGCAGATACATGCCCACCTGGCGGTACGCCCACGTGACCAAGCCGGAGCAGTCAAAGGAGTCGGGGCCTTCGGCACCCCAGATGTAGGGGCAGCCGATACGGCTCATAGCGTAGCCCACGACCGAGTCGTAGGAACCGACCGGACGGGACGGATACACTACAGAACCGCCACCACCGCCGCCGCCGGACGAACCGCTTCCGCCGCCGGAGCCGGAACCTGAACCGCCGCTAGCGCCGCCACCGCCGCCGCCGGGAGTTCACCGCCTGCTCCGCCTGGCGCTGACGCTCGGCCTCGGCCGCAGCCTCCGCCGCCGCAGCGGCCGCCGCCGCAGCCTGCTCCTGCTGAAGGAGCTCCTGCGCTTCGGCATCGAGGGAGCTGACCAGCTCGGTAGCCTGGTCGACCTTGGCCTGGACATCGCTTTGGATCTGTTTGGCTTCCGCAGCCTTGGCCGAGGCGATTTGCTCTTGGCGAGCGAATTCGTCCTTGGCAGCCTGCAGCTCTTCGCGCAAGGTCTTCGTCTGGTCGACCATATCGGCGTCGTTCTCGTTCATCTTGTTGAGAAGATCCCAATTCTGGGTGAACTCTTCGAACGAGGCGGCACCCAGGACGAAATCGACGAAGCTCGTGGATCCGTTGCGGTACATGTTGCGGGCACGCGTGCCCAGCTTGTCCTGCAGATCGCTGATCTGGCTGTTAGCGTCGTCGATTTTGGCCTGCTGATCCTCCATCGCCTTCTGCGCGGCATCGCGCTCGTCGAGGGCGGAGTAATAGCTGATTTCGGCAGCCTCGAGATCGGCCTGCAAGCCGATCAGCTGGTTGCGCACCGCATCGGCCTCGGCCTGCTTCTCAGCAGCCGTCTCTGCGAACGCGGTCGTCGGAGCCAGAACGGAAAGGGCGCCGAGCGCGGCCGCGCCGGTGAGGAATGTTCGCCTGCTCAGTCCGATTGTATGCTCGCTCATGTATGAAATCCTCCTAGATTGAGCACGTAGTATGTATGGGCAAAAGCTGAACGCATGATACCACGTTCGCGCCGATGGTCAAAAAAGGTTGTGAACGCGTTTCATAAGCCCAGTTCAAAGCCGCCACATGGGGCGATGTCGAAGTGCCGCAGCCGTATCCTTCACGTCACGAAACCACAAACAAGCCCTCCATCAGGCATGACGGGAAAAAGAGGAGGCCACCAAGTGTTGTGGTGGCCTCCTCTAGATGTTGTGCAACCGTGAACGATCCGACTACTGCACGACCTTTTCGACGGCGGCTCCCCCTTCGTCCATGTAATGGTCGAACTCGTTCGCGACCGCCTCCGACGGGGCGGGCGTGAGCAGCGACACGATGATGATGGCGGCGAACGACAGGACGAACGCGGGGAGCAGCTCGTAGATGCCGAACACGCCGCCGAGAGGCTTGATGAAGTTGTGCCAGACGAGCACCGTGACCGTACCAGTGATCATGCCGGCCAGCGCACCCTGCATGTTGGCGCGGCGCCAATACAAGGCGCACAGGGTGAGCGGGCCGAACGAGGCGCCGAGGCCCGCCCAAGCGTAGGACACCACCCCGAAGATAGAAGAGTTCTCGTCGTACGCCACGATGATGCCGAACATGAACACCGCGATGAGCGTGAGGCGCGCCACGATCATGACCTGGCGGTCGGTGGCGTCTTTCTTGACGACCCCGCGGAAGATGTTCTCAGCCACCGAGGAGCCGGCGATCAGCAGGTACGAGGACGAGGAGCTCATCGACGCCGCGAAGATGCCCGACACCACTACGCCGCACATGAACGGCGGCAAGATCATCTGGGACAGCACGATGAACACGTTTTCGGCCTGAGCCTGCGTGGCGAAGTCGACGGGAATGATGACGCGGCCCACCAAGCCGATGCAGATGCCGCAGGCCAGCGACACGACGCACCATACGACCGCGATCACGCGCGACTTCTTCACCTCGTCAGCCGAGCGGATGCCCATGAATCGCACGAGCACCTGCGGCATACCGAAGTAGCCGAGGCCCCACGCCAGCATCGAGGCGATGGTGATGAGCGGGTACTCGGCCGCGTCGCCGAACAGGGGCGTCCCGTTCTCCACGAGCTGCCGGCCCGCGTCGTCCACGAGGGGCACCGCTATCTGGGTGCCGCTGAGGAAGCCGGGGATGTTCTGCAGGAACGCGACGGTGTTGTCGACGCCGCCCGCCCAGGCGACCGAGCCCACGAACACGGTGGCCAGCGCGAAGAACATGAGCACGCCCTGCACGAAGTCGGTGGTGACCACCGAAAGGTAGCCGCCGACCAGCGTGTACAAAAACACGATGATGGCGCCGAGCACCATCATCGTGGCGTAGTCGAGGCCGAACAGCGTGGCGAACAGCTTTCCGCACGTGACGAAACAGCTGCCCACGTACACGCAGAAGAACACCATGATGATGAGCGCGGCCACCGTGGACACGATGTTCTTACGGTCATGGAAGCGCTTGCTGTAGAATTCCGGCAGCGTGATGGAATCGCCCGCCACCACGGAATACTTCCGCAAACGCTTCGCCACGAACTTCCAGTTGAGATACGTGCCGATGGCAAGGCCGATGGCGGTCCACATGGCGTCGGACGCACCGGTGAAGTAGGCCACGCCCGGCAGGCCCATGAGCAACCAGCCCGACATGTCGGACGCCTCCGCCGACAGCGCCGTGAGCCACGGCCCCACCCCGCGGCCGCCGAGGAAGTACTCGGCCGTCGACGAGTTCGAGCGCTTCGCGTACACGAACCCGATGGTGAGCACCGCGACGAAATACAGGAGCATCGCGAATACGACCCAAAAATCGTTGGAAACCACAGGTGTCTCCTCCCCTCTTCTCTATGCGAAATGAGGGAATTATACGACAACGGCGCGGGTCGAAGCGCGACTAATTGCGGCGGAGGCAGGTCATCGCCCCCGCCGCCCCGCCTCATGCAGGATGAAGGGACTTGGAACGAAGCCTACTTTTCGGCTTTCTCGGGGTGGCCGTGGTCCTTCTGCCAGCGATCCCAAGTGGAGTAGCAGATGGCGGCGCGCTGGTCTTGATCGGGGAACTTGTCCTTCTCGTAGCGGGTGATGTGCTCCATGCAGCGCGAGATGTAGGTTTCCTTCTTCTCGTTGGCGCGCGGGTCGGGTATGGGCATGAGGGCCTCCTTTCGTCGGATGCCCGCATCGTAGCGCGCGGAGCTTCCGGCGCAGCGGAGGGCGGCGGAGCCGTTGCACGCGGGACACCGGACCGTCGTTCGGCGAAAACGCTATCGACGGCCTTTCCCCTTAACCTTATACTGGGGATCGTACGCACGACTCACAATGGAAGGAAGCACGATGCCCACGTACGCGGAGATGGATAACGTTCAGCTGGCAGCGCTCAAGGAGGAGCTGGAGCGCGAGTACGGCGAGATCAAGGCGCGCGGTCTGGCGCTGAACATGGCGCGCGGCAAGCCCGCCAAGGCGCAGCTCGACCTCAGCATGCCGCTGCTGGAAACCGTGACCACGATGGAGGACTGCGTGGCCGCCGACGGCACCGACTGCCGCAACTACGGCGTGGGATTCGGCCTTCCCGAGGCCAAGGAGTTCATGGCCTGCATGCTGGACGACGAGCCGGACAACGTCATCGTGTTCGGCAACGCCAGCCTCAACATCATGTACGACACCGTGGCGCGCTGCTGGATGTTCGGCACGCTGGGCTCTGAGCCGTGGGGCAAGCTGGACACGGTGAAGTGGATCTGCCCCGCTCCCGGCTACGACCGCCACTTCGGCGTGACCGAGGAGTTCGGCATCGAGATGATCCCCGTGCCGATGACCGACGAAGGGCCCGACATGGACGAGGTCGAGCGCATCGCCGCCTCCGACGCCTCCGTGAAGGGCATCTGGTGCGTGCCGAAGTACTCGAACCCCGGCGGCACGACGTATTCCGACGAGACGGTGCGCCGCCTGGCCGCCATGGAGTGCGCCGCCGACGACTTCCGCATCTTCTGGGACAACGCGTACTGCGTGCACCATCTGTTCGACGACGCGGCCGAGCAGGATCAGCTGCTCGACATCGCCGCCGCCTGTCGCGAAGCGGGAACCGAGGACCGCTGCTTCAAGTTCGCCTCCACCTCGAAGGTGACGTTCCCCGGCGCGGGCATCTCCGCCTTGGCGGCGAGCCCGGCCAACATCGCCGAGATCAAGAAACGCGTGGGCGTGCAGACCATCGGCCACGACAAGCTGAACCAGCTGCGCCACGTGCGCTTCCTGCGCGACGCCGAAGGCCTGGCGGCGCACATGGCCAAGCACGCCGCCATCCTGCGCCCGAAGTTCGAGCTGGTGAACGCCAAGCTGCAGGAGGGACTCGACGAGGTGGGCGGCTGCTCGTGGTCGAACCCGCGCGGCGGCTACTTCGTGTCGTTCGACGCACCGCAAGGCTGTGCCAAGCGCGTCGTGACCCTGGCGAAGGAAGCAGGCGTCACGATGACGGGCGCAGGCGCCACGTACCCGTACAAGCAGGATCCGAACGACAGCAATATCCGCATCGCCCCCACCCTGCCGCCGCTGGAGGAGTTGGACGAGGCTATGGACGTGTTCACCGTCTGCGTGAAGCTGGCCTACGTGGAGAAGCTGCTGGGCTAGACTGCACGCCCGGCTTGCGATCGTTCGGAAGGAGCCGCCCTCGGGCGGCTCCTTTTCTTGTTCGGGGCATGTAAGGCGCACAGGTTGGCGCAGTCCGTAGGCCGCCGGAGCCGTCGGAACCGTCAGAACGGCGAGACGTAGAGGCGCATGCCGTCGGGAAGGCGCACCAACCCCGCATCTTGCAGGACTTCGGCAAGCGGGGAATCCAGGATCGATCGGCCGTTGAGCGTTTCCACGACCACCTTCTTGCGGGCGCCTTCGGCTCCGGCGCGCCTGAGGGAGCGCTTCTCGTGCGCCACGAGGGCCCGCGCGGCCCGGGCGAGCGCGTCTCCGTCGTCCGTGAACGACAGCAGCGAGC
>NZ_GL622581.1:86541-225777 GCF_000185625.1 Eggerthella sp. 1_3_56FAA
CCGCCGAGGCGAGGCGGGCGAGGCCGTCCCGGGCGACGGCGACCCCGATGCCGAAGCGCGCCGCCGCGGCCTCGGCGGAGAAGGGGCCGTGCGTGCGCGCGTAGCGTGCGAGCAGTTCGTCCAGGGGGTGGAGCGCATCCTCGCCGCCATCGCTTTCGGCCGACGCCGCACGGGATCCTTCGATTTCGCGCTGCGCGCTTCGCTCGGGATCACGTAAGGGGGCTTGCGCTTGGCCGGATTGGCTGGCGGGGCGGTTGAGCGCGTCGGCCCACGGGGGGATCGTCGCGCCCAGCGCATCGCGCAGAAACGCCGCATCGTCGACGGCCGCCCAGAGCTCCTTGCCGCCCAACACGACCGTAAACGCCCGATGGGCGCGCTGCAGCTCTTCGAGCAGCGCATGCGCTTCCTCTTCGGTGGCCACTTCGCCGCCCCCTTCGTCCGCTGCCCCGTCGTCGTCCGCTTCGGCGTCCGAACGCATGCGCAACGCCGCCTCCTCGACGGACAGAGGCCCCAGCACGCGCAGCAAGTCGGCCGCGCCCTCGACGCCGCGCATGCGCCGATCGGGAGCAAGGCGCTGCAAGCCGGCCTCCACGCCGGCTATCACGTCCGCGTCCAGCACGTCGCCCAAGTCGGTCGAGCCCAGCAGCTCGCCCAGCAGCGTGGGGTCGAGCGACAGCAGCGACGCGCGTTGCTCGGCGTGCGGCAGGTCGCCCGCGTAGAGGTGCTCGCCCACGTACCCGAACAGAAGCGGCGCCGCGAACGGCGACGGCACCGACGTCTGCGCCTCCACCAAGCGCACCGATCCCGCCTGCACCTGCTCCATCAGCTCGTGCAGCGCCCTCATGTCGTACACGTCCTGCAAGCACTCGCGCGCCGTTTCCACCAGGATGGGGAACTCGCGCTCGCGCCGGGCAGCCTCCAGCAGCTGGCCGGCCTTGAGGCGCTGCTGCCACAGCGGGGCGCGCTTGCCCGGCGCGATGGGCGACATCAGCAGGGCGCGCGCGGCGCATTCGCGGAACCGCGCCGAGAACAGCGACGTGGAGCCCACGCGATCGCGCACGATGCGGTCGAGCTCGTCGGAGTCGAACGCGAACAGCTCGATGCCGGGAAGGCGGGTCTCGGTCATGGGGATGCGCAGGACGATGCCGTCGTCGGCCGCCATGGCCTGCGCATCGTAGCCGTAGATCGCCATGATGCGGTCGGACACCGCCATCGCCCAGGGCTCGTGCACGCGGCGGCCGTACGGCGAATGCAGCAGCACGCGCCAGTCGCCCTGCTCGTCCTCGCAGCGTTCCACCACGAGCGTCTTGTCGTCGGGGATGATGCCCGTCGCCGCGCGCTGCGAGCGGATCAGCTCGACGAGATTGCGCTGCGCATCGTCGTCGAGGCCATCCGCGGCCAAGCGCTCGCTCACCGCACAGGACACGCCGAAGCCCCCCTCCTCCGCCTCCGCATCGTCGCCTTCGATGCCCGCGGCCACCGCGCGCAAGAACGCGCCGCGCATGCGCCCCGTCTCGGCGGGCCGCCCCACGCCTTCGCCATGCCAGAACGGCAGACGGGCCGAGCGCCCGGGCGCGGACTCCACGATCACGCGGTCGCGCGTGATCTCGCTGATACGCCACGAGCTGGTGCCCAACGTGATGATGTCGCCTACTCGCGACTCGTACACCATCTCTTCGTCCAGCTCGCCCACGCGCCGCCGGCCTTGCGCGCCGTCGCCTTCCGGCAACACCACCGAGAACATCCCGCGGTCGGGGATGGTGCCCGCCGACATGACGGCCTGGCGCTGCGTGCCGGGACGCGCCAGCAGCCGCCCGCGCTCGCGATCCCACACGATGCGCGGCGAGAACTCGGCCAAATCGGCCGTCGCGTAGCGGCCGGCCAGCATGCCCAGCACCGAATCGAAGGCCCGTCGCGGAAGCTCGGAATACGGGGCCGCGCGCCGCACGGTGTCGAACCAGTCGTCCGCCGCCAGCTCGTCCATGGCCACCGCCGCAACCGTCTGCTGGGCCAGCACGTCCAGCGCGTTCTTCACGAGCGCCGTCTGCTCGATGCGACCCTCGTACATGCCTTCGGCCGCCACGGCCGCGTCGATGATCTCGGTGCGGGTGCGCGGGAAGATGGACCCCGTCGAGCGGCCGCCCACCTGGTGGTTCGCGCGCCCGATGCGCTGCAGGGCGCTGGCCACCGACGGCGGGGCCGCCACCTGCAGCACGAGATCGATGGATCCCATGTCGATGCCCAGTTCCAGCGACGAGGTGGCCACCACGCACGGCAGCTCGCCCGCTTTCAGCTCGCGCTCCACCTGCAGGCGCTTCTCCTTCGACACCGATCCGTGGTGCGCCTTCGCGATGACGGCCGGCGCGCCCGTGGACATGTCCGCCGTAGAGCCCAGATCCGAGCGGATGGGCGCCGCCGGGGCGTCCGCATCGACGCCGCGCGCGATGCCCATGCGCTTCGCGTACAGGTCGTTCAGGCGCGCCGTCAGCTTCTCGCACAGCCCGCGCGAGTTCACGAACACGATGGTGGTGCGGTGCGCCAGCACCTCGTCGAGGATGGAGGCTTCGATGTAGGGCCAGATGGAAGACGAGCCGAGACGGCTGTCGGGACTCGTCGTGCTCGCCGGGAGCGAGGACTTCGCCATGGCGGCGCGCAGGGCGCGGTCGGACTTCCACGCTTCCTCCGCAGGCGCGCGGCGCGGCCCTCCCCCGCGCTTTCCCGCGCCGCCCCCCGTCAGGTCGCTTCCCCCGAACGTCGGCACGGCGGTCATGTCGCGCACGGGCACGCGCACGCGCACGTCCATGTCGGGCCGCCCCTCGGAGGCGACGACGCGCACGGGATGGGGCCCGCCCAGGAAGCGCGCGATCTCGTCGCGCGGACGCACGGTGGCCGACAGCCCGATGCGCTGCGCCGGCTCGTCCAGCAGGTCGTCGAGGCGCTCGAGGCTCAAAGCCAGGTGCGCGCCGCGCTTGCTTCCCGCCAACGCGTGCACTTCGTCGACGATGACGGTTTCCACGGTGCGCAGCGTCTCGCGCGCCTGCGACGTGAGCATGAGGTACAGCGACTCGGGCGTGGTGATGAGGATGTCGGGCGGGTTGCGCTGCAGGCTACGGCGCTGATCGGGCGTGGTGTCGCCCGTGCGCATGCCCGTGCGCACTTCGGGCATCGCGCCGCCTGCGGCCGCCATGCGCGCCGCGATGCCGGCGAGCGGCGCCTGCAAGTTGCGCTCCACGTCCGCCCCGAGCGCCTTCAGCGGCGAGATGTACAGCACGCGCACGCCCTTGCCGGGACGCTCCTTCTTCGGCAAATCCGCCGTCGCCGCCTTCTCGCGCATAAGCTCGTCGATGGCGAACAGGAACGCAGCAAGCGTCTTGCCCGAGCCGGTGGGTGCGATGACCAGCGCGTTCTCGCCGCCCTCGATAACGTCCCAGGCACGCTCCTGCAACGGCGTGGGCTCGGGAAAGGCATCGAGGAACCAGCCGCGCACCTCGTCGGAGAATCGCGTCAGGGCATGAGGGGTGGGCTCGCGTGCTTCGTCCATGGCGTGCGTCGGCTCCTTCTGAAATCGGGTGCCCCCATGGTAGCGCATGAGCGCCCGCCCGTCTTGCGCAACGGGCGGCTGATACCCGCCCGTTCGCACGACGGCCCGAAGCTCTGCGCATCGCGGTGCGGATAGACGCACTGGGCACGAATCGCAATTGGCTTCACCCCGAAGGGGAAGCCGACCACGTTTCACTCATATGCGTCCGATCACGCATCTCGCTAGATGACCACCTCTTCGTAGTCCAATCCGAAGTCCTTGCGCATCCAGACGAAGAATTCGTCGCAGTCCACCACTTTGATCACCGATGACTCGAAATCTTTCTGATTGCGCGTGACGATTGCATCGGCGCGCATCTCCAATGCCGATTCAAAGATAAGCGAATCTTCCGGATCCTTCCACGAGGCTGCCAGCATCCGATCGACCTCCCGATCGCTGACGGCATGCACGTTCACGAACGTCCGCATCCCTCGCAGCTGCTCAAGCACATGCGACAACAGCGAGCGCTTCCCGCCCTCCGAGAGGATGTAGATAAGATCGGTCACCTGCGACGAGGTGATCCAGAGACTGAATTCCCCCACACGGCCCGCCGTCATGAGCAAGCGCGCCTTTTCGTAATATGGCTCGCGCTCATGCAGATAATCGATAACGACATTGGTGTCCAACAGGAGCTTCATGCGAGCCATATCACATCATGCCCCTCGAACGCAGGCGCTCCATCCTCACCTCTGCCTTAGTCATATCGTCGAAACGAGAAGCGCGCTTCGAGGATAGAGAATCGACGAAGCGAGAAGCAGCGGCCCACTTCGCCTCATCGCCGATACGGCTCGAATCGGCTCGAAGGAAACCCGCCTCCCCCTCCTCGATCATTTTGTCGTACATGAGGTTGATCGCTTGAGAAGCGCTGAGACCCTCTCGCGCAAGGATGCGAGCGCCTTTGCGCTTCTTTTCATCCAGCATGCGTGCCGTAACCATAGAATCGTCCATGCCGACTCCTTTCGTGTGCTCAATTGTACAACCATTTTCGTACAACATCAACGAAGAACAACTCTCGGACGCAAAAAGCCCCCGACGCTCGTTCGCGTCGGGGGCTTTCGTTCATCGTGTTCCTTGAAAACGGCTTACGCTTCGGCGTAGACGTCCTTGAGCTTGAGCAGGTGCTCGTAGCGGTCCATGGCCGCCTTCTCGTTGCGCTCGAACAGCTCGCTGGCGCGCTCAGGGAACTCGCGGGTCAGACGGCTATAACGCGCTTCGTTCATGAGGAACTCCTGGTAGCCGCCCGCAGGCTCCTTGGAGTCCAGCGTGAACTTCTTGCCGGGCTCGGCGGCCGGGTTGAAGCGGAACAGGTTCCAGTAGCCGCAGTCGACGGCCTTCTTCATCTCGTCCTGGCAGTTCGCCATGCCGCCCTTGATGGAGTGCATCTCGCACGGCGAGTAGCCGATGATCAGCGACGGTCCGGGATAGGCCTCGGCCTCGGCGATGGCCTTGATGGTCTGGGCCGGCTTGGCGCCCATGGCAACCTGCGCCACGTACACGTAGCCGTACGCCATCGCGATCTCGGTGAGGCTCTTCTTCTTGACATCCTTGCCCGCGGCCGCGAACTGGGCGACCTGGCCGATGTTGGTTGCCTTCGAAGCCTGACCGCCGGTGTTGGAGTACACCTCGGTGTCGAACACGAACACGTTCACGTCCTCGCCGGATGCCAGCACGTGGTCGAGGCCGCCGTAACCGATGTCGTAGGCCCAGCCGTCGCCGCCGAAGATCCAGACGGACTTCTTGTTCAGGTACTCTTTGTTCTGCAGGATCTCGGGCGCCTCCGGGCAACCGTTCTCGGCAGCAGCCTCGAGCGCGGGAACGAGCGCCTCGACGGCCTTGGCGTTCGCCTCGCCATCGGCCATGGTGTCGAGGTACGCCGCGATAAGATCCTTGGTCTCAGCCGGCGTCTTGTCGTTAGCTGCCATGGCTTCCAACTTGCCGACCAGGCGGTCACGCACCGCCTCGTGACCCAGCAACATGCCCAGGCCGTGCTCGGCGTTGTCCTCGAACAGGGAGTTCGACCACGCAGGCCCGCGACCCTCGGCGTTCACCGTATACGGCGACGTAGCGGCCGGACCGCCCCAGATGGACGAGCAACCCGTGGCGTTCGCGACGTACATGCGATCGCCGAACAGCTGGGTGACCAGCTTGGCGTACGCCGTCTCGGCGCAACCGGCGCAGGCGCCGGAGAACTCCAGCAGCGGCTGCTTGAACTGGCTGCCCTTGACCGTGGCATCCTCGAGCGCGGGCTTGTCGGACACGTTGTCCACGCAGTAGTCGAACACGTCCTGCTGCGCCAGCTGGCTTTCCGTGGATACCATTGCCAGCGAGTCAGACGGGCACACGTTCACGCACACGCCGCAGCCCATGCAGTCGAGCGGCGAGATGGCCAGCGTGTACTGCAGGCCGGCAGCGGCCTTGCCCTTCGCAGGCACCATGACGGTAGCGGCGGGAGCCGCAGCAGCCTCTTCCTCGGTGAGGGCGAACGGGCGGATGGTGGCATGCGGGCACGCGAAAGCGCACTGGTTGCACTGGATGCACGTGGCGGCATCCCACGCGGGCACGCTCACAGCCACGCCGCGCTTCTCGTAGGCGGCCGCGCCCTGCTCGAACTGGCCGTCGGCGTGGTCGACGAACGCCGACACCGGCAGACGGTCGCCGTCCATACGGCCGACCGGCTCCATGATCTCGCGCACCATCTTCACCACTTCGGCACGACCCTCGAGCGTCGGAGCCTCGTTCTCGTCCACAGCGTTCGCCCAGCTTGCAGGCACCTCCACCTGCACGAACGCCGTGGCGCCCGCGTCGATGGCGCGATGGTTCATGTCGACGACGTCCTGACCCTTCTTCATATAGGACTTCGTGGCGGCGTCCTTCATGTACTGCAGCGCCTCGTCCTGCGGGATCACGTTGGCCAGCGTGAAGAACGCCGACTGCAGGATGGTGTTCGTACGCTTGCCCATGCCGATCTCAGCGGCGAGGTCGATGGCGTTGATGGTGTACAGCTTGATGTCGTTGTTGGCGATGTAGCGCTTCGCCTCGGCGTTCAGGTGGTGCTCAAGCTCCTCGGGCGTCCACTGGCAGTTGATCATGAACGCACCGCCCGGCTTCACGTCGTTCACCATGCGGAAGCCCTTGGTGACGTAGGAGGGGTTGTGGCAAGCCACGAAGTCGGCCTTGTTCACATAGTAGGTGCTGCGGATAGGCGAGTCGCCGAAGCGCAGGTGGCTGATGGTCACGCCGCCGGTCTTCTTCGAGTCGTACTGGAAGTATGCCTGCACGTACTTGTCGGTGTGGTCGCCGATGATCTTGATGGAGTTCTTGTTCGCGCCCACCGTGCCGTCGCCGCCGAGGCCCCAGAACTTGCACTCGATGGTGCCCTCGGCTGCGGTGTTCGGGCTGTTCGGATCCTCGGGAAGCGACAGGTTCGTCACGTCGTCGACGATGCCCACGGTGAACTCGCGCGCCGGCGCGTCCTTCTCCAGCTCCTGGTAGATGGCGAACACCGAAGACGGAGGGGTGTCCTTCGACGCCAGGCCGTAGCGGCCGCCTACCACCGTGAGATCGGCGCGGCCCTCGTGCGCGAGCGCGTTGATGACGTCCATATACAAGGGCTCGCCGAGCGCGCCCGGCTCCTTCGTGCGGTCCATGACCGCGATCTTCTGCACCGTCGCGGGCAGCGCGGCCATGAACTTCTCGCTCACGAACGGGCGATACAGGCGCACCTTCACGAGGCCCACCTTCTGGCCCTGGGCGTTCAGATAGTCCACGACCTCCTCGACCACGTCGCAGAACGAGCCCATGGCCACGATCACGCGGTCGGCGTCGGGCGCGCCATAGTAGTTGAACAGCTCGTAGTTCGTACCCAGCTTGGCGTTCACCTGGTGCATGTAGTCCTCGACGATGGCGGGCAGCGCATCGTACACGCCGTTGCACGCCTCGCGATGCTGGAAGAAGATGTCGCCGTTCTCATGGCTGCCGCGCATGGCCGGACGCTCGGGGTTCAGCGCATGCTCGCGGAATTCGCTCACAGCCTCCATGTCGCACATGTCGGCGAGATCCTCGTAGTCCCACACGGCGATCTTCTGCACTTCGTGGGAGGTGCGGAAGCCGTCGAAGAAGTTGATGAAAGGAATGCGGCCCTTGATGGCGGACAGGTGCGCCACGGCCGACAGGTCCATGACCTCCTGCACGTTCGTCTCGGCCAGCATGGCGAAGCCCGTCTGGCGGCACGCCATGACGTCGGAATGGTCGCCGAAGATGGAAAGCGCCTGGGTGGCCAGCGTGCGCGCGCTGACGTGGAACACGCACGGCAGCTGCTCGGCGGCCATCTTGTACATGTTGGGGATCATGAGGAGCAGACCCTGGGAAGCCGTGTAGGTGGTGGTCAGCGCGCCTGCGGCCAGCGAGCCGTGCACCGCGCCGGCGGCGCCGCCCTCGGACTGCATCTCGCACACCTTCACCGTGGTACCGAAGATGTTCTTCTTGCCGGCAGCGGACCACTGGTCCACCAGGTCGGCCATGGGGCTCGACGGAGTGATCGGGTAAATGCCCGCCACCTCGGTAAACGCATAGGAGACGTACGCGGCGGCGTTGTTGCCGTCCATAGATTTGAATTCTCTCGTCATATTCCTCTCCTTCGAAGGGGATGCTCACCCGACAAAGGCGCATCGGGGCTCCGACCTTCTGCTCTTGCTCAGCTTGCTTCGCCTGACAGAATACACGGCATTCATGATACCAGCCCGAAATCGCGTTGCGGTGCGACGAATACGATGGGCGGCACGCCGCGGTCGCCCCCGTCGGTAGGCGGCGGAAGGTTTGCGCGCGGCGGTCTGGGCGCGGTTCCGCACGAGCCGAACGGCCCAGCGAGCTGTTTGCGCGAGCAGGACCGTTCGAGCGCCAGACCACCGTGCGCCAGCCTTCTCGCTAGATGCCCTTGAGTTCTTTTCCTAGCTCCTCGGCGAGAGCGGGGAGCAGCACGGCGAACGTGTCGTCGATCGCCTTCTTCTTGAGCTGGCATTCCCAGATCACATGGACGGTCCAGCCTAGCTCCTCCAACGCGGCGCGGCTGCGCTCGTCGCGCTCGACGTTACGCTCGAACTTCACCACCCAGTATTCCACGTTGCTCTTCGGCATGCTGGGCTTGCAGTGCGGGCACCTGTGCCAGAAGCACCCGTTGACGAACAGCGCCACCCTCTTGCCCGGCCACGCTACGTCCGGGTGCCCCGGCACCTTCCACTGCAGCCGATACCCCGTCAGGCCAGCCGCGCGCAGGCGCTCGCGCACCAGAAGCTCGGGCTTCGTGTTGCTGCGCTTGTTACCCTTCATGGACTTGCGCACGGCCTCGTTCGAAGCGGGCGGCGCCAGCAACTTGGCGGGCGCGGGCAACGCTGGACGCGAGAGACGGACAACCAGTGCGGGAAACGGTCGGTTTTCGCGGCTGAGGAACGCCGTTAGCCAACTGTTACTTTTATCGCTCTTTCGTATCATGCGGCGCATGATACCACGTATTTCCCCTGGTGAATTATTCTCGTATTTGAACAAATATAAGAACATTGATCTTACAAGTTCTTTATTTTCTGGGGGTTTTCCCGGATAATGGGCACTGCTGTTGTGCGCGTGCGCAAGCACGCACGTACGTTCGGGGCCTCCTGCCCCGATACCGAAATGGAGGGAAACCAATGGAACAGCCTTTGAAAGCAACTTTGTCTCGCCGCACGTTCTTGGCGGGCAGCGCCGTCGCGGCGGCTGCAGCAGGCCTGACTCTGGCCGGCTGCGGTGGCGGCGGCGAAACGACGGACACCCCGTCGACCGATGCCGGCACCGACGCCGGCGCAGCGGCCCAGGGCGGCACGCTGACCGGCGCCATGGCCTACACGAGCACGAACGTCAACCCGATCGGCAACAGCTCCGCGCTGATGCTGGCCGCCACGTGGCATGTGTTCGAGGGCCTGTACGACCTCGATCTGCACACCTACAAGACCTATAACGCGCTTGCCGCCGGCGAGCCCACGAAGGTCTCCGACACCGAGTACGAGGTTGCCCTGCGCGACGGTGCCAAGTTCTCCGACGGCACGGACGTCACCACCGCCGACGTGGTGAACGCGTTCGAGAAGAACATGGCCGACGCCACCTACGGCGCCTTCCTCGAATTCATCGACACGGTGTCTGCGAAGGACGACAAGACCGTCTCCTTCACGCTGAAGTACCCCTTCGACAGCCTGCTGAAGGGCCGTCTGAGCGTGGTCAAGGTGTTCCCCGCCTCGCTGACCGAGGATGATCTGAAGACGAAGCCGATCGGTTCCGGCCCGTGGGTGTACGACACCATCAACGGCGACGACGGCGGCTCCATCGAGTTCGTGCCGAACACGAACTACAACGGCAAGTACGCCGCTACGGCCGACAAGATGCACTGGGACATCCTGCTCGACGACACCTCCCGCACCACCGCGCTGCAGGAGGCCACGGTCCAGGTCATGGAGAACGTGCCCGACGCCAACGCCGAACAGCTCATGGCCGCCGGCGCGTCCGTCGACTACATCCAGGGCTTCAACCAGCCGTTCTTCATGTTCAACACGCTCAAGAAGCCGTTCGACGATAAGCGCGTCCGCCAGGCGTTCTACTATGCCGTGGACGTGGACAAGCTGATCTCCAACGCCATGGCCGGCCATGCCGCGAAGGTGACGAGCTTCCTGCCCGAGAGCCACGAGAACTACCACAAGGCTTCCACGGTGTACACCTACGACCCCGAGAAGGCCAAGAGCCTGCTTTCCGAGGCCGGCGTCACCGACCTGAGCTTCGAGCTGATGACGAACAACAACTGGGTGAAGAACCTGGCCGCCGGCATCAAGAACGACCTCGATGCCATCGGCGTGAACTGCACCATCAACGAGACGAAGATCGACTGGGCGTCTCTGGCCGAGTCGGCCGACGTGCTGCCCTACGACGTCATGCTGACCCCGGGCGACCCGACCTGCTTCGGCAACGACCCCGACCTGCTGATGTCCTGGTGGTACGGCGACAACGTGTGGACCCAGGGCCGCAGCTGCTGGAAGAAGGCCGGCGACGGCAAGTTCGACGAGCTGCAGACCCTCATGCAGCAGGCTCGCGAGGCCACCGGCAACGAGCAGCAGGAGCTGTGGAACAAGTGCTTCGACCTTCTGGCCGAGGAAGTTCCGCTGTACCCGCTGTTCCACCGCGAGCTGGCCACGGGCTACCAGGAGACGCAGATCACCGGCTTCGAGCCCATCGCCACGACGGGCCTCGTGTTCCTCGGTGCGAGCGTGAAGGCGTAAGCGCGCGCTGTGAACCCGTAGAGCAAGGCAACCCCCAGGGCTCGCTCCGCAAGGAGCGGGCCCTTGCTTTTGAGAAAGAGGCCCTATGAGATCCTTTTCCATTCTCGGCGATTCCATCAGCACGTTCGATGGATGCAACCCCGACGGATTCGCCGTGTACTACCAGGGCGAACGCTGCGAGCAGACCGGCGTGACGTCGAGCGCCGACACCTGGTGGTCCCAAGTTATCGAACGCCTCGGCGGACGGCTGCTGGCGAACAGCTCGTTCTCCGGAAGCCTCGTGGAAGGCGCCGGCTTCCCTGCCGGAAACAGTCAAGAACGCATCGACGCGCTGGCCGAAGACGGCGTGCAGCCCGATGTCGTCATCGTGTTCATGGGCATCAACGATTACGGCTGGGGCGGCGCGACGGCGCAAGCCGCCGGCCGCGGCAACGCCGTGCCCGTCGCGCTCGATCTTGACGCCATCGAACCGCACGCCCCGGCAGCCGCCGCGCCCGGCGCGATCGACCGCTTCCGCGCCGCCTACGGGCTGCTGCTGGAACGGATGCGCGCAGCCTACCCGCAAGCCGAGGTATGGTGCTGCACGCTCTGCCCCGGACGCGTGGCCGGATGCCCGAGCCCCACGTTCGCATGGAACCTGCGCGGCGCACCGTTCAAGAGCTACAACGACGCCATTCGCGCTGCTGCGCGAGAGCACGGCTGCAACGTGGCCGACCTCGAGGCATTCGGCATAGACTACGAGGCCGTCGACGGCACCCACCCCACCGCACGGGGAATGCGCCAGCTGTCCGCTTTGATCGCGTCGTGCATCGAAGGTGCCGAACCCGATGAACGACTGCTGCCCGCCGACCTGTTCGACGAAACGTTTCGCTCCGGGGAGCTATGTCCCGGCGAGGCATGCGTCGGATGCGAGCATGCCCGCGGAACCGGGAGCAGCTGGTTTCTCGTATGCGAACGGAATCCGTCCTAACTCGAGCGGCGAGGTCGTACCGACGGCGTCGGACACGAAGCAAGATCGTTCTTATTTCTCCGCATAATCAGTGCGAATCATATAAAATACCATTGGTTGTCTACGCCTTACCGCGCCTGCGCGCGCGATGCAGGCAGCAGTTTGTCAGTGCAAGCGGGCTTTCGAGCCCACGAAGCGAAAGGGGGATACGGTGAGCAACCTGCTACGATTAATCGGACGACGCCTCATAGCGTTGCCGATCATGATCTTCGGTGTCACCATCCTCGTCTTCTTCATCATGGCACTCTCTCCTATCGACCAAGCGTATTCGGTCCTTGGCGAGAACGCCACTGAAGCCCAAGCCGAGCAGTATCGCGAGGAGCACGGATTGAACGATCCCATCCTCGTGCAATACGGTAACTTCATCGTCGGCCTCGTACAAGGCGACCTCGGCACCTACGGCGCGAACAACGCCTCGGTGGCCGATCGCATCGGCGAAGCTCTGCCCGTCACGTTGCAGTTGACGTTCTTCGGCCTCATCATCGGCGTGGTCATCGCAGTGATTCTCGGCGTGATCTCGGCCTTGTATCGGGATCGATGGCCCGACCAGATCATCCGCGTGTTCTCCATCGCCTGCATCGCCACGCCGTCGTTCTGGCTGGCGGTGCTCATGATTTTGCTGTTCTCCTCGATGCTGCACGTGCTGCCCGCCTCCGGCCCGCTGCCCTCGCTGACGGCCGATCCGGGCGGTTGGCTGGCCCGCATGGCCATGCCTGCCATCGCGCTGGGCGTTCCCGTGGCCGGCCAGCTGACGCGCGTCATCCGCACGTCCATGGTGGAAGAGTTGGACAAGGACTACGTGCGCACCGCGCTGGGCGCCGGCATCCCGAAGCGCGTCGTGGTGGCCCGCAACGTGCTGCGCAACGCGCTGATCACGCCCGTGACGGTGCTCGGCCTGCGCATCGGCTACCTCATCGGCGGCGCCGTGGTCATCGAGGTCATCTTCAACCTCCCGGGCATGGGCATGGCCATCCTCTCGGGCATCCAGTCCAGCTACACGATGCTCGTGCAGGGCGTCGTGCTGTGCGTGGCCATCACCTTCATCATCATCAACATCATCGTGGATATGCTTTATATCCTGATCGATCCGCGAATCAGGACGGTGTAGCAACATGGTCAAACTTCGAGGAAACCTCACTGATAAGATGGAAGCCAATCCCGGCAAGGTGCATTTCCGCCGGTGGAAGGCCATGAGCATCGGATCACGCATCTCGCTCGTCGTGCTCATCCTGATCGTCATGATCGCCGTGTTCGCCAACATCCTGGCGCCGCACAACACGCTTGAGATCTTCACGGCACGCCAAGCCCCCGATGCCCAGTTCCTGTTCGGCACCGACGACAAGGGCCGCGACGTGCTGTCGCGTATGATGTACGGCGCGCGCTACTCGCTGATCATCGGCCTGGGCGCCACCGCCTTCGCCCTCGTGTGCGGCTCCATCATCGGCGCCGTCGCCGCCGTGGCGCGCAAATGGGTGTCCGAGGTCATCATGCGCATCCTGGACGTCATCATGTCCTTCCCCGGTATCGCGCTGGCCGCCACGTTCGTGCTCGTGTTCGGCAACTCGGTGCCCTCGCTCATCTTCGCGATCGGCTTTTTGTACATCCCGCAGATCGCCCGCATCGTGCGCGCCAACGTGGTGAGCGAGTACAATCAGGATTACGTGCGCGCCGTCGTCGTTTCCGGCGCCCGCGCCCCCTGGATCCTCGTGAAGCACGTCATCCGCAACTGCATCGCCCCGGTCATGGTGTTCACCATCGTGCTGGTTGCCGACGCCATCGTATTCGAGGCGTCGCTGTCGTTCATCTCGGCCGGCATTCCCGAGCCCACACCCACGTGGGGCAACATCCTGTCCGACGCCCGCGGCGGCGTGCTTGCCGGTCGTTGGTGGCAGGCGCTATTCCCGGGTCTGGCCATCATGATCACCGTGCTGTGCCTGAACATCCTGTCCGAGGGCATCACCGATGCCATGGCCGCCGCGCCCAAGGCCCCGGTCAAGGCCGATGACGCCGCCGTCCGCGCGAACCGCGAGGCCGACAAGCTCGTGGCCGACCCCACGCTGGCATACGCCGCCCAGGCGGAGATGCTCGAACAGCGCCTCAGCGAGCTTCAGGCGATTGAGAAGACGCGCACCGACCGCTTCGAGGCGCGCACCGACGTGCCGCCTATTCTGGAAGTGAAGGATCTGTGCATCAAGTTCCCGCGCCACGGCGACGTGAACGTGGTCGACCACGTGAGCTTCGTGGTGCGCCCGCGCCAGACCATGGGTCTTGTGGGCGAGTCCGGCTGCGGCAAGTCCATCACCTCCCTTACCATCATGGGGCTGCTGGATCCGAAGGCGAAGGTGTCCGGAGAGATCCTCTACGACGGCCAGAACCTGCTGAACATGGATCAGAAGCAGATGAACGCCTTGCGCGGTCGCGAAATCGCCATGATCTACCAGGACGCGCTCTCTTCGTTGAACCCGTCCATGCTGATCAAAGCCCAAATGAAGCAGCTCACGAAGCGCGGAGGAACCCGCACGGCCGAGGAGCTGCTGGAGCTGGTAGGACTCGATCCGAAGCGCACGCTTGACTCCTACCCCCACGAACTGTCCGGCGGCCAGCGCCAGCGCGTGCTCATCGCCATGGCGCTGACGCGCGACCCGAAGCTCATCATCGCCGACGAACCCACTACGGCTCTCGACGTGACCGTGCAGAAGCAGGTCATCGACCTGTTGAACAAGCTGCAGAAGGAGCTGGGCTTCGCGATGGTGTTCGTGAGCCACGACCTGGCGCTCGTCGCCGAGGTGGCCAACTCCATCACGGTCATGTACGCCGGCCAGGTGGTCGAACAGGGCCCGGTGTCCGACATCCTGTGCCATCCCGTGCACGAATACACCCGCGGTCTCTTGGGTTCGGTGCTGTCCATCGAAGCCGGCGGAACGCGCCTGCACCAGGTGCCCGGCAGCGTCCCCAGCCCGAAGGACTTCCCCGAGGGCGACCGCTTCACGCCGCGCTCCAGCCATCCTGACAAGGTGTCCCAGCTGCGCCCCGTGCTCAAGCGCGTGTCCGACTCCGACCACTACTACGCCGAGCTGCCCGACAGCGAGCTCAAGCGCCTCGGCATCAAACCGTACGTCCCAGGAGGTGCCATCATATGAGCGAGCAGGAACGCGTGAACGCGGGCGTCCAGCCCGCAACGGGAGCGGGAGAACCCACCCCCATCATCTTCCTCGACGACATCCGCGTGACGTTCAAAACGCGCACGGGCTCCATCCTGCATCCGAACAAAGTGCAGGCCGTGCGCGGCCTCACCCTCAAGCTCATGCCCGGCGAAACCTTGGGCATCGTGGGCGAATCCGGCTGCGGCAAGTCCACCACGGCCAACGTGATGTGCGGTTTGCAACAGCCCACGTCGGGCAAGGTGTTCTTCAAGGGCGAGGACGTGACGAAGCGCTCGGCTGCGCAGCGCCGTCTCATCGGCCGCGTGATCTCGGTGGTGTTCCAGGATCCGGCCACGGCGCTGAACGCGCGCATGAGCGTGCACGACCAGCTGATGGATCCGCTCGTGGTGCACAAGGTGGGCGACAAGACGTCCCGCGAGCGCCGCGTGCTCGACCTCATCGAGATGGTGGGCCTGCCGAACTCCGTGCTGGATGCCCTGCCGGGCCAGCTTTCCGGCGGCCAGCGCCAGCGCGTGGCCATCGCGCGCGCCCTGTCGCTTGAGCCCGACGCCATCATCGCCGACGAGCCCACCAGCGCCCTCGACGTGTCGGTGCGCGCGCAGATTTTGAACCTGCTGATGGATCTCAAGCGCGACTTGGGCCTGTCCATGGTGTTCATCAGCCACGACATCCAGACGGTGCGCTACATTTCCGACCAGATCATCGTGATGAACGCCGGAGAGGCCGTGGAGCGCAGCGCGGCGAAGGACGTGTTCGAGCACCCGAAAGACGCCTACACCAAGCTGCTTCTGGGAGCGGCTCCGTCGCTTCTGCATCCCGAATTGGGCAAGTAAGATTACGACGTTTCCCCTGCGCCCTCGGTTGAACCGGGGGCGCTTTTTATGTGGCGACCTGCCCTCTTGCGTTGACGCTTACGCTGAGGGAGTTTACCCTTTTACCGTTTACCGACGAACAGAGAGAGGCTTGCTCCTATGACTGATTCACCGTTTCGCGGCGTCATTCCCCCCGTCGTCATTCCGCTGACCGAGAAGCGCCAGCTCGACCTCGAGGCGCTCGAGCGCTCCATCAACCGCATGATCGACGCGGGCGTCGACGGTCTGTTCTTCCTGGGATCCTCGGGCGAGGTTGCCTTCCTCACCGACGCGCAGCGCTACCACGTTCTGCAAGAGGCCATCGCCATGGTGCACGGCCGCGTACCGGTGCTCACGGGCATCATCGACATGGAAACCATGCGCGTGGTCGACCAGGCCAAGCGCGCGACGGGCTACGGCGTGGACGCCCTCGTGGCAACCGCCCCCTTCTACGCCCTCGGCGGTCCCAAAGAGGTGGAACGCCACTTCCGCGCCATCCGCGAGCACACCGACCTGCCGCTGTTCGCCTACGACCTGCCCGCTTGCGTGCACACGAAGCTCGATCCCACGATGCTCGTGCGCCTCGGCGAGGACGGCGTGCTGCAGGGCGTGAAGGACTCTTCGGGCGACGACGTGTCGTTCCGCTGGCTGTGCCTGCAGAACGAGGACGCCGGCCACCCGCTGCAAGTGCTGACCGGCCACGAGGTGGTCGTGGACGGCGCCTACCTGGGCGGTGCCGACGGCTCGGTTCCGGGTCTGGCGAACATCGATCCGGCAAGCTACGTGGAGCAGTGGCGCGCCGCGCAAGCCGGCGACTGGGAGCGCGTGCGCGAGATCCAGAATCACCTCGCACGCCTCATGTACGTCACGCGCGAGGTGAAGGCCACCGTGGGCTTCGGCGCGGGCGTGGGCGCGTTCAAGACGGCGCTGTGGCAGATGGGCGTGTTCAACACGAACCAGATGCGCGAGCCCGTGTGCGCGCTCGAAGGCGAGGACGTGGAGCAGATCGTCGCCGTGCTGAAGCGCGCGGGACTCATGGACGCCGACGCGCCGATCCGCCAGGCGCACTGGGATGCGTGCCCCGTCTCGCCCGGCGCTCCGGCTTGCAAGTAGCGTGAGCGCCGCATGAGCGTCGAACATCCATGCACGATTGCCGCCTTCGACGTGGGCGGCACGAAGATGGCGGGTGCGCTCGTGCGCTATTCCGCCGCCGATGCGGCGCCGACGGTGGACGCCCTGCGCAGCGTTCCCACGGAAGCCCAGCGCGGCGGCAGCGCCGTGCTGGACACCCTGGCCTCGCTCGTGGCCGACGTGGTAGCCGATGCCGAAGACGACGTTGTCGGCATCGGCGTGGGGACGGCCGGGCTCGTGGACGTGCGCACGGGCGGCATCGCGTTCGCCAACGAGCTCATGCCCGGCTGGACCGGTCAGCCCGTAGCCGAGCGTCTGAGCGCGTCGCTCGGCCTTCCCGTGGCCGTGCTCAACGACGTGAAGGCTCATGCGCTCGGCGAAGCTCGTTGGGGCGCTGCCCGCGGCGCTCAAACCTGCTTCGTTATCGCAGCGGGCACCGGGCTCGGCGGCGGCATCGTGGCGAACGGCCGCGTGCTGCTAGGCGCGCACGGGTTCGCAGGCGAGCTGGGGCGAACGCCCTGCCCCGATGCGCTGGGCACGCCGCGCGCCTGCGGCACCGCCAGCGAGCTTGAATCCATCGCGGCCGGCAGCGGAATCGAAGCCCGTTACGTCGCAGCAGGAGGCGAACGCCTTGCGGGAGACGAGATAGCCAGGCGCGCCGCAGACGGCGAGGAGCTGGCACGCCGCATCATTCTGGAGGCGGGCGCGGTGCTCGGCGAAGCCATCGCAACCTGGACGGATCTGCTGGATCCGGAACTTGTCGTGCTCTCAGGCTCGGTATGCAACGCCGGAAAAGCCTGGCGAGCCGCCCTGCAAGAAGGCTTCGAGCGACAGGCGCCTTCCGTGATGCACGGCCTGCCCATCGTCGATGCCGCGCTCGGCAGCCGAGCCCCGCTCATCGGAGCCGCCGAATACCTGCTCGATACCCTGAAAGGACGATCATGACCGATCCCCTGATTTCCTCCCTGCAAGGCAAGCTCATCGTCAGCTGCCAGGCCTACGTGGGCGAGCCGATGCGCCACCCCGAAACCATGGCGCAGGTTGCCCTGTCCGCCGAACGCGGCGGCGCAGCCGCTATCCGCTGCCAAGGCCTTGCCGACATCGCCGCCATCAAAGGCCAGGTGGAAATCCCCGTCATCGGCCTTTGGAAAGAGGGGCACGACGGCGTCTACATCACGCCGACGCTGCGCCACGCGCGCGCCTGCATCGCCGCCGGCTCCGACGTGGTGGCCATCGATGCCACGGCACGCCCCCGCCCCGACGGTCGCACCTTCGAGGAGACCGTGGAGGCTTTGCGCGGTGAAACGCTGATCATGGCCGACTGCTCCTGCATGGACGACGTGCAACGGGCGCTCGAAGCCGGTGCGGACATCGTGTCCACCACCCTGGCGGGCTACGTGCCCGGCGGCCGCGAGAAAACCGCCGGCCCCGACCTCGAGTTCCTGCGCGAGGCCGTCGCCGCAGCGGGCGACGTGCCCGTGTTCTGCGAGGGTCGCATCCACACGCTCGCCGATGCGCAGGCGGCCATGGAGGCGGGAGCCTTCGCCATCGTGGTGGGGACGGCCATCACCCACCCGCAGTCCATCACTTCCTGGTTCGCCGACGCCATCGGCTAGGACGCACCGAATCCGATGCGCGAAGCCCTGGAGGGGATCATCCCCCTCCAGGGCTTTTTTCATGCCCGTCAGCTCACGTGCGCCTCGGCGGTGACACGCGCCTCCGGATCGTCCAGAACCGAGCGGTCGAGGCCGCCCGCAACATGCGAGGCTGTAATGCCCGCCACCATGGAGTCGCTGACGTTGAGGGCGGTGCGACCCATGTCGATGAGCGGCTCCACGGATGCGAGGACGGCCACCACCTCGATAGGAAGCCCCATCGTCCCCAACACGATGAGCGAGGCGAACGTCGCTCCCCCGCCCACTCCTGCCACACCGAACGAGCTGATGGCCACCACGGCGATGAGCGGCACGAAGAACGTAGGAGACAGCACGTCGATGCCTACGGTAGGCGCCACGATGGTGGCCAGCATCGCCGGGTACACGCCCGCGCACCCGTTCTGCCCGATAGACATGCCGAAGCTTGCCGCGAGGTTCGCCGACGCGCTGTCCACGCCCAGGGCTTTATGCTGCGTCTCGATGTTGAGCGGCAGCGCGCCCGCGCTCGAACGCGATACGAACGCGAAGCTGAGCACGGGAAACGCCTTCTTGAAGTAGGTCGCCGGATTCACGCGGTTCGCCAGCAAGATGAGACAATGCACGCACAGCACCGCCAGCAACGCGCCGTAAGACACGAGCACGAACTTTCCCAGTCCGAGGATGGCGCGGTAATCGCTCGCGGCCATCACCTTCGCGATGAGCGCGAGGATACCGTACGGGGTGAGCCCTAACACCATGGCCACTATCCGCATGACGATGCCGTACAGGCCGTCGATGAAGCTCTTGAAGAAGTCTGCCTGGTCAACGTCTTTATCGCGCAACCTGATATATGCGACGCCGAGGATGGCCGAGAAGATGACGACCGCGATGGTGGAGGTGGATCGGGCACCAGTGAGGTCGGCGAAGGGGTTCGTCGGGATGAACGAGAGGATTTCCTGCGGCAGCGTAAGGCTGGCAGCCTCGCTCTGCTGGGAGGCGAGCGACGAAAGCTCGGCGGCATCGGGGGTCGCGGCATCGAGGAAGCCCGCATGCGCAAGCCCGGTCAGAACCGTAGCACCCCAGCCTAGCACGGCCGCAACGGTCACCGTGCCCAGCAGCACGGCCAACACCGCGAAGGCGATGCGCCCGAAGTGCTCGGTGACCTCCGCGCGCGTGAACGCCCCGACGATGGCCACGAACACGAGCGGCATGACGAGCATCTTCAACAAGCCGATATAACCCTGTCCCACGATGGATATCCAGTCGAGCGCCGTCGTGGCAGCATCCCCGTCGCGGCCGAGCAACAGCTGGATTCCCAAACCTAGCAGGACGCCCAGCCCGAGCGCGGTGAACACCCTCGCCGTGAAGCTTAGGCCCTTCGATCGCATGATCTTGAGCACGACGAGCATGGCGGCGAACACCGCCAAGATACCTGCGACGGGCACCAGCACCTCCATCGACATAGGCAACGCCCTTCCTCGTTTATCCGACGAAAAAAGTAGAGTATAGGACGAGCATGCCAAGAAGAAACCGGAAAGCCGTCAAAGAGAATGAAGCGTCACCGAACGGTAGCGCCGCCGGCTGCCGCCCCCCCCTAAAAAACGGCAAAGGGCGAAGGGCTCTGCACAGAGCGGCCGAGAGCGTCGGTCGCCTCCGCACGGAACCCTTCGCCCCGCTGCCGAGCCCTCGCCCGGCGCGATGAACGCAGAAAGCTACCCCAGCAGCTCGCCTCGCAGGATCACGTGGCGCACGCGGAGGTTCTCATCGAGCACCACGGCGTCGGCGATCTTGCCGACCTCGATGCTGCCGCGCTCCCCTTCCAGCCCCAACGCGCGGGCAGGATTGGCGCTGGCGGCCCGAACGGCTGCATCCAGCGGGATGCCCATGTCGCGTACGGCGACGCGCACACACGCCATGAGGTCGGTGGCCGAGCCCGCGATAGTGCCGCTGCGCAGCGTGGCGACGTTGCCCCGCACGGTGACATCCTGGCCGCCCAGCGAGTACTCGCCGTCGTCGAGGCCCGTCGCCATCATCGAGTCGCTGATAAGGATGACCCTATCGGCTCCGAAAGCGGCGAACAGGAGACGCATCATGGACGGATGGATATGCACCCCGTCGGCGATAAGCTCGGGCATCACCTCCGAATGGTCGAACGCCGCGCCGATGGGGCCGGGCTTGCGGTGGTGCAGCGGCGGCATGGCGTTGCACAGGTGCGTCATCTGCCGAGCGCCGGCTTCGATGGCCGCGCACGCGGTATCGTAGTCGGCCTGCGTATGCGCGATGGACACGCGCACGTCGGACGACACCGAGCGGATGAAATCGAGTGCGCCGTCCACCTCGGGCGCCACGTCGACCAATTTGATGAGATTGCCCGAACGTTCCTGCAAGCGACGGAACATCGCCTCGTCGGGCAGATGGAGGTAGGCAGGGTTCTGCGCGCCGATGTTGCCGGGCGAGATGTAGGGACCCTCCATGTTGATGCCCACGAGCGCCGCCCCGTCGCGCTTCGCCTCGTAGGAGGCCGCGGCATCCATGATGGGAGCCAGCACGTCTTCGGGATAGGTCATCGTGGCCGGGCAGATGGCCGTCACGCCGCACGAGGCCTCGTGCCGCGCGATGGCGTCGATGGCCTCTTCGGTGCCGTCGCAGAAGTCGTGCCCCACGCATCCATGGAAATGCAGGTCGATGAGGCCCGGAACGACGTAGCATCCCGACGCGTCGAGCACCTGACCGTCAGCCGCCGTCGCCGCAGTGCCCTGCGGGTCGACAGCCGCGAAGCGCTCGCCTTCGATGACGATGTCGGCGGACGCGAATCCCGCGCCCGTCAGAACCGAGCCGCCCCTTACTTGCACAGCGCACCCGCTGCCGGATCGACAATGACGGTGGCGTCGGGATGGAACTGCAGGATGGACGCCGGCACTTCGGGCGTGACCGGGCCGAAGAACGCCTTCTTCACGATCTCGGCCTTGTGGGAACCCTCCACCACCACGAGCACGCTGCGCGCGGCCATGATGGTGCCGATGCCCATGGTGTACGCCTGGCGCGGCACGTCTTCAACGCGGTCGAACAGGCGGCTGTTCGCCTGGATGGTGCTCTCGGTGAGATCCACGCAGTGCGTGGCCTTCGGGAACGTGTCCTCGGGCTCGTTGAAGCCGATGTGCCCGTTCGGGCCGAGGCCGAGCAGCTGCAAATCGATGCCGCCCGCCTCTTCGATGGCCTGTTCGTAGACTGCGCACACGGCCTCGGCATCGGGGTTCGAGCCCTCGGGCACATGCGTGCGTGCCTGATCGATGTCCACATGATCGAACAGGTGCTTCTTCATGAAGTAGCGGTAGCTCTGATCGTGCTCGGGATCGAGGCCGCGATACTCGTCCAGGTTGAACGTGGTCACGTCGGCGAAGCTGATCTTGCCCTGCGCGCAATCGTCAACGAGGCACGCGTACAAGCCGATGGGCGTCGTGCCCGTGGCCAGCCCCAGCACGCACGACGGGTCGGCCTCGACGAACGACGCGATGCGGTCGGCGGCGCGACGGCTCATATCCTCGGTGCTCTCGGCGATGATGAATTCCATGGAACCTCTCTTCTCTCGGATCGAACGGATGCGGATACGGATACGGATACGGATCTATGTCCAGAACTGCGCGGTTTCGATGATGTCGCGGTACGCCCACGGATACACGTCGGAGTACCAGCCCGTCTCGGGCACGAAGCACAGAAGCGCGCTGTACAGCACCGACACGGCCACCAGCACGAGCAGCACCTTCATGAGCAGGTTCTGCACGGTCGAACCGGGCTGCAGGTTCTCGTTCACGATAAACACGAGCAGCACCACCGCGGCCAAGAACATGAAGCTGAAGTCGGCGAAGTATCGTTGCAGGATGCCGGCCATCTCCGCATCGGCCAGCGCCACGATGACGCCGCCCAGCAGCAGCACGACGATGACGCCCGCGATGGTGCGCGTGGAGCGCTGGCTCATGCGCAGCTGCAGGACGCGCTTCGCGAACGGCAGCACCCACAGCACCGGCAGGCACGCGAAGATGCCGCCGAAGGTGACTTCCTTGATGGTCTGCCCCATGTACGTGGTATCGAACGGCGCCGGCTGCAAATACGGGAACACGCCCGTTGCGCTGGGCGGTTGCAGGAAGTAAGCGAACAGCGCCGGGGCCAAACGCCCGATGTTCCACCCGCGCTTCGTCATGTCGTTCACCGTGAGGTTGTAGTTCGCCCCGAAGTCCGTGAACGAGCCGAAGCGCGCATGGTTGTACGCCATCAGGCCGGCCGCCACCACGAGGTAGGGCGCGATGAGGCAGGCGAACTCGCGTGCGCCACGCGGGGTGAGCAGCCGGCGCTTGGTGATGTACGCGCGCCAGAACAACGGAAACGCCACCAACGACAGCACCAGCAGCTGCGGGCGGCATCCCGCGACCAGCGCCATGCACAGCGATCCCGCAAGGTACCACTTCTCGGGTCCCGCCGAAGCGCGCCCCTTCATCCAGAAGTACAGGCCCCACACCGAGAACGCCAGGCCCAGTGCGATGGGCAGCGAGTAGAACGTCGGGAACTTCAGCAGGTACAGCACGCCGCAGCACATGACCAGCGGTATCTGCAGCAACAGGTACAACCCCAAGCTCACCCGTTTGAAGTGGTAGCGCGCGAACCGGTCCAACAGCGCCGAGCATCCCAACACGAACGCCACGACGGCGATCAGCACGCCGATGGCCGTGGGGAAATTCGCGCCCGTCAGCAAGTAGAACGGCAGGTAGAACAATATGACCGGCACCACGCCGAAGTACACGTAGTAGTGCCCGTTATAATACGCCACGTCGAAAAGATAGGGCTCTCCCGTCTCCTTCTGCATCTCGTCGCGCGCGCCCTTGTCGTAGGGGTCGTTGGAGTCTTGCAGCCACTGCGGCGGCTCCTCCTCCAGGTACAGCTGGCCGCGAGCCATGGCCTTCGCCAATTCCGCGTACTGCTGCGCGTTGTCACCGCCCACCTCGAATACGTTGACCAGGCTCTTGCCGTCCCACGAGCCGCTGTTGTAGCTTTGCGTGGCCACGCCCACGAGATTCGATCCCAGGAACAGGAACGAGCCCAGCAGACACACCTCGATAGCCACCGTTGCGACGATGGCGGCCTTCGACTTGCGCGGCTCGCTGACGATGCCGATGCGGTAGATGGCCGAGCCCGGACGGAACGCGAACGCCAACGCCAGCAGGCCCATGCAGACGAAGAAGCGCGTCGTGTTGAAGTCGAACGGGTGATGCGCGTTGAGGACGATGTCGCTCAGCTTGATGGGATAGCTCACGTCGTCGCCCGCGATCTCGATACGCAGGTTCTTCACGAGGCCCGTCGTGTTGAGGTTGATGTACTCGCTCTGATCGCTGAACGTGGACACCCCCACCGGTGGCACGCCTACCGTGTACTCCGTGGAGTCGAAGTACGTATGGTGCGCGTCGTCAGTGAACTGGATCTTCACCGTCAGATCCTGCGCAGGCTGCCGGTAGTCGAAGTTCAGCCAGATGTTGTGCACCTCGGTGTTGAGGTTCGAGAACTCCAGCACGTGGTTCACCGCGGTCACCTTGTACTGGTCGTCAACGGTCTCCTGCAAGGTGAGCTTGTCGTTCAGCGAGATGGTGTTGTAGTTCGCCGACGTGAAGTAGTTGATGTTGAACAGGAACGTCTCGAGCAGAAGCGAGATCAGTACGATGGCAAGCGCGCTCTTGATCAGGTGAACCGCCGCCAAGCGGTGCCTGCTCATGAAGCCGTTGTAGGCATAGGCTATGTTCTGGCGTACGGTCGGCATATTGGTATGGAATTATAGATGAAAAAAGGCGGGCGAGGCAGCTCAAGCCCCGTCCGCCTTCAAGATTGCGTGCAAAAAGCGCGCGGACGCGCTTTACAGACCAAGCGCCTGCTTCACGTCGGCGTACACCACGTTCGGATCGCGATCGCCGTCGATGGAGACGAGCAGGTCGCAGCCGCGATAGTAGTCGATCAGCGGAGCCGTGGACTTCTCGTACACGTCGAGGCGGTTGCGCACCGTGGCCTCGTTGTCGTCGTCGCGCTGGTACATCTCGCCACCGCACTTGGGGCAGGTCTCGTCGGCGGCGGTGCCGATGTAGTTGCAGTCGCGGCACATGCGACGCGAGGTGAGGCGCTTGACGATGACCTCGGGATCCACGTCCACGAGCAGCGCCGCGTCCAGCGGGCGTCCCAGCTTGGACAGCTCGGCGTCGAGCGCGACCGCCTGGGCGGACGTGCGCGGGAAGCCGTCGAGGATGAAGCCCTTCTCGGTGTCCGGATCCTGCAGGCGCTCGGTGACCAAGCCGATGATGACATCGTCGGGCACGAGGTCGCCCGCGTCCATGAAAGACTTCGCCTTCTGCCCCAGCGGCGTGCCGGCCTTTACGGCAGCGCGCAGCATGTCGCCCGTGGAGATGTGCGGCGTGCCGAACTCTTCAACCAGCTTGGCCGCCTGCGTACCCTTACCAGCACCCGGCGCCCCTAACAACACGATATTCATGATGGTTCAATCCTTTCGACATACAATCGATGCGCCGTATTGTATCAAAGCCCTACGCCGTACGCGCGCATTTCAACAGAAAGACAGCCAGAGCGAACGAATGCGCCCCGAAGGGCGCATAATAAACTCGCAGGTCGTTCGTAAAGACAGCGAGAAGCCCCGAGGCGCCTTGCATTGCCGTGAAAGTCCGAGGAAGCGTACTTCGGTACGCGACGAGGACTTGGAGCGGCAAGGCAAGGCGCCTCGGGGCTTCGCAGCGGCGGCTTGTTCCGCTGGCCGCAAGGCCAGCGGAACCCATTACTTGAAGAAACCTTCGTAGTTGTGCATCTTCAGCTGGCTTTCCACCTTGTTCATGGTGTCGAGGGCCACGCCGATCATGATGAGGATCGGCGTGCCGCCGAACGCCTGGATGAGCGTATTGCCGGTGAAGTAGAAGATGATCGTCGGCACCACCGCGATGGCGGCGATGAAGATGCCGCCGGGCAGCGTGACGCGATGCAGCACGTTCTTGATATAGGTCACCGTCGCCGTGCCCGGACGCACACCGGGAATGAAGCCGCCCTGCTTGCGCAGGTTGTCGGCCGTCTCCTCCGGATTGAACACCATGGAGGTGTAGAAGTACGCGAAGAACACGATGAGCAGCACGGTGAGGATCCAGTTGACCCAGCCGGTGGAGATGGCGTCGGCCACCGCCGTCAGCCAGCCCACGTTGAACAGGGCCGCCAGCTGCGCCGGGAAGTAGATCAGGCAGCTTGCGAAGATGATCGGGATGACGCCCGCCGCATTCACCTTGAGGGGAATGTAGGTGGACTGGCCGCCCATCATCTTGCGACCCTGCACGCGCTTGGCATAGTTCACCGGGATGCGGCGCTGCGCACGCTCCACGAAGATGATCGCGGGAATGCAGGCAAGCACCACAAGCAGGGTGACCACCGTAATCGCGACGCCCATAGTGGTATCGGCCGTGAGGTTCATCGACGAGAAGATGGCGCTCGGCACGCGCGACACGATGCTCACGAAGATGATGAGCGACATGCCGTTGCCGATGCCGCGCTGCGTGATAAGCTCGCCCATCCACATGATGAACGCAGTGCCCGCCACGAGCGTGAACACGACGAGGATGTCGGTGAGGATCTCCGGCACCTCCGTGGAGAACACCACGCCGTACTGCGGCGACTTGAACAGCAGCAGGTAGCCGATGGCATTGATCAGACCCAGACCCAACGTCAGGTAACGCGTGATCTGCGTGATCTTGCGACGACCCGTCTCGCCTTCCTTAGCCCAGCGCCCGATGGCGGGGATGACGCCCTGCATCAGCTGCATGATGATCGATGCCGTGATGTAGGGCATGATGCCCAGCGAGAAAACCGAGAAGTTCGACAACGCACCGCCCGTGAACAGGTCGAGCATGGTCATGGACACGCCCGAGTCCTGGAACGAGTTCGCGAACTCGTTGAACGGGATGCCGGGCACCGGCACGTACGCGCCGAAACGATACAGCGCGAGGATAGCCAGAGTGAACAAGATCTTCTTGCGCAGCTCCGGTACCTTGAATGCATCGATGATCGAGCTTAGCAAGGCTCTTCGACCTTTCCTCCGGCTGCTTCGATCTTCGCCTTGGCGGAAGCAGACACCTTATCCACCTGCACGGTGAGAGCCTTGGTGATCTCGCCGTCGCCCAGCACCTTCACGAGCGCGTCGGCATGCTTGATGATGCCCTTGGCCTTGAGGCTTTCGCCGTTCACCACGTCGCCGGCCTCGAAGGTCTCCTCGAGACGCTTCACGTTGACGGGCAGGTACTCCACGTGGTTGATGTTCTTGAAGCCCGGGAGCTTCGGCAGGCGACGAGCGAGCGGCGTCTGACCGCCCTCGAAGCCTGCACCCTTGCCGCCGCCAGCACGCGACTTCTGGCCGTTCATACCGCGACCGGACGTCTTGCCCGTGCCCGACGCGGGACCGCGACCCACGCGCTTGCGGGGCTTGCGCGAACCTTCAGCCGGCTTAAGATCCTTGAGTTCCATGTTAGTTTCTCCTTCTTTCGCTGTCCGGGACCCTTCCCGGCGCTGGCAGCTCGCCGCCAGCAAACTTCCGTAAATCGACCATCGGCGTGCCGTTGCGGCACGCCGACGAATCATTATATCCTACCTGCCAAGTACCACGAAGATTAGATCTCTTCGACCTTGACCAAGTGCTTCACCTTGAAGATCATGCCGCGGACGGACTCGTTGTCCACCTGCTCCACGGAGCGGTTGATCTTGCCGAGGCCAAGCGCGCGCAGGGTCTTGCCCTGGTCTTCCTTGTAGCCGATGGAGCTTTTCACCTGGGTGATGCGCAGGGTCTTCTTTGCGTCAGCCATTAGTTCTTCTCCTTCCAGCCGTAGATCTTGGAGACGGACATGCCGCGACGCTCGGAAACCTGCTCGGGGCTCTCCATGTTCTTGAGGCCCTCGGCGGTGGCCTTGACCACGTTCATCACGTTGTCGGTGCCGAGCGACTTGGCGAAGCAGTCGGTGACGCCCGCCAGCTCCATGACCGCACGAGCCGCGCCGCCGGCGATAACGCCGGTACCGGGCGTAGCCGGCTTGATGAGCACGCGACCGGCGCCGTACTCGCCGATGATCTCGTGCGGCAGCGTCTTCTCGGCCGTCAGCGGCACGCTGAACATGTTCTTCTTCGCGTCCTCGACGCCCTTCTTGATGGCGATGGGCACTTCCTGGGACTTGCCCATGCCCACGCCGACGCGACCGTTGCCGTCGCCGACCACCACGAGCGCGGTGAGCGCGAAGCGGCGGCCGCCCTTGACAACCTTCGACACGCGGTTGATGTAGACGACGCGCTCCTGAAGCTCGGGGACCGCGGCGTTGTCTTGTTTGTTACGAGCCATAGACCTTAACCCCTTCTAGAATTTCAAGCCTGCTTCGCGAGCGGCATCGGCCAAAGCCTTGATGCGCCCGTGATACAGGTTGCCGCCACGGTCGAACACGACTTCCGTGACACCGGATTCCTGCGCCTTCTTGCCCACGATCGCGCCCAGGGCGGCAGCGCCCTCGACGGTCGCGCCGCTCTTGCCCGTGGCCTTGAAATCGGGGCCGAGCGTGGAAACGCCGCAGATCGTCTTGCCGGCGACGTCGTCGATCACCTGCACGTACATGTTGGAGTTGCTGCGCGTGACGCACACGCGGGGACGAGCCGCCGTACCGGCGATCTTTCCGCGAACGCGACGATGGCGACGAGCCAGCGCAGCCTGCTTTTTCTGAAGCTTGTTCATGATAATCCCTTCGATCTCAATCGTTCGCGGCTCGCGCCTAGTCCTTGCCGGCCTTGCCGACCTTGCGGCGGACATGCTCGCCCTCATAGCGAATGCCCTTGCCCTTGTAGGGCTCCGGCTTGCGCCACTTGCGGATGTTCGCGGCAACCTGGCCGACCTGCTCCTTGGAAGGACCGCTCACGATGATCTCGGTCTGGCTGGGCACCTCGAACGTGATGTTCTCGGGAGCCTCCACCAGCACGGGATGGGAGAAGCCGAGCTGCATCTCAAGATCCTTGCCCTTGAGCGCGGCACGGTAGCCGACGCCCACGAGCTGCAGCTTCTTGGAGAAGCCGGCAGACACGCCCTCCACCATGTTGGCGATGAGCGTGCGCACGAGGCCGTGGTAGGCCTTCGCTTCGCGGGAGTCGTTCGGACGCTCGACGATGATGTCGTCGCCCTCCCGCTTGATGGTCATGATCTCGGGGAAGGTGCGGGTCAGTTCGCCCTTCGCCCCTTTCGCCGTCACCGTCGTGCCGTCGATGGTCACATCGACTCCGGCAGGAACGGTCACGGGCAGCTTGCCAATACGAGACATATCTATCCCTCCCTTTCCTACCAGATGTAGGCGATGACTTCGCCGCCAACGCCCTTTTTACGGGCATCGCGATCGGTCATAACGCCGTTGCTCGTCGAAACGATAGCCGTGCCGAGGCCACCGAGCACGCGGGGCAGCTCGTCCTTGCCCGCGTAGATGCGCAGGCCGGGCTTCGAGATGCGCTTGATGCCGCGGATCGTCTTGGCCTTCTTGTCACCGTACTTCAACGTGATCTCGAGCGTAGCGCGCGGCTCGCCCTCGATGACGTCGTAGCCCTGAACATAGCCCTCTTCCTGCATGATGCGGGCTATCTCGACAAGTTTCTTGCTGGACGGCATGGACACCGTCGGCTTGCCGGCAGAGTTAGCGTTACGCACGCGCGTAAGCATATCTGCAATGGGGTCGGTCATGGTCATAGTGATTTTCTCCTTTGGTCCGTGATGAGCCTGTCGATTCGGTTCGTCAGCGCCCGTAACGCCTCCGCCTGAACCGTGGCACACCCGAGCGTAATCGTCGTGTGGCTTACCACGAAGCTTTGGTCACGCCGGGCAGTTCGCCTTTGTTGGCCAACTCGCGCAAGCAGACGCGGCACAGGCCGAACTTGCGGTAGTAGGCGCGGGGACGTCCGCAGCGCGTGCAGCGGTTGTGCTGACGCGTCGAGAACTTCGGCTCGCGCTTGGCCTTGGCGACCATCGATTTCTTAGCCATGCAAATCCTTCTTTCTTATATCCAGCCCGTCCGATCGTCCGGACGGGCTCGAGTGCACGTTTCAGCGCAGGTTGCCTTGGGGCAGCCTTGGGTGGGACAACGCGGGTTATTCCTTGTCCTTGAACGGGAAGCCCAGCGCGTCGAGCAGCGCGAAGGCGCTGTCGTCGTCCGGAGCCGTCGTCACGAACGTGATGTCCATGCCGCGCGTGCGATCGATCTTGTCGTAATCGATCTCCGAGAAGATAAGCTGCTCGGTGACGCCCATGGTGTAGTTGCCGCGGCCGTCGAAGCTGGTCGGCGAGATGCCGCGGAAGTCGCGCACGCGGGGAAGCGCCGTGGCCAGCAGACGGTCGAGGAACTCCCACATGCGGTCGCCGCGCAGCGTGACCTTGCAGCCGATGGGCTGGCCTTCGCGCACGTGGAAACCAGCGATGGACTTCTTGGCGCGCGTCACGCAGGGCTGCTGGCCCGTGATGATGCGCAGGTCGCCCATGGCGGCGTCCAGCAGCTTGTGGTCGGCAGCGGCGGCGCCCACGCCCATGTTCACGACGATCTTCTCAAGGCGCGGAACCTTGTTCACGTTGTCGAGGGCGAGATCCTTCTCGAGCTTGGCCACGATCTCGTTGGTGTACTTTTCCTTCAAGCGAGGAGCAGTCATGTTTTCCTGTATCCTTTCGATGAATTAAACGCAGGATTTCCGACCCTGCGTCCCCAACCGGCCTGGCCGGAGGGGGTCATTGCTCAAAGGGGCGCGCCGCCGAAGCGCCGCGCCGCCTTCATGTGCTAGTCGATGTCCTTGCCGCACTTCTTGCAGACGCGGACCTTCTTGCCGTTCTCGTCGCGCTTGTTGCTGACGCGCGTGGGCTGCTTGCAGCTCGGGCACACCAGCATCACGTTCGACACGTGGATGGGAGCCTCCACCGAAGAGATACCGCCCTGCGGGTTCTGCTGCGTGGGGCGAAGAGCCTTCTTGACGATGTTGACCTTCTCCACGACGACGCGCTGCTTCTGCGGCAGCGAGCGCAGGATCGTGCCCTCTTTGCCCTTGTCCTTGCCGGCCAGGACCTTCACCTTATCGCCCTTTTTGATGTTCATGCTGTTCATTTGCGCACACCTCCTTAGAGCGTTTCAGGTGCCAGGGACACGATCTTCATGTACTTCTTGTCGCGCAGCTCGCGGGCGACGGGCCCGAAGATGCGCGTGCCGCGCGGGGCGCCGTTCGTGTCGATCAGAACGGCTGCGTTCTGATCGAACTTGATGTAGCTGCCGTCGGCACGACGAACTTCCTTCTTCACGCGAACGACCACGCAGCGGACGACGTCGCCCTTCTTCACGTTGGTGTTCGGCGCGGCTTCTTTAACGCTGCAGATGATGACATCGCCCAGTCCCGCGTAACGGCGCTTAGAGCCGCCCAGGACCTTGATGCACTGCACCTTGCGAGCGCCGGAGTTATCGGCCACTGCGAGCATGGTTTGCATCTGAATCATTGCTTCAACCTAACTTTCATCTCGATAGTCTTTCGCGACGAGCGCGCAAGACTACTGGGCCTTCTCGACGATCTTCACGAGGCGCCAGCGCTTCATCTTCGACAGCGGACGCGTTTCCATGATCTGAACGGTGTCGCCGAGGCCGGCTTCGTTGTTCTCGTCATGGGCATGGAACTTCTTCGTCGTCGTCATCATCTTGCCGTACACGGGGTGCGGCTTGCGCTCCTTGACTTGCACGACGCAGGTCTTGTCGTTGACGGCGCTTACCACGACGCCCTGACGGACCTTGCGGGAGTTACGTTCTTCGCTCATGTGTATCCAACCTTCCTAGCCGACGGGCTATGCGCTCAGCTCGCGGGCGCGCATCTCGGTCTGAATACGCGCGATGTCCTTTTTGACCTGCTTCACGCGGGCGGTGTTGTCAAGCTGGCTCGTAGCCATCTGGAAGCGCAGGTTGAAAAGCTCCGCGCGCGCTTCCTTGAGTTTCGCCTGCAAATCGTCGGCAGACAGCTCACGGATCTCTGCTGCTTTCATTTATTCCTGCCCTTCCGTTTCACGAGAAACAATCTTGCACTTGATGGGCAACTTGTTGATGGCGAGGCGGAGCGCTTCCTTGGCGACGGCCTCGTCGACGCCACCGATCTCGAACATGATGCGGCCGGGCTTGACGACCGCGACCCATGCCTCGGGGTTGCCCTTACCGGAACCCATGCGAGTCTCGGCAGGCTTCTTCGTGATGGGCTTGTCCGGGAAGATCGTGATCCACACCTTGCCGCCACGCTTCATGTAGCGGGTCATGGCGATACGGGCTGCCTCGATCTGGCGGTTGGTGATCCAAGCGGCTTCGAGCGCCTGGATGCCGTATTCGCCGTGGTTCAACCGGGTGCCGCCTTTGGCCTTGCCCTTCATGGAACCACGCTGCACCTTGCGGTGCTTCACGCGCTTAGGTACGAGCATTACTTTGCCCTCCTATCGTTACGATCGTTGCGACGGGGACGGCTGGGGCGAGAGCTGCCCTCGAGCGCCGGCTGGGGAGCCTTCTGGCCGGGGAGCACTTCGCCGTGGTACACCCACACCTGCACGCCGATGGAGCCCATCGTCGTAGCAGCCGTGGCGAAACCGTAGTCGATCTTGGCACGCAGCGTGTGCAGCGGCACGCGACCTTCGCGATACCACTCGCGACGGCTCATCTCGGCACCGCCGAGACGGCCGGAGCACTGAATGCGGATGCCCTTGGCGCCGCTCTTACGGGCGGACTGGACGGCCTTGCGCATCGCACGGCGGAACGCAACGCGTCCCTCGAGCTGCTCGGCAACGGACTGCGCGATGAGCGCAGCATCGAGCTCGGGGCGCTTGACCTCGACGACCTCGATGGACACCGGGCCGTTGGCGACCTTCTCGAGCTTCTTGCGCAGCGAGTCGATCTCGGCGCCCTTCTTGCCGATGACGACGCCCGGACGGGCGGTGGTCACGATGATCTTGATCTTGTCGCCAGCGCGCTCGATCTCGATCTTGGAGACGGCGGCACGGGCGAGCTGCTTGTCCAAAAACTTCCTGATGGCCAAGTCGTTTGCCAGGTTCTTGGCGTAATCCTTGTCGGCGTACCAGCGGCTACGCCATTCCTCGGTGATGCCGAGACGGAACCCGGTGGGGCTTACTTTCTGACCCATGCGGCTTATGCCTCCTCTCGCGGTGCAACGATGATGGTGATGTGGCTCGTGCGCTTGCGGATGCGCGAAGCGGAGCCCTTGGCGCGCGGACGGATGCGCTTGAGCGTGGGGCCTTCGTCGGCGAAGGCGGCCTTCACGATGAGCGTTTCCGGGCGCACGTGGTGCTGGTTCTCGGCGTTGGCCACAGCGGAGTTCAGCGTCTTGGCGACAACCTCGGCGATGGCGCGGTCGGAGAACTGCAGGATCTCGCGAGCGGCGGGCACGGACTTGCCACGAATCAGATCGATGACGATACGCGCCTTACGGGGCGAAACGCGGACATAGCGTGCAATTGCTTTAGCTTCCATTGTTTTCACCCCTTCTTATCTCTTCTTGCCCTTGTCGGCGGAATGACCCTTAAAGGTGCGGGTCGGGGCGAATTCGCCCAGCTTGTGGCCGACCATGGATTCCGTAACGTATACCGGCACGTGCTTGCGGCCATCGTGCACGGCGATGGTGTGACCCACCATTTCCGGGAAGATGGTGCTCGAGCGCGACCAGGTCTTCACGACGTTCTTCTCGCCCGCCGCATTCATCTTCTCGATACGATCAAGAAGGCGCGGTTCAACGAAAGGACCCTTCTTCAAACTTCTACTCACTATTACTCCTTAACGCTTTGCGCTACTTCTTGCGACGGCGGATGATCAAGCGGCTCGAAGCCTTCTTGGGATTGCGGGTGCGATGGCCCTTCGTGGGAACGCCCCACGGGGTGACCGGGTGACGACCAGCGGACTTGTTCTTGCCCTCGCCGCCGCCGTGCGGGTGGTCGACCGGGTTCATGACGGTACCGCGAACGCTGGGACGGATGCCCTTCCAACGGTTGCGACCGGCCTTGCCGATCTTGATGTTGGAGTGCTCGGCGTTACCGACCTCGCCCACCGTCGCGCGGCACGTGATGAGCACGCGGCGCATTTCGGAGGAAGGCATGCGCAGGATGGCGTAGTCGCCCTCCTTGCCCATGAGCTGGATGCTGGTGCCGGCGGAACGGGCGATAGCGGCGCCCTTGCCCGGCTGCAGCTCCACGGCGTGGATGAGCGTACCGACGGGGATGTTGGCCAACGGCAGGGCGTTGCCCGGCTTGATGTCGGCCTCGACACCGCTCATGACGGTATCGCCCACGCGGAGACCCTTCGGATGAAGGATGTAGCGCTTCTCGCCGTCGACGTAGTGCAACAGGGCGATGCGGGCGCTGCGGTTCGGGTCGTACTCGATGGTCGCGACCTTCGCGGGGACGCCGTCCTTGTTGCGCTTGAAGTCGATGATGCGGTAACGGCGCTTGTTACCGCCGCCCTGATGGCGGGTGGTGATGCGGCCGTTGTTGTTGCGTCCTGCCTTGTTGGACAGCGGCGCAAGCAGCGACTTCTCCGGCGTCGACGTCGTGATCTCGGCGAAGTCCGAGACCGTTTGGAAGCGTCGGCCGGGGCTGGTCGGCTTGTACTGTTTGACTCCCATTGCTTTCCTTTCTGCGGATTCTCGCTCGCACGCCTCTCCGTACACCGAGAATCCTTCGTCTCTTCGTGGCTCCGATTGCCGCCGATGTGCCGCAGGGAGGCTGGGCACGTGCGACTCCGGTTGCCACGCGTCCGGGTGTATCCATCTAAGTCCAGACGCAACCGAGAATTATACGCAGAAAACGCTTTGTATTCAAGAATCGATTTTTGGCGATCATTCGCGAACCCCCTTGCACACAACCTGAACACAAGATACGCAAGCAAAGCCGGACGCTCGACTGCTGAGCGGCCATGCTCGTCCATCGGGAACGTCCGGGCTTTTCGGCTTCGACGGTTTCGCCTGCTTTGAACGGACGGCGAGGCCAGCTGATCAGCGCAAGCGACGCAGCGCCTTTATCTCGCACGCTATCTTTTTAGGGTTGCGTACCAGGCCCCGCCCCATCCGGTAAAGCGGGAGCAGGGGACGCATCCATGCATGACGCCAGAAGAACGGAAAGGCTTCTTGCATCTGCTCCTCGCTGACGAACACGCGGCTTGCAACGTAGCGCTTCTTGACATCAGCGTCATCGTTGGGAGAGTCTGCGCGAATGGCCTCCAGGCGTCGCTCCATCACGGTCTGCCACGTACCGTACGTGCCGCCGTTCATCAGGCGCAGAAGACGCGCCTGGTCGGCATCCGAAAGACCCGCTGTCTTTTGCGCCGGGCCTCTTTCAGCGTCCCGCCCTTGCGCGCAACGGCAAGCCGCTCGCGGATCCTCCAGCGCGCGAAACGACAGCCTGCGCGTCCACTGCTCAAAATCTCGAAGACCCAGCTTGGAAAGCTCGTCTGCAAGATAGGATCGATCGAGACCCTTGCCGCGTGCACGTAGAAACACCAGCTGATCGACCAAAAACCTGATACCGCAACCCGATGCGTCATAATGCTTGAAAGCATGCGAAACCAGGTGCAGGTAGAAGTCATCGTCCGAGAAGCGATACTCCCATCCCCTTCCGCCCCGGCCGGCATCGGACGCCTCGCCTTCGGCGGCATTCGAATCCAAGCGGACGGGCACGGCACGCTGCCAGGGGTTATGGTAGTACGCAGCCTGCGGACTGGAAGGCGATACCAACCTGCGGTGAAGTTCGAAATTGAAGTGAGGGTTCTTAACGAACGACTCATGATTGCCTGCTGTTTTCGATATGGTCCGGTAACCGCGCGCCTCCATAACCTCAACAGCCACACGCACGGCGCGCGCCGTAGTGCGCTCGCGGTCGGCTTCGGTAGCCCCCGCAATCCGAAACCCACCGGCAGGGTCTTCTTCTACGAATCCGTACAGAATATCGTTGTCCGCCATGGATCGCATATGGGGCGACGGATACAAATCCACCAGCAGCGCGCCCTTAAGAGGAAGCCACGACAGGCCGCGATCCGCCAAAGCGGCAAGCACGGCCTCGCGCTCGATGCCGTAGCTCACGCAACGGTACAAGGTCATGTCGGCAGTCGCGCTCCATTCCTTCAGCATGTCTGCCGGAACATCGCGAACCCGGCGAGCCGACGTCCAAGCCAAGCCCTCCACGCTGTTGAACTCCGCCAACGCGTAGACTTCATCCCAAGAGGCGCCTTCGGGCAGCGAACAGGGCTGCACGTCGTTCAATGCACACGACATCAAGTGAATCAAATAGAACGCGCTTTCCCTCATAAGCTTTTCCTTCTTTCAAGATTCGGGCAGCCCTCCGTAGATACGCGACCGCCCACCTGCACGACGCGATCGCACAGAGCCACCGCCCTGCCCCGATGCGTTGCCATGAGCACCGTGCGATCGGGAAGCTCGCGCAAACGACGGATCATCCGCTCCTCGCAAGCGGTATCGAGCGCGGACGTGGCCTCGTCGAGCAGCAACACGGGCGCGCCGCTGTATACAGCTCGGGCAACGGCGAGCCGTTGCCTCTGCCCTTCCGAAAGAGCGGCGCCGCGCTCTCCCAGACGAGCATCGAGCCCGCCGGGCAAGCCGTCGACGAACTCGTCGGCGCAGGCCGCATACAAGGCGTCCCTGACACGCGCGTCATCGGGAGCGCCATCCCCGTCGGCAAACGCAACCACCTCGCGCGCCGTGCCCGAAAGCAGGCAATTACCCTGCGGAACGTACGCGAACAACCCTGGGCGAACCGAGGATGCCGAAATTCGGCGCCCCTCTGCACGCACATACGCGCTTCCCTCGTCAGGCTGATACGCCCCCAGCAGAAGACGCATCGCCGTGCTTTTACCGGCGCCGCTCTCCCCCACAAGCGCCACTACCTCCCCCGCGTGCACATCGAACGAGCAGTCGCACAAAGCCTCGCGCGCGCCGTCTTGATCGTAGCGAAAGAAGGCCTTGTCCAAACCGAACGATTCCAACGAGGAAGCCGGCACTGCCACGGAGTCGCGTCCGCCCGGGTACGCTCCGCCTGCGCAGGAGAAACGTCCGACGGCCTGATCGAGTTCCATGAGACGCTCTGCGCTAGCCAACATGGAGGCGTAGCGCGAGAACAGGGATCCCATTCCCGCAAAGGGCGCCTGCACCTGACCGGTCAGCTGAACAACGGCCATCATGGTGCCGTAGCTGACCGAGCCATTCAAAAGCCCCCAACCGCACCACGCGAAGCACAGGAGGTATCCGCCTTGCATTGCCGCGGAAAGACCCGTGCTGCAGGCGTTCGAGAACGCCATCTTGCGCATGCGAGAGCTCAGATGCTCGTCCATAACCCGACGGCTCTGGCCAATCACCTTGCGCTCGCACCCGAACGAACGCACCATCAGCAAGCTTTCCAAGCATTCCTGCACGTAGCAACGAACGGAGCTTTCCGCCTCCTGCACGCAACGATGAAGCTTTTTCTGATGCGAGCGCAACGCAAGGGAAACCGCGCCAACCAGACAGCCCACCGCCACCAGCACTGCGGCAAGCAGAGGGGCCAGCATGCCCATCACCGCAAGCGACCCGAGTAACCGCGTGATCGAGGACGCCGCTTCGGGAAGCGCTCCGGTTGCCCCCTCGGCCACCACGCGCGCATCGGACGTCATGCGCGCAGACACGTCACCGGTATGTCGTCTCGACGCCAAGCCGAAATCACCTTCGAGCATCGCCGCAAGCGCTTGCTGGCGAAACCGATTCTCAAGCGTGGCCTGGGCCGCCTCGGAGAGCGCGCGGCAGGTGCATAGCACGCCCACCTGCGTGGCAAGAAGAACGCCGAACGCGCACACGGCAGCGGAGAACCCTTGGGACGAGCCCGCCACAGCCTGATCGATGCACGCCCTCATAACAAGGGCGAACGCCACCGCGATGACCGCCGCCACCGCACGCAGAGCCGCAAGGCCAACCACCAGCCATGTCCCCGGCCCGCCCACGCGCACGATCCATCGCTGCACCCGAAACCGATCGCGCAAGGCGTCGACCTGCGCTCCGGCGCTTGCACGCAACGTCATCAGACGCACCTACCCGCTTCGAGAACGAAAGCCTTGACGCGACCGAGCGAGCGACGAAGTCGCATGAGCGCTCGACGCGCCGGATACGCCCCGCACCACGCGCGCACGTAGCACCGATACCCCGTCCCTTGCATGTTCACCTGGGTTTCGCCTCGGTAAAACCCTGTGAGAACACCAAGGACGTCGGCATCGGTTATGTCGTGTTCGCGGCCTATGCAGTTGTCGCCGCAAATCACATACGAATCAGCCAGCACCTCCACCACGCGATGCAGCACATAGCGATCATCGCGCTTGTACAGGGCGACGTCAAAGCGCCGAAGCCGACCGCATGGCGGACGCACCACGACGGTGTCGCATCGGTCGCGGATCATGGGCCACATGCTGACGCCGCTGGTAACCCCCACATAGACGCCCTCGCGCTCAAGCACCTCCGCAATGGTCGACAGCGTCGTCATGCCAAAAAGCCGGCTTTCTGCGCGGTGGCCACGAACGACGCGACATCGCGTTGCGCGGTTTCGAGATCCACGTCGTAGCTTTTCACGAGCTCCTGGGCGATATCTTCCGCATCGTCGCCGCGAGAAAGCCCTTCCCAAATAACGCGACCCGTCCCGTTCAGCTTCACCATGCCATGAAAGTCGCGGCTGGCCTCGCCCGTTGCGATGACCACCGTCTGCCCGGCCACGTCCCTCAGCACGAACCCGTCCTTAATCCTCACGTCACGCTCCTTCCCCTGCATGCCTGGCTCGCATCCAGGCACGATGTGCTTATATCCCAATCCGAGAAGCGCCGCCCCGTCAGCGTCTCAAAGCTGCATCGAACGGCGTCATGCGACACGTCGCACGCCAATTCGTACATCGGAACGCATCCGACCAGCCTGTCCGACAGTTCCAACGTGCGCGCGGCGGCGCGGCTGTCGAACGGCAGATACACTTGCCGTAAAAGCCGGCCAACGCAACCGGAAGCGTCCAGGAGCCCGATGCTGTTCGTTGGAGCCTGCCGCAGAAAACACACGGCGCGAAGCGGCACGGAAGCGTTTTCATGCCAGCCTTCTTTGCCCGCCCACGGCGTGCCGTACGCTACGGGGACGTCGCCCTCGCCGGTTAGGCGAACGATGGGCTTGTCGCCATTGACGATACTGACCGCATCGCCCAAAAAGCGCTTCCACAAAAGCGCGTGCGTCGACTTGCCCGTGCCGCTGGGAGCTGCAAACAGGTAGCCCTCGCCTTGGAACGAGAGCAGAGCCCCATGCACCAGCATGCGATCGAACGCAGGCAAGGCCTCGGCGATCTGCCGATACACCGCAAGCGTCTCCAGGTAGGCGTCCGACCATGCGCCCTCGTCGCGCTCGGCGTCGATATCCTGCGGATCAATGCGCACGTCGATATCGCTCGAGGCGCCTTTCGGCACCTCGTAGCCTGAACACATGTGCTCCACCTGTGAGTACTGCGATGCAACCGACACCGAAAGCCCGGCCAGCTGAAGGCAGAATTGCGGCATCTTAGTAGTACCCCGTCCAACGCTCTCCATCGCCCGACGGACTCTGCTCAGCCGGAGGCTTTTGCTCATCGGACGGATTGTCGGATCCGGGCGAGCCGAAGTCCACTGTGTTATCGGCAGAATTTCCGCCGGAATTCTCATTGCCCGATTCGGGCGCGGGCTGATCGCCCGCCGCCTCCGGCCCCTCGCCCGAAGCCGCTGCGCCAGAAGAGCCTTCCGTGCTTGGCAGAGGCTGTACTGCATCGCCGGACTCATCAGGCGCGCTTATCTGCTGCTTCGCATCTTGGACGGGCTTGTCCGTAGAGGGAAGCGAGTTCTCGGGCGTCGCCTTGTCGGGTTCGCCATTTAGCAGGCCGGTGCACGCCAAACCAATACCTCCAACAAGAATGACCGCCGCAGCGGCAACCGCAGCGGTGATTGCGATATGTTTCCGTTCCATCGATCAACCGCCCTTCATCAACACGACAGGGGCGCAACCCGTGCGCCCCTGTCGCCCTTGCTATGCTTTAGAGTGCGTGAGGAAATTCCACGGTATCGTCGCCAGGCATGGAGGAGCACACAACGTCCTTGCCCTCGAACTCGACTACTTCCATGCTGGGAGTTTCATACTTCATTGCTTAAACCTACTCTTTCTCTCGTCCCTCTAAGCGAGGATCTTTTGTGCATACTCTTTCTCTTCCGCCGAAGCGTTCGGAGAATCTAGGATGAATTGCGCCACCTTATTCACTGAACGAATCTGCGCAGTTGGTTCTTTAAATGTCACCGTAGTGCCATCGGAAGTTTTGTACGTTACATACATTTCGACTGAAATATCTTCCGCATAGTCGTTCTTGGGAACATTGAGGAAAACCAAGTTTGTATCGATCACGCCGGAGTCATACAGCGCTTGATGCTCAGCCACCTTGGTGTAGTCGGTGCCTTTAATTGTGTACTTCCAACCAGAGCTCACAAACTGCATTTCTTCTGGAAGGAATAGCGAGTACCCAAAACGCAAGCCTTCTGATACCGAGGGCGTAGCATCCATGCGAAGCGATCCGCCCTTGAACTTCATCACGTCGGCGATGTTCACGAACTTCGCGTATACAGTGCCCTCGGTCGCGGTGCTGGGAGTGCCGTACTGGCTGTCGGCGTACCAGCCCGCGAACGTCTGGCCTTCAGGAGCAGTCGGCGCGGTCCACGTGCTCGGATCGGCTGCATTCGTCTTGAACTGCGCGACGTTGTACGCATTGTCAGCATTCGGAGCAACGTAGTACAGGCCGTTTGCCTCGGTCTGCTTGTAGTTCTGGCTATTCACATACTGCGAAACATTGCTGTTGAACACGCCGCCCGTTACCGAGCAGGTCACGTTCTGGCCGATGCCGAGCGCACCCGCCTCGCCGGAGATCTTGCCGCCCTCGATGTTCAGCGTGGTAGTCTTGCCCTGCTCGCCGACGGCAGAGATGCCGTACTGACTGGGAGCCGCAGAACGCGCGGAGCGGGACTCCAGCTTCGGAGTTGCTGCCTTAGCCTCAACCACGCCGCTCTTCACCGTCAACGTTGCACCCGCCGCAACCTTGATGCCGTCGTTGGACGAGCTTGTCACCGTGGCACCGTCGAGCGTCACCGTACCGGCAACCTCCACGGCAGGAGCCTGAGTGCTCGTCGAGGAAATCACGCCGGAACCCTTCGCATCGCTGATGACCAGCTCGGCGCCTTTGCCGACCTTAACCGCCGCATCAGTGCCCGACGTGGTAACATCGTTGCCGTTCAGCTCGATGGCCACCGGCTTCGCTTCGGTTCCAGTTTGAGGGGTGGGAATGGTGATGCCGCCAGTCTCGGCAACGTCGCCCGCCAGAACCAGCGAGCCGCCCGACTTCTGCACTTCCTCAACTACTTCGCTGACGCTCTTGGCAACACCCGTGGCATTGCCGTCTTTGTCGACAACTTGGACTTTGTTCTCGGTCTCAGAGGCCTTCTTCACGGTGTACACGGTTTTATCGGTATTCGGCTCCACCAGGTAACCGTCGGCCACGCATCCTGCCGGAATCTGGGCACTGAAGGTGCCACCGGTCAGGGACACCAGAGCGGCTTCGCTCGGAACGCTCCAGCTCTCGACGTCGAACGATCCGCCGGTCACCTTCAGAATGGCCTGCTTGGAGATGCCGTGCTGGGAAGCGTAGCTGCCCATGACAACTTTGCCCTTGAACTGCACGTTGCCGCCCACGGTCATCTCGCTAGATGGCAGATCGTTGCTCCACGTATCAACCCACAACGCACCCTGGATGTCGCCGCCGCTGACGGTCGCCTGGCCCCAGTTCTGGATCGCCGAATTTACAGACGTAGCCTGTACGCCATCTTTTTGGGTGTACGTTTGATCCTGAGTGCGGAAAGTGCCGCCGTTCACGGTCAGCTTGCCGTAGTCGTCGTTCTTCACGACGATGAACCCGGGCTGCTCGAAGGTGCCACCGTTCACGATAAGCGTGTTCGCGCGATCTGCCGCGACTCCGCCGTTCCTCACCAGCGAAGCAGCGCTCCATGTATTCTTCGCTTCATCGTAAAAACCAGAATTGTTCGAGAACGAACCGCCATCGACCGTCATCGTTCCCTGGTTGTCCACGACGTAGTAGCCCGCCGTCTGGGAGTCGTTGCGCTTCACCGCACCGCCGCCGACCGAATCCTTGATGACCAAAGTACCGTTGTTGGTCAGCGCGGCCTTGCTTGCAACCGTCCCGCCGTTCAGCGTGTAGCCAGCCAAGTCAAGCGTGCAGTTAGCAGTCGCAGGTACAGTGACGTTCTCGGTCGCATTCGCGATCAGGGAAATGGCCTGGCCGTCCGCCGTCGCATCGATGGCGTCCTGCAACGAAGCGTACTCGATATCGCCCACCTTGGCGACAGCGACAGCGGCCACCTCCCACATGCTGTCAACCGTCTGGGTCGTCTCGTACCCCGCAGGGATGTACGCAACAGGATCGCTGGAATATGTGCCGCCGGTAACGAATCCGGCCATGTTATCAGACAGGATGGCGCCTACCGACCCCTTGAACGTCCCGCCGGTGATGGCAAGAGAGTCGATATACGGGGTGCTTGCCTTGGCATTATCCTGCACGTGAGCAAGATTGTACTCGTCGATGGCGTAGTAGCTTGCGCTTTCCAACGTGCCTCCGGCGATGTCAATGTTCATGTGACCGTAATAGCCCGTAGCGGCCTGCGACCCCTTGCTCACAACGGCCAGCGCAGCTCCGAAATTGTAGTTGCCGTCGCCGCTGGTCTTGTATTTGCGCGTGCCGTCGCCTTGATACGTCGACTTCACAACCGCGTCTCCGCCGATCGAGAGGTTGCCGGAATCGATCTCGATTCCGGTCCAGCCCTCGACGGTGCCGCCCGTGATGCTCACATCGCCATATCCTGGCAGGTACATGGCGCAATCCTGAGCGCTCTTGATCGTGCCGCCCGTGACATTGACGGCGATGCCGCCGTAATCAAGAGAGCCGTTGCGAGTTCCGTTGCCCGAAACGGCGAACCCGCCATCGACGGCTCCGTTCGCATACGTGTTCTCGATGGTACCGCCGGTCACATTGAGGGTCGCACCGTTGCCGTACGGATACACGGTTGCTGCATAGCCACCGCTGTTCGCGATAGTACCGCCCTCAAGCGTAAGCGTAGAGGATACCGCATTGCTCGGATCCGGCTTGGATCCGTCGGTGTACTTCGTATCCCCAACCACCTCGAAGCCGTATTTGACGAGCTGGATCTTGCCACCCTCGGCAGAGTCCCTAACCGTAAGTTTCGCGCCATCAGTCACTTTGGCGCCGATTGTTTCATCGGCGACGATCGACTTCCCATTCAGATCGAGCACGATGCTCTTGTCCGCACCCGACACCTGCAAGGCGTCTCCGCTCCTAGAAAGCTGCACGTCGTTCGTCAAGGTCACCGTATCACCAGGTTGAGCTGCCGCGATGGCGTCTTTGAGGCTTGCGTAGTAACCGGTTCCCACGTTAGCTGCGAAATCGTTGACGGTCCCAATCGTAGCATCGGGTCCCACGTCAAACGTCCATGCAAGATCTTTCGCCGCATCCCAATAGCTGATGCCGATCGATCCGATCGTACCGCCGGTAATCTCGGTGGAAACCGTAGAGCTGCTATGATCCTGACCAGCACCGCTCGCTTCCCAGAAGCTTCCCTCGGTATACACGCTGTCGATGGCGCCGGCCTCGATAACGGTGCGCGGATGCGTGCCGACGACATAGTTGCCGGTAGTCACCGCATAGCCGCCTTGAGGAGCGGCGATACTCGCATTGGCTCCCCGAACGGTCAGGTTGCCGCAGTTGTTGACGGTCGAGTCGCCATTGCCGAGGCCCGAAGCCTGCACGACAACGTTTTCGAGCGTCAAGTCACCGTAGTTCTTGATCATGAAGTGCAGGCCCGCGTTCGCGCTGGCCGTCATGGTGCCGTTCTTGATGACCACGGTGCTGCCCTTGATAAGCTGCATGCCGTTCGTCTCGGTGCCTGTGGAGCCAACTCCCTGCACGACGTTGTACGTATGGCTGTTCAAATCGAGGATGACGTTCTTGTCGCCGTTGATTTTAACTCCGCCGGTGGCATCGCTGTTCAACGTGATGGTTGTCGGCGTGGCCCCCGAATCTGGAACGGCGGCGATGGCGGCGGCGAGCGTGTCGTACGCGGTGCCGTCGATGGTGGCCACTGCAGTTGCATTCTGCGTTTCTCCAGCTGCAAATGCAACCGGAGTCTCCGTCGTCTTGACAACGTCGACGATCTCGGACGACTCAACCGTCGGTTCTGCGCTCGAGTCGGTCACCTGCTCTTCAACAGGTACGACCGGCTCGGTTTCCGCCACCTGCGAACCGACCACGGCAGAACTTTCCTCGCCCGTATCAGCCCATGCGGCAATGGGCGCATTCATGGAAACGACCATGGATGCGCTAAGCGCCACTGCTAGCAGCTGATCCGCTCCTTTTCTTTTCTTCATACGGCCCCGCCTTTCTCGTCTGCTTTTGCTCAGTCTTTTGCTAGTACGTATGCATGTATGCCTTCCAGCAAACGTAATCGCTCGGTAATGATGAGCAATGAAAATAGAATACCCCCCCCCCCCCGCATTACGTCAATAGAGAGCCTTGCCAAAGGCGCAACACTGCGAGAGGCTGAGAAGGCCGTTTCCCCGCGATCGAAACCAGAGGTCGGAAATCGTGCCGACGCCAACCTCGAACCGCACGTTCGTCAACCGTCGATTCGGCAACGGACACGGAAACCAGCTTGCAGGGGTTCTCGGGCTTTTAGCCGCGTCTGACGGCGGGTGAGCAGCGCGACACTGCGCCGATAAAAAGCGGCCCCCGATTTCCTTTCGGAAATCAGGGGCCGCAAAACCGCTCGGATAGATAGTTATCTGTGCGTTATCGCTACTCTGAGTCGACTGCGGGAGCCGGCTGAGCAGCCGTCTCGTTCGCAGCGACCGGCTGCTCCACGTTCACGATGGCATGATCGAGCAGCCACTGGTTCGCCTTCATGCGCTCGGCGGCCTCGCGCAGAGCGAAGCCGCGGCCGTTCTCCTGCATCTCGCGCTTCACGGCGTCCGGGTTCTGCGGGTTCATCGAACGGCAGGCGGCGTCGATGTCCTCGTCGGTGAGGGTCATCTTCTCGTGACGGAACAGCGCGTCCAGCGCGTAGCCCTGCACGAGCATCTCGCGGGTCTGCATCATCATGATCATGCCGAACTGCTGCTCGCCGCCCTGGCTTTGCACGAACTGCTCGAAGGGGATGCCCTGCTGCTGCAGCTGGCCGCGCAGGTTGGACACGAGCGTCTGCTGCATGGCCTCGTACACCTCGTCCTGAATGCGGCCCTCGAAACGCTTGGCCAGCTCGGATGCCGCAACCTGCAGCTTGTACGCCTCGTACTGGGCGCGACGGTCGGCCGTCAGGCGATCGGTTATGCCGCCGCGCAGAGCGGCCGCATCGCGGTACATGGGCAGGTTCTTGGCCACCCATTCGTCATCGATGGCGGGGACGACCTTTTTCTGCATCTCCTTGACGGTGACGGTGCAGTCGACGGTGTCGCCCTTGTCGTCGGCGTTCATGCCGGGCAGGTCGAAGGAGAACGACTTCGTTTCGCCCACGTTCATGCCGATGAGATGCTTCTCGAAGTCCTCGGGCATGAGGCCCATGCCGGTGAGGTACGTGCGGCCTTCGGTGGACAGGTTGTCCATCTTCTCGCCGTTCTGGAAGGCTTCGAGCGCCAGCAGGAAGCCGTCGCCTTTCTCCACCGGGTGCGGCTCGTCCGACACGAACTCCGCGTAGCTCTCGGCGATCTGCGCGATCTGCTCCTCGACCTCGGCCTGCTCGATCTCGAAAGGCGGCACGGTGATGGACACGGGCTCGTAAGACTTCAGCTCGTAGTCGGGCTTCGGCGTGACGCGAACCTCGAACGAGAAGGTCTGGCCGCGCTTGAGCGGACCGGCGGCCTTCGGAAGAGCCGGGAACGCCGGCGTGATGTTGCGCTTGTCGATGGCGAACGGCACGAGGTACTCCACGGCCTGCTGCTGCACGATGGCGTCGAGGTCCTTGATGCCCAGCTGCTTCTCGACGGCCTGCTCCACGGACATGCCCGGCGTGGGCTGCACGCCCATCTGCTGGGCGAACCTGTACTGAGCCGCCGTGAGGGCATGGCTGACCTCGGCGGTGGAGGCTACGGCCTCCAGCAGGATGCGTCCGTCGTCGAGCTTCTTTTCGGTTACCTTCATGAAGAGTCCCCTTCTGTTTCGATCGTCAAGCGCTCATTGTAGCGCATTACTCGTTCGACTTGAGGCTTTCCACCATGTCGATGCGGCGCAACTTGCCGCGCATGGCCAGCATCACGAGCACAGTGAACAGCATGGTCAGCAGAAACGCCAGCAGGAAGCTGGTCGGGTGTATGGCACGGCCGAACATGATCTGATCCACCTCGGCCGTGACCACGACGAAGCCTTCCATCCACACGCCCAGCACGAGACCGACCGCGCAGCCGATGGCCGCCAAGAGGAATATCTCGCGGAAGATGTAAGCGTTCATCTCACGCGGCGTGAAGCCGAGCACCTTGAGGGTGGCGATCTCGCGCATGCGCTCGGTGATGTTGATGTTCGTGAGGTTGTACAGCACGATGAACGCGAGCGCCGCCGCCGCGGTGACCAGCACCACGACAATCATGTTCACGCTCGACATCATGTCGCGGTACGCGTCGATAGTCTCGTCGTTGTACGCCACGGTCTTCACGCCTCCTGCGGCCAGAAGGTCGTTCGAGAACTGCACGCGCAAGTCGGGGTCGGACGTGGTGACGGCCAGCACGGTGCGGTAGTCGGGAGCCTTGCCCATAAGCTGCTCGTAGAGGGCAGGACCCATATAGGCGTAATGGTACACGTAGTTCTCGACGATGCCCGTGACCGTGGCCTCGTAGGACGTGCCGGTCGCGTTGCCGATGGCATCCTGCTCGGTCAGCGTGACGGCATCGCCTGCGCGCACGCCCAACTCCGCCGCCAGCTTCTCGGTGAGCACGAGGCCGTCGTCGTCCAGCTTCACCGGATGATGGCCGACGCGGGTGTTCAAGGCCACGAAGCGGTCGAACGATGCCGGATCCTCGGGCACGACCAGCTCCATGCGCTTGTCTTGCTCGTCCGGCCCGCCGGCCAGCATGTTCTGCCGCATGACCAGCGTATGCGCGGTGACGAGCGAGCCGTCGTCGAGCAGGTCGTCGATACGCCGCTGCTCTTCGCTTGACAGGTCGTCCGCCAGCGTAACGACGGCGTTGTACTTCGTGATCTCGCCGAACTGCTTGTCGATTATATCGTTGATGGCGTTGGACAACCCGAGACCCGTCAGCAAGAGCGCCGTGCAGCCCGCGATGCCGATGACCGTCATGACGAAGCGCTTCTTGTAGCGGAACAGGTTGCGGAACGTCACTTTCCACGAGAACGAGAGATGCCGCCACAGCGGACCGATGCGTTCGAGTACTATGCGCTTGCCCGCCTTCGGAGCGCGCGGCAGCATGAGCTGCGCCGGGCGCTCGCGCAAGGTGGCGGCGACGGCGGCCCAGGTGGCGAACAGCGTGACGCCGACGCCGAGCCCGGCTGCAAGCCCGGCGAACCCAGGATCGACGGGCAGCGGGAGCGGCAGCTCGGGCACGAAGTATATGATGCCGTAGGCCTTCATGATGACGGCGGGCAGCACTTGGGACAGCGCGAGGATGCCCAGAATGCTGCCGATCCCGCTGGCCGCGGCTGCGTATGCGAGGTATTTGGAGGCGATGCGCGTGCGACGGTAGCCAAGCGCCTTGAACGTGCCGATGAGGGCACGCTCCTCCTCCACCATGCGCGTCATGGTGGTGAGGGCCACGAGAGCCGCCACGAGGAAGAAGATGAACGGGAACACCGCGGCGATGCTGTCCACGCGGTCGGCGTCCGCCTCGAAGCTGGCTGCACCGTAGTTCGCCGTGCGGTCCATGACCAGCCATTCGGGGCGCTCCAGATCGTCGATCTGCTTCTGGGCGTCGTCGAGGCGACGCTCGGCGTCCGCCAGCTGCGCATCGGCGTCGGATTTCTTCTGCTCGTATTCGGCGAGGCCGCTGTCGTAGTCGGCGCGACCTTGTTCGAGCTGGGCGCGGCCGTCCTGCAGCCGAGCGGCGGCGTCGTCGAGCTGCTGCTGAGCCGCGGCGATCTGCGCGTCGGCTTGCGAGCGCGATGAGGCGAGATCGGCGCGCGCCTGATCAAGCTTCCGGGCGCTCGCGTCGAACTGAGCCTTCCCCCCTTCGTAGGCGGCCTGCTGCTGTTCGAGCTCGACCTTGGAGGAGTCCAAGACGTCCTGCTTGCCCTGGAGCTCGGCGCGCGCTGCCTCCAGCTTGGGCTTCTGCACGTTGACGAGATCGTCGAGGGTGGCCTGGACGAGAGCCATCTGCGCCCGGAGATCCTGCTGTTGCGCTTTGAGGGCGTCTTGCTCGGCGCGCAGTTCGGCGATCTTCTGCGCGTCCTTGTCGGGATCGAGCTGCTTGATCTGCTCCTCCAGCGCGTCGATGCCCTTCTGGATCCGGTCGACGCCGGCCGCTGCGTCGGCGACGCCGGCCTGCGCCCGAGTTATGCCCGCGTCAAGCTCGTCGGATTGCCGCTGCCAATCGCCCCACGCCGCCGCGAGGGCGTCGGCGCCCTGCTGCCACTGAGCCCGGGCCGCTTGGAGCTGCCCTGCGGCATCGTCCAACTGCGGGCGCTGCGCGTCGAGCTGCGCCTGCCCTTCGGCTATCTGCCGTTCGGCATCGTCCAGCTGCGCCTGAGCGCTCGCACGCCGGCTCGCCAGCTCGGACGCGCCGCTGTCGTAGGCCGCCTGGCCGTCGGCCAGCCCCTGCTCGCTTGCGGCGATCGTCGCGGCGGCATCGTCGAGCTGGCGCTTCGCATCGTCCAGTTGCGACTGCGCGTCGGCCCTCTCGCGCTCGTAGTCGGCACGCTTCTCGTCGAGCTCCTTCTGCGCATCGGACTTCAGCTGATCGACACGTGCCTGCTCGCGCTCGGGCGCAAGCGCCTTGATGCGATCCGCCACTTCGTCTACGAGCCGCTGGTAGGCGTCGCTCGACGCGCGTTCGTTCGCCACCCCGCGCACCGCGAGGTACGCCTCGGTATAGGGAAGATCGGCCGAGAAGTCGCTCTCGGGCACGTACATATACTGTTGGATGGAGCCCGAACCCAGCGTGGTCTCGCCCATGCTCGAAGACGTTGCGTAGTACGGAGCGTTCACAAAGCCCGTCACCGTGTACGTGCGCGTGACGAGGGTCTGGTCCACGTCCTGCACGCCCTCGGTGATGGTCAGCGTGTCGCCGACGGCGATGGCGTCGTTCTCCACGAGGTTGGCCGACAGCACGCACTCCCCCGTCTTCTGCGGCCACGAGCCCCGGACGAGGAGGGGACGGTTCAGATAGTCGGGGTCGTCGGAACGCGCATGCACGCCGTCGGAGGTGTCGCTCGTGCGCGCCGCATCGGGCAGCGAATGCACGCGCGTGGCGTACTGTTCGCCGTCGATAGAGGCCATGACGTCGGTCTCGCGCGCGGGCATCACAGCCTCGACTCCCTCGACGTGGCGCAGCGCCGCGATGTCGTCGTCGGTGAGGCCGAGGGTCGAAAGCACGCGGATGTCCATGAGCGACGTGCCGTCGAAGTACTCGTCGGCCGCCAGCTTCATATCAGGCGCGGTCATGCGCAGGCCGACGTAGAAGCCCGTGCCCAGCGCGACGATGGCGGCGATGGCCAGGAAGCGCCCGAGCGAGTGGGTGATCGAACGCAGGGTCTCAGTGTTGAACGCGCTTTTCACGACGCGCCGGCTACCACTCGATCGCCTCGGCGGAAACAGGCGCCTCGTTCACTTCGACGCTCGCAACGCGTCCTTCACGGATGTGGATCACCCGGTCGGCGATGGCGGTGAACGCGGAGTTGTGCGTGATGAGCACCACCGTCTTGCCCGTGTCGAAGCACGTGTCCTGCAACAGCTTCAGGATGGCCTTGCCCGTGCGGTAATCGAGCGCGCCGGTGGGCTCGTCGCACAGCAGGAGCTTAGGGTTCTTCGCCAGCGCACGGGCGATGGCCACGCGCTGCTGCTCGCCGCCGGAAAGCTGCGCCGGGAAGTTGTCCAGGCGATGGCCCAGGCCCACCTGCTTGAGCACGGTTCCCGCATCGAGCGGATCCTTGCAGATCTGGCTGGCAAGCTCCACGTTCTCAAGCGCCGTGAGGTTCTGCACGAGATTGTAGAACTGGAAGACGAACCCGATATCGTAGCGACGGTAGTACGTGAGCTCCTTCTCGGAGAATGCGCTGATCTCGCGACCGTCGAGCATGATGGTTCCCGACGAGCAGGCGTCCATCCCGCCCAACATGTTCAAAAGCGTCGTCTTGCCCGCGCCCGAGGGGCCCACGACCACGACGAGCTCGCCGCGCTCGATGTCGAAGGTCATGCCGTCGACGGCAGCCACCTCCACCTCGCCCATGCGGTACACCTTGCGCACGTCGCGAAACTCCACGAACGCCATGTCGCCCTTCTTCCGTCAGCCCGAATACCGGTTTCCCTCACCATACACGAACCCACATCCCAACGCCAGCGACAACACGCCTGCCCTGCGAACAAATTCCACGGATCCAATCAACGGCTCGCAGCTTGCCGGATGCAATGCGCAGGTTATGGCAAAAGTGCGAGATTTCTTGTTCTTTCAATCCCCCTATGACCTCAAGGCCGCCAGTCATGGTATTTCTTTGCTCGAACGTTATCTTGATGGGCTGCGTCCTGGCAATACGAATCCAAGCCGCTCCCCCTCCCTGCAAGAGCAAAGCGTGATCTCGCTACTCTTTTGAAAGGCTCGTCATGAATGAGACGGTTCTCATAGTCGAAGACGATTCGGATATTATCGAAATCCTGAGCCTCTATCTATGCGGTAGCGACTACCAAGTCGAAACCGCTGCGAACGGAAAGCTGGGACTCGAGCTGCTTGAGCGCAAGTCCCCTTCCGTCATACTCGTGGATTTGATGATGCCCGAAATGAACGGGTTTGACTTCATCAAGGAAGCTCGCTTAGTTTCGAACGCGCCCATCATCATCATTTCGGCGCGCAGTCAGCCCACCGACAAGATGCTCGGCTTGGATCTGGGTGCCGACGGGTACATCACGAAGCCGTTCGACCCGATCGAAGTGCTGGCCTACATTCGCGCGGTTCTCAGACGCTGCAACGCATTGTCCGCAAGCGGCCCAAGCAACATTTCACCAGACGGTTCGGTCGTGCGCATGGGCGCCATAGAATTCGACAAAGAGTCCTTGATCGTTCGGAAGAACAGCAACGTGGTTTCCTTTACGGCCTCGGAATTGAAGATATTCAGCAAACTGTTCTCCTCGCCCGGCCGCGTGTACACGAAGGCGCAATTGTATGAACTGATCAGCGCTTCCTCGCATGGCGGAGGCGAGGACAGCATCATGGTTCACATATCCAACATCCGCTCTAAGATAGAAGACGATCCCAACAATCCGGCGCATATCGTTACGGTTCGTGGATTGGGATATCGTTTTGAGGGCTGATACGACATCGGTGAAGCTGGGGGTGGAGTCGCTGCTTTCCAGCTTGGCGTTTCGGTGCATGTCGATCGTGCTTGTTTATGCGGTCTTGATCATGGGCCTGTTTTCGGCTGTCGGCTACCTCGCGGACTCGCGCCTCAACAGCGCGTTTCCTTCCATCGACGATCTGGAGGAAAACAGGGTCGCGCTGGAAAACGACTCTTTCAACGAATTGAGAAACTCGATACCGCCATCTGCTCAGATGGTGATATTCGATCAGAACGGAAACCGCCTCTATGCCAGCGATGACGATGTCGCCAAATCGATCGACGCCAACGACCTGGAAATCATCAACGGAACCGAAGAAGATCAGGTGTTCTACGAGGTTTTGCAGCGCTTCGATGCCCGCTACGGCACCGTGTATGAAATAAACTTATGCGGAATGAGCGGGATCGGGAGTTCGAAGATAGTCTTGTCCTCATGCGTTTGCAAGCTTGATGGAACGATCGTCGAAGGCGACCTGTTCGCCGGTCGCGAATCGCTGAGCAAGCGGGAGCTTTCCCTGATAAACGGGGAATTCAGCGCAAACAAATCTATCCAGAAGCTCGAATACGTTACCGTCGACAATCAGCCCCGCACCCTTGTTTTTATCTCCTCGAATGTGAGCGAAGCAACATACGATGAGCTGATCAGCCAAAACGGGATGATTTGGCTTTCTTCTATCCCTGTCGCGGTTGCCTTCACGGCAATTGCCGCCGTGGTGCTCGTGAGAATGATACGCAGGGCGGCAAAGCCGCTCGACGCTGCCATTACCGCATGCAAGGAAGGCGGCGAAAGCCCCGACGGCATGCATCGCGTTCCAGCTGAGCTGGTGCCGACATACGATAATTTTCTCGAGCTGATGGAGGAGCTTAAGGCCGCGCAAAACGACAAGCAGCGCATCGTTTCGGATATTTCGCATGATCTGAAAACGCCGTTGACGGTGATAAGGGGGTATGCGCAGGCATTCGAGGACGGATGCGTGCCGCCCGAAAAAGCCGGAGAGTATCTGAGGGCAATGAAGGAAAAAACGGACGAAGCCTCCCAGCTCATCGATTCGCTGTTTCTTTACGCCAAAACGAACCACCCCTCGTACAGCCCTCAGCTTGTGCGGATGGACGTTTGCGAAGCGGTTCGTCGCATTGCGGTGGAAATGCTTCCGACTATCGAACAGCGCGCCTGCCGCCTTGACGCGGCAATCCCCGACGATCCCATTTGGGTGCGCGCCGACGGCTCGTTGCTGGCGCGCGTGCTTGGCAACCTGATCAACAATGCATGCGTGCATAATCCTGGCGGCGTTACCGTTCGATTGACCTGCAAACGCACTGAAAGCGAGGCGGTGATCGCCGTAGCGGATGACGGCGCGGGAATTCCCGAATCCATACGCGACCATGTGTTCGAGCCGTTTGTGACCAGCAATGACGCACGCGAATCGGGCAAGGGCACCGGCTTGGGGCTTTCCATTGCCAAACGTTTCATAGACTTGCAGGGTGGAACGATTGCCGTTTCAGCTCGGCCCGAAGAAGACTTCGAAACCGAGATCGTCGTGACTCTTCCGCTGGCATAGCCCCTTTCGTTAAGAAACCTTAAGGCTGTCTTCAGCCTAAGCAAAGGATGGCTTTTCATAGTGAAAAGCGTATGTCCTTTGCTTGAAGGAGAGCTATGAAGAATCCTCTGATACGCTGCGTCGCGCTGCTTGCGCTGCTGCTTGGCCACATCGGACTGGCGGGATGCGCCGCAACCCAGGAAAAGCATGCTGAAAACGATTCCATCGACAACGAATTGGCGGACGCGAGATACGATGAGCCCGAAGAGCGCGTTTTGGTCTCAGACGATCGGAGCAACGGAAAAGCGTCGAAGGAGATAGCTTGCTGGGGCGACAGCATGACCGAAGGAGCCGGTCGCGATCCAGCCGTGATCGCGACCGGCGACGGCGTCTTCGATGCCAGCTATCTGTCGTATCCTGACGTACTTCAAAAACTGACGGGTATGACCACCTGCAATTTCGGCGTGTCGGGCGCGACATCCGAAGAGATCGGCATTATGCAAGGAGCCATCGAGGCCGATGACGAGGACGAGCGCCTCTTCATCGATGAGGAAGTGACCGAGCTGGCAAAACAGCATACGGGAACGATACTGGTGCTGGAAATGGGAAGCAACGGCGGCTGGGACGGCGATTACGCAACGCTCATAGAGCAGTACCATGCGATCATCGAAAACTCCGGATGCGAGAACTTCATCATCATCGGCGACACTGACGACCCCGGAACTTCGTTCGGCGATCCAAGTCAAGAGGCTTTCGAGCCGGGCGAGACCGGCCGTCAAACCGAGTGGGAGGCCGCGCTGACCGCAGAATTCGGCGACCGCTTTATCAACATGCGCCAGTTTCTCATCGATGACGGGTTGGCGATCGCAGGGCTTACGCCCACCCGAGAAGATGCAGAAGATGCTGCCGTAGGCTGCATATCCCTGCAGCTACGCTCAGACTGGACCCATTTGAATTCTTACGGATACTACGCAAAGGCGCAGGCAGTGTACCAGAGAGGCGTTCAATTGGACTATTGGTAAACCCAAAGAAACCTTTAGAAAGCGTTTAGGAAACGAAAAGGTTGCTCTCTTACTGTGGAACACGAGGCAAATACGTAAGAGAGGTTTCCCATGAAATCCAAGAGCAATGTGCTGGAGTATCTGGCCGAGGCCGCGAAGCGGCGGCCCGGCGATACGGCCGTTGTCGACGAGTTCGGCAGCTATACCTACAAGCAGTTGCAGGACGATAGCGCAGCGTACGGCGCAGCGCTATCCGAATACGACGTGGCAAATCGGGGCGTGGTCATCATGGTGGAAAAATGCTATGACACGCTTGCCATCATGCTGGGCACGCTGTTCGCATCCGGATATTACGTGCCGGTCGATCCATCGGTTCCCCCCGTGCGACTTGCGCACATCGTCGCGACATTGGGAAGCCCGCTCTTGGTGGCCGACGAGGAAGCCCTGCGGGGCCTTCAACTCGAAGACGCGTGCAAGATCGTTTCCTTGGAGGAGCTGCATAGCCAGCGCGCCGGGATACAGCAGCGCGACGCGGTCGAGCCGGCGTCGCTTTCGACCGACCCGGCATACGTCCTGTTCACCTCCGGGTCGACGGGCGCCCCCAAAGGCGTGGCCGTCAGCCACGGGGCCATCATCAGCTTCATCGACGAATTCGTGTCGGAATTCGGATTCGAACGCAGCGACCGGTTCGCAAACCAAGCGCCATTCGACTTCGACGTGTCCGTCAAAGATATTTTCGGAAGCTTGGCGGTGGGAGCGACGCTCGTCATCGTGCCGCGCCGCTTGTTCATGCAGCCGAAAGCCTTGGTTGAGTTTCTGGACGAGCAGCGCGTGACCGTGATGGTTTGGGCGGTCGCGGCTTTGTGCATGGTGAACACATTTCGCGCAATTACAAGCGATTCGCTTACCACGGTTCGAAAAGTGCTGTTCAGCGGCGAGGTAATGCCACTTGCCCACTTGAAATCCCTGCTTGCGTCTTTGCCGGACGCCGAGTTCGTCAACCTGTACGGCCCAACCGAGATCACCTGCAACTGCCTGTACCATCGCGTCGACCGCGCAAAAGACGGCGCCGCCGAGCTTCCCCTGGGAAAAGCATTCGGGCACTGCGAAGTCCTAGCGATCGACGAGGAGGGACGGCGCATCGTCGAGCCGGGCCAGAAAGGCGAGATCATCGTGCGAGGACCCTCGTTGGCGTTGGGATATATCGGCAATCGAGAAGCGACGGAAAAGGCGTTTGCGCCCAATCCCCTCAATTCCCTTTACGGCGAGCGCGTGTACCGCACGGGAGACAGCGCGATGCTGACGGACGAGGGCGATCTGGTCTTTTGCGGTCGCAAAGACAATCAGATCAAGTACCGAGGGCACCGAATCGAACTGGAAGAGATCGACAAGGCGTTCGAAGGGTTCTCCGACGTCGACAGGTGCCGATGCGCCTTCGATTCCAAAAAGAACCGGCTATGCGCGTTCTACGAAGGAACGGCTTGCGAGAAAGAGCTTCCCGGTCGGGCGGCATCATTGCTTCCCGCTTTCATGAGGCCGACGCGCATCGCGAAAGTGCCGAGCATGCCGCTGAACAAGAACGGGAAGGTGGACCGTGCGATGCTCCTGGAATCGCACGGCGAACCGGCGAAGCGCGAGAGGGCTGATCGATGATGATAGACGACGCAACGCTGCAAAACGCGCTGGATGCATGCCCGACGCCTTTGTACCTTTTCGACCAGCAGGTTCTTAACGACCGAATCACCCGGTTACGGGCATCGCTCCCCTCTCGCATCAAGCTCTGCTATGCGATGAAGGCGAACCCCTTCATCGTGCGGGAGGCGTCGGCTCTGGCGGATTGCGTAGAAGCATGCTCGCCGGGCGAGGTGCTCATCTGCGCGAACGCAGGCGTGCCGTTCGAGAAGATCGTGCTTTCGGGCGTGTGGAAGGACCGTCGCTGCTTGGACGATCTGTTCCAAGCGGATCGCATCCCCCATAGATTCACCATCGAGTCTTCCCAACAGTTGAAAGACCTGGTCGAACTCGCTAACGCGTATCGCAGGCGGGTGAACGTTCTTTTCAGGCTGAGCAGCGAAAACCAATTCGGCGTAGACTCCGCCACGCTGAAAGAGCTGATTGCCGGCTGCAAAGACGACCCGTTCATCAGCATCCAGGGTATCCAGTACTACTCGGGCACGCAGAAAACGTCGCTCAAGAAGCTTGATAGAGAGTTGAGCAAGCTGCACCGCATCGTGGCCGAAGTGGAAGCCGCTTGCTCGGTGAAGCTGAACGAGATCGAATACGGCCCCGGGCTTCCCGTCGAGTACTTCGACGAGAACGAGGAACGGGCTCGCAGCGCGCAGGACGAACCCGTTGCCGAGCTTGCAACGCTGCTGGACGGTTTCCCTTTCGAGGGGGACATCGTCCTCGAGCTGGGACGCAGCATCGCAGCGGATTGTGGAGCGTATCTGACCAGCGTCGTCGACGTCAAAACGACGAGCGGGCAAAACTACGCGATCGTCGACGGCGGCATGCATCAGATTTCGTACTACGGGCATTCGATGGCCATGAAGTCCCCGGTTTTCAGGAAGGTCGGCGCAACGGCCGGCGCTGCGCAGCCTTGGAACATCTGCGGAGCGCTTTGCACGGTCAACGACATCCTGGCCAAGCAAGCGCCGATCGTCGATTTGTCCGTGGGAGACGTGCTTGCGTTCTCTCGGGCAGGCGCCTACTGCGCAACGGAGGGTCGGGCGCTGTTTTTAAGCCGGGATCTTCCGTCGGTGGTCGTGCGCGACGTTTCGGGAAATATGCGCATTGCTCGGCATCGGCTGGAAACGGCCTCGTTCAATTCATCGAACGGGCCGCAGGATAGATCGACGGAACAGGACGAAAAGGAGAACGGACTATGAAAAATCAAGTTATCGACATTCTCGAAGACATCAACCCGGGCGTGGATCATGAGGCGCGCGTCGACCTCGTCGATTCGCGCTGCATCGATTCGCTGACGATGATCGCCTTCGTGGCCGAACTCGAAGATGCATTCGACGTCGAGATACCCCCCGTCGAGATCGTGCCCGACAATTTCAACTCGGTTGAGGCCGTATGCTCCCTGATGGCGCGCCTGCAAGCAGAGCAGGCTTAGCCTGCGCGAATCGCTCGAGTAGGGAATCATTTTAATGACGTCGTACTATTCCGCCCTTTTCTTCACGGCCTTTTTGCCGATTACGGTCATGTTGTACGGCATGGCGCCAAGGCGCTTTAGGTGGGCGGTGCTCCTGCTGGCCAGCTACGGCTTCTTCTTCGCGCTCAGCGGCGCGCTTATCGCGTTCGTCGCCCTGTCGACGGCAGTCGTGTACGCGTGCGCCCGCATGATGGGCGCCAACCTTGCAGAGAAGAACCGGCAACTGGCGACAGCCAGCTCGGGCAAACGCGAGATACGCGAGGCCTGCAAGCGGAAGAACCGCCGTATCGTCTTCGCGGCCGTCGTCGCCAATATCGGCATTCTGGCCGTCCTGAAATACTCGGGGTTCTTCGGGCTGTCGCTGGCTTCCACGCTGGCGGCGTTCGGCATTTCGATCGACCTTTCCATCCCCAGCTTCGCATTGCCCATCGGGATATCGTTTTACACGTTGATGGCCGTTTCATACGTTGTGGATGTGTATCGCGAACGCACGAAGGCCGACAAGAACCTTGGGCACGTGGCGCTGTTCCTGGCGTTTTTCCCAGGAATCATGGAAGGACCGCTCAGCAGATACAACGACGTTGCGCCCAGCCTTATCGCGGGCGAACCGCTTAATCGAAAGAACCTGTACGCAGGAACCTTGCGCATTATGTGGGGCATGGCGAAGAAGATCATCGTCGCGGACCGGCTGAACGCGTTCGTGAAGCCGGTGTTCGACAATTACGGTTCGTACGACGGAGGCGTCATAGCCTTAGCTGCGATCCTGTACACCATTCAGCTGTACTGCGATTTCTCAGGAACGATGGACGTCGCCCTGGGCATGGGCCGCGTGTTCAACGTAACGCTGCCCGAAAACTTCAGGCAGCCGTTCTTCTCCCGCACCGCCTCCGAATTCTGGCAACGTTGGCATATCACGCTGGGCCTGTGGTTCAAAGACTACGTGTACTACCCTATCTCGTTGTCCAAGCCATGCAAGATGCTGACGACCAAGGCGCGCAAGCGTTTCGGAAACAGATACGGTCCGCTTCTGGCAAGCTCCGTTGCGCTGTTCTGCGTGTGGATCGGCAACGGCTTGTGGCATGGCGCCGGCAGCCAGTACCTCTTCTTCGGTTTGTACTACTTCGTCCTGATCATGGCGGGCGGCTTGATCGAGCCTCCATGCGCGCGTGCGGCGCAGCACTTCGGCATCGACCGCAATAGCTGGCCTTATCGAACGTTCCAGACCGTCCGGACGCTGGCGATCATCTTCGTCGGCGAGCTGTTCTTTCGCTCCAACTCGCTTGAGGCGGGGCTTGCCATGATGGGACGGATTGCGGGCGATTTCACTATCGAAGCCTTTACGACGGGATCGGCGTTGCAAATCGGATTCGGCGTTGGCGACGGCCTCATCGTAACCTTGTTCATGATGCTGGTTCTCGCAGTAGGCGTAGCGAAGGAGCGGGGCTGCAATTTGTGGGAGTGGGCGACTGCGCAAAGCGCGCTCCTGAGATGGAGCCTCGTGATTCTTCTGTTCGTGGGAACCGTGACGTTCGGAGCTTACGGCCTTGGCTACACGCCGGTCGACCCGATGTACGCGCAGTTTTAGGAGCATGCATGAGAGCAGTGAAACTACGCAGCGCCTTCAAGGTGCTTGCGACCGCGGTTTTCGTGGCGGCTGCAACGCTCGGCCTTCTTTGGGCGGTATCGAGCGTCGTCCAGCCGAAAAACAACCAGAAGGAATTCGGCCAGGTTTCAGAAGCCGCCAACGGGATCTTCGGCGAGCCGGGCCGCTCCCTCGATGCGATATTCATCGGCGACAGCGAGGCGTACAGCTCGTTCTCCCCGTTGCAGATGTGGGAAGAGCATGGCTTCACCTCGTACGTGAGCGCTACGTCGGGTCAGCGATTGACGTACGGGTACCGATTGCTGGAAAAAGCGCTTCGTTCCCAAAAGCCCAAGGTCGTCGTATTCGAAACGAACTCCATCTACTCGCCGATCAAGCCGGATGACGCAGTTCTGAGCCTTTTCCAGAACAAGCTGCCCGTCTTCGAATACCACGATCGATGGAAGAGCCTGGATGCGCAAGACTTCTTAGGGAAGCCTTCGGCCACATGGAGCGACCCGCTGAAGGGGTTCGTCGTCAACCGCGGGGTGAATCCGGCCGACGCCGTCAATCACATGACGCCGAGCAGCGAGGCGCTGCCGGTAGACGTTGCGAACCGCCAGTACATAACCGCCATGGTCGAAGCTTGCAGAGCGAACGGCGCTACTCCCGTGTTCGTCAGCACGCCGAGCACGGTCAATTGGAACACGGCCAAACACAACGGCATGAGCGAGCTGGCCCGGGAACTCGGCGTCGACTATTACGACCTGAACGAGGGGCCCGACAAGGTTCCGATCGACTGGAGCACCGATACGCACGACAAAGGAGACCATCTGAACTTCGACGGAGCAACCAAAGTTTCGGCTTATATGGGAAAGCTCTTATCGGAAAAGTACGGACTTCCCGACCATCGTTCGGACAGCGCCTTTGACCGATGGAACGCATCGCTTGAAAGATACAAGCAGCAGATTGCCTCCTAGGCAAACCATCTTCAAGGAGGCCAGCCCCCTTTGCGCCCCTCGCGAACAGCTCGACCGCGGATCCGCGCATCTTCCCGTCATGCTCCGGCGACGTAAAGGAGCCTCCCGCCTCTCGAACTTTGCTTCCTTGTCCAAGAAACGGGAGGCGGTTCATAGCGATGCCCTCGTATCATATTGCGCGAAGCCCTATCGTGGAGCGCACGTTTTCTCAGAAGGGCACGAGCACGTTCAGCGCGGCGGGCTCCACGGCGATGTCGAACGAGGTGCCCTCGATGAGCTCGCCGTCCATCTGGGCGGGAGGGGCCTCGTCGAACTCGAGGTGCAGCGTACGGCATCGGCGCAGCTCGATCTGCTTGAAACGAACGTGCTTGCCGCCTTTGGCACGCAGGAAGATGTAGAGGGCGCGCGCTGCGCCGACGGGCGGATGGGCGACGCACACGTCCAAGAGGCCGTCGTCGATGCGCGCGTCGGGGCAGATCTTGAACCCACCGCCGTAATAGGGCCCGATCTGCACGGCGAACGTGACGGATTCCGCCTCCACCGTCTCGCCCCCGTCGAACGACACACGGTAGCGCCGCAAGTCGAGATGATGCAGCAGCTGATCGATGCCGCTCTCCATGTACAGCACGGTTCCCGTGCGGCCCGTGCGCACGCGCCGCTCCATCGTGTCGAGCGCGATGGCGGCGTCCAGACCGAACGAGAGCGTCTCCACGAACCAATGGCCGTTCACGCGCCCTACGTCCGCAAGACGCGCCTCGGCCCCCAACAGCTGGGCGCACGCTTCGTCCACTTTGGTCGAAACGCCGAGCGTGCGCGCGTAGTCGTTGCCCGATCCTACGGGTATCACGCCGAGCGCCGGCCGCCGCGCAGCCGGGCGCCTCATGAGCCCGCCCGCCACCTCGTGGATGACGCCGTCGCCGCCCAGCGCGATCACCGTCGAGCAGCCTTCGGCGCGCTCGGCGATCTCGGAGGCGTGCCGCGGCCCCGCCGTGCGAGCGAGCACGACCGCGTCCTCCCCCAGCTGGGCACGCAGCAACCCGACGGCGCGCTGCGCCGCAGCCGCCCCGTTGCCGTTCTGAGCGGCAGGGTTCGCGATGAGCAGGATGGATCCCTCGGATGACAGCATGGGCGCCCTTTCGTCGTTGAAGCGACGAAGCGCGCCGGGCGCTTCGCGACGCGTCTATTATAGGCGAAGGAAACCGGCTGAAAAACCTCCGGCAACGCCTGACGACCGCCCGGAGGCGAACGAGGCCGCTGCGGCTACGATGCGGTCGAAGCAACCGATCCGAAAGGAGCACTTCGATGTCGGAACTCGTAGCATTGGAAACCCAAGCCCCGAAAGCGGGCTATGCCATGGATGACACGCGCGCGAACGTCGATCCCAAGCCGCAGTTGGAAAGCGACCTCTACCGGGCAGCAGGCAAGCTGGACGGCAAGGCGGCCCTCGTCACCGGCGGCGACAGCGGCATCGGCGCGGCCGTGGCCATCGCGTTCGCCAAAGAGGGCGCCGACGTGGCGATCGCCTACTACTCGTCCGACGACGACGCGCAGGCGGTGGCCGAGCGCATCCGCGAACTGGGACGGCGCGCGCTCGTGTTCAAGGGCGACGTAGGCGACGAGGCGTTCTGCCGCGATATGGTCGAGGGGATCGCGGCCGAATGGGGTCGCCTCGACGTGCTCGTGAACAACGCCGGAGAGCAGACACCGGCCGAGAGCATCCTCGACTTGACCCAAGAGCAGCTGGTCCGCACGTTCCAGACCAACATCTTCAGCATGTTCTACCTGGTGAAAGCCGCACTCCCCCACCTGCCCGAGGGAGGCGCCATCGTGAACACCACGTCGGTGACCGCCTATCAGGGCTCGCCGAACCTGCTGGACTACTCGGCCACGAAGGGGGCCATCACCGCGTTCACCCGCTCGCTCTCCGAGAACGAAGACCTCGTGAGCCGCCGCATCCGCGTGAACGGCGTGGCGCCCGGGCCTATCTGGACGCCGCTGAACCCCGCCTCGTACGGGCTCGACAGCGACAAGGTGAAGCACTTCGGCGAGTCGACGCCCATGGGGCGCCCCGGCCAGCCCTACGAGCTGGCGCCCGCCTACGTCTTTCTGGCCAGCGACGATTCCAGCTACGTCTCCGGCCAGGTGATCCACGTGAACGGCGGCACCGTGGTGAACGGGTAGACCTTTTTCAGCGCGGCGGGGCGCGTGGTTCGCGCGGTTCGCCGCGCCTCGAAGGCTTCGCGAAATTCTTACCAGATCCTTTCCCTCGCACGACGTGCTTCTTGCGCGGGTCTTACGTGGCTCGCCTACGATTGAGCGCGTCATACCGTCGATCGAAAGGAAACCATGGATCCCCAACAGCTCGCGTCAGCCTACGACCGCGGCACATTCGGCGTGTCGCGACGCGCGTTCCTCAAGTTGGCCGCCGTCGCCGGCGTGTCAGCCGCCGCAGGGATGCTCGTCTTTCCGGAGCAGCAGGCCGCAGCCGCGTTCACGCAGCCCGCAGCCCCGAACTGGCCGCCTTTGTCCGGCGACAAGATCCGCTTCACCGTGCACAGCGACACCCATGTCGGCGCAAGCCCGAACAACAACTACCGCGACAAGATCCCTGAAGCGTTCTCGGCCATCTACGCCATGGCACCCGACGTGGACGCGCATTTCTTCGTGGGCGACTCGGCCGACACTGGCCACCCGGACCAGTACGTCGAGCTCGCGCAACTGCTGAACGCTAACGCGCGCAAGCCGGTCGGCATCGTCATGGGCAACCACGAGTACTACAACTGGAGCGGCAGCAAGCAGAACGCCCAGGACGCGTTCAAGACGTTCCTCGCCTCGGAGCTGAACGTGCCCGGTTCGTTCCAAATGCCAGGCGGTGCGAACGAAGGCCAGGTGGATGCCGACTTCGCCGTAGGAGGCTACCACGTGCTGGCGGTCGCGCCCGAACCGGGCGGCTACGACAACAGCTGGTACGGAGCGAAGCGCGATTGGATCCTCGAACGCTGCGCGGCCGCGGCGGCGGAGGATCCGGCCAAGCCCATATTCCTGCTCACGCATCACCCTTTCCCGAACACCGTATGGTACTCGGGTTCGAACAGCTGGAACGGCCAGTTCGACGAGAATGCCAACACGGCGCAGTCCGGCGCGTTCTACCAGGAGCTGTGCGAGAAGTATCCGCAGATCATCCACTTCTCCGGCCACACCCACATCCCTATGGCGGACCCGCGCTCCATTTATCAGGACGACGGGTTCACGCTCATCCAAACCGCCACGTTCGCCAATAACTTCTGGATGGAAAACGACGGGCACGACGAAACCGGCAGCGCAGGCGGCCACCCGAACGCCGGCTGGGACGCGAATCAATGCGAACTCGTGGAAATCGACCCGGCGACCAACTCCGTGTCCGTATACCGACTCGACTTCCGCAGCGGATGCGCCCTCGGCGCACCGTGGGTCATCGAGCCGTCGAAGGGAACGACCGCCTTTCGCTACACGCACGCAGGCATGGCCGCGCGCAGCAAGCCGCCCCTCGTGCTGGACGGCGCCGAAGTAGCGGTGATCGAGGAGTCCGTCACGGCGAACGGTGCCTCGTTCAGCGTAAAGGCCGCCCGGGTGGCGCCCGACGCAAGCGGGCTCGAAGACGACATCGTCATTTCGTATCGCGCGGTAGTCGCCTTGGCCGAAGCGCCTGACGCGGCGGTGTACGATGCGCGCTTCATGTCCGACTACTACAAGGCCGAGGTGAACCGCGCCGAGGTGTTCGAGCGTCCGCTGTTCGGCGCGGGGCTTGCCGAGGACACGTCGCACGTGCTGCGCGTGTTCGCCGCGAACCCGTTCGGGAAGGAAACGCTCGTCGGGGAGGCGGCGTTCCGCACGGCGGCCCGGGTAACGCCGGCTCTGGGCAACCCGCTGCTGTCCGTGGACTTCTCCACAGGAAGCCACGCAGATGCCGCGTTGGCGCCGCACAACGCCGTGCCCACCGGCACGCTGACCTACGAGAGCGATTCGTTCGGCGTGCCCGTAGCCGTGTTCGACGGCTCATCTGCCGTAGGATACGATTTCACCGCCGACGATTACGCGGCCATCGCGCAAGCCGAAACGATCGAAGTGCTGTTCCAATTCACGGCGAACCCGACGAGCGGCTACTTCGACTTGTTCTCCAGCGCGCAAGGCGCCGGCCAGGACCTCAGCTACTATGCGCCCCAGCTGCAGCACTACGTCAACACGGGATCGGGCTACCGCTGCACCGAAGCCACTGTGCCGCTGAACGCCTGGACGCACGTGCTAGCCACCTACGACGGCGTCACCATGAGCTACTACCTGAACGGGGAGCTCGTATCGACGCTGGACAATCCGGGATCGATCCCTGCGCCCACCGCTTCGGCGACCCGTTGGTTCGTAGGAGCCGACGTCAATTCGAACGGCGAGATGGAGAAGCCCATGACGGGCAAGGTGGCGTTCGCGAAGCTGACGCCCGGCGTGGCGACGGCAGCGCAGGCAGCCGAACTCTACGTGGCGGCTGCGCCCGTTGCGGCGGCGGTCGCGCCCCCGAGCGCCGACGCCATCGGGACGGCGACCGCAGGCGAGGTCTACGCCATCCCCCCGCTGCCGTTCGCCGACGCGAACGGACGGGAGCTGCAGGGCATCCCGTCGGTCGTCGGTCCCGACGGGTCGGCGGTGGACGTCGTCAGGACGGAGGCCGAGGGGGTCGCCGCCTACCGCTTCACGCCCGTCGTCGAAGGCGCGCACACGGTGACGTACGCCGCCGGCTACGCGCAGCGGCCCGCGTTCGAGCTGGCCGTGGCCGCCGCCGTCGCGAAGCCCGATCCCGACCCGGAACCCGATCCCTCGCCCGACCCGGAGCCGACGCCCGACCCGGAGCCGGAACCCGATCCCGAACCCGAGCCGACGCCCGATCCTGCGCCGGAGCCCTCCCCCGCTCCCGACGCCTTCGCGCCCGAAGTCGTCACGTCTACGCCAACGCCGCAAGCGAAGAAGCTGGCCCGGACGGGCGACCCCGTCGCCATCGGTGGCATCGTCGTCGGCGTCGCCGCCACCGCCGGAGCCGCCATCTGCGTGGCCCGCAGCCTCATCAAAGGCGAACTGACCGGGGAGGAGTAGCCTCCCCCATGGTGCGGCGACAGCGCACGGGCTCGCAGGCACGCAGACATCGCAGGCTCGTGCGTCTCTCGCCGCACCGATCATATGCAGCGCGTTTTGCGATTCGACGCGAGTCCGGCTTGCGCTTCGTCCGGCCCCGCGAGTCGACTCGTCAAACGCGCAGCGTTCCACGAGGTAGGGAGTACACACGAGCCCGCGACGCAGAAAACCGCCCCGCATGGCAGAAACGAAGCGGTTTGGTAATCCCATAGGCTCCGATCCCGCCCGGTCGGAGCCATGGTTCGCCCTTCACAGGTAAAAACGACCCGAAAACGCCTGGTCGGCGAAAACCTGCAAACTTGTTCACATGAATCATGTTTACCAAACCGCCCCGTTTCTGCCACGGGTACCGGCTTTCGTCGTCACGGGCGAGAGAGGGAAACCGCACCGTCCCAGCCGATGCTGGGCACGCAACGCCAGAGAGAATCAGAAAGCGCGTTCCCAGAGGCCGGACTTGCCGCCTTCTTTCTTGAGCAGGCGCACGTCCATGATCTCCATGCCGCGGTCGACGGCCTTGCACATGTCGTAGACGGTGAGGCACGCCACGCTGGCGGCGGTGAGGGCCTCCATCTCGATGCCGGTCTTGCCGGTGACGCCGCAGGTGCAAGTTACATGGATGCCGACGCGGCCGTCCGTGCGCTCGCCTTCCGCCACGGGCGCGCACTCCACCTTCGCCTTCGTGATGTTGAGCGGGTGGCACATGGGAATGAGCGTGCTCGTCTGCTTGGCGGCCATGACACCGGCAACGCGTGCGCACGCCAGCACGTCGCCTTTCGCCGCCTTGCCCTCCACGATAAGCGCGAGCGTCTCGGGATGCATGGCGATGAAGCCCTCGGCCACGGCGACGCGCTCGGTGTCGGCTTTCTGCGACACGTCCACCATGCGCACGTCGCCCTGCTCGTCGATATGGGTCAGCTGTTGCTCGGTCATGGGTATCTCCTTGGTTCGGTATCTCGCAGGTTGAAAGATCGCAGGTTGGCGCAGTGAGTCGGCGAGAAGGGTCGAGGTGCGTCGAATTCGGGGGACCGCAAGGGCGAAGCGTACTTCGGTACGCGAGCCCTTGGGATCGCGCGAAGGCGGCACGCCTCGTCCCTTCGCCCCCTTCGGGGACTTGCTCCTCGGCGCAGCGTCGGCAGGTTCCGCTTGCCGTAGGCAAGCGGAACCTCTTAGCCGCCGATTTGCGACATGCTGCGCTCGGTGCCTACTTTGTCGTGGTGCTCGTCGGGCTTCGCACCCAAAGCCTCGGCGAACACGGCGCGCACCGCCTGGTCGTCTCCGGCGCGCAACGCAGTGCGCACGTCGTACTCGTCGTCCGAGAACAGGCACGGGCGCAGCTTGCCGTCGGCCGTCAGCCGCAGGCGGTTGCATTCGCTGCAGAAGTGACGCGACAGCGGGCTGATGAAGCCCACCGTGCCCTGCGCGTTCGGGAACTCGAAGTAGCGCGCGGGCCCCCACCCGAGCGGGCGGTCGTTGCCGGCCGGCACCAGCTCGTCCATCCCTGCGGCGCGGGCGCGCTCGTTGATGATCTCGAACAGCTCCTCGCTGGGCACGACGTCGTCCTTGCCCCAGCCGCAGCCATGGCTGCCGGAGCTCTCGCCCACGGGCATGTACTCGATGAACCGCACGTGCAGCGGGCGATCGATGGACAGCTTCGCGAACGCGAGGTAGTCCTGGTCGAGGCTGCGCACGGCCACCGCGTTGATCTTCACGGGGTTGAACCCGGCCGCAAGCGCCGCATCGATGCCGTCGAGCGTCTGCTGCAGCTCGCCGCGGCGCGTGATCTGCCTGAACTGCGCGGGATCGAGCGTGTCGAGCGAGATGTTCACGCGCGACAAGCCCGCTTCCTTGAGGTCGGCCGCCATCTTCGGCAACAGCACGCCGTTCGTGGTCATCGACACGTTCTCGATGCCGGGCGTATGCGCGATAGCGCGCACGAGATCCACCACGCCGAGGCGCACGAGAGGCTCGCCGCCCGTCAGGCGGATGCTGCGGATGCCCATGCCCGCCGCCACGCGCACCGCCTCCTCGATCTCCTCGATGCGCAGGATATCCTCGTGCGCGAGCGATTGCACGCCTTCCTCGGGCATGCAGTAGATGCAGCGGAAATTGCAGCGGTCGGTGAGCGATATGCGTAAATAGTCGATGGTACGACCATGGCTGTCTTTCACAGGACGCACTCCCTTCTCGTCTGAGGATACAGTATAGGGCATCCTCGGATCACCGCATGGCGCAATATCGCGAAAGGATCGGCGCGCGCTGAATACACGGGCGAAGCGCGTTAGAGCGTGGGTCACCGAGCCGCTCCTCGCCACCGTTACCTGCGCGCGAGGGCGTCTCTAGCGCGATACCAGGTACACCTTGTTGGGAGGAATGCGGATCCACAGCTCCTCGCCCTCGTGCGGCAGCTCGTCGGCGGGCACGGCCAACTTGTCGACGCGCCAGAACAGGTGCTGGTGCAGATACTTCATCTCGTCGTCCGTGCGCGACACCGTGGGAGCCTCGCTCTCGTCGCGGTCGAGAAAGCCCAGCAGCACCGTGCGCTCGAAGCGCGAGTCGCTGACGCGGTCCACGCGCACGCGGTAGCAGTTCTCGCCGGGGCCGTCGACGCGTTGCAGGAAGAACGCGCGCACGCCGAGCGCCTTCACGTCCTCGGGCACCGCCGCGCTCGTCGCGGCCTCGATGCCCCACTTCGGCAAACGCACGCTACGCTCGTCCACGCGAACAGCCGCCGTGGCGTTCTTGCAGCCCGACAGCTTCACGCCCGCCAGCGACTGCGGACGGTTCACCAGGTCGTCGCCCGTGCCCATCTCGGTGATGCGCCCGGTCTCCACCACCGCGATGCGGTCGCAGAAGCGCAGCGCCTCGTCGATGTCGTGGCTGACGTACAGCACCGTGCCGTGGAACGCGTCGAACAGGCTGACGAGGTTCTGCTCCAGCACGCTCTTCAAGTGCGCGTCGAGCGCCGAGAACGGCTCGTCCAGCATGAGAATGCCCGGACGCGCCGCCAGCATGCGGGCCAGCGCCACGCGCTGCTGCTGGCCGCCCGACAACTGAGCCGGATAGCGCCGGTCGAACCCTTCCAGGCCGAACCGCTTGAGCTCGGCGGCCACCAGCGCGTCGCGATCGGCCTTCGACGCCTCGCGCCCGATGCCCGCGGCCACGTTCTCGGCCACCGTCAGATTCGGGAACAGCATGTAGCTCTGGAACAGCAGCGCCGTCTTGCGCTGCTGCGGCGTGAGGTTGATCTTCCGCTCGGAATCGAAGAACACCCGATCGTTCACCACGATGCGTCCCTCGTCAGGCGTCTCGATGCCGGCGATGCATCGCATGGTAAGGCTCTTCCCGCATCCCGATGCGCCCAAAAACCCCAGCGTCTCGTCCCCTGCCTCGAACGCCACGTCCAACGTGAACGACGAGAACGACTTGCGTATGTTGACTTCGAGACTCATTTCGGCAATTCCTTCCCAAAGACACTCGGCTTGCGCAGCGCGGGATCCTTCGACTCCGCGCTGCGCGCTGCGCTCAGGATGACAAGGGGGTTCGCGCTGCGCGCTGCGCTCAGGATGACAGGGCCCATTACGCTTCCATCCCCCTGCGATAGCTCGTGGTGCGCCTGCTCCACAGATTGATGAACAGGATGACCACGAAGCTGAACGCCATGATGACAACCGTCCAGAAAATGGCCACGTCGGTGTTGCCGTTCATCCACTCGAAGTAGATGGCGATGGGGATGGTACGCGTGATTCCCAGGTAGTTGCCGGCTAGAAACAGCGTCGCACCGAACTCGCCGAGGGCGCGCGCGAACGACAACACGGTGCCCGCCGCGATGGACGACCACGACAGCGGCAGCATCAGCTTGAAGAATATCTTCGCGTTGCTCCAGCCCAACGTGCGGGCCGCGTCCAGCATATTCGGATCGAGGTTCTCGAACGCGCCGCGCGCGCTGCGGTACATCAGCGGGAACGCCACCACCACGGCCGCCAGCACGGTGGCCTGCCAGCTGAATATCAGCGGGAAGCCGATGTCGATGAACCACTGCCCCACCGCGGTGTTCTTGCCGAACGCCAGCAGCAGCAGAAAGCCGCACACCGTGGGCGGCAGTACCATGGGGATGGTGAAGATGGAATCGGCGATATCCTGCGCCCGCGCGGGGATGCGCAGACTGAAGTACGCGGCCAAAAGCCCCAGGACGAAGATGAACACGATAGCCGTGAGCGTCGTCTTCAGCGTCACCCACAACGGACTGTAGTCGATGCCCTTCAAGAACGACGCCAACGCCTCGAAGCCCTCGGGAGCCCCGACCACGCTCACCTGGTCGGCAGACGCGAGCGTGGCGAAGTCGGCATGGGTGAGCCGCACATAGGAGGGATTCGACGCTTGCGTCACGTCGGAGCCGTCTGCACCGACGACGCAGACGTAGAACTCGCCGGGCTTGAGCTCCTGGTCGAACTTGTAGACCACGCCGTCCCGCTCGAACTCAGGCTCTCCGGTGAACGCCCACTCTCCCTCGGCGGACAGCGTCGCGCCGCCCTTCGAATTCTGCGCGTCGAGAGCCACGAGCAACTGCTTGAGGAAACCTCGGCTCTCGGACGATTCGGCGTCGAATCCCACGGCCTGCGCAGTCTCGGACGGCACGTGGACCACGGTGAGCTCGTCGGTGGCGACAACCGCGAGACTACCCGACTCGTCCGAGACGAAATAGCGGTAACCTGCATAGACGCCGTTCACGTCGCTGTTGCTGCCCACCTGGGAACGCGAGAAATCCTCGAGCGCGAAGGGGCTGCCTTCGACCGAAGCCGATTTCCCATCGGCGGCGATGTTCACGGCATCGTCGATCGCCGTGTCCTCCTGCGCCGATTGCGCCGATGTGCCACCCGCTGCCGCATTCGGCGCGTCGAGATCGCCTTCGTCATCGGCGCCAGCAAGGGCGGTGCCGGGGATGAAAGCGATCGCCATTGCCAAAGCGCATGAGACGATCGGCATCGCAGCGCGAGAGAAGACGCCAACGATGCGGTCGATTAGAGTGTTGTCCATAAGATCGTCCTTGTCGCACGGAAAGGATGGGCGTGTACGATCCCATCCTTTCCTTGTCACTATACCGTATGTGCGCCTAGTCTAGGAAACCAGCTCGAAGCCCCACTCCTGCCAAAGCTTCTTGGCATCGGCGTTGGTGGTAGCCCACTCGATGAACTCGTTTGCAGCCTCGGCCTGCGTGGAGTCCTTGCAGATGGCAGCCGGGTAGATGATGTTCTTGTGCGTGTCGTCCGGGACGACGCCGATAACCTTCACGCCGCCGAAGCGGTACACGTCGGAGCTGTACACGAACGCCACGTCCACGGCTCCGGACTGCGCCTGCTTGCACACGTTGCCCACGGAACTCTGCAAGTTCACCTTGCCCTCGAGCGGCGTTCCATCGTAGGAGCCGTCGGTGCCGGCGCTGTCCTTGCCGGTCTTGCCGTCGGCGTCGATGAAGCAACCGACGGTGGAAAGCGCCTGATTGGTGTAGTTGCCGGCCGGCACAGAGGCATCGCCCACAGCCACTGTGTAATCGCCGGTGGCAAGGTCGTCCAGCGTGAAGCTCTGATCAGCGTACTTGGCGGCAAGCTCGGAATCCTCACCGGCAACCATCACGAGGTCGTTCTTGAACATGTCGAAGCGAGTCGCCTCGTCGACATAGCCCTTCTCCACGGCATCGTCCATCTTGCCCTTGGAGGCGGAGATCAGCACGTCGGCGTACGCGCCGCCGGCAAGCTGCTCGTTCAGCTCGCCCGAAGACAGATACTGCGTGTCCTTGAACGTCACCCAGGTATGATCCTGCGTGTACAGCTCCTGTACAGCGTCCATGGCCTTCGACAGCGAGTTCGCGGCGAACAGCTGCAGCTCCACGGCCTCATGGCTCTCCGACTTGGCCTGCTCTTCGGCGGGCTTCTGCGTCTCGCCGGCTTGTTGCTCGGTATTCGACGAGCAGCCGATCAGGGCGAACGCCCCTACCATGGCAAACGCGCACACGGACGCGAGCATGATGCGAATGTGCTTCTTCATTGAGTACCTTCCCTCGTTCTCTCGATCTTCGACGTTCGAACCCATGACGAGACGCACAGCCCCCTCGTATCCGAACTGCACCCATACTATTCTTTTCAACGATTATAGTCAAACTCGAATATATCTCGGCAAGCATGTTTTCGGATAGAAATAACCTTTTATCCGAACAGAACGTTAGCGAGCCACCAAATCCACCACGCGGGTGGCGATGCGCTCGGTGAGCGCGTGCGAATGGGACACGAACACGAGGCCGATGCCGCGAGCCTGCGTTTCCGCCACGAGAAAACGCCAGATCTGCGCCTGAGTGACAGCGTCCAGCATGGTGGACACCTCGTCAGCCACAAGGTAGCGCGGGTTCGCCGCCAGCGCGCGGGCGATGCAGAAGCGCTGCAGCTCGCCGCCCGACAGCTCGTGCGGGAAACGCGCGAGCCACCGTTTCTGGATGCCCAGGTCGTCCAGCAAGCGCTGAGGCACCTCTCCTGCTTCGGCCAGCGTCTGGCTCATGCGCATGCGCGGGTCGACGGCGGTTTCGGGATGCTGCAGGATCAGCTGCACGGGACACATGCCGCGCTTCGGCAGCGGGGCGCCGTCCACGAGGATCTCGCCTTTCTGCGGACGATCGTATCCGGCCAGCATACGGCACAGCGTGGTCTTGCCGAAGCCGGACGGCGCGCTGATGGCGACGCGCTCGTCAGGGCCGACGGCCAAGTCGAAGTCGCGGTACAGCGGCGTGCGCGCGCCGGGGTACGCATAGGTTACGCCGCGCGCCTCAAGCATGGGAGCCCCCTTCCGTCGACCCGCCCGGCGCCTCGAAGCCGTGCTCGGGAAGCGCATGCCACAACTCGCGGCTGAACGGGTGCTGCAGCAGGTCGGGAGACGCGAAGTTCGCAACCGCCGTCTCCTCCACCACCGTGCCGTCGCGGAACACCGCCACGCGATCGGCCACGCGCAGGGCCAGCTCGATGTCGTGCGTGATGAGCATCACGCCGCCGCCCGCGTCGGCGAAAGCGCGGAAGTCGTCGAGCGCGCGCACGGCCAGATCCAGGTCGAGGCCGGGCGTGGGCTCGTCGGCCACGATGACGCGCGGGTCGTCCATGAGCGCGCAGCACAAAAGAACGCGGCGCGCCATGCCGCCCGACAGCTCGTGCGGATACTTCCCCGCCGTGTCCTCGGGCAGTCCGTAGCGCTCGAACAGTTGCGCGCGCCGACGACGACGCTCGGCGCGCGACTCGTGCGCGTGCGCGAAGCCCTCCACCTGGCGGCCCACCTTCATGAGCGGGTCGAGGTTGTTCACGCTCTGCGGCACCAGCGAGATGCCGTGGCCGCGCAGCGCGGAAAGCGACGCCGCATCCTGCTGCGCGCCGTCGAACCAGACGCGGCCGCGCACCGTGGCGTTCGGCTCGAACAGCCCCAACACGGCATCGGCCAAAAGCGTCTTGCCGGAACCCGACGCGCCTACCACGGCCACGATCTCGCCTGCATGCACGGAGATGCTTAAAGAATGGATGACCTCGACCTCGCGCTGCTTCGCGCGAAAGAAGGGGGCGTCCTCGTCGTACATGCGGAACCCCACGCTGAGGTCCTCCACCTGCAGCAGGTGGTGGCCGTGCTCGTGGCGGGAAACGGGCGCGTGCGTATGATGGTGGTGCACCTGCGCGTCTTTGTGCGAAAGAGCCTCGTGCGGCACGACGTCGGGCGCGAGGCCGTCGATCGGATCCTCGGACGCTATCGCGCAGTCGCGGCCGGCGCCTTCCGCACCGAACAGCTGGTCGGTCAGGCGCTCCAGCTCGGCAGCGGCCTCGTACAGCGCCCGCTCGCGAGCGGCCAGATGCTCCGGCAGCGGGTTCCTGCCGTCCGTTTCAAGCGGGTTCTTGCGGTTCGCTTCGTCCATGACGGCCTCCTATTCCTGCGCGCTGTGCGGGTCGACGAGCTTGCGCAGGCTGGATCCCGCCAGGTCGAACAGCAGCACGGTCGCGATGAGCGCGAGACCCGGGAACACGGCGAGCCACCACATGCCGGCCGACAGGTACGCCATCGACTCGCTGAGGATCACGCCGATGGCGGGTTGCTCGGGCGGCAGACCGAAGCCGAGGAACGTCACGGCGGCCTCGTGCAGGATGGCGTGCGGGAACAGCAGAATCAACCCCACGATGAACTGGGGCAGCACGTAAGGAACCATGTGCTTCGCCGCGATGCGCAGAGGAGTCTGCCCCAGCCGCCGCGCCGCAGCCACGAACGTCGACTGCTTGCACTGCAGGATCTCGGCGCGCACGACGCGCGCGAGGCTGGGCCAGTGCGTCACGGCCACGCCGATGGTGACGCCCCAGAAGCCCTTCCCCAACGCGAACGAGATGAGGATGAGCAGCACGATATGGGGGATGCCCAGCATGAGGTCGATGAGCCAGGTGACCGCGGCATCGGCCTTCTTCCCGCCCAGCGCCGCCACCGCGCCCATGACCAGCGCGATGATGGACGACACGCCCGCGGCCAGAAGACCCACCAGCACGCTGGTGGACAGCCCCGCCAGCGTGCGCAGCAGCATGTCGCGCCCCATCCAGTCGGTGCCGAAAGGATGGGCGAAGCTGGGAGCGAGGTTCTTCATCGAGAAGTCGGTTGCCGTAGCCGCATCCGCGACGACGAGCCCCGCGACCACCACAGCCGCCAGCGCCGCCAAAGCACCCAAAAACGCCGCCAGCGTCAACCTCCTATTCCCCACCCGAGCCGCGCGAGGAGCATGCAGAAGGGGCGGCGCGGCATCCTTGGAGCCGTTGGGCTCGGCAGTTCCCACCAAGCGAGTTTCCCCTTCGGGGACTTGCTGCGCTTCGCTCCGCGGCGCCGCACCCATCGAGCCGAAACGCCCTGTGGGCGTTTCGTGCGAGCCAGGACTGCCGAGCGACTGGGAACTGCCGAACCCGACGGCGGACTCGCAGGTTAAGCAGGTTTCAACGCGCTCGTCAGCCATGAGCAGCCCCCTTGCGCATGCGGGGATCCACCACGCCGTACAGCGTGCTGGCTATCAGGTTGCCGGTGAACACGAAGGCGGCGGAGAATAGCGCGATGCCCACCAACAGCGCCGCGTCGCCGCCGAGGCCGGCCGTGACGGCCGCCTGCCCCAGACCCGGATACGAGAATACCTGCTCCACCAGCACCGATCCGCCGAATATCTCGGATATGGACGCGAATTGCAACGTGAGCGCGGGCAGCGCGAGGTTGCGCAGGCCGTGGTGGCGCAGGGCGCCCCAGGTGCTCAACCCGCGCGCACGGGCGAACCGCACGTAATCGCTTTCCAGCACGTCGATAGTCTTCTCGCGCGTGTGCAGCGCGATGTTCGCCACGCCGATCACCGACAGCGTGAGCGCTGGCAGCGCCAGATGATGCAGCGCGTCGGCAAAGGTCACATCGGCCGCCGACACCCCGATGGGCACCGAGAAGCCGAACGGGAACCACCCCAGCTGCACCGAGAACACGATGAGAAACAGCAGCCCCAGCCAGAACGTGGGCACCGAAGCCAACAGGAAGCAGTACCCCTTCACGATGCGGTCGATCAGACGGCCGCGGTTCGCGCCCGCGAGGATGCCCAACGCGAAGCCCAGCACGCCGCTGACCGCCCAAGCCGTGGCCATGAGCGCCAGCGAGTTCACCGCCCGCGTGGCGATGACGTCGATCACCGGCGCATTGAAGCGCAGCGATGTCCCCAGATCGCCGTGCAGAAGGTCGACGAACCAGTTGGCGTAGCGCTCCCACAAAGGCGTGTTCACACCCCAATATTCGGCCAGTTGCGCCCGCTTCGCCTCGCTCATGTTGATATAGGCCGTCTGCCCCACGTTCGCCTGCACCGGATCGATAGGAGAAACGCTGACCAGCACAAACGTAACCAAACTCACCGCAAGCATGAGCAGCAGAAATTTCAAGATATTCCGAACAACAAATCGCGGCATGCGCCTACTATACCCTCACTAGTAAAAAAACCTCACAACAATCCCCTCAACAAGCGCAAACGGCGCCCAGTCCCCCAACGCGCAAGCTCGTTACGGTCAGCGGGAGGGGCGCCGCGGTGCCCACCAAGCGAGTTTCCCCTTCGGGGACTTGCTCCGCTTCGCTCCGCGGCGCCGCACCCATCGAGCCGAAACGCCCAGTGGGCGTTTCGCGCGAGCAGGACTGCCGAGCGACTGGATGTTGCCCGCCCCTCGCGCGTCGAGCACAGAAGCCTTACGCCCAAGACCACTGGTCGACGTTATTCACCAGCGACCAGCCGTGTCCGTGCGGATGAGGCTTCTGCTTCGCGATCTTGAGGTTGTCCTTCGCAAAGTACAAGTGGTCGATGTTCGCGAACCACACCCACGGCGCGTCCCCCTGCGGCGCGATGCCGGACTGGCCGTCCCACTGGGCCTTCTTCCACAGATCGAACGACTCTTCCACGGTAGGCTGGGCCAGCGCCTCGTCGAGGTACTTGTCGGTGGTTTCGCTCGTGTAGCAGGCGTAGTTGCCCGTGCCCTTGGAGTAGAACAGGTTGTAAATCTCGGTGGGCGCGTTCGTGCCCCAGCCCCACACCACCGGATCGGTGAACTGATGCGGGTACAGATCGTCCCAGCTGGCGCCCTTGATGGATACTTCGATGCCCAGCTCTTTCATCTGGTTGGTGAACTCCTCGGCGATGCCTTGGCGCACGGTGTCGCCGGCCGAATAGTACAGGTTGAACGAAGCGCGCGTGCCGTCCTTCTCGCGGATGCCGTCCGCACCGGCCGTCCAGCCGCCGTCGTCGAGCAGCTTCTTCGCCTTCTCGACATCGGTGGAGCACTTCATATCAGGCGAGGACCACGGCATGCCGTCGCCCACGCTGTAGGCCACGGTGCCGTAGCCGTTCAGCACGTTGTCGATCATCTTGTCGCGGTCGACGCCGTAGTTGATGGCTTGACGAATGGCCAGGTCGCACGTGACGTTGTTGCCGGCCGCCGCTTCGCCCTTCTCGTCGGTTTTCGTAGCGCCCGCCGGAATCACCGGCAGCGAGATGCCGCGAGAGTCGACCGACGCGCAGTTCAGCAAGTCGTAGCCGCTCGGCTGCTGAGCCGCGAACGTCGCCGAGGTGTATGCGACGTCGACCTGTCCGGACTTCGCCGCCGCAAGCGAGGCGTCCTCTTCCATGAACACCACCACGACGCGCTGGATGTTCGGCGCCTCGCCGTAGTAGTCGGGGTTCGCCTTGAGGATGACCTGCTGGCCTTTGTCCCACTGCTCCAGCATGTAGCGCCCCGAGCCGATGGGGTTGTCGCCGTACGTGTCGCCGTAGGCGTGCTCGGGCACGATGCCCACCACGGCCAGCGTGTACAGCAGCGCGTTGAACGGCTTCTCCATGTGCACGACGACGGTGGCGTCGTCGGTGGCCACGGCCTCTTTCACCATGGACATGTCGCACTCGGATGCTTCCGAGTTCAAGATGCCGTTGATGGTGAAGGCCACGTCGCGCGCCGTGAGCGGGGTGCCGTCGGTGAACTTCACGTCGTCGCGGACGGCGAACGTCCAGGTCATGCCGTCTTCGGACGCTTCGTAGGACGTGGCGAGGTCGTTCTTGAAGTTGAGGTCCGCATCGGTAGTGATCAGCGTTGACTGGATCAACGGCTCGTGAACGTGCTCGCCGCAGCCCCACGACACCATCGGGTCGAAGCCGGCGGCCGGCTCGGATCCGGTGGTCATCGAGACGATAACCTGCGAAGAGGCCTTGTCGGCCGCACCTTCCGTCGCGCCTTCGGCCGGCTTCTCGGCCTCGCCGCTCGCGCAGCTTGCCAGCAGCCCGCCCAACGACAGCGTCGCCGCCGTCGCACCCGTCAGTTTCGCGAAATCGCGTCGCGTGAGTGTTGCCATGCTTCCGTTCCCTTCCCTCAACGCCTCGGCGCCTTGAATCCGCCATAGGTGTTACGTATTCGAATTGCGTAACACACTATACCAGAGAGGGCTCCTTTCGAATGTTACGAATTTCATTTCCGTAACTCCCCCGGGCGAACGGCAGACGAAGAAGGGCGAACGCAAGCCAAACGTACGAATGCTTCACGTGAAACATCGACGGATTCCTTCTGCCGACATCCGACAAGGGAGCCAATGGCAAGAAAGCATCGAATTCGGAAGACGGGGCGCAGCCCGCTATCGCGACGTGGAACGCTTTTCCGCATAATGCCCGATCGCAACAACGCCTCCTCCTGCCAGAACGATCCGAGACCTTGCGGTAAGCGCTCTTTCTTCCGAATTCGATGACTTTTTGCCTTTTCGAAAGCAAAAGGATGCATGGGGGTCATCCGCAGGACATCGGATCCGTCGGAGACGGATCCTCGTCGAGCCTCATGTATCAAGCGGAGCATCCGAGCAATGCTCCCCGTGAAACATCGGGACGCGACGGAGCCCGGGCATCCTACTCCGGAGCCTCGCCGGTTTCGAGGATGCGCAGCAGGGCGGCTTCGTCCAGCACGGGGACGCCGAGGGCGACGGCCTTGTCGTATTTGCTTCCGGCGGCCTCGCCGGCCACGACGAAGCTCGTCTTCTTCGACACGCTGCCGCTGACCTTCGCGCCGCGCGCCTTGAGCGCAGCGCCCGCCTCGTCGCGGGTCATCCCGCTTTCCACAAGCGAGCCCGTCAGCACGAACGTAAGCCCCGCCAGCGTCTGCGGCAGCTGCTCGCCCTCGTCTGCGGCCTTGTCCGCAAGCGCCACGCCGTGCGAGCGTAAGCGCTCGATGACGGCGGCGTTGTCGGGCGTGCGCAGGAACAAATACGCGCTGCGCGCGATCTTCGGGCCCACGCCGTCGATGGCGGCCAGGTCCTCCTCCGAGGCCTCCATCAGCGCCTCGATGGACGGGTACGCCGCCGCCAGCAGCTCGGCGATGGTCTTGCCCACGTGGCGGATGCCCAGCCCGAACAGCGCGCGGGCAAACGGACGCGTGCGGCTCTCGTCGATGGCGGCCACCAGCTTCTTCGCCACGGTGGAACCCAGGCGGATGGGCTCGCCGTCCTTGTTCACGCGGCCCATGTCCAGAAGCGACAGCTCCACCTCGTCCAACGTGTAGTAGTCGGCCACGTCGCTCAAACGGCCGCTCTCCACCAGACGCGACACGATCTCCTCGCCCATGCCGTCGATGTCCATGGCGCCGCGGCTGGCCCAATGCAGCAAACGCTCCAGCGCTTGCGCCGGGCAGTCGATGGAGATGCAGCGGAAGTCCACCTCGCCCTCCTCGCGGATGACGGGCGAGCCGCACGACGGGCACGTGCGCGGCATCTGCCACGCCTCGGCGTCGGCGGGGCGCAGCGCCAGCACCGGCCCCAGCACCTCGGGGATCACGTCGCCGGCCTTGCGCACGATGACGGTGTCGCCCACGCGCACGTCCTTGCGCTGCACCTCGTCCTCGTTGTGCAGCGTCGCGCGCGCCACGGTGGAGCCGGCGACCACCACGGGATCGAGCTCGGCCACGGGCGTCAGCTTGCCGGTGCGTCCCACCTGCACGGTGATATCGCGCAACAGCGTGGTCTTCTCCTCGGGCGGGAACTTGAACGCGACGGCCCAGCGCGGCGCCCGGGCCGTGTAGCCCATCGACTCCTGCTGAGCGAACGAGTTCACCTTCACCACCACGCCGTCGATCTCGTAGGGCAGGTCCTCGCGCCGCGCCACGGCGCGCTCGCAGAACGCGTGCACCTCCTCGCGAGTCTGGCACAGCTCGACGTCGGGGTTCACGTGGAAGCCAGCCTCGCGCAGCCACGCCAAAAGCTCCCACTGGCCCTCTGCGTTCAGGGCGCGCTCGTCGGCCACCGCGTAGATGAAGGTGGACAGGTCGCGGTTCGCCGTGATAGACGGGTCCTTCTGGCGCAGACTGCCGGCGGCGGCGTTGCGCGGGTTCGCGAACGCCTGCTTGCCGTTCTCGACGGCTGCGGCGTTCAGCGCGTCGAAGCTGGACTTCGGCATGTACACCTCGCCGCGCAGCTCCACCGGCGCGTCCGCGTCGCGCAATCCGCCCAGCGCGCCCTCGCGCAGGCGCAGCGGCACGTCCTTCACCGTGCGCATGTTTGCGGTGACGTCCTCGCCCGTGGTGCCGTCGCCGCGCGTGGCGGCGCGCATCAGGCGGCCGCCCTCGTACGTCAGCGCGATGGACGAGCCGTCGATCTTGAGCTCGCACACCACGGGCACCATGCGCCCGAACGCCTCCGTCACGCGCTCGATCCACGCGTCCAGCTCGTCCAAGTCCATGGCGTTGTCCAGCGAGTACATGCGCCGGGCATGGCGCACGGGAGCGAACTGCTCGCCCACGTAGCCGCCCACGCGCTGCGTGGGGCTGGATGGGTCGATCAGCTCGGGATGCGCGGCCTCCAGCTCGCGCAGCTCGCGCATGAGCGAGTCGAACGCGGCATCGGATATCTCGGGCGCGTCGTTGGCGTAGTACAGGTAGCTGTGATGCTCGATCTCGCGCCGAAGCGCGTCGATGCGCGCCGCCGGATCGCTGGTCGCTTCCGCAAGCGCCTGCTCGTCGAGCAAAGTCTGCTGTTCGTCTGCCATATTCGCCACCGTTTCGTGCAATCGGGAAGAAGGCCCCGAAACGATCGGGGCCTTCGCCTGTTTTCTTCGGAATTCTACCACGAGCCGCGAAACGCTGCGCGCTCGCCTCGGGGTTTCAGCAAACGCTCCACGGTAGCGCGCTTGCGCTACGCCACCATGGCTTTGCCGGCGTTCCAGCCGTAGAAGATGAGCGACGCGCCGCGCATCAGGATGAACACCGACAGGAACACGCCCAGCATGGCCGGAGCGATGAAGAACGTCAGGCCGCACAGCGCCCCGACGATGCCCGAGAACAGCATCCAGCCCCACATCGACGCGCCCATGTTGCGCACTTTGAACGCGCCGACGACCTCGAACACGCCGAACACGATGAAGAACGCACCGATGAACCACGCCAGCGCGCCGGCCGACACCAGCGGGTTCACCAAAAACAGGATGCCCAGCACGATGTCGAGCGCGCCGTAGGCCAGCGCCCACCCCGACAGGTCCATGGCCCGGCGGAAGCGGAAGTAGTTGACGATGTCGAAGATGCCCGACACCAGAAACGCCGCGCCGGCGATCACCGTGATGGTGACCAGCGCCAAGCCCGGCGCGAAAAGGAAGAACATGCTGCAGATGACGAGCAGGACGCCCGCGATGACGAGGCCCCAGTCGTGCTTGTTGGTCGTATCCATGAGATTGCTCCTTGGTCGCAGCGACCGCGCCGCGCAACGCGTCCGAAAACCGGTGCGGCGCCTTGGTTGTTTACCGCCATTCTAGCGCAGCGGCACGTCCGAACCCCCAGTTCGCGCAACCGTTTACGTACGGTTACGGGCGAATTCGACGCGTTGTCGCCGATTCGGCCCGCAGTCGCGCTCAGGCGCGATACGCGGTAGAATGCGAGCACGCGGTTCCTCGGAAGACAAGGCGGTGCGACCATGCAGAACGTTCGAGAATACAGCAACGACGAGCTGGTGGCCCTCGTGCCGCTGCCGGCCGACGACGCGAACAAGTACTCGCGCGGCACGCTGGCCGCCATCGTGGGCAGCGAGCGCTATCCGGGCGCGGCGTGCCTGGCGGCCTACGCCGGCCAGCGCATGGGCGCCGGCTACACCGAGGTGTTCACCAGCCCGTCGGCCGTCCCGCTCGTGCAAGGCTTTCGGCCCTCGCTCGTGGTGCGCCCGCACGCGGCTCTCAAGGCGAACCTTCCGGCAGCGAAGCCCGGCAAACCGCGCGCCTACCTCGTCGGCTGCGGCTTCGACGCAGAAGACGTCGAAGCCGAGAAGCTCGTTCACTTCGTGTTGAAGCACGCCGACGCGCCCGTGCTGGTGGATGGCACCGGCCTGGACGCACTCGTCTCCGCAAAAGGGCGGCGCTTGCTGAGGCGGCGCTTCCTCAACGGGAACCCCACCGTGGTCACGCCGCACGCCGGAGAGGCGGCGCGCCTCGCACGCCCCTTCGACCTGCCTGTCGACGATCCCTGCGCGCTCGCCGAGACGCTGTCGCTCGCCTACGGCGCGATCGCCGTGGTGAAAGGGCCCGTCACGTACCTCTCCGACGGCGAGCAGACGGTGCGCATGGCGCACGGCACGCCGGCGTTGGCGAAGGCGGGCACGGGAGATGTGCTGGCCGGCATGACGGCCGCGCTGCTGGCGCAGGGGCTCGACCCCTTCGAGGCGTCCGTGCTGGGCGCCGAGCTGCACGCCCGCGCCGGGCTGGCCGCCGCGGCGCGCTGGTCGACCATCGCCGCGACGGCGGAAGACGTCGTCGCCTGCATCCCCGACGCCATCGCCGAGCTCGTGGGCGCATCGTCCTGAGCGAGCGAGGGTTCAAAACGTGTCGAACCACCCGTCCCTTTGACACGGTCAGGACGGCGAGACCCGCGGCGGCCGATCCTACCAGTGGCTGACCACGACGTCGCCCACTTTGATAAGGTCGTACAGCTCCACCGCCTTCTCCGGCGGCAGGTTCACGCAGCCGTGGCTGCCGTAGCCCGACTTGTACCGCGAGTCGCCGAACGCGGGCTGCCAATCGGCGTCATGAAACCCGATGTAGTTGTCTACGAACGGCATCCAGGCCTTCACTTCGGTCTGGTATTCCGGCTCGCCCGTCTCGGGCTTCATCTGGCCGATCAACTTCGACGGGCTCTCCTTGCCGTTGATTACGTAGACGCCCTCAGGAGTGTCGTGCTCTCCGTCCGGCGTGCCGGTGACCACGTCGGACTCCCACGCGAGCGAGCCTTCGTCGTCGTAGAAGCGCGCGTGCTGCTCCGTCAGATCGACGTCGACGTAGCGCTTGCCCCAGTCGCGTCCGTGCAGCCCGTCGTAAGCACCCGCCTCCTGTTCGCAAGGGATGGCCATGTCGCCGGTCTGCGCGGAATCCACGCCGTTCATCAACGCTTCTTGCAACTTGTCCTTGTCGATGATCCAACCGTATACGCCGCCCGACACGGTCACCTCCTTGCCGTCGGCGCGCGTGAACGTGCGACGCGCCTGGTAGGTGTTGCACGCCGAAGCCAGATCCTGCACCCAGGCTGCCACCAGCCCCTCATCGACGCCCACCGTCACGTCGTCGTGCAAGCGCACCCAACCGGCGATGGCATCGGCATTCACCTGCGCCACGGGCGTATCGCCCAACTTCAGCGAGAAATCGGCTTTCAACAGGGAGTTCGCCTCATCGGCCGCCTTCGCCAGACGCTTATCGTCGGACAGCAGCGTGGGCTGCTGCAACGCATCCTCGGACAGCGTCGCGCTCGACTCCATCGCAGCGACGGCCGCGTTCACCGTCTCGACCACCTTGTCGGCATCGAGCGCAGTGCCGGCGGTCTCGGCGCGCACGACGAACTGCGAACCGCCGTTATCGTAGTCGAGCCCTGCGTTGCGCGGCGCTTCGGCCTGCTCGTTGAACGTCTCGACGGCTTTCCGCACGGCTTCGTCCAGCTTGCCGTTCGAAGTGACCAGCTTGTCGGTTTCGTCGTGCACGGCGAATACCTCGACCGGCCAGGCCCACGGGCTGGCATCGGCGTGCATGGCATCCGTCACGCTGCTGCTGTTGACAGCCGTGCCCATGTCAGAAGAGGTGAGCGTCAGCGAGAATCCCTCGCCCGACACGCTCAGCTGGTAGCTTTTCGCCACGTCGGTCAACAGATCCTGAACCTCGGCGGTGGTTTTCAACGACACGTCCTTGCCCATGATCGTGGTGTTGGGCATGAAGCGGTCCATGAACACGAGCGCGCCCGCCAGGTAGACGATCGCGATCACGGCGACGAGCGCGCCGCCCGCAATGAGCCCGGTCTTCTTCGCGAACGGAGGCTTCCGGTTCGACGACCCTTGTCGGCCGCCGCCCGGCGACTCCGGGCGCCCGCCGTGAACCGGCCCCGGTCGGCCGCCCCGCGACGCGGGCACGAACGACGCGTAGCTTTCCGGCGCGCCGTCGGCGAAGGGAGGGTCGATCGAGTCGATGCGCCGCGTTCGCTGCGGTGCCGGGCGCGGCGCTGGCTGCGGCGCCGGTTGCTGCGCTTCATGCTTGCCGCGCGTTTCGTGTTCTGGCGTCAACGTGCGCCTCCTCGCTTGCCAATGGCTCGTTCGAACCAAACTAGAAGGTTCGCCGATGGAATTCAATCCTTTCACTCAACAAAATAAAGAATCGGTTCAGACGCTCGACGAAGGGAGCGGCGAGACGAGACCGAGAGCGACATGTGCGCTTTTTCACCTAGCGTCGGCCGCCGTGCGGCTGGACAAGCTTGTCCGTATGCTCTAGCAGCGAACGCGAGGCGGGATGGCAGAGATCGCGCGCTATGCACGATTCTAGAAGCTTGTTGTCAGAGACAAAAAGGGAAAGCCCAGGTCGAAGTACATGGCGCTGGCGAAAAATCGTGCATAGCATTGAATCTCTTCCATGCAGGGGAAGGACGAGGCACCTCGACGAGGAGGGCTCGCCCGTGCGACCCGCGAATGCAGGCGCGCCGTGCGAACTCTCGAAACGGCGCGCCTCGCGCGGGACGATCAGTTTGCTGGATCCTCGGAGGCCTTCTTCGGCGCGTCCATCTCGTCCAGCAGGCTACGAGCTTCCTTGAACTGCTTCGCCAGCTCCTCCATAGGGTTCACGCGCTCCTCTTGGGCGCGGACCGACTCCTCCGTGATGGCGAGCGCGCAGGCCACGGCGTCGGTGTGCGTGTACGAAAGCGACAGCGGCAGCTCGCGCACGCCCTGCTCGTCGGCTACCTCCTTAGCGCGCCCATGCAGCACCACGAAGGGGCGACCCTTCGCGTTGCGGCGCACTTCCACGTCGTGGTTGGCGATGCCGCGCGAGAACCCGGTGCCCAGCGCCTTCAGCACGGCCTCCTTCGCGGCGAAGCGCGTAGCGTAATGCACCTCGGGGTTCGCCGTGGACTCGCAGTAGGAGCGTTCCTCCTCGGAGAACACCTTCTCGCGAAAGCTGGGCGTGCGCTCCAAGATGCGGCGCATGCGGGCAATCTCCACGATGTCCACGCCAAGCCCCACCGCGCCCTCGACGCCCTCGAACGCCGCCGAAGCCGCCTCCGTCACGCTCTTCTCGCTCTCACTCACAACAATCCCCAATCACCCATATTCCAAAAACCGGTTTAAAGACTCAGCATCCAACCTGGCGATTCACCGACAGAGTACCGGCCCCTGCGGAGCGAATCCGCACGGCGGCGTCCACCAAGCGAGTTCCGCAGCGCAGCGAGGACTGTCCGAGCGACTGGACGTCGCCGTGCGGATTCGCGGTCCCACAGGTCCCCCCGTTACTCCACCGTCACCGATTTCGCCAGGTTGCGGGGCTGGTCCACGTCGCAGCCGCGCTCGACGGCGATGGCGCGCGCGAACAGCTGCAGCGGCACGCTGGCCGTAATGGCGCTGAACGCGTCGCGCACCTTCGGGATGTAGATGACATGGTCGGCATGGTGTCGAATGTCTTCATCCCCCTCGGTGGCGATGGCCACCACCATGGCGCCGCGCGCCTTCGCCTCCTGCAGGTTCGACACCAGCTTGTCGTACACGGGGCTCTTCGTGGCCACCGCGATGACCGGGAAGCCCTCGTCGATGAGCGCGATGGGGCCGTGCTTCATCTCGCCGGCCGGATAAGCCTCGGCGTGCAGGTAGCTGATCTCCTTGAGCTTGAGCGCGCCCTCGTAGCTGATGGCGGCGCCCATGCCGCGGCCCACGAACAGCGCGCTCGACGCGTCCTTGCACGCGCGCGCCGCCTCATCGATGGACGAGGAATCGGCCAGGATGCGCTCCACCTGCTCGGCCGTGTCGGCCAGCTCGTGGAACAGCAGGCGCACCTGGTTCGTCTTGAGCTTGCCCTTCACCTGGGCAAGCAGCATGGCGAGCAGCGTGAGCGACACCACCTGGCCCAGGAACGACTTGGTGGAGGCCACCGCGATCTCCTTGTTGGCCTTCGTGTAGATGACGCCGTCGCTCTCGCGCGCCACGGGCGAGCCCACCACGTTCGTGATGCCGAACACCTTCGCGCCCTTCACGCGCGCGTCGCGGATGGCGGCCAGCGTGTCGGCCGTCTCGCCCGACTGAGACACGGCCACCACCAGGGTGGACGGCGTGATGATGGGGTTGCGGTAGCGGAATTCGCTGGCCACCTCCACTTCCGTGGGGATGCGCGCCCAACCCTCGATGAGGTTCTTCGCGATGAGGCCCGCATGATACGACGTGCCGCAGGCGATGACGTACACGCGGTCGATAAGGTTGAGCTCCTCCAGCGTGAGGTCCAGCTCGTCGATGGACAGCGCGCCGTTCACCAGGCGCCCCGCCAGCGTGTCGCGGATCACGCGCGGCTGCTCGTGGATCTCCTTCAACATGAAGTCGGGGTAGCCGCCCTTCTCGGCCACGTCGAGATCCCAGTCGACGTGCGTCACCTCGGGCTCGTACGCCTCGCCGCGCACGTTGTAGAACGTGACGGCATTCGGCGTGAGCTTCGCCATATCGCCGTCGGCGAGCACCACCACGTCGCGCGTGTCGTCGATCATGGCGATGATATCGGAGGCCACGTGCGCGCCGTCCTCGGCCAGCCCCACCACGAGCGGCGAGTCCTTGCGCGCGGCCACGAGGGTGCCGGGCTCCTGGTCGCTGATAGCCGCAATGGCATAGGCGCCGATCAGGCGGTCGGCAGCCTCGCGCACGGCCTGCAAGAGGTCGTTGCTTTCGCGCAGGTTCTCCTCCACGAGGTGCGCGATGACCTCGGTGTCGGTCTGGCTCGTGAACGTATGGCCGCGGCCTTCCAGCTCTTCGCGCAGCTCGGCGAAGTTCTCGATGATGCCGTTATGCACGACGGCTACGCTGCCGTCGCAGGAGGTATGCGGATGCGCGTTCGCCTCGCTGGGGCGGCCATGCGTGGCCCAGCGCGTGTGGCCGATGCCGCAGGTGCCGGTCAGCTCGAGGGGCTCGACGAGCTGCGCGAGGCCGCTCACCTTCCCCTTGCAGTGCACGACTTCCAGCTTGCCGTCCTGCTCGACGGCGATGCCGGCAGAGTCATAGCCGCGGTATTCGAGTCGCGACAGACCTTCGATCAGGATGTCCTTGACGGGGCGCGTTCCGGTGTATCCGACGATTCCGCACATGATTAGCTCCTTTGTGCTCGGGTTCGCCGATAGTGTAGCGCACCGATTCCGCATGCGCGAACGCATGTCGGCCGAAGTCGCGCATCCGCTCAATAAACGCATCTTTCTCGTCAACGACGGAATCGGCGGCGCATGTTCGACAAGCCGGCCTCCGCGTCCTTCGACCCCTTGGCCAGTTTCGCAAGGACGAGCAGGAGATTGAGCGGATACATCAGAACGAGGACCTTCCAAACAAGCCCGGTCCCAACCGTGCAGACCAGCCCGAACGTCGTCGACGATACGATCAAAGCCGAAAGCGCCGCCATAGCCTCCGAACCCGGCGACGCGGCCGATTTCGATCGGAAGCGAGCCGTCGCATACCAGAACAGGCACGCGAGCATGCCGGCGCCCACGAACGTGCGCCCAGCCGTCGACACCGTTTCCATGCGAGACGAATCCGTCAGACACGCCGCGCACAGCAGCCCGAACGCCCCAGCGACGATCGTTGCCGTCTCCATGCGCCCGCTGGCCGCCATCCGCTCGCGATCGACAGGCAGAGCCGCCAGGAAGTAAGCGTTCAGCAGTGCGCAAACGAAAGGGTAAGCCGCCAGGAACGCCAAGATCCATGTAGCGAAGAACAGGTCGAAAGACCACTCGGCAAGCCAGCTTCCCTGGATGGCGCACAGGGGCACGGCGGCCAAGAAGCTCGCCGCCACCGAGAAGGACACGACCCCTTCGTCGACCATGCGAAAAAACAGTGAGAGACGAGCCGTGATTCCTCCTTCATTCAAGAATGACAGCCTGGAATGGTATCAGTATTTTTATCGTTTGATGATAAGAAGCCGGCACTTCCGGCGAACGGAACCCTTACTCTCCCCCGAGATCCAAATCAATCTCGTACACGCGCTCGGGGGCGGTCCGCCTCAAGCCTGCCTTGACGCGGGCCTCCCCCGTTTTACGACGCTCTTCGACGAGACGATCGAACTCCTCATCGGTGACGATCTTCAGGATATCGCCCGGCTGGCAATCCAGCTCGAGACAGATTTCCATGAGGGTGTCCATCCTGATGCCGCGCATCTTCGCCTGGCGTATCCTGGACACGTTCACGGTCGTGTGCCCGGTGGCGCGCACGAGGTCCTTGCTGCTTTTGCCCTTCTCGAGCAGCACCGCTTCCAATTCGACTATCAGGTGCTTCGCCATATTCAAGCCCCTACAGGTAATCATCCGAATCGGCCTGCAGCAAAGCCCCGTACTTCCAAACGGAAGAGAGCGAGAAGCAAACGACAGCCCCAACGACGGATTTGACGTCGATGGAAATAACCGAATAGTTGGCCGATTCATCCGAAGCAAGTCCTATATGAAACCCACCAGCATTCGCAACTGACACAAAACCGGACGATATCAAAATGCCGAGAACAAATCCCGTCAAAAACAGCCAAGCGATGATTCTAATTTGATTAGCATGGGCAATGGTGAAGGGCGAACGACCTTGTGCTACATCTTTCGCGATGCTTCTCATGACCAAAAGAATCACTCCGTAGATCGCAAAATCGAGAAGGCTCAACGTCAGCTGCATGAGGTAAGACACATCGAGAGCTTCGCCCGAACCTGCGAAATCACTTACCTTGGCCACTAAAAACAGCGCTACGAAAACGCAAACGAAGACAAAAGCAACCAAGAACAAGCAACTAAGCCTTGAACCAAGCACTTCGAGCTTAGCGAGAGCTTTCTCTATCTTCCGAATGCTTTTCGTCACGCTACTTGCCGATCTCTAATAATTGCCGAATAAGTAGTCAACCCACTATCGAAGTACCGCCTACGCTGCACCTTCCACACTGCTTAAACTGCAGCCAGGTTTGGTTTTTCCTGAGGCATGGAGCTAAATCCAAGATTGAAGCAGAGACTGCCAAAGCCGATCAGCGCGCAAGTACCCAACGTAGACCCTTCGCTGTAGAACAACATATTCATTTCTCCTTTCAAATGTTGACTATTCTGATCCATGTTCACATTCTACGATATGAATCGACACGAAGTACAGGGCAACAAAAAATTCGACATCGCGAACGATGCCGAATTCCGAACCGCTTACGCTCTCGCCACGCCTACCCCAACACCCCCGGGGAGGCGTTGGCGTGTCGGACGAAATCGACGATACGCGCGATGAAACCGTTTTTGCCTCCGATCGCCTGTGCCCCTGCGCGCTGGTGAGACGGCGCGCCCAGCAGCGGGCTCTCGTCGCCGATGTAGTACAGCGTGGTGGTCAGCACCATGCCGATCAGCGCCACTGCCTCGAACGCTGGATCGATCTCGGACCGGATGAAGCCCTCCCTCTGACCGCGCGCCAGCTGACCCTCCAACACGTCCAACAAGCGCCCCTCGTAGTCGCGCATGGACCTTGACCACACGCGACCCTCGCGCCACAGCTCGGACACGAAGAAGCGCCCGAACGCCTTGTTCTCGAAAATGCTCGTGGCGAACAGCTCCACCATGCCGGTAAGCGCCTCGGGCGCGGTGGGAGCCTCCGCAGCGATGCGCTCGAAGCCCTCGATGAGCCCGCCGATCCCCTCTTCCAGGATGCTCTCGGCCATGACGGCCTTGCTTTTGAAGTGATAATACGCCACGCCCTTCGATACGCCGGCCGCATCGACTATCTCGTTGACCGTGGCCGCCGAGTACCCCTTCTCGCCGATCACCGCCAACGCCGCTTCGAGCAGCTGCTTGCGCGTCGCGCACGCTTTCTCGGTTCGCTTCGTTCCCATCATCGCATCACCCCCGCGGCCCGGCGTCCGTCGCCGGGCCGTTCGTCTGTCATTCCCCAGTGTAGCAGGTCGGAAACTAGCCGAGCTGCAGCACCGGATGCAAGTCCTCCATACGCACCGTGCGCTTGCGATACGCCACAAGACACGTCAGCGCGAAGCACGCAGCCCCGATTGCGAACAACACGAAGCAGTCGAAGCCCACGATGCCGTAATCCAATCCCGTCATGATCTGGCGCATGCCCTGCACCACGTACGTCATGGGCATGTACGGGTTGATAACCTGGAAGAAGTCGGGCGTCGTCTGGATGGGGAACGTGCCCGCGCAAGCCGTCAGCTGCAGCATAAGCAGGATGATGGCGACGAACTTACCGGGGAACCCGAACGCCGCCATAAGCATCTGCATGATGGCCGCGAACACGAGAGCCGTGAGGTAGCCCATAGCGTAGAACGCGGGAACGTTGTCGATTTGCAGCTGCAGGCCGAATTGAAGCACCACCATGAGCAGCGTGGCCTGGATGAGCGAGAAGAACGCCACCGGCAGGTAGTTCGAGAACGCCACCGTGACCGGATTCGCGCCCGACATGATGAGGCGGCTGTTGAGCGGCTTGAACACGAACCCTGCCACAAGACCGCCTACCCACAGACCCAACGCCATGAAGTACGGGGCGAATCCGGTTCCGTAGTTCTTCACGGTGGTGTAGTACTCGTTCGCAAGCTCGACGGGATCGCTCATCACCTCGGACTTGCCGTCGATGTTCGTCGTCTGCTCGGCGGCGGTCTTCGCGCCGTCTGCGAGGGCGGTGGACAACTCGCCGGAGCCGTCCACTGCGTCGGTCAGACCCGAAGCGAGCGTACCGCTGCCCTCCTCCAACTGCACGGCGCCGGAAGCGATCTGCGCAGAACCGTCCTTGGCGCTTTGCGTGCCGGCAACCAGCTGACCCGCACCGTTCTTGGCTGCTTGGACGCCATCGACAAGCTGCGCCGCTCCGTCGTCGAGCTGGTTCGCACCCGACACCGCCGAGGACGCGCCGTCGTTCACCTGCGAGGCGCCGGACGCCACCTTCGAGGAGCCGGCTACAAGCGAGGACATGTTGGCGTTCACCTCGTTGGCGCCGGCGTCGATGCGACCGATGCCGGCGACGAGCTCGGGAGCCGCCTGGGCGAGCTGGCTCGCGCCGGCGGAAAGATCCTGGAGGTCGGAGGATTTCGACACGAGGGAATCGCGCATCTGCACGAGACCGCCGTTGACGGCCTGCGCTCCCGCCAGAAGCGTCGGCGCGTTGTCGGCGATCTTCTGAGCGCCGGGCGCAAGCAGGGTGTCGGTCGAGTACTTCGCCTGCCCCAGTCCTTCGACGACGCCCGTTTGCCCCCCAGCTCCGTCCAGGTACGCCTGCGCCGTCCCGATAGCTTTGAGAAGCGCTTCCTTATCGGCGGGGCTCATATCGCTTGCCATGATCGCTGCTTTATCCACGCCCGCCAGAGACGAGCTTGCCGCGGAAGCTCCCGCCTGCAAGTTGCCGAGGGAGCCCGACAGTGTTTCTATGCCAGCCGCCAATGCGGGCGCGCCCGTCTGCTCGTTCGCCAAGCTTTCCAGCCCGCCGACGAGGGCGGTCGACCCCCCTACGAGCGTTTTGGAGTCGCTTTCCGACCCGAGCGAAGAAACCAGATCGCCCATGCTGCCCACTAAGGATTGCACGCCGTCGTTCAGCTTCCCCGCCTGGACATCGAGTCCTGCAGTCTCGTTTGCCAGCTCGCTTGCGCCGGCGGCGACCTTGCTGGTGCCGTCGGACTGCAGCCTGCCGGCGCCGTCTGCGACGCCGCTCGCGCCGGAGGCGACCTGGCCGGCACCGTCCTTCAGCTGGTTCGCACCCGCTACGAGGGATTGCGTTCCGTCTTTCAGCGCGAACGTGCCGCCGGACAAGGTGCCCAAGCCGCCGTCGAGCGACGATGCGCCGGAGACGAGGCTGCCCAGGCCGGTGTCCAGCGTCAGCGCGCCGTCCTTGAGCGTGCCGAGATTCGACATGATGGCAACGCTTCCGTCATGTGCGGTGATCAGGCCGTTCTTCAAATCGTCCGCACCGTCGGCGGCCTTCTGGATGTCCTTGCCCGAATCGGCCACGCGCCCGAGCACGGTCGTCCAGTACTCGGCGGCCACCGTGTCGCTCACCCGCGTGCGCACTTCCTTCCACACCGTCTCGCCGATCTGGGACGCCAACATGTTCTCGCTCTGGTTGTAGTCGATCTTCAACTGGGCCTTCTCGGGTGCGGAGCCGTCGACCGAGGCGATGCTCTCAGAGAAGTCGACCGGAATCGTACACGTCATGAAGTACTCGCCGTCCTCGAGGCCTTTCCGCGCCTCGTCGGCCGACACGAAGTGCCAGCCCAGGCCGTCGTCGGTATCCTTGAGCTGCTGCACCACATCGTCACCGAGGTTGCGCTGCTCGGCGGCGATCACCGCGCCCCTGTCCTCGTTCACCACGGCCACGGGCACCGTGTTCAGGCGCGCGTACGGATCCTGAAACGCCGCCAGATACAGCGCGCCGTACAGAAGCGGCATGATGGCTATGGCGGCGATGACCACCCACATGATCTTCGATGCCGTGATGTTCTTCCATTCGAGGCCGGCGAACCTGAGTCCCTTGAACGCCATGAGCTACTCACCATCCTTCGACAGATACACCGTCGCGTCGGCCATGGCGGCCAGATCGCGCTCCACCACTCCCACGACGACGGCGACGTTGCGCGTGCGCGCCGCATCCAGCAGCAGATCGACGAGAGCCTCCGACTGCGACATGGTCAGCTGGCTCTCCACGTCGTCCACCACCACGGCATCGGGTTCGCCCACAAACGCAAGCGCGATACCCAGCTGTGCGAGCTTCTGCGATGTGAGATCTTTCACGCGCACGTTCGCCACGTCGCCCAGCTGCCACTGCCGCAGGTAATCCGTAACCGCCTCGCGGCGCGGCTTACGACCGTACAGCTCGAACTCGGCTCCCAACGCATATGCCGCCGTCAAGCTGTCCTGGAGGTCGTTCAACCCGCTGAACAACCCCAGGCCCACGTGCCGCTCCGCCTTCGAGCGCTGGCGCGGCAGCTCGAATTCGCCCACGTTCAACGTTCCCTCCGTCTGCTTCATGCGGCCCGCCAGCGTGAGCAGAAGCGCCGTCTTTCCGCTGCCGTTGCGCCCGCGCACGGCAACCAGCTCCCCTTTGTGCACGTCAACGTCCACTTCGCGGTACGCGTATCCTGCGTACGTCTTCAACCCCAACCCGCGTGCGCTGATGTACGGTGCGCCGGCGAATGTGGCGCCCTCGCGCACGAACGTGCCCGATTCCGGACGCATCTGAAGCGCGTCCGCCCCCTTCGACGGCGGCTTCGCTCCATCCACCCACGGCTCGATGGTAGCCGGCTTCTCCTGCATGCCCATCACGTCCTTCGCGTCGTTCGTCAGCCTTCATTTTTTGACTGACTAGTCAGTTTTGTATCAAAGTATAGCACCTGCGCCGGAAGGCGCAAGCGTTTCGCGAGAAACGCATTTCTAGCGCGCTTCTTATCGAGGCACGCACCCTTGCCGCGCCTCGTCGGCAGTCCACGCGTCCCGCACGGTCGCGGCTGCCGCCGCCGCGACCCAGCGTGTGCGGAAACGCGAACGACGCACGACCGATCGACGGCCCTACTTATACAAGAACAAATGTTTCACGTGAAACATCCCGGGACCTTCATTGCCCCCCCCCCGACAACCCGCCGCGACAGCCGGCGCGCGATAACAACCGGCATGCGACTACGACCGGTCCGCTGCGACGACCGGAGCGCGACACGAACCGACCTGTCGTGGCGACCGGAGCGCGACGACGCCGCTTTTCCCGAGCGCGCGCGAAAACGGCTCGGCTCCATCTCCACTTCACCCCCATCCCCATCCCTATTCCCCGTCCCCAACGAGTCAACGCTTCGACGCAAACCATGCGTACAAATGTTTCACGTGAAACATCCGGGCAGCGCCGCCCCCCTCCGGGGTTTCGTCGCGAAGTCGATCCGCAACCGTTATCTCGGGTATACTTCCAGCGAACGAACCGCGCGCGGATGCGCGCAATTTCGCGCAGAAACGGAGCTGCCATGAAAGCGAAGATGATCCATCGCTGCATCCACGTCCTCGACCTGGACGCGTCGCTCGCGTTCTACGAACGCGCGCTGGGCCTGGCCGTTCAGAGGCGCATGGGACCCGACGACGGATCGTGGGAAAACGTGTTCCTCGGCAACGAAAAGACCGATTTCCAGGTGGAGCTCACGTGGAACCGCGGCCGCACCGAGCCCTACGACAACGGCGGACGCGACACGCACCTGGCCTTCGAGGTGGACGACATGGACGCCGCGCGCGCCTTACACGAGGAGATGGGCTGCGTGTGCTTCGTGAACGAGCGCATGGGCATCTACTTCATCGAGGATCCCGACGGCTGCTGGCTGGAAATCCTCCCAGCAGATCGCGCGGAGTAGCCTCCCGCACCCTTCTCGCAACATCGAGGCATCCAGCCTCCCCATTCCCCACAATCCTCATGACAACGGGCGGCATCCGCGCAAGGCGGGTGCCGCCCGCACTTTTGAAACGCGTTGGAATATTCGGCAACGCACGGGTAAACCGCGTTGGAAACGGTTGCACGAAACGTGGAAACCGCGCTGGAAACGCGTGGCAGTTGCGCTGGATTCGAAGATGCTCCGCGCTGGACGCACGCCATCAAAACGTAAGACCAGGTCGTTATCATGGAAGCACGGTAAATTGCAGCGGCGCCGCCATCGGCGAGACAGGGAACGGCCATGGTTCGGCGCCGCTGCAAACCGTACGAAACGCGACGGGCGGAAAGCATCCAACTCGGCCGCCCGTCGCATGAAACCCTTACGCACCGCACGAGCTTGCTAAAATATAAATAGTATTGACAATAAAAGGGATCGGGGATAGGATGGTCAAGCGAAGAGAGGTCGTCAGATTTTTCCAGCACAACGGCTTCAAGAACGAAGGCGGCACGAATCACGACAAGTTCAGGCATCCCGACGGCAGAAGAACCGTTATCGAGCGACATAGCGAGATTTCAAACCAGCAATTTGAAGTCATGAAAAAACAGGCCGGACTCAAATAGCCCACCCCCTCCGAAGGAGACGAACATGAAGCACGTGTACGAGTTTGAAGTGTTCCTCGATGAGGGCCGCTACACCGTCTGGCCCTTCGATTTCGAGTGCGGCGGCACGTCGGGCGCCACGTTTCGCGAAGCGTGCGAGATGGCGGTCGATTGGCTGAAAACCGTCGTTGAGGATTACGCGATGCACGACGAGGCAACTCCCGAGCCCACCTTCGACAACGAGCCGCGCTACGGCGGACGGATCATCACCGTCGCCATCGACGCCGGCCTGGAAACCATCCCCCGCATGACGGCTGCCGAAGCCGCGCGCGCCTTGGGCGTGTCCCCCTCGCGCGTCAGCCACATGATCCGCGACGGCCTCCTCGAGTCGTTCAAGTACGGGCACAACACCTGGGTGACGGGCTACAGCGTGGAGGCCCGCCTGCGCGAGCGCCCTCGCGCAGGCCGTCCGAAGCGCAAGCCCGCCGCCAGCGCGGAAGACCGGCCGCAGGCGCTCGAAGCCTAGCCGGCCCGTCCCTCGCACCCCACCCCCGAAACCGAGGAGGGAGCCGCACCGCGGCTCCCTCCTCCACTCTCAAACCCTCGACGGATCATGTCGCAAGCGCGCTAGTTCCCCGCAGCGCGCGCAGCCTGGTAGGCTTCCACCAGCTTCTTCGTCACGTCGGCCGGTGCCGGCTCGTAGCCTTCCAGCTCGATGGAGTACGACCCCGAGCCGCGCGTGATGGCCCGCAGGTCCTTCGTGTACGTGACCACCTCGGCGTAAGGCACGCGCACCATGATGACCGTCTCGCCCGCGTCGTTCGAGTCGGTGCCCACGATGCGGCCGCGGCGCGTGGAGATGTCGCCCATCACCGCGCCGGCGTACTCCTCGCCCACCGTCACGTCGAGGTTCGCCATGGGCTCCAGCAAAATGGGGTCGGCCTTCTCGCACGCGGCACGGAAGCCGATGCGCGCGGCTGTCTTGAACGCCATCTCGTTGGAGTCGACGGAGTGGTACGAGCCGTCGTACACCGCACACTTGATGTCTTCCATAGGATATCCGGCCAAGAAACCCTCGCGCATGGCATCCTGCACGCCCTTGTCGATGGCCGGCAGGTAGCCGCGGGGAATCTTGCCGCCCACTATCTCGTCGACGAACTCGTAGCCCGCTCCCGGATTCGGCTCGATGCGCAGCCAGCAATCGCCGAACTGCCCCGCGCCGCCCGTCTGCTTCTTGTGACGACCCTGCGCCTCGGCCGTCTTGCGGATGGTCTCGCGATACGGAATGCGCACGGGGATGAGCTTCGCCTCCACGCCCGTCTGCTCCTTGAGTCGGGCGATCAGCGTCTCGATCTGCGCCTCGCCCATGGCCGTGATCACCGTCTGGTGCGTCTCTTCGCTACGGTTGATGATCAGCGTGGGGTCGTTCTCGGCCGCGCGAGCCAGAAACGTTCCCAGCTTGTCCTCGTCCTTCTTGTTCGCCGCCTCGATGGCCACCGGGTACTGGGGGACGGGCAGCGGCAAGGGGTCGATGGCCACGTCGCCCGACTTCGACATCGTGTCGCCGGCACGCGTATCGGTGAGCTTCGGCACCACGATGATGTCGCCGGCCTTCGCGCTCTTCACGTCGGTGGCCTCCTTGCCCATCATCACGTAGAGGTGGCCCAGCCGGTCCTTCTTGCCTGTGCGCGCGTTGATCAGCTCCATGCCCGGTTCCAGCACGCCCGAGATGACCTTGAGGAAGCTCAAGCGGCCTACGAACGGGTCGGACACCGTCTTGAAGATGAACGCGGCGGGCTCGCCCGTCTCGTCGACGAACGTCTCCTCGCCGTTGGCCAGACGGAAGCGCCCGTGATGGCGAGGATGCGGGAAGTAGGTGGCGATGTCCTCCATGACGCCCTGGATGCCCTGCTCGATGATCGTGGAGCCCACGAACACGGGAATGAACAGCTCCTGCGCGATGGCCTTGTCCAACAGCTGCTCGAGCTCGTCTTGGGTGAGCTGCTCCTCGCCGTCCAGGTACTTCATCATGAGATCGTCGTCGGCCTCGACCACGAGGTCGCACAGCTTGTCGCGCGCGGCTTGGGCGGCATCGGCGTACTCGGGCGGAATCTCCTCGATGCGCTCCTTCTCGCTGCCGGCATCGAAATAGCGCGCCTTCATGCGGATGATGTCGATGACGCCCTCGAAGTCCTTGTCGACGCCGATAGGAATGGTCACCGGCCCCAGACGCGAACCGAAGCGCGCATGCAGCAGCGCCATGGCCGTGTCGAAGTCGGCGTTCTCGCGGTCGATATGGTTGATGAACACGGCGCGCGACAGACGCATGTCCTCCGCCTCGCGCCACAGCTTGGTGGTCATGACCTGCGGGCCTGCCACGGCGTCCACCACGAACAGTGCCATCTCGGCCGCTTGCATGGTGGCCAGCGTGTCGCCGATGAAGTCGGGGTGTCCGGACGTATCAAGCAGGTTGATCTTGTAGTCCTTGTACGGAATGGGGGCAATGGAGGTGCCGATGGTGAATTTGCGCCGGATCTCCTCATCGTCGTAGTCGAGGTAGGATTTCCCGTCGTGCGTCGTGCCCATGCGGGGCGTACGGCCGGAGACGTGCAGCATCGCTTCGGCGAGCGATGTCTTGCCGGCGCCGTCTTGGCCCACCAGCACAATGTTTCGCACGTGTTCGGTAGCAGGAGCTGCCATGTTGACCACCAACTTTCCTGTTGCGTGGCCCACGCCGTTGTCGTTTCTGCCAAGGCGCGAACCACAGTCGAGCCTAACCTACGAACTTCAAACGCGATCTTGAAACCTTGACCCATAGTGTATCGCAAAACAGCCGCTTTCGGCGTCCACAACGACGGAATTAGGCGGGCTCGGATCACGCTCCCGATGCCCCTCGCATCCATCTTTGAAGAAGCCGCGAGCAACACGTTACCGAACGGTGACGAACTCGTAGCCGCGGGCGCGCCGCACGACATGCGGTTCGCGCAGCCCGTATAATCGAAGCAGACACGCGGCACGAAACCGCACCCCACCGTAAGCGAGGAGACCATGAGCGACCCAAGCCCCATCATCGACGTCAACCCCGTCGCAAGCACCAGCGACGCCGCGAAAAGCGCAAGCCCGTCGGGCAGCGACACGTTCCGCGCGCCATCGTACGGGAAGGACGCCGCGCAGGCCGCCGTTAACGCCACTATCATCGACGAAGGGCGCGTCTCGAAGAAGAAGCCCAACCGCATCGGCGGCGCCGTGCAGACGGCCATCGGCGGCGCCATCATGCTGGTAGGCGTGCCCATGCTCATCCTGCCCGGTCCCGGCTTGCTGGCCATCGGCGGCGGCGCCGTCATAGCGGGCAACGGCATCAAGAAGGTGCTGGGGAAGTAAACCGGCCGCAGCAGAAACGAAGCGGGCCCATCATCGCGATGGGCCCGCTTCTTCATTTCGGAACAGCTTAGAACGAGAGCGTCTGCGCCGCGTCTGGCTCTTCCCGATACTCACCGAACGCAGAGCGGTAACTGTAGTTCGTGAGCCCGCGCAGCTCATCATCGTCTGCGGCGTAGTACGACACCATCTGGACGAACTCGCCGGTCATATAGTCGTGCTTGCGATACATGATGCCCGAATGGTAGCCGGTTCCCGTCTCGCCCGTCTCGGGATCCGTCCATGTGCTCTCCAAGAGCGTCACATCGTCTTCGGAAATGAGCTCCATGTACGGTCCCATAGCCTGCCATCCGTAGGGCTTGAGCGATATGCTCACCGTTCCATCGGTCACGTCCCAGCCGGTCAGCTCGTAGCCGCCGAACTCGCTCGTCTCCAATGTGGTGCCGATTCGAGAGACGTCCACATGTTGTACGTTTTCCTCATTCCTCGCTTTACGCTCCTCGACCGTCATCGAGTCCCAGTCGAGCGCGTTCAACATCGGCGTGAACGTGACGCTATGCGCTTCGGGCGAGAGATTGGAGAACTCGATAATCTGCGAACCCTCCGGATTGACGCCCGAACCATCGCCAGCTTCGACCGGAGTCAAAACGTTGCCCTGGTCATCGGTTACCTTAAGCAAATGAGGACTCAGCACGTTCTCGGGCGGGCCGTAGGAAGAACCGTATTCGCCTTGCTCTCCCGTCCACTCGTTGTCGTTGCGCACGACCATCACGGTGCCCAGCTCGGATGCCGTGAAACGCTGGATGCCCATCGTCTTGTCGCCGTCGCTCGTGTTGAACACGAGGTCGTGCGCGCCCAGCTCGCGCGGACTGGCCACCGTGCTCAGGTCGAGGCCGACATCGAACGTGAAGGGCTCGTCTCCTTCTTCGAACTGCTTCCACATCGCATAGCCTTCCAGCGCGATGTCCACCTGGTCGGGAAGCGTCGCTTCCGGCACGATGCGCTCCATGATCTTCACCTTGCCGTCTTCTTGGTACGCATCGAGCACGTAGACGGAATCTTTGCCGATCGCCTCGCCGTTGCTCGAAAGACTGTACGAGAAGCGCGGAGCAAGCCGCTGCAAGCGCGCCCATTCGTTTTCCTGGGAGCCCTCGTAGTTCGACTGCTCGGTCAGGTCGAAGCCGCCCTCCTTCTCCAACGTGAAGAACAGGTTGACGATGTTGCGATCGCACGACACCGAATCGAGCGTCACCTGCACGCCGTCGACTTCAACGGTATCGCCCACCTCGGCGTTCAGGCTGGAAACCCCGGGCTGCAAGCTGTTGTATATGGGCAGGTTGTTACCGCCCCCGAAAAATCCGACATCGCCCGGCTGCATCTGCACCAGGCGCGACGCGGCGAAGGCGACACCGCTCAACAGCACGACGAGCACGGCCGCAACCGCCACCATCGCACCGCGGCGCGCCACGCTGGCGCCCTTGCGCTTGCCATGCGCAGGCTCGGCAGACCGCCGCTTGACCGGCTGCCGACGCTGCGGAGCGCCCGCGCCCGACGGCGTGGGACGATCCTGAGGAATGGAGCCCAGCGACGCGTACACGCCGTCGAGCTTGACCTGCACCTGCGGGGGAATCGGGCCCGCGTCCAAATCCCGGATCACCGCCCGGCGCAGCTCGTCTTCGTTGTCGAACCTCTCATGGCTCATCGCGCCACCTCAACTTCCTCGTTCGAGCCTTGCGAATAGGCAACCTTGAAGCGGTCCCGCGCCCTCGACAGACGGGTGCGCACGGCACCTTCCGACACGTTCATGATCTGGGAGATCTGTCGCACAGGAAAATCGTTCACGTAGAACAGCACCAGCACCAGCCGATCGTCGGCCGACAGCGAGGCGATGGCGTCGCGCACATCGAGCGCCTCGTCGCGGTCGGGATCGCGCCGCACACCCGCGCCCGCCAGCATCTGGCCCGCCGACGGCTCCCACCATACGCCCGAGCCGTCCACGTCCGCGGCGAACAGCCCCATGGCGCACGGCGTCTCGCGGTTGCGCTGACGACGCATGTCGTAGCAGACGCGCAGCAGGATGCGCATGAACCACGTGTTCACTGCGCTGCGGCCGCCGAAACGCGGCATGGCGCGCCACGCTTTGACCGCCGTCTCCTGCAGCGCATCGGACGCATCGTCCACGTTGCCGAGCACCGCCATCGCAGCGCGCCACAACGGCTGCTTGCTGTGCTCGAACAGCGTGGCGAACGCCTCGCCGTCGCCGTTTCGCGCTCGCTGTATCAGATCGTCCACGCGGGTGCCCCTTTCAAGGTCGGTTACCTATTAGACGCGCCCCGACGCGAAAAGGTAACACCCGGTTCAAGAAAATTCGCCCGATGCCCACGACCATGCGAAGAAGACCGGCAGCGGCGGATGCGTTGTCGCCCCAAAGCCTCGGAATATTGCCCGAAACCGCGGCTTTGGGGTGACAGCGCATCCGCCGAGCCCAAAGACCGCACATCCACGGCGCAAGCCGCTACAGCGGGCGCATGCGCACGCTCATGTCGAGGGGCTTGGCGGAGAAGGGCGCCGTAGTGGCCAGGCCGTCCACGCCGGTTGCCGCGTACGCGCCCGCGTTCTGCGGGTTCACGCCGCCGGCCGCGATGAGCGTGACGTGCGGGTCGATGGCGCGCAGCTCGCGCACAAGCGGCTCCAGCTCGTCAACGGGGACCTTGTCCACCTGGATGCCGTCAACGCCAGCGCGCGCCAGCACGCGGGCACGCTCGGCATCAGCCTCCACAAACAGCTTCTTCTCAACGCAGCGGCCCTTGATATCCGGCAGCTGCTCCACGAACGCCTCGAAGCCGCCGAAGAACGTGAGGTGATGGTCGAACACCAGCACCGTCTCGGACAGCCCCAGCCGGTGCGGGAACGCCCCTCCCGCCATGACGGCCTCGGTCAGCAGGTCTTTCGCGCCCGGCATGCTCTTGCGCGTGGTCAGCACCTCGCAGCGCGGGTTCTCCGCGTGGGCCGCGTCCACCATCGCGCGGGTTTTCGTGGCCACGGCCGACATATGGTCGAACACGTTGAGGCACACCTTCCACGCCGCATGCAGGTCGCCCGCGGTGCCGCGCACGCGGAAGAACGCCTCGCCCGCAGTCGCGCGCTCGCCGTCGCGACGCGCCTCCACCACGTCGCAGCCCAGCTTCCCCATGATACGCGCGACCACGTTCGCGCCGGCCAGCACGCAGTCTTCGCGCGTGAAGTACTCCATCTCGCCCGGCTCGTCGCCGATGCCCAGCACCGCGCACGTCAGATCGACGTACGGCACGTCCTCCGCGATGAACCCGTCGATGCGCGTATCGGAAATCCTCAGCATGCCGTCCCTTCCCTCTTCACGATTGTATCCATTTCAGAATAGACCAACGCGCCCGCCATGCCTAGCCGCACTTTGCGCACAACACCGCGCGAAAATGCTTTCACCCGAAACAAAACGAACCGATGTTTCACGTGAAACATGCGCACCGAAGCGCCGAGAACGTGCGAACCATGTCGGAAACGGCGGCAAGGCGTGTGGAAACGACGTTGGAAACAGGGGCAAACGGCATGGAACCCACGTGGGAAATGCGTGAGATTCGCAGCAGATCGAGAAAGATCTGCGCTAGATGCACGCCATCTGCACGTAAGACGAGCTCGCTATAATAGGAGGCACGAACTCGCCAGGCGAGGAGGATAGCACCCTCTTTACATCCATTTCCGAATTCTAGATAAACGGAAGGGGGTGTCCTCTATGGATGGCATATTGCTGGATCTTATCGGGGTGATCTTGCAGGTTCTCGGCCTCATCGCTGCCTTCGGCAGCCTGACGGTCGGGGTAGCCTCGCTCGCACTTCAAGCGCGGCTGAAAGATACGCCCCGGTCGTCCCAAAAGGACGAACCGGGACCAAAATAAACATCCGAACCGCCGAAGCGAGTCCGAGAGCCGTGGGGAGTACCCGCTCCCTGCGGCTCGCCTGCCAGTATACGCAAAGGCCCTCCGTCAAGCAAGCCGCCCACCCGGCAGCACTCGCCCTACAGCTCGCCGATGATGCGCTTCGTGCGGGCCTCGACCTCGGCCTTCGCTCGCTCGATGTCCAGCGTGGGCCACTCGCCCTCGCGATACACCACGACCCCGTCGCACATCGTCAGGCACACGTCGGCGCCATGCCCCGCGTACACGACGTTCACCAGCGGGTTCGTCATCGGCGCCCACGACGGCCCCGACGTGTCCAGCACGCACAAGTCAGCCTTCGCCCCCACGGCCACGTACCCGCAGTCGTCGCGCCCCTGCGAAAGCGCGCCCACGCGCGTAGCGGCCGTAAGCGCCTGCTTCGGCGTGACCACGGCCGGATCGTTCGTCGATCCCTTCGCCGTCAGCGCCAGCAGGTGCATATCCTGCATCATGTCGTGGTTGTTGTTCGACGCCATGCCGTCGGTGCCCAGGCACACGTTCACGCCGCGCGCGAGCATCTTTGCCACAGGGGCGAAACCGCTGCCCAGCTTCATGTTCGACGCCGGGTTCGCCGCCACGAACACCCCGCGCTCCGCCAGCACGTCGATGTCGCCGTCGTCCACCCACACGCAGTGCGCCGCCGTCACGGGCACGTCGAGCACGCCCAGGCTCTCGAAGTAGCGCACCGGCGTCAAACCGTCGTGGCGCTGCTTGCACTCCTCGTGCTCGAGGCGCGTCTCGGAGACGTGCACCTGCAACCGAAGCCCGTGCTCCTTCGCGTACGCCGCCAAATCGGCCACGGCGCGCGGGTTCGACGTGTACTCGGCATGGATGTTGCAGTCCACCACGATGCGGCCATCGCCTGCGCCCTGGAGGTCGCGGATGAGACGGTCGAGGTTCCCCTTCACCGGCAGGTCGTCCAACCCTTCGCCGTTGAAGGCAAGAAGCGAGTCGGACAGGTTCATCTTGATGCCGGCGTCGAGCGCTGCGCGGGCGCCCTCCTCCATGTGATAGTACATGTCCGAGAAGCTCACGCAGCCGTACCGCGCCATCTCGGCGCAGGACAGAAGCGTGCCCCAGTAGCAGTCTTCGGGCGTGATCTTCGCCTCGAACGGAAACACCATGTCGTTCAGCCACGCCTGCAAAGGCAGGTTCTCGGCGTAGCCGCGCAACAGCGTCATGGGCGCGTGCGCGTGGGCGTTGTAGAACGCAGGACACAAGAGCTTGCCACGTCCGTCGTACACCTCTCCGTACCTCGCCGCTTCCTCGCCCGCCGGAGCCGCATCCCCCACGTAGGCGACGCGCCCGTCGCGCACGCCCACCCAGCAATGGGAGCGGAAATCAAGGTTCTCATCCAACAGGTCGATATCAGCGAACAGCATGCGCGCTCCTCCGTCTCCGCGCGCGCCCGGCGCGCGGGTCGATTCCTTCCACCTAAGTATAAAGCTTATGCTATCATCCAGGTGAGACGAGTGGCGCTCCCGCCGCACGGGGGCGCTGAAAACCCAGAAAGAAGGAATCATGGCAGAAGAATGCACGCACGAGTGCAGCAGCTGCGGCGAGTCCGGATGCAGCGACCGCACCGCCCAGGGCCCCAGCACCATCGAGACGAACTCCCGCTCCAACATCAAACACGTCATCGGCGTCGTGTCCGGCAAGGGCGGCGTGGGCAAGTCGCTGGTCACCAGCCTACTTGCCAGCGAAATGCAGAAGCGCGGGAAGAACGTGGGCATCCTGGACGCCGACGTCACCGGACCGTCCATCCCGAAGACCTTCGGCATCACGAACCCGCTGACCGCCGACGCCGACGGCATCCTGCCCGGCCAGACGCAAAGCGGCATCAAGGTGATGTCCACCAACCTCATGCTGCCGAAAGACGACATCCCGGTGGCCTGGCGCGGCCCGGTCGTCTCGAACGCCATCCGTCAGTTCTACAGCGAGACGAACTGGGGCGAGATCGACTACCTGTTCGTCGACATGCCTCCGGGAACCTCCGACGTGCTGCTCACCGTGTTCCAGTCGCTGCCGGTTGACGGCATTGTCACGGTATCCGCTCCGCAGGAGCTGGTGGCTATGATCGTGGGCAAGGCCGTGAACCTCGCGCACGACATGAACGTCGAGCTGCTGGGCCTCGTGGAGAACATGGCCTACTTCGAGTGCCCCGACTGCGGCAAGCGCCATCACATCTTCGGCGATCCGCAAGGTGCGGCCGTGGCCGAGCGCTACGACATCCCCGCCTACGCCACGCTGCCCATCGACCCCAGCTTCGCGCGCCTGTGCGACGCCGGAAAGGTGGAGGACTACGACGTAGCCGGCGCGCTTGACCCCATCATCGCGCAAATCGAGGCCGCGAAGCAGGACTAGCGCCGCATCGGGTGCAGCCGTCAAGCAAACCGCCCGCAGTTGAAAGCCTCTCCGGAACCCCGGAGAGGCTTTTTCACGCCGGGAGGCCTTACGGATGCGCGTCGAAGTAACCCGTCTGACCGCGCACTTGCCAAGCGCACACGGCTAGCGCGATGACGAACAGGCCGCTCACAAGCGAGGTGAGGTCGCACGTGCCCGCGGACACGCTGCTGGCCAGCGCCCACGCCGTCAACATCGCATCGACGAACGTGATCCAGAAGAACAGGGTGATCTTGCGCGGATTCCGCGCTCCGCGAAGGCCGAGAAATCCGATGGCCAGGTTGAGGCACGCTCCCGCCATCGCCATCGCGCCCACAACGGGCTCGGCCAGCACCGAGGGCTCGACGTCAAGCACCATGCGCGCGAACAGGTAAGCACCCCACAACGCAGCGCCCAACAGCACTTCCGCGATAGCCCACACGATCACGAACAGGCAGAGACGTCGAAGCCACACCTGCCAAATCGTCATAGGAGCGCCGTTTTCGCCCACCGACTGAGGTTCCGCACGGCTATCTGCCGCCTCGACCATATCCTTCACCCCGCTTGCCGTCATCGGACGCAATGCGTGCACAATAAAAAAACGACGGATGCATCGCATCCGTCGTAGCAAATATGGTGGAGCCTAGGGGGATCGAACCCCTGACCTCATGGCTGCCAGCCATGCGCTCTCCCAGCTGAGCTAAGGCCCCGTAAAAGTGCGAAGCCTAGTATACCGGAAGAGGAAATCCGGTCAAGCACTTTTTTCGAAAAAAATTATGCAACCGCTCAAAGAGGAAAATCGATCGATGGGAGCCGCGCTGAACCTTGACCTTATCGCACCACGTCATACGCAAAAAAAGGCGCGCACATCCCCCGACAAGTCTTTCTGAGAAGGCCATGCATATGGTAAGGTAAGTTGGTATCAACCATTCTTAGACACCGTCACATCGATCGGAGCGAAGCATAGCACCGGCAAGAACATTCATCCCTTCGCGGCTTCAACCGATGATGTTTGCCTGGGCGTTCGTCATCGCGTTCACCTGTACGGTCGCAACGACCACGTATCCCGGATCCTCGCGGGCTTTCGCCGACGAGTTCGCCACGTTCGGCAAGCGCGTCGTGACCGTCACCTACTTCGAAGACGGCGACTATATGTCCACCGACGAAGAGGGGCGCTACGTTGGGTACAACATCGAGTATCTCAACGAAATCGCACGCTACGCCGACTGGACATATGAATACGTCAAGTACCCTAGTTGGGAAGAGGCCTGTGCCGCGCTTGAAGCGAGCAAGGTGGATCTGCTTCCCATGGTGTACTACACCGAAGACCGAGAGAGGCGGATGATCTTCTCGGCATCATCGCTCTGCGAGATTTCCACCACGCTCAACGTGAGGCTCGACGACACGCGTTACGCCTACGAAGACTTCAAAACGTTTTCCGGCATGCGCGTGGGGGTAATCGCGAACAGCCAGGACGCCGAAGCGTTCGCACAATACAGCGAGAAGAACGGCTTTTCGGCGGATATCGTGGCCTACAGCGCTACCGGAGACCTGCTGAGAGCGCTCGACGAAGGAGCGGTGGATGCCATTGCCATCACATATCTCGGGACGAATTCGCGCTTCCGAACCGTAGCTCAGTTCGCCCCCGAGCCTTTGTACATCGCCCTCTCGCCCGAACGCACCGACATAGCCGATGAGCTCGACAGCGCGATGAGCCGCCTCAAACTGCGCGACCCCGACTTCGCCACGTTGCTGTACGACCGCTACTTCGGCATCAACACCGACCAGGATCCCGTCTTCACCGAAGACGAGTACGCCTATCTGGCGTCGGCTCCCACCCTGCGCGTGGCCTACGATTCGTATCGCGCGCCGCTTTCCTACACCGACCCCGAAACCGGCGCGTTCGCCGGCGCGGTCGCATTGCTGTTCGAAGACATCGCGCAGATCACCGGGCTGAAGTTCGAATTCGTGGCTGCGGACTGCCACGACGAGGCCGTCCGCCTCGTCGAACGCGGCGACGCCGACATCGTGTACGACGTCGATCGAGAATCCGACCCCCAGGCGATCAAAAGCCTCGACACCACCGGCCCCTATCTGCGCGACCCCATGGCCCTTGTCGCAGGACCGAATCCTTCCGGTTCGCGCGTCGCGCTGCCAAGCGGCTTCTCGCTCGCCGCGAGCACGGCGTACTCTTCGTACGCCGAATACGACATCGTGTACTGCGACACCCCGAAAGATTGCTTCGATGCAGTGCTTGAAGGCAAAGCCGATATCGCCTTTGCCGATACCCACGTGGCGAACTACTTGCTGGCGGAACCCCAATACGAGAGCCTGAGCGTCACCACCATCACCTCCTTCTTCAACAGCATGAGCATCGGCGTGAGCCGCAACGCCGACCGACGACTGGTGAGCATCCTCGACCGCTGCGTGCAGTACACCGCCGAAAGCAAGATGACCACCTGGCTTTCGCAAAGCAGCCTCGCCGTACATCCCATCAGCCCTTTCGACTTCTTGCGCCAGTATCCGGTGCAATTCATGGCCGGCATCGTCGCACTGCTCGGCTCCGTGCTCGGCGTTGCCCTGTACGTCAGCCATGTGAAGCTTCGCGCGGCGCGGCGAGTGGAGGACTTCTCGTTCACCGATCCGCTGACCGAAGGCTGGAGTCTCGCCCGCTTCCGCTCCGAGGTGGGCGCTCAGATGGCGAACGCCCGCGATGGCGCTTACGCCATCGTGTACCTCGACGTAAAAAGCTTCAAAGGCTTCAACGCAGCATTCGGCTACGCCACGGGCGATCGCGTGCTGCTCGACCTCAACGGCACGCTGGCCGGCATGAAAGCACCCGACGAACGATACGCGCACGTCATCGCAGACGAATTCGTGCTGTTGGTTCGCTGGAGAGGCTGGGACGCGCTGCTGGAGCGCTTCGATGAACTGGATCGTCGCTTCAACAGCACCGAAACGCTTACCGAGCTATCGCACCGGCTCATGCTGCAGGCCGGCGTCTGCATCATCGAGCGCAGCGCCGAAACGCCGCGCATCGACGTGCAAACCATCATCGAGTTCGTGGACGCCGCACGCTACGCCCGGGACAGCATCGGGGAGGCCTCGCGCAGCACCGCAGCATTGTACTCGGCGAGCATGAAGGATCGCGACATCGCCGAACGCGCGCTGGTGGCCGCCGCGCACGACGCGCTCGAGCGCGGGGAGTTCACGGCCTATTACCAGCCGAAGGTGGAAATAGCGACGAACCGCCTCGTGGGCTTCGAAGCGCTCGTTCGTTGGGAATCGCCTGAACGCGGCCTCGTGCCGCCCGACGAGTTCATTCCCCTGTTCGAGCGCACCGGCCTGGTCGTCGACTTGGACTTGCAGGTATTTCGCCTCGTCTGCGCCCGTATCCGGGAGCAGCTGGACGCGGGAGAACACCCGCTCGTCATCGCCTGCAACTTCTCGCGCTTGCACATGCGAAACGACGCGTTCCCTGAAACGGTGAAGAGCATCGTCGACGGATTCGGCGTGCCCATCGAGCTGCTGGAGCTCGAACTGACCGAGAACATCGTCATGGAAGACCTCGAACGCGCCGAACGACTGTGCCGCCGTTTAAAGGATCTGGGCTTCCGCATCGCCATTGACGACTTCGGCAGCGGGTACTCGTCGCTGGGCACGCTGCAGAACCTGCCGATCGACGTGCTGAAGCTCGACCGCAGCTTCCTCATGAGCAGCGAGAGCGGCGAGCGCTGCAAGGCCATCCTGGACGGCGTGGTGTCCATCGCCGACAAGCTGGCCGTGAACGTGGTGGTGGAAGGCGTGGAAACGCGCGATCAGGCGTCCATGCTCGTGCGCATGGACGATCGCATCATCGCGCAGGGGTTCCTCTACTCGCGCCCCGTCCCTCGGGACGTCTCGGACGCGCAGTTCGCCGTCGGCTTCATCGAGCCGAACGAACGCCCGTAGCGGCCACGCGGTTGCCGGAACGAGAAACGGGGGCGGCCGTTCACGCGGCCGCCCCCGTCGTCGTTACGCTTTTTCAGATGCGTAGAATACCGCTTGGTCGAACACGTCGGTCACCGACTTGCCGTCGATGAAGGGGAGCGTCAAGAACTCGCTCACCGTCGGCACCAGCTCGCTCGCGTCGACGTAATGTCCCTTTTCGTTGAGCTTCGCGGTGTCCTGCGCGCGCCAGTATCGATCGTTGACGTCGGTCAGGTAGTACGTCTCGCTGCCGAACTCCATGTACACGGAGTGCTTCGCGTGCAGGTAGTTCGGCAGCTCGTCGAAGGATACGTCGAGCGCCTCCGCTGCTTTCGTTCCCATAACGGCCCCTTTCGTCCGAAAAACACCTTGGCGCTATCATAGCAAGAACTGTCAGCGGTTTCATCGGAAATGGAAGAATCGGTCAGCCGGTTTTGCCGGAGAAGAAGCCTTCTGCGGACGCACCGCCCCGCCAAGCCGCACCTTTTCACCACGAGCATGCTGCAGGATCGCTAGTTCTGCCGCACGAGCTTCCGCATCGAGCCGATGGGGGCGAACGTCAAGATAGCTCCGACCACGCACAGCAAGAACACGACAGCCGCCGTGAACGCCGACGCGCCCGACACGTTCACGCCCACGCCGATGAGCGCCCACAGGAACACGAGCTGGAACGCCATGTCGTCGTAGGCCTTGCGCATCACGTAGCCGAACGCCAGCACGCCCGCCGTCAAGAGGATGGTGAACAACCCGTTGAAGAACGGGATGCCGCCGTCCAGCGCGCGCGTGACGAGGATGGCCATGTTGGCCAGCGTGGCCACCGTGACCCACGCGGTGTAGATGGACACGGGCACCCGTCCCGAGGCGGTCTTCATCGTGCGGCGCACGTTCAGGTACAGCGCCGCCAGCACCAGCCACTCGGCCAGGATGACGATGAACGACACGGCCACCAGCTCGAAGTGCCACAGGGCAAGCCACAGCACGTTGAGGGCGCAGCTTGCGATGAACAGGATGGACGTCATGGTGAAGCGGTCGGCGCGGACAGGCGCCGTGCGCGTGTACGCGACGAGCCACACGACCATCGCCACGTAGATGAGCGACCAGATGGCGAACACGTAGCCGGCAGGCGTGAACCACGTGAACACGCCGTACGCGATATCCGCCGACGTGGTGCCTCCCACCCGGCCTCCTTCGATGACGGCATTGCCGATGAGGGTCAGAGCGTACACGATCCACATGGTGACGGTCTCGACGGTCAGGTAACCGCCGCGCTCGAGCTTGCGGCCGGTGCGCGTGTTGCGGGCACGCTGCACGACGCTGGGCGCCGATGCGGCGCGATACGCATGATTGGGCATGATGCACCTCGCTTTCTGAAAGAAGGATGATTCCGTTCCTTTTCGTCAGGGTGCAACCCAGTGTAGCGCCGGCGCATGCACGCGCCTTGACGGCTACTTAGCAGTACTTTATCGCTTTAGCGCAGATCAGAAGCCTATCGCTCAACGTTGATACGCATGCGCAGAAAGTCGCCGGGAGCCAGCTCCTCCCCCGTTTCGAACGCATAGCGCTCGGCCGAGCGGTTCGCCACGGCAACCGGCACCCGCTTTGGCTGCGCGTCGTCCCCGTCGGGCTCGGGGAGCCAGGCGAGGTTACGCACGCGCACGCGAGGGACGTGCGGACCCGGCGACAGCGCCTCCAGCTCGTCGCCTTCGCAGAAGCGGTTGTAGCACCGCGCGATCACGCGGAACGCGCCTTCGCCGGCCGGTTCGCACGCTTCCACCGTGGCGGCATGCCGGCATTCGGCGGTGTAGCCGTCCACGTCGGGCGATTGCCTGGCGTCGCCGTAGTAGAAGCCCGTGCCGTACGGGCGATGCGACACGGCCAGCAGCTCGTCGGCCAGCTCGGAGGAGGGAACGCCGTCCAGGGCCAGCCGGTAAGCGCGCACCACCGAAGCCACGTAGAACGCCTTCTTGTTGCGGCCTTCGATCTTGAACGAGTCGATGCCGGCCGCGGCCAAGTCGTCGAGGTGCGCCAGCATGTTGAGGTCCTGCGCGTTCATGACATAGGTTCCGCGCACGTCCTCCTCCACGGGAAAGAACTCGCCGGGACGCTGCTCCTCCACCAGCGCGTAGCTCCACCGGCACGGCTGGGTGCAATGGCCCTTGTTGCCGGAGCGGCCGGTGAGCGCGGCGCTGATCAGGCAGCGGCCCGACACGGCCATGCACATGGCGCCGTGCACGAACGCCTCCAGCTCCAGCTCGCGCGGGGCGCCGGCGCGCAGTCGCGCGATGTCCTCCACGCTCATCTCTCGCGCGCACACCACGCGGCTCGCGCCCAGCTCGTGCCATACGCGCGCCGCCTCGGCGTTGCATACCGAGGCCTGGGTGCTCACGTGCAGCTCGACGTTCGGCGCGTGCCGCTGTGCCAGGCGCAGCGCGCCCAGGTCGCTCACGATGAACGCGTCGACGCCGGCCGCGGCCAGCGCTTCGAGGTACGCGGGAAGCGCCTTGAGGTCGTCGGCGTCCATGAGGGCGTTCAGCGTCGCGTACGCCTTCGCGCCCGCATCGTGCGCGCGAGCTGCCGCAGCGGGAACGTCGTCCAGCGCGAAGTTCGCCGCGCGCTGCCGCAGCCCGAAACGATCGGCGGCCAGGTACACGGCGTCCGCACCGAAGCGCAGCGCGGCCTCCAGCTGCGCAAGCCCGCCCGCGGGCGCGAGGAGCTCGGGAGTCCTTGTCGATTGAGTTCGCATGCGCCGTATTGTAGCGCATCGACGAACCCGCGAGCCGGCGACCACCGAAACCCCTCGCTTCGGGCGGGACAACGCCCCCTACCCGGCAATCCTCCGCATCTCCGAGCCCTGCGGCACATTCCCGGGTCTTTCGCACCCTATCGCATTCCCATCCTGGACACGAGCGCGCAAGGGAACCCCGACGGCGAGCGATTGCACGTTCCGCAGGCGCTATGTGCGGCAGAATCGGGCTTTTGGCAGTGCGAGCCCGCTTCGCACTGTTGATTTGCAAATGCCGAAAAAACGCGATCTGGGGTTTCACCTCGAAACGATTCGGAGAAAGACGCTTCTCCTGCCAAAAACTCGATTTTGCCGCACATAAGGAAGAGAATCCGTGCACGACGACGAAGGGCGGCCAACGCGGCCGCCCTTCGAGAATGTTCCACTCGGGATAACGCTCGCCTTACCCCTCGTAGGTCACGCGCGCACCCTGCGGGGTGTCCTCGATCACGAAGCCCAAACCGCACAGGCCGTCGCGGACGGCGTCGGCACGGCTCCAATCCTTCGCGGCGCGGGCGTCGGCACGGGCCGCCAGCAGGGCGTCCACGGCCTCGGCGGCATCCGCGCCTTCGTAGCCCGCGATATCGGCCGCCAACCCCACGACCTCGGGCGGGTACCCTCCTGCGGCGCACGAGGCGGATGCGGCCTCCACGTCGATGCCGAACACGCCCATGAGCTCCACGATGACGCCGCGGGCATCGCGCACGGGCGGCACGTCGGACAGCGAGATAGTCCTGTCGGCCGTCTGCGCGTTCACCGCGGCCACGAAGTCGAACACCTCGCCCAGCGCCTTGCAGGTGTTGAAGTCGTCGTCCATGGCCAGGATGAACGCCAGCTTCGCCTCCTTCGTACGCTTCATCAGCTCGCGCGTGTCCAGCGGCGAGGGGATGTCCTGGGCGTTCTGCAGCTGCCAATCGAGGTTCTTCACCGCGTTCTCGATACGGCACAGCGCCGCGCCCGCCTCGGCCAGGCGCTCGTCGGAGAAGTCGAGCGGGCTGCGGTAGTGCGTCTGCAGCATAAGGAAGCGCAGCACCTTCGGATCGGTGACCTTCAGCACGTCGCGCAGCAGCTTGAAGTTGCCCAGCGACTTGCTCATCTTCTCGGAGTTGATCTGCAGCATGCCGCCGTGCATCCAGTAGTTCGCGAACGTGCAGCCGCACGCGGCCTCGCTCTGCGCGCGCTCGTTCTCGTGGTGCGGGAACACGAGGTCGGCGCCGCCGCCGTGGATGTCGAAGGGAAGCCCCAGGTACTTGCGCGACATGGCCGAGCACTCGATGTGCCAGCCGGGACGGCCCATGCCCCAGGGCGACTCCCACGCCGGCTCGCCGGGCTTGGCGGCCTTCCACAGCGCGAAGTCCAGCGGGTCGCGCTTGCGATCCTCCACGCCCTTGCCGTCGGCGCGCAGCTCGCGGTGGCCGCTCTCCATCTCGTCTACGTTGCGGCCCGACAGCTCGCCGTAAGCCGGGAACGAACGCACGTTGAAGTACACGTCGCCGTCGGCATCGTAAGCGTGGCCTCCGTCGATGAGCTCTTGGATGAGCTCTATCATTGCGGGGATCTCCTCGGTGGCCTTCGGACGGATATCGGGATCCAGCACGCCGGCCGCGCGCATGTCCTCGATAAACGCCTCGGTGTACTCGGCGGCCACCTCGGCAGCGCTGCGGCCTTCCTCAAGCGACTTGCCGATGATCTTGTCGTCCACGTCGGTGACGTTCTGCACGAACGTCACGTCGAAGCCGCGCCACATAAGGTAACGGCGGATCACGTCGAAGCTGATGAACGTGCGGGCGTTGCCGATGTGAATGTAGTTGTACACGGTAGGTCCGCACACGTACATGCCCACCTTGCCGCGCTCGAGCGTCTCGAAGTCGACCTTCGTGCGGGTCTTCGTATTGTAGAGTCTGATCATGGCGTCCTCGCATCCTGCATAGCCCTGGCGCCGCGCTCCCGCGACGGTGCGTTTCGACCGTAGATTGTAGCACAGGAAGGTTACGGAGCCCGCCTGTCCACCAAAGTCAGCGAGGGCTTTCGCAGTGCTTCGGATTGGCGTGAAAGACCGACGAAGCGTGCTCATGCACGTGAGGAGGGCTTGGAGCGCCAAGCCGAGGCGCTACGGAAGCCCGCAGCGTCGGCTAGTCCCGTTGCTCGTCAGGACGGCGGCACAGCAGGCAGACGGCGGTCGCGGAGATGCCCTCCTCGCGGCCTTCGAATCCCAGGTGCTCAGTGGTGGTGGCCTTCACGCCCACATTCTCCACCGCGATGCCCATGGCGGCGGCCAGGTTCTCGCGCATGGCCTCGCGGTACGGCGACAGCTTCGGCGCCTGCGCGGCGATGACGGAGTCGACGTCGAGGATGACGTAGCCCTCCGCGCGCACCTTGTCGGCCACGGCGGCCAGCAGCTTCAGCGAGTCGGCGTCCTTGAAGGCTGGGTCGGTGTCGGGGAACAGCTTGCCGATATCCCCGCCGCGAATGCCTCCCAGCAGCGCATCGGAGATAGCATGCGCCAACACGTCGGCATCGGAATGCCCCAAGAGGCCGCGCACATGAGGAACGTCCACCCCGCCCAGGATAAGCTTGCGCCCCTCGGCGAACGCATGCACATCGTATCCCTGCCCCACGCGCAACCCGGCAGGATCGAAAACAACAGGTTGCATCATTCGGTTCCTCCGATAACGACATGCGCGGCCTTGGCGACGGTGCCCACCAAGCGAGTTCCGCACGAGCCGAAACGCCCAGCGGGCGTTTCGCGCGAGCAGGACTGTCTGAGCGACTGGGCACTGTCGCCAAGGCCTCCGCGGATGATCATTCTTCCGCCCCTTTCATGTACATGGTACGCACCGCAGCGGCCAGCATGAGGTAGTCTTCGGGGACGGTCAGCTTGATGTTGTCGCGCTTCCCTTCCACTACCAGCACGCGCCCGCCCAACCTCTCGATGAGCGACGAATCGTCGGTGCCCATGAAGCCGTCCGACAGCGCCGAGGCGTGCGCGCGGCGGTAGATGCCGGCGCGGAACACCTGGGGCGTCTGCGCGTTCCAGAACACGCGGCGGTCGGGCGTGCCCACGATCACGCCGTTCTCCACCACTTTCAGGGTGTCGACGGCCGGATGCGCCACCACGGCGCCGTCGCAGTCGATGTTGCCCTTCAACGTGGCGATGGTATGCGCGATGAGGTCGGGGCTGATGAGCGGGCGGGCGCCGTCGTGCAGGATGACGTACTCGTAGTCGTCCGGCACGAACTCCAGCCCCGAGAACGCCGATTCCTGACGGCTGGGGCCCGAAGGCGCCACCACGATGGGCGTGACGAACGGGAACGGGTCGATGGCGCGCTTGAGATACTCGCTGCAGCGGTCCTCGGGGCACACGATGACGATGAGCCCGATGTCGCCCACGGCGTCGAACGCCTCGGCCGACCAGGTGAGGATGGGCTTGCCCGCGATCTCCACGAGCTGCTTGCCGCCTTCCTTGCCGAACCGCTCCCCCGTGCCGCCCGCCAGGATGATGGCGGCCGTCTGCGGGTTCTTGTCGACCTCGCCCTTGAGCCCTCCCATCGCCTGCGACAGCGCGTCGAAGTCGAGGTCGTTCAGCGCGAGCTCAGGGGCGCTGAGCACCGCGGACGAGAACACCGGGTCGATTGTCTGCGTCATAAGGTTTTCCTCTCCGCCTTGCATCGTTCTTGCCACCGCTCCATTTCCCTCGCTTGCCGATCGAAGAGCCTAGTCACGCTCGCCCGGCTGGCGCACGGTGATCTCCTGCGCCTTCAGCGACACGCGGGAATTGGGGGGAACCGAAGAGGTGACGAACGTGGATCCTGCGACGACCGAACCGGCGCCCACCACGGTTTCCCCGCCCAGAACCGAAGCGTTGGAATAGATCGTCACGTTGTCCTCGATCGTGGGATGGCGCTTCACCCCGGCAAGCCGCTGCCCGCCGCGCGTGGACAGCGCGCCCAGCGTGACGCCCTGGTACAGCTTCACATGGTCGCCGATGACGGTGGTCTCGCCGATGACCACGCCCGTGCCGTGGTCGATGAAGAAGTACTCGCCGATCTGGGCGCCGGCGCCGATGTCGATGCCCGTGCCGCTGTGCGCCAGCTCGGTCATGATGCGCGGGATGATGGGCACGTTCTGCTCGTACAGCACGTGCGCGATGCGGTACACGTAGATCGCGTACAGACCCGGATACGAGAAGATGACCTCCTCCTTCGACCCGGCCGCCGGATCGCCGTCATACAGCGCCTGCACGTCGGTGAGCAGCACCCGCTGTATGCTGGGAAGCTCGTCGAAGAACACCGTGCACACTTCCGAGGCGCGCTCGCAGATATGCTCGGGCGTGGTGCCGCCGCACAGGTAGCGCGCCGGGTCGACCTCCGCAGCATCGCGATCGTCCGAGGTGTACGTCATGGCGAGCACGATCTGCTCGCGCAGCACGCGTTCGATCTGTATGAGCGTCTCGCCGATGAAGTACTCCGGACTGGTGAACGGCGTCAGCATCTCGTCGCCGAAATAGCCCGGGAACAGCACCCGACGCAAGTCCTTGATCACGCTTTTCACGGCCAGGCGGCTGGGAAACCGCCGGCCGGGCTTCGTGAAGAATATCTCGTCGGCCTCGTAGTTCTTCTCGATGCTTTTCACGATGCGATCGAGGTTGTCTCCGAACATGGAACCTCCTGGAATCGAGTTGATCCGCTGCACTTCCCGCAGTGCACCTCGGCCGCCTTGCACGTGAAAGCGGCCGCTCCGCGGTCGGCTTGCGACGTGCCTAGTATACGACAAATGCAAGCGCAGAACACAAGAAACCCCTGCTCCTCGGGCTTCGAATTTCAAGCCGAGGAGCAGGGGCGCTTAAGAGGCGAAGCTTAGTCGGCCGCGCCGCCCGAGAACGAGCCGCCGGAACTGACGCCGGCATGGCCCAGATCGTAGTTCGTCAGCAACAGCTCCGCTTCCCGCGCGATGCTGTCGCGCTTGCGGGGCGCCGGGATGGAGCCCGATCCGGCGGTGAACACCAGCTCGCCGTCCACCGCGTCCACGTCGATGACCGAGCCGCTCGTCCACGTGCCTTCGAGGATCTGCTCGGACAGCGGATCCTCCAGCAAGCGCTGGATGGCGCGGCGCAGCGGACGCGCGCCGAACGTGGCGTCGGTGCCTTCCTTGGCGATGAGCTTGCACGCCGCCTCGGTGAGGTTGATGGACATGTTCTGCTCGATCATGCGCTCGCGCAAATCGGCCACCATGAGCTTGACGATCTCGGAGATCTGCTCGTCGTTCAGGGACTTGAACACGATGATCTCGTCGATGCGGTTCAGGAACTCGGGCCTGAACAGCTTCTTCATCTCGGCCATGACGCGGCTCTTGATCTCCTTGTCGGACAGCCCCGCGTGCTCCTCGGTGGAGAAGCCCAGCGTGGTGGGCTGCGCGATCTCGCGGGCACCCACGTTCGACGTCATGATGATGACGGCGTTGCGGAAGTCCACGGTGCGGCCCTGCGCGTCGGTCAAGCGGCCCTCCTCCAAGATCTGGAGCAGGATGTTGAACACGTCGGGGTGCGCCTTCTCGATCTCATCGAACAGCACCACCGAGTAGGGGCGCTGGCGCACGGCCTTCGTCAGCTGGCCGCCCTCGTCGAAGCCCACGTAGCCCGGAGGCGAGCCCACGAGACGGCTCACGCTGTGCTTCTCCATGTACTCAGACATGTCGAAGGACAGAAGCGCGTCCTCGGAGTTGAACAGGAACTCGGCAAGCGCCTTCGAAAGCTCGGTCTTGCCCACGCCCGAGGGGCCCAGGAAGATGAACGAGCCGGCGGGACGCTTCGGGTCTTTCAGGCCGCTGCGCGAGCGGCGGATGGCCTTCGACAGCGCCGTGACGGCCTCTTCCTGACCGACGACGCGCTCGTGCAGCACGGCTTCCATGCGCAGCAGCTTCTCGGTCTCGGCCTCGGTGAGGTTCGAAACGGGCACGCCCGTGGTCATGGACACCACGTCGGCGATGTCCTCCACCGTCACCTGATGCACGGACTTCTGGGCGTCCTCTTCCCACTTCTTCTCGGCTTCGATGCGCTTGGCCTTGAGCTCGGACTCCTGGTCGCGCAGCTGAGCGGCGCGCTCGAAATCTTGGGAAGCGATGGCCGAATCCTTTTCGCCGCGAATAGTGCGCAGCTCGTCGTCGAGCTCGCGCAGCTCCTTCGGCAGCGTCATGTTGCGGATGCGCATGCGCGCTCCCGCCTCGTCCAGCACGTCGATGGCCTTGTCGGGCAGAAAGCGATCCTGGATGTAGCGGTTCGATAGGTTCACGGCCGCCTGCAGCGCCTCGTCGGTGAAGTGCACCTGATGATGCGCCTCGTAGCGGTCGCGCAGACCCTCCATGATGCGCATGGCCTGCTCCTCGTTCGGCTCGCCCACGGTGATGGGCTGGAAGCGCCGCTCGAGCGCGGAATCTTTCTCGAGATGCTTGCGGTACTCGTCGATGGTGGTGGCGCCGATCACCTGGATCTCGCCGCGGGACAGCGGAGGCTTCAAGATGGCGGCGGCGTCAATGGAACCCTCGGCCGAACCCGCGCCGATGAGCGTGTGCATCTCGTCGATGAACAGGATGATATCGCCCGCGTCCATCACCTCCTTGATGCACTTCTTCAGGCGCTCCTCGAACTCGCCGCGGTACTTCGACCCGGCCACGAGCGCGCTCACGTCGAGCGTGAACAGGCGCTTGCCGCGCAGGATGTCGGGCACCTGGTTCGACACGATGAGCTGCGCCAGGCCCTCGGCCACGGCGGTCTTGCCCACGCCCGGCTCGCCGATGAGCAGCGGGTTGTTCTTCTGGCGTCGGCTGAGCACCTGCATGACGCGCTCGATCTCGCCGGCGCGGCCGATAACCGGGTCCAGCTTGCCGTCGCGCGCCTTCTGCGTGAGGTCGGTGCCGAACTCCTTCAGCACGCTGTCGGACGTGTTGCCGTTCGGATCGAACGGGTTGCGCCCGGCGTAGACGGGGCTCTGCCCCACCAGGTCGTTCAGCGCGCTGCGCACGTCGTCGCCCGACACGCCGAGACGCGTGAGCACTTCGAGCGCGGTGCCGTCGCCCTCGCGGACGATGCCCAGCAGCAGATGCTCGGTGGAGATGTACGATTGCCCCATCTGCATGGCCTCGCGCAGGCTGTTCTCCAGCACGCGCTTGACGCGGGGCGTGAAGGACAGATGCCCCGACACGTCGGTGTCCTCGTCGATGGCCACCACCTGGCGGATGGCCTGCACGACGGCATCGTACTTCACGTTGAGACGATCGAGGGCCTGGGCGGCCAGACCGTCCTTCTCCTGTATGAGGCCGAGCAGGATGTGCTCGGTGCCCACGTAGGGCTGATGAAGCGAGCGAGCCTCGTCCTGAGCCAGGACGAGCACCTTGCGCGCTTTGTCGGTGAATTTCTCGAATGACATGCTAGCCTCTATTCTCGCAGAGTCTATCGTATGGTTCCGTGCCATCTTAGCACTCTTGTATTGAGAGTGCCAATACCGCATATGACCGCACACGGCTGCTCCACAAGCGCCGACGGACGGCCCGCTATCCATCCTACCATGTCCGCCGCCCGCATGAGCCCCTGCCCCACTATGCCTCCAAACGTGCTCGCTTCTGACAAAGACCCGAAACGTGCGTGGGCGATTGAAAGCTCGGAGACGCGTGCAAGCGCGACGACGTGCGGCGCAGCGCAGGCCTCCGAACCGCGGAAAGGCCGCTTGCGCGGCATATGCGCAAGCGGCCTTTCGGAAGCGATTATGCGGCGGCGCTTTAGTACAGCTTGGCGCCGGCGGGGATGTGGTCGTCAACCATCAGGAGGTTCAGGCGCTCTTCGCCCTCCTCCTCATGGATGGCCGACAGCAGCATGCCGCACGATTCCACGCCCATCATCTTGCGCGGCGGCAGGTTCGTGATGGCGATGAGCGTGCGGCCCACCAGCTCTTCCGGCTCGTAATAGGCGTGGATGCCGGACAGGATGACGCGATCGGAGCCCGTGCCGTCGTCGAGCGTGAACTGCAGCAGCTTCTTGCTCTTGGGAACGGCAACGCACTCCTTCACCTTCACGGCACGAAAATCGGACTTGCTGAACGTGTCGAAGTCGACCTCGTCCTGGAACAGGGGCTCGACGACCACCTTCGAGAAGTCGATGGGCGCCTCGGCAACTGCGGGAGCCGCAGCGGCAGGCGCGGCAGCGCGCGGACGCCCGCCGGCCGGAGCCTCGTCCCTCATGTGGGGGAACAGCAGCACGTCGCGGATGGACGGGGCGTCGGTGAGCAGCATGACCAGACGGTCGATGCCGATGCCGCAGCCGCCCGCCGGGGGCATGCCGTACTCGAGGGCGCGCACGTAGTCGTCGTCGTAGCCCATGGCCTCGTCGTCGCCGAGGTCCTTCGCCTCCACCTGCGCGCGGAAGCGCTCGGCCTGGTCGACCGGATCGTTCAGCTCGCCGAAGGCGTTGGCGTACTCGTGGCCGCAGATGAACAGCTCGAAGCGCTCGGTCAGGTTCGGATCGCCCGCCAGCTTCTTGGCAAGCGGCGACACCTCGATGGGATGCTCGGTGACGAAGGTGGGCTGGATGAGCTTCTCCTCGGCCACCGCCTCGAAGATCTCGGCGATGAGCTTGCCCTTGCCCCATGCGGCTTCGGCGTGGCCGCCGTTGCGCTCGAGGATATCCACCAGCTCGTCGCGCGTGCGCTGGAAGCTGACATCCTCGCCGGCTCCTTCGCTGGCCAGCTCGATCATGGTGGCGCGGCGCCACGATCCGCTGAGATCCACCTGATGGCCCTGATACTCCACCTGCAGCGTGCCGCACGAGGCAAGCGCCGCCGCCTGGATGACGCCCTGCGTGAGCTCCATCATGCCTTCGAGGTCGCTGAACGCCTGGTAGAACTCCATGGTGGTGAACTCGGGGTTATGATACGGATCCATGCCCTCGTTGCGGAACTGGCGCCCGATCTCGAAGACCTTCTCGAAGCCGCCCACCAGCAAGCGCTTGAGATGCAGCTCGGTGGCGATGCGCAGGTAGAAGTCCTTGTCCAGCGCGTTGTGGTGCGTGACGAAGGGACGCGCGTTCGCGCCGCCGAGGATGGGGTGCAGGATGGGCGTCTCCACCTCGTAGTAGCCGTGATCCTCCATGTAGCGGCGGATGGCGGAAACCACCTTGAAGCGCTTCTCGAACGTGTCGCGCACCTCGCGGTTCATGACGAGGTCGACATAGCGCTGGCGATAGCGCGTCTCCTTGTCGGCCAAGCCGTGGAACTTCTCCGGCAGGGGGCGCAGCGACTTGCTGAGCAGCTCGAACGATGCCACGGACACGGACAGCTGCCCGCGCTTCGTGCGCATCATCGTGCCCTCGACGCCGATCCAGTCGCCCACGTCCAGGTCCTTGAGCTCGGCGAACGCGTCCTCGCCCAGCGCGTTGATGCGGCAGAACAGCTGCATGTCGCCCGTGGAGTCGCGCAGCTCGAGGAAAGCCAGCTTGCCCTGATCGCGCTTCGCCATGACGCGGCCGGCGACCTTCACCTCGTCCTCGGTGGACGCGCCGTCCTCGAGGTCGGCGTACTGTTCGGCCAGGTCGGCCAGGTGGTGCGAGTACGCGAACGCATGGCCGTACGGGTCCTTGCCCGCTGCCATCAGCGCCTCGCGCTTAGCGCGGCGCACGGCGATGGGGTCGTCTTCGATGATCTGCTCGGTGGTGTCGATGGTATCGCTCATTGATTGTCCTCGAAATCACGGGTTGGCGTAGTAAGTCAGCGAGAGGCGCCCTGGTGCCCGAGATCGTGGGGAGGGCGAGGGCGAAGCGTACTTCGGTACGCGAGTCCCTCGGCCTCGCCGCGAGATCGGGTGCAAGGGCGTCTCGCAGCGTCGGCAAGTTGCGCCGTTCGCAGAACGGCGCAACTCACTAGTGTTCCAGCTTGAGAATGGTCATGGTGATCTTGCGGCCGGTGGGACCCGTGGTCTCCACCACGTCGCCCTTCTTGTGGCCCAGCAGCACCGAACCCACCGGGGACTCGTTGGAGATCTTGCCGGCGGCGGCATCGCTCTCGGCGCCGCCCACGATAGTGAACACGCGCTCGCGCCCACCCATGTCGACCGTCACCGTCGAGCCGATGTGCACGCTGTTCGAGCGCTTCGGGGTGTTGACCACCGTCGCCTCGGAAAGGATGCGGCTGATCTCGGCAATACGCGCCTCCATCATGCCCTGCTCGTTCTTGGCGTCGTCGTACTCGGAGTTCTCCGAGATGTCGCCGAACTCGCGCGCCACCTTGATGCGCTCGCCGATCTCGGCGCGTTTCTCGGTTTCCAGGAAGTGGAGTTCTTCCTCGAGCTTGTCCTTGCCTTCTTGCGTGAGAATGAAATTGCCGTCTGCCATGAATGCTCACCTGTCCATTTACAAAAACATGCACGCTCGTCCGCAAGCGTGCTACCGGTACCTGATATGAAAAAAGCGGTATGTGCAGAGCGCCGAGCGACTGCACATACCGCGAACCAGACGAATGTAAAACTACTCGGCTTTCTTCTTAGCCGCGGTGGTGGTCTTCTTGGCCGCGGTCGTCTTCTTGACGGGCTCCTCGACCTCTTCGATCACTTCTTCCTCGTCATCGGCCTCGACGATGTTCTTATCGCCGCCGCCCATGCCTTCGCGCAGGTTCTTGACGGTCTTGCCGATGGCGCCGCCGAGCTTCGGGAGGTTCTTCGGCCCGAAGATGAGCAGGATTACCGCGAGAATGATGAGAAGCTCAGGCATTCCCATTCCCAGGATTTTCATACGTTCCTCCAAATTGCTCGTGCGAAGCGCTTCTGCGACCTCGCTCCCCCTGACGCAGCCAGGGTCACATGCCTATGCAAAAAAGGGATGTTCCCCATCCCCTTTAGCAACCAAATAACTGCTTTCGCAGCGACGGTTATGATAGCACAATGTTACAGAAGGTAAAAGAAAATGCAGCGATAATCCCCTTTCCACGCCTTCTCCACTGATATGCCCCGCCCCGCCTTCGCCATGGCGAGAAGCCTTTGCCGTAGAGCACAGCCAACCGGACGAGACGCGGTCATCAACCAATTGAATCCATTTTGAACCCCGTTTTGAAACCGCTATTCGGTCGGAGACCACCGACCCTATGCAGAAATCTTGAGTATCGAGGCCCTACTTCGCAGAGAACAGCCCCGAAAGATAGCTATAACTACCGGGCATTTTATCAATCGGCTTGCTTCCGATGAGCTCTACGCTTTCGGCATTGTATTGGTATATCGCCCAATCTCCGAGCACGTATATCGACCCTTCAGTCACAACCATTTGCATCGCTTCGTGCTCGAAAGCATGCTCTTCGATAGCCCCCGTCTCTAGATCCACGATGCTCAGCGCGCTATCGTCTTGACCTTGAACGACATTGTAGTGGGCAATGTAAAGCTTGCCGTCCGCGATAGCCACGCTTGAAGGACCGCCCTTGCTCAATGGAATGAAGCTCAACGTGTTGCCTTCGGTGTCGAGTACGCCAATCTGTCTTTCCACAAGGCCAACGCTGCAGAAATAGATTTTGCCTTCATGCACAACCGCCCGGTAGGCGTCCGCAACCCTATAGGCGTTCGAATCATAGGTGCTGCAATCGATTGATTCTTTGAGGGCCAAGTCTTCGTCGTAGCAATAAATCATCGAAGAGTCGTCATCGAGAGACAATGCGAAAGCATACAGACTGTCTTCGCACCAAACGATTTTCGATACACAAACCCCCTCGATAGCTATCTTCGACACGTCCCCGTTGTCGATTCGGCAGCGGTTTATATAAGACGAATCGCAGGTGAAGACGTACTCATCGTTCACGGCCACATCATTCATGCCCGATCGACCGATAGCGTGTGTTTTGGATGCAAGGGAAGCTACATCGACCTGAAGGACGGCCTCGCCGTCTCTAACCTTAGACCTTCCTTGGGGAATAACAAAAAGACTGCCCTGGTAAACCAGGGGATTGTGAAAAACGTCACCCAAGTTCGCATAGCGCAGCGGAAGCTGCGCCACCTCGTTCAACTCCCCATCGTAGAAGACGATCCTGCTCGTTTCATCCGTCCCTCGCGTTTCGATGATGCCGATAGAGGCGTCGACGGGCGCAACCCGCTCGCCATCCGAAGCGCAACCATACAAGCCGATCACCGTGAAGAGCATCGCGCCGATTAGAAAGGGTACCGAAACTCGTTTCATAGTCAATCCTTTGATCGCAGGCATCAGGGCAACTTCTGGAGACCCGAAAAACCCGATCGGATGAATGATCGACCCTAAGAATAACACGAGCCGAGAACAAAACCTGTATGTTTGGGTATCGACGGGAGCCAAAGACAACGCTGGTCAGAAGAGCTCAAGCGAAGCGCCGAAGGCGTGCTGACCGCGCGATGCGAAGTGAGGGTTTTCTGCCCGGAGCCGTTTATGTTCCGATTGAACCCTCACGGGAAAAGAAAAAGGTCAGCCGCGAACGGCTGACCTGCAATTTCTGGTCGGGTTGACAGGATTTGAACCTGCGGCCTCTGCGTCCCGAACGCAGCGCTCTACCAAGCTGAGCCACAACCCGATGTACTGCTTCAAGCAGCGACGGATATGATAGCACAATGTAATCGAAGGTAAAAGAAATTGCGACAATATTTCTTTTTCCACGCCTTCTTCACCGGTGCTGTAGGAAGTATTTGCATGCATTGGGAAACTGACCGTTCTTGCGAGGCGCGGCGACTTGTAAGCGATCGGGCGGCGCAGCTTATTCGGTGCGCAAAGCCTCGATGGGGTTCTCGCGGGACGCCCGGTAGGCGGGGAAGATGCCGAACACCAGGCCGATGGCCGTAGCTGCTGCAACGGCAACCGCCACCACGCCCCACGACACCACGAACGCCAGCCCCACGGTGCCCATGAGCAGTCCCAGCGCGATGCCCGCCGCGATGCCCAGAACGCCTCCGATAATGCTGAGCACGAGGGCTTCGAGCAGAAACTGCACGAGGATGTCGAAGCGGCGCGCGCCCAGAGCTTTCTTGATGCCGATTTCGCGGGTGCGCTCGGTCACCGACACCAGCATCACGTTCATCACGCCGATGCCCGCAACCACAAGCGATATGCCCGCGATGCCCGCCAACAGCAAAGTCATGGTGCCGTCGATCTCGTTGCCGGCCCGCAGCATCTCGTCCTGGGAGATGATGTCGAAACGTCCGGGGGGAATATGCACCGTGCCCGTGAGGTACGAGCCTATCTCCCCTTTCGCCGCCTCGATGGCGTCCTCGCCGCGCGCTTTCGCGTAGAAAGAGGTGATCGTGCCGCTCTCCCCCATGCTCACGGCAGTGGAGAAGGGAACGAGCGCCACGTTGCCCGTGTTGAGGCCCATCGACTGGCCCTGGTTCTGCAGCACGCCGACCACGGTGAACTCATCGCCGTCGAGCTTGACGGTGCGGCCGACCGCGCCGTCGGCCGAGCCAAGCAGCGTCTTCGCCACATCGGAGCCCAGCACGATGACCTTGCTACGATTCTCCCGGTCGACAGCGCTCAAGTTGCGGCCTTCTTGCAATTTGAGGTTGCGCACGTGCAGGTAGTGCTCGTCGGTGGCCTCCACGAACGCCTTGTTAGCAACCGTCGTGCCCACCGAAAGCTTCTTCATCAGGGACTTCGAGGGCGCCACGCCATCCACGGCACCGAGGTCGTTCATGCCCGAAAGGTCGTTGTAGCCCATGTCGCCGTCGAACAGGTAAGCCGACAGCGCGTCTCCGCCGAGAGCTTTCATCTTTTCGCTCACCTGCCGGTTCGTCCCGTCGCCGATGCCCACGAGGATGATGACCGACGAAATGCCGATGACGAGACCCAGCATGGTCAGAGCCGAGCGCAACCCGTTGCCGAACACAGCCTGAACGGCAGTTCGCGCCAATTGACTATACCGCATGCGAACCCCTTTCCATTTCCTGTATCAAGCCGTCAGCAATACGCACGACACGCTGCGCCTCGTCGGCGAGCTCCTGGTTGTGCGTGATGAGGATAACCGTCTGGCCCTCGGCGTGCAGGCTCTTGAACAGCTCCATGATCTCCACGCCGGTGCGCGAATCGAGCGCGCCGGTGGGCTCGTCGGCCAGGATGATCTCCGGCTCGCACACCAACGCACGGGCGATGGCCACGCGCTGCTGCTGGCCTCCGGACAGCTGGTTCGGCAGGTGGTGCTCGCGCCCTTCGAGACCCACGAGCGAGAGCTGCTTGCGGGCACGGGCGTCGGCTTCTTTCAGGCGTACCCCGGCATAGCTCAGCGGCAGCTTCACGTTCTCGAGCGCCGTGAGCTTGCCCAACAGATTAAAGCTTTGGAACACGAACCCTATCTTTTCGTTGCGGATGGAGGCTAGCCGATTGTCGGACAAAGCCCCGACATCCATGCCGTCGAGCAGGTAGCGACCCTCGTCGGGCACGTCGAGCAGCCCGAGGATGTTCATCAGCGTCGACTTGCCAGATCCGGACGGCCCCACGATAGCGAGGAAATCGCCTTGGTCGACTTGAAGATCCACATGATCGAGGGCGCGAACGACCCCTTCGCCCATCTCGTAGGTTTTGGAAACGCTCTCCAAGAGGATCATCGCCGACCGCCTACTCTAACACCGGAGTCACGGTTATAGGCCCCTCTTCGGCATCGCCTTCCGAGAAGCCGCCGCCCGCAGGCTCTGCCTCGTTGAGAACCACGAGATCGCCTTCCTTCAGACCCTCGCCCGACACCTCGACCATGGTGCCGTTGGATATGCCCGTGGTCACCGGCTCCGCACGCTGCTCGCCGGATGCGAGATCGTACACCTGGACGAACTTGTCGTCGCCCGCGCCGATCACGGCGCTCACCGGCACCGTGAGCACGTCGGAGGCTTCCGCAACGGTGATGGACAGGTTGGCCGACATCCCCAGCTTGATGCTGCCGTCGTTGGGCACTTTGACCGTGACCGTGAACTTGGAGCCCGTCGCGCCGTACGTACCCACCTCGTTGATGTTGGAGATGGTTCCGTCGCACTCGCGGCCGTTATCGGATCCCAGCTTCACCTTCACGCTTTGCCCTTCGGACAAAAGCCCCAGATCCTTCTCGGAAACCTCCATGGTGACCGACACCGTGTCGATGCGCTGCACCTCGATGTAGTGGTCGTCCTTCGTCACGGCGCCTTTGTTTTTCTCCGGAAGCTCGCGCGAGGTGACCACGAGGTCGTACGGAGCCGCCCACTTCTCGCCGTTGGCGTAGGTCACCAGCGTCTCGCCTGCAGCAACGCGCTTGTTAAGCGGCGCGTCGAACGATTGCAGCCAATGCCAGCTGTCCGCAGGCCTGAGCTTCACGGTTTCCAGCGGCTTCACCTCGCCAACGCCGGTGACGGTCTGCTGCACGGATCCTCGCTCCACGGGAGCGGTCAGCGGCGAAACGGTCTGAGGCTCACCGGAAAGCGCCGCCGATATCTTGTCGCCGAACACGAGCCAAGCGGCCAGCCCGCCCGCAACGGCCAGCAGAAGCACGACGGTCACGGACTTGCCTACTATGCTTTTCACAATTGCGTTCCTTTCTATAGTTCACGATGCCAAGATTGCCGATGTCGATCAGGGAACGTACGTCTCGCCCTCGACCGAGGGCGTCGGCTCCGCTATGACGTCCTGAGCCGTGGCTTCGTTTCGGGTTTTCGCAGTCTCCGGCGCATCGGTTCCTCCCGCTTCGGGAAGCAGGTTCTTGGCAACCAGCAAACCTCCCAGCACGACGATAACCGCAACCAGCACTCCGACGAGCACCTTGAACCCTTTCGACCCCATCGTCGACTCCTCACTGCGCACTTCTGCGCGTCGTCTCGATATCTTCCGGCGGCCAGTCTAACGAAAGCCGCCTTAAAACTTCCTGAACCGCGGCGATGTTTTTCGCGTCTCCCCGCCGAAGCTTGCCGAGGGGGTCGGTTTCAGGATCGTTTCAGGTTGCGCGTGCTAGAATGACCGCATGAAACTGCTGATCGTGGAGGACGACCGACTCCTCTCAAACGCCCTAGCCCGCAGCCTGCGGGACGCTTACGCCGTCGACCAGGCGTTCGACGGCGAAGAAGGCCTGTTCTACGCCGCTCAGGACGTGTACGACCTCGTCGTGCTCGACGTGATGCTGCCCGAACGCGACGGCTTCTCGGTGCTGGAAGCCTTGCGCGCACAAGGCGTGGACACGCCCGTGCTCATGCTGACGGCTCGGAGCGCGACCGCCGACAAGCTTCGCGGCCTGCGCTCGGGAGCCGACGACTATCTCGCAAAGCCCTTCGACCGGGACGAGCTGCTCGCCCGCATCGAGGCCATCCTGCGCCGCACGACGGGCCGGCGCGACGTGGGCATCGTTGCGTTCAAGGAGCTTGCGCTGCACACGCGAACCCAGCAGGCCTTCATCGCAGACGAGCCCCTTGCTCTGAAAGGCAAGCAGTACGACATTCTCGAATACCTGGTCAGCCACCAGGGCAGTCTCATCTCGAAAGAGCGGTTGTTCGACAAGATATGGGGATTCATGTCGGACACGTCCTCGAACGTCGTGGAGGTGTACGTGAGCGCGCTGCGCAAAGCGCTGGCTCCGACCGGCTACGATCGCTACATCAAGACCATCCGCGGAGCAGGCTACCTGTTCACGGAGGACGATCATGACTGAGCGCGCGCTGATCCGTCGAGAGCTGGTTCGGCAGACGGCGCTGCTGTTCTTCGTGTTCGCTTTGCTGTTCGCGCTGCTGGGCGCAGGCGTCTACTCCATGGTGAGCTCGAATATCTACCGAAACGCCGACGAAAACCTGCAGGCCATTGGCATGGAATCGGATTACATAACCCTCGATGCCGCCGGCAGCGGATCCGCGATCGTCGACGACGTCGTGGTAGAAGAGCCCGACGGCGCCGCCCCCTCCGACGCCACGGCGATCGACGACCTCTCCCTCACGCTTCAGCAGAGCATCGTGGACGCCGATCCGCAGTTCATCACGCTCATACGAAACGAGCAGGGCGACCTTCTCGAGACCGTGGGGCTGTACGCCTCCTATCCTTCCTTCCTGCGCCATATCCCCTTCGACAAGAACGACCTCGAACGCGTCTACCAGATTGCCGCGGGGGGTCACGAGTACCGCGGCATCACGTATGCGGCAAACGACGAAGGCGAGACCACGTATCTTCAGACGCTGGTGAACGTCGACTCGGAGATCGCCATTCTAGACGGCTTCACGCGCACGTTGATTGTCTACTTGGCGGCAGCCGTCGTCGTGGCAGCGGGCGCAAGCTACTTGCTTTCGCGGCGCACGCTCAAGCCCATCGTGGCGAACATGCGCGCGCAGACGGAATTCGTGCAGAACGCCTCGCACGAGCTGCGCACGCCGCTCGCCGTGATCCAGACCACCGGCGAGCTGCTGCTGGACAGCCCCAATAGCCGCATCGTCGACCGCTTCGAGGACGTGAACGCCATCACCTCGGAGACGAAGCGTCTCGCGCGGCTGGTGGACGACCTCATGGAGCTGTCGCTGGGTGATGCCGGGCGCTCGTCGCTCGATGCGAGCGCGGTGAACCTCGACGCGCTCGTACGCGAAGCGTGCGCAGCTTACGAAGACTTCGCCACGCTCCAAGATAAGCGCCTCGAAGTGGAAACGGGCTCGCGCGAAACGATAGAGGCCGATGCCGACAAGTTGCGGCAGCTGCTGGGCATCGTGCTGGACAACGCGCTCAAGTACACCGCGCCCGGCGACGAGATAACCGTGCGCACGCGCGCATCGGGACCGAAACAGTGCGTCGTCGAGGTGGCCGACACGGGCTGCGGCATAGACCCCGAAGACCGCGCGCACGTATTCGAGCGGTTCTATCGCGCCGACAAGGCCCGCTCGCGCGAGACGGGCGGCTACGGGCTGGGGCTCTCGCTCGCGCAACACATCGTGGAAGCGCACGGCGGCTCCATCGCCCTCGAACCCAACGAACCGCGCGGCACGGTCGTCGTCGTCACGCTGCCCGCAAACGCGTCTAAAAGAGTCGATTCGCTCTAAGACGTCCGCTCCTGCTCCTTCTGGGCGAGGCGGGCGAGCGATACGATCTTCGTCATGATCACGCCGTCCGACACCACGTCGCCCGCATCGTCGTACGCCGCCACGTTCCAGTACTGCTTGACGGCCCCCGTGCGCTCCGACACCTCCTCGCGGTCGAGGTCGGCCACGCCGCGCAGCGTGCCCTCCTTGCCGCTTTTACGATGGCGAACCTGCACGTCGATTCCGAAGGGACGCTCCTTGTCGAAATCCGTGTTCTGCTCGGTGCCGATGCTTGCCACCGTTTCCAGCAGCGCGATGGTGGCGCCGCCGTGCAGGTAGCCGTGCGGCTGGAAAACCTCGGGCACGATGGGCATCGTCGCCTCGACGTGGCGCTTGTCGGCGGAAACGGTCTCGATGTGCAGCGTATCGGTCAACGCCATGGAAGCCTCCTTCGTTAACGAGGCCGCATCGTCGCGGCCTCCGTGCGGTTTTTCGTCAAGTATACCCGCAGCGCGCCATCGCGGCACCGGACAGACCCGCGCTGCCGTCCCTCCCCTACCGCGCGTCGTTCAGGCTGCGGATGAGGCGCTTGACCTCGTCGTCGACATCGCGCGGCTCAGGAGCAGGCCGCCCGGTGAGGTAGCCCTGCACGTAATCGGCGCCCAATTCGCGCAACGCTCGCAGCTCGGCCTCGGTCTCCACTCCTTCCGCGATCACGCGGATGCCGCGATCATGCGCGTACCCGATCAGGTTGCGGGCGATGTCTTGGTGATCTTTCGCCACGTCGATGTCGCGAACGATCTCCATGTCGATCTTCACGAAGTCCACGTGGTAGTCCAAAAGCGACGTCTCGCCGTTGTTGCCGCTGCCGAAGTCGTCGATGGCGAGACGCGCGCCGAAGCGCCGCGCCAGCGCCTCTTTGTACAACGCCATCTCGCGGCTGTAGTCGCTCTCGGTGATCTCGATGACGAGGCGCTTGAGCAGGTCCGGATAGCGCTCGTTCAGTACGAGCTCGTCGTCGGAGGACAAGCGCTGCGTAGCGATGCTGTTCACGAACAGAGTGGCTCCATGCGCCTCGGGATAACGGGAGAACGCCTCGAGCGCGCCGAAGAACGTGAGGTGTTCCACACGGTAGAGCTTCGACTGCGAGCGCGCCAGCGCCAGAACCTGGTCGGGCGTCGGAATGGTGTCCAACTGCGAGCGCATGAGCGCTTCGTACGCCACCGGCTCGCCCGCACGCAGGTCGACGATGGGTTGGAAGTGATACTCGACGAGACCCTCCTCCAGCAAGCGGTTCAAGTCCTCCTTGTTGTTGACGATGAACGACTTCTCCTCGTAGCTTTGCCGATCGAACGAGAACAGATCCCCCTTGCGGCTGCTCTTCGCCAGGTACATGGCGAAGTCGGCGTATTCGCGCAGGTGAGCGAAGTCCGTCGCATCCTCGGGATAGAACGCTGCGCCCATGGACGCGCGCACCTTGAGCGTCTTTCCGTCGGGCGCCACGATGGAGCTGGCATCGAGCATGGCGCGGAACGTGGCGAAAAGGTCTTCCACCGATGCGCGATCGGGGCATACGTCGACGAACACGAGGAACTCGTCACCGGAGATGCGCGAGTAGAATCCCTTGTCCCTGAACGCCTCGTCCACCACGCAACCCGCCGCCTTGATGTACTGATCGCCCCAATCGTGCCCGTAGATATCGTTGATGAACTTGAGGTTGTCGAGGTCGAGCATCAGCATCGCTCCCAGCGCAGGCGGGCGTTGCGCGAGCAGGTCGGTAACCTCCTGCTCGAATGCGCGGCGGTTGAACAGCCCGGTGAGGATGTCATGGTCGCGCTCATGCTCGATGCGGCGACGCGTCTCGATCTCATGCGTCACGTCCTCCACGAGGCCGAGCACGCGGTTGTGCTCGCCGCTTTCCACCACCACGAGACGAACCCACGAGGTTCGATGCGGGCCCGTGAAGAGGTAGCGGCCCTCTTCCTCCACCTCGATGTAGGGAACGTACCATTTCATAAGGCTCTCGAACTCGCTCGCGCTCAACGACCCCGTCGCAATGCGCTGCGGATCGAAGTACGAGGGATCAGGAGGTTCCAGCGTCGACAACGTGGCGAAGAACCCGTCGGTAAAGGTGATGACATCTGTTTCGTAGCTGTACTCGAAGGCGCCGATGCCGCGGTCGGACAGGCGCAGGATGCGCGATAGGCGCGATGCGGTCATGGCCACTTCCTCGCCCATCGACTCGATGGCCTCGGACAGCTCGTCGACCTCCACGATGCCCGTGGGAGTGAACGCAATAGGCTGCTCGGGCTGCGCCGCGCGCACCTCGGACATGAGATGCCGCAAACGTGAGGACGACAGCCACGCAGCGACGACGGCAATCAGCAAGCCCACCACGAGCGATGCGGCGAACACGGCGGTGAGGTTGTCGGACAGCGTCTTCGATGCGGAGAACATCTCGCCTTCGCGCTCAAGCCCGACGAGCGCCCAATGCTCGTACGCGAACGGGGACGTGCTGTCGTAGAGCTGGATCTCGGCTGCACTGGCGACGGCTCGCGCGTCGGAGGAAGCGTCGTCCGCCGGATCTACCACCATGCGTCCGGCGCCGTCGATCGACGCGGAGAACGCAGACTCCTTCAGGTACAGGCTCTGCGATGCGCCGGTGGTGGTAAGCGCCTCGTACACCCGCTCCTTGTCCGGCAGCGGCGCCACGCCGCCGTCTCGGACGAAGCCGCCGTCCTCGTTCGTGATGGCCAGCACGTACGAACCGTTGCCGCTGCTGGCGAGATCGCGATACGGGAAGAAGGATGCAACGCGGTCGAGGCGCACTTCCACGCCTATGACGCCCACGATGCCCCCCTGCGCATCCCTGATAGGCTTGCTGTACGTAATGGAAGGGGTTCCCGCCCATCCGAAGTCGACCGGACGGCCCCAGTAACCCAGATCGTTCGTGCTGGCCTCAGGGTAGCGCTCGGCAGCGCGCACGGGCTCGTAATAGAATGCGCTCCGGCTTTCACCCTCGGCTGCCAAGGGGAACGTGGCGGACCACATGCTGTCGAGGGTGACGCCCAGCTGTCGCCCGATGCTGATGGGGCAGGCGGCCAACATGAGATCGGAACCGTTGGCAACCTCCACCTTGGGGTTCGAGTCGCGGATGTACAGCGCCGTCCGATTGTCCGATTGTCCTTCTGCGCCGTCAGCCAGCACGAGGAACACGCCGTCGACTTCGGCGCGATGAGAATAGGCCAGAAGGTCTTGGGAAGTCGCCTCGATTATGGAGATGGCCAGATCGGACCCGGTTTCGATATCCGCCGACGTTGCCTGAGCCGCGGCCAGCGCCTTGTCAATGCTGGCGGTCGCGCTTTCCACCACGGGATCGAAGTCCGACCAGCGGAATATCATATCGTTTTCCAGATAACCCGCACGGCTCGCCACGCGCTCCGAGAACAGATCGTACGCGTCGATCTCCATCTGTTTGAGTATCTCGCTGCGCGCGAGCACGGTAGCGCAGACGACGCCCTGGATTCCCAACGCGACGCAGAACGGCAAAACGACGAGAGCTCGAAACGTCACTCCTCGCCGTCTAGCCGTGCGCTTCTGTCCGGAACGCATCCTCAATATTAAGCGATCGCTTCCCTGAGCTGGGTCTCCAGGTCGGCGAGCCAAGCGTCGAACCCTGCGTCGTCGAGATACGAAGCCACAGCCTCTTCGGACGATGCTCCCGCCGCCATTGCTTCGACCACCGCCGCACGATCGGCCACCGCCCTGTCCGACAGCGCGCGGTCAAGGACGGCGCGCGCCTCAACGCCGCCTTTGAACGGCGGGTTCGCGTACACACCGGCCTCGATGGTATCCAGCGTGGCAGGCAGGTTCACCAGATAGTTGCCCGAAGCGCCGTCGATCGACTCGGCCGCCGCCTGGAGGTTCTCAAGCGTCAGCGCATCCTTGGTGACCGGCACGTAGCCGGCGCTCACCGAGAAGTCGGTGTTCTGCTCTTTAGCGGTGAACCACTTGAGGAACTCGACGCACGCAGTTTCCTTTTTCTCGTCGGACTTCGTCACCACGAACCCGGCGCCCTGCTGCGGCGAGCACGGCTTGCCGTGCTCGAAAGACGGGTTGGGCAACGCGTCCAACTGGATAGGATAGCTCGTGGCATCGTCCACCGTCACTGTTTGCGGGAAGTACACCACCGAGGACGATGAGCCCACATAGCAGATGAGATCGCCCGTCTTCACCGCATCCGAACGGAACTTGCCCTCCGCCGAGAACCAGCCCTGCACCATGGGCACGTAGTAGTTGTCCCAGAGCGTCTTCATCGTAGCGCGGTCGAAGTTCAGCGCGCACACGCCGTTCTCAATTTCAAAAATCTCGTGACCCAGCTGTTTTGAACCTGTGATCAGGTAGTTCGCCATAGCATCGCGTCCGAAGAACGGACGGCCGTCACCCATGACGCCCGGCGTCTGCGCGTCGGTCCACTCGTAGTAGCGCTCCGCGACTCTCACGATGCCCTCAATGGTGCTCATCTCGTCGAGCGAAGTGCCGGTGGCATCGGCGAACGTCTGGAAATCGGTCATGTTGATCTGCAGCGTCTCGGTGGACTTGCCCACCGGGAACACTTTGAGGCTGCCGTTGCCGTTCAGATCGCCCTCTTCCAGAAAGCCCTCCACGAATCCGGCCTTCTCCTCTTCAGTAAGGTAGCCCGACAGATCGGCCACCATGCCGAACCCGTCTATGACCGACGCCGTATCGGAATACGACAGGAACGCGTCGGGCATCGCCTCCGAACCCACAAGCTCCTGCGCGGAATCGGTGACGGCGGAGGCCAGGTCGTTGACGCCGCCTTGGCTGGAGCTGGTCACCACGATGCCGAGATCCTTGCCTTTCGTCGCATTGAAGTCCTTGACGAGGTCTTCGAAAGCCTGCTGCTGCGTGCCGTTGTAATAGGTCCACAGCTCCACCTGCACCGGATCGGACGGGTCGAGCACGGACGAAACCGCATCCTCCGAGGGCGCCGAAGAACCCGAGCAACCCGCAAGCGCCAAAGCGCCGACAAGCGCGAAAGCCGTGCCCGCGCGCCCTATGACATTCTTTTTCATAGTCCCCTCGTTCCGTACGGCAGCCGGAGCCGCGCTGCATGCATCCTGCCATTCTAGAACATGGAGCACACCGAAACGTCGTCAATTTACCATTGAGGCCGCGGAGGAAGGCTGAATGCGCCGAACGGATGACGGGCTTCGGGCTTAACGGCGCAAGCCCTTGCCTTTCTGGTCGCGCACGGCCCGCTTCGCATCGTGCTTGAACGTCTTGGTGGTTTGAATGAGGATGGCGCCGATGAGGAACGGCATCCAGAACACGATGCCGCGGTACACGAGCGCGATAGACAGGCCCGCCGCGCCCGACACGCCGAACGACGTGAACGCCACCACCACGGCAGCCTCCACCACGCCTACGCCCTGCGGCGTGATAGAGATCATGGCGAACAACGTGGCGACTACGTAGCCGCAGATGAGAGGTTCGGGCTGATGCACGCCGAACGCCACGCCCACCAAGCTGAAACAGGCCAGCTCGCAAGCGCTGGCCGCAATGGAGCAGCCGAACGCCTTCGCCGTTGTCTTGGGGTTATGCGCGATAAGGCCGGCAGCGTCGGAAAACGAGCCCACGATGCGCTCGACCCAGGGGTCGAGGGGCTTTTTCTTGAAGCGCACGAGGACGCGGTCGACAAGCCGTTCGATGGGACGCAGGGCGCGCAGGACGAGAGCCGGACGCTTGCGTCCCAGCACGAGGATAAGCACCATCGCGCTGACCAGCGCTATAACCAGCAGCCCCAACAGAAACCACAAGGGCGACAAACCCACCGTGGCCGCCAAGATGCCGAACGCGATGAGCATGATGGTGGCGAAGCCCGAGTCCACGGTGATCTGCATGAGCAACGCAGCGCTCGTAGCCTTGCCGGGCGCGATGCCGCGACGGCGCGCATCGTCCACCACGAGCGTGGTGCCTGCCAGGTTGAGAGAGGGCGCGATAGTGTTCACGAAGAACGTACCGAACACGAGCGGCAGCGTCTCGCGCGGATTCATGTGCTCGTCGACGGCCTCGAAGGCGTACGAGTACGAGAAGCTTTGCGCGAAGTACTTGCCCAACTGGGTGCACACCGCCGCGATAAGCGGAATGACGGCACCTTTTTTGATGGTCTCGACGAGCTCGACCAGCTGGTCGCCGCGCAGCAGCACCACGGCCAGCACGATGACGATGACCAGTCCGATGAGCAGGTTTCGAATGTTGAGTTTCTTCACCGATCAGCCCGTGCGCCGTGCGCTCCTCCGCCTTAGCGGAGGAACTCCTTAAGATCGGAGCGCATGAGGAAATCCAGCTCGTCGGACGTGGACGGATCCGTCTCCAAGAACAGGAAGCCGTAGTTGCCCACGCGCTTCACGTCGAAGGGGCGCATCTCCAACACGTGGGAGAATCGACCGAGGAACGCGTCGTAGTCGAAGTCTTCGTCGCCCGAGGCATCGGCCGGCGCGTTCAGCAGCGACATGGAGTACACCTTGTCGGTCTTGCCGTCGAACGCCGCATCGAAGTCGGGCTCGTCGTCTTCGAGGAACGCCTGGTAGGTGCGGTAGCCGTAGCCGTACCAGCTGACGTCGGTGCCGCCAAGGCCCGCAAACCGCAGCGGATTGAACTCGATGGGGCTCACATGCCCGTCCGACACGCGCACCTCCACGTGCACGGGGAAGTTCCGCGCGCCGATGAGCGCGTTCACGCGGTCGAGCCAAGAGGCGAACATCGTGGAGGTGTCGCGCACGATGGAGGCGCTGGTCACGTACATGCGATCGGAGGTATCTTCAGGCGAGGTGAAGTCGTGGCGCAGCACATTGAGGATGTGCGCGCGACCCGTCTCGTCGAAGTACGCGTCCAGCGCGTACTCGGTGCCCTCAAGATAGCCTTCGAGAATGAACGACCCGGCGCCGATGACGCTTTCGGGGTACATGTCGTGCCACGACGAGGCGTTCTGCTGGATGTCGGCCAGAGCGCGCTCCCAGTCCTCGCGGTTCTGGATGGCGTAGACGCCCATGCTGCAGAAACCCACCGACGGCTTCAGCACGAAAGGTGCCGGAAGCTGGGAGAAATCGAGCTTGAACAACTCGTCCACCGAACAGGATTTGAAGAACAGGTCGGGGTCGAGGCCGGCCAGCGCAGCTCGCATGGCGGCCTTGTCCTTGAACAGGCCGATGGCGCGCGATAGGCTTTCGTTGTGGGCGCTCTCGACGATCCAGGCCAGGGCGTTCTCGGAGTTCGTGTACACGCGCTCCCCTGCGTCGATACGGCGAACCGCCTCGTCGGACGATACGAGGTTCAGAGCGCGTCCGTCGGCGATCGAACGCGCGAAAGCGTTGTCCAGCACGGGATGCTGGGACTCCTCGAGCCAGGCGATCAGAGGTTCGGACACGTAGGGCTCATCGAGCACGATCATGGTTTGACTCCTCCTTCATTGCTGCAGAATCGGCGACGCCTGCCGTTGCCGCCCCCGCGGGCGCTGGCTCGGCATCATCGCCAAAGGGCAGTATACCCTCATGTCCAGCCTCGCGGATGATCTCCGCGCCTTTTTCGGCACGTTGTTCCCAACCCGTTTTCCTTTTCGCAGGTGAGCGCGCGCCGCCCTCTTCTCGGCGCGAGGCTATGGCGCTGCCGATGCCGGCGAGCGGCTGCTCACCCGCTGCCTTCGCCGCAGCCCGCCTGGCGCGCCAAGCGCGGAACCGCTCGACGTTCTCGCGGAACTCGCGCACGAGGCGCGGCGCGTCGTCTTGCGGAGCGATAGGACGGTCGAACGCGTCGCGCTTCCAGAACAGCCACATCACCAGCAGCAGAGCCGCCACGGCAACCTGCACGGTGTTCACGTAGAGGAACTCCGCGCCAGCCACCAGCACGAGCACGCCCAACGTGAGCGCCCACGCCGTACGGAAGCGCAGGATGAGTCCCACGGCCAGCACCACGAGCACGATGCTCCCCACGATAAGGAACGGACCGATGAGCAGGCCGCCCATGTTGATCCAATCCGTGAGCGCGGTGAACGGCCTGAACGTCTGCGGAATCAACGCCATGCCGATGTTCACGAGTCCCACGATGAGCACGATGGTGCCCGAAACCCAAGCCGTGTCCTTCGCGCGCTTCTCCTCGGTAGGGCTCTTCTTGTCGGCGAAGAACCCCGACTGCGACAGCAGCAGCGCGCCGATGCAGAAAGGGATCCAGAACATGATACCGCGGTACACCAGCGCGATGGCCGTGGCTGTGGCCAGCGAGCATCCGTGCGCCGTGAGGATGGCGGCGATGGCCGCCTCCACCACGCCCACGCCCTGAGGCGTGGGGCTCAGGATGACCGAGATGGCCGCCACCGCGAACGCCGCCACGAGCGCGGCTACGTTCTCGAAGCCGAACGCGTAGCCGATGGCCACGAGGCACGCCATGTTGAGGATGGCCGAGAACGACGCGTAGGACACGGTGACCATGGTGCCCTGCGGGTTCTTCGCGAGGATGCCCGCCGACGAGATGAAGGAGCTGGCCATCTTGCGCCCCCAGGCCGGCTTGAGATGCTTCTTCAGCAGCCCCAGCGCCTTGTTGATGAGCGACTCGATGCCGATGAACAGGCGGAACAGCACGCGCGGTTTGCGGTAGCCCACCACGAACATGCTGGACAGCGCCGCCAGCACCGCAGCCAACGCCAGCCCCCCGACGAGGAACAGCGTGTTCATGCTGCCGGACAGCAGCATGGTGAGAAAGCCGATGACGGAGATCACGAGGATGGCGGCGAAGTAGCCGATCTGCGAGAGGATAGCGCCGCTGGTGGACGTGCCCGCGTCCGCGCCCGTGCGGTGCGCGTCGTCGATGATGAACGCCACGCCCGTCGCCCCCGAGAACAGGCAGAACGTGTTGATGAACACCAGCGAGAAGATGAGCACGACGTTGTGCCAGAAGCCCGTCTTATGGCCGACCGCCTCGAAGGCCGCGTCGTAGGACGCCGCCTGCACGAGGTGGCGCGCCAGCATGAGCACGCAAGCCACGACCAGCGGCACGAGCGCGCCGGTCTTGAGCGTCGCGAGGAAGCTCGCCAGGTAATCGGCGTTCGCGATGAGAAAGCACACTGCGACGATGCCGATGACGAGCAGCAGCGCTTTCTTCAACCAGCGTCCCCTTTCGACGAACCATGACGGAATGATTCAGTATAGCATGAGGGTGCGCGCTGCAAGCGGGACGCGGCGGTCCCGCCACAGAGGCTCCGCTAGGACGTCGCCCGGCGCGCGACGCGCAGGGCGCGCAGGAGGTTGCGCACGTTCACCACGTCGAACAGCACCGCGAACAAGAACGCCACGGCCAGCCCTGCGGTGACGGCCCCCTGCCGGGGCGCGATGATGAACACAAAGGGCGCGCCCAGCAGCATGAGCGGCACGATGAGACCGATGAGGCACGAGCCGAAGCGCTTCCACAGGCCGTATACGATGGAGATCATCACGTACAGGAACAGCCCGGTGGCCGCGGTGCCCGCGAGCGCCGCCACCGCCAACAGCGCCACCTTGCCCGCAATGACGAGCCCTTCGCGCCCGAGGTCGCGCTTGACTTCGTCGAGAGCTTCCTGCGGGGTCTTGCGCGGCTCGGCCGTTGCGCGGAAGGGCGCGAACGGGTCGAAAGGGTCGAACGGCTGGCTGCCCACGCCGGAGCCGCCGGAGCGCGGCGCGTCCCACGACGTCCATACGTAGGTGGTCTGCCCCTGGCCTTGGCCAGGGGCCTGGCCGAACGGCCAGCCCGCGAAAGGATCGCCACCCTGACCCGCGCCGCCGTAAGGGTTCTGCGTGGGGTGGGCGTACGGGTTGTTCGCGTAGGGGCGAGGATCGCGGCGCGGATCGAACTCGGGCGTCCATGAACGGTTGAGCAGCACGTCACGCGCTTCGTTGATGCGCTTCGTGAACTCTTCCGCCTCCTCGCGCTCCTTCGATCCTAGCGCGAACTTGTCAGGATGGTGCTCGATCACCAGCTTGCGGTGGGCCTGTTTGACCGCATCGTCGGTCGCGCCGTCTGAGAGCCCCAGGATGTTGAGCGCTTCGGATTTCTTCATGTTCCCACTATACGCGCCGCCCCTCCCCCGCCATCATCCCGTCAGAGAACATCCACAAGCCCCGACAAGCCGCGGAAACATCGTCGTCCGGCGTGGAAGTTGGGCGAAAAACGGTTCCCAGGGGGCACGGACGTTTTTCTGGACTCCTACGCGGCTGCGGCGAGCGCCGCCCTATGGGCCGCTATCGTCTTCCATCCGAGCGATCTCTTGATCTTCTCGTCACGATACCACACGATGTACTCGTCGAGGGCCCGCACGAAGCTCCCCTTCGTCGTCCCCTTCCAGTCCCTCGCGTAGAAGAACTCCTGCTTGAGCGTCCCGAAGAAGCCCTCCGCCCTCGCGTTGTCGGGGCTCTTGGCCTTGCGCGACATCGACCTGACGAGGCCGTTGGCCTCGCAGACGCCCTTCCATCTGGCGGAGCGGTAGTTGCCGCCGCCGTCGGTGTGGACGGCGCAGCCCTCCTCCAGGCGCCCGAGCGCGTCCTCCAGCGAGCCCGCCGTCAGCTCGTCGTCCGGGCGCGTCGACGTCCGCCACGCCACCGGGCAGCCGTCGAAGCAGTCTATGATCGGGGAGAGGTAGACCTTGAGGCCGCCGAGGTCGAACTCGGTCACGTCGGTCACGACGAGCCTGCCCGGCGCGTCGGCGCGGAAGCCGTGCGTCCCGTCCTCTCGAAGCGGCAGGTTCGCGGGGCGCTCGTCGGTCTCGCCCGCGTAGGAGCTGTGGCGCCGGCGCTCCTTGACCTGGACCGGGACGAGCCCCTCCTCGCGCATGATCCGGCGCACGACCTTCTCGGAGACGACGACGGGGGCCTCCATGTCCCCGGGCGCGAGGTCGCGGGCGCGCACGGGCGCGCCCTCGCCCCGCCGCAG
>NZ_GL622581.1:226379-272639 GCF_000185625.1 Eggerthella sp. 1_3_56FAA
CGGCCCTCGCACCTGCCCGGCACCGCGAGCGCGGGCGGGCGCAGGAGGCCGGCCCCCTCCTCGCGCGCGAAGGCCGAGAGCGTCGCCGCGCACGGGAACCCCTCGAGGCTCGAGCACGCCGCGCGCATCGACATGCCGCTCGCGTGGAACCTGCTCAGGACCTCCTCCTTGTATTCTTTGCCGTAAGCCATTCACGGACCTCTTTCCTCATCGAAATTCAGTCCAGAAAAACGTCCGGGGTCCCCCATGGCAATCATCGGGTCGCGACGAACGTTATAAGCGTCGTGAGCATCCACGAAACCCCAGATCGCGTGAAATCCAAAGTGCGAAATCCACTTGAAACCAAGGCTAACTTTGCCACAGCTGCCGTTTTGCGTCCACGTCGGACGAGAAGGCTACAACTTGACGCGCCGAGCGAACCGAGGAAGTCGGATCCCGCTACGGGGCGCCCGCAAAAAAACGGCAGCTTCGTTTCCGAAGCTGCCGCTTGCAACATGGTATGCCGCCGGATCTAGTGCCTGAAGTGGCGGTGGCCGGTGAAGACGAGCGCGATGCCGTGCTCGTCGGCGGCGGCGATCACCTCTTCGTCACGGATGGAGCCGCCCGGCTCGATGATGGCCGTCACGCCGGCCTCGGCCAGCGCGTCGAGGCCGTCGCGGAACGGGAAGAACGCGTCGGAGGCGGCCACGGCGCCCTTGGCCTCCTCGCCCGCCTGCTCCACGGCAATGCGCGCGGAGTTCACGCGGTTCGGCTGGCCGCCGCCCACGCCGATGGTCGCGTGGCCCTTCGTGATGGCGATGGCGTTGGACTTGATGGACTTGCACACCTTCCACGCGAACAGCAGCTCGGCGAGCTCTTCCTCGCTGGGCTGGCGCTTCGTGGGAACCGTGAACGTCGCGGGATCCTCGGCCACGGCGTCGGAATCCTGGGCCAGCAGGCCGCCCTCGACCGAGCGGTACTCCACTTCCCCGCCGGCCGGGTTCACGCCGCCCGTGGACAGCAGGCGCGCGTTCTTCTTCGCGCTGTACATGTCAAGCGCGTCGCCCGCGAACTCGGGAGCGATGATGGCCTCGACGAACTGCTTGTTGTCGAAGATGGCCACCACCACGTCGGAGGTGACGGGGCGGTTGAACGCCATGACGCCGCCGTAGGCGCTCACCGGGTCGCACGCGTGCGCGCGCTGGTAGGCCTCGACGAGGTCGTCGTTCTGGCACACGCCGCAGGGCGTGAGGTGCTTGACGATGACGCAGGCCGGCTCGTCGAACTCGCGAACGGCCGTCCAAGCCGCGTCGAGGTCGAGGTAGTTGTTGTACGACAGCTCCTTGCCCTGATGCTGCTTGGCATGGGCCAGGCTGTGCGGGGCGTCGGCGTAGTCGTCGCGACGGTAGAACGCGGCGGACTGGTGCGGGTTCTCGCCGTAGCGCAGGTCTTGCACCTTCGAGAGATGCAGCGTGCGGTCGGCGGGGAACTTCACGTCGCCCTCGTCCTTGAGCTGGGCGCCCATCCACGCGGCGATGGCGCCGTCGTAAGCCGCCGTGGTCTCGAACACGTCGAGCGCCAGCTTGGCGCGCGTGTCGCGCAGGGTGGCGCCGTCGTTGGCGCGCATCTCGGCCAGGATAGCGTCGTAGCTCGCCGGGCGCGTGACCACGGCCACGCTCTCGAAGTTCTTGGCCGCGGAGCGCAGCATGGACGGGCCGCCGATGTCGATGTTCTCGATGCAGGTGCCGAAATCGGCGCCGCTTTCCACCGTCTTCTCGAAGGCGTAGAGGTTCACCACCACCATGTCGATCATCTCGATGCCGTGCTCGGCCGCTTGGGCCATGTGGGCCTCGTTGTCGCGCTTGGCCAGCAGACCGCCGTGCACGCGCGGGTGCAGCGTCTTCACGCGACCGTCCATCATCTCGGGGAACTGCGTCACGTCGTCGATGGGCGTAACCGGCACGCCGGCGTCCTTGAGCGCGCGGGCGGTGCCGCCCGTCGAGATGATTTCCGCCCCGAACTCGTCGACGAGCGCGCGGGCGAAGTCCGCAACGCCGCTCTTGTCCGTAACGGACACGAGCACGCGCTTGACCTTAGGATTGCTCATATGGCCTTACATCCTTTCCTCTTGTCTGCGACTGAACGGCCCCTTGCGTCCAATCTCCTGCGACGCATGGTACCACCCGAACCGCGAGGTCAACGAGGAAGCGCGCGCATATCCCGCAAACGCGCACGACGAAAAGGTCAGCGAGCCCCGCCGCAAGGCGCACGCCCTCAGCGGCCCAGGCTCTTCTCGTGGCGTTCGCGCGCTTCGGCGCTGTAGCGTTGGCGGTAGCGCACGTCCACGAGCTCGGCGACGATGGCGATGGCCAGCTCGGCGGGCGTCTTCGCCCCGAACTTCAGGCCGATGGGGCGCTTGACGCGCTCCCAGTCCTCCTCGGTGGCGCCGGAGGCCAGCACCAGCTCGCGCACGCGGTCGTTCTTGCCGGCGCAGCCCATCATGCCGACGTAATGCACGTGATGCCTCGTCGCCCAGACGCAGCCCTCGGGGTCGAACATGTGACCACGGGTGAGCACGCACACGTAGTCCTCGGGCGCGGCGTCCAACTGCTCGAGCGCATCGAAGTTGCCGCCCTCGAGCACGATGCGCTTCGCCGTAGGGAAGCGCGCTTCGCTCACGTAGGCCGGATCGTAGTCGACCACCGTCACGGCGAAACCCACGTGGTCGGCGAGCGCCGCCACTTCGCTGGCCGCGTCGGACGCGCCCAGCAGCCAAACATGCACCTGGTCGAACAGAGGGACGCTCGCCCAGGTGAGGCCCTCGAACTGCTCGTTGTGCATCGAGGGGCCGCGCGTGACGTCCTTCATCTGGAACGTGTCGCGGGGCGAGTACGGCCGCGACGCCACGATCTCCTTCGCGTCGTTGCAGAAGAACACGAGCGGCTCGCCGTCGGCCGAGCCCTCGTCGCCGTACTTCTTCGTCACCTCGTTGTCGGTGTTGCGCTGAGCCGCGTCCGCATCGTAGACGATCTTGAAACCGAGCCAGGCGAGGTCGCCCTCCTCCATCGCGCGCAGGGCGCGCTCGAACGTGGGCGCGTCGTCGGCCGTGAGGCTTTTCGCCACCACGTCGAGATACGTCGGATCCACGTGCTGGTTGCCTTCGGTCGCCTCGTGCGAGAAGCACGGGAAATCCTCCACGCTCAAGGACGGCGTGCGGCCCTCGCGGAGGGCGGCGATGACGGACTGGAGGGCTTCCTTGTTCATGAGGGCTCCTTCGAGGTTCGAGCTGGCGGGCATTTGCCTGGGCGGACGACAAGCTTACGCGCGGAACGGACGGTTGACCTGCGGGTTTCCCCGCGGGTTCATCGGGCGGGGGCGATATGGACCTTACGGTCCTCGCCCACGGTCACGCGGCCTTCGGCCACGAGGCGCAGCACTTCGGGATACAGGACGTGCTCGACCTCGTGGATGCGGGCTTCGAGGTCGTCGTGGGTATCGTCCTCGCGCACCTCCACGGCGCGTTGCGCCACGATGGGGCCTTTGTCGTAGTCCTCGTTCGCGAAGTGGACGGTGATGCCCGTCACTTTCACGCCCGCGTCGAACGCGTCTTGGATGGCGTGCGCGCCCTTGAACGAGGGCAGCAGCGCCGGATGCAAGTTCAGCACGCGGTCGGGGAACGCGTCCAGCAGCACGGGCGTCACCTTGCGCATGTACCCTGCCATCACCACGTACTCGGCGTGCGCGTAGCGCAGCGTCTCGGCGATGCGCCTGTCGGCTTCGACGGGGTCGGCGTACACGTCGCGGTTGAGCACCGTGACCGGGATGCCCGCCCGATGCGCGCGCTCGATGCCGAACGCATCGGGGCGCGACGACACCACGTGCACGATCTCCACGGGCAGCCCCTCGGCCGCCGCATCGATGATGGCTTGCAAATTCGTGCCGCTGCCGCTCAGCAGCACGCCGATTTTCAGCGGTTCGGTCATGCCCTTACGCCTCCGCACCGAAGCCGTACAGCTTGCCGTCGTTCGCGTAGCGGACCTCGCCCTCGCCCGCCACGATGCGGCCGACGCGGTACGTGGTCTCGCCGGCCTGCGTCAGCGCGGCCTCCACCTCGTCGGCGCGCGCCGCGTCCACGATGAGCACCATGCCGAGGCCCATGTTGAACGTCTTGAGCGCCTCGGCTTCGTCGAGGTGCGCCGCGTCGCACACGAACGACGCGATGGCCGGCACCGGCCACGTGCCCAGGTCGACCTCGGCGGCGCAGCTCTTCGGCAGCGCACGGTCGAGGTTCTCGGAGATGCCGCCGCCCGTGATGTGCGCGAGCGCGTGCACGGCGCCCTCGCAAGCCTCCAGCACGGCGCGCACCGGCTTCACGTAGATGCGCGTGGGCTCCAAAAGCGCATCCTGCAGGCTGCGCCCGCCCAGCTCCTCGCGCTCGATGCGCAGCTCGTAGTGGGTCTTGCCCTCCACGCACACCTTGCGCGCCAGCGAGTAGCCGTTGGAGTGCAGGCCGCTGGACGCCAAGCCGATCAGCACGTCGCCCTCGCGCACGGACGCGGGATCGAGCATCTTCGAGCGGTCGACCACGCCCACGCAGAAACCGGACAGGTCGTAGTCGTCCGGATCCATGACGCCGGGGTGCTCGGCCATCTCGCCGCCGATGAGCGCGCAACCGGCCTGCTTGCAGCCCTCGCCGATGCCCGCCACGATCTCGGCCACGTTCTCGGCCTTCAGCTTGCCGATGGCCACGTAGTCGAGGAAGAACAGCGGCTCGGCGCCGGTGGCCAGAATGTCGTTGGCGCACATGGCCACCAGATCGATGCCCACCGTGTCGTGCTTGCCGGCCATCTGGGCCACCTTGAGCTTCGTGCCCACGCCGTCGGTGCCGCTGACCAGCAGCGGATCGTCCATGTCCTTGGCCGCCGCGATGGAGAACAGGCCGCCGAAGCCGCCGATGTCGCCCACCACCTCGGGACGGTACGTGTCGTGCACGACGCCCTTGATGGCTTCGACGGCGCGCGCGCCCTCGGCCGTGTCCACGCCCGCCTGCGCGTAGGTCACCGCGTCCTCGTCCATCCAGCTGGGCATGTGCGGGCCGTCGTCGGTCTGCGCTGCGTTCACGGTTACTCTCTCGGTCATCTCTGCTCCTTGTGCCGTATCGTCCATGTCGGGGCGGTTCCCCCTGTCATGCTGCTATCGCGTGCGAGGGCGCGCCTCGTCGGCCGCGCCTTCGCCGTAAGTCTCTTCGAAATCCTTCTTCGTGAGTAAGCTCTTCTTGGCCACCGAATCGGGGATGGCCACCGGGTAGTCGCCGGTGAAGCATGCGTCGCAGAACCCCTGGCGGCGCGCATCGGGCACGGAGGCGCGCAGGCCCTCGAGCGAGATGAAGGCCAGCGAGTCCGAGCCGATCCACGCGTTCATCTCGCCCAGATCCATGTTCGCGGCGATCAGCTGGTCGCGCGTGTCGGTGTCGATGCCGTAAAAGCACGGCCACAGCACCTCGGGGCTCACGATGCGCAGGTGCACCTCGGCCGCGCCCGCATCGCGCAGCATCTGCACGAGCTTCTTGCTGGTGTTGCCGCGCACGATGCTGTCGTCGATGACCACGAGGCGCTTGCCCTCGATCACCGAGCGCAGCGGGTTCAGCTTCAAACGGATGCCCAGCTGGCGCATGGCCTGGGTGGGCTCGATGAACGTGCGTCCCACGTAGCGGTTCTTCACGATGCCGTCGGCGTACGGGATGCCGCTCTCAAACGCGTAGCCCATGGCCGACGGCACGCCCGAGTCGGGCACGCCCAGCACGAGGTCGGCCTCCACGGGCGCCTCCTGCGCCAGGATGCGCCCCATGTTGCGCCGCGCCTGGTACACGCTCTGGCCGTCGATCACGCTGTCGGGGCGCGCGAAGTACACGTACTCGAAGATGCACGCCGCCGACTTGCGGGCGGCGACGCCCTGCTCGGCGTGCATGCCGTCGCGGTTGAAGCGCACGATCTCGCCCGGTTCGACGTCGCGCACGTACTGCGCGCCCACGATGTCGAGCCCGCACGTCTCGCTGGACACTGCCCAGCCGCGGCCGTCGGGCAGCTCGCCGATGCACAGCGGGCGGATACCGTTGGGGTCGCGGAACGCGTACAGCGAATCGGGGCTGGCCAGCACCATGGCGTAGGCGCCCGACAGCTCCTCCATAGCGCGGCGGATGCCGTTGCGCAAGTGGTGCGTTTCCTGGGTCACCCGGCCGATTGCCTTCGCCGCCACCTCGCTGTCGGTGCCGGAACGGAACTGCACGCCCTCGTCGACGAGATGGGCGCGCAAGGCGTTCGTGTTGACGAGCGTGCCGTTGTGCGCGAGCGCGATCAGCACGTCGTCGATGGCCGAGATGTGCGGCTGCGCAGCCTCCCACGACGCGGCGCCGCCGCTCGTGGAGTAGCGCGCGTGGCCCACGGCCACGAAGCCCTCGAGCGCGGCCAGGCTTGCTTCGTCGAACACCTGGGTCACAAGGCCGAGGTCTTTCGACACCATGACCGTCGCACCGTCGCCCACGGCGATGCCGGCGCTCTCCTGACCGCGATGCTGCAGCGCTTGCAAGCCGAAGCACGTCATGCGCGCCACGTCTTCGCCGGGAGCGAACACGCCGAACACGGCGCACTCCTCTTCGAGGCGGTCGGGGCGCTCGCCCGGCAGGATGGACGTGCTCATGAAGCGATCTCCTGTTCTGCGGAATCGATGGCCGCGACGGCATCGGGGTCGATGACGTCGCCGTCGCCCTCGCCCACCGTGCTGGCCTTCACGTACGAATACAGCACGTAACGCCCGTCCGACGGCAGATTGTCGCACGTGGCAAGGGCGAAGGTGTGTTTGATATCGGAAGCAGCAGGTATGTCGGAAGCGGGCACCACCGATCGGTCGATCTTGTCCTGCACGTAGGCCACGCGTTCGTCCTCATCGGCGAACCGCATCTGTGCCAACGGATCGTCGGCCGCCACATGCACGAGCGCGAACGTGCTCAGCTCGTAGTTGCCCTCAGGCGTGAGGATGTACACCGTGCGATGGTCGTTGAACTGGGCGGCATCGCTGAAATCGGCGACGCAGGCGAACATCGAGCCGTCGTTCAGATGATGGCCGTAGATGATGTTGTTCGGGTCGGAGAAGTCGGAGCTGTTCTCGGCCGCCAGGAAGATGGCGCCGAACGTGGCGATCCAGCCTTCCGATCCCTTGAAGTCGTGCGTAAGGTACTTCTCGTCGTCGGCCGCTTGCACGATGGGGTAGTTCACCACGGTGCCGGGAATGTAGATCCACCCCACCGTGTCGGGATTGATGGCCTTGAGCGCATCCCAGTCCACCGTGAAGTCGGCGAGCGACGTGGCCGACAGATCGTCGGGCGGCGTGAAACCCTCCCGCGCGACATCGTTATAGGTTTGCTGACCCTGCCAGTAACTGAAGCCGATGGCACCGAGCGCGGCCAGCGCCACGACGAACACCACGAGCGCGATCCAGAACACCACGCGCCACGGCCCGCTCTTCTTCCGAGGCCGTCCGGAACCGGGCTGCTGATAGGTCGGTTGCTGTCGATACGGGTAGCCTCCGCCTCCAGCCGATCTGCGCTGGGCAGGCTGAGCGGAGCGGTAGGCGGCATGCTGCGCGGTGGCCGGCCGGTAGGCGCCCGGTTGCGCCCCTGCCCGCACGTCGGGCGCGGCGCCCCTCGGCACGCGCTGCTGCGCAGGTCGCCCGCTTGGAGCAGGGCCGGGATGCTGTCGGTACTCGGACATGTTCACCTTTCGGGATGATCTTCAAACGGCGGAACCCCGCCGTCGCCAGACCGTTACCATAATAAACAAACGCCCCCATGATGGGGGCGCGATGTTCGCAAAAACGCAATTTTCACGATAGGGACCGCTGTTCGCCGAAGCGGCTACTTCTTCATCTCGTCGATGAAGCCTTTCGCGATGAAGCCGACGATGACGAGGACGATGATCGCGACGATGACCCAGATAGCCTCCATGGGCACGGTGATTCCGAACAGAGTCATGACTGTTTACCCCTTTTTTTCGTTCAAGCGCGCGAATGCGCACGGTCGTTTCGAGTACTGCTGCCCATAGTAACGCGATCTCAGTTTTCGCGCAAGCGCGCTTCCAGGGCGTCGTTGATAATTTTGAGCGCCTTGACGCGCGCGTAGCGCTTGTCGTCGCTCTCGAGGATTATCCAGGGGGCGAACGGCGTGCTGGTCAAGCGGAAGATATCCTCGACCGCGGCTTTGTACTGGGGATACTTGTCGCGGTTGCGCCAATCCTCATCGGTGATCTTCCACTGTTTCGCAGGATCTTGCTCGCGGTCGCGAAAGCGTCGCAACTGCTCTTCGGGACTCACGTCAACCCAGAACTTCAGCAGGATGGCGCCCCACCGCACCAGATCGCGCTCGAATTCGTTGATCTCGTCGTACGCCCGCGTCCATTCCGACACCGAAGCGAAACCTTCGACGCGCTCCACGAGCACGCGACCGTACCAGCTGCGGTCGTAGATGCCCACGTGGCCCGCCTTCGGCAGACGCGTCCAATAGCGCCACAGGTGCGGATGCAGCAGCTCGGGCTTCGTGGGGGCGGGACTGGGAAAAATGGTATAGGCGCGGGCGTCGAGCGCTTGGGCCACGCGCTTGATGTTGCCGCCCTTGCCCGCGGCGTCCCAGCCTTCGTACATGATCATGAGCGGGATGCGCTTCTGGTACATCTCCATCTCCAGCCTGTTGAGGCGCTCCTGCTGGGCCTTGAGCTCGACCTTGTACGTCTCGGGGTCGAGCGCGAGCGCGTGGTCGACGCTCTCGAGGCACGGCGGGTCGTCCACCTGACGGAACCTCGAAACGCGCGGAGCGCGGGCGGAAGCAGCGGCTGCGGCGGCTTCCGCCTCCTCGCGCACGCGCGCCTCCTCTTCGGGAGAACGGCCGAACAGGGGCGCTTCATCGAGAGCGCCGGCGGAGTTGGCCTGCGCCTTGGCCGCCGCTACGGCGGCTTCGGCGTCGGGCGCCGCCTCGAACGCGCTCGTAAGCGCGTTCACCAGCGTCTCGGCGATCTGCAGGTTGGCGCGGCGCTTGTCCTCGCCGTTCACGAGATGCCATGGGGCGAACGAGAAGTCGCTGCCCTTCAGCAGGTTGTCGTACAGGCGGTACGCCTCCTCGTAGTTGCCGATGGTGGCCAGCTTGTCCTCGCCCACGCGCCAGCGCGTGGCCGGATCGTCATGCAGGCGCGTGAGGCGCTTCTTCTGCGCCTCCTTCGTGACGTGCACGAAGAACTTGACCACAAGGTAACCGTCGTCGGCTAGCTGCCGCTCGAAATCGGACGCAGAGGTGAGGTAGCGGCGCAGCACGTCGATGTGGCGTTCGTCGCGCGCCTCGGCCATGGCGGCCGCGACGGCTTTCTGGCCCTTGCGCTTGGAGGCTTTCAGGGAGAGCTTGCCGAACTCGGTGTACAGCATGTGCTGAACGGCGGCGGTGTACCAGCCGCGGTCGAAGAACGAGATGGTGCCGCGCTGGCCCAGGCCCTTCCAGAACTCCTGCATCACGGGATAGAAGCCCGTTACGCCGCTCTTCGCGCCCGCGAACGCGCGGGCGGCTTTCACGTCGAGGTTTTCAGTGACGTACACGCTGGTGGCGCGCGCGTCGAGGTGGTACATGAGATCGGAGATGCGGCTGCCCTTGCCGGCGCCGTTCCATCCTTCGAACAGCACCACCAGGCCGACGCCCTGCACGCGCGCCTGCTGCTGCAGCACCACCAATCGCTCCATCAGCTCGTCCCGACGCGCCTTGTAGGCGTCCTTCGAGAGCGGTTCGCGTGAGAAATCGACGGTTTCCAGCATGGCGCTTCCTTTCCTTCGAGAAGCTCATGGTACCACAAGGATCGCGAAGAACCGGACCGCCATCCTGCAAGGGCCGGCCCATCGCCACCCGAACGAGCGAACCAGACCGTCGTCCCGAGCGCAGGCGATGAAAAGTAAAATCCAGCTTTCAGTTCGCGCTCGGCCTGGCCGCGACCGGCGCGGTTCACTACAATGAAGCGATGGAGCACATCGCGGATCGCCCCGGGCGAGCCGCTTGATTTCGGACGGACTATGCCATGCCCAACTACGCGGTGATCGACCTCGGGTCGAACTCGATACGCCTCGTCGTCTACGACGTGAAAGACGCGCATAAGCGCACGTGTACGAACAAAGATTTCAAGAGTCTCATAAACGACAAGGTGATGGCGGGCTTGTCGGCCTACGTCGTGGACGGGGTGTTCACCCAGGACGGCATCGACCGAGCCGTCAGCGTGCTGCGCGGACATGCGAAGCGCGCACGGTACTTCGATTGCGAGAAGATGGAGGTGTTCGCCACCGCGGTCATCCGCAACGCCTTGAACTGCGAGGAAGCCGTCGCGGCCATCGAGGAGGCAGCCGAGCTGCCCATCTCGCTGCTGTCGGCTACCGACGAGGCGCACCTGGGCTTCGTCGGCGCCACCTGCGACCGCGCAGTAGAGCGGGGCACGCTCGTCGACATCGGCGGCGGCTCGACCGAGCTCACACGCATCGAAAGCAGCCTCGATTTCGACAACGCGAGCATCGGGCAAGGGTCGTTGTCATCGTTCGCCCAGCACGTACGCGCTATCCTGCCGACCCCCGGCGAGATGGACGCCATAGCCGAAGCGTTCCGCAAGCGCTTCGCCGGTCTGCCCGACCCCGACGCGTACCGCTCGGAAGCGCTGTACGGCATCGGCGGAAGCGTGCGCGCGGCCGCCAAGATGCATGCTCAAGCCACCGGCGCGGCCGTACGTCCGAAAACCATGACGAAACAGCAAATTCATGCGATACTTGCATGGTGCCGCACCGATCCCGACACGTTCGCGCACGCCGCGCTCAAGGCTTCGGCCGAGCGCGTGCACACGCTGGTACCGGGCTGCATCATCCTCGGCGAGCTGTTCGACGCATGCGGAGCCGAGCGTCTGGACGTATGCAAGTACGGCGTGCGCGAAGGGTACCTGATCGACCGCATGCTGCGGTAGCGGCGCGCAGGAAGCGAACGTTTACGGGAAGGGGACGTTCATGGACACAGCCAAGAAATCCACGACCAGCACCGCCGAGACTCCTGCCGGCCAAGCGCCGGACGCTCTCGCGGAAACGAGCGCGGACGAGATGCGCGCGTCAATCGACGAGGTCGAGGGCGCAAACCCCTCCGTCGAGGGCGAGCCGAGCAAAGAATCCTACTTGCAGAACCGAGAGCTGTCATGGCTCACGTTCAACGAGCGCGTACTCGACCAGGGAGCCGACGAGACGGTGCCGCTGCTCGAGCGCCTGAACTTCATCTCCATCTTCTGGAGCAACCTCCAGGAGTTCTTCATGGTGCGCGTCGGCAGCCTGACCGACCTGTCGTTAGTGAAGAAGCACATCATCGACTCGAAGTCCGGCATGACGCCCGCCGAGCAGCTCGATGCCATCTACGCGCGCTGCCACGAGCTGTACCCCATCCAGGAACGCACCTACGAAAGCGTGCGGAAACAGCTGTGCGCGCGCGGCGTGTGCAGCCTGCGCCCCGAAGACCTCGACGACGAGCAGCGCGCCTTCCTGTCCGATTACGTGCACAAGAACGTGATGCCGTTCCTGTCGCCGCAGATCATCAACTCGCGCCATCCCTTCCCTCACTTGGAGAACGGCGCGCTGTACGTGGTACTGCGCCTCAACGAGGAGCCGGGCGCGAAGAAGAAGGCGGCGAAGACCAAGGACGGCGAAAAGGCGCCCAAGGAGGAGAAGGGGAAGAACCTCGGAGCCGAGGGCGTGACGCTGGGCCTCGTCCCCATGCCGCGCCAATGCCAGCGCGTGATCGCGCTGCCGGGCGAAGGACTGCAGTTCATCCTGCTGGAGCACGCCATCGAGATGGTGGCGAGCGAGATATTCTCCATGTACGCCATCAAGCACACGAACGTCATCTGCGTCACCCGCAACGCCGACCTCGACGCCACCGAAGGCACCGACGAGAGCGACGAGGACTATCGCGAGCACATGAAGCGCATCTTGAAGAAGCGCTCGCGCCTGGCGCCGGTACGCCTCGAAAGCGAACGGCCGCTGTCGCCCACCCTGGAGAAGCTGCTGCTCAAGCGCCTGAACCTCAAGCCGCACCAAGCTTACGTCACGAAGGTGCCGCTCGACATGAGCTATACGTGGGGCCTGGCCGGCCATCTGCCCGAGGCCGCGCGCGCGGAGCTGACGAACGTACCGTTCACGCCGCAGTGGCCCGGCTGCCTCGACCGCAACCGTCGCATCATCGACCAGGTGGCCGAGAAGGAAGTGCTGCTATCGTACCCGTACGAGAGCATGGACGCCTTCGTGCAGCTTCTGCGCGAGGCTGCGAACGACCCCACCGTCATCTCCATCAAGATCACGCTGTACCGCCTGGCCAGCCAATCGCATCTAGCCGAGGCGCTCATCGCGGCAGCCGAGAACGGCAAGGAGGTGACCGCGCTGTTCGAGCTGCGCGCCCGCTTCGACGAGAGCAACAACATCGAATGGTCGCAGCGCTTCGAACAGGCGGGATGCAACGTCATCTACGGCTTCCGCGACTTCAAGGTGCACTCGAAGATATGCTGCATCACGCGTCAAACCGACCAGGGGCTGCAGCACATCACCCAGCTGGGCACCGGCAACTACAACGAGAAGACGGCGAAGCTGTACACCGATCTGTCGTTCATCACCACCGACGAGACGTTCGGGCGAGACGCAACCGAGTTCTTCCGCAACATGGGGCTCGAGAACACCTCCGACAACTACGACATCATGTGGGTGGCGCCGTTGCAGATCAAGCCGATGATCCTCGCTGGGATCGACGCGCAGATCGAACGCAAGAAAGCCGGCGAGCCGTGCGGGCTGTTCTTCAAAACGAACTCCATCACCGACAAGGACGTGATCGAGAAGATCGTGGAGGCGTCGCAGGCCGGCGTGAACGTGACGCTGTTCGTGCGCGGCATCTCGTGCATCGTGCCGGGGCTGGAAGGCTACACCGAGCACGTGCGCGTCGTGTCCATCGTGGGGCGCCTGCTGGAGCACAGCCGCATCTACGGCTTCGGCCCGCGCGACAATATGAAGGTGTACCTGTCCAGCGCCGACCTCATGACGCGCAACATGGACAAGCGCATCGAGATAGCCTGGCCCGTCCTCGACAGCGAACTGCGCGAGCAGATCCTCGGATACCTCGACGTGAGCCTGAGCGACACCGCCAAACTGCGTGAGCTCATGCCCGATGGCAGCTACACGCCGCTCGGCGCGTTCGCGAAAGAAGACGCCGACGGCGAGACCGTGCTGTTCGAATCGCAGGAGTTCTTCATCAAGCGCGCGCAGCAGCGCCGCCTGGAAGCAGCCGAGGACGAAGCGGCGCGCGATGCTGCTCGGCGACGTTCGGCCCAGCTGATGGCGGCACACGAGATGACCGAGGACGAGGCGAGCATCCGCGCGGAGGAACGCGCCGCGGCTGCGGCCGCGCGCGAGGCGGAAGCGGCTGCGGAAGCCGCCGTTCAGGCATCCGTGGCCGCATCGTCCCGGATCGCGCCCGCAACCGCGCCCGCTATTCCGGTCGGCCCTGCCACCGCCCCGGCACTCGAAGCCGACGCCATCGAACCTCCTGTCGGCGAGCGCCCGTGCGCCGAGCAGGGCATGGTGGCAGCCCCGCCCGCAACGCGCGGTGCGAAGAAGCCGAGCCTGCTCGTGCGCTTCCTCAGCCTGTTCGTGCGATAAGAGCACGCTCCCTCTCGCATGAAAACGCCCTCGGCTCTTCGGAGCCGAGGGCGTTGCTTTCGGATGATGCGGCAGGAGCGCAGTCCGAGGATGCCGCGGTCGACCGGCGCGCATATCGCGGCCGCGTCCCTGTCGCAACGACCACGATCCCATGAAGCGCGCGAGTGCGCAAGAGGCCGCAGCTGAGCGTTGCCGCCTTGCCACCCTCCCGCTACTCGCCTTTCCTCATCGGCCCGACGTATTTCCAGAAGCGTTCCGGATCGCAGCAGAAGCACAGCACGCGACCCGACTCGGCGTCGAAGCGGTAGCCGGCGCTTTCGAAGACGAAGCGCCATTGCTTGATCCTGCCTGCGATGATCGGCCGAACGCGAACGTGGCGGCACCCCGTCAAACGGGGCGCCTGCAACGAAAACCGGAGAAATCTCCTCTGTCCATGACTTATGCGCACCTCTGCCACGCCGAAACGGCCTTTTCAGACGACGCGGCAAAGCGTCGCCCAATAAAAGGCCTGGTCAAAAGTTAGCTATGAAATACTTCGATCGCGCAGGCCGCTTCCGAGGTGCACATAAGTCGCGTACATGGTGCTTTTTGGGCGTTTTCGATGGCAGAGGTACGCATAAGTCGGGAACTTGCCCGCACGCAGGGGGGGGGCAACCCTGCTTGCTTTTCGCCCCGAAGCGCGCACTACGCAATAGAAGGATCCCGAATACGGCACCGGCAGAAAGACTTCCTGCTGACGCCGCACGGGATCCTTCGCGTCCCCGCTTCGCGGGGCCTCCCTGCGCTCGCTTCGCGTGCTCGGGAATTCTACAGTCCGCTGGACTGTCGAATGCTTGCGCTCGCTCAGGATGAAAGCGGAATCACGCCTCGCGCTCGACCACGGCGGCGATGGCCTGCGCGTGGCGGTCGGCCTCCTCGGCGCTGGCGGCCTCCACCATGACGCGCACCACCGGCTCGGTGCCGGAAGGACGCAGCAGCACGCGACCCGAATCGCCCAGCTCCGCTTCGGCAGCTTCGACGGCGGCCTGCACAGCCGCATTGCCGTCCACGGCGTGCTTGTCGTTCACGCGCACGTTGATCAGCGTCTGCGGGAAACGCGTCATGACGCTGGCGACATCCTCGATGGAGGAACCGGCACGCCGGCAAGCGGCCAGGAACTGCAGGGCGGTCACCAAGCCGTCGCCTGTGGAGTTGTGCTCGAGGAAGATCATATGGCCGCTCTGCTCGCCGCCCAGGACGAAGCCGCCCTCGCGCATGGCCTCCAGCACGTAACGGTCGCCCACCTTCGTCTGGACGAGCTCGATGCCCGCATCGCGCAGAGCATGCGAGAGCCCGAGGTTGCACATGACGGTGGACACGGCGGTGCCGCCGGCAAGCAGCCCGCGCTTGTGCAGGTCGATAGCGCACACGGCCTCCACCACGTCGCCGTCGATCTCGTTGCCGTTCGCGTCCACAAGCATGACGCGGTCGGCGTCGCCGTCGTGCGCGATGCCCACGTCGGCGCCCGTCTCGGCCACGAGCGCGCGCAACGGCTCGAGATGGGTGGAGCCGCACTGCACGTTGATGTCGGTGCCGTCGAAGTCCTCGTTGATCGAAACCACCTCGGCGCCCAGACGGCGCAGCGCCTCGGCGCTGGTCATGCAGGATGCGCCATGGCCTGCGTCGAGCGCCACCTTGAGGCCCGCGAAGTCGATGCCCTCGCCGGCCACCGTGGACACGGCGTGCGCGATGTACAGCTCGCAGGCATCGTCCACCGGCAGCGCCACGCCCACCTCGTCGCCGTTCGGCAGCTCGTCCGCCGACGGGCCGCCCGCCGCCAGATAAGCCTCGATCTCGTCCTCAACCGCATCCGGCAGCTTGAAGCCCTGGCCGTCAAACAGCTTGATGCCGTTGTACTCGGGTGGGTTGTGCGACGCCGAGATGACGATGCCGCCGTCGCAGTGCAGCTCGCGCACCAGAAGCGCGATGGCGGGCGTCGGGATGATGCCGGCCAGGAGCGCCGTGCCGCCCATCGACATGATGCCGGACGCCACGGCCGACTCCAGCATGTCGCCGGACAGGCGCGTGTCCTTGCCGATGAGGATGGTCTTGCCCTGGAAGGCCACGGCGGCCTGACCCAGCTTGAAGGCCGTCTCGCACGTCAGCTCCTTGTTCGCGACGCCGCGAACCCCATCCGTTCCAAATAAACGTGCCATGCTCTTTCCTTTCCAGCAGGTTCAACAAAGTAAGCGGGGCTTTCGAGGCGGCGGATAACCGCCGGAAGATCTACTTCCCCCGTTTCACATGGTCTTCATGCAAGCGGACGCCGCCCTCGGGGCGTTCCGCGTCGGTCATGCGGTTGTTCAGCTCGGCGGCGAACTCGTCGAGACCGATGCCGTAGCGCTCGAGCACCACGAGCAGGTGGTACACCACATCGGCCGCCTCGTAGCGCAGATGATCGATGGCCGCGTCGTACTCGGGCGGCAGATCGACGGCCAGCTCGTCGGTCTCGTCGACAGCGCCGCTTGCCGCGATCGATGCCGCCAGCGACGAGCACGCCCACGACTCCACGTCCTTCGCCGCAAGCGCCGTCTCGCCCGCCTCCTCCATGACCTTCTTCAGCACCCCGTCGAGAGAGCCGGTGAGCAGACGATAGGTGTAGCTCTCCTCCCCCGCCTCGCGCCGGGCTGCGATAGTTGCGGCAAGCGCCTCGAACGTCGCCCCGATCTGCGACGAAGGCGGCATTTCGCCGGAAGGGATATAGGTTTTCTGAGACATGATGCTCCTCCTACAACTAAGCAAACCCCGCAGGTAGAACCCTTCTCCAGCGAGTCCCGGTCTGACCGCCCTATCGCAGGTTGCGATCCGCACCCGCCGGCACCGCGCGGGATCCTTCGACTCCGCGCTGCGCGCTCGCTCAGGATGACAACCTACTGCGAAAACCGCATGAAGGGAGGTGCGGGGCGGCACCCACCAAGCGAGTTCCGCAGCGAAGCGAGGACTGTCTGAGCGACTGGGTGCCGCCCCGTACCTCCCGCCAAGAAAGCCGCAACAAGAAAGGGGCGCGCCGAGCGCGCCCCTCAGGTCGAACTTATTCCTCGACGTCGTCGTCGGCGTTGGAAGCTTCCTCGGACTCCTTGGTGGTCAGGCCGAAGCCGAGCGACCCTACCGAGCCCAGCAGAGCGTCGAGCTCTTCCAGGTTGCGCTGGTAGGAGCGCGGCGGCAGAGCCTCGCCCAGCATGTCCTCGCCCTCGGTGTTGAAGGTCGGGGGCTCGTCGCCGCCGATGAGGATGGTGTCATCGGGCGAGAACACCATGTCCAGCAGCTGCGACATGTCGTCGCTCGTAGCCGCGAGGTCGTCCTCGATCACGTGCGTCAGATCGTGGGCCTCGAGGCCCTCCTTCAGCTCCTCGATGGCCTTCACGCCGATGCCCTCGATGCGCAGCAGGTCCTCCTCGGTGTGGCCCACGAGGTCGGCCACCGTCTCGATGCCCGCCTCGGAGAACTTGTTGGCCCAGCGCTGCGACACGCCCAGGTCGTCGTAGATGTACAGGCGCGCGTCCTCGTCGGACAGCTGCGGGCCGCGATGGCCCAGCGAAAGCCCGCTGTAGTAGCTGCCGTAGTTCGTGCCCATGTTGAGGTAGCCGTCGCCGTCGAGCGACCAATCCTGCGGCTGGGGCAGCAGCTCCTCGATATCGCGCAGAGCCTCCGGCGCGAAGTCGGGCAGCGTCTCGCCCACCACCGGCGAAACCGGACGACCCTTGTAGGTGAGGCCCACTTCGCGGTAACGCGACAGACCCGTGCCCGCCGGGATCGGCTTGCCGATGATGACGTTCTCCTTGAGGCCGGCCAAGTGGTCGATCTTGCCCTCGATGGCGGCGTCGGTGAGCACCTTCGTCGTCTCCTGGAACGAGGCGGCCGACAGGAACGAATCCGTGGCCAGCGACGCCTTCGTGATGCCCAGCAGCAGCGGCTGGCCCACGGGCGGCTCCTTGCCTTCGGCGATGAGCGCGTTGGCGGCATCCTCGAACTCGAAGCGGTTCACCTGGCGACCCGGCAGGAAGTCGGACTCGCCGGCGTCCATGACGGCCACCTTGCGCAGCATCTGGCGCGCGATGACCTCGATGTGCTTGTCGTTGATGTCCACGCCCTGGGACACGTACACGCCCTGGACCTGGCTGACGATGTAGCGCAGCGTCGTGTTGGGATCGGTGAGGCGCAGCAGGTCGTGCGGGTTCACCGAGCCCTTGGTGAGCTGCTGGCCCACCTTCACTTCGCAGCCGTCCGTCACGCCGGGCAGCATCTGGGCGCGCGCCGACACGACGTACTCGCGGAAGTTGCCCTGCTGGTCGTGGATCGTGATGGTCTTGGACTGCTTGTCGCCCGAGATCTGCAGCGTGCCGGAGATCTCCGCGAGGACGGCGAGGCCCTTGGGCTTGCGCGCCTCGAACAGCTCCTGGACACGAGGCAGACCGTGGGTGATGTCCTCGCCGGCGACGCCGCCGGTGTGGAACGTGCGCATGGTCAGCTGGGTGCCGGGCTCGCCGATGGACTGGGCGGCGATGATGCCCACCGCCGTGCCGATGTTCACCGGACGCGACGTGGCGAGATCCCAACCGTAGCACTTCTGGCACACGCCGTGCTCGGCATGGCAGGTCATGACCGTGCGGATGACGAGCGTCTCGACGCCCGCCGCGTCCATGGCCTTGAGCTGGTCCATATGGGTGATGTACTCGCCCGCGGCCAGCAGCACCTCGCCGTCGACGCCCGCCACGTCGTTGAGCAGGCAGCGGCCGATGAGGTTCTCGTCGACGTCGCCCTTCTCGTTGTGCAGCGGGTACGGCACGCCGTCGGCGGTGCCGCAGTCGATCTCGCGGATGATGACGTCCTGGGCCACGTCCACCAGACGGCGGGTCAGGTAGCCCGAGTCGGCGGTACGCAGCGCGGTGTCGGCCAGACCCTTACGGGCGCCGTGCGTGGAGATGAAGTACTCCAGAACGGACAGGCCCTCGCGGAAGTTCGCCTTGATCGGGCGGTCGATGATCTCGCCCTTCGGGTCGGACATGAGGCCTCGCATACCGGCCAGCTGGCGGATCTGCTTGATGTTGCCTCGAGCGCCGGAGAACGCCATCATGTAGATGGGGTTGAACTTGTCGAAGTTCTCGGCCATGGCCTCGCCGACTTCTTCGTTCGCGGCGTTCCAGATGTCTACGACCTGCTTGTGGCGCTCGTCGGGGCTCATGAGGCCCATCTCGTAGTCCTCGTCGATGGCCGCGACCTTCTCGTCGGCGGCAGCCAGGATCTCGGCCTTGTTCGGCGGCACGGTGGCGTCGTACACCGAAACGGTGACGCCGGCACGCGTGGCGTAGTGGAAGCCCGCGTCCTTGAGGCCGTCGAGGATCGCCGGCACGCTGGACAGCTCGTAGCGGTTGCACACGTCCTCGACGAGGCGGCTGATCTCCTTCTTGTTCATCTCGTAGTTGAGGTACGGATAGTCCTCGGGCAGCACGTTGTTGAACGTGATGCGGCCGATGGTGGTCTCGATGCGCTCGCCCGCCTTGTGCTCCTCGAACACGCCGAAAGCCGTGGCCACCTGCGTGTCCTTGGTCAGACGCACCCAGATCTTGGCCTGCAGGTCAAGCTCGGCGCGCGCGTCGTAGGCGTTCATGGCGTCGTCGAAGTCGATGAACGAGCGGCCCTCGCCCTCGAAGCCGTCGCGGGCGGCCGTGAGGTAGTACAGGCCGATGATCATGTCCTGGGTGGGCACGGTCAGCGGACGGCCATGGGCCGGCGACTTGATGTTGTTGGCGGACAGCATGAGCACGCGGGCCTCGGCCTGCGCCTCGGCGCCCAGCGGCACGTGCACGGCCATCTGGTCGCCGTCGAAGTCGGCGTTGAAGGCGGTGCAGACCAGCGGGTGCAGCTTGATGGCCTTGCCCTCGACCAGCACCGGCTCGAAGGCCTGGATGCCCAGACGGTGCAGGGTAGGTGCGCGGTTCAGCAGCACGGGATGCTCGGTGATGACCTCTTCCAGCACGTCCCACACGTAGCTGGCGCCGCGGTCGACGGCGCGCTTGGCGGCCTTGATGTTGGCGGCGTACTCCAGCTCCACCAGGCGCTTCATGACGAAGGGCTTGAACAGCTCCAGCGCCATCTGCGACGGCAGGCCGCACTGGTGCAGCTTGAGCTGCGGGCCGACGACGATGACCGAACGGCCGGAGTAGTCGACGCGCTTGCCCAGCAGGTTCTGGCGGAAGCGGCCCTGCTTGCCCTTGAGCATGTCGGACAGCGACTTCAGCGGGCGGTTGCCCGGGCCCGTGACAGGACGGCCGCGGCGGCCGTTGTCGAACAGGCTGTCGACGGCCTCCTGCAGCATGCGCTTCTCGTTGTTGACGATGATCTCAGGCGCGCCGAGGTCCAGCAGGCGCTTGAGGCGGTTGTTGCGGTTGATGACGCGACGGTACAGGTCGTTCAGGTCCGACGTCGCGAAGCGGCCGCCGTCCAGCTGCACCATGGGGCGCAGGTCGGGCGGGATCACCGGGATGACATCGAGAATCATGTCCGTCGGCTTGTTCTCGGACTTGAGGAACGCGTCGACCACCTTGAGGCGCTTGATGGCCTTGGCGCGCTTCTGGCCCTTGCCGTTGGCGATGACGTCGCGCAGCTCGTCGGCCGTCGCGGCCAGGTCCATGGCGTCCAGCAGGTCGCGCACGGATTCGGCGCCCATGCCGCCCGTGAAGTAGTCGCGGTAGTTGAGGCGCATCTCGCGGTAGAGGGCCTCGTCCGGCACCAGCTGCTTCGGCTCGATCTTCATGAAGGCGTCGAAAGCGTCCTGGCGCAGCGCCTTGCGCTCGTTGAACTCCTCGTAGATGTCGGCGATCTCCTCGTCGACCTCCTCGGCCGTCATGCGCTCGTCCTCGTCCACGTCGTCGACGAAGTCGTCGTCCTCGGGCACGTAGTCCACGGACAGCTTGCGCGTGGCCTCCACGAGGCGGTCGCGCTCGGCGTCCAGCTCCTCGAGGTCGGCGGCCAGCTCGTCGCGCAGCTCGTCGGCGTCCTCCTCGCGGGCCTCTTTATCCACCGAGGTGATGATGGAGGATGCGAAGTACAGCACCTTCTCCAGCTCTTTCGGTGCGATGTCCAAGAGGTAGCCCAGACGCGAGGGCGAGCCCTTGAAGTACCATATGTGGCTGACCGGGGCGGCCAGCTCGATGTGGCCCATGCGCTCGCGGCGAACCTTGCTGCGCGTCACCTCGACGCCGCAGCGCTCGCAGACGATGCCCTTGAAACGCACGCGCTTGTACTTGCCGCAGGCGCACTCCCAGTCCTTCGTCGGGCCGAAGATCTTCTCACAGAACAGGCCGTCCTTCTCGGGCTTGAGGGTACGGTAGTTGATCGTCTCGGGCTTCTTCACCTCGCCGCGCGACCAGCTGCGCACGTCCTCGGCGTTGGCGAGCGAGATGCGCAGGGCGTCGAAATTGCTCACGTCGAATTCCGTCGTCATTTATCGCTCCTCTCCCTCACCGATCAGGTCGTTCGTATCGTTGTTGCTATCGCCCATCAGCTCTCCCAGCTCGGCGGCAATGCTGTCGAGCGCATTGGCCGCGTCGTCTTCTTCGGTCTTGCGCGCGTCGGCCGCGATGGCCTCGTACAGCGCGCGATCGCCGTCTTCCTGGCCGTCGATGTCCTGGGTCACGTCGATCGTGCGATGATCGTGGCCCTCCAGCTCGACGTTCAGGCACAGCGACTTCATTTCCTTCACGAGAACCTTGAAGCTCTCGGGCACCTCGGGGGCGGGGATGTTCTCGCCCTTGACGATGGCTTCGTAGGACTTCACGCGGCCGGCGGTGTCGTCGGACTTCACCGTGAGGATCTCCTGCAGCACGTTCGATGCGCCGTACGCGTACAGCGCCCACACTTCCATCTCGCCGAAACGCTGGCCGCCGAACTGCGCCTTGCCGCCCAGCGGCTGCTGGGTGATCAGGCTGTAGGGGCCGGTCGAACGCGCGTGGATCTTGTCGTCCACCATGTGGCCGAGCTTCAGGATGTAGCTCTGGCCCACGGTGATGGGCTCGCGGAACTTCTCGCCCGTGCGGCCGTCGTACAGCCACGTCTTGCCCGTGCGGGACAGCTGCGGCACGAACTCGTCGCGCGCCAGGTCGCCGTACGTGGCATGGTTCTTGTTGATGAGGTTGCGGTTCGCCTTCTCGATGGCATCGGAGATCTCCTTCTCCGTGGCGCCGTCGAACACCGGCGTGGCCACGTGCATCGGGCCCTCCACCACGGCGTCGGTTTCCTCAGCGTCGTCCCAGCCCCACTTCGCAGCCCAGCCGAGGTGGTTCTCCAGCAGCTGGCCCACGTTCATTCGGGAAGGAACGCCCAGGGGGTTGAGGATGACGTCGATGGGGGTGCCGTCGGCGAGGTAGGGCATGTCCTCCACCGGCAGCACGCGGGAGATGACGCCCTTGTTGCCGTGGCGGCCGGACAGCTTGTCGCCCTGCTGCACCTTGCGCTTCTGGGCCACGTAGATGCGCACGAGCTCGTTGACGCCCGGAGCCAGCTCGTCGCCGGCGTCGCGGCTGAAGCGGCTCATGCCGATGACGCGGCCGCCGGAGCCGTGGGGCACCTTGAGGGACGTGTCGCGCACCTCGCGGGCCTTCTCGCCGAAGATGGCGCGCAGCAGGCGCTCCTCGGCCGTGAGCTCCGTCTCGCCCTTCGGCGTGACCTTGCCCACCAGCACGTCGCCCGGGAACACCTCGGCGCCCACGCGGATGATGCCGTCGGCATCGAGGTCGCTGATCATGTCGTCGGAGATGTTCGGGATCTCGCGGGTGATCTCCTCGGGACCCAGCTTCGTGTCGCGCGCGTCGACCTCGTACTCGGAGATGTGGATGGACGTGAGCAGGTCTTCGGCAACCACGCGCTCGGACACGATGATGGCGTCCTCGTAGTTGTAGCCTTCCCACGGCATGTAGGCCACCATGAGGTTCTGGCCGAGCGCGAGCTCGCCGCCGTCGCAGCTGGGGCCGTCGGCCAGCACGTCGCCCGCCTGCACCTCGTCGCCCTTGCGGACGATGGGGCGGTGGTTGATGCAGCCCGACTGGTTGGAGCGCTGGAACTTCGGCACGAGGTACTCGTCGTACTCGCCGTCGTTGTTCAGCACGATGATGGTCTGGCCGTCCACGTAGTCGACGACGCCCGGGTTCTGGGCGACCAGGATCTCGCCGGAGTCGACCGCGATGCGGTGCTCGATGCCGGTGCCCACCAGCGGCGCGTCGGGGCGCAGCAGCGGCACGGCCTGGCGCTGCATGTTCGAGCCCATGAGGGCACGGTTCGCGTCGTCGTGCTCGAGGAACGGGATGAGGGAGGTGGCCACCGAAACCATCTGGCGCGGGGACACGTCCATGTAGTTCACCAGCTCGGGCGCCACCTCGTCGGGCTCGCCGAACACGCCGGCGGCGTCCTTCGTACGGCAGAGCACGCGGACGGCCTCGTGGAACACGCCCTGGTCGTCGAACGTGCCGAACTTGCGCGTCTCGGGGTCGAACAGGTCGTTGGCCTGCGCGATGGTGTAGTTCTCCTCCTCGTCGGCCGTGAGGTAGTCCACCTCGTCGGTGACCTTGCCGTCGACGACGCGGCGGTACGGCGTCTCGATGAAGCCGTAGGGGTTGATGCGGGCGTAGGTGGCCAGCGAGCCGATGAGGCCGATGTTCGGGCCTTCAGGCGTCTCGATGGGGCACATGCGGCCGTAGTGGGACGTGTGGACGTCGCGCACCTCGAAGCCGGCGCGCTCGCGGGACAGGCCGCCCGGGCCGAGGGCCGACAGACGGCGCTTGTGCGTGATGCCGGCGGCGGGGTTCGTCTGGTCCATGAACTGGGACAGCTGCGAGGAGCCGAAGAACTCCTTGATGGCCGCCACGATGGGGCGGATGTTCACGAGGCTCTGCGGCGTGATCTCGTCGGGCTCCTGCATGCTCATGCGCTCGCGCACGACGCGCTCCATGCGGGACAGGCCGATGCGGAACTGGTTCTGGATCAGCTCGCCCACCGTGCGGATGCGGCGGTTGCCGAAGTGGTCGATGTCGTCGGTCTGAACGCCCTCGTCGCCGGCATGCAGCGCCACGATGTACTGCATCGTGCGCACGATGTCGTCGTCGGTGAGCGTGGAGGCCTCGTAGTCGGGGTCGAAGCCCAGCTTCTTGTTGATCTTGTAGCGGCCGACCTTCGCCAGGTCGTAGCGCTGCGGGTTGAAGAACAGGCCCTCCAGCAGCGTGCGGGCGGAATCGATGGTGGGCGGCTCGCCGGGGCGGAAGCGCTTGTACAGCTCGATCAGCGACTCTTCCTTCGTGGTGGCCGGGTCGCGGTCGAGCGTGCGCAGCACCATCTCGTCGTTGCCGAGGAGCTCGATGATCTCCTCGCGCGTCTCGGCCAGGCCGAGGGCGCGCACGAGCAGCGTCGCGGGCTGCTTGCGCTTGCGGTCGATACGCACGGACAGGATGTCGCGCTTGTCGGTTTCGAACTCAAGCCACGCGCCGCGGCTGGGGATGACCTTCGCGTTGAACAGCGTCTTGTCGGACGCCTTGTCGCGCTCGGAGGCGAAGTACACGCCCGGGGAGCGCACCAGCTGGGAGACGACGACGCGCTCCGTGCCGTTGATGATGAACGTGCCGCGGGGCGTCATGAGCGGGAAGTCGCCCATGAAGACGTCCTGCTCCTTGATCTCGCCGGTCTCGCGGTTGATGAAGCGGATTTCCACGAACAGCGGTGCCTGGTAGGAGACGTCCTTCTCCTTGCACTCGTCCACGGTGTACTTCGGCTCGCCGAACTCGTGGCGGCCGAACTCCACGCACATGTCCTTGGTGTTGTTCTCGATGGGGCTGATATCCTGGAACGCTTGCGCCAGGCCCTCGCCCTTGAAAAACTCAAAGCTGTCCGTCTGGATGGCGATGAGGTTGGGGACGTCCATGACGTCCGGAATCTTCGCAAAGCTGCGCCGATCCCTGTAAAGGCTGGTCTGATCAGTCGTTTTTCCTTGAGCCACGAGGCTTTTCCTCCTTCATGTGCACCCGCATTTCTGCGAAAAAGTCGCAATTGCCTAAGATATGTCGAAAGTCAAGGCGAGTCAAGAAAAATTTTTACGAACTGTGGAAATTCTTTGTTGATTTGCCCTTTTATCTGGGAGAATGCAAGTATGGTTTCAGGCCGATCCCGACATCGGGACGGCATCTTCGGTCGATTCGAGGCTCCGCCGACGCTATGCGAGCTGGATAGCTTTGCCGGTTCAAGACCCCTTCGACGAATTCCGAGCTGGAAAGCCCCGCAAAAAAGTCGCTGACTTGGCGAAACGATGATCTTCATCATCAGGCTCACCTCCCTGCTGAAGTTTGTTTTGTTTGTCAGGGAGCTGTGGAAACGGGCTATCGGGACTTGGCTCCGCCCGCAATCGCGTGCGAGACTTAAGTTTCAACGCGCCCGCGGGCGCGCAAACACACTACGAACGCACTTGAAACGCAGCATACTTGCAGAACTAGGAGGTCCTCATGGGACAATCCACTACGCCGAAGGCGCTCGCCTTGGGTGTTTCGCTCTCCCTCGCGTGCGGCCTGCTGCCGGGCGCGGCCTTTGCGGACGAAGCCCCAGAAGACGATGCGTCCGCCAACGCCGCCGATTCCGCTAGAGGAACGGCCGGCGGCGCCGACTCCGCCCCTTCGGGCGCGGCCGCCAAGCCCGATGGCTACGATAAAGCCGACTTCTACTCCGACAACCCCGTCGCGCCAATCGCACGGACGCTGGCCGTCCCGCTGGCAGCCACCACGCAGCTGCGCAGCCTCTCGAACGAGATGAAGTACTTCGCCCGATTCGAGAGCAACCAGAACTACGACCAGGGGCTCTCATGGGGCGATGGCTACCATGCAATGGGCTACTATCAATTCGACAACCGATACTCGCTCAAAAGCTTTATTTCCTATTGCTACAATTTCGACCCGGTCAAGTACCGGATGTTCTCCTGGGTTCCTAGCGCGAACATTTCGGGAGACCTGTACGACGGGAACGCGGATCGGCTGACCGACATCGGCCAGCAATTGAACGAATCCTGGCATGCGGCATACGCCGCCGACCCCGCGGAGTTCTCGGCACTGCAGGACACCTTCGCATACGACAACTACTACGTCCCCGCTGAAACGTACCTCGCAAGCCGCGGCATCGACATCTCGAATCGCGCCGACAGCGTCAAAGGCCTTTGCTGGGGCCTGGCGAACCTGTTCGGCACGTCGGGATGGCACAAATTCGTGGGCGGTTGGTCCGACGGCTACGTGAACGGAACATATTACAACAGCTACAACTACCCCGGCGCCGGGCTGACGAACGACATGACCGACGAACAGTTCGTCACCACGCTGTGCGATTACGTGATAGCGCACGTGGCCGAGTTCTACCACGGCCAGCCGCAGTACCACGAAGGCTGGACGAACAGGTACAAACAGGAAAAGGAGCTGTGCCTGAGCCTGCTTCCCGAGAAGCCCACCGTGCCTCCTGTCGAGGAAGAGCCCCCTGCGGCGGATTCCCCTGCGGTTCCGCCGGTCGGGAACACCCCTCCCGAGGAAGGCAGCGGAGATGCGCCTTCGGGCGAGACGAAACCGCCCGAGAGCGTCCTGCCACCCGAGGTGAACCCGCCGGCAGCGCCCGAAGGGAACCCGCCGAGCGCTCCGAACGAACCCGCCCCGCCCGCGAACGACGGCGCCGGACAGGCCGATCCCGACGAAACCCCGAAGCCGGACGGAGACAGCGCGGCTCCAACTCCGCCTGCATCGCCGTCGAACCCCGAGAACACGACGCCTCCCGCTGGATCCGAAACGACGCCGCCCGAGGAAACAAAGCCTCCGGAGAGCACGACGCCGCCCGAAAGCCCGGAAACGACGCCGGGATCAGGTCTGCAAGAGCCGACGAAAGAAGTGGCGAACAGCAGCAAGCCCTCCCTTGAAGAGCCAACCGCCCCTGCGCAGGAGCCCGTCAACCTGCCCAAGGCCGACGGAGACGAGAAGAACGGCAACGAAACAGCCGCAAAAACCTCGAAGCTCAGCCAGACGGGCGACGGCACCACGAACGCGCCGCTCGGCGTGGCGCTTGGAGCAGCCGGCATCGCCGCGATCGCAGGCGCCGCGCTCGCCACACGACGCATCCTCAAATAGCTCCCCTCGTTCCTGCTACAGTCGAGCGCCCCGGCCGAAACCGGGGCGCTCGACTGTAGAGACGCCATGCGACGTCAGGCGGAATATCCCTCCTCCCCCTCTAGCGAACTGCCTCGACGAAGAAGTTCCGACAACGAGCCCGTCCGAAAAGCCGGCGAGGAATCAGCATCGGGCGACGGCGCCCTCACGGCGACTCAACGGTCGCGCGACGATTCACCGACCTTGCGCAATTCTTCTGCTGCGGCAGCGCTAGAGCAAGCGGCCTTGGTACTTTTCCATGAGGGCGCAGGGCTGGTAGCTCAGCTTGTTCTCGCGCAGGCCGGGCAGGCCGAGATCCTCTTCCAGGTTGAGGTAGGTCGCCTTGTCGACGCAGTAGCGCGCGAGCTCGCGCAGAAGGGCGCGCCACACGAAACGGAAGTCGAGGTTGCCCTTGAGCACCATAACGTCGAACGCGCCGCCGGGCAGCACGCTGCCGTATGCGTAGCCTTCGACGGTGCCGCCGATGCGCAAGAGGATGCCTTCGAGGTCGAGCTCCTCGAAGTGGTTCATGTCGAGCAGGATCTTTCGATGCTCCAGCTCGAGGGGGTGCTCGTCGGTGCCGCGACGGCGGCTCGTCTCGAACCAAACCTGCTGGTAGGCGCGCAGCTCGTCCATATGGTCGAGGGCGATGGGCTCGAAGGACGCCTCGCTGCCGTACAGCTGGAAGAACTTGTTCGTCTCTCGGCGCTTCTTCGCCAGGCCCGGGCCCTCGTAAGCCGCGATAGTCTTCGTAAGGTAGAGGTAGTCGGCGAAGTTGCGGTCGGAAGAGAATTCGAAGGCACCCGGCAGGTCGGCCTCGAGCTGCTCCTTCTCCTTCGGCGACAGGCCCACGAGGTGCAGCCTGCGACCTTCGGCTTGCGCCTCGCGCATGAGCGTGCGCACGTCGTCGGCGATGTCGAGCGTGCCCAGCGGCGGATAGTACGCGACGGCGCCGGGGATGCGATCGAGCTGGCGCACGTAGAGCACGCCGTCCTCGAGCGCGATCTGCGTTCCGTACTTCTCGGTAAGCGAGTAGAGGTTGGCGAACCCGAGCGCGGAGTCGTTGCGGCCAAGGGGCAGGAGGATGTCGTTGATGGCGGCTTTGTCTTCCAGGTGCAGCGTTCTGAATTCCATGGGCCCGCATTTCGCTCGATCGGTTGCTTCGCAGCGGAACAGGATAGCACAAGTGGGCGCCGCTTGAAGAAGCGTCATCGAGCCGCAACGCGGATCGCACATCGAGAAGCGGCCGGACGGCCACGTTACCAGTATCGTCGTTTTTTACCGCACCTCTGACCAGGTTGCATATCGCCTATTACCCGGTCAGAGGCGTGCGACGACCTGGCAGAAAACGACCGCATTGGCAAGGCCCCTGCCCGACGAGCGCGCACGGCATCTTTCTCGTAAAACCGGACATGCCCTGTCCGGTTCTGTTCGGTATCGTGTCCTAGTCAGCATATCCAACGAAAGGACACGAAACCATGCACTACGAAATCGTCGAGCTTCCCGCACGCACCATCGTCGGTCCCACCGTCCGCGCGTCCAACAACTCGCCCGAGGAAACGGCCGTCATCGGCCAGCTGTGGCAGCGCTTCATGGGCGAGGGCCTTGATCGCACCATCTCCGAGGTGCGCGTCGTGCCCTACGGCTGCTTCGCGCTGTACTACGGCTACGACATGAGCGACATGAGCTACGAGCTGCTCGTGGGCTGCGAGACGCCCGCCGAGGCGCCCGAGGGCATGGAGGCGCAGACCATCGCCGCAGGCCGCTACGCGAAGATCGCTATCCGCGGCGGCGACTGCGTGACCAGCGTCCAGAAAGCCTGGGAGGAGATCTGGGCCGACGAGGAGCTGGGGGCGCAGCGCGCGTTCACCGTGGACTTCGAGGCGTACCTGCCCGGCGAGGACATGTCCTGCGCCGACATCGACGTGTTCGTAGCGCTCAGGTAAACGCGCCCGTCGCGGAGGCGGTCTCGCGTGCGCGGGACCGCCGCACCTGTCATACTGGCTCGAGACCTTAAACCGACGAGGAGCCCCGATGGGACACGACTGGATCGGCGATGTGCCCGACGAGCTGCTGCGCGACCTGTGCGATCACTCGTACAGCCTCGTGCTCGGCAAGCTCACGAAGAAGCTGCAGCGCGAGATCGCCGAGCAAGCCGACGGGAACTGAAGGAGGAAGCATGGCGTTCGATTTCAAGAAAGAGTACAAGGACCTCTACCTGCCGAAGACCAAGCCCGAGCTCATCGACGTGCCGCCCATGAGCTTCATCGCGGTGGCCGGCACGGGCAACCCGAACGAGGAAAACGGCTCGTACGCCGGTGCGATGGGCCTGCTGTACGCCTTCTCGTACACCATCAAGATGTCGAAGATGGGCGCCTGGCAGCCCGACGGCTACTTCGACTACACGGTGCCTCCGCTTGAAGGCCTGTGGTGGACAAGCGACGAAGCGTTCGACGGGCAGCGCATTTTGGAAAAGGACGCGCTCTCTTGGATCTCGCTCATCCGCCAGCCCGACTTCGTCACGCCCGAAGTGTTCGCCTGGACCGCCGAGCAGGTCGCGGCGAAGAAGCCCGAGCTCGATCTGCGGCGAGCCCGCCTCGTGCGGTTCGCCGAAGGACCGTGCGCGCAGATCATGCACAAGGGACCGTACGACGACGAGCCCGCCACCATCGCGCAGATGGAGGAGTTCGTCACCGCGTCCAGGATGGTCGACGACATCGCGAACCCAGCGAGCAGCGAGGCCATGCTGGACGCGCTCGATGCGCACGGAGGCGTGCCCGCAGTGCGCCTGCACCACGAGATCTACCTGGGCGATCCGCGCCGCACCAAGCCGGAGAACCTCAAGACGGTGATCCGCCATCCCGTGAAGCCCGCGTCCGCATGAGCGACGCGGCCTCTGCCGCCGCGCCCTGCCCCGTCGTCCGCGCGCGCTCGATCCTCCAGAAAGTGCGCTACGACGGCAACGAATGGTTCGGCATCGACTACAACATGAACCTGTACCGCGGCTGCTGCCACGGCTGCATCTACTGCGACAGCAGAAGCGAATGCTACCGCATCGACGACTTCGACCAGGTGAGCGTCAAGTTCGACGCATTGGCCATCCTGCAGCGCGAACTGCGCAGCCGCCGCGTGCGAGGCATCGTGGGCGTCGGCGCCATGTCCGACACGTACAACCCGTTCGAGCGCACTCTGCGCGTGACGCGCGGTGCGTTGGAGCTGATCGAGGAATTCGGCTTCGGCGTGTCGGTGGACACGAAGAGCACGCTTATCACGCGCGACATCGACGTGCTGAGCGCCATCGGAGCGGCGGGCGGGGCCATCGCGAAGATCACCGTCACCACGGCCGACGACCAGCTGGCGCGCATCATCGAACCGCACGCGCCCTCGCCTAGCGAGCGCTTCGCCGCGCTGGCCGAGCTGGCGGACGCCGGGGTGTTCTGCGGCGTGCTATTCACGCCGACGCTGCCGTTTGCGACGGACGACGATGCCACGGTGCGCGGCGTGGTGGAAGGCGCGGCAGCGGCTGGCGCGCGGTTCGTCTACCATATGACGGGCGTCACCATGCGCGACCGCCAGCGCGACCACTTCCTCGACCGCATCGCAGCCGTGGATCCCACGCTGCCCGAGCGCTATCGCGCGGCATTCGGCGACCGATACTTCTGCAACAGCCCCCGCGCAACCGAGAACCGCGCCCTCTTCCGCTCGCTGTGCAAGCAGCACGGTCTGCTTTGGTGCATGTCCGACATCATCGCCGCCTACAAGCCCTCCCAACCTATGGGAGCGCAGACGAGCCTGTTCTAAGCATGTAAATCGCCGTTCGCAGCCGAGAACCCGCCAATCGCGGGCATAGTCGCCGCGCGCTCGTTGACCCTGTAATCGTTACAGCCCCCATGATGGCCGTACGTCACCGCGCGAATCCGATCCCCATTCCCATCGAACGAAGAGGAGGACGACAATGAAGGTAGCGAACAAAGAGATGAGCGTACGGAAACTCTGGACCTCGAACGAACTGCTCGACGCAGTCAGCGCCCGGAAGGCCGTTTCCATCGGGAAACTCCGCGGCGAGGCTCTGCGCGCGGCGCTGAGCGAGATGCGCGACCCCGAGCTTATGGCCTTTCTCTCGAACGTCGACGTGAGCCGCGTAGCCAAGATCGTAGCCGTATCTTCCATCGACGACATCGACCTCCTGCTTGCCATCGCCGCCGGCAACGGTCCCAGCTTCGTCAGGAGAAACGCGCTGCACCGCATCGACGAGCTATGCGATCGCACGCCCCTCGACGTTCGCGACGCGCAGCGCCTCGTCGCCTGTTTGAGCGAGAAGAGCCTCATCGCCTTCGCAGTCGCGCTCATGGACATGAGCGATTACGATTGGCCTTCCCACTGCGACGTCACCTCGGTAGGCGCGCTGTGCGAGGCTCTGTACTCCTGCACGAGCATCCACGAGACCGTATTGCTCGAAGACGCTTGTGCCCACCTCGCGCATCGCCGTCCCGACCTGCTGTCGAGCATCGGCGCCTGCGCCCCCGACCACTACCCGATGGTGGCCTGATCCTTTTCGATTTCTCGCGTCCGCGCAGAAGGGAGTCCTCAATGAACCGCAACACCCGCAACGCCTTCATCAGACAAATGCTCCAAAACGAAACGTCCATCGAGCCCTCGCCCGAATTCAGCTACAACGCCCTCATCAAAAGCCGACAGGACTACGACGCCATGTACAGCCGCTCCATCGCCGATCCTGAGGCTTTTTGGGCCGATATGGCCACCGAGCACCTTGACTGGTTCAAACCGTGGGATGCCGTCGAGGAATACGATTTCGACTCGGATGAGCCGTTCGTGCGCTACTTCCGCGGCGGGGAGCTTAACGCATCTTGCAACTGCATCGATCGCCACCTGAACGGGCCGCGCAGGAACAAAGCCGCGCTCATCTGGCAGGGCGAGCCCACCGAAGAGGTGGACGTCTACACTTACCAGCGTCTGCATCGCGAGGTGTGCAAGGCGGCGAACATGCTCCGCCGCCTCGGCGTGCGAAAGGGCGATCGCGTGGTGCTGTACATGCCCATGGTCCCCCAACTCGCGATCAGCATGCTGGCGTGCGCTCGCATCGGCGCTATCCACTGCGTGGTGTTCAGCGGCCTGAGCGCCGAATCGCTGAAGGATCGCATCGTCGACTCGGGTGCCACGGTGGTCATCACGTCAAACTACGGATACCGTTCGGGCAAGATCCTGAGACTCAAGGAAATCTGCGATAAAGCCCTTGACATGTGCCCCCAGGTCGAGAGCTGCGTCGTCGTACGCCGCATCGAGAAACGCACGGCCATGAAGGCGGGGCGCGATTTCTGGTGGGACGACGTGCTTGCTCCCGAGGCGCCCCAATGCGAGCCGGAGCGGATGGAAGCGAACGATCCCCTGTTCATCCTCTACACGAGCGGCAGCACGGCGAAACCGAAGGGCATCCTGCATGGCACCGGCGGCTATCTGCTTTACGCCACCCTCACCTCGAAGTACGTGTTCGACCTCAAGGAACATGACATTTTCTGGTGCACGGCCGACGCCGGCTGGATCACCGGTCATTCCTACCTCGTGTACGGGCCGCTGTCGAACGGGACGACGTCGCTCATGTTCGAAGGCGTGCCCAACTTCCCCAAGCCCGACCGTTTCTGGGAGATCGTTGAGAAGTTCGGCGTCAACATCCTGTACACGGCCCCGACCGCAGTGCGCTCCATGATGAAAGACGGCGACCGCTGGGTGAACGAGCACGACATCTCGACCTTGCGGCTGCTCGGCTCGGTAGGCGAGCCCATCACCTCGAAGGCTTGGATGTGGTACTACTCCACCGTCGGTCACGGCATGTGCCCCATCGTCGACACGTGGTGGCAAACCGAGACGGGCGGCATCATGATCACCTCGATACCCGGCGCAGTGGACATGAAGCCAGGATCGGCGGCGCTACCGTTCTTCGGCATAGAACCGAGGGTCATCGGAGCGGACGGAGCCGAGGCCGATGCCGGCGAGCGCGGCAGTCTCGTGCTGACGAGGCCATGGCCGGGCATGATGCTGGGCGTGTACGGCAACGCGAAGGCTCACAAAGACGTGTACTTCCCCACCCCCGGCTACTACCTCACGGGCGATGGCGCCTATCGAGACGAGGATGGCTACTTCTGGATCACGGGTCGCATCGACGACGTGATGAACGTGTCGGGCCACCGCATCGGCACGGCCGAAGTTGAAAGCGCGCTCGTCTCGTACTCGCAGGTCGCAGAAGCAGCCGTCGTAGGGTACCCGCATCCGGTGAAGGGCGAGGGCATCTATGCCTACATCACCGTCAAAGAGGGAACGGTCATCGACGCCGACCTGCGCGACCGTCTGTTCGTGCACGTACGGGAGAGCATCGGGCCCATCGCCACGCCCGATGTCATCCATTTCGCCAACGCGCTGCCGAAAACGCGCAGCGGTAAAATCATGAGACGCATCCTGCGTAAAATCGCCGCGCAGGAGACGGAGGATCTGTGCGACATCTCCACGCTGTCCGAGCCTTCCGTGGTGCACGAACTCATCCAAGAGACGAAGCGCATGAGCGCCTAGAAGGCCCGCTCGCGCACGAAGGACCGCCCGCGATCCGTCGAACGGATCGCGGGCGGTTTCGCGTCGGGCGGCTTACATATCGACAAGCACCGAGATATGCAACAGGTAGTCGTCCGCAGAGTCGGACATGAGATACGAGTTCATATCGAACTCGTACACCGGCCCCACGAGATCGAGACCCTCTTCTTTGACGTAGTCCAGCAGCTTGGCATAGGATCGCGCAACCGTGCTCGTGCCGCCCCTATGAAGAATGACCGCGTAATTGCCCCGCGGTTTGCACGCCAGACGACCCTCCAGAAGCGCGGGGTGGGAAGGGGGCGAGATCCAGGTGATGAGCTTCGTGTAGACGAAGTCTTCAGGGTGATCGGAACAAGGAAAGTGCACGATACGACCCAGGGGAAACTTCGTCACGCCGGCAGACGATTTGCAAAACTCGGCATGCTCGCTCACGGCCTGGGCGAACGCCTGCTGCGTGCGCTCAGGCTTTACGTCGGTCGTGATGAGCCACGTTTCGTCCCAGAACGACAGTCTCGGTTTATCCTTCGGGAACAGCAAAGCGCGCTGGGTGATGTAGCGCATCTTCTCGATCATCCCGATGCGCGCGTCCAACACATCGCGCTGCTTCTTCATCTTCTCGATGCCCGCCTGCGTGGCCTCGAGGAAGAGGTCGGTGGTACGGTTATCGAGATAGGTCTTCACCTCTTTCATGGACATGCCCGTATCGAGGAAGAACCGAATGGCGTCCATAAGGTACAGCTGCTTGAGCGAATAGTAGCGGTAACCGTTCTTGCCGATTACCTTCGGCTTCAACAAACCGACCTTGTCGTAATGGATGAGCAGTTCCTTGCTGACGTTGCACATCCGAGCAAACTCCCCGGTGGAGAGAAGCAGTGTCGAGGGTGGCTGCATGTCATCCTCCTTTTTGCCGCGCCCTCTTGGGGCGTTTGCTTTGAGTATACCGTGCATGAAAGATATTTCCCCTGATATATACGGGTAAGGACGCAAAACGACCGCCAGCGCGCGTCCCTTCGCATGACCTCTCGCGTCGCAGCGCGGGAAGCGGCACGCCACGCAGAGCATCAAGGGAGAATGAGGATTCCAGGCCTCTACTTTCCGCGATGCTTCTGCTTTCGTTTCTGCCGCCTGAGAGCGAATCGACGCTCGGCTTGCGCTTGGCGAGCCTCGCGGGCCAAGGCTCTGGATTCGATTTTGCGCGCCTCGTAACTGACGCTCATGGCCTGCTGGGCTTTCGTGCCGACGCCGGCTCGCTCCACGAGCTTGCGCGCCTCGCGCTGACGACGCTTCGGGTTCGCATGGGAGAGCACGGCATCCTTCGCGTCGGACGGGTCGGCCGCCATGTCGAACGAAAGCGTCGCCCACCGGCGCACGACGAACTCCAACAGCTCGACGTCGGCAGGCTCGACGGCGCCGAACACGACGCGGCACGCGCCATAGCGGCCCTCGTCCGCATGCTCGAAGATACCGACCCAGAATTGGCCGTCATGAAGCACGGTCAGCGTGATCGAGGTGATGACCTGCATGGTTGAACCTCCTTGTATGTGGTTGCTGCGCGAAGGACGGACAACCAAGGAGGCAGGTTACTGACGAAGCCGACGATGCGAGCGAGCGCGGCGGCGGCTTCGCGTCCGGACTACCAGCCGGACCGTGTTTTTACCTTCGCACGGGCATCATACCAAGAGAGCGCCCGCCGGTGCAACTGGGGAGCGCGTCCATGCAACACACGTCGGACGGCCTTGTGCGCGAGCAGCGCTTTCGGCATACTGACGGCGTTGGCCAACCATCTGACCGCCCCAACGTTAGGCACATCCATGAACGTCACCATCACCGAGAACCCCCGGCTCGCCGATATCGAGGTCACGCTGGCGTGCCCGCGCATCGACGAGCGTGTGCAGCGCATCGTCGCCGGGCTGAATGCCTTCGACCGCAAGCTCGCCGGCGAGCGCGACGGAGCTACCTATCGGCTCGACATCGACGACGTCTGCTACGCCGAGACGGTGGACGGCCGCACGTTCCTGTACACCGAGGACGCCGTGTATCAGACGCCGCTTCGGCTGTACGAGCTGGAGGACAAGCTGGCCGGCACCGAATTCGTACGCGCATCGAAGCAGCTGCTGGCGAACTTCGACCACGTGGTCGCCATCCGCCCCGCCCTCAACGCGCGGCTGCAGCTGCTGCTGGACAACGGCGAATCGGTGATGGTCTCGCGCCAATACGCGCCCACCATCAAGCGCAAGCTCGACCTCTAACGAACCCCGCCCACCTCTGCAAAGGAGCATCCCATGAAACCGTTTCTCAAGCAATTCGTTCTTGGCACCTGCGTCATGTTCACCATCTTCATGACGCTGAGCCTGCCGACGGCCTACTACTACGCCGGCCTCTCGGGCGCAGACACGCAAGGGCTCACCATCACGCTCACCCTGCTCGTCGCCTGCATCGGCTTCTCTTTCTTGCAGGGCTTCTGGTTCAGCGGCCTCATCCTCAAAAAGCTGGCCTATCCGCTGCGACTCACCGGGTTCGCCGTCACCAGCGCGGGCATGTTGTTCGCCTGCGGTTGGTTCGGCAATTGGTTCCCCCATGAAATCGAGGTGGTCGCGTCGTTCTTCATCACCTTCCTCGCCATCTTCGCCCTTGCCGCCGTCGGGTACGGCATCTACTTCAAAAAGACGGCCGGCAGCTACGACGCGGCGCTCGCGCGCTACCGCGAGCAGAACCGCCGGTAGCTCTCGCGGCACCCAGCTGGCAGGTCACGCAACCGGCACGGCGAAATCCTCGGAGCTGAAGTTCTGGTAGTAGCGGCCTCGCTCGGCCGTGAAGCGCAGCACGCAGTAGTCGGGATCGGTCACCCCCAGCGGATAGTACGTTTCGTCGCCGTCGAGCCATATCAGCTCCTTGGCCCACGCGTCTTCGAGCACTTCCATCGTGCCCTTGAGCATGACGCCGCGGAAGAACCGCCGGTCGACGAAGTAGATGCACGCCTGCGGATGAGCGCGGTAATGCGCGGCCCGCATGGACGGGGTGTTCGACGTGAAGTAGAACGTGCGGATGCCCTCGCGCTTGCGCGGCGGCAGCATGGCCTTGATCTCGGGGTAGCCGTCCTCGTCCACCGAGCCGACGAACGAAGTGTTCTGGCGGTCGATGAGGTTGCCGATGGTCTGTTCGGGGTCTCGCATCATGAGCGCGCTCCTTTCGGCGCGGCGCGCAAGAGCATGAGCGCCTCGGCGTCGCGCAATATGCCCTCGCTGGTTATTTCGATCATGAGCCAGCGGCCCATGCTGCTGTCGGCCGAGCGCTCGTACAGGGCGCGCACGTACGGGTCGGCCGTCGCGAGCAGCGCCTCGGCCTCATCCTTCTCCTTCGAGCCCACCGACACCATGCAGATGAAGAAACCGTCGCGCGGATATACCGTGCACAGCGCGCGGCCGCGCGCCTTGTACTTCACGTTCCAACCCGGAGCGCCGCCGCACCGGCTGTACTCGATGCGCGGTTTCGCGCCGTAGCTTTCGTCGATGAACGCGGTGAACGCGTCCCACAGGGGATGGTCGATATAGCCGGCGATGTCTTCCATCGTCGGCTCGCGATCGAGGGGAAACAGCTCGTGCCAAGCCGCCATGGGCATCCTCCTAGCTTCAGGGGCGAATAGACGCAGTATATCACACTGCAGCATGCTTTGATCGGGAATTTAAGAACTTATGTTCTCTATTTTTAGAGAGAGCGGCCAAAGAGGGGCGGGCGACCGGCGCAGCATGGAAGGCATCGATCCCCGGACGCATGCCGCGCCATCGTGAGCGGCACCGTCCACCGGCGAATTGCGCACGCGAGAATCGGCGCACGCGCCTTTGGCGAGCGACGTGGTTTCCCTTCACCGACGATTCCTGGAATCGGACGTGCGGCTCACGTAGGATGACCAGCATCTCATAACGCAACGAGTTGAGCGCTTCGCCTTGCCCGCAAACGGCCAGGTGAGGCTCAGTCCTATCCGCGCACCGGCCAACCGCGCCAGCCAACGCCCTTCGAGGGGAGTGAACGCCCATGAACGCCACCGCCCTATTGTCGCGATTCCGACGCACGCGAGGCGCCGTCGTGCCCCATCGCAAGGACACGGCGGAACTGGAAACCATCGACATGCCCGTCCCAAGCGAAATCGTGCTGCCCATGCAGCAGCATATCGGAGCGCTGTGCGAACCCGTCGTGAAGAAAGGGGACCACGTGGACGTGGGCAGCCTCGTCGGGCACGCGCCGCGGGGTCTGTCCGCCGACATCTTCAGCGGCGTGTCGGGCACCGTGAAGGCCATACAGCCCGTCTTCTATTCGACCGGCAAAACCGACACGACGGTGATCATCGAATCCGACGGCGCCCAGACCGTCGCGGACACGGTGGCACCCCCCGAGGTGACCGACCAGGCGTCGTTCCTCGCGGCAATAAAGAAAAGCGGTCTGGTGGGCCTGGGCGGCGCGGGCTTCCCCACCGATATCAAGCTGGCGCCGCCCAACCTCGAGGAGATCGACCTCTACGTGGTGAACGCCACGGAATGCGAGCCGTACCTGTCCACCGACTACCGCGAGATGATGGAGAGCCCCGACGACGTGCTGTTCGGCATTCGCGAGACATGCAGGCACCTCGGCATTCCGAACGCGATGATCTGCATCGAGAGCAACAAGCCCAAGGCCATCGAGCTCATGCGCGAGCTCACGAAGGACGATTCGTCCATCCAGGTGAAGGCGCTGCCCAGCCGCTACCCGCAGGGAGCCGAGAACGTGCTCGTGCACAATGCCACGGGACGCGTCGTCCCGCGCGGAAAGCGCCAGACCGACGTGGGCGTCATGTTGAACAACGTGACCACCATGGCCTCCATCGGACGCTTCCTGAAAACAGGGATGCCCCTCGTCAAAAGACGCTTCACCGTTTCAGGCGACGCCATCGCTCGCCCTTGCAACGCGAACATCATCATCGGCACGCGCCTGCGCGACGTCATGGAATTCGCCGGGCTGACGAAGGAGCCGCACAAGGTGGTGCTGGGAGGACCCATGATGGGCAACGCCCAGATCGATATGGACTACCCGGTCATCCGCCAGAACAACGGCGTGCTCGTGTTCAGCAAAGACGCCATGGAACAGCCCGCCACCACCGCATGCATCCGCTGCGGTCGCTGCACGAACTCGTGTCCCATGCAGCTGTCGCCCATCGCCATCAAGAAGGCGTACACGGTCCAGGACGCGAAGAAGCTCGACGACCTCATGGCAGATCTGTGCATGGGCTGCGGCACCTGCTCGTTCGTCTGTCCAGCCAAACAGCCGCTCGCCCAGACAAGCAAACTTGCGCGCGACTTCATGCGCGCCGAGATGGCAAGGAGGGGCTAGATGGAACATACGACGAAACGACCGCTTGTCCTCTCGACGCCGCCGCACGTGTTCGACGGCATCACCACGCAGAAGGTCATGCTGAACGTGGTGATAGCGCTCGTGCCCACGCTGATCGCCTCGTTCGTGATATTCGGCTGGCGGGCGCTGCTGGTTACCGCCGTGACCACGGCGGCCTGCGTGCTGTTCGAGTACCTATGGTGCCTGCTGCGCAAGACCCCCCAGACGGCAGGCGACCTGTCCGCCGTGGTCACGGGCTTGCTGCTGGCCTTCAACCTACCCTCCACCATCCCGCTGTACATGGCGGTGATCGGCTCGTTCGTGGCCATCGTCGTGGTGAAGGAACTGTTCGGCGGCATCGGGCGCAACTTCGCGAACCCGGCCATCGTGGCCCGCATCGTGCTGTCGGTGTCGTTCACCGCGGCCATGACGAACTACGCCGCGCCCCAGGGTTTCCTCCCCGGCGCAACCGGCGTCGATGCCGTGAGCTCCGCCACGCCGCTGGCCCCGGGCGCCGCGCAGCTGCCGTTCATGGACCTCCTGTTCGGCGTGCACCCCGGCGTGCTGGGCGAGACGTGCGGCATCGCCATCCTGCTGGGCTTCGCCTGGCTTCTGGTCACGCGCACCGTCACGTTCACCATCCCGGGCGTGTACGTGGGCACCGTCATCGTGTGCAGCCTGCTCACCGGCCACGACGTGGCCACCCAGGTGTTCTCAGGCGGACTGCTGCTGTGCGCCGTATTCATGGCGACCGACTACACGACCTCGCCCACCACGTTCAAAGGCCAGGTGATCTTCGCCGTGGGCCTTGGGCTTATCACGTGCCTCATCCGCTTCTGGGGGAACATGAACGAGGGCGCGGCGTACTCCATCCTGCTCATGAACCTCGTGGTGCCGTACATCGACTCGCTCACGGCAACCACGCCGTTGGGCGGCGAGAAGAAGCGCCGCTTTGCCCGCGCGAAGAAAGAAGGAGGCGAATGATGGCGAACGCACCCGACACTCCCGCCGCGCCCGCTCCAACCCTCTGGAACAGCCTGGTGAAGCCAGCCGTCGTCCTCGTGCTGATCTGCGCCATCGTAGGATTCCTGCTGGGCTCGGTCGACAACCTCACGTTGCCCACCATCACGGCGAACCGCGAGGCGCGCGCCTGGGCGACCTACAACGCGCTCATCCCCGAGGCGACCGACTTCGAGGCGCTGCCCTGCGACGTGCCCGGCGTGACCGCGTGCATGGAGGCGACCGACGATTTGGGCTACGCCGTCATCGCGCAGTCGAAGGGATACTCCAGCCAGGTTCCCATGGCCGTGGCCTTCGACGACGAGGGCACCATCACGAACGTCATCGGCATGGACAACACCGAGACGCCCGGGCTGGGCACGAAGGTGCAGCTGCCCGATTTCACCGACCAGTTCCTCGGCCGCACCGCCGAGCCCCTGACCATCGACGACATCGATGCCGTCACGGGCGCCACCATCTCGTCCAAAGCAGCCTTGGCCGCCGTGAACGAGGCCATCGAAGCCTATCGATCCGCTGCCGGCGAGGCGCCTGCCGCCGCCGCAACCTCGACGGAGAAGGGAGCAGCATAATGGCAGCCATCGACCAAAAGCCCTCGGCGCTTTCCGTGTTCAGCAAGGGCCTGCTCATCGAGAACCCCACGCTGCGCCAGATGCTGGGCCTGTGCCCCACTCTCGCCGTGACCACGGCCGTCACGAACGGCATCGGCATGGGCGTGGCCACCACGTTCGTGCTCGTCTGCTCCGGCATCGTGGTGTCGCTTCTGCGCAACATCATTCCCACCACCATGCGCCTGCCCGCCTTCATCACGGTCATCGCCGGGTTCGTGACCATCGTCATGATGGTCGTCGAGGCGTACCTGCCCGACCTCAATCAGGCGCTGGGCATCTACCTGCCGCTTATCGTGGTGAACTGCATCGTGCTGGGCCGCGCCGAGGTGTTCGCCTCGAAGCACCCGGTGAAGGACGCGGCGCTCGACGGCCTCGGCATGGGCGCGGGCTTCACCCTCACGCTCGTCCTCATGTCGGCCATCCGCGAGCTCTTGGGCGCGGGCACCCTGCTGGGCTTCCCTATCCTCCTCGGCATCGTCGAGCCCATGACCGTGTTCATCATGCCCCCGGGCGGCTTCGCCGTGCTGGGCGTGCTGATCGCCATCTCGGTGGTCTTCGAGATGCGCCGCAAGCGGCGCGCGGGAGAGCCGGAAGACGAGGCCATCGCATCGCAGGAAGACGTGTGCGCGTCGTGTCAGATGTGCGACCTGAAGGAGCGTGAGGCATAATGGCCGAGTACGCCGCAATCCTATTCAGCATGATCCTGGTCAACAACTACGTGCTGGTGAAGTTCCTGGGCATCTGCCCGTTCCTCGGCGTGTCGAAAAAGCTTGACTCGGCCGCGGGCATGGGCTGCGCGGTGACCGTGGTCATGGTGCTTGCCACCGCCGTCACGTGGCCCTTGCAGCAGCTGCTGAACGCGCTGGGGCTGGGCTACCTTCAAACTATCGCGTTCATCCTGGTCATCGCCGTGCTCGTGCAAATGCTGGAAATCGTCATCCGCTACTTTCTTCCCGCGCTGCACGAGGCGCTGGGCGTGTACCTGCCGCTGATCACCACGAACTGCGCGGTGCTGGGCGTGACCATCCTCGCCGTGGACGAAGGCTACAACTATCCGGAAGCGCTCGTGGCCGCGCTGGGCGCCGGTCTGGGCTTCCTGCTGGCGATGGTGCTGTTCAGCGGCGTGCGCCGGCGCGTGGACGAGGCCGAGCCGCCCAAGGCGTTCAAGGGCATGCCCATCACGTTGATCTCCGCGGCCCTGGTGTCCTTGAGCTTCATGTGCTTCGCGGGCGTGGCCGACAACCTGTTCGGCGTGCTGTAGGAAGGGGGACGAATGGACACTGTCGTTTGGACCGTTGTGCTCATGGCCGCCGTCGGCCTCGTAGGGTCGGTGCTGCTGCTGATCGTCTCGCGCAAGCTGGCCATCGGCGAGGACGAGCGCCTCACCTACCTCATGAGCATCCTGCCGGGCGTCAACTGCGGTGCCTGCGGCCACCCCGGTTGCGAGCAGTACGCGAAGGCCATGATGAACGGCGCGCCGCCCAACGCCTGCACCACCGGCGGCGACCGCGTCGCGCAGGCGCTGGCCGCGTACCTGGGCGTGGAGTCCACGGGCGTGGTGCAGCGCGAAGCGTTCGTGGCCTGCCAAGGCTCGCTCGACCATATCGACCCGCAGCTCGTGTTCAAGGGCGTTCCCAGCTGCCGCGTGTTTAGCACGCTGTCGTACAGCAGCTTGTCGTGCCCGTTCGGCTGCCTCGGCTACGGCGACTGCGCCGAAGCGTGCCCGTTCGACGCCATAGTCGTGGAGAACGGCGTGGCGCGCATCGACACGGCAGCCTGCACCGGCTGCGGCACGTGCGCGAAGATATGCCCGCGCGGCATCATCTCGATGGTCGACCAGGCCTCGTCGCCAACCGCCTCCGTAGTGACGTGCAAGAACACCATGGCAGGCGCGAAAACGCGCAAGGTGTGCAGCGTGGGCTGCATCGGCTGCCAGAAGTGCGCGAAAACCTGCCCCACCCAGTCGATCACCGTGGAGAACAACCTCGCGCGCATCGACACGGACACGTGCATCGGCTGCGGAACGTGCATCGAAGTGTGCCCGACCCATGCCATCAGCAAACTGGTGTTCCAGTGATGCCATGGTGAAGCGTTTCGCGCGACAGAACCGAACCACCCGCTCGTCCCGTCGTTCTTGGACCGGACGAGCGTTTGCTGCGCTGCTCGCGTGCGCGCTGGGCGCCGCGCTGGCCGTCGGCCCCGTCGGATGCGCGGGCGGCGAGCCCGACGGGGCGGACGTCCCGACCGCAACGGCCACCAGCTCCTTCACGGCTATGGACACCGGCATGACCCTCACCGTGCACGTCGTCAGCCAAGCCGTCGCTGACGACGCGGCAAACGCCTGCCGGCAGCGCGTCCTCGAACTGGACGAGCTGCTGGCCCCCGAGAACGCGACCAGCGAGATAGCCCGGATCAACGCCGCAAGCGGCGCGTCGACGGCCGTCTCGCCGGCGACGGCCGCGCTCGTCGCCGCGTCGCTCGACGCGGCGCATCGCACGGGCGGCGCCTTCGACCCCACGGTGTACCCGCTGACGAGCGCCTGGGGCTTCACGACCGGCGACCATCGGGTGCCCTCCCCCGACGAGGTGGCCGCGCTGCTGCCGCGCGTGGGCTACGCCGCCGTGCAGGTGGACGAAGCGGCTGGCACCGTCACGTTGGAAGACGGCGCGCAGATCGACGTGGGCGGCGTGGCGAAGGGCTTCGCAGCCGACGAGCTGCGCGCCCTGCTGCGCGAGCGCGACATAACCTCGGCGCTGTTCGACCTCGGCGGCAACGTGACGGCCCTCGGCTCCAAGCCCGACGGCTCGCCCTGGAAGGTGGGCGTCGCCGACCCGGACGACCCCGGGAAGCTGGCGGGCCTGCTCGAGGTGCGCGACGCCACGGTGTCTACCTCGGGCGCCTACCAACGATACTTCGAAGGCAAAGACGGAACGCGTTACCACCACTTGCTCGACCCCTCCACCGGCTATCCTGCCGCGTCCGACCTGGCCTCCGCAAGCGTCGTCGGCGCGGACGGCGCGCAATGCGACGCGCTGTCCACCGCCTGCTTCGTGCTGGGGCTCGACGGCGCCCTCAACCTGTGGCGCGCGGCCGCGGCGGACGGCGATGCGGCGTTCGACCTCGTGCTGATCGCCTCCGACGGTCGCACGTTCGTCACCGACGGCATCGCCGATGCGTACACTCCGGCCGCCGGAACCAACGCCCAGGTGGTGCGCTCATGAAACGCCGCGCGAGCAAAGCGGAGCTGCTGTTCGCGGCCGTCGTCGTGGCTGTGGCCGTGGGCGGGTTCGCCGTCGCGCACGCCGCGGGTGCCGCCAACCCGAGCGGCCATGCCGTCGCTACCATCGCCCGCGACGGCGTCGCGATCGAGACCATCGACCTCGATGCCGTGAAGAACCCTTACACGCTGCGCCTCGAAGACGAGCGCGGCGTGAACATGGTGGCCGTGGAGCCGGGCCGCATCCGCGTGGCCGAAGCCGACTGCCCCGACGAGGTGTGCGTGCACACGGGTTGGATCGACGGTCCTGCCACGCCCATAGCCTGCGTGCCCCACGGGCTGACCGTCACCGTCGCGCGGGAAGGAGGCGATGGCGATGGCCTCGATGCCGTGGCGCGCTAGCATCGCCGCCCCTTCCACCCTGCGCGTCTGCCGCTGCGCCCTGATGGCGGCGCTCGCGTGCGCGCTGGCTGCGCTCGAATCGCTCATCCCCGTCCCGATGCCCGTGCCGGGCATGAAGCTGGGCATCGCGAACGTCGTGACCGTGGCGGCCGCGTTCTGGCTGGGCCCCGTCGATGCGGCCGTGGTTCTGGGCGTGCGCATCGTGCTGGCGGCCTTCTTGACAGGCCAGCTGGCGACGCTGCCGTTCAGCATCGTGGGCGGCGCCTGCGCGCTGGCGGTGACGTTGGCGTTCGTCCGCTTCTCGTCGCCGAATCGCGTGCGCCTCGCCGCCATGGCGGCGGCGGTCGCGCACAACATCGGGCAGATCGCCGTGGCCGTCGCGGTCACCGGCACGCCCGAGATCGCGTTCTACCTCCCCGTTCTGCTGGTGGCGGGCATCGCGGCGGGGTTCGCCACCGGCACCGTCGCGCAAGCGGTGCTCGACCGGATTCCGCACGCGCATGCGACGGCCGACCGCGGAAAGCGCGTTCGCGCCTGACCGCTTCGGCCCCTTGTGCACCGCCCACCGAAGGACCGCGCCATGCATGACGGCTCGTCTACCGCTAACCTCGAAATCGCCGAGCACCGCGCACCGGATGCTATGATTGCCGCTGTACTAATGAATGAGCATCGGTAAGATCTGCATGAAAGGACGGCTCATGGGCATCTACGTCATCACCGGCGCCACCAGCGGCATCGGCGCCAAGACGGCCGAAATCCTGCGCGAACGCGGCCATGAAGTGGTGAACATCGACCTCAACGGCGGCGACATCAACGCCAACCTGGCCACGAAGGAAGGGCGCGCGGGGGCTATCGCCGAGCTGCACGAGCGCTTCCCCGAAGGCATCGACGCCATGATCTGCAACGCGGGCGTGTCGGGCGGCAAGGTGCCCATCTCGCTGATCATCTCGCTCAACTACTTCGGCGCCACCGAGATGGCGCGCGGCGTGTTCGACCTTTTGGAGAAGAAGGGCGGCAGCTGCGTGGTAACGTCGTCCAACTCCATCGCCCAGGGTGCGGCGCGCATGGACGTGGCCGGCATGCTGAACAACCACGCCGACGAGGATCGCATCCTCGAGCTGGTGAAGGACGTCGACCCGGCCATCGGTCACGTATACTACGCGTCCACCAAGTACGCCCTGGCGCGTTGGGTTCGCCGCATGAGCCCCGACTGGGGTTCGCGCGGCGTGCGCCTGAACGCCATCGCACCCGGCAACGTGCGCACGGCCATGACGGCCAACATGCTGCCCGAGCAGCGCGCGGCCATGGAGGCCATCCCCGTGCCCACCCATTTCGGCGAGGAACCGCTCATGGATCCCGTCGAGATCGCGAACGCCATGGCGTTCATCGCCAGCCCCGAAGCCAGCGGTATCAACGGCGTGGTCCTGTTCGTGGACGGCGGCACCGACGCCCTGCTCAATTCCGAGAAAGTCTACTAGGAGGCGACCATGGTCATCAACGATTTCGTTTCCGCGATGCAGAGCAAAGATCACGAGGCGCTGGCCGCCTGCTTCGCCGAGGAGTGCCGGCTGTTCGACTACTGCCCCTCCGTGGTGAAGCGCCAGAACTCGTTTCTGTTCGGCCGCAACGCCATCGAGATGTACTACCACAACAAGTTCATGTTCGGAGGCTTCGGCATGCTGGACCCGCGCGTGGTGAACGAGCGCACGGTGAACTTCTACGCCGATTACAACGGCACCATCATCCACGCCCTCGCCCAGATCGAGAACTGCACCGACGGCTCGTGCAGCCTCGACGACAGCCTGATCAGGGAGCTGGTGATCAGGCCGGCGTAAGAGGTCGGCGACCGTTTGCTCGCGAACGCCCGGCAAGCCCCGTGCCTGCCGGGCGTTCGCTTTTCTCAGGGCCTCATGGGGAAAGGGCGCCAAGGGTGTGTCAAGGGGACGGGTGATTTGACACAGGAAGGGGCGCCCCGACTGAACTGCGCCCCTTCCTTTCACGGCTCGTTTTCTAAGGCCTGCAATTCTTGCAGGGTTCCAACCCCATGGCCTCGGCCTCCGACCGCGTCTTCGGAATCTTGCTCTTGCTCAAAGAGGAGCAACCGTCGCGGTGGTACTTCTTGCCCGTGTTCGTGATGTACACG
>NZ_GL622581.1:273047-283769 GCF_000185625.1 Eggerthella sp. 1_3_56FAA
GGCAGCAGCCTGCTCTTCGGCGGCCGCGGCGGCGGCAGCCTCTTCGGCAGCCGCCGCTTCCTCGGCCCTCTGGCGCTCGGCCTCCTCCTGCGCGGCTTTCTCCTGAGCAGCCTTCCCCTCCTGCGCCTTCTGCATGGCGGCGGCGTCTTGCGACACCTTGATGCGCACCGTGCGGTCCGCGGATCCGTCGAACGTGCATTCGACGCGCTCGGCTTTGAACAGCACGTCGCCCGCCTCGAGCGAGGACGCGGACACCTCGAACGTGTACGAGCCCGCCGGATACGCCAGCACGTACGTCTTTCCGAGGGCTGCCCTGTGCGAATCGCTCACTTTTGTGCCGTCGGCCTGCGTGCCGGTCACCAGCACCGTCACGGAAGCGGGGACGTCCTCCTCGCCGGCGGCCTCGACGACGAAGCTCAGCTCGTGCTCCTCGGCCGCTTCCAGAAGCGCCTCTTGTTGCTGCGAAGCCGGCTGGTCGGGCTGCTGCACCTGCGCATCGTCGCCGGAGGCCATGCCCGCCATGATCGTGATACCCAGCAGCAACGAGCACGCCGCCAACCCGAGCGTCGCCTTCGGGGCGGCGAGGACCGGCGAGCCCTCCGTAGCCTTCCTGTCGCGCACGAACAGCCCGAGCGACACGGCGCCGCACGCCGCGCCCACGAGCGCGAGCGATCCCGTGAAGCACAGGACCAGGCCGATGATCGCCAGCACAAGCGGCAAGCGCTTGCGCGGCGGTACGGCGGGCTCGTCCCCGGAGGGAAACTCGACGATGCCCCCTTCGAACGAGCCGGGCTTGTACGGCTCCGCGCCTTCTTTGCCGGCGGCATCCGCATCGCGGGCCGACTTCGCGGATCCCACCTCCTTGACGGCACGCTCCGCCTCACCCGAACGCGCTTCTTCGCGCTCAGGACGCTCGATCGGCTCATCCCCCATGGTTCCCATCCTTCCCTCCAACGGGCGCGTTTCCCCCAAGCGGCACCGCAAAAGGGTCGCGCCTCCCTCGAATGACGGCATTGTCCTGCGAAAACGCGCGTCACCCGTCTTATCCGACGCTTCATTCTAGCAAACCGGAAGCACGAACATGATCTTTTCAGTAAGATATTTCGAGGAAGGGTCCTCTTGCCGAGGGCGTCGCAAGCCGCCCTGGCGGCTGCAAGTGGAGTGGCGGCTGGAGCGCGGGGCTCGCGAATCGCACTCCGTCAGCGAAATCGGAAGAAAACGACCATGTTCCCGACTTATGCGCACCTCCGCCACGCCGATTCGGCCTTTGCAGGCCCATTCGCGACACGCCGTGCAACATAATCCCAGGCCAGAAGTTCACCATGGTTCACTTCGCGGCCACAAGCCGTTTCAAAAGCGCACATAAGTCGGGGACATGGTGCTTTCAGGCTGTTTTCGATGGCACAAGTGCGCATAACTCGGGAACTTCCCCACACCGAGCCACCCCGACGGCGGCACCGGTTGAACGGAACCCCGCAAACCCGCCGCTGCAGCGGATGCCGACGGGAGCGCTCGATTTTTACAGGAATGCTGCATTCAACTTGCACCGCCTGGCTCCCTAATCCTACGCGACCAGGAGAAACGCTGCAGAACACGCGCTCCTCAAGAGAACAAGTCGTCCCAAGGCGCTCGAAACGCAACATCGAAGACAGAATCGCACAACGGAATGCTGCCGGCGGACGGAACCTCGCAGGTCGCACAGCATAGCGAAAAGGGCGCCCGGAGGGGGTGGGCGCCCTTTTCTCGAAACCCGCGCGATCGAGTGCCGACTGGCGCTCTTGCGAAACGGATCGTTTTACGAAGCAGAACCTTCCGCCGCAGCGTTCTGCCCGGCGATCCTGCCGATGGTCACGGCGCTCAGCACGGTCCAACCGCTCGCGCAGTTCCATTCGCACACTTCGCCCGTGGCGTACAGACCGGGTACCGGCTCCAAGGTCACGTCTCCCTTGCCGGAGCTTGCCAGCTTGAGGGCCTCGCCGTTCGTGTTGATCTTGACGCCGCCGATGGTCATCGACGTGCTCACGGTCACCGGAGCCGCATAGAACGGGCCGGTCATGGGAACGAGGTGCTCGCCGCTTCGACCGAAATCCTCGTCGAGACCCGCCTCGACGAACCCGTTGTAGCGCTCCACCGTCGCCTTCACCTTCGCCGGATCGAGGCCCACCTGCTCGGCGACCTCCTCGACGGTGTCGCCGCAAGGCCACACGATTTCGCGCACGCTCAGCAGCTTCTCCAGCTCGGGCGTCGTGGGAATCATGAGAACGACTTCCTTGCCATCCTGCTCGTTCTGCTTCGCCAGCACGTCGATCGCAAGAGCCCTGCCGAAATACTGACGGCCCTCGTTGCAGAAGCGCTCGCCGTTCTCGTCGAGCAGAAGCCCGTTCAGGCGCTCGGAGTAGTCGATGAGCACGGGCGACTTCGTGGCCGCGCCGGCCACCGGGCTCATCAGCGGTTGCCATGAGGTGCGTGTGGTGAACACGCCGGCGTCAGACGCCATCGTCAAGCCATCGCCGGTCAGTCCCGCGGCACCCGAAGCCTTCAGGTTCTTGTTCGCAGGGCACAGGGCAACCAGCATGTCGGTGCTGCCCGAATAGCCGCCCGTAGCCAGCACCACGCCCTTCTCGGCCTTGATGCGAACAGGCTCGCGGCCCTTCATAGCCTCGATGCCCACAACGCGGCCGTCAGCGTCCTTCACGAGCTTGGTGACGGCGGTTTTCGTCTCGATGGAGACGCCGGCGCTTTCGGCAGCCGCGGTCATGGCACTCACCATCGCGCCGCCCTTGCCCACCACCTGGTGAACGACGGGCAAGTCGGTGTAGCTCATGCGGGGGCCGACCTCTTCCTCGAACGGGACGCCCAGCTCTTCGAGCCAGTCGATGGTCTCGCCGCACTTGTCGGCGTTCAAACGGGCCACCTCAGGATCGATCGCACCGAACCACTCGGAATGCGCCATGAACCAGTCGTAGATCTCGTCCGGTGAAACATCGATGCCCTGGGCCTTCGCCAAACGGGTGCCCCATCCGGAAACGATGCCGTCGCATACCGCGGAATCGCCGCCGAGACCGTTCTCCTTCTCCAGAAGGACGACCTTCGCGCCTGCCTTGGCAGCTTCGATGGCTGCCGCATGCCCGCCTGCGCCCGAGCCGACCACCACCACGTCGAACGTTTCCGTCCAATCGCCGTCAGCAGCCGACGAGCCGCCCGCACTGCATCCCGAAAACACCGATGAGGCAGCAATGCCCATCGCGCCGGCGAAAGCGGCACCGACGAACCCCCGGCGAGAGAGATCCCCTTCTATACGCTCCATCCCTTTGTTCCTTTCAATAATTTGAACCGTCGAGTCGAAACCCGACATGCAATCAACGGTGAAACCATTGCAGGAAGCTCCCCATCCGACGCGTCTTCGAATGGCTCCGATTCAATCGGAGCATCACCAATCATACAGGCCGTGCAATACCCTGCATATTTCAAGTATGGTAATCTGGGTATAAGGCAATGCCTTATACAGGGGAAGAAACGGGGAGGCGCCATGAACGATGTCCAGCTGAGGTCATTCACAGCCGCAGTGGAGCTGGGGAGCTTCAACAAAGCGGCGAAAGGCCAGTTCCTTTCCGTGCCCTCGTTCGCCCAAAGGATCAACTCGCTCGAAGCTGAGCTCGGCTACCGCATCCTTGAGCGAGGCCCGAGCGGCGTGCGCCCCACCGATGCCGGGCTTGTTCTCTATCGGGCTGCGAAAGAGGCTCTCGACATCCTGGACAAGGCGAGGGAAGAAGGGCGATCCGTCGCGGAGGAGCAACCGGCCGAGCGCGTGACGATCGGAGTCTGGTGGCAGGTCCACCCCTTCATGATGGAAGCGGTTCGTCAGATGGCGCAAACGCATCCCCGCCTCAAAATCGACTTCGTGGAAACCTCGTACGGCGACGCGGCAGAAGGGTTCGCGCAGGGGCTGTTCGATCTTTTCTTCTCTACAGACTCGCTTGCGCTGCGGCAGATGGGAGCCTCGTTCACGCCGCTGTCGCGCGAGAAATACTACTGCGTGTTCTCCCCCGAAAGCCCCTTGGCGAAGCGCGAGACGATATCCACCGACCTGCTCGAAAACATCACGGTGTACGCAGGAGCGGACTATCGCGACGTTCCCGAGCTGCACGAGTTCGAATCCTTTTTCGCGCGAGACAACGTGGTGAAGGAATCCATTTTCAGGGAGAAGCTCACCATGGACTGCCTTCGAGGCGACGCCGTATCGTTCTTCAACCATTCCAACATCTCGAAAATATGCCCGCCGCTGGAAGCGCGCCCCATGGAGTGGCCGCCCCTCGCCTACGGAGCCCACGTCCGTCCCGGTGCGCCGCGCGTCGTGCGCGACGTGCTGGATGCCTGCATCGACAGCTTCAAGCGAACCGGCTGAGCCGGTGTCGCCGGGGCACCCGATACGCCGGCTACTGCAGTTCTACGGTCACGCGGAGGACGCCCCCCTCGAGAGAAGCGGCGACGGTGGCTCCCAGGGCGGCAGCCAGCTGCGAGACGATGGCCAGGCCGAGGCCGGCGCCCGCACTCGATCGGGCGCCGCCTCCTTGATAGAAGCGCTCGAACAGGCGGTCGATGTCGATCGCCGCCGGATCGGCCACGAGGTTCGCGAACGTCACGCACCCGCCGCGCTGCTCGATGACGGGCGCCGCCGCACCGTGGCGAAGCGCGTTCGCCGTCAAGTTGCGGAAGATGCGCGCGAGCGCCTCGGCATCGGCCTGCACGACCGCCTCGTCGTCCAGCAGCACGCGCGGCTCCCAGCCCCGCTCGCGGAACTGCGGGTACAGCCCGGCCAGCACGTCTCCCAGCACGTCGGCCGGACGCACCGGCTCGTACGCCACCTCGAACGACGGATCGTGCACCTGGGCGAACGAGAACAGGTCGTCCAGCAGCACCCGCACGTCGTCCAGCCGATGGGCGGCGGCGCTCAAGTAGCGCTCCTTCGCCGCGGGATCGGCCTCGTCCTCCACCAGCTGCAGGTAGCCCTGCGCCCCGGCCAGCGGCGTGCGGATGTCGTGCGACAGGCACGTGAGCCCCGCTTGGAACGCCTGGCGCGCCTGCTGGGAAGCGATGCGCTCGTTTTGCAGCTCGTCCAACTCCGCATTCACGCCGCGCGCGATGCCCAGCACGCCGCGCGTGCGCACGAACGCCGTCATGCGGGCATTGCCGGTAGGTTCGCGCTGGTCGAGGAATCGCGCCATGCGCCGCAGCTCCCGCTCGTATCGGAAGGAGACGAGCGCCGCCCCCGCGGCGAACGCCGCAATCGCGACACCGGCCAGCACGAACCCGTTCATGTTCCTACACGTCCTTTCGAGCGCACACGCCCAGCGCCACCGCCACGCACGCCACCAGCACCGTGCCGCACGAGACGAGGATATGGCCTATGTCGCCCGGCGACGCCAGCAGCGCCTGACCGCCCTGAACCAGCAGCGCACAGCTGCCGTACGGAAGCCATTCCGCTGCGCGAGCGAGGGGCTCCCATGCAACGGAAGTGCTCGCGAGCAGTGTGACGACAATGCCCACACCCCTACTCCGCGTCAACCAGGTTGCCGTCGCGGCCAGCATTCCATACGTCCAAAGGACAAGCAGCAGCAACCCGTACCAGACGGCGATTTCCGGGACCGAATCCGCATGGGCGTACGCGAACCCTGCCGCCTTGAGAAGGATTTCGAACACAGCGATACCGAACACCGAGAACGCCGTCGAGAGCATGACGACGAACACGATCTTCCCGCCGTAGTAGTCCAAGCGATCCCGTCGCGACAGGGGCAGGCTCTTCACGAAACCGCTTGAGAAATCAAGCGCAAAGAACTGGGCGACCACCACGGAGACGAGGAGGACCGTCGTCCAGATCCACAGACCGGACTGGGTCTGCGTGAAGCTTCCAAGCTCCTTGCCGTTTTGGATCGCCATCGACGAGGGGCCTTCCCCGCCCGTCGCGCTAAGGTCAGGCATGGCCGCCGTGCTCATCATATACACCGAAAACGCCACCGCCGCGAGGATAATACCGAGCGCTACATACAGCGTCTTGGTCTTGATCAGGCGATATGCATCCATGCGCAGGTACTTAAACATGAGCAGCATCCCCTCCCATGAGTTCGAGGAAGTAGTCTTCCAAATCACGCTCGTGGACACGCAGTTCGTACACCGGGATATTGTTCGCAGCCAGGAACGTGCCGAACACGGTCGCGTCGAGCGCTGCGCGCTCCTCCGACACGCCCCGCAAGCGCAGCGTCCCGTCCGGCAACACCGTGCAGGCGATACCAGGATATGCCTCGGCCAGCAGCGCCAGCGTGCGCTCCGGCTCAGCCGTGCGCACGACCAGGTAATCGCCGCACGCCTGGGTCACTTCGTTCGCCGTCATCTCGCATACCATCCGACCCGCGTCGATCACGCCGTAGCGCGTGGCGATGCGCCCCAGCTGGTCCAGCACATGCGAGCTCACCACCACGGTGATGCCGCGCTGCTCGTTCAAGCGGATGATGAGGTTGCGCATCTCGCGCACGCCCTCGGGATCCAGCCCGTTCATCGGCTCGTCCAGCAGCAGCACGTCGGGCGAGCCCAGCATCGCCAACGCCAATCCGAGGCGCTGCTTCATGCCCATAGAGTAATTCTCCGTTCGCTTCCCGCCCGCAGAACCCAGCCCCACGACGCTCAGCAGCTGCTCGATTTCCCCCACATCGTCCACGATGCCCAGCGCAATAGCCTTGCAGCGCATATTATCGAACGCGGTCATGTTGGGGTACAGTCCAGGGCTTTCCACCAACGCGCCGATGCGGACGGCCTCGCTGTACTCAGCGCTGCCCGACGGGTCGGCAACCAGGCGGTCTAACAGACGCACCTCACCCCTCGTGGGGCGAATCATCCCGCAGATCATCTTCATCGTGGTCGATTTTCCTGCGCCGTTTCGGCCGACGAAACCGTAGATATCGCCGCGGGCGACGTGCATGTCTAGCCCGTCGACGACGTTGCGACCGCGATAAGCCTTGCACAGGCCTCGCGTTTCAATTGCCAGCACGCGATTCTCCTTCCTGACGGCTTGCCGCAACGTCCGCTTAGCCTTTCAGAAGCTGAGAGTTTTCGCACACGGCCCATCAGGCCGCTTAGCTCAAACCCTCAGAACCTTCAAGGTTATGCGGCTCGCTGCAGCAATCCCGCCTACTCCTGCCGTGAACGCTCTGTCATCCACGATACGGAGAAGGCGTTAGGGAACCTTCCCGAAAACGTTAAGAAAGTTGTAAGAATGCGCGCGACGGCAAGCGAACCGCTCATTCGGCCAGCTTGAAGCCGATGCCCCATACCGTTTCGATCTCGCCGGCCGAATGCGCGGCGCGCAGCTTGCTGCGGATGTTGCTGACGTGCACGTTGATGGCCTTCTCCTCGACCGCGCTTTCCTCGTTCCATGCGATCTCGAACAGCTCGCGCTTCGTGAACACCTTGCGCGGACGTCGCACGAGGGCTTCGAGGATGTTGAACTCAAGGCGCGTGAGGCGCACGGGTTCTTCCCGCACCGAAAGCGTGCGGGCGTCGACGTCGAGCGTCCAGTCTTTGTAGCGCATCGCGGTTGCGGCGGCGGGTTCGGGGAGGCGCTCGTCGGAAGGCGCGCCGGACGCGGATGCGCGGCGAACGTCGGCGTGGCGCAGCTGCACCTGCACGCGAGCCAGCAGCTCGTCGAGGTCGAAGGGCTTGGTCAGGTAATCGTCGGCGCCCAGCTTCAGCAGCGCCACCTTGTCGGCGGCGGTCGTGCGCGCCGACATCACGATGACGGGCATGTCGCCGCGGGCGCGCACGAGGCGCACCACGTCCTCGCCCGCCATGCCCGGCAGCATGAGATCGGTGATCACGAGGTCGAACGGCTCGGAGCCGGAAAGCAGCAGCCGCCCCTCGCTGCCCGAGAAGGCCTGCGTGCAAGCGAACCCGTTGCGGCGCAAATGCACCGCCACCACCTCGTTGATGTCGGCGTCGTCCTCGATGATCACTATGGATGCCGGTTCGCTCATAGAGGGTATTGTACCGCAAGGCAAACGCGGGAACCCGCATTTCGAGAGCCGCAACCGCACGCACCCTCTTTTCGCTCCAAGCCCAAACGGCAAAACCGGCAGTGAAACGCGCTCTGCCATGGAAAAGGCCGAAAACGGCAATGTCCCCTACTTATGCGCACTTCCGCCAAGCAAGTCTTAGACTTCTGCGCGCCTCATCGTGAACGTGATCAGGGAAATACCTGGTCACAGAATCTTTTGAATTGCGAGAGCCGCAAAAAAGAGAAGGTTGGAGCCTTTCGGAGCGCACATAAGTCACGGACATTGCCTTTTTCGGCCTTTTTCATGGCAGAGCAGCGCATAAGTCGGGAACTTTTCCATCATGGACGCGATGGCGATGTTGACGGAAAGCCCCGAAGCTCGCACCTATCGGAGAGCGCTCAAGCATCGCCTCGAAGAGGAAGGCGGTCGGTTGGTTGCAGAATGCAGCCAACTGAAAACGCAGTCTGCGGAAGACAATAGTTCTACCGCACCGATGCCGGCACCACCGAGCAGATCCTGCGCCTCGTCCGGTCCATCCCCTCGCCCAAGGCCGAGCCGTTCAAGCTGTGGCTCGCACAGGTCGGCAAAGAGCGCATCGACGAAATGTTCGACCCCGAGCTCGCCATCGAACGCGCCATCGAGTACTACCGCCGCAAAGGCTACACCGAGGACTGGATCAGCCAGCCCCTGTTCTCCATTCGCGCGAGGAAGAACCTGACGTTCGAATGGCGAGAACGCGGCGTGAAAACCAATTCCGAATACGCCATCCTGACCAACGACATATATCACGCCTGGTCGGATCTGACCGCCCGCGAGTACAAAACCTTCAAAGGCCTCGCCAACGAAAGCCTGCGCGACAACATGAGCGACCTAGAGCTAGCTTTGAGCACGCTGGCGGAAGCCACCACGGCCGAGGTCGAGCGAGCGACCGACCCTGAAAGCCTCCCCGAGCACCGCGAGGTCGCACGCTCAGGCGGCGAGGTGGCGGGCATCGCGCGCAAAGCAGCCGAGAAGAAGATCGGCGGGCCCGTCATCACCTCGGCCACCGCGCCCGATTTCGGTCGCCTCATCATGGAAGTGATCGAGGTGCAGGCCATCGAGGAAGAGGGGGATGCGCTAAACGCCGATGCGGCCGAATAGGCGCGCACCCGATCGTGGCGGCAAGATGGAACCGGCTGTCGGCCTGGCCGTCGGTCGCTTGCATCTTGCTGCACTCGCATTCCCGCACCGCCTTTCGCGTGCTAGAATATCGGCAACAAAGAGCCAGTGCGAGCGCCCCTCCTCACGAGGCGGCCCATTGCGGAAACCGTGCCCTCGTTTCCCCTACCACGCCCGTAAGATCCTCTCAACCCAAGGGCACTGAGGAGGCGCGGTGGCTTCACCCTCGATATGCTTCGGATACGAAACCGCTTTGCAGATCCTGCGCACGACCGGCCCGCGAGAGCGAACCCTTTTGCGCAGCGGAGCGCACACGATGCCGGATCGAGCGCCTAGCATGTGCGCCTTTCGGCAGGCCCTCGAATCGCTCGAAACGTTGCACCCATCCATGATGCTCGAACAGCCTGCGCATCTTCTGGTGTCTCGCGTATCCCAATGCAGATCTACAAGCGCTTTCACGGTGCGCGTATGCAAAACGACCTTGCACGGACACCCCTTTCACCGGCTCGGCAACGGCGCGTACGTAAGCTCCGCACCCCTCGCCTTCGTGCATATCGCAGCCCAAGAAGACAGCATGATCGCGCTGCTCGAACTCGGTTACGAGCTGTGTGGCTCCTATCAAACCAAACGAACCGGCACGTCGTCCGCCTATCAGGTCGAACCCCTGTCCTCAGTCCGCTCCCTTGCAGACTTCGCCGCCCGGAATCCGTCGCTTCGTGGCGCAGCCAAAGCCGCGAAAGCCTTGCGCTATGTCGCCGACAATTCGGCCTCCCCGCGCGAGACCAAGAAAGCCATCCTCCTCGGCCTGCCCATGATGTACGGCGGATACGGGCTGGGCATTCCCCGCATGAACTACGAGGTGAAAGCCAACCCGGCCGCACAAGCGCTCACGGGCAAATCGTGTTTCCGGTGCGATCTATGCTGGCCGGAAGCGAAGCTTGATGTGGAGTACCAAAGTCGGGAATCGCACTCCGGGGAAGAGAAGCGCATCGAGGACTCCCGAAGAACCAATGCGCTCGCTTCCATGGGATGGACCGTCGTCTCCGTCACCAATGACGAGCTGGACAGCCTAGTCGCCACCGATGCGATCGCGGACAGGATCCGCAAGCACCTCGGAAAGCGATCGCAGGTGCGCGTGGCAAACTACCACTCGAGGAAGCTGAAACTCCGCAGACAGCTCGGCCTCCCAATAGGGTACGACTGACCTTCGATGCATCTTCCAGGCTGCGATTCGCACAAAAAACCGCGACGTTTGATTCCTTGAAGAAAGCCGAGGGAGCGCCGATCGAGGGATCTCGACAAAACCGCAGGTGGGAAACTCGAGCCCGGAACCCGTCCGAGATGCGAAGCCCTCCGTCCCGCTCGAACGGCCCTTTCACCATCGAACGTCGCCGCTTTTTGTGCAATCCTGCGCGAATTTTGCGCATTGGCCGCCGGCAGCGGGTAGTGAAACACGGACAAGAAAGCGGCCCGGCGGGACACGGCGGCCCGGAGGGGCGGCGGGTCAGCGGGGACGCGG
>NZ_GL622581.1:283958-365098 GCF_000185625.1 Eggerthella sp. 1_3_56FAA
GGCGAGCCGGTGCGATGCGACGCCGGAGGGGGTCGCGGCGGGCCGGCTGGGCTTCGGGCGCGCCGCCGCAGGGCACGAGGCGGCCGCGCAAAAGAGAAGGGCCCGCTGCCGAACATGCGGCAGCGGGCCCTTTCGGGCTTCGGAGGCGCTTTACGCCGTGATGACCGTGCCCGTCTTGCCTTCGATACCGGCAGCGGCGCACTCGAGCGACGTGATGAGAGCCTTGCCCTCGGGGAACGCGCGCACGTACTCGATGCACGCCTCCACCTTCGGGAGCATGGAGCCGGGGGCGAACTGACCCTGGGCGATGAACTCCTCAGCCTCGGCAATGGTCATCGTGTCGATCTCGGCCTGGTCGGGCTTGCCGAAGTTCACGCAAACCTTCTCGACAGCCGTCAGGATGACCAGCATGTCGGCGCCGAAGTCGGCGGCCAGCTTGGCGGAAGAACGGTCCTTGTCGATGACCGCGGGAACGCCCTCGTACAGGCCTTCCTTCTCGAACACCGGCACGCCGCCGCCGCCCGTGGACACGACCACGTAACCGCCGTCCATGAGGTCCTTGACCGCGTCGAACTCGACGATGCGCACCGGCTTCGGGGAGGCGACGACCTGGCGCCAGCCGCGGCCCGCGTCCTCCTTGAACGTCCAGCCGGTCTCGGCGGCCTTGGCCTTGGCCTCCTCCTCGGAGAGGAAGGCGCCGACCGGCTTGGTGGGGTTCCGGAACGCCGGGTCGGACGGATCCACCACGGTCTGCGTCACGACGCAGGCCGTCGAGCGGTCGATGCCGCGCAGCTTCATGTCGTTCAGGATGGCCTGGGACAGCTGGTAGCCGATGTAGCCCTGGCTCATGGCGCCGGCCTCGGGGAACGGCATCTCCGGGGTCTTGCCGTCGTCGGCGGACGCGTACGCGAACGCGTTGTTGATCATGCCGACTTGGGGGCCGTTGCCGTGTGACACGATGACGTTGGTGCCCTCCTCGACCATGTCGACGATGTTCTTGGCGGTGTCCTTCACCAGCTGGAGCTGCTCCTGGGGCGTGTTGCCCAGGGCGTTGCCGCCCAGCGCGATGACGACGGACTTACCTTCACCCTTCTGATAAGGCATGCGATGCTCTCTTTCTCTCGGGCGCGCCCAACGCGCGCCGCAGGGACGGGAGGTGAGGAAAAAGCGGAGCGGCCCCTGGCGAAAGGACCGCTCCGTGGCCCGCCGACCTCCGCCGGTGCGCACCGGTTGGCCGGAGGACGGATGGGGCCTTCTGGAAAATGCCTTGATGAAAAAGCCGGGGTTGCCACGGCCGGAGACTGTCAGGCAGAGGATAATCAATCGCAGAACGCTCGCGGCACCGGCGGGACGATCCGCCCCGCCGGCCGCGAGGTCGCCGGAACAGCCTACTTGCCGGCCGGCTCCTGCTGGGTGATGCAGTGGATGTTGCCGCCGCCGAAGACCACCTGGTCGGTCTTCACGCCCACGGCCTTGTACGCGCCCTCGCCCCACGCCTCGTCGAACGCAGCCTGGATCTGCTGGACGGCCAGCGCGTCGTTCTCGTCGCCGTACTGCGGCACGATGACGCCGCCGTTGACGATGAGGAAGTTCATGTACGACGCGATCAGCGGCTCATCGGCCACGCGCGGCTCGGCGTACTCCTCGGTGTCGATGGAGTCGCAGGACGCCTGGTCCATGTACAGCGGCTTCACGGGCATGCAGAGCTTGGTCACCTCGAGCTTGCGGCCCTTGGCGTCCACGGCGTTGGACAGCGTCTCGTAAGCGGCATGACACTCGTTGTAGAACGGGTAGTCCGGGTCGTCGGACCAGATGCACAGCACCTTGCCGGGAGCGACGATCTGGGCGACATCGTCGATGTGGCCGTTCGTCTCCTCGGGGTCGATGCCGTCCTTGACCCAGATGACCTTCTCCACGCCCAGGTACTTCTTCAGCTGCTCGTCGCAGTACGCGCGCAGCTCCTCGGACCAGGGCTCGTAGTCGGTCACGGACGCGTTGCGGCCGGGATCGAGCAGGCACATGTCGGTGGTGATGACCGTGCCCTCGCCGTCCACGTGGATGGAGCCGCCCTCGAGGATGAAGCTTTCGGGGCGATAGCGACGGCAGCCGCTCATCTCGGCCATCTTGAGGGCGATCTGCTCGTCTTTGTCCCACGGGAAGTACAGGCCGTTCTCGAAGCCGCCGTAGGCGTTGAAGTGCCAATGCACGGCGCGCTTGTCGCCCTCGTCGTTGACCACCCAGGTGGCGCCGGTGTCGCGCACCCACGCGTCGTCGGTGGTCATCTCGACGACGGTGACGTTCTCGTCGTCCTCGAACACGGCCTTGGCGTTGGCGTAGTCCACCTGGTTCACGCACATGGTGACGGGCTCGAACTCGGCGATAGCGCGCGCCACGTCGGCGTACTGCTTCTGAGCCGGCTTCGCGCCCCAGGCCCACGTGTCGGTGCGGTGCGGCCACGCCATCCAGATGCGGGTCTGCGGCTCGAACTCGCCGGGCATGCGGTAGCCGTCGGCCTTCGGGGTGGAAACGCTCTCGTGAATCGTCTTCATAATGCACACCTTTCTGTTTTGGTTTGCAGTACTTGCTTCAAGCGTTGTTTGTTACTCTGCTGGCGCCGCGCCGGATCCTTCCCTAAAGGACTAGCTTCGCGTCGCGACTCCGCTCAGGATGACAGCCGGGATGACGACCTGCGCGGCGCCAGCTTGGTTCTTGCTTACGCGACCGGCACCGCTTCGGGTTCCGCGTCGCCCTTCGCCTCGGGGGCCTCGGCCTCGTCGGCGGCCTCTTCGGCGGCTTCCTCAGCCAAGCGCTCGGCGGCCAAGGCGGGCGTCAGGCCCTTGTACTCTTCCGTGCGGCCGCGCTTCGACCAGATGCGCACCACTTCGCCCAGCACCACGAACACGATGACGCCGATGAGCATGGGGATCTTCGAAAGCTCTTCCTCCGAGCCGTTCAGCGGCACGATGGTGGCGATAATGGCCAGCACCAGCTCGATGGCGGGAATGGCCAGCATCACGTACATGAGCTTGCCCTTGAAGGGGAACGTGAACACGCGCTTGCGGTTCGGGTCCACCTTGCGCATCTTCAAAAACGCCGGGAACATCGGAATGTAGCTGATCAGCAGGAACACGACGTTCATCGAGAACAGCATCCAGAAGATGCCCTCGGAGATGGCCGGAATCGGGATCAGCTGCAGCATGAGGGCCAGCGAAGCCACCACGCCGTTCACGATAGCCGCGCCGGTGGGCATCTCGGTCTTCGCGTTCTCATGCGAGAACACCTTTGGCATGTTGCCGTGCTTGGCGGCGTAGTCGGCCACGAAGTTCACGCCGAACGACCAGGAGGCCATGTTCGCGAACAGGGTGACCAGGAAGATGATGCAGATGAGCATGAAGATGGGAGACGCCTCGCCCACCATGGTCATCACGGCGTAGATCATGCCGAAGTCCGGGTCGATCTGGTCGGCCGGGATGGCCGCGCCGATGCCGAACGAGCAGAACAGGTAGATGGCGCCGATGGCCAGGCCGCCCAGCACGATGGCCTTGGGGATGTCCTTCGAGGGGTTCTTCATGGCGCCGGCGAAGGTGCAGATGACCTCGAAGCCCATGAAGTTGAACAGGATGATGGACAAGTACGTCAGCGCGTTGGTGTTGGTGAGGTCGGGCATGAACGTGGCCGGCGACATGTCGCTGGCGAAGCCGTTGTTCACGGCGTACCAGATGCCGAGGCCGCCCACGGACACCGCGATGAGCACCTTGAGGACGGCGCCTCCGTTGAGGATCCAAGCGGAGTCCGACACCTTCGAGAAGCTCATGAACACGACGATCCACACGAACGCCAGCTCGATGAGCAGCACGGGAGCCAGCTCGAACTCCACGCCGAACACCATCCCCAGGATGTCGGGGAACAGCGTGGCCAGAGAGGCGATCCACAGCGGGAAGTTGATCCAGTAGTACCACGCCACGCGGCTGCCCCAGCGGTCGCCGAACGCCTCGCGGATCCAGTCGTACAGGCCGCCGTCGGAATCGTAGGTGGTTCCCAGCTCGGCGACGACCATGCCGTAGGGAAGTAGAAACGTGATGATGAGGAAGATCCACCAGAAGAACTGCTGGTTGCCGATGGCGGCAGCGGGGGCGGCGGCCTCGGCCACGAACACCACGCAGATCACGGACAGAATAACGCTGATGAATGAGAACTTCTTGACTTTATTACCCATTGGTTGTCCCCTTTCAGGGGTTCAGCCCCACCGGGCCGCGTCAGCTAACGTCGCGGGCCCGGCCCGGTGGAGCGTTCGATCAGTGCAGGCATCCTGGAGAAGGCCGTCCCCCTCCAGGATGCGCAATCCCCAACTAGGCGATCTTGTTGAGCACCGCGTTCATGCGAGCCTCGGCGGCGTCGGCGGCGTCGGCATCCTCCTTCGTCTTCGGGCAGAGGTAGGCCAGGATGGCACGGATGGAGTGCTTGCGGTTCTCGGCCTCGACCCAGCACAGGCTGCGCTCGGGATGGTCCATGACCTCGTCGGTCACTTCCTCGCCGCGGGTGGCCGGCAGGCAGTGCATGAACTTGGAGTCCGGGCCGGCGAAGTCCATCATCTCCATGGTCACCTGGTACTTGGGATAGAAGACGTCCATGTAGCTCTCGCCGCCCTCTTCCTCGTCGTACAGGCCGTACCACACGTCGGTGTAGACGAAGTCGGCGCCCTTGATGCACTCGATGTCGTCGGACACGGTGACGGTGCCGCCGGACACCTTGCAGTTCTCCTCGGCGATGGCCATGATGTCCACGTCGGAGTCGACCACGAGGCCGCCGTCGGTCACCTGCTTGCCCTTGGGGCCGAAGTGCACGAAGTCCATGCCCATCTTCGAGGCGATGAACATGAGGGAGACGCACACCTGCGTGGCGTCGCCGATGAAGGCGAGCTTGCAGTCCTCGATCTTCTTGCCCTCGGGCAGGTTCTCGATCATGGTCAAGAGGTCGCCCAGCTCCTGCGTGGGATGGTTGAAGTCGGACATGCCGTTGATGACCGGCGCGGCGGAGTGCTTCGCCAGGTTCACCACGTCGGGATGGCGGTTCACGCGGGCCATGAGGATGTCGACGAGCGAGCCCATGACGCGGGCGGTGTCCTCGAGGGTCTCGTGGCCGCCGAGCTGGATGGTGCCCGGGCCGAAGAACTGCGCATGGCCGCCCAGGTCGGTCATGGCCGTCTCGAAGGAGATGCGGGTGCGGGTGGACACCTGCTGGAAGATCATGCCGAGCGTCTGGTTCTTGAGGATCAGCGGGTAGCGGCCGCCCTCCTTGATCATAGCCTTCATGGACTGCGCCAGCTCGATCATGTCGAGCAGCTCTTCCTTGGTGAAGTCGTTGGTGTCGATGTAGTCCTTCACTGCCATGGTTCCTCCTATGGAATCGGTGGTCCGCGACATGCCGTCGGCAGCCGCATCTCTTGGCGCCCACTATGCGACCGGCACCCCGCGTTGTGAAGGAATAATGAAGATTATTTTCACGAAAAGAAATCTATAACCGAAATAATCCCCCGTAACCCATCCTCTGAACAGGCACTATAGTCTCAGTTTACAAAAGCTCTACAACCCCGATACGACTCGCTAAACCCACGAGGTAGAATGGCCGCATGAAGAACGGCCGACCCGCAAACGGGAAAGCGAGGGGGACTAAACCTTGGAGATCGCCTTCTACTTCTACACGATCCTCGTCATGCTCGTCTGTATCGCGGCGGGAACGATCTCCCTTTCCGCGTACTTCGTCTGCCGTAAACGAAGCCATCTGTACATGGTGGCGTTCTTCCTGTTCTACTTCCTCGATCTGGCGCTCATTTTCCAGAACGAATACCTCGGACAGAACACCGAGTTCCCCCTCGAAGTGTTCTACGCCATCGACCAGCCGGCCCTGAGGATATTCTTCGCCCTCGGCATCTTGGAAGCCCTGTGGCTGATCGCCTTGGATTTCCTCGGCGAGAAACGGATGTCGATGCGCATCGCTCCAGCCGTGGGCTTCGTCGTGCTCAGCACCGTCGTGATCGTCGCCCTGCCCGAAGGGCAGTACAAGCAATGGCTGTTCTACAGCATGCGCCAGGTGTTCCTGCTGTGGTGCCTCGGCTACGTGCTCATGCGCTACCGCACCACCAAAAGCGAGATCGAGAAGACGAGACTGCGCCGTCACGAGCCTTTGTTCCTGATCACGTTGGTGCTGACCATGTGCATCATCCTGGAAGACACGTTCATGATGCTAGTGTGGGACCCCACGTCGGTCTCTATGCTGCCCCTCTACATATCCGAGCGCAACTTCTCCGAGAACTTCCTCATGCTGGCGTTCGCGTTCTTCAGCCTGCGCGAAGCCGGAGCCACGTTGCGGCTGCGGTTCAAGGAGCCGCCCGCATCCGAGAACCCCGAGGTGCGACGGCAGATCGACGACCTGCTGCCCGCGTACTGCGAACGCCACGGCATGACCGCACGCGAGCGGGAGATCCTCGCCCTCGTGCTGCAGGGCAAGGACAATCAGAACATCGCGAGCGAGCTGCAGCTGGCGCTGGGAACCGTGAAGGCGCACGTGCACAACATCTTGAAGAAGACCGACCACGCAAGCCGCCAGGATCTCACCCGCGACTTCTGGAAAGAGTGAGACAAAGGGACAGAGGGACGAGGAGGCATCGTGAACGAGATCTGGTTCTGCTACACCATGCTGTTCATACTGATGTGCCTGTTCTCGGCCAGCATGTCGCTGTCGGCCTATTTCGTGTCGCATCGCACCACGTACCTGGGCATCATGGCGTTCTTCATCGCGTTCTGCTTGGAGACATCGCTCATCTTCCTGGACGAGTACTCCTACTTGAAGCCCGACACGCTGGCCGAGATCGTGACCTTCCCCTTCCTGCATCCGTGGATCAAGCTGGCGTTCTCCACGCTGTTCATCATGAGCGTGTGGTGGGTGGTGCTGGAATACGTCGAGCGCCGCACCTGGCTGCGCATCGCCGTGCCGTGCGGGGCATGCGTGCTCGTGCAGGCGGCGGTCGTGGTGGCGGTGCAGGACTCGAGGCTGAGCCAGTGGATCTTCTACGGCGTGCGCGACCTGTGCGTCGCTTCGGCGCTCGGCTACGGCTTCTGGACGTACCGGCGAGGAGCCGACGAGACGCTGCGGCAGCACCTGCTGCGCATGCGCAAGCCCTTCATCGCGTTCGCCGTGCTGATCGCCCTCGTGTTCGCCGAGGATTCGCTCATGATGTACTACCTTGCGCCGCAGATCACCGACCTGTCGTTCACGTACCACCTCAGCGAGCGCAACATGTGCGAGAACGTGGCGGTCATCTTCTGCGCGGTTCTGGCCATCCGCTCGGCCGCCGACACGCTGTCCATCCGCTTCCTCGAACCGCCCACGGGCGCCACGACGAAGGTGCAGCAGCGCGCCCACACGCAGTTGGCGCGCTACGCCGACCGCCATGCGCTCACGCCGCGCGAGCGCGACGTGCTGGCGCTGCTGCTGGAAGGCAAGGACAACCAGAACATCGCGAGCGCGCTCACGCTGTCGCTGGGCACGGTGAAGGCGCACGTGCACAACATCTACCGCAAGGCCAACGTCAGCTCGCGCCAGCAGCTGCTGCAAAGCTTCTGGAAAGAAGATTGAAGCAGCTCCTGGTCAAACGAGCACTAACCCCTTCTAAACCCGCAGCGGGGCAATCCAACCCCTTATAAACTTTCCCTCTTCCGCACGGCGGGCGTATGGTCGTTTGCAGACGGGGCGGCTGCAAGGGAGCCGCCCGAACGCAAGGGGCGGCCGCCCGGTCGCCCGGGGAGGCGGCAAAACGCCGCAGACCAAGGATCGGGAAAGGAGGGCAGCGCTGATGGCAGAAGACGCAACCGCCGTCGCGGTCACCGACGAGGACCGCGAGTTAGCCACGAAGCCCGTGCACGGCCTGTTCGTCAAGTACTCGCTCATCACGCTCATCGGCATGGCCGCGCAGGCCGTCATGGTTATCCTCGAGGGGGTGATCATCGGCAACGGCCTGGGATCGTTCGGCTTGGCCGTGGTGGGCATCATCATGCCGCTCGAGCTGCTGAACCTGGCGCTGGGCGGATCGCTGGGCATGGGCGTGGCCACCGTCGCGGGCAACCGTCTGGGCGCCGGCGACATGGCGGGCGCGCGCAAGGCGTTCGGCCAGGGCTTCTGGCTTTCCACGTACCTCATCCTGGCCGTCTCGGCGCTCATCTTCATCTTCGCGCCGCAGATCGCCCTGATGCTGGGCGCCACGCCCGACCTCGTGGACGGCGTGGTCACGTTCATGCGCATCTTCGTGTGCTTCTACCCGTTCTGCATCCTCGGCCAGATGATGTCGTCGGTGCTGCGCGTCGACGAGAAACCGGGGCTGGCCACCGCCGCCATGTTCGGATCGGCCGTGCTGGCCATCGTGTGGCTGTACTGCTCCATCTTCCTGGCGAACATGGGCGTTGCGGGCGCGGCCGTGTACTACGGCCTGTCCATCGGCCTCTGGTTCGTCGCGGTGTTCTATTTCGTCTTCAGCAAGCACACGAAGTTCAAGATCGCCTTCTCCGACATGAAGCTTGAGGGCAAGCTGTGCAAGGAGATCCTGACCATCGGGCTGCCCACGTTCCTCGTGCAGGCCGCCAGCCTTCTGTACACCATCGTCATCAACAACTATCTGGGCGTGCTGGGCGGCGATCTGGAGATAGGCGCCTTCGCCATCCTGAACGGCTACCTGGTGTACATCCTCAACATGATGTGGCTGTGCTCCACCTACGGCGTGCAGCCCCTGGCTAGCGTGAACAACGGCGCCAAGCGCCCCGATCGCCTGAAGACGCTCATCCGCGCGTCGCTGGTGGACACCGCCGCCGCCATCGCCGTGGTGTCGGCGCTGTTCATCCTGTGCGCCGTGCCCATCTGCACCATCTTCTGCGGAGACGAGCCCGACCTCATCGCGCTGGCCGCCGCCAACACGCTGCCGCTCTGCCTGCTGGCCTGCCTGGGCTCTGCCTCGAACGTGATGTCGGCCTACTTCCAGGCCGTGGACAAGGTGGTCATCGCCACGGTGCTGGGCATGAGCCGTTATCTCCTGTTCACCGTCCCCTGCATTATCATCATGTCGTCGTTCATGGGCATCACCGGCGTATGGTGGGCGCAGCCGGTGGCCGACGTGCTGTGCTTCGCGTTCACCATGGTGTTCGTGGTGCGCGAGCTGCGCCGCCTGGGCTCGCTGCGCGTCGAACGCACCGTCGATTCGTCCGATCTGTCGAAGGAAGGAGCCGTCGCATGAAGCCGGCCGATCTGATCTTGAACAGCACCCGCATCTTCACCGCCGAACCGGGCGTCGACGCTACCATGGACGGCAGCATCGCCATCGAGGGCGGACGCATCGCCTTCGTCGGGCCGCGCGAGGAAGCCGCCGCCTATGCGGGCCCCGGCACCGAGACCGTCGACTTGGGCGACGCGTTCGTCTGCCCCGGATTCCACGACTCGCACCTGCACTTCTTCCCCTCGGCCATGGACCGCTCGCCCTACGTGGTGTTCTGCGAGGGCACGTGCCCGGAGGACTGCGTCGAAGCGCTCAAGCAGGTGGAGGATGCCCGGCCGGCCGACGAGTTCATGCTGTCGTACGGCTGGTACCACCCGCTGTGGGACGACCCCGTGCTGCCGAACAAGGACATCCTCGACGCCGCCTACCCCGACCGTCCCGTGTGCCTGCAGTCGGGCGACTCGCACACGCTGTGGGTGAACTCGAAGGGCCTCGAGAAGTTCGGCATCACGAAGGACTCGATCCCGCCCGCCGGCGGCGTCTACCAGAAGGACGAAAACGGCGAGCTGACGGGGATCATCCAGGAAACGGCGGCCACCGCGCTCATCCCCACCATGCTCGAATTCAGCGAGGAGGAAACGAACGCCGGCATCCGGCAGTTCCTGGCCGACCTCAACGCCGAGGGCATCACCAGCGTGTGCGACGTGTCGCTTCTGGCCGTACCCGGCGGCGACTTCGTGCGCGACGACGTGTACCGCGCGCTGCACGAGCGCGGCGACCTCACCGTGCGCATCAACATGTTCCCCACCGCGCTGGAGGATCTGACTCGCGCCCGGAAGTTGCGCGACGAGTTCGCCGACAACGACCTGCTGCGCTCTCCCGGCCTCAAGCAGTTCTTCGACGGCGTGTCGTCCACCCACACCGCCTGGCTTTCCGAGCCGTACTCCAACGCGGCGCACGAGGGCGAATGCGGCGCGCCGGTGACCGACCCCGAGCGCATGCGCACCATCGTGCTGGGCGCGGCCGAGGAGGGCTTCGCCGTGCGCATCCACACCATCGGCGACAAGGCCATCCACACCGCGCTCGACATCTTCGAGGAGGCGCGCGAGAAGTTCGGCGCGCCGAACGGCCAGAACGGCTTGGAGCACCTCGAGAACTTCCTGCCGGGCGACATCGAGCGGCTGGCCGAGCTGGACGTGTGCGCCAACTGCCAGCCGCCCCACACGGTGCTCGACCCGAACGGCATCGAGCGCGACCTGGGGCCGGAGCGCGCCAAGCTGATGTGGCCGTACAAGAGCTACCTCGACGCCGGCGTGAAGTTCTCCTTCGGCACCGACTCGCCCGTGGTGGACATCAACTCGCGCGAGGTCATCTACGACGCCGTGACGCGCCAGAGCCCGGCCACCGGCGAGCCCGCAGGCGGCTGGCAGCCGCACGAGAAGATCCCCGCCGCCGACGCCGTCCGCGCCTACACGCTGGGCAGCGCCATCGCCGCGGGACGCGACGACGAGGTGGGATCGCTGACGGCCGGCAAGCTGGCCGACCTCGCCGTGCTCGACACCGACCTCGTCACCTGCGCCCCGGAGGACATCCTCGGCGCGAAGGTGCTTGCCACCTACCTGGACGGCAAGAAGGTGTACGAAGCCTAACCAGACCCATCCCCTTCCATGTTTGGTGCCCCCGGCGCGGAACCGGGGGCACCGCAGGGACGCATCTTCGCCCCTAAAACACGGAAAAGGGGCCTGTAGCGTGTTTTAGGGGCGAAGATGCGTCCCCGGACTGCGGACGACATGCGCGCGCCGTTCCCGTTGCTCCCTCGGCATCCCGTAACCTTCGCGCTACCCGGCTAATCCCATATAATCCCGCACTCCGGCGAAACGCGACCGGTATAATCCCCCGCTCGCGTCGGCTTCGCGGTAAGGTCGTCACGACGGAAACCGCCACCAGGCTCAAGGAGGCCGACGGCAATGGACGAGCTGCTTATCGAGCCCGAACCCACCGAACGCGAGCTGGGCACCGCGCCCATCAAGCCGCTGTTCGCCCGCTACGCCGCCATCACGTTCGCCGGCATGCTGGCGCAGATGGTGATGGTGGTGCTGGAGGGCCTCATCATCGGCAACGGCCTGGGACCGCTCGGCCTGGCCGCCGTCACCGTCATCCTTCCGCTGGAGCTGCTGAACCTGGCGCTGGGCGGGGCGCTGGGCATGGGCACCGCCGCCGCAGCCGGCCAGCGCCTGGGCAGCGGCGACACGGCGGGCGCGCAGAAGGTGTTCAACCAGGGGTTCTGGCTGGCCGCCTACCTGCTAGTGGCGCTTTCCGCGGTCATCGCCCTGTTCGCGCCGCAGATAGCCACGCTTTTGGGCGCCACGCCCGACATCCACGAGGACGTGACGGCGTTCATCCGCCTGCTCATGTGCTTCTACCCGTTCTGCACGCTGGGGCAGCTGCTGTGCTCGCTGTTGCGCACCGACGAGAAGCCTTCGCTGGCCTCGGCGCTGGCCGTCATCGCCTCCGTCTTGGCGCTGTTCTGGCTGTATCTGTGCGTGTACGTGCTCGACCTGGGCTTCGCTGCCGCAGGCGCGTACTACGGCATGAGCACGGGGCTATGGTTCTTCGCCATCCTGTACTTCCAGTTCAACAAGAAGTCCACCTTCAAGGTGACGTTCGGAGGCATGAAGCTGGATCCCGCGATCTGCCGCACGATCCTCTGGCAGGGCTTGCCGCTGTTCCTGGTGCAGGTGGCCAGCCTCGTGTACACCATCGTGATCAACAACTACCTGGGCTCGCTGGGCGGCGATCCCGACCTCGCGGCGTTCTCCGTGATCAACGGCTACGTCGTCTACCTGCTGGACATGCTGTGCCTCAGCGCCACCTACGGCCTGCAGCCTATCGCCAGCTTCAACCGCGGCGCGCGCCACTTCGAGCGCCTGCACGAGCTGGTGAAGGCCAGCCTGGGCGGGACGTTCGCCATCCTGGCCGTCGTGTGCGGGCTGGTCATCGCGTTCGCCGCGCCCATCTCGACGTTCTTCATCGGCGACGACCCCCAGCTGATCGAGCTGACCGCCTCGCACTTCCTGCCGCTGCTGGTGTGCGCGCCGTTCGGGTTCCTGGCGCAGGTGGCCTCGGCGTACTTCCAGGCCGTGGGACAGGAGCGCATCTCCATTCTGCTGGGCGTCTGCCGCTACCTGCTGTTCGCCATCCCCATGATCGTGGTGCTGGCGGCCGTCGAGGGCCTGACCGGCGTCTGGTGGTCGCAGCCCCCCGCCGATCTCATGGCCGCCTCCCTGACCGTGGCGCTGGCCGCGCGGGAATGCGGGAAGCTGAGGCGGGCGGGGGCAATGCAAACAAAACCCGCCCCCGAATCCGAACCGCTGCTCGAAGCGGAGTAAGAACCTCTCACGATGCGGGCGTCGTCTTGCCTTCGGCGCCCGCATCGTACACAATGTCGAGCACCTCCTGACGAGAGCTTACGCCCATGTTGAGCCGCTCCCGCTTGTCACGATTAGCATCGGTTTGTCGGGTTGCGGTTTGAACGTGGGGTGCCTGTTTTTGGCACAAATTTGCGGGTAGGGGAATTTGGTTCGGATTGCGGACGATTTCGACCTGGGGTTTCTTGTTTTTCACCCCTATCGTACATGCGAAACAGCGCCGAATCGTTCCCCTACCCGTTATTTTGTGCCAGAATTTCGACTCGCGCGTTCACGATGGAGAAGCGCGTGGCCCGCGCGTCGACGGGCCACGCGCTTTCGGCGCTTACGCCACGATCAGGGTGCCGGACTTGCCCTCGATGGCTTCGGCGGCGTTCTCGAGGCTGGTGATGATGGCCTTGCCCTCGGGGTAGGCTTGCAGGTACGCGATGCAGGCCTCCACCTTCGGCAGCATGGAGCCGGAAGCGAACTGGCCTTCCTCGATATACTGCGCGGCCTCGGCCACGGTCAGCACGTCGAGGTCCTGCTGGTCCGGCGTGTTGAAGTTGATGGCCACCTTCGGCACCGCGGTGAGGATGACCAGCATGTCGGCCTTGAAGTCGGCCGCCAGCTTGGCGCTGGAACGGTCCTTGTCGATGACGGCCGGCACACCGCGATACCCGCCGTCCTCCTCAATGACGGGTACGCCGCCGCCTCCCGTGGACACCACGAGGTAGCCGTCGTCCACGAGGTCCTTGATGGCATCGAACTCCACGATGCGCACCGGCGCGGGCGATGCGACCACCTGGCGCCAGCCACGGCCGGCGTCCTCCTTGAACGTGGCGCCCGTCTCGTTCGCAAGACGCACGGCCTCGTCTTCAGTCAGAAACGCGCCCACGGGCTTCGTGGGATCCTGGAACGCGGGGTCGTTCGCGTCGACCACCGTCTGGGTGATGAGCGCCACCGACGAGCGCATGATGTCGCGGCGCTTGAGCTCGTTCAGGATGGCCTGGGACAGCTGGTAGCCGATGTATCCCTGGCTCATGGCGCCGCACTCGGGCAGCGGCATGGCCGGCGTCTTGCCGTCGTGGGCGTTCGCGTAGTCGAACGCGTTCTGGATCATGCCGACCTGCGGCCCGTTACCATGGGACACGACGACGTTCACGCCCTCGCTCACCATGTCGACGATGTGCGAGGCGGTGTTCTTCACCAGCTCCAGCTGCTCTTGCGGCGTGTTTCCCAAGGCGTTGCCGCCGAGGGCGATGACCACGGTCTGGCCGGGTCCTTTCTGATAGGACATGGGAAATCCTTTCTGATTGGGGCTTCGGACTTTACACGCCAACTGGCTGCTGCTGGGTGATGCAGTGGATGTTGCCGCCGCCGTACACCACCTCGCGCGTGGGCACGCCCACGACTTCGCGTTCGGGGAACATCTCCTGCACCTGCTGCAACGCCATCTCGTCGTATTCGTCGTCGTACTGGGGCACCAGCACGAAATCGTTGCCGATGAGGAAGTTCATGTACGAGGCGATGCACACGTCCTCGGTGGTGCGCGGGATGGTGCCCTCCACCACGTCGATGGCGTCCACTTCCTCCTGCGTCATGTAGACCGGCTCCTTCGGCATGGTCAGCTTGTGCACCTTGAGCGCCCGCCCCTTCGCGTCGGTGGCGTTCGACAGCGTCTCGTAGGCGGCGTGCGCGGCCTCGTAGAACGGGTTGTCCTCGTCGTCGGTCCAGATGCAGGCCACCTCGCCCGGGCGCACGAAGCAGGCCACGTCGTCGATGTGCCCGTTCGTCTCCTCGGGGTCGATGCCGTCCTTGATCCAGATCACCTTGTCGACGCCCAGGTACTCGCACAGGTAGTTCTCGATCTGCTCCTTCGAGAGCTCGGGGTTGCGCCCCTCGGACAAGAGGCACATCTCCGTGGTCATCACGGTGCCTTCGCCGTCCACGTGGATGGAGCCACCTTCCAACACGAACGAGTCCGGGCGGTAGCGATCAACGCCGGCGAGGTCGGCCACCTTCAGACCCACGAGCGCGTCCTGGTCCCACGGGAAGTACAGGCCGTCCACCAGCCCTCCCCATGCGTTGAAGTGCCAGTGCACCGCGCGCACGTCGCCGTCGTCGTTCACCACGAACGTGGGGCCGCATTCGCGGATCCACGAGTCGTCGCTGGTCATCTCCACGACCAGGATGTTCTCCTCGCCCGTTAGCACGTAGTGCGCGGCGGCGTAGTCCTCGGGGTTCACGCCCACGATGACCGGCTCGTACTGGGCGATGCCGCGCGCCACGTCGGCGTACGCCTTCTGCGCAGGCTTCGCGCCGTCGCGCCAGTTGTCGGGGCGATGCGGCCACAGCATCCAGATGCACTCCTGCGGCTCGAACTCGCCGGGCATGCGGTAGCCGTCTTTCTTCGGGGTCGATTCGTTCTCGTAAATGGTATCCATAAGTACGTCCTTTCGGGATTGGTTACACCAGATCGCGCGGCTCGCGGCCGATGATCAGATCCTCTTCCACGGCGATCTTCTCGGATTCAGGCATTTCCTCGTAGCCGTGCGCCACATCGAACTCGAACGGGTCGCCGCTCGAGCCCATGCCGCCGTAATCGTCCTTGCGCCCGCGCGCCGACCAGATGCGCACGAGCTCGCCCAGGATGACGAACGCGATCACGCCGATGAGCATGGGGATCTTGCTCATCTCCTCGGGCGAGCCGTTCAGCGGAACGATAGTGGCGATGATGGCCAGCACGAGCAGGATCACCGGCACCCACGCCACTACCAGCGCCACGCCGTGGCCGCCCGGCACCTTGAACACGCGGTTCGCCGCAGGGTCGATTTTGCGCAGCTTCAAAAACGCGGGGAACATGGGAATGTAGCTGATCAGCAGGAACACAATGTTCATGGAGAAGAAGATCCAGAAGAAGCTGTCGAAGCCCGCCAGCTCCATCACGGGCGACAGCAGCACCAACACGCTGGCCACCACGCCGTTGACGATGGCGGCGCCGGTGGGCATCTGGTTCTTCTCGCTCTCGTGCGCGAACACCTTCGGCATGTTCTTCTTGCGCGCCGCGTGCTCGGCCACGAAGTTCACGCCAAACGACCAGCTGACCATGTTGCCGAACAACGTGATGAGGAACACGATGCCCACCACGATGAACAGCACGCTGCCCACGCCCGCCATGATGCCCACGGCGTCCATGATGCCGGAGTCCAGCGAGATGTCCATGGCCGGGATGGCGGCGCCGATGCCGAACGAGCTGAACAGGTACAGCGCCGCGATGGCGATGCCGCCCGCGATGATGGCGCGGGGAATCTGCTTGTTCGGGTTCTCCATCGAGCCCACGTACGTGGTGATGACCTCGAAGCCCATGAAGTTGAACAGGATGATGGACAAGTACGTCAGGCTGTTCGAGTCGAGCGCCGGCAGGAACGTCTCGGGCGCCATGTCGTTCGCGAAGCCGAAGTTCACGGCGTACCAAATGCCGAGGCCGCCCACCACCAGCGCGATGCCCACCTTGAGCACGGCGGCCAGGTTGAGGATCCACGCCGAGTCCGACACCTTCGAGAAGCTGAGGAACACGACGATCCAGACGAACGCCAGCTCGATGGCCAGCGAGGGCACCAGCCCTATTTCCATGCCGGTGATCATCGAGATGGTCTCGGGGAACAGGAAAGCGAGCGACGCCATCCACAGCGGGAAGTTGATCCAGTAGTACCAGCTCACGCGGCTGCCCCACTTGTCGCCGAACGCGCGGCGCACCCAGTCGTACAGGCCGCCCTCGTCGTCGTAGGTGGTGCCCAGCTCGCTGACCACCAAGCCGTACGGCAGCAGAAACGCGATGATGAGGAAGATCCACCAGAAGAACTGCGAGTTGCCGATGGCGGCCGCAGGAGCCGCCGCCTCGGCCACGAACACGACGGTGATGACCGACAGGATCGCGTCGACCAACCGAAATTTCTTATTCTTTGCCATAAGGAGCCTCTTTCAAATCAGTCGGACCCTTACTTGATCGCTTGCTTGCCGAGGCCTTCCAGCAGGTAGTTCAGCTGATCGTGGGCTTCGTCGGCTTCGGGCTGGTCGGTTTCGGCCTGCTTGCAGAAGTACGCCAGCAAGCCGCGGATGGAGTGCTTGCGGTTCTCGGCCTCGTCCCAGCAGATGGACTGCGAGCCGTCGATCACCGCGTCGGTCACTTCCTCGCCGCGCGAGGCGGGCAGGCAGTGCATGAACTTGGCGTCCGGGGCAGCCATGGCCATAAGCTCCTCGGTGACCTGGTACGTCGGGTAGAAGATGGCCATGCGCTCGTCCTTCGACAGCTCCTTGTCGTACAGGCCGTACCACACGTCGGTGTACACGAAGTCGGCGTCCTTCATGGCCTCCTCGCGGTTGCCGGTGACGCTGACGCTGCCGCCCGACACCTCGCAGTTCTTACGACCGATCTCCAGCAGGTCCTCGCGGATCTGATGACCCTCGGGGCCGTACTGCACGAAGGTCATGCCCATCTTCGAGGTGATGAACATCTCCGACACGCACACCTGGGTGGCATCGCCCACGAACACCATCTTGCAGTTCTCGATGCGCTTGCCCTCGGGCAGATGCTCGATCATGGTGAGGAGGTCGCCCATCTCCTGGGTGGGATGGTTGTAGTCGGACATGCCGTTGATCACGGGGATCGTCGCGTACTTCGCCAGCTCGACGAGGTCCTCGTGGCGGTCGACGCGCGCTTCGAGAACGTCCAGCAGTCGGCTCATGACGCGGGCCGAGTCCTCGATGGTCTCGTGACCGCCCAGCTGGATGGTGCCGGGCGCGTAGAACTGGCCCGTGCCGCCGAGGTCGGCCATGGCGCCCTCGAACGACAGGCGCGTGCGGGTGGACACCTGCTGGAAGATCATGCCCAGCGTCTTATGTTTCAGCAGCTCGGGGTAGTACCCGGCCTTCACGCAGCGCTTGAGCACGCGCGACAGCTCGATCATGTCGAGCAGCTGGTCCTTCGTGAAATCGTTGGTATCGAGAAAATCCTTGACGGTCATCGAAAAGCCTCCTTCGAAAGCGAACTGAACGGGCAGCCCGTCGTCGCGGCAGCGCCAGCGCGATGCGGCGAAGACAAACCGGCGCGACCGGATTGCAGTACGGCCGCGCCTTGCCCTCAGTTGTAACCCGAATCACCGAAGCGCTCGACAAGGCTAGCGGGTCGTGCGAGAATCGAAGACGAACCGAAACCGAATCGCAAAAGGATGTCCTATGAACCTGCCCGGACTCATCACCGTCCAACCCGACCGAACCGAGGAGCTCGACGCGCTCGCCCGCATGGTGGGCACGTGCTTCCTCGAGGAGATGTGGTACGTCACCTGGCTCGAAGCGCTCGACGAGCTGGGCATCGGACGCGATCGCAAGCTGGAGATCACGCGCGCCGTCATCCGATCGGACTACGAGGTCACCGCACCGTACCAGTGCGTGTACGCGCTGCCCGACCGAGCGGGGGCCGCGAACGTCTACCTGCGCAGCGAGCTGGGCGACGTCGACTGGACCGAGCTCGAGGAGGAATCGGGCACGCTTCTGGCCGAGGTGCTCACCGACGAAGAGATCGACGTGCTGGGACCGCGCATCGAGGCGATGGATCCCATCTCCTCCACGAGCTGGCCGCTCGAGCGTGCGGCGGCCGACGAGGATTTCATCTACTTCATCTCGGCCGGTGTGGATCCCGAGAAGCGTGGCAGCGGAGCATTCCGCCGTCTGCTCACGCCGTTTCTGGAATACGCCGACGAGCACGGGCTGGCCTGCTACCTCGATTGCTACACCGAACGGCTCGAGCAGCTGTACGGCCACTTCGGCTTCGAGACGGTGGAGCGCCGCAGCATCGACGCCTTCCCCATCGAAGAGCGCCTGATGGTCCGCCGGGCGCGGTAGGCGCGAGCGAAGGAGAGTTCCTGGTGAAGTCGAGCGAGATAGCGAAGCTGGCGGGGGTGTCGGTGCGCACGCTGCGCCATTATCACGCCATCGACCTGCTGCCCGAGCCGCCGCGCGGCGAGAACGGCTACCGCGACTACGGCGCAGGGGACCTCGTGCGCCTGCTGCGCATCAAGCGGCTGTCGTCGCTAGGGTTCTCGCTGTCGCGCATTTCGGAGGTGCTCGACGAAACGGACGCTCATCTGGCCGAAGCAGCCGGCCCGAACGCCGACGAGGCGCTCGATGAACTCGACCGCGAACTGGCGCTGCAGATCGAGCGTCTGCAGGAGCAACGCCGCACCATCGCCCTGCTGAAGCGCGAGCAGTTGGACCCCGACTTGCCGGTGCGGTTCGCCCGCGCGGCCAAGGCGCTCATCGGCAACGCCTACGACACGCTGCCCGTGCGCAGCGGCGACCGCGACGCGCTGCTTATCGCCGGGCACCTGTATACCGAGGAAGATATCGTCGAACTTGAGCGCACCGTATCCGCCCTCGGCGAGAAAGGGCTGATCGAAGATCTCCATGACATACAGACGATGTTCGACGAGCTGCCTCCCGATGCGACGGATGCGGACATCGACCGCGTAATCGATGCCGCCATGGAGATGCTCGACCCTGTGATCGACTGCTTCGACCCTGCGAACTGGGACAGCGAACTCAACCCCCAGGCCGAGCTGTACATCGACGAACTCATCCGCGCCGGGCTCAACGAGGCGCAAGCACGAGCTCAGACCCAGCTGGAAGAGACGCTTGAAGCTCGCATCCTCGCAAAACGCGGAGCCGCCTCCATATCTTCGTCACAGGACGCTTGACCCCGACGCAGCGTCGTAGTTTTTACTCCTTTCTAGCAGCAACTGCCATCCTGAGCGAAGCGCCGCAGGCGCGCAGTCGAAGGAACTCGCCAGAAAGGATCCCCCTCATGTTCGGCCGCACCTCCATCCGTTTCCTCGTATCGAACGCGCTTTCCCTGCTGGGAAACTCCATCGCAGCCGTCGCGCTTCCGCTCATCTTGCTGGCTACCACCGGCGATGCGCTGGCCGCCGGCACGCTGGCGCTCATCTGCGCCGTCCCCCAGATGGCCATCGGCATCGTGGGCGGTGCGGCGCTCGACCGCTTCAACCGCCGCACCATATCCATCGCCTCCGACCTCGTATCCGCCGCCAGCGTCGCGCTCATCCCCGTGGTGGACATGGTATGGGGGCTGAACTTCTGGTGGTTCGTCGCACTGGGCCTGCTGGGAGCCGTGGGCGACATCCCCGGCATGACCGCGCGCGACGCGCTGCTGCCAGCCGTCACCAAACACGACGACGTGGACCTCCAACGGTTCATGGGGTTGTCGCAGTCGCTCGATTCGCTGGTCACCATCGTAGGGCCCGCGTTGGCGGCGCTGTCCATCGGCCTGGTCGGCGGCGTGCCGTCGCTGTGGTTCACGGCCGCCCTCTCGTTCTCGGCAGCGCTTGCCACCGCCACCATCCCGCGCCGCGTGGGCGCGGTGCGATCGGGTGCCCCTGCGAACGAAGGCGACGCGACCGCGCAGCGGGGCGTCGTGCCATCGGCCGTTGGCGCGCTGCGCACCGGCATCCGCGTGCTGTTCCGCACCGACGGCGTGCTGACGGTCTCCACCCTGCTCACGTTCGGCATCGTCATGGTCATGGGATCGTTCCAGGGCCTCGTCCTGCCCGTGTTCTTCACGGACAGCGGCCGTCCCGAGCTGCTGGGCTACGTGCTGTCGACCATGTCGCTGGGCCTGCTGGCAAGCTCGCTCGCCTATGCCGTGTTCGCTCCGCGTCTGTCGCGTCGGACATGGTACGTGCTGTCGATGTTCGGCATGCTGTTGGGCGTGGCTATTCTGGGCGCGTTGCCTCCCTATCCGTTCATGCTGCTGGGCGCGCTCGTGCTGGGCGTGAGCGCCGGACCCGCGTCGGCGCTGCTGGGCTTCTTCATGCTCGATCGCATTCCCGAAGCGTCGCGCGGCAGCGCGCTGGGCACGCAGAACTCGCTTCTGCTGGCGGCGGCGCCCGTTGCCGTGTTCGCCACCTCGGTAGGCGTCAGCGCACTGGGCACCTCGGTGGCCGCCGTCGTGCTCGTAGGCTGCTGGATGGCCATCACGGCCTTCGCCCTGGTCGCGCGCGGCATGCGCAACCTCGACGACGCCGCGCCCGACCTGAAGCGGGAGGAGGGCGCCCTCGAGGAGGCGCGACTCGATTCGTAAGCGTCCTCCTCGCCATTTCAGCCCGATTGCGTGCAAGTCGCACCTTTCCAACGGCCGTGCAGCCGCCCGAACGGCACCCGCTTCTCGCTCCTATCATAGCGGGAAAAACCACTCGGGCGCAGCGCGTCCGGCACGAAAGGAGCGCCATCATGGCACAAACCGCATTGGTCACCGGCGCGACGAGCGGCATCGGAGAGGCCCTCTGCCTGCTGTTCGCCAGCGACGACTTCGATCTGGTCACCGTCGCACGCGACAAGGAAGCCCTGGAAAAGCAGGCCGACGAGCTGCGCAGGCTCGACATCGACGTGCTGCCCATCGCCTGCGACCTCTCCGACCCCGACGCAGCGCGCACCATATTCAAGCGCGTCCAGGAGGCGGGCAAGGAGATCGAGATCCTCGTCAACGACGCGGGCTACAGCCCCGCCGGCCAGTTCTCCGACCTGCCCATCGCCGACATCCGCTCGATGATCCAGGTCAGCGTCACCAGCCTCGCCGAGCTGACCAGCGTGTTCCTGCATCCCATGCTGGAGCGCGGCCACGGCCGCATCCTCAACATGAGCTCGATGATGGCGAAAACGCCGTGCCCCTACAACGCGCTGTACGGCGCGGCGAAGGTGTTCGTGCTGTCGTTCTCAACCGCGCTGGCGCGCGAGCTCAAGCACACCGGCGTGTCGGTGACCACCGTCTGCCCCGGCGCCACGCGCACGAACTTCCCGAAGAACGCCGGCATCGAGGACGCGCCCGCGTGGAAGTACTTCTCCATGGATACCGACGAGACGGCCATCCGCGTGTACCGCGCGCTCATGCGCGGCGAGCGCTGCGCCGTGACGGGCTGGTACAACAAAGTGGGTTCGATCTCGGTGCGGCTCATGCCCATGGGCATGCAGCTGCTGGCCGGCGAGTGGCTGATGGGCGCGCGCAAGCATCCGCTCGACCACGAGGGAACCGAAGAGGGCTCGCACGAGGAGCATCCGCACGGCCGGAAGCAGGGTCAAGCCGGGACGCAGGCCTGCGGATGCGGCCATGCGCACGATCACGGGGCCGGTCACGAAGACGGGCATCCTCGCGGACGCGAGGACGATCAGGCTCGGAGGCACGACCACCATCAGCACGGCCAGCGCGAACACGGCGGCATGGGCGGCACCGCGCCTGTCTGCCGCATCAGCTGGGATCGCTGGTAGTTCCTTTCAGAAGCGGCCGGGGCAGGCTTGCTCCGGCCGCTTCCGCTTCACGGCCGCTGCCAGGCGGTGGAGCCTATCTCGCCCAGGCGGAAATCCGACCCGTCGTAGGAGATGCGCGTGACGCTGGCGTTCGGTATCTTCACCGGATCGTTCACGCGCTCCGGGTCGATGAGGTACACGAGCGTGCGCACGACGAACGAATGCGTCACCACCAGCACGTTGCCGCCGCCGCGCTTCAGCCCATCATCCCCGGCCTCGCGGAAGAACCCGCGCAGGCGCCGTTCGATGGCATCGAAGCGCTCGGCGCGGCCAGAGCAATCCGCATCCGCCAGCACGTCGGCCACCTCGGGCAGCCGCCGATTGTGCTCCTCGAACGACAGCGGCGCGCCGAACCCCGCGTCGAGCGTGGCGTGCAGCAACTCGCCCGGCTCGCCCTCGAGGTCGCCGTAGCACCACTCGCGCAGACGCATATCGTCGTAGGGGCCGAACGGCACCCCGCTCCCCCGCGCGCGCAGCAGCTCGTCGAGCGTGTGCACGGCGCGGCCGCTGTCGCTCGAGTACGCCGCGGAGAAGTCCACTTCGGCCAGCCCGCGGCCCAGCGACTGCGCGGCGCGCACGCCCTCGTCCGTGAGCGGCGTGTCGCACCAGCCCTGCACCTTGCCCATGACGTTGAACAGCGTCTGCCCGTGACGCACGACGTAGAACGTCATCTCGCCGGAACGGCGCTCCCCCGCCTCCATCAGACGACCTTGCAGACGTCGACCCAGGTGCAGGGCGCGGCGCAGCGTTCCAGCTCGTCGGGTGCCAGGCGCACGGCGCTCGCGGCGTTGCCCGCCGCCGGATACACGGTGTCGAAGCGCCGCAGCGATTCGTCGAGGAACACGTCCACACCTTCGTTGAGCGCGAACGGGCACACGCCGCCCACGCCGTGGCCTATCAGCGGCTCGGCCTCGTCGGCGGCGAGCATCTTCGCCTTGCAACCGAACCGCGCCTTGTACTTGGGGTTGTCGATGCGCGCATCTCCCGCGGCCACCACGAGCGCGACGCGGTCGCCCACGTGGAACGACAGCGTCTTCGCGATGCGCGCCGGCTCGCAGCCCACGGCCTGCGCGGCAAGCTCGACGGTGGCGCTCGACGTCTCGAACTCCAGCACGCGCTCCTCCATGCCCCGCTCGCGCAGAAACGCCTTCACCTTGTCGATAGCCATCGTCGCCTCGCTTTCCGGATAGGTTGCAGCTTCCAGTATAGCGCCGCATCCCGAATCGAAGAAGCCGACGACCGGATACCGCGATCCCAGTTCGGAAGCAGGCTGGGCGATGTCATCCTGAGCGGAGCTACCCCTACTCCCCCTCGAACTTCGCTAGGAACGCCTGGGTGCGCTGGTGCTGGGGGTTGTTGATCAGCTGCTCGGCCGGGCCCTCCTCCACGATAACGCCGCCGTCCATGAACACGATATGGTCGGCCACGTCGCGCGCGAAGTTCATCTCGTGCGTCACGATGACCATCGTCATGTTCTCGGCCGCCAGATCGCGGATGACCTTCAGCACGTCCTTCGTCAGCTCGGGGTCGAGCGCGCTCGTGGGCTCGTCGAAGAACAGCACGTCGGGGTCGAGCGCGAGCGCGCGGGCGATGGCCACGCGCTGCTGCTGGCCGCCCGACAGCTCGCAGGGCACCATGTCTTCTTTGCCCGCGAGGCCCATCTTCGCCAGCAGGCCGCGCGCCGCCGCCAGCACCTCGTCCTTCGGGCGCTTCTGCACGTGGAGGGGCGCGTCGGTGATGTTCTTCAGCACCGAGTAGTGCGGGAACAGGTTGAAGTTCTGGAACACCAGGCCGAAGCGGGTCTTCGCTTCCTTGAGCACGGCCTTTGGCGCATAGGCCGCCGCGCCCGCGCCGTCGCTTTCGGCAACCACAAGGTCGCCGTAGGCCAAGCGCCCCGCGTCGAGCGTCTCCAGCAGCGTCATGCAGCGCAGCAGCGTCGACTTGCCGCCGCCCGACGGTCCGATGACGGCCACCACCTCGCCCGGCTGCACCTTGAGCGAGATGTCCTTGAGCACCGGCGTCCCGCCGAAGCTTTTCTGCGCATGCTCGAGCAGCACGACGGGTTGTTCGTTGGTCATGACGTCGCTCCTAATCATGGTAGTAGTTCAGCCGCTTCTCGACGCGGGTGAGGATGATTTCCACGATAAAGTTGAACACCCAGTAGATCACGCCCGCGATGACGTAGGGAAGCATGCTCACCTGCGAGGCGGCGATGGCCTTCGCCTGGCTGAACATCTCCATGATGCCCAGCACGAACGCGAGCGAGGTGTCCTTCACCAGCGTGATGATCTCGTTGCTCATGGCGGGCAGGATGCGCTTGACCACCTGGGGCAGCACGATCTTCATGAACGTCTGGAACCGCGAGTAGCCCAGCACCTCGGCCGCCTCGTACTGCCCGCGCGGGATAGACTGGATGCCGCCGCGGTAGATCTCGCCGAAGTAGGCCGCGTAGTTGATGATGAAGCCGATGGAGCACGCCCAGTACTTCCAATCGTTGCCCATCTGCAGGCCGAACAGGTAGTACGGGCCGAACATGAGCGCCATGAGCTGCAGCATGAGGGGCGTGCCGCGCATCACCGAGATGTAGAAGCGCGTAACGAGCGCGACCGGCTTGAACCGGCTCATGCGCCCGAACGCCACCAGCACGCCCAACGGCAGCGAGCCGATGAGCGTGGTGACGAATATCTGCAAAGTGAACGCCAAGCCCGAGAGCAGAAGCTCCATCATGGTAGCGAATTCCATGTTCGGCCTTTCTCAAACATAACAGGTTCAGTAACGTCAGCGAGGGCCGTTCCCGTGCCGAAGATTCGGGGGATCGCGGAGGCGAAGCGTACTGCGGTACGCGAGCTTCCGGGATCGCGCGAAGATTCGGTGCGCGAACGGCCCGCAGCGTCGAGCAGGTCCGCCGGCCGTCAGGCCGGCGGAACCTTACAGCACCCAGTTGTCGTAGGTGATGCCCTGGTCGGCGTACTTGTCGCACAGCTGCTTGACGGTGCCGTCCTCGTCAAGCGCCTTGAGGGCGTCGGTCACCTGCTTGGCCAGCTCGGTGTCGCCCTTCTTGAAGCCCACCGCGTAGTTCTCGGGAGCCAGCACACCCAGCTTCACGTACGTGTCGGGCTTGGCCGCCATCTGGTAGCTGGCGATGGACAGGTCGCATGCCACGGCGTCCACCATGCCGGACTCAAGCTGCATGAACGCGTTGTTGTAGTCGCCGATGGTCTGCAGCTCCTTGAACGTGTCGGCCAGCGCCTTCTGACCCTTCTCGTCCTCCAGCACGTGCAGCGCCGCCGAATCGACCTGCGTCAGCACCGTCTTGCCGGCCAGATCCTCAAGCTTCTTCGCGTCGCTGTCCTTCTTCACGACCACCACCTGCTCGTTGTACATGTACGGCTCAGAGAACGTGTAGTCGTTCTCGCGGTTCTCCATGGTGAAGCCGTTCCAGATGCAGTTGATGGTGCCGCTGCCGATGAGCGCGTCCTTCGCGTCCCAGTCGATAGGCTCGAGCTTCAGCTCCCAGCCCATCTTCTCGCACACGGCTTTGGCAAGCTCCAGGTCGAAGCCGGTGAACTGGCCGTCGTCGCCCACGTAGCCGTACGGCGGATACCCCTGGTCGAAACCCACCGCCAGCGTGAACGAGCCGTCCGTGGCCGCGCTGTCGGCGCTCTGCGCATCTCCGCGGCCGGAGCAACCGGCCAGCATCACCGCAGACAGCGCCAACGTGGCGACAGCCGCCGCGAGCGCTACGAGTTTCTTCTTCATCGCATCTCCCATCATCCTCAAGTCCGGCCGATGCGCTCCCTTCCCTGGTGGCGCCTTCGCTTCGGCCGCTTTTCTACTTTACTGTACTAAAGCGCGGGGACAGTATAGCACAGCCGCCGAAAAGCGGAACCCCCTGCGATCGGGAACCGGCGACGGACGGCGCAAGCGGAGCGAGCGCGAGCCGGCAGCTGCCCCGAAGAGCAAGCGCCACGACGGACATCACATCGAGGCGGCCCCGAGGTCAGGGCGCAATGGCGGCCCGGCTCGCCATTGCGCCCTGGCGCTTTCCGTATCGCCCCGCCTTTCCCCACGAAGCTGTTGGCAGAGATTGCGCGCTATGAACGATTTGCCGAGCATACAGAAAAAGGCGAGCTGGGAGTTTCTCGAACCATTCCCGAAAAGATGCCCTGAAATCGTGCATACCATGCGATCTGTGCCAGAGCGCTTTCCGGAATGCGCCTGCTTCATGCGGAACCGGTGCGAGCGCGGCGCCCCGCAACGGTCCGCGCTCAGCGAGCCAACAGCGCGCGGAGGCTCGCAACTTGAACGGGCGTCAGGCGCAGCGCGTCACGCACGTATGCCGGAAACCCGCCGACGCACCCCTCGACTTCGTCGAAGAACGCACGCAAGTACGTCGGCCGCGCCTCTAAAAACGACGCCAGCACCGCGCGCTCGTCGTCCGACATCCCCTGCGACAACTGAGCCGTCTCGTGGGCCGTCGTCTCGGCGTTCGCCTCGTTGGTGGCCAGGTACGCAGCCATTATGTCGTCTTCGGGGCATCCGGCTATGCGTTGCAGCACGGCGCACAGCACGCCCGTGCGATCTTTGCCGTGCTCGCAGTGCACGAGGGCAGGCAGGCGTTCCGCGGCCATCGTGCGCAGAACGGTTCCCATAAGGGGAAACTCGCGCGCATAACGCCGGTAATTGCAGATCATGCGCTCTTCCGGACGGCCGTACTCGCCGATGACGCCGGCCACCAGACGGCGAGACGCGTCCGAACGTCCACGATCGGTGGAAGGTTCGAATGCGAGCGTTTTAGCGCCGACGATACGCGGTTCGGGACTGGACGCCACCTCCCAACGGTTACGCAGGTCGTAGATAGAGCGAACGCCCAAACCGCCCACGACGAACGCCGCCTCGTGCTCGGTGATGCGCGAAAGCGAAGCCGACCGGAACAGGCGCGCGCCCTCAAGGGCCCCCCGTCGATGGCGCGCAAGCGGATGCCGCCGAACGACGCGACGCCCGGCGCGCCCGCGCCCGCAGGCGCGCCCGCCCTCGCGTCCGTCACGACTCTACCTCGAAAGCGTATTCCGCGACGATATCCGATACCGTGCCGTCGCCGTCGACCGCGCGCACCTTCAGCAGATAGCGGCCGGGCCGTTCCGGACGATACACGAAATGCCAGTTCACGCCTTTGTCGATGACCGCGCCTGCCGTCTGATAGGTCGTCCAGGTTGCACCGCCATCCAACGAGAACTGCATCGCGGACACATTGCGCTCGAAATCGTCCACGTACCCGTCGAACTCGAGAGGCTCCCCCACCCGATGCGCCACCGCCATCCCCTTTCACCGGCAAACTCCACCTCGTCCGCGCGAACGATGCGCGCCCGTCCACCCTACCACAAGCAAACACCCCGCGCAAAACCAAACAGGCCGCCCCCTTGCAGCAGCGGGCGACCTCGAAAACACGGGCCGGCAGCCAAGGGCTGCCGGCCCGCTTGCGAAAGACGGCGAGGGAGGGCCGTCCTCGCATCTATCCGATCAGGCTCATCACCGTTTCGGCAACCAGGTCGGCATGCATGCCGGCAGCGAGGATCAGGAAGCGAAGCGCGCACCCGCCTATCAGAGCGCCCACGGCGCCCGCCGCCATCAGCGCGCCGCCATGCTGCTTCATACCGGGCTTCTTCTTGCCGCGCTTGTGTAGCACAAGCCCCGCCACGGCCATGGCCAACGGCATCGCCAACCCGCATGCTGCCACCAGAGCCCAAAAGCAGGCTGCGAGATCACCCGTCAGCAGCAGCGTCGCAGAAGCCGCAGCCGTCGCGCCCACCGCCGTCTGGACGTCGCCTCCCAGCATGACCGCAAAGAACGCCGCCAACACCGCTATCTCGACCAGCACAAGCACCACGACGATCCGCTCCATGAGCACGCGCGCCTTGGGAGCAAGGGCATCCTTCTTCGACAGCGCGAGCGCCACCAGCTCCACCAACGCCACGCCCGTATCGAAGGCCGACACCGTGAACAGCGCCGGCAGCAACGGAGTGCTCCACAGAGGAACGCTGCCGGCCGCCATAAGCAGCATGCCCGTGTACACCGCCACGAACGCGCCCAGCACGATGCCGATCACCGCGAGCACCCGCCGCAGCGCGACGCCCCGCTTCTCGAACCACTTCCACTTCTTCGCCAGCCACACGCCCACCGGACGCGTCGCCAACAACGCCGACACCGCGAACACCGCCATCGCCGCGAACGCGCCCCAGGCGCCGTAGGTCATCCACGAGGTGAAGTGGCCGAAACTCTGCCACATCAACAGGCCTCGCAGCGGCGTGACGAGCTCGGAAAGCAGCAACAGCAGACCCACCGCAAGGCTGGCTAGCGCAGCCCACATCGACACGCACACGATCAGGCGATGACGCGTCCGGTCGATCAGGAACAGCACCGCCGCCATCACGAACGCGCCGGCGCCCATGCCGCCCAAGAACAGGTACAGGGCGGGTTGCCAACTCCATATCGTTTGCAGCTCCATACTACTTCTCCGTTCCCAGCACCAGGCAAGAGGGACCGTTCGCTTGCGCGACGGGAACCGCGGAATGGTTCGTAAGCTCCATCAGCTCATCCAAAGGCCCGAATTGCAAGGCGCCGAATTTGCACGCGCGCACGCAATAAGGATCCTCCCCTATTGCAACCCCCGACCCTTGGCAGCAATCGCATTTGTCCATGGAAACGGAGTTGTACTTCGGCACTTCGTACGGGCACGCCTGGAAACAGTACTTGCATCCTATGCATACGTCCGGGTTCACCTTCACAATCCCATGGGCGTCCTTCGAGATGGCACCGGCCGGGCATACCCTCATGCAGCTCGGCTCCTCGCAATGCATGCACGAAGTCGAGATGAAGAAGCTCCTCCCTCTTCGGCGCTTGAACGAAGATACCGTTCTCCTGTCAGGGGTATCGTCGGATAGATCGTTTTCCTTCCTGCACGCCTCGACGCATCGTCCGCATCCGGAGCATCGCGCGAGGGCGACGAGGAAGCCGTACGCAGCGCCGTCGCCGTCTTGCCGTTGGTCGGCCTCGCGGGCATGCGCCTCGCCGCCGGAAGCGGCAACGCCGCCGAGGACGAGCGCGCAGGTTCCCGCAGCCGACGCCTGCAACAGCGTGCGGCGCGTCACGCTCACATGTTCTCCCATTTCAAACACTCGCTTTCAAGATCGAAGTGACGACGAGCCTACGCTTCAACGTCGAACACCACGCTGGAGGCGAGGGGAGAGACCGTGCCGTCCTCCGTGACCGCGCGGACGTCGAGCTTGAAGGTGCCCGCCGTCTCGGCCACGTAGTCGAAGTGCCAGTACACCCAGTCCTCGGCGTTCGAGGAGGAGGTGTCGAACGAAGTCCACGTCTCCCCTCCGTCCATCGAGAACTCAACGGAGGCAACCTTGACGCCGCAATCGTCGGCGTAGCCCTCGAAGGAGACCATGTCTCCCACCTTGAAGTCGCCGTCGACCGTGCTGAGGATGTTCACTTTGGCGCGGTACTCGTCGTCCGGGCTCTGCACCTCGGGCACCTCGTCGGAAACGGACAACTCGATGTCGGTGACCGCGCGGGTGAAGTACTTGGCCACGGTGTCGGGCATCCACACCTGCAGGCGCTCGCCCTCGGACAGCTTCTGCTCGTCGATCTGGTACACCAGCAGCGCTTCCTTCTCCAGCACGTACGACAGGGGCATGGGCAGGCCGTAGCCGTCCTTGTCCTTGAACGTGATGGTGTTCACCTCGGGGGCGATGTCGGTCATGGACAGCATGTCGGACACCTTGACGCCCTTGACGCTGGCCATGGCGAGGGCGGGGCTCATGCCGCACGTGCAGCGCATCTTCTGGATCTTGGAGTCCATGCGCTCGATCTCGTCGAGACCCACCGTGTACACCTTCTCGACGTTGCCGCCGATGTTGAGGTAATAGCTTTCATGGGTGACCGCATCGAAGGCGTAGCCCGGCTTTGCGCACAGGGCCGTGGTCGCCGTGCCGAACAGGTTGAACACCTCGTCGGCCGGAGTAACCACGTCCTGGCAGAAGGTGAAGTCGCCCGAGACGTTCGCAACCTTGTCGTAGTCCACCGCGTTGCGCTGCATCGTCTCGACGGGAAGCAGGCTGCTTTGGGCCATCGCCATGTCGAGCCCTCCCAGAGCGCCCGCGCCTCCCAGCAGAAGGGTCGCGCCCACCACGGTACAACCCAGCATCTTTGCCCCAGTAGCGTATCTCATTCTATCCCTCCACATTGCTCTTGGCGGTCACCATCACCTTTTGGATGTTGGTTCCCACGAGGCCGGTATCGGTGGTGCCCCGCACCATTAGCACGTAGCTGCCGTCGCTTTCAGGAGTCCACGTGTAGTGCCAGTACACCCACTTGCTAGGATCGGTCTGGCCCAGGTCGTACGGCGTCCAGGTCTTGCCGTTGTCCATGGAGAACTCCAGCTTGACCACCGCCTCGTCGTAGGCGTCCGCATATCCCTCGAAGGTGAAGGGCTTGCCGGTCTCGATGATCATGCCCTCGGGGACCTTGAGCACCGTCGCATTCGGCTTGTTGATGTAGGGGCCCTCGCCGTACGAATTGAAACCGTTCATCATCCAGTCTTCCCACGGCTTTTCCTCGTCGGTCAGCTTGTAGCCCACGCACTGCTTGACGTACGACTGGGCGTCGCACTTCTCGACCCAGTTGATGCAGGGGCTGCCCTGGCTGGGATCGAGCGGCTTGCCGCCGATCTCGTAAACGAGGTACACGTCTTCGAACGAAGCCTCGGGGACGCCGCGGTTGCTGTGCGTCTGGGCGCCGTTGGTGCGGAACTCCTGACGATCGAACAGCACGCCGGTGATGTCCTTGCTCGCGCCGCCCGCCTTCTCGATAAGCCAGGTCAGCGGGATGCCCGTGATCTCGACGTTCGAGATGCCGCCGCCACCGGGCATGTTGTCGACGCAGTGGATCTTCGAAAGCTTCGTCACGGTGACCCCGGCCGCCTCGGCTTCGGAGATCAGGTCGGCCAGCTTCGCCGTGAACGGCTTGTTCACCAGGCCGTCCATGGTGATCTCGAAATTGTCGACGAAGTCCTTCGGAAGCTCCGTATCCAGCACGTTCTTGCCCATGATGTGGATCAGGCTGTCGTAGCGGGAATGAATCCAGTCGTAGGTGAACATGTCCTCGGGGGCCACGACGGTGTCCTGATCGAACACGAACTCGCCCTGGACGTCGGGAACCTTGACGATGCCGTCAAGATGGTCGTACTTGACCACGTCCCAAAGCTCGGCGCCCTGCTCGTTCTCCGTCATGTTGTGGCAGCTGATGCATTTGCCGCCACGCTCCTCGAAGTTCTCGCCGTTGCGTTCGCCGTAGTGGACGCCGTGCATGACGGTGCCCATCTCGTAGCCGTCGTCTGCGCTGTGGCAGAGCATGCACTGATCGACCGTGATCTTGCTGCCGAGGGCGTCGTTCCAGACGGTCGGATGGCTGTACTCCATGTTGGCCAGGGCGTCGCCGAGATCTTCATGGCAAGCCCCGCAACCGCGGTTGTCTGCATCAAGATAGTAGTTGTTGTATGACGTGCCGCCTTCGTACGGACGGTTCCAGTGGTAGCACTGGTACTCGGTCGGCGTGCGCTGAACCTTCGTGCCGTCTTCCAAGGTGCGGATTTCGGGAGCGTACTCCTTGTTCAGCTCGTCCTGACGCTCGTTCACCCCGTCAAGATACGCTTCGGCCTCCTCGATGCTGTTCTGATATTGAACCTCGGTCGAAGAGCTCTCCCCTTCCGCGGCTCCTTGCTGCGCGCAACTGGCGGCGAACAGCGATCCCGCCATCAGCATCGCGGTCACCACCATCAGCTTCTTTCTCATTCCCCTTCCTTTCTTTCGCTCGTTTCGTGCGGATCAACGCGGAAATCCCCGCGCGCCGCTTTCACCGTAAAGGCTTGCTCGCCTTCTGCCTTCAAAACGGTAATGAACGGAATATCGCCCCCTCCCTTGACGGGAACGCTGCACGATACGACCCTCCCCCGTCGCCCGTATCGTATCATAAATCATACAAATTTGTGATACTTGTCTTACATGTTTATGATTCTTTTTCGAGTATAGATACCCGGCACCGTTGCCGGGCACAGATGGAACCGTGTTCAACCGGCATGCGTCGAGCTCGCACACGCGAAAGGGGCTCCGCGACGGCGGAGCCCCTTCTGGCAAACGGATGCGCAGACGGCGCGCTAGCCTTTCTTCGCGATGTTCTCCAGCCCCTCGAACGCCTCGGACAGAGCGCTGGGGATGACCACGAGACCGCCCTTCTCGCGCACGCTGTCGGAGACGAAGCTCATCGCACGCAGCTGCAGCGCCGCATCCTCGCGACCGTAGGTCCGCGCGGCGTCCACGAACATCTCCGATATCTCCTTCTCCACCTCGGCCAGTATCACGCGCGCGTTGTACTCGCGCTCGGCGCGCGCCTCGGCCGACAGCGATTCCTGCAGCTCGTCGGGGATCTCGATGTCGCGGATCTCCACCGACACCACGGTGATGCCCCACTCGTTCGTCTTGCGCTCCAAGATGTCGGCCACTTCGCGGTCGATCTGCTCGCGGCGCGTGCTCAGCTGGGCGATGTTCACCGCGCCCATCACGTCGCGCAGCGTAGTCTGCGCCGCCCAGTACACCAGGCGGACGTAGTTCTTCACCTCCGAGCACGCCTTCCCGGCATCCCACACCGTCCAGAACAGCACGGCGTCCACGTTCACGGGAACCAGGTCGGCCGTCAGCACGTGCTCGGCCTTGAACGCCGTCGAGCGCATGCGCATGTCCACCGTAGCCGCCGAGTATTCCACCAGCGGGATCATGAAGATGAGGCCGGGGCCGGCCACGCGGTTGAACTTGCCGAAGCGCAGGACCACCGAACGCTCCCACTCCAGCACCACGTGCATGCAGCTGAACAGCACGGCGCTGGCCAACGCGCCCACGACGACAGGCGCAAGCGACCATGTAAGCCATGCCATGCCTGCGAACAGGAAGAACACGATCAGCGTCAGCACCCACCGAAGCGCTGTCGCACCCGTGCGGCTGGTCGTCGTCTCGTCGAACTGCGCTTCGGTCGCAATCACGACGTCGTCGGCGCTCACGTCGTCCAACTCGTCGAAGTACGGCTTCTTTTCGCCCATGGCTCTCCCCTATCGATCCTCGAGCTTCGCGAACGCTTCCTCGATTCGCGTCATCGCGTCCGCGCGGGAAACCCCCGTCTCCCGTACCACGCGAACCAATTCCTCGATCACCACGTCTACAGGCGAATCGGGCAGGCTGAGCGCTTCCCGATCGATTTCCGCGATGGTCGAGCGTTTTCCACGTCCCGACAAGATCAGCCCGTCGGTCTCCAGATCCTGATACACCTTATGGATGGTGTTGTAGTTTACCCCCAGCTGAATGGCCAGCTCGCGCACCGTAGGCAGCGTATCCCCCGGCCTCAAGTGCCCTGACCTGATGAGGAAGATCATGTGGTTGCGGATTTGGATCCACACGGGAACGCCCGATGTATCGTTCACCCGCAACGTCTCGAACACGCGCCCCAACCTTCCTGCCAAAGTATCATCTAGTCGTATGATAACACAAGCGAACGCCAACGGATCGACTGGGAAAAGAAGCGCGGCCGTCGCGTTGACGGCCGCGCTCGGCAAGGCGCGATTCTTGCAACCCGGAAGCTACGCCAGGTCGCCCGCGGCTTTCACCTTCACGCGGTTCGTGTGGCCCGGGTAGTACGCCAGCGGCACGTCTTCGGCGTCGATAATCTCCACGGTGTCGCGCACGGCGCCGGCCTCCACGGCCGCCTCGACCGCTGCTGCGCGCGCCGCGGCCAGCGCCTCGTCGCGCGGCGTGACGTCGTAGTCCACCAGCGCCTCGTACACGCCGCTGACTTTCGAGATGGCCGAGCCGATGGCGTTCGCGCAGCCCGCGTGCTCGGGCGCGTCCACCTCGGCCGTACCGGCCAGCTCGTGCGGCAGCACGATGGCGCCGCCGCCCACCAGCACCACGTCGATAGGATCGCTGGACACCTTCATCACGTCGATGGCGTCCTCCACCATCGCGCGCATGACGGCCATCGCGCGCTCGGCCACGTCCTGCGGGATATCGGCCACGAGCGAGGCATCCCCCACCGAAGCCATTCCCAGGCGTACGGCGATGTCGGTGGCCGTCATCGTATCGCCGCCGAACACCAGCGCGCGCTCGGTGATGGCGTAGCCCACCGAATCCGGCCCCACGGTGACGCTGCCGTCATCGGCCACGCGCACGATGGAACCGCCGCCCAGGCCGATGGACACCACGTCGGGCATGCGGAAGTTCGTGCGCACGCCGCCGATGGTCACCGCCACGCCGCTCTCGCGCGGGAAGCCGTGCGACAGAACGCCCAGGTCAGTAGTGGTTCCGCCCACGTCGATGACGATGGCGTCGTCGCGGCGCGACAGGTAGCTGGCGCCGCGGATGGAGTTCGTCGGCCCGCACGCGATGGTGAGGATGGGATAGCGGCGCGCATGCTCCATGGTCATGAGCGTGCCGTCGTTCTGCGACAGGTACACTTCGGCGTTCGTCACGCCCTTGTCGGCCAGACTGGCCGCGAAGCCCTCGGTGAACTTGCGCGCCACGTCGTACAGCGCCGCGTTCAAGATGGTGGCGTTCTCGCGCTCGATCAGGCCCATCGAGCCGATCTCGCTGGAGATGGACACGTGCACGTCCTCGCCCAGCACCTCGCGCGCGATGGTCGCGGCGCGCAGCTCGTCGTCGTTGCGCACCGTGGAGAACACGCTGGACACGGCCACGGCCTCCACGCGGCCTTTCACGCCCTCGAAGAACGCGCGGCACGCGGCCTCGTCGAACTCTGCCAGGCGCTTGCCGTCGTACTCGAAACCGCCCTCGATGATGAGCGAGTCCACGCACACCGCAGCGATATCGTCGGCCCAGTCCACCATCGGCGGGATGCCCACGGTAGCCGGCGCGCCGATGCGCAGGATGGCGATGGGCGCAAGGCCCTTGCGCTCCACGATGGCGTTCGTGCACTGGGTGGTGCCCAGCATGGCCTGCGCGATCTGCGCGCGGTCCACGCCGCTGTCGGCCAGCACGGCGTCCACCGCGCCCATGATGCCCGTGTAGATATCGTCCGACGTGGGGTTCTTCACCGCCGCCACCACGTTCAGGTCCTCGTCGATCAAAACGGCGTCCGTGTTGGTGCCGCCCACGTCGATGCCCAATTTGTACATGGCCTTACGCCTCCTTCCGCGCGCTGCGCTCTTCGACGGGGATATAGTCGGTATCGATGCCGAAGTAGCGCGGCCCCACGAGGTCGAGACCCGCCTGCGTGCGCCACAGGTGGAAGCACTCCAGGCCCACGGCCAGCACGCGCTTGCCGTACTTCAGCGCGTCGGTGGGAACGGGCGTGAACGTGTCGGGGTCCACGAGGCAGATGAGGTCGGGCACGGTGGCCTTGATCTGGCCGTCCACCACGCAGCTGAGGTTCTCGTTCTGGAAATCGACGAACGCCTGGCTGCCGCGGTCCTCGCCGATGCCCTCCAGCACCACGCGGCCGAAGTTGAACGCCCCGCGCGTCTCGCGCAGCACGTCGGAGATCTTGCCCTTGAACAGCTTGTGGCCGCCCGTGAACTTCAAGAAGAACTCCTCGGGCGTGAGGCCGGCCGCAGCCGCCTCGTCCTTCGCCGTGCGGATGGCGCGGCCCAGTTCCTCGGAGCGCGTCACGATGCCGTGCACGCCGTACTGCTTGCAGGTGTCTACGTCCATGCAGAACAGCGCGACCGTCAGCGTGCCGCCCATGGTCATGGTGGCGGCGCGGGCGATGTCCTCGGTCCACTTGTTCGTGATGGTATCGAGGATGCCGGAGTTGCCCTTCTCGTCGATGAACGCCATGGGCGTGGCCGACGCGCCGCCGATGGTGAACGTGACCATCTGCAGCTCGGGGAACGCGCGGCCCATGCCGTCCACGTCCACCATGGGAATGCCGAGGCGCGCGGCCGCGGCGATGGGCAGCATGGAGTTCACGCCGCCGGCCTCGATGGGCATGGTGGCGTAGATGGGCTTGCCGTAGTAGCGCGACACCATGTCGAACAGCTTGGCGAACTCGTTGGCGCCCACGCCCTTCTCGGCGAGGATGGTGGGTGCGCCCATGGATGCGGCGGGCATGATGAACGCGCCGTCGGGCACCTCGTCGATGCCGATCAGCTCCACTTCGCCGCATTCTTTCACGGCGCCGATGGCCGTGAGCTTTCCGATGTAAGGGTCGCCGCCCCCACCAGCGCCGAGAAGCGTCGCGCCCAGCGCGATGTCCTCGATTTCCTGGATGCCGATCTTTCTCATGCTTGTCCTTCCTGTGCGCGTTCCGAAGCGTCGAGTGTGACCTGGTTCATGATAGCCGATTCCGCGGGTCGCTTGAACGCGATGGGCCCCGCGAAGCGCTCGCCGCCCGTCAGGCGGTAGGCTGCCGCGTAGGCGGCCATCGCCACGACGATGCCGTTCACCGGGCCGACGAAGAACGGCAGGTCGAGCGCTTCCAGCCCCGACACCAGCGCGAACGTGCCGCCCGTGACGAGCGCCACCGCGATGCCGCACGCAAGCCCCGCCACGCCCGCCGCCGACACGCCCGCGGGCACGCGCACGTTCGCCGGGCGGCCCTTGCGCACCAGCCAGTAGTCCGCCACCATCACGCCGGCCAGCGCGGGGCCGCAAGCCGACAGCACGGTGAGGAACGCCTCGAACTGCCCGAGGATGCCGCCCACCGCCAGCACGATGCCCGCGATGCCGGAGACGGCCGTGGTCAGCTTGCTGCCGCCCTCGCCCTTCCCCAACATGACCGCGAAGCCGAGCCCGGCGGAGTACACGTTGCTCGCGTTCACCGTCCACGCCGACAGCACGAGCGCGATGAGGCCTACCGCGGGCAGTCCGATGGAGTTCATGATGACGGCGATGTCGCCCTGGCCGGTGACGATGGCCAGCGCCGCGCCGGCCAGCAGCGCCACGAGCGCTGCGGGGATGACGCCGACGATGCACGAGAGCACGGCGTCCTTGCGCGTGCGCGCGAACCGGGCGAAGTCGCCGGCTGTGGCGCCCGCGAACGCGAACAGCCCCACCGCCATGTTGACGCCCGCGATGAGGCCGATGGCGTCGGCGGGCAGCGGCACGTACCCCAGCAGCGCGTCGAGGCTGCCGGTTCGCGCCACCGACGCGCCCACACCGTACAGGCAGATGGCCACCAGCAGCGGCGCGGCGACGGAGCTCACCCATTTCAGCCCGTCGAAACCCACGAGCGCCGTCGCCAGCATGAGGGCGCCGAGCGCCATCGAGCACGCCCACACGGGCACGGCCAGGCCGAACACGTCGGCCAGCATAAGCGCCAGCGAGGCGCCGCACACGGCCGTCTGCACGCCGAACCAGCCGATGGTGACGACGCCCACGATGAGCGACACGAGGTAGCGCGCGCCGGTGCGGCCGAGCGCGGGAGCTGCGAGCGAGGCCGTGGGAAGCCCCAAGTCGGAGGCCTGCATGGACACGAAGCACATATACGCAACGATGAAGCCGAACCCCACGAGCGTGGCCAGCGCCGCGCCGCTGAGCGCGAGCCCCAGCCCCAGCGCCGCGCCCACCATGAGCGTCGGCGCGCTGAACATGCCGCCCGCGCGGATGAATGCGATGCTGGTCCAGCTTTTGCGCTCGGATTCGTCGATGCGCAAGCCGTCGGCTTCCGCCACGGCGGTGGTTTCGCGTGCCGTGGGCACCGGTGCCTCCTCGTTCGTCATTTTTCAGGTGGTATCGGCTCGAAAGTGTAGCACAGCCGCGCGCCAAGCTGGGACAATCACGATTTGGACACAAAACGGCACCCATGACAATCTTGGAGCGCTTCCGATGCATCGCAGCATGTAGCCAGATCGCATAAGCCCAGGTGGCGAAGATCGAGCATGGCCCCTCCCGCCCGACTAAGCTGCTGAAATTGTCATGGGTGCCGTTTTGCGTCCACCGCAATCCGATTCCGACCCGTCGCCGCAGCGTGGCAGGAGATTTCCGCAACTGCAAGGGAGTAGAATGGGAGCCGCCCGGCGAAAGAAAAGGAGTCCGCGTGGACGTCGACCTGCACTACCGTGAGCAAGGAACCGGCGAGCCGCTCATCCTGCTGCACGGCAACGGCGAGGACGGCTCGTATTTCGAGCATCAGATGGACGCGTTCGCGTCGCGTTTCCGGGTGATCGCGCTCGACACGCGCGGGCACGGTCGCTCGCCGCGCGGGGAGGCGCCCTTCACCATCCGCCAGTTCGCCGACGACCTGCTGGCGTTCATGGACGGGCAAGGCATCGAGCGCGCGCATCTGCTGGGATTCTCGGACGGAGGGAACATCGCGCTGGTGTTCGCGCTCGCGCACCCCGAGCGCGTGGGAAAGCTCGTGCTGAATGGGGCGAACCTGGACGGCAGCGGAGTGAAGCCGTCGGTGCAGCTGCCCATCGTGGCGGGCTACGGGGCGGCGTCGCTCTTCGCGCGCTGGAGCGTCCGCGCGCACCGCAAAGCCGAAATGCTGAGCCTCATGGTGAACGACCCGAACATCGCCCCGGAGGAGCTAGCCGAGCTGAGGGTGCCGACGCTGGTGGTGGCCGGAGCGAGGGACATGATCAAGAAGGAGCACACCAGGTTGATCGCGAGCAGCATTCCAGGCGCGAGGCTGGCCTTCGTGGAGGGGGATCATTTCGTGGCTGCGGGGAACCCCGAGGAGTTCAACAAGGTCGTGAGGAGGTTTTTGGAAAGCTGATAGACCTAGTCATGATGATCATGCAATACGCATGTAAATTGCATAATGCAAGCGAAAAATCAGGTAGTCGCGAGAGTCGGAAGACCGGATCTAATCCCGTCTGAACAAGTCGCGCGTGTACATCTTGCCGGCAATGTCGGACAGCTCGTCGCTCCAACGGTTGGCCACGACGAGATCGCAGCGCTCCTTGAACGAAGTCAGGTCGCGAACGACCTCGCTGCCGAAGAAGTCGGGGGCGTCGAGCGTCGGCTCGTACACGACCACGCACACGCCCTTCGCTTTCACGCGCTTCATGATCCCCTGCACGGAAGAGGCGCGGAAGTTGTCCGAGCCGGTCTTCGTGGTGAGACGGTAGACCCCCACGACCGGGCTCTTGACGCCCGCCACTCTCGCCAGCACCTCGTCGGCCACGAAGTCCTTGCGCGTGCGGTTCGCGTCCACGACGGCCCCCATTATGTTCTGGGACACGTCCGCGTAGTTCGCCAGCAGCTGCTATAAAAGACGTAAATTCGATTCTTTAAAACCTTGCTCGCTTCTTCTAGATGCTCTTATACCGGACTAGTTCATGTTGCAAAGAAGCAGATACTCATGATTAAGAGAATACCTCAAGTTGCGAGAGATGACCTTACCAGAAACATGCTTCTGTTTTCATTATTGGAGCGAGGCATCTTCACATCTACTGCATCTAACCTCATTCTATCGCAGGGCAATCGAGCAACGCATTCAACCATGTTTCATATCCGGCACCTACAAGGTGAACCCCATCGGCTGAATAAAGATCGGCGTTGCGCTCTCCATCAACAAGAAACAAAGGATGGAGATTCAAGTATTCAACGGAGACGTATTCGGAAGCAATCTCTTCATAGCTCTCGTTAAGCCGGAGGATCGCGACTTCGTCGACGTCTTCCGCTGGCAATACGCTCTGTATCACTATCGTCGTGTCAGGCAGGCTAACCAAAAGCGATTCGACGATCTTTTTGACATTGGCAACCGTCGTGGCTTCAGGAACGCCCGTTGCCAAGTCGTTTACGCCGATCATAAGGAATACAATATCTGGGCGGCAATCCGATACGGAATCCAGACGATTGAGCACCCCTTCGGAAACATCGCTTCCAATTCCCCTATTGATAACCGTGCAACCAGGAAAGAACTCACTCCAGAGCCCGAGTTGCGTCAAGCTATCGCCGACAAAGCAGATATCGGCTTTGTCGATTCGAACGACTTGATCAAACTGAGAAGTGAAATCGTAGTAATAGTGATTGGCGCGATAATCATACCCCCCCCCCAACCTTAGGAGCGACCTTGATCGCCCCGAAAATCAAAATCCCCACGATGAGAACGATGTTCAAGACAAGCGAAAGACAATGAGCAATCCGCTCTCTAGGCTTTTCAGCACAACGTCTTCCGCTTCTGCAACTCATCGATCTGCCTCTTTCTCGAGAGTGTTGTCAAGACGCTTGATAACCTTCGCGGGAACTCCGCCTAAAACGCAGTGCCCTTCGGGAAAACCTTTCGTCACAACAGCGTTTGCGCCAACAACCGTATGGGGTCCCAATACGACACCGGGAGTGATAACGACGTTCGCTCCCAACCAACAATGATCTCCAAGATCAATGTTTTGCGGCTCGGCGTGAACGTCGGGATCCGCTAAATCGTGATTCGCGGTGATGAGAGAACATCCTCTCGCTATCCAAACCCCTCTTCCGACTCTGATTCGGGCGTTACCGAAAGTCTGAAAAAGCGCGGTTCCGTTAAAATTGTTCAAATCATCAATGTGAAAGTCAACATTTCTACCGCAATCGCATGATCGGCCGATAGGCCACGGAATCCCACGGCCGTGGCCAGTGAGCAATTTCCTAATCATTCCGTTGAAGGCCCAACGCCATCCTGGTGACCAAAAATGCTCGAATTGCTTTCCGGAAAGAAATTTTCGATCATAAGCGAGTATCCCAAATACTTTGACAAACCCGAATACGAAAAAGGCATCAATTCCGTTAAGGATAAACAGATGAATTGGCTTCTTGCGATTAACAATCTTTTCCTTTAGGCTTGACGACTGGTGATCTTCCTCCAGTCCACCCTTTTTTACTTCCACTACCTCAAGCCTTTCTCACAACGACGCAAACCAAATCCTCGATACATCTTCCATACCTTCAGCATTGCATCGTCTTCGTCATACGAAATGGTCAAGTTAGCTTCTTTTGGCTTTGATTGCATCTGCGCTTCATTGTTCGACTCATTTGACCTTCAACCTACAAAGAAGAGCGGAGACCTACGTCTGGAGCAGACCGTCTTCCAGAACGACAGCCAAGCTATCATCCATTACCTTCGCATTGGGAAGCTCCATCGCATATCTATTTTTCTTTAAGACCGACTTAAATTCCAATTGGCCATAGGCACTGAAATAGGCGTTTCGCCGAGCGGGAGAACGACATATGCACCCCTTGATTCGTCTCACTGCGGAAATCAAATGAGCATGGGATTTAACAATGTTGCGCAGCGTAACTACAGGCGCATCACCCTTTTCGTAAAAAAGACCGAATTGCGCCGTCCCTTCATTTACAAAACGCCTGATCAATTCTTTACGCCATGCGTCCTCGAACGAGACATTCATCCAGAAATCACACCATCTCCTGTCCAACAGTGGGAGATACCATTCATAGTTCGCAAATTCGTAGTTTCTCACATCGTTCACAATGAACTTATTGATATACCCTATCGTGTGAATCGTGTCGGCAGCCGCAGCGCAATCTTTGTAGGAATACCCTCCTTCGGGAAGGTCAATCAAATCAGCAATTACGCTTTCGAGTCGATTGCGTCGTACGCCCGACGGCAAGTCGATTCGGCATTCGACAAGACACGAATTCGCAACGAGCCGCGCCTTCGAGATCGCTCTTTTAAAGACAGGAGAGCATTTCAACTCCCCTCCCATAATAGAACCAGCATGCCCCGGCAAAAAAACGGCATCGTCCGGCAACGCCCCCCTCCCTTTAAGAATGTCGAGCGCAAATGCCATTAATATATGGTTTATGCGTCCTCCTAAAATGCTATAGCGTAAAGCTTCCCGATATCGATCGGAAGCGAATCTTTCGCGCCACATCTCGCCCGTAATTTCAACATGCTCCCATGGAAAACCGAGATTGCTCGCGACTCTCTTCCCGATCATAACATCCTCGCTATCGCGCGCTCCTATCGAGAAAGTCAGAACTCGCTCGTAATCAGCCGCTTTCAAGCATGCTGCTATCGTCCTGCTATCCAACCCGCTCGTAATGGGAATCACAGCCGTCCTACCATCAAGAAACCTGATAACATCCCGAAAAACAGGCCGTACGACATCCTCAACTTGATCAAGACTGGCGGAGGAAGATGGAAATGCTCTTTTGAATTCCCAATATCTGCGCTCTTCGACACTCCCGATTTTCTTGTCAATCCTCACATACGTCCCCTCGTTAACCTCTCGGACATCCTCCCAAAGAGTCCTTCCCCCGTAGGTGACGTAAGTACATTGATATTCAAGCAGTCCTAAATCATCAATCATTTTGCTTTTAGAACAACTAGGGGCATCGTCGCTCACTACTATAGTGCCGGAAATACGATCAACCGAAAAGAACAAAGGGAAGGACCCCAGGTGGTCGACAGCTAAGTAAACCGACTCCTCAGAATCGATCACTATTGAAAAGAAGCAGCATTGTTTCTCTAAGAAATCGAGTAGATCCGTTTCCAAAGATACGGCATTGCCGCATCGAGATGCGACAGCAGCAAGGGTTTCCTTTTCTATTCGGTGAAGACAGCCGATCACCCAAGCTGATCCAACCTGTTCCCAAAAAAACCCACGATAACTCCCCAGTTTTAGAGACAAATTCACGCACAATCACCAAGCTTTCAATTACTTATCGCTTTCTTTGAGAGAGGAGCGCAAGCCTCTCAAAGAAAGCAGCGATACGAGAACCGTTGTCGAAACGGTAGCCAACGCCGCACCAACAATGCCGAAAGCAAACGTTAGGGGGACGATCAGAGCGACGTTCGCAGCCAGAGATACAACCGAAACAACAAGATTGAAGCGAACACGATGAAGACAAGCTAGGAGATTGACGCTTACGGTTCGCAACGGGGATACAATCAGGCTCAAAGAAATTATTCGAAATGCCGTAGCCGCATCAACATACTCCTCCCCCCATAGCAATTTGATAATGTCCGGCGCCCAAATGAAGAGAACGACCGCAATGACAGCCATAGGAACAAGACTCCCAAAAAGAAGCACTCTAGCATGTTTCGAGAACCATACTGAATCCAAACGGTGTTCAGCAAAATAAGGCAAGGCGAATATGACGATGCACTGCGGAATGAAAAGAAAACCTTCCGGGAGCATCGTAGCGACCTTGTAACACGCCACGTCGATCGAACTCGCTACGATAATACCCACCATAAGCACATCCAAGAGGTACACTACCGAGTTGAACACGCTCGATATCCCCGTCGGAAGCGAAAACTTCCATAAGTCGACCGCTTTCTTTGAAGAGAGGAACTTAGTGGATCGAAGGGGGAAGCCGACGCCCTTCAATAGAATTACAGCGACAGAAATAGTGATAGCGTAGGCGGCGTACCTACCACTGATCACTCCCGGCACACCCGCCGCAAAGGCTCCGACACAGCTCAGCCCCGTATATCCAATCGTATTGACGTTCAGCAACATGGAGTATTCTTTATTGAGTTTCCTTGAACGCAGTATGCTGCTTGCGTACTGGAAAAAGTAATCCAGAGGAATCAAGGGAGCAAGCATTGCTAAGCAATGCCCCGAGCCTGCAATTGAAAGCCCTGCTCCATATCCGACAAAAACAAGAAGCATCATTATGACCGCATCTATGAATAGCCCGACCGTCAACACGTACCTTTGTATTTCGAACTTCTCTTCGACCGGTCTTTTTTCTGAGCTAAACTGCAACAAACCGCTTATCAGTCCAAGCCCCGTAAAAAGAAGAACGATCGAATATATGCTGTTGGCGTAGGAGAAGACGCCGTATTCGTCTTGCGTCAAGAATCTCACTATGAGGATATTCGAAGCGAACACGATCAGCTTGTTCGTAAGGGTTGAGCCCAGTATATGAAAGAACCCCCTGTTCAGAAGATTCTTCGCTTGCACCGCCAATGTGTCGCGTATCGACATCGTCTACCCAAAAACGGTGACGAGGGAATCCGCCACGACCGATACGTCTTCCGAGATCATATACGGCCCCATCGGCAGGCTCAGCACCGTCTCGCACAGCCGCTCCGTCACGGGGCAGCCGTCGGGGCACAGGCACGCGCCCTCGAACGCCCCCTGCCCGTGCATGGGCTTGGGGTAGTAGACCATCGTCGGGACGCCCCGCTCCTTGAGGGCGGCCTGCAGGGCGTCGCGGTCGAGGCCCTCGGGCAGCCGCACGGTGTACTGAGCCCACGAGCTGCGGAAGCCCTCGGGGGCCTCCGGCAGGGCGAGGCCGCTTCCGGCGAGGGCCCCGAAGTAGAGGGCCGCCGCCCCGCCCACGGCGTCCAGCTCGCCTTCGAACGCGTCGAGCTTCGCAAGCAGCACCGCCGCCTGCACGGTGTCGAGGCGGCTGTTCACGCCCACGCGCACGTTGTCGTACTTCATCGACCCTTTTCCGTGCACGGCGTAGCTGCGGACCAGCTCCGCCCACTCGTCGTTGTCGGTGAACACCGCGCCGCCGTCGCCGTAGCAGCCCAGCGGCTTGGCCGGGAAGAAGCTCGTGGTGGAGACGTCGCCGAACGAGCAGGCCATCCGGCTCCCGATCGACCCGCCGAAGCCCTGCGCGCCGTCCTCGAGCAGGAGCATCCGGTGCCGCTCGCACACCTCGCGTATCGCCGTGTAGTCCGCCGGCAGACCGAACAGGTCGACGGCCACGACGACCCTGGGTGCGAGGTCCGTCCCGTCCTCGACGAACCGCACCGCCTCCTCGAGTTTGGCGGGATCGAGGTTGAACGTACGCTCGTCCACGTCGACGAACACCGGCATCGCACCGAGCAGCGCGGGAGCTTCGCCGCTTGCGAAGAACGTGAAGTCGGGGACGAACACCGCGTCGCCCGGCCCGACGCCCCACGCCATGAGCGCGAGCTGCAAGGCGTCCGTGCCGTTGGCGCAGGTTATGCAGTGCCTGGCGCCGACGTAGGCGGCGAGGCGCGCCTCGAGCTCGGCGACCTCCGGGCCGCCGATGTAGCGGCCGTGCTCGAGCACGCGGGCGATGCCCGCGTTGATGCCGCCCTTGAGCGCCTGATACTGGGCGTTCAGGTCACGAAACTCCATGCTGCACCTCTTTCAGCCCCTCGTCGCTCTGCGCGTACGTCCTCCCGCAGGCGCTGCACGCCAGGTCCTCCGAAAGGACCGCTCCGCATTCGCACGCCCATCCGCGCTGCCGCGCCGGAACGCCCAGCACGAGCGCATGCGGCGGGACGTCCGAGGTGACCACGGCGCCCGAGCCGACCATCGCCCACGCGCCTATTTCGTGGCCGCAGACGATCGTCGCGTTCGCCCCGATCGACGCGCCTCGGCGGACGACCGTCCTCTTGTACCCATCGCCGCCCTTGGGGTATTTCGCCCTCGGCGTCAGATCGTTCGTGAACACGCAGGAGGGGCCGCAGAACACGTGGTCCCCCAACTCCACTCCTTCGTAAACCGAGACGTTGTTCTGGATCTTGACCCCGTCGCCGATCTTCGCGTTCGCGCCCACGTAAACGTTCTGGCCGAGAGAGCATCCTCGGCCGATGGAGGCACCCGATTGGATGTGGCAGAAGTGCCAAACCTTCGTGTCGTCACCGATTGCCACGCCCTCGTCAGCATAAGAGCTCTCGTGCACGTAAGGAGCCGTCATGGGATCATCTCCTTGCGCATGTTCTCGTTGAACATCCTCCGGGCGCCGTCGATTCCGCACTGGAAGAGCGGATCGAGCGCTGAAAGATTGGGGACGAACCCGCTCTGCCGATATTGCGGGTACTCGGGATAGGAAAACTCCTGATAGCGCACGGCGATTCCCTTTTCAGCGAACGACCGGTCGTCCATGTACGCTCGCGCACCGCGACCCGAGAGGTACACGTCGGCCCCGCAAACCCTGCAGAGGCCCAGGACCAGATCGTTGTTCTTGGCTTCGATATCGTATGGCAACGAGCTTTGCAGCACCAAGGGGGTTTCTATGCCGTAAGCGGATCGCAGCATCTCGATGCTCGCCATGTCCAGATCGAGAAGGGTGTCGCAGTCAGCTTCGAGCACCTTCGCCACAAGGGGCATCACCTCGTCGAAATAGGGGGTTTTCCTATAGTTGCAATCGATAAAGCCACGGTGCTTTTTCCTTGTCTTCGGCCAATTGGAAAGTCGCACATCCCTGGTCGGTTTTTCAAGGTAGCCCTTCTTTTCCACGCTCAAGGACAGGAGCTTCGCCTCTCCATCGACCTGGAGGAACCTGTTCCTCGACATAGGGGAGCCGTCTTCGAACTGCACCTCGTCGAGCACGACGAACTCGTCTGCTTTCGCCATCTTGTCTAGATAGCCGAGCCACGGGAAATAATGGGGCTGATGCATGGCGACGGTCTTCATCACGGCCTCCTTCCGAGAACGTAGGTGTGCTGGATCCGCTCCTCGCCCTTGATCGGAACCACGAAGTCCCCGTCACGGACGCGCTTCATGCCCAGGCGGCGGGCAACGTGCGCCGAGGCGGCGTTCTCCTCGTCGATGCGGGCGACAATCCTGCCCACGCGCACCTCGTCGAAGCAGATGTCGGCGAGCTTTCCCAGAGCTTCTCCCATGTAGCCGCAGCCCTGGAAGGCGGAGTTGAGCGCGTAAGACACCTCGCAGGAGCAGGCGGCGGCATCGAAGCGGTAGGCGCGCACGGTGCCGATGAGCTTGCGAGGCTCGCGGAGCTCTATGCCGAGCAGCAGGTCGTCCGGCTCCGGTCGGGCGAGCTTGGAGGCTATCCAATCCCGCGCCTCCCCGGGTTCGCCATGGGGTGCCCAATTCAGGAATCTGCTTATCTCGGGGTCCGACGTGTATTCGAACATGTCGGCAGCATCCTCCAGCCGCAAGGGACGCAAGACGAGCCTTTCAGTCCCAAACCGCTCATTGCGCAGGGAAGCGAGGCGGGCGGAAAGGACGTCCGCAGGGCCGAGCACGGAGTCGAGCCCGGTAAAGTTGCGATCGAGGCTGCCCAGGCGATCGGCGCCCGCCCTTTCTATGAACCGCCGTAGAGATTCCTCGAGCGAGGCCTCCGTCCCGCCGTACCAGAACGGATGGGTCAAGATATGCAGGCGCGGATACTTCCCGGACTCGATCATGTCCAAAATGGGCTTGCGCCACCGCCTCCGGCTGTCCGAAGCGTATTCGAAGCCCTGGAAGAACTCGCTCGAATAGCTGTTGACGATGCCGGGGATGCTCCACTGCGCTTCGAGCGACGCCTTGCTCGGACGGTGCATGGAAACGCATTCGATGGGCAGGCCGAGGGCGCCCCCCAGCGTGTCCGCCTCGCGTTGGATCGCGGCGATCGCGTCGTCGCCGTCCTCGTACTGCGTTTCGTCGTAATGGAGCCCGATGTCGTGGCCGAGCCTCGCGATCTCTCGAAGCCTCTCGACGTTTCCGCGCTCTAGAGGGTTGTAGAAATCCGTTCGCAAGAGCACGAAATACGTCGATCGGACGCCCTCGCTCGATTCGAGCTCGGCCATCGCGAGCGCTGCGATCGGATCGAAGTCGATGTCGTGCCGCAAAATGACAGGCTTCCCAACACCTCCCCAATCGCCGTACCCGCAGAACCCGTACCCCCGTTCTTTCAGGATCTGAAGCATGTTCCTGTAAGCGCTGTGAGTGAAAGGCATCTGAGCACATGAAGGCATGCCTAGAACTCCCCTTCCATGTCCGTGCTCGCGAAATCTTCCAGCGGCAGCTCCACGGGAAGGCCCGTCCTCTGGCTCTTGTAGATGGCGAGCACCACCTCCAGAGCGTCGCGGCCGGCCCTCGCGTCCACGTAGGGCGCGCGGTCGTTCTCGATCGCGTCGGCCACGTCGGCGTAGAGCAGGGCGTGGCCGTTGCCGTAGACGTTGGAGGTGGGCTCCTTGAGCCCCGCCATCCCATCGTCGCCCTCGCGCTCGTCGGCAAAATCCCAAACGTCGATCTCGTTGGTCGAGGTCCCGCCGAGCTTGGCCGTGCCGGACTCGCCGAACAGGTACAGCGTCTCCTCGAGGTTTCTCGGGAACACGTTGGAGGTGCCCTCCACGGTGGCCACCGACCCGTCCGCGAACGTGAGCACCGCCACGCCCACGTCCTCGGCCTCCAGGTAGTCGTGGAAGCGCTGCCGGGTCTGGGCGTAGACCGAGACCACCTCGCCGCCCATCATCCAGCGCAGCAGGTCGACGCCGTGGATGCACTGGTTCATGAGGCAGCCGCCGTCCTGGGCCCAGGTGCCCCTCCAGGGGGCCTGGCCGTAGTAGCCCCTGTCCCGGTTCCACCTCACGTGGACCGATCCGTGGGACATGCGCCCGAAGCGGCCCTCCTCCACGGCTCGGCGGACGTGGCGCACGGCGACGTTGAAGCGGTTCTGGTGGCAGGCCGATACCTTCACGCCGCGCTCCTCGGCGCGCCGCACGATCTCGTCGGCGTCGGCCATCGACATCGCGACGGGCTTCTCGATTATCGCGTTGACGCCCGCGTCGATGCAGTCCAGCGCGATGCGCGCGTGCTCGCCGCTCTCGGTGGCGACGGCCGCGATGTCCAGGTCCGGCTCCGCCGCGAGCATCTCGCCGTGGCCGCCGTAGATCCTCGGTGCCGGGCCGTCCCACTCCGCCCGCTCGAGCAGGCCCTCGGCCTTGCCGGAGGCGGTGTCGCAGAGCGCCGCGAGCTCGAATCCGTTCGCGCGGACGGCCTTGACGTGGTTGAGCGCTATGCGCCCGCAGCCTATTATTGCGCACTTCATGTTACAGCACCTCTTTCGAACGGCCGGCAAGAATATCGACGATTCGCTTGGCCGCATTGCCGTCGCCGAACGGCAAATAGTCCTCATTTACCGTTTGCGCTCTATCCAACGCACGCTCTATCTCGCTTCTCTCCGGAAAGACGAGAACGCAACGCCCGTCCACCATAATCTCAGGCCACGCAAGAAGCGTCATAGGCACTGTACAGGGCGTTTTCGCAAAAAAGGCTTCTCTTTGCACCCCTCCTGAGTCGGTGATCACGTGCATTGCGTGTTTGGTAAGAAAAATGCTCTCAAGATAACCGACCGGCTCGACGAGCATGATCGAATCTAGCCTATAACGAATGACGATGTCTCTGGCGAGTTCAAGAGCGCGGGGGTGCACAGGGTAAATAACGGGACAAGACAGAGTAGACGCAGCGATCAATATCTCGGACATGGCCCCCTTTTCCATGTTTTCTGCCCGATGACATGTTAGATAGCAATAACGCGACGGAACATCAATCGAACCTCCACTGATTGAAACCAATTCCGGACGAAACGCTTCGGAGTCCGCGATTTCGCCGTAATGCAGAAACGCATCGTACATCGGATCACCTACGAGAAAGGTCCTATCCTCGAGGCCTTCTTTTTTAAGGTTTCGAAACCCCGATTCTGTTGCCGCAAGCAGTATCGAGCTAAGATGATCGACGCATACGCGGTTTGACTCTTCGGCGTTTCTGAGCGAATGAGAGCGAGGACCCGCTTCGACGTGCGCGATTGGGATCTGCATTTTTACGGCAGTGAGCGCTGCGGCAAGGGTTGAATTGGTGTCTCCGTAAACAAGAACGGCGTCTGGGCGCTCTTCTTCCATAACCGCCTCAAGGCCGAGCATCATTCTCGCCGTCATAGATGTATGGCTACCCCCTGAAATGCCCAAGTTATGCTTAGGCCGAAGAATGGACATCTGCTCAAAAAATAGCTCGGACATGTTCCGATCAAAGTGCTGTCCCGTATGAACCAACACTTCGTCTATGCCGTGTCGCTTCTCGATTTCATGTGAAACCATGGCTGCTTTTATGAACTGGGGCCTTGCCCCCACAACGGTAAGCACTTTCACGTCACAGCACCTCGATGTTCTCTCGCGGGGACACGCCCTTCATGGCGTTCTTGGCGTCGAGCACGGCCCTCGCGTGCCTCTGCACGAGGGCGTAGTCGACGTTGGTGTGCGCGCAGGCGACCAGAACAATATCGGCCGAGGCGATCGCCTCGGCCGACAGGTCCGGGATGGATTCCTTTACCTCTTCTTTGTGCTGGCAGCGCGGCACCCAGGGGTCGTAGTAGGAGACCTCGGCGCCCCGCGCCTCCAGGCGCTCAATCACGCGCAGGGCCGGCGACTCCCGATAGTCGTCGATGTCCTGCTTGTAGGCGACGCCCAGCACGAGCGCCTTCGATCCCCTCATCGCCTTGCCCTCCCGGTTGAGGATGCGGGCCGCGCGCGAGGCCACCCACTCGGGCATAGAGTCGTTCACGGTCATGGACGCCTCGATCATGGAGGTGTGGAAGCCGTACTCGCGCGCCTTCCACGACAGGTAGTAGGGGTCGAGCGGTATGCAGTGGCCGCCGAGACCGGGGCCGGGGTAGAAGGCCGTGAAGCCGTAGGGCTTCGTCTTGGCGGCGTCTATTACCTCCCACACGTCGATGCCCATGCGGTCGCAGAGCATGCAGAGCTCGTTGACGAGGCCGATGTTGACGTTTCGGTAGGTGTTCTCGAGGATCTTCTCCATCTCGGCCACGGCCGGGCTCGACACGCGCGTCACGCCCCCCTCGAGCACCGCCTCGTAGACCGCGCTGATGAGCTCGAGCGCCTCCTCGCCGACGGCGCCCACCACCTTGGGCGTGTTCTTGGTCTTGTAGACGAGGTTGCCAGGATCCACGCGCTCGGGAGAGAAGCCCAGGTAGAAGCCCTCGCCGCACTTGAGGCCCGACCCCTCCTCCAGGATGGGCAGGATCAGCTCCTCGGTGGTGCCGGGGTAGGTGGTGGACTCGAGCACCACCATGCAGCCCTCGCGGATGTAGGGCGCTATCTCGCGGGCGGACGCCTCCATGTAGGAGGTGTCGGGCATCTGGTGGGCGTCGAGCGGGGTGGGCACGCAGATGGCGACGAAGCCGCACTCCGCGACGCGCGAGAAGTCGCAGGTCGCCTCGAGCGTGCCGGCCTCCACGAGCGCGGCGAGGTCCTCCTGCACGACGTCGCCGATGTAGTTCTCGCCACGGTTGACCATGTCGACCTTGTCGGCCTGCACGTCGAAGCCAATCGTCTTGAAGCCCGCCTTGGCCTTCTCCACGGCCAGCGGCAGCCCGACGTAGCCGAGGCCGACCGTGCCGCAGACGAGGGTGCGAGACAGGATGCTCACCCATCCTTCTTGAAAACCCATCATAACGTATTCTCCTTGCTTCTTGAAAGGGTGCACAATATTCCAGCCACCTGATTGGCAATCACCGGATAACTGAACTTCGAAACATAGCTCGAATCGACTCTGCAGGAAGTCAAACCTCGATTCTTCCATTGGGTATATGATTCACGAACGAAATCGATTAATCTGGGATAATCCATCAAATCCGAAGCCTCTTCGTAGCAAAATCCAGCACCGGATTTCTCGATAATTTTCTTCGCTTCCGAATTGGGAGAATCGCCAGAGCTTACACCGACAATGGGAACGCCACTAGTTAGATATTCGAAAAGCTTGCCTGTTATCCCTCCCTTTTGCAAAGAGGTATTCCAGTTACTGAAAATCAGTAATGAGGCCGTTGATTGCATTTCCATAGCCCGATCACGCGAAACCAAGCCAACGGATTCTACAGGTATGTCGGGAAAGCAGCTAGCTTGCCTGAAAAAGATGCCCTCGGTACCTCCCGCATATCTAACAACGATATCATCGCAACAAACTGCACCCCCATCAACAAGGTCCACGAGAGCTCGAAATAGCGGAGTCAGATCCCTTCGAGCATCGCCTTCATCGTGCAAGGTTCCCGTATAAGTGATTTCGAATTTATTTGATCGATGTCTCTTTTTGCGAAAAAGCACATCATCCGGATCAAATCCATTCGTTACTATCTCTCTACGCTGCAAGGGGTCAAGAAACAAAAGGTCGGAAACCCCTTTAGAAACGGATATGACACAATCCGCGTTATGCGTGGTTTTTTTGGCAAAGGAACGGTTGTCCTCAGTGTCGGTCGCATCGGAATACACTAAAGAATCCCTGTAATCGGCAACCCATATGATCGATGGGTTTTTCTTCTTTATTTCCGCCGCCACTCTATGGGTCCATCGCGGTCCATAGGATGAAATAACGACATCGTACTGAGAGCAATCGCCTATTGCATGGCATGCTCTTCCGTAGATCGATTCATCAACCGCTTGATTTAAACTTCTTCTAATACATGACAATATGCCGCGTGTATCGCGAGATCCATTCTTTGGTGAGACGAATTCACTATTCTTTCGATTCTTCCTATCTTTCTCCCATTTATTTGAAGATATGTTCTTTGCATATCTTAGAAAATTATGGATTCCATGAAAGATTTTTAATTTAGCCCCATCACGAACCAGGTAAGTCTTTTGAAAATTAGACACATCTTGCATAAGCGTTGGATCTACCGAATAGTTTTCAGACAATAGTTTTTTCCCTGAAAAGTTTTTCTCGTTCGTAAGGAGATCGATCGAAGCTTGATGATGCAGTACTAGATACTTCGAGATTTTTGTCCATCGAATCGAAGCAATTGCGTTAACCGGCGCAATATACTCCGCGATAAGAAGCACTTTCATTTTCCAGAACCCCTAAGCTTTCGAGAAGCATTTCCAACCAATATTCGTTCCTGTGATGCGAACGAAGATCTGCCGTCACAAAAACGCGCTTTCGGCTCCATGGTCGTTGTCAGAAGATAACCCGCAATGAAAAAGGCTAGTAACGCATCCGCACCCCTGAATTGAAATAATGAACCTACTACCCAGCAAAGGATGTATGCAGCGAAGGGGTTCGAGAACCTCTCCTTCCGAAAAATAGCCATAACATTTAAGATTAACGCAATAAAAAAGACGAATCCCATGAAGCCAAAATCCAAAAGAACCTGAAGAGGATAATTATGTATGTTGCCCTCAGAGAAAGGCGTTCCACTGACCATTTTCAAGTGAACAACGGCGTTTCCTGCACCATTTCCGAACAAAGGAGCGTCGATAAAGGCACTTAATGCGTATTGCCACATGTCCATTCTCCCAGTCGACCCCTTGTCCTCTCCTATTGCAAGAAACCGATCCATAATTGGGAGTCCTGCGATTTGAGCAACCGCAATCAGACCCGCAATCAACACGGCAATGCCAACAAGCTTCGATACTCCAATTCGATCCTTTGATTTCACGAACAGAACGTAGGCGATGGACAACAATGAAAGAATGATCCCCACACGAGAGGCATAAAGAGCCGAAATGGACAAACTTCCAATTAGGTATAGCAGACCAACTCTATCCCTATTAAAGAAGACTCCAAACAATGCTAGCCATGATGCCTCCAAATTAACGCTGTCGCTAAAAAAGGACGGGATGGAAGGGTGCCCATTACCCCCATAAGAAACAAACCCCATAACAGCATCTCCGTAGAGCACAATCTTAATAGCTACCACAGCTATAACAAATAACGCCGACGATCTAACAATCACGCCCCATCTATCCATGGGGAGGCCTCTTCCGTAATTCATCACAGAAGCTATCATGACGAAGAAAAACGCATAATTGAATAAAACGACATTTATCCCAAAACGCATGGAGTCAATCAGCGATATTCCAATCACGTATAAAACGGAAATCAGAAACCACCTGTTGAATAGAGACCAGGAAGTCCTAAGTGCCACAATGGACAAAACCAGCAAGATCAAGGCAATGACATGAAACGGCTTGATAGCCGCCCCACCCAGAGAGAAGATAACGACGTTCTGGAAACACGCAGAAATCAACAGAGCTGACAAGGCCGTCTCTCTCGCAGTCATACAAAATGAGATTTTTCTCAAAACCCTCATCTGAGAAGACCGGCTTTTCTACACGCATGGCAAAAAAGAGCAAACGGAGCTTCGCCGATCAAGGCAATGGCTGCAGCAAGTCGTTCCCTCTTCCGAGCCGAAGAATCACTCAGAACGATCTTTCTTCTCTCCTTGAGTTCGCCCCACAAAGCTCGACGATCATTCTCGAACTTACTGGAAAGCTCGTATTCTACCGGTATCTGTGCATAAACCATCCGGCAAAGAGAAAAACAGCGCGATGCGGATGCAACGGCTAGATCCGGATACCATTCCTGCATATCCGAGCTAAGTCGTCGTGAAACCTCAATGGCAGATAAGGCTTTTATCGGACTGTACGCCTGACTGATGATTCCGGATTTCCGCAGACGATACGCATACAAGGCCCTGCAATCAACCAACGCAACACGATCTACATCATGAATGAACTTGTAAACGCTTGCCAGGTCCTCGTAATACAACCCCACAGCAAAAGGAGCATCGCCGAGTATACGTCTAGCATAAAGCCTCCATGGAACTCCCGTATCGAGCCTTTGATAGAGCATCAACTTCTGAACCGTATATGAATCCATAACCCTTGCGTCGGGAATAAAGGCCGCCTTCGCAACAAGCTCGCATGAAGAGCCGTCCTCGAATGCCGTACCACAAGGTATCGCCGCTATCTCACAGTCGCACACTTCGATAGCATGCATAAGCGTCTCAATGAAAACAGGGGACACGAAATCATCGCCGTCAACGAAGGCCACGAAATCACCCCGACAAACGGCTATTCCAGCGTTTCGGGCAGCACTCAGCCCTTCGTTCTCTTTGTGCACCACAACCACACGGGAATCGCTACAAGCGTATTGATCGCAAGAAAACCCCGATCCATCTGTCGATCCGTCGTTTACTACAACGATCTCGATATTGCTATAAGTTTGAGCGATCACGCTCTCTATGCATTCCGACACGTACGACTCAACGTTATAAACAGGGATGATAACACTGACAAGCGGGTTCATTTTCCCGCCCTTTCGCCATCGAGAGCGATGTATAACGCTGCAAGTTTCTGCGCCGCTGCATCAATGTCGTAGTACGAGAAACGCTCCGGACGCACAGGGACCCTGTCGCCGGCCCTCAAGGCGCATAGCGCGTCCGCCCAGGCCGAAGGATCATCGATCGGCAGGAAGCGCACCGCTCCCGTCACGTCCACCTCGCGGGTGATCGCGTCGGACAGCAGGCACGGCAAGCCGGCCCTCTGCGCCTCAAGCGCCGCCATGCCAAACCCCTCGTACGTACTGGGGAAGGCAAACGCATCGAATCCTTGATACGCCAACGAAGAGTCCATTTGGCCGGGCATAACCATATACTCCGAAAGACCTAGGCAGGCCGCACGATTCTGAATGGCGATGCGATCCTTTCCTTCTCCAACCAAGACCAATCGAGCATCCACGCCGCTCTTTCTTAGGCAACTCAAAACCTCTATCAGGAATGATTGGTTCTTCACAGGGGCAAGCCTCCCTACATGCCCGATCACCACCTGGCCATCCTCGATGTTCCACATTTGGCGAGCTTTCGACCTCCAACGCTCGTCGAAGGCGACTGCATTCATGTCGATCGCGTTCGGAACAACTTCTAGCTCGACCTCCTTGCCGAACAGCCATTCACCGGCATAGCGGGAGCACGCGAGGCGGTGCGTCGGGTAGCGGTTCGCCTGGGTGCGCAGCAGGCGCTTGAGCGCGTTCTTGACGGGCTCGCCCTTGCCCGCCGTCGAATGCGAGTGGGCGATGCGCACGGGCACGCCCGCCCGGGCGGCCGCGCGCAGCGGGAAGACCGAGAGCGCGTTGACGTGGGAGTGGACGATGGACCAACCCTCGTCCGAGAACAGGCCCTCCAGGCGCCCCATGTAAGCGAGGAGGCGCTGGTAAGGAGGAACCACGAACACCCGGCCGCCGAGCGACCCGATCTCCTCGCGCGGCACGAGCGCGGAGTCCTCGTCCACGAGGAAGTCGAACTGCACGCGGCTCCTGTCGATATGCCGGTAGTAGTTCATGACCACGGCCTCGACGCCGCCGCCGCACATCTTGCCCACAACATGCGCTACGCGGATAGGCTCACTCATCTTCCCGTCCTGCCTTTTCCGAACATGATCGAGAACGTCCTCAGGAACACCTTCGCATCTATAGCAAGAGAGGCGTTCCTGACGTAATAAAGCTCCAGTTCCTGGCGGCTGCCGTCGCCGTAGGTCGCATCGTTTCTCGCCTGCACCTGCCACCAGCCGGTGATGCCGGGCTTGACGGAAAGGAGCTCGCCCGCCGCGTCGCCGTAAGCCGCCAGCTCCTCCTCAACGATGGGACGCGGGCCGACAACGCTCATCTGGCCAGCCAGTACGTTCAGGAACTGAGGCAGCTCGTCGAGGGAGGTCCTGCGCAGGAAGCGCCCCACCTTGGTGACGCGAGGATCGTCATCCACCTTGCGCTCGCGCCTCCACCGCTCGAGCTGTTTGGGATCCAAATGCTTCTCAACATCGTCGGAGTCGGCCACCATGGTACGCAGCTTGAAGATGCGTAGCGGCCTTCCTTGATACCCGACGCGCTTTTGGAGGTAGATGGGGGATCCGGGGGACTCCAGGCCGATAGCGACGCAAAGGAGCGCGATCGGAACCAGGCCGACTATCGTCGCGCACAGGCTGAAGGCGATGTCGAACACCCGCTTGACGAAGCGGTACCCCAGCCGCCCTTCCGCCGGAGCCGGGACGGGCACCGGGCCCTCGGCCTCCGACACCAGTTCGGGCGCCAGGAACGCCACGTCGGAGGCGGCCATCGACTCGGAGGCGCATCTGGCTCCTGCCGCCGCGCGGGATCCTTCGACTCGCTTCGCTCGCTCGGGATGACAACCCGAGGAGTCGCTCCGCTCAGGATGACAAACCCCGATGCTCCCGCTTAGGTTTCCATAACCGCGCTTATCAGACATTGGGGGCGTGGAAATCTCCTCTTGCTCCCCCGCTGTTGCGAAGTCGTCTACCAGCGCGACGGCTCCGTCGGCGGTTACGTCTATTGATTTGTCAGGGTTTCTTTCGAACAATCTCTAATCCGACTTTGACGGTTTTCACACGACCAAGAATCTCTATCTCCAGATACGCCAGGCGCTTGTGGCGATCGAGCTTCTTGATGAGACCCGTCTGGTTCATCAGCGGGCCGTTGAGGATCACGATCTCGTCCCCTTCCATCACGCCGCTCGAGAACTCGACCACGCGGTGGTCAGGCTTGGTGAACGCGTTGATGAAGGCGACTTCTTGATCGTCGAGAGGAGTGAACACATCGTTGTTGCCGAGGAGCCTGGTGAACTTGGGGACGCTTCGCAACGCCTCACGCAGCTTTCCAGGCTGGTCTGTTATTACGAAAATATAACCAGGTAGCAGCACTTCTGAACGCATTTTCCATACGCCCTGGATGCGCTTTTTGACTTCGTACTGGGGGATGAAGGATTCTTGGATGAGCTCTTCGTCGACAAGCTTGTTGATCAGGTCAAGCACGTGCTTTTCCTGGCCGCCGACCGTTTGCACGACGTACCACAATGCCATCACCTCCCTGGCAAGACGAAATAAAGATACGGCTTCGCCCTAGCCATTCAGGCCAAAACGCAACAACGATATGCATCCTCTTGATCGATCCGGAACGCGCACCCAGCGACGATCCCGCTTTCCTCAAGATATGTATGCTGCCGTGTTTTTCACACATCGCCCTGTCGTATCCAGAGCTTGCAGCGGTGCAGTTTCCTGCCGTTAGATCACAGGTCGAACCTGTGGCCTAACGGCAGGAAGCCGTCAAACCGAACCTACAGACGCGCATGCGCTCCTCGCGTTCGGTACGTCCGCTTCGCTTCGGCGAAGTAGCCGTAGTGCTCCACCCGATGCGCATCGCTTGCGATGTACGTGTACAGGTTCTCGTCGAACAGGCGCTTGGCGGGCTTGCGCTCGGCTCCCATGCGACCGCCGGCAATGAAATCGGCCGACGCTTGCAGCTTGCAACCCATCTTCACCAGACCGCGCGCCACCTCGACATCCTCCTGGATGGCGCGATAGCGCTCGGGATGAGCGATGATCACTTGGTAGCCCATCCCCTGCAGTTCGAAGATGGTCCGTTCGTATATCTCGAAGTCGGGCTTGCCCGCCCTCGTAGACAGCTCCAATAAAAACTCGTTCGTGCCGTCGAAGTGCAGATGCTCGGCCCATTCCATGCCCAATTGCATAAGCTTGGAATGGTTCACCTCGAAGCCCATCGTCAGCGGGAACCCGTCAGCGTGCGCCACGAGCAACTCGTAAGCATCCCACATCGCGTCGTAGTCGAAGTAGGGATCGCGCACATGCGGGGTACACACGATAGACGTGATTCCCGCAGCCTTGGCGGCCTCCAGCATGGCCAGAGACTCGTCCAGGTTGCGCGCACCGTCGTCGACGCCGGGAAGGATATGGCAATGCAAATCCCTCATCAGGCCCTACGCCCTCTTCCCGCCACGGGATCCTTAGCGAATCCGCCGCGACCGCCTGCAGGAACGGGGCTGCCCTGCGCACCGCGGGGTGCACGACGCCCGGCCGTGGGAACCGGCGTGCGCGTCTCGGCCTGCAGCGCGGCAACATCGCCGTCGTCCTTCAACCGTCCGCCGTCCTTGGTATAGTACGCGTAATAGTATTCGGAACCGGTGCCTTCGCAGAACGTGGCGCAGATGCCGAGGATGTTGGCATCGGCCTTCTTCAGCTGCTCGCACGCGTCCACCAGCTCGGAACGCTTCGTCGAGCCGGGCTTGACCACCAACACCGTGCCGTCCACCAACGTGGACAGGATGGCGGCATCGACGAAGGTGCCGACCGGCGGCATGTCGTAAATCACATAATCGTAGCTGTCCTCCAGCGTGGCAACCAGCTTCTGGTACCGCTTGGACGAGATGATGTCGGCCGGGTTGGGTATGTTCGGCTCGACGTCGAGGAAGAACAGGTTGGGAGTCTGCGTCGGCGTGACGGCCGTCTTGAGCGGTGCCGCATCGGTGAGGACGGCGTACACGCCCGCCGCAGGACGCACGTTCAGCAGGCTGGCAAGCGTGCGACGGCGCATGTCGGCCTCCACGAGCAGCACCGTCTTGCCCGACGTGGCGATAGCGCGAGCCAGCTCCACGGAGCACGTGGACTTGCCCTCGTTCGGCACCGAACTCGTCATGACGATGGAGCGGATGGGGTTGTCGGGCGACATGAAGCGGATGTTCGCAAAAAGCGTCTTCGCCGCGTTCTGCACCTCGAGCATGTTGGACGCCTGCTTCTTTTTCTTAGCCATGGCCTATACCCTCCTAACCCTTGATCGTGGGGATACGGCCGATGACCGGAATGCCCAGCAGTTCTTCAGCTTCTTCAGGGTTGCGCACCCGCGTGTTCAGCATATCCAGCACCACTACGATGGCCACTGCCAGGAAGATGCCCGCGAGGAACGCGACCGCCGTGTACATGGCGCGCGGCGGGCCCGACGGATCCGTGGGAACCTCGGCCGCGTCGACCACGTTGACGCTCTCGACGCCCATGACGCTTTGCGCGGTGGTGGACAGAACGGTGGATATCTCATTGGCGACGATGGCAGCCGCATCGGGCTTGCCCGCCGTCACCGAGATGCTGATGACGCGCGTGGTGGTGCCCGCTTCGACGGAAATCTTGTATCCGCTGAGCGAAGACATGCCAAGAGCCTCGGCCGTGCGCTTCTGCACGGTCTCCGACTTCGCCAAAGTCGCTATGTCGTTCGCCATGAGCTGGCTGGCGGTGAGGTCGTTGTACGCGGTGGTGCTCGAAGAGCTCGCGTCGTCCTTCGCAGTCAGCACGTACACGGACACCGTGGCCGTGTACTGGTTCTGCATGAGGCCCCAGCTGAAGCCTGCCGTCGCGATCGCGAGCACGACGGGCAGCACCACCACCAGGGCCAGGTGCTTGCGCAGCAGTTTGAATAGTTCGAGCAGTGTCATTCGTTCGTCTTTCTCTTCAGCGTCGTACGTACGCTGCTTGCTTACTTGCCGTTAACGGTGGTCTCGGCAGCTTCGGGATTCTCGCCGGCGTCGACCGCCTTCATCAGTGTAGCCCAACCCTCGGGATCCTCGTAGCACAGCCACAGGCCGCCGTATTCCTCCATGAAGTCGCCCTTGTACGGACCGGTGCACGTGTAGATGGTGGGGTTGCCCGCCTGTGCGAAATCGGTCGCAAGCGAGATCATCGTCTGCAAGTCGATGCTCGTAGACACGCACTGGGAGAGGTTTTGGATCAGGCCGGGGATCTCGACCGGAGGAGCTTGCAGCACGTTCTTCATGAGCGCCATGGCCATCGCGCGCACGTTCGACTGGCGGATGGCCTCCTGGTCGTCGCCATAGGCGGTGCGCATGCGGGCAAGCGCCACGCACTGCTCGCCGTTGAGCAGCTGGTTGCCGGCCTCGATATGGACGGGCGCCTGATCCTGCGTGTACACCTGGTAGTCGATGGTGTAGGGCAAGTCCACGTAGATGCCGCCGATCGAATCCACGAACTCGGCCAACCCGGCGAACTCGATTTCCACGTAGTCGGAGATCTTCACGCCGGTGAGGTCCTGCACCGCTGTAACGGCGCCAGCCGCCCCGTTCACGGCGAACATCTGGTTGATCTTCTCGACCTTGCCGTTGTACTCGTACGGCGTGTCGCGCGGAATCGACACCATGGTGATGACGTGGCCCACCGGATCGATGCGCACGAGCACGAGGGCGTCGGAGCGCTCCCCGTACGTCTCCCAGTTGTCCGAGCCCACCAGCAGCACGTAGAACGGCTCCATCTGGGAATCGGAGGGGGCGAGAACGCTGCTCAACTCGCTTTGCTCCTGAGCGTCGAGCGCCATGTTGCTTGCGAGGCTGCTCGTGTACCAAGCGCCGTACGCGGCGACGCCGCCCACGAGCACCACGACGACGGCGAGCGCGATAAGCGCCGCCCGCTTCAGCTTGGTGTGCTTCTTGCGCTTTTTGCGCACGCGCACGATCTCGTCAGCTTGCGAAGCGTAGCCGTAGTTCGCCGGTCGCTGGTTTGGATACGGCGTCTGCCCCGTCGGGCGCGAAGCGTACCCACCGCCCTGCGGATAAGGCCGGCTGCCATGGGGAGCCTGACCGAAACCGTCCGCGGGAGGTTGCCCATAGGCGTGAGAACCTCCGCGCGAAGCGGAGGCACCATGGCGACCCGAAGCCGTCTGTCTGTTGTTGTCGTCGAATCCCATAGGGAAAATGCGTTTCCTAACCGTCCGTCTCGCTCGTCGCGAATCTCTTCAACACTCAATTGAGCCGGAGCGCTCGTCTGTTCCGTCCTCATGATAATAGCACGGTTTCAGTTTAGCAACAGAAAAATCGGTCTTCGGTGAAGCCCCCCCCCCCCGAGTTTTTTCGTTTTCCCACGTCAACGGCAAAGTAAAGCAGTGTAAATTCTAAGTGGGAAGCTCCTTGGACATCAGATGAACATAAGGGGCTGCAGACGTTTGAAAGTCTACCGATCACGTTAAAAAACAGTCCGTTTTGATGGATTTCGGTACATATTCTCAGTCAATTTTTACATTTTCCTTTACTTTCCTCACCGATGGCTGGCATAATGGTCAGTCGCTTTACACGAAATTCTTTCCTGTTTCTTTTCGCGCAATGCCAACGAATCAGAAAGCGGCTCGAGTCAAGCGCAATGCACGCCGCAGGAGCGGGTGCGACCGAAAAGCGCGCATCGAGCGCGCACGAAGAGAAACGGAAACGAATAATGCAGAATTTCGCCGACCTCGGCTTGTCCGAGGCTGCCCTTGCCGCCGTCGAACGCCTGGGCTACGAGAACCCCACCCCTGTGCAGCTGCAGGCCATCCCGTTGGTCCTGGAAGGCCGCGACCTCATCGCCGCCGCCAGCACCGGCACGGGTAAGACCGCCGCGTTCCTGCTGCCCATCCTGAGCACCCTGCCGCGCGGCAAGAGGGGCAAGCGCGCGCCCCGCGTGCTGGTGGTCAGCCCCACCCGTGAGCTGGCGCAGCAGATCTCGCAGACGTGCATGCAGATCACCCGCAAGACGGGGCACTACGTGACCACCGTGTTCGGCGGTACGCCCTACGGCCCCCAGATCAACGAGATCCGACGCGGCACCGACGTGCTCATCGCCACGCCCGGCCGCCTGAACGACCTCATGAACAAAGGCGTCGTCGACCTCGGCGGCATCAAGTCCCTCGTGCTGGACGAAGCGGACCGCATGCTTGACATGGGCTTCCTGCCCGCCGTCACCACCATCGTAGACGCCACCCCCGCCGATCGCCAGACGCTGCTCTTCTCGGCCACCATCGACCACTCCATCCAGAAGAACCTGGGCTCGCTGCTGAACGACCCGGCCGTCGTGGAAATCGCCCGCAACGGCGAGACCGCCCAGACGGTCGAGCAGTTCATGATGCCCATCGCCAATTTCAAGAAGCCCGAGCTTCTGCAGGCGCTGCTGGAGGAGAAGGGCTCCGACCGCGTGATCGTGTTCGCGCGCACGAAGAACCGCACCGAGGATTGCGCCGAGGCACTGTGCGACGCAGGTTACCGTGCCGAGTCCATCCACTCGGACAAGTCGCAAGGCCAGCGCAAGCGCGCCCTCGACAACTTCCGTCGCGGCCGCACGTCAATCCTCGTGGCGACCGACGTGCTGGCGCGCGGCATCGACGTACCCGACGTGGACCACGTCATCAACTTCGACCTGCCCGACATGCCCGAGGACTACGTGCACCGCATCGGCCGCACGGGCCGCGCCGGAGAGCAGGGCTTCGCGGTCTCGTTCGTCACGCGCGAGTCGCGCCGCACGATGAGCGACATCGAGAAGCTCATCGGCAAGAACGTGCCCCTCATGGAGCTCGAGACCTACGAGCTGGACATGACCGTGCTGGAAAAGGGCAAGAAGGGCGCTCCGAAAAAGGGCGGCTACAAGGGCAACAAAGGCTCCGGACGCCCCGCGGGCGCAAAGCGTTCCGACAAGCGCGGCGGCGAGAAGCGCGACTTCGAGCGCCGCTCGGACAGCCGCGCCGAGGGCCGCTCGGACAACCGCCCCGGGCGCGGCAAGCGCGCCGAGGGCAAACGATCCTTCGACGGCGCCGCCAAGCCCGACGGCCCGCGCAGCAACAACATGGATCACGCGAAGCGCCGTCTCGAGATGAGCGAGAAGAAGAAGTACGAGAAGTCCGCTCCGAACGCGAAGGGCGCCGCCAAGCAGAACGGCTCCAAGAAGAAGGCGGGCGTCGGCGGCTACAACTACAGCAGGTTCGCGAACAACTAAGACGCACTCGGGGCGAGCTGATCCGACTTCGTATCTCCTATATATAGGTAAGCGCCGCGCATCGTTTCAAGATGCGCGGCGCTTCTTCGTTCGAGGCCTGCCCGAGATGACGAAGGCGCTCCGCCTTACTGCGCGTCCACGTCGATGGGCGCGTTTTCCGCGTCACCCTTGCGGCGCTTGCGATCGCGCCACCAGCGGGACAGGCTATGCACGAGCCACTCCACTACGGGAATGGTGAGAAAGGCCACCCAGGCGGGATGCGGCTGGTTCAGCACGAACGCCATCCAGCAGAACCAGGCCACCACCGCGATGGGATACGCGCCCGACACCAGCGGCGCGAGGCGCTTGCGCCCGATGGCGTGACCCACCATGTAGTACAAGGGAATGGTCAGGAACAGAAACAACCCCATGGCCCACGCGCCGTTCAAAATGCCCAGCAGCAGGTACACGACGATGACCACGAGCGGATACGGGAACTTCACCCACGACTTCTCGAACTCGCGTAGGTAGTGCTTGCGCACGGGAATAGACTTCCCCACTTCGTCACCGTACTTGGCGCGAGCATCGTCGATGCTGTCGAAGCGCTCGCCCCGCACGGTGTAGCCGCACGGCTCGTACCAACGCTCTTCGCGATCCCATCCGTGATGGTACCGCGCATGCGCGTCCTGCCAGCTGTCGAACTGCTCGCCGTTGATGACCACCTTGGCGCCGTCGATGACCACATCATCGTCGCCTGCGCTGTTGCCGGGGCTCTTCACGTGCACGCCGTCCCAACCCACGTGCACTTCCTCGCCCTTCTTGGCGTCCTTCACGTGCACGCCGTCGCGCCACGACACGTGCACGTACTCGTCTCCGTCCTCCACGTGAATCCCGCCGGGACCGATGTGCACCTTGCCCTTCTTGCCGGACGATGCGGCTTCGGTTCCGCCCGACGCATCGGAGGCCGCAGCCTCATCGGCGGGCGCTGGCGGGGGATCTGCAGGGGAAGCCGTCGCAGTCTCCTGCTCGGCCTGGCGCTTAGCGGCGCGATCGGCCGCCTCGAACGTGACGTCGTCGCGGATCTCTTCGTCGACGTACAGCAGATCGTCCAGCGACAGACCGTACAGCTGAGCCAGCGCGATGAGGTTGTCGGTGTCGGGGGACGACTCGGAGCGCTCCCACTTCGACACGGCCTGCCGCGACACGCCCAGACGCGCGGCGAGCGCCTCCTGCGAAAGCCCCGCCTGCTTGCGGCGCTCGGCCAAGCGTTGCGCGATCTCTACGTTCATGGTGTGCTGCCTTTCTCGTTTCGTCCATAGTAGCGTACCCAGAAGACTACGGTTGCGAGGAAGCGAGCGCGACCTATTTCAGTTGGAATTTTCCGCAATTATTGGTTGCGGAACGTTTGAACTGGGGAAAGAGAGCCTCCCCTGCATTACAGCTTACGTTTGCCAATGTCGAAAATCACCCATATCGACAGCACGGCAGCCCCCAGGTAGCCGAAGAACGCGAGCACCGGCACGCCCAGCAGACGCGGCTCCATCGACGACAGCGACAGCATGCTCGATCCGATGAACAGCCCGGCTATGATGATGCCGATGGTCAGACGGTTGATGATCTTGGCCAGCTTCGACAGCGGCGCCTCGCTGCCCAGCACCTCCATGTTCATCTTCAGCTGGCCGCGCGTGAGCATCTTGAGCGTTTCGCCGGAATACCGTGCCGCGTCGAGCGCGCCGTGCGACGACGAGCGCAGCGCGAGAGCCAGATCCTGCATGGCCTGCACAAGCTCGTCGCCCTGGTTCTTCGAGCGCTGGATATGGGCGTTGATGATGGACACAACGTTCTGGTTCGGGATGAACGGCGCGATGGTACCCTCCAGCGTGACGATGCCGCGCGACACGCTGGTGATGGAAGACGGCAGCGTCACCTTGCACGACCGCGTGAGCATGAGGATGTCGTTCAGGAACGCCCCGATGTCGATATCGGCCACATCGCACGAGCCGTAATCGTTCAATAGCAGGTCGAGGTCGGCCAAAAAGCGCGTATGGTCGATAACCGAATTGTCCTTCGCGATGGCAAAGGACAATAGCGCATCCTTGAGCTCGGACGAGCTCTCCATGCCAACCGCCTGGATGATATTGCCGAATCCGGCGCGATCGCGCGGCGACAAACGACCCATGATGCCAAGGTCGATGTAGACGATCTTGCCGCTGCGAACGAGAAGGTTGCCCGGATGCGGGTCGGCATGGAAGAACCCGTGATCGAGGATCTGCGAGGCGTAGTTGTCGAGGATCTTCTCGCCGATCTCCTCGAGGTCGTAGCCCGCATTCCGCAGACGGTCGGTCGCCAGGATGGGAATGCCGTCGATGTATTCCATGACCAGCACGTACTCGCCGCACAGCTCGGTATGCACTTTCGGGCAATCGATGAAGGCGACGCCCTTGTTCAGACGCGCGAATTCCTCGAGGTTAGCGGCTTCGCGCTGGAAGTCCGTCTCCTCGAGGAACGTGGCCCACAGCTCTTCCACCACGTCGCGCAAGTCGAGCATCTGCTCGTCCTTCATGAAACGCGCAGCGTAGCGCGCCACCATGCGCATGATATCGATATCCTGGGCCATCGTGGTCTTCACGCCGGGGCGTTGGATCTTCACGGCCACGATCTCGCCCGTGACAAGGCGCGCCTTGTGCACCTGGGCCAGCGAGGCGCTTCCCAGCGGCGTGGGATCGATGGCGTCGAACACGTCGCCCTGCGCGTCGCCGTAGATGTCGTCGAGCGCCTCGAGGATGGCCTCGAACGGCAGCGGGTCGCACTCCATCTGCAGCTTCGCCAGTTCGTCGCAGTACGCCTTCGGCAAAATCTCCGAGCGCGTAGACAGCGTTTGGCCGATCTTCACGAAGCTGGGGCCCAGGTCCTCCAGCATGGCGCGAAAGGCCTCGGGCGTGAAACCCTTCAGGAAGTGATGCTTCCGCAGGATATCGGATATTTCCTTGAGGCGCCGCGTGCGCGTCTTCCGATTCAGATGGAACCGATCCTCGGGATCAACCTCCGAACCGGAGCTGAAAAAATAGCGCAGCAGCGTGTTCTCCGGCATGGACGGGCAGCTCGCAGCCGTGCGCTAGGCGCCCGGCGTTTGCGGCGCGGCAGCCGAAGCCGCCTCGTTGTCGACGGACACCGCGGAAGCGTCGCCCACTTCAGCCTCGGAAGCCGACTTCGCGTTCGCCTTCTCGGCGAACTCGGCAGCCTTGGCGACGAACGCCGCACGCTCCTCCGGCGTCATGGCGGCCATGCGAGCCTCCAGCACGTCGTAGCGCACGCTTGCAGCCACGTCTTCCGCCTTATGCTTCAATTCGGTGTTGATCTGCTTGCCCTGATCCACGGTGAGCTCGCCTTTGGAGATGAGCTGATCAACCAGATCCTTGGTTTTTTCGCCGGTTATGGCCATCGCGCCGATGCCGGCCAGGAAGATGTCTTTGAATCCGTCGCTGAGGGTAGCCATACGAGCCTCCTATGCTTGCGATTCACCGTCCGCGACGCGGACGGCCTCTGCATCCATGATGCACCAAATCGACGAAAAGGGCAATGCTCGCAACGCGAGCATGAGCGAAGCCGTCAAAGGAAGGTTGCCGCTTGTTCGCCTTGCGACCGCCCCGCCGAGGTCGACGGGGCGGCAGGCTTCGACCGGAGTCGGCCGATCGTCAGCCGCGCGTCATATGCGGCGGCCTGCGTCCGATGTCGGAGCGATACAGCTCGCTCAGCAGCTGCGCAACGCTCGCCTCGCTCGTCGAGCTCCCGCCTTTCGCGACGCGATCTTCGTCGCGAGCGGACGCCTCGGCCATGCCGAGCTGCTTCATCAGATTCTTCGCTTCGTCATTGGACAAGGGTTTCGATGCCATCAGACATGCACGCTCCTCCCGTATGGCGACAAGCTGTCAAGGCAGTTGTTACTACCTTAGTACTATAAAGAAGGATCGCGGGATGACGGGCGAGCAACCAACAATCGGTTAGACGTGGCCAGACGAAAGGAACGTTTCGCGGAAGCTTCGCTCACAGACGGCAGAAACGAAGCGGCGAGCGGAGACCGTCCGCTCGCCGTTCAGGATGCGAACAGGGGAACCGCATGCAGAAAAGACGCTTTAGGCCGCGCGCTCGGAAGCGAAAGACCGGCGCTCGGAAGGCGCAAGGTGGGACAGCTCCACTCCCGCCAGGGACGATTGAGCGCCGAACTCCGCGCCTTCGAACCACCCTTCCTCCAACGCGAGCGCATGCTCGGCCTGCGGTGCGAGCGAAGCCGCAGGCGCGCTTTGGCGACCCTCCACCCATGTGGCGGCTACGACGCTTGCCACGATGACCACGGCGCCAGCCATACCAGCCGCAGAAAGCGCTTCGCCCAGCAGCATGAACGAGAACGCCGCAGTGAACACCGGCTCGCCTGTGAGCAGCAGCGACACGGTGGAGGACGGCAACTCCGTCAGCGCCACGTTCTGCAGCATGAAGGTGAGGCAGGTGCTGAGCAGCGCCAGAAAGGCGATAGTGCCCCAGGCTACGGGCTGCACGGCCGCCACGTTCACGGGTGGCTCGAAAACCAGCGCGCACGCAAGAGCCACGACGAACGAGGCGACTATCTGCGTTCCCGCCACCGTGGTGGCGTCCAGCTGCTCCAAGCCGCGCTCGCCGAACACGAGCGCGCCGGCCAACGCCACGGAGGACAGCAGCGCGAGGATCTCGCCCAAGCCGAACGAAGGAGCTCCCCCGTTGCTGCACAAGAGGTAGAGCCCGACCACAACCGCCGCCTGGAACGGCAGGAAGGCCAGCGGATAACGACGGCGGTTCACCAGGCACGACAACAGCGGCGCGAACACCACGGGCAACGCCACGAGGAAGCCCACGTTGGTGGCCGTGGTCAAGTCGAGCGCTACATTGCAGGTGAGATACGCCAGCGCCATGCAAAGCGCTGCGGGCATCCAGGCGCCGATACGCGCGCCCTTTAGCTGGCGCACGATGCGCGGGCCGAAGAAGATCGCGAACACGAGCGCGGCCAAGCCGAACCTGATGGCGAGGCACCACATGGGCGTGATGCTCTCGTACGCCATCTTCGTGATAGCGTTACCCGATCCGAAGATAACGGTCTGCAGCACGACGCACGCGACATAGGGCCAGCGCTTGCTACGAGTTTTCACGGGGTGCCTCCTTTCGATCCGCAGCTTGCACGGCGCTCGGCAGCGCAAGACTCTCACGTCCCGCCCTCGCGGAACTTCACTGGATGATGTTCTAGGGTTGCTGGCACATGGTATGGGTTCTCCTGATAAAAGTAAAATGAGATTATCTTTTTAAGTTTTTAAGAGTTTCTTGTTATTCCTTTTCAAGCTCCGTATAGTGACATATATCGAAGAACGGTGTGAAGATATTGTGAGCAAGAGAAGGAGCGATCTGTGGGCAACCAGAAATACGATGCGTTCCTAAAGGTGGCTGAAACGGGCAGTTTCAAACAGGCCGCCCACGACCTAGGATACACCCAGGCCGGCATCAGCTACCTCGTGAGCACGCTCGAACGAGAACTGGACGTGCCGCTGTTCGTGCGCGACTACGGCGGCGCGCACCTCACCTCGGACGGCGCCGATCTGCTTCCCTGGGTGCAGAACGTGTGCAACAGCGAGCGCCAGCTGGAGATGCGCCTCGCCGAGCTCAAGCACCTCGAAAGCGGCATCGTGCGCGTGGCGGCGTTCACGAGCACCGCCATCCAATGGTTCCCCGGTATCGCGAAGCGCTTCCTCGCACAGCATCCAGGCATCGACTTGCAGCTGATCTGCGTCGACGACGAAGATGCACTGGAAGAGGCCGTGTGGCGCGGCGACGCTGACTGCGGTTTCTTCGTCTACCCCATCAAGCACGACCTGCACGCCGTCCCGCTGCGGAAGGATCCGCTCCTCGTGGTGCTGCCGCCCGACCATCCTCTGGCCGACGCGCCGTTCGTGCCGCGCGAAGCGCTGGCGGAAGAGCCGTACATCCGCCTGGAAAGCGGCACGTCGTCGGAAATGGAAACGCTGTTCCGAGCGAACGACGTGGAGCCCAACGTGCGGTTCACCATCGACAGCGACTATGCGGTGATGAGCATGGTCAGCGCGGGACTCGGATTCAGCGTGCTGGCCGACCTCATCCTGCGCGATGCGCCGTTTCCCCTGGCCGTCAAGCAGCCCGAAGTGGAAACAAGCCGCGAGATAGCCATAGCGCTGCGCTCGCTGGAAACAGCTTCAACGGCTACGCGCGCGTTCTTGGACGCAACGCAAGCCTGGATAGCCGAGACGTACGAGGAGTGAAAGGACTGCCATCCTAAGCGAAGGCGGCAAGTTGCCATCCTGTGCAGCCAGCTCAGGATGGCAACTTGCTAGCAGCCTAGCAGCGGCGGAACATCCGTGCCGTGGGCGCACACGTAAGTAGGACGCTCCGCTTCAAGCGCGATCTGAGGGAACATACCCCATAGCGCCGCCGCGGTGGCGCAGCCCGCGCCGCTTCCCGACTGCATGTCGAAGGGACTGTCGCCCACGTACAGGCACGTCTGAGGAGCCAGCCCCAGCCGTTCGCAGCCGTGCGCCACGGGGCCGGGATGCGGCTTGTGCTCCGGCCAGTCGTCGGAGCCGATGAGGAAGTCGAAGTATCCGGTCAGGCCGAACAGGTCGAGGCCCCGCATGGCCACCTCGTGTCGTTTCGACGTGACCACGGCCAGCGGCAAACCCGCTTCCTTGAGGCGTTCAAGCATGGGCACGGTGCCGTCGAACAGCCTGATCATGTCATCGTGCACCTCGGCGTTGTATTCCCGGTACACACGGCACAGCTCCTCGTGCACGGCCGGGTCATCCGTGAAATCCCACATCTGGGTGTTGAGGGGCTGTCCCACCTTGGCCATGAGACGCTCGTCGGAGATAGCCTCGCGCAGCACCGTGCGCGCCGTGTAGCGAAACGTGGCGAGCAGCAGATCGTGCGTGTCGAGCAAGGTCCCGTCCAGGTCGAACAGAACGGCTTGAGCAGTGCGAGTAGTCATAGGCCCTTCCATCAGCAATCGATTCGCGCGAAAGCGCGAAAACAAACACGCCGGTTGGCGCAGTAAGTCAGCGAGGATCGATCCGGGGCCCGAGATCGTGGGGATGGCGATGGCGTTGCGTACTTCGGTACGCGAGCCATCGGCATCGCCGCGAGATTGGGTGCCGGATCGATCCGCAGCGTCGGCCGGTTCCGCGTGCCGTCAGGCACGCGGAACACCCCTACTCGAACAGGCCGCCGAACAGGGAAAGCTCGGAGCCCCAGACCTTGGCGTTGCGCTGGGAGAACGCCAGCGCGTCGGTGAGGGCCGCCAGCGGGATGTCGCGGCGAGCGCCCGTGCTGCGGCGCTTGATCTCCACCTTCTGCTCGGCCAGGCCGCGCTTGCCCACGATGACCTGCAGCGGCCAGCCGATGAGGTCGGCATCGGCGAACTTCACGCCGGCGCGCTCCTTGCGGTCGTCGATGACCACCTCGAGGCCCAGCTTCGCCAGGTCGCTCGCCAGCTTCTCGGCCGCGGGCTGCACCTCGTCGTCGCCCACCGTCAGCGGGATGACGCACACGTGCGCGGGCGCCACCGTGAGCGGCCACATGATGCCGTTCTCGTCGTTGTGCTGCTCCACGATGGCAGCCATGGTGCGCGAGATGCCCACGCCGTAGCAGCCCATGAGGAACGGCTGCTCGGAGCCGTCTTCCGCCATGAACGTGGCGCCCATGGCCTTCGAGTACTTGTCGCCCAGCTGGAACACCTGCGACACCTCGATGCCGCGCGCGCCGTCCAGCGGCAGCCCGCACGACGGGCAGCTGTCGCCCGGCTGCACGATGCACAGGTCGGCCCACTCGTCCACCTGGAAGTCCTCGCCCAGACGCGCGCCCACGTAGTGGTAGCCGTCCTCGTTGGCGCCCACAACCCACTTCGGCACGGCCTGCAGGCTGCGCGCCGCGATGACGTAGGCTTCCTCGGGCAAACCGACGGGGCCCATCGAGCCCTTGTGCAGGCCGAAGGCTTCCATGTCCTCGTCGGTGAGCAGCGTGAAGCCGCCGGCCACGCGCGCCGCCTTCAGCTCGTTGAGCTCGTGGTCGCCGGGAATGAACATGACCACCAGCTTGCCCTCGTCGTTCTTTCCGGACAGAGCCTTCACCGTGGAGGACTCGGGGATGTCCAAGAACGCGGCCAGTTCGGCGATGGTGTGCACGCCAGGCGTGGCGACCTTCTCCATCGGCACGTCGTAGACGGTGGGGCGCGCCAGGCAGTCGCCGGCTTCGGTGTTGGCCGCGTAACCGCAGGTGCAGTGCACGAGCTCGGCTTCGCCCGCTTCGGCGAGCGCCATGAACTCGCAGGTCACGCTGCCGCCGATCTGGCCGGGGTCGGCCTCGACGGGACGGTAGTCCATGCCCATGCGGTCGCAGATGCGCCCGTACGCCTCGCTCATGTCGTCGTAGGTCTTCTGCAACGACTCCTGGTCGGCGTGGAAGCTGTAGGCGTCCTTCATGATGAACTCGCGGCTGCGCAGCAGCCCGAAGCGCGGGCGGATCTCGTCGCGGAACTTCACCTGGATCTGGTACAGCGACAGCGGCAGCTCCTTGTAGGAGCGCAGCTCGTTGCGCACGAGGGAGGTGATGAGCTCCTCGTGGGTGGGCCCGAGGCAGAACTCGCGGTCGTGACGGTCGACGAGGCGCATGAGCTCGGGGCCGTAGTCGTTCCAGCGGCCGCTCTCGTGCCACAGCTCGCCGGGCTGCAGCGCCGGCATCATGATCTCCTGCGCGCCGATGCCGTCCATCTCCTCGCGCACGATGTTCTCCACCTTGGCCAGCACGCGCTTGCCCAGCGGCAGGAAGGTGTACACGCCCGAAGCCGTCTTGCGGATGAAGCCCGCGCGCAAAAGCAGCCTGTGGCTGGCGATCTCCGCGTCGGCGGGATCCTCCTTGAGCGTGGGCGCGTACAGCTGGCTCATGCGCATGATATTCACGTTCGTCATAGCTTTCCTATCTCCTCCATCAAAGCGTCCACGATGGCGCTCTCCTCCACCTTGCGGACGACGTTTCCCTTCGAGAACACCACGCCCGAACCGACCCCGCACGCTACGCCGATGTCGGCGTCGGCGGCTTCGCCCGGGCCGTTCACCACGCAGCCCATGACGGCCACCTTGAGCGGCTTGTCGAGGTTCGCGATGCGTCCCTCCACCTCGCGCGCCAGCCCGATGAGGTCCACCTGGCAACGGCCGCATGTGGGGCAGCTGATGAGCTCTGGAGCGCGTCGGCGCAGGTCGAGCGCTGAAAGCAGCGTCCAGCACGCGCGGATCTCCTGCACGGGGTCGTCTGTGAGCGAGATGCGCAGCGTGTCGCCGATGCCCTCTTCCAGCAGGATCCCCAAACCGCAGGCGCTTTTGATGGCGCCTTGGAAGGTGGTGCCGGCCTCGGTGACGCCGATATGCAGCGGCACGTGGGGCAGCTCCTTACTGAGCAGGCGGTACGTGCGCACGGTAGTCATCACGTCGTGAGCCTTCGCGCTGACCACGAGTTCGTGGAAGCCGCGACCCTCGCAGTAGCGCACGTAGTCGACGGCCGAGCGTGCCAGCTTCTCCGATTGCGAGAGATCGTCGCGTGCAGCCAACTCGTTGTCGAGCGAGCCCGCGTTCACCCCGATGCGGATGGGGATGCCCGCCTCGCCCGCCGCGTCCAGCACGGCATCGGTTTTGGCCAGGCCCCCGATGTTGCCGGGATTGATGCGCAGCTTCGCCGCGCCGCGTTTGGCGGCCTCGATGGCGATGTTCGCATCGAAGTGGATGTCGGCGACCACCGGCAAAGGCGACCGCTCGCATACAGCCTGGAACACGTCGAGGCTTGAGCGGTGCGGGATGGCCATGCGCACGATCTCGCAGCCCGCTTGCGCGAGCGCGTCGATCTGCGCGAGGTTCGCCGCGACGTCGGTCGCCGGGGCGTTCAGCATGGACTGCACGACGACGGGCGCGCCGCCGCCGAGCGGCACGGAGCCCACCGACACCCGGCGGGTAGCCTCGCTAGGTTTGGCATGCGTTGCCACAAGAGCCTCCCGTTCTCCATCCCCCACCGCGTGCAGGCGCGGTGCTGGAACAGCGTCTCAACAGCCCGCAGGCTGCACGCGCCCAAGCGCGTCGCCGGCTATTTTACCTCTGATTACCCGGTTTCCGGCCAAATGCACAGGGATTTCGCGGGCGGGCGCACGACAACGAACGCACGCGAGGGCGCGGGAGGGAAAACGAGCGAACGAGTCGCACGCGCCGACGCGCCATCGAACCACCCGAACCGCACTGGAGGGCGCGTGCAGCGAAAAACGCCCGAATCTCCCAAGTTCGCGAGTTATGCGCACCTCCGTCATCCCGGAACGACCGTTTCGGGCGCAGTCGAGCGTTTCCGCTCAAGAAAACGCCAGGTCAGAAGTTTTCTTTGACTTACTTCGGTCACGCAGTCCGGTTTCGAAGTGCACATAACTCGTGGACATGGTGCTTTTCGAGCGATTTCGATGACGGAAGCGCGCGCAAGTCAAGGACTTGCGCGCCGACCGCAACGCCGAACGGTTCGCGAGCGCTGCGCACGCTGGCGCGGGCAGCGCGCTCTAACCGCCGAAACCCGCACCCGAGATGATGCGCTGGATATCCTGGTTCGCCATGAACAGGAAAAAACCGATGAACAGGATCATGCCGGCCGCGCTCAGGTAGTTGAGCGCGCGCATGGTCACGACCTTGCGCGAGATCTTCTGGAACACCTCGATGACGAAGCGGCCGCCGTCGAGCGGCGGGATGGGCAGCAGGTTCATAATGCCGAGCGACACCGAGATGGAAGCCACGAACGAGATGGCGCTCGCCAACCCCAGATCGACCGCCTGCTTCGACATGGCGGCGATCCCGATGACCGACGTCGAGTTCTGCACGACCTCGCCCGCCGTCGACGGATTGAACAGCCCCGCGATAAGCTGCACCACCATGCCGATGTACATGAAGCCCATCTGGATCGCATCGAGCGGGTTGACGTTGACGTGCCGGATGTCGCCCGCGCTGGTCTGAACGTCCACGCCGATGAGCGAGAACAACACGACGAACAGCAGGACCGCGAACAGCAGGTTCACGGCCACGCCGGCCACGAGGATGACCGAGCGCTTCCAGAACGGCAGGCTGCGGTACTGCTGCTTGTACTCGCTTTCGAACAGCGCATGCGCGTCTTCCACCGGGCGCGCCTGCCCCAGCTCGTAAGCGACGGCTCCTGCGGCTACCTGCTTCTTGCTCGGCTTGACCACGGGGGCGCGGTACGTGTTGTACTTGTCTTGCTTGGTGGGGCCGGCGATGCTGCCCCATTCGACGAGCTCGTCGAGCGCCTCGTACGCCTCGTCATCGGTGATGCCGCAGTCGCGGGCGATGTCTTCCATGTTCGCGGTTCCGCGGCGGTAGAGCGCGGCCAGCACGGGCTCGAGGTGCGGGCTCATCTCGCCCGGCTCCATCCCGCACACCTTCGCGTAGCCGCCCAGCAGAAACGGCGTGACGCCGAACTTCGTGCCCCATTTCGTGAAGCCAATGTTGGGACCGGGAAGCCCCAGCATGAACTCGGTCACGCGCACGCCGAACGCACGCGCCGCCAGATAGTGACCGCCTTCGTGGATGAACACGAGAAAGCCCAAGATGAGCGTGGCGTAGACGATCATGAGAACAATATCCATAAACTCGGTTCCCTTTCGGTCGCGAGGAATGCTTCTTTCGTGCTCTCATTATAAAGAGAAGGGCGAGCGGCACGGGCGCTGCGAACCGATGTGCGAAAAAACTACAAGGGCTGCGCGATGCGCGCACGATGCGAGAGCGTTTGCACGATTTGCGGAGGCTCGGCGGGCGTACGGCGCACACGGTCCGCAAGCCCGTCGCGCACGCACGCTGGGACCGCGTTGGATTCGTTGGCAAAGCGCGTGCAATCCGCGTTGGAAACAGGGGCACGCCACGTGGAAAACGCGCTGGAACCGCGTTGGATTCGCACCAGATCCGAGAGGAATTCCCGCTAGACCCACGCCAACAAAACGTAAGATGGCGTCGTTACAATGGAAGAGCGGGCCCGCGCAAACGAAACAACGAACCGGAGGAGCCTTTGGAGAGGATTGCCATGCCAGAAATTTGCACCTTTTACGGCATCAGGATCACTATCAATTGGGAGAAGAACGCTCCGCACCACAAGGCGCACTTCCATGCTTCCTACGGAGGCTTCGAGGCGGTATACTCAACGGAGGGAGAGCTGCTTGCGGGCAAGCTTCCTCCTCGACAAGCGAAGCTCGTTGTTGCATGGGCTGCTTTGCACAAGTCCGAGCTTGACGACAATTGGTACCTTGCAAGCTCGAACGGAACCTGTTTTCGCATTGACCCGCTGATCTGAGGAGGGCGCAATGGAGTGGCATCTCGACAAGAAGATCATCGACTTCGGCTTCGACGACGAAGATACGATCGTCATCGACTGGAACGACGGCAGAAGAAGCGCGTTCGACCCGTATCCCTACATGAAGGGCGCCATGGAGAAGCTGCTGGACGAAGACTACCTGAAATTGGCGTACCTCACCGGTTACGGGCGGAGCATCGCGTGGCCCGGCAACCTGGACTTCGGCGTGCAGCTTCTCTACGAAGCGTCCGTTACCGATAGCTCCGAAACGCCTTTGCCGCCACGAGGCCCGCACATGCGATGGAGCCCCGAGGCGCTCATCGTCCGCCTTAAGTTTGCCGAGGACGGCAAGATCCTGGTCGATTGGAGCGACGGAACCGTCCGCGAGTTCGACGCATGGAACCATGCGAACGACGACGACATCGAAAAGTTCGTCGATCCGACCTACCTTGCGCAAGCGCGCGTCACACCCGAGAGGGATGCCATCGTCTGGCCCGACGGCGAACGCTTCGATGCCAAGACGCTCTACGAGCGCTCGGCCGTCGTGGGCTTCGAACCCTCGGCGAAGCATCTCGCGCGCGGAGCCCTTCGCTAGCGCACGTTCCTGCGCGCTTCCGCTCGCGCCCAGGCGTCGAGTTCTTCCAGCTGGTCGAGGCTTTCCACGCGTTGGACGCCTTGGCGCTCGTGAGCGTCCATGACGGCCTCGACGCACGCGGCGATCCCCAGGTAGCTGCCCTCTTCGGCGAGGAAGGCGGCGACGGCCACCTCGTTCGCGGCGTTCATCACGCAGGGCAGCGTGCCGCCGCGCTCGCCGGCCGCGCGAGCCAGCGCCAGGCAACGGAACGTGTCGGTGTCGGGAGCGGCGAATTCGAGGGTACCCAGCTTCGTGAAGTCGAGCGGCTCGACCGGCGCGTCCCAGCGCTCAGGGTACGACAGCGCGAACTGGATGGGGATGCGCATGTCGGTGGTGCCCAGATGGGCCTTCACGCTGCCGTCCGAGTACTCCACCATGGAGTGGATGGCGCTCTGCGGCTGCACGACCACGCTGATGCGATCGTAGGACATGGCGAACAGGTGGTGCGCCTCGATGACCTCGAGACCCTTGTTCATCAGCGTGGACGAGTCGATGGATATCTTCGCGCCCATGTTCCACGTGGGGTGCGCGAGCGCCTGAGCGGGCGTGATATCGGCCAGGTCGGCTCGCGTGCGGCCGCGGAACGGTCCGCCCGACGCCGTCACCCACAAGCGCGACACCTCGCGCGGGTCTTCGCCCAGAAGGCACTGGTAGATGGCGCCGTGCTCGGAATCGATGGGCATGAGGCGCCCCGGCTCGGCGGCCATCGGCATGATGAGGTCGCCGCCCACCACGAGCGACTCCTTGTTCGCGAGCGCCAGCACCTTGCCAGCTGCGAGCGTCTCGTAGCTGGCGCGCAGGCCGGCCGCGCCCACCAGCGCGTTCACCACGATGTCGGCCTCGGGCAGGCGCACGAGGCCCACCACGGCGTCGGCACCGAACCCGAGCGACCCTTCGCCGCCCGCGTTGTGACGCGCCACGGCCTCGGCCAGCGACGACGGCGCGCTCGCTGGCTGCTGCGTGCCTCCGTGCGATCCGCTCAGGATGGCGTTTCGCAGCTCGTCGGCAATCGGCTGCTCAGCCAGGCGCTCGTCGCCCACCGCGAGGTGGCGCACGCCGAACTCGCGCGCTTGCGCCAGCAGCTCGCCCGTGCGCGTGCCCACGGCGAGGCCCACCACCTCCAGCTTGTCCGCATGGCGACGCACAACGTCCAGCGTCTGCGTGCCGATGGAGCCCGTGGAGCCCAAGACCACTATGCGTTTCATGCACGCCTCCTAGAAACAGGTCGAACGTAAACCGTCGGTAGGGTTGGCTGCGGCGCCCGAGGCCTGCCGCCGTCAGATCAGCGGAACCGGGAACGGGATGCAGCCGAAACCCAAAAGCAGTATCGCCGAGGTCACCGCCACCAAGAACAGCGAGTCGCAGCGATCCAGCAGGCCGCCGTGACCCGGCATGATGGTGCCAGAGTCCTTGAAGCCGGAATTGCGCTTGATGCGGCTCTCGGCCAAGTCGCCCAGCACGCCCATCAGCCCGCTGATGAGCCCGAACGCCATCGCTTGCGGGATGGACATCGTCACGCCGGGAATGAGGGTCATCAAGCACCAGAACGCGGCCGATCCCACGAGCCCCGCAATGAACCCCTCCCAGCTCTTCTTCGGCGAGGTGCGCGGCGCCAGCTTGTGCTTGCCGAACTTGCTTCCCACCAGATAGGCGAACGAATCGTTCGCCCATACGCTGAGGAAGATGCCCAGCGCCAGCACGCCGCCCCATGGCTGGGGCAGCGCCGTGCGGACGACCACGAGCCCCGACAGCAGCATGCCGCAGTACGCAGCTCCGAAGAAGCTCACGCCCACGTCGGGCACGCGCGCCCGCATCCAGAACACGTACCACACGATCAGCGCCAACAGCAACGCGAGGCTCACGTACAGCGCACCGTTCAGCCCCAGCAGAAACACGCTGAGCGGGTACAGCATGGCCGCGATGATGCCGAGCATCTCGTTGGGCAGCTTCGCGTCCGAACGCAGCATATAGTAGAACTCGCCCGCCGTGATGCCCGCCGTAGCCACCAGGAACGCCACGGTGGTCCAGTCGCTGACGAGGATGCACAAAACCGACAGCGCCACATACACGAATCCCGTGCGGAAACGCACTTGCAAGTCGGTGGCGTTCTTCAGCTTCTCGGGCGTCTTCTCATAGGCGAAATCCTTGATGCGCCCCGTGCGCGAGCGGTCATCTTCCGCCTCAGCCTTTTCGTCGGGCCGCGGCGCCACCTATTTCACCGCCCCGAACCGGCGATCGCGCGACTGGAACTCCAGCAGCGCGCGCAAGAACTCGTAACGGTCGAAGTCCGGCCACAGCGTCTCGGTGCACACGAACTCGGAATAGGCGATCTGCCACAGCAGGAAGTTCGACACGCGCATCTCGCCGCTGGTTCGGATGAGCAGGTCGGGGTCGGGGATGTCCGCGGTGTACAAATGGCGAGACAGCGTCGCCTCACTTAAAGGCTCGGGTTCGCGGCCCTCGCGCAACGCGGCATGCGCGCCGTCCATGTAGGACCGCATAGCGTCGAGCAGCTCCACGCGGCCGCCGTAGTTCACGGCCACGACCAGCGTCATCCCGTCGTTGTCCTTCGTCTTCTCCCACGCCTTCGCGAAGGCGTCGCGCGTCTTCTTGGGCAGCTCGTCGGTGCGCCCGATGGTCATCACGCGCACGTGCTCTTCGTGCAGGCCGTCCACCTCGGCCAGCATCGTGGTGGCGAACAGGTTCATGAGGCCGATGACCTCGTCCTGCGGGCGCTTCCAGTTCTCGGACGAGAACGAGTAGATGGTCAGGTAGCGCACGCCCACGTCGGACGCGCAGCGGATGGTTTCGCGCACTGCCTCGATACCGGCCTTATGGCCGAACAGGCGGTTCTTCCCCCGCTCTTTCGCCCAGCGGCCGTTGCCGTCCATGATGACGGCCACATGCTGCGGCACCGCCGCAGCATCGAGCTGCGACGGATCGAGATCCGCCGGGGGGTTCGGGAATATGTAGTCAAGCGGTTTGTTCAAGGCTACCTCACAAAAGACGAGAAGCCGACGGCCTCATGGCCGCCGGCTTCGGAGATTTAATTCGGCTTCGCCGAATTAAATCTCCATGACCTCGGCTTCCTTCTTCTTGAACGCCTCGTCGACTTCGGCGATGTACTTGTCGGTGAGCTTCTGCACCTCCGCCTGGCCGCGGCGCTCGTCGTCCTCGGGAAGGCTGTCTTCCTTGACGGCGCGCTCGATGGCGCTGTTGGCATCGCGGCGGGCGTTGCGCACGGCTACGCGGGCTTCCTCTGCGTAGCCCTTACACTGCTTCACCAGCTCGCGGCGGCGCTCCTCGGTGAGCGCGGGGAACGGCAGGCGGATGACTGAGCCGTCGTTCGACGGCGTCACGCCCAGGTCGCTCTGGAGGATGGCATGCTCGATGGCGCCCAGCACGCCTTTGTCCCACGGCTCGATGACCAGCATGTGCGCGTCGGGCGTCTTGACGCCCGCCATCTGGTTCACCGGGGTGGGCACGCCGTAGTAGTCCACCCTGATGCGATCGAGCACCATGGCGTTCGCGCGCCCGGTGCGAACGGAGGCGAATGCGTCGCCCAGCGAGCCCAGCGCCTTCTCCATGCGCTCTTCGGCCTGCATCATAATATCGTCGATCATCCCGGTTCCTTTCACCCTGCGTTTCGCAACGCGTCCGCCGCCGACGGAGGCGGGTGCGCGCGTTTTCGTTATTCTACTGCGATTCTACCGTGGTTCCCACGTCTTCGCCCTTCAAAGCGCGCGAAATGTTGCCTTTAACGGTAAGGTCGAACACGATCATGGGAACGTCGTTGTCCATGCACAGCGACGTAGCCGTGGAATCCATGACGTTGAGCCCCTTGGAGAGCACCTCCATGTAGCTAACGCGGTCGTAGCGCTTGGCATCGGGGTTCTTCTTGGGGTCGCTGTCGTACACGCCGTCCACCTTCGTGGCCTTCATCAGCACGTCCACGTCCAGCTCGCAGGCGCGCAGCGCCGCGGTGGTGTCGGTGGTGAAGTACGGGTTGCCCGTGCCGGCGGCCAAGATGACCACGCGACCCTTCTCCATGTGGCGGATGGCGCGTCGGCGGATATAGGGCTCGGACACTTCCTGCATGTTGATGGCGCTCTGCACGCGCGAGAAGATGCCGTGGCGCTCGAAGGCATCCTGCAAGGCCAGCGCGTTCATCACCGTGGCCAGCATGCCGATGTAGTCGGCCTGCGCGCGATCCATGCCCTCGGCCGAACCGGCCAAGCCGCGGAAGATGTTGCCGCCGCCCACGACCACGGCCATCTGCACGCCGGCGCGCACGATTTCGGCGATCTGATCGGCAAGGTCGTCCACCACCTTCGGATCGATGCCGTAGCCGACGTCGCCCGCCAGCGCCTCGCCGGACAACTTGAGCAGCACGCGATCGTAGCGGTATCCTTCAGACATAAGCCTTATCCTCTCGGTGGTCGTTCATATAGGTTGCTCTAACCGTTCATCTTACCCGAAAATGAAAACGACCGCGCCCTGCTCGCACGCGTTTTCCGGCATTTCACGCAAAGGACAGACGACAACGCGGGGCGCACCGGAAGCTCTAGAAGGCGGCGGACAGCGCGTTCGCTAGCGCCGCGCGCAGGCGACGGCGGCCGTGAACGACCGGCCGATCAGCTCTTCGGCGATGTCGGTGCCGTCAGGTTCGACGGGGCGCTCGCGCTCGAAAGAGCACAAGGAGAAGCCAGCGCGATCCACGGCGATGCGGGCGAATTCGGCTTGAGAGCGAGCGGCGCCGAACACGTTGCCCGCGCACGCAAACGCCTGCATGGCGGCGGTCGGAAGCGGCTCGTCCGCGAACACGCCCGCATGGTAGAGGAAGCCGTCCGGCGCAAGGACGCGCGCCGTCTCGCGCAGCGCCCCTTCGAGATCCCATGCCAGGTTCAGCACGCTGTTCACGATCACGACGTCGAACGACGCGTCCTCCACGCCCGCCGCGCGCAGGCCCTCGAAGCACCCCCGCGCGAACGCAAGCCGCTCGGCC
>NZ_GL622581.1:365600-516155 GCF_000185625.1 Eggerthella sp. 1_3_56FAA
GTTGCGGCATCCCAGGTCCAGCACGCGCATGCCGCGCAGATCCTCGGGCAGGAGCATCTCGCACCTGCCGCTGTACCCGTCGCGCGGCATCTCCGCGTAGTGGGCCTCCGCATGCCGAAGCTCGAGTTCGTCCATGTTCGCTCCTTCCCTTCCGACCGTCGCCCCGCGCGCACGGCCCTCAGCGCGCGGCGACGGCCTGCGGCCAGCGGCCTTTTGCGATAGACGGTCGACGCTACCCCGATCTAGCGCAATTCTAACGCGGTTCTTACGCAAATTTGGCGCGGAACCAACGCAGATCCAACGCGTTTTCCATGCGGTTTCCACATCTCGTTACGCCTGGTAAACAGCATCGTCTCCCGGTCGATGAGGCTGAATCCCCCATGTTATTTTTCACTTCATGGATATCTATCTGAGTCATAGTTCGTCGCTGACGTTCTGGTCGTCTTTCGAAATCAGCTCGGGTGCGCTCGCGCGCTGTCAGGACTCCAGAAGCCCTTCCTGGAGAAAAGACGAACCGCTGCCCTCAGAATGCAAGGTCACCGAACTCCTGATCCGCGAGCTTGCCAGAATGCCGGAGCTCGAGGGCATCGCGCTCCCCCTGCACGTCATCGTGCCGAGCCAAGCGGCACGCAGCAGATGCGGGAAAGTCGCCTGCCACGTGAGCTCCGCAATGTTTCCCAGAGGATCGTTCGTACGCATCGCCCGCAACGTGCTTGCAAGCTCGCCCGAGCTCTGCTTCGTGCAAATGGCTTCGGAGCTGTCGCTTCCCGCGCTGATCAGGCTTGGATTCGAGTTGTGCGGCACATATGGAGTGGCAACGGTTGGAAAAGCGGACTTCCGGTTCGAGCGCCCCTTCACCACTCCCGCCCGCCTCGCGCGCTTCCTGGACAAAGCCGCGAACATGCCGGGAACCGTCAAAGCCCGAAAAGCCCTCAAGCACCTCGTCGCAGGCTCCGCCTCCCCGATGGAAACGACCATGGCCATGCTGCTCTGCCTCCCGCTCCGCATGGGCGGGTACGCGCTTCCCCAACCGCGTATGAACCACGCCGTGAACCCTCGAGGGCGATCGAGGCTCGCAGTCGATGACAAATGCTACTATTGTGATTTGATCTGGCCGAACGCGAACATCGCGCTTGAATACGACGGCCGCGAGCACCATGGAACCGTCAACAAGATGGCCGACGACGCGACACGGCGCAACAACCTGCTCGACCGCGGCGTCTCCGTCTTGACCGTCACAACAAGAACGGTCCGAAACCTCATCGAGCTCGATCATATCGCACGCACCCTGTCGAGGCAGCTCGGGTTCCGTCCGCGATGCGACCAGCAAGCGTGGCGCACCAAACAGCACGAGCTGCACGGCGAACTGCTGGGCTCCTCCTTCATGACGGTTGCCATGTGAGGGGAAAATCCCCGTCTGATGGTAAAAACGAAACGGTTGGGCAATCTCGAACCCTAGGAAAAGCGCGCCCGAGAGCGACGCGTGAAAGCAAACGGAGCATAACCCCAGGTGGCGGAAAAATCGATCGGCGAAGACGGTCCGGCCGAATTACCCAACCGATCGATTTCTACCGCACAGGGCGAAAAAGTGCGACACGCGCGCAAGAGCGCCGCTAAGAGACGGGAAAGACGAGGGCGACAGGACGCGCAGAAGCGCGAAGGCAGAGCAAAGGCGGGGGAGGCGCTGCAGGGAAAAGATGACAGGGACGAAAGATGCCGCAGGGACGCGCAGAAGCGCGAAGTCGCGGATCCAACGCGCGAAGGGCCGCATCTTGCTCGATGCGGCCCTTCGGCTAGGAGAGGGGATGGTGCGTGTCGCGCAGGCTAGGCAGCGTCCTGCTGGGAGCTGCCGGAGCCGCCGCCGAACAGGCGCTCGAGCATAGACTCCTGCGCGCTGTTCTGCTGGGTCGACGCGCTCTGGGAGCTTTCATCGGAGCCGAGCGTGACCTCGACTTGCTTGGTCTCGCCGTTGCGGTTCACGTCGAGCGTCACCTTGTCGCCCGGGTTCTTGGAGCGCACGTCCAGCATGAGGTCGCTGGCGGATGCGACGTCCTTGCCGTCGAACTTCGTGACGATGTCGCCCTCCTGCAAGCCGGCTTCGGCCGCGCCGGAGCCTTCGCTGACGGCCGCCACGTAGGCGCCTTCGTCAACGGACAGGCCGTAGCGCTTGGCGTTCTGCGCGTTCACGGTGGAGAGGGACACGCCGAGCTGCGCATGGGTCGGGGTCTTGCCGTCGATGATCTGCTGGGCGAGGTTCACCGCGTAGTTCACCGGGATGGCGAAGCCGACGCCGGAGTAGTTGCCGGAGTACGACGTGATCAGCGTGTTGATGCCGATGAGCTTGCCGTCCGCGTCGACGAGCGCGCCGCCGGAGTTACCGGGGTTGATAGCGGCGTCAGTCTGGATCATATTCGGGTAGATGGTGGATTCGCCCGTGCTGTTGCCGTACTGATCGGTGGAGGCGTTCACGATCTGAGAACGGCTCGTGGCCGACACGATGCCGGTGGCAACGGACTGCTCGAGGCCGAACGGGCTGCCGATGGTCATGACCCACTCGCCGATGACGAGCTTGTCGGAGTCGCCGATCTCGATGGGCGTAAGGCCGCTGGCATCCTTGGCCTTGATGACCGCGACGTCGGAGCTGGGATCGCTGCCCACGACCTCGGCGTCGTAGGTCTCGCCCGCGATGGTGACCTTGTACGCGCTGCCGCCTTCTACGACGTGGTTGTTCGTGATGATGTAGCCGTCGGCGGTGAGCACGACGCCGCTTCCCAGCGAGGACTTCGTCAGCGTGCCGGCTTCAGATCCGTTGCCGGCCCCAAAACCGTACATGCCGCCCGCATTGGACTGGTTCGTGTACACATCGATGGCGGCCACGGAGGGAAGCGCCTTCTGCGCGACAGCCTCTGCCAGCGTCTGGTCGGACTCGGCGTCGGTAGCGTTGATGCTGCCGGAGTTTTGCGAACCCAGCTGCGTCGCAGACGAAGAGGATCCGGAATCGTTACCGCCCGCAGTGGCTTGCCAGATGCCGAAGCCGCCCAAACCGATGGCGCAGGCGACGGCGGCACCGCAGAAGGCGAGCAGGAACGTGCGTCCGCCGTGCGACTTCTTCTCGACGGTCACTCCTCCTGCCGGATGCTGCGGGTGCTGAGGCTGCTGATAGTACTGCTGTTGCTGCTGATAATAAGGCTGCTGCCCCATGGGGGCGGCATGCTGGGCATGCTCGTCGCCCTGCGTCGGCGGCACGGGGCCGTTGCCGGGGGTGCTGCCATGCGTATCGGTCATGTGCTTCACGCTCCTTCGATTCGTGCTGGTCTATGATCGCCAAGCTTTTCATTTTTGAATGCCGTCACCTTAGCACGCTCCTTCCCAGATCAGAGACGCTTGCGAGCAAATGTCACCTTTGCGTCATGGAATTACACCATTTGGTGTACGGAACGCAACCGAGTTGTACACCCGCAGGCGCACGCGAGCGACGCATGCCGCCCGAACAGCCGATTTTCCGAAGAACTTTGCTACGCGAAGCAGGCGGCGCATGTAAGATACGAACGAACAACGATGCCGTCGGAGGAGATCGCATGGCTGAATCGCCGCGACCGCGCCGCAGCGCGGGAACATGGTTCCAATCCCTGTACGTCCGCGTGCTGTTGCGGTTGCTGCCGCATCTGATCAACGTCTTCAAGCACGTGTCGCCCAAGATCCGCGCGGAGGTTGATTACCTCGAGCCGGGCTATACGTTCATGTTATCCGTGAACGGGACGGATCTGGCGTGCGCATGCCGCCGCACCGCATCCGGCTCGTTCAAGCGCGTTCCTCCCGCCGCCATCGCCTCGGACGTGGAGCCCGGCAGCGGCCTGGCCAGCGCCGACGCGCAGGCCTTCACCGTCGACTACGTCATCGCGTTCCGGTCGCTGGCCTATGCGTTCGCCTGCTTCACCGGCGGCGTGACGCTGAAGGCGGCGCTCGCGCAGCGTGCGTTCTCCACGCGCGGGCCCAACAACACGGGCGTGGCCCTCACCTATATGTTCACGGCGCTGCTGAAGCTGTTCTTCGGTTGGCGCGCCGCGTACCGCACGCCGAAGCCGCTCGCACCGTCCGCCCCGCGCGCCTAGCGCTATCCAACCTGCAAGGAGAAGCCCATGCAAGGATTCGAATTCTGTTGCCCCACGAAAATCGTCTGTGGCGCGCATGCGCTGGACAAGCTGCCCGACGAGGTGGCCGACCGCGGCATGAAGCACCCGCTGGTGATGACCGACGCGGGCCTCGTGAAGCTGGGCGTGGCCGCGAAGCTGACCGGCGTGTTGGATGCCGCCGACGTGCCCTACGAGGTGTTCGACCAGGTGCCTCCCGACTCGTCGATGGACGTGGTAAACGAGGTGGCGCGCCTGTACGCCGAACGCGGCTGCGACGGGTTCGTGGCCATCGGCGGCGGCTCGGTCATCGATACGACGAAGGGCGCGGCCGCGTCGCTGGCCTGCGAGGGCGTGGACTTCGCCACGCTGCAAGGCTCGGAGATTCTGAAGGCCGACCTGCCGCCGTTCATCGCCGTGCCCACGACGGCCGGCACCGGCAGCGAGGTGACGCTGGTCGCCGTGGTGGCCGACACGCACAAGCATGCGAAGCTGTCGTTCACCTCGTACAAGCTGGTGCCGCACGTGGCCATCCTCGACCCCGCGCTCACCTCGTCGCTGCCGCCGAAGCTGACGGCCACCACCGGCATGGACGCGCTCACCCACGCCGTCGAGGCGCACACGTCCATCCAGAAGAACCCCGTGTCCGACGCGTTCGCCGCGAAGGCGGTCGAGCTGATCGCGGCGAACCTGCCCACGGCCTGCCGCAACGGCGCCGACACCGAAGCGCGCACCAGCCTGGCGCTGGCTTCGCTTATGGCGGGCGCGGCGTTCTCGAACGCCATGGTGGGCATCGTGCACGCCATCGGCCACTCGCTGGGCGGCCTCTGCCGCATCCCGCACGGCCAGGCCATGATGATGCTGCTCCCCCACTGCGTGCGGTTCAACCTGGATCGAGGCATCCACGCCGGACTCTACGGCCAGCTGCTGGACGTCCTCGCGCCCGCTCGCGCCGCGGCCTTGGGCGCCGGCGCGGCGCCGGAAGCGCTCGATCGCGCGTTCCTCGACGAGCTGACCGCCTTGAACGACCTGTTCCACCGCGAGTACGGCGTGCCGCTCACGCTGTCCGAGCTGGGCGTGTCGCGCGACGACCTGCCCGCCGTGGCCAAGCAGGCGCGCTACGACGGCGCCGCGCTGTACAACGAGACCGAGATCACGCTGGAGGACGCGATGGCCGTCCTTGAAGCCGCCTACTAAAGCAAGCGAAGGAGCCCGCATGACCGCCACCCCCTCCTACGAGAGCATCGCCGACGTCGAGGCCGCCGCGCAGAAGATGCGCGACTTCTTCCTGACCGGCGCCACGCTGGACGTCGACTACCGCCGCCAGGCGCTCGCGAAACTGAAGGCGTACCTCAAGGCGAATGAAGAGCGCATCCTGTCCGCGCTGACCGCCGACCTCGGCAAAGCCCCTTTCGAAGGCTACGCCACCGAGCTGGGCCTCGTCTACGACGAGATCAACACCTGCCTCAAGCACCTGAACAGCTGGTCGAAGCCGCGCCGCGTGCCCACCCCCATCGTGCACTTCCATTCCACGTCGAAGGTGCACCCCAGCCCCTTGGGCGTGGTGCTGGTGCTGAGCCCCTGGAACTACCCCGTGCAGCTGGCGCTCGTGCCCATGGTGGACGCCATCGCGGCCGGCAACTGCGTGGCGCTCAAGCCCTCGCGCACGTCGAAGCACACGAGCGAGCTCTTGCTCGATATCCTGTCAAACGTGTTCCCGCCCGAGTTCGTCTGCGGCTTCCCCGGCTCCGGCGCGATGAACGACTGGCTGCTGGAGGTGCGCTGGGACCAGATATTCTTCACCGGCAGCCCGAACGTGGGCCATGCCATCATGGAGGCGGCGGCGAAGCACCTCACGCCCGTGGTGCTGGAGCTGGGCGGCAAGAGTCCCTGCATCGTGGACGAAACGGCGAACGTGAAGCGCGCAGCGCAGCGCGTGGCCTGGGGCAAGGGCATCAACTGCGGGCAGACGTGCGTCGCGCCCGACTACTTTCTCGTGCACGAGCGCGTGGCGGACGACTTCGTGCGGCAGCTGGACGCGTGCTTCCACCAGTATTACGGCGAGGACATCCTCGCGTGCGACGAATGGCCGCACATGATCAGCCAACGCCACTTCGAACGCGTGATGGGGCTGATCGAACATCGCAACCCGGATGCCACGGTGGCGTTCGGCGGGCGCGGCGACGCAGGCACGCTGCGCATCGAGCCCACGTGCCTGCGCGGCGTGACGCTGGACGACCCCGTCATGAACGAGGAGATATTCGGACCGGTGCTGCCGGTCATCACGTACAAGACGCTGGACGAGGCGTTCGCCATCGTGCGCACGTTCGAGAAACCCCTGGCCACGTACGTGTTCAGCGACGACAAAGCCGTGCAGCAGCGTGTGATCCGCGAGCTGCCGTTCGGAGGCGCCACCGTCAACGACGTGGTCATCCACCTGGCGAACAACCACATGGGCTTCGGCGGCGTGGGCAACTCCGGCATGGGCGCCTACCACGGCAAGGTGGGCTTCGACTGCTTCACGCACTACAAGTCGACGCTGAAGAAGGGCACCTGGATCGAGATGCCCATCCGCAACCCCCCGTTCGGCGACAAGATCAAGCTGCTGCGCATGTTGATGCGCTAAACGCGCCCCACGCAACCGGCTATGCGCGACGCACGGCGTAGCCGGTTGCGATTTCCGTACGCTCCTTCTTGCACAAGGGTATAAAATTTTAAGTAAACCATGAGGATTATATCAGTTTGAACGAGACCTCATCCATGCAGATTTTCATGATTGTCACTTCCCAGAAAGGAGTGATCGATATGAGAGCAGGATTTATCGGAGCGGGGAAAGTAGGATTTTCCCTTGGAAAATACCTGAAGGAAAACGGCGTAGAGATTACGGGTTACTTCAGCAAATCACCGGAATCAGCTAAATCAGCAGCAGATTTTACTAACACAAAACTATATAAGAGTATAGAGAATATCTTAAGTGACAGTGATACCCTGTTTATTACTGTGCCTGATGGACAGATAAGCAAAGTATGGGATTATATGAAGAATCTGGATATTAAAAATAAAAATATTTGTCATTGCAGCGGTTCGATTTCATCAACCGTTTTTTTTGATGGTGAAAACCTCGGTGCAAATATCTATTCGGTACATCCCCTATATGCAATAAGTGATAAGTGCGAATCATGGAAACACTTGAATAAGGCTTATTTTACTGTGGAGGGTTCGGCAGAGAATCTAGATGAGATTAAGAGTATCTTTGAGCGAGCAGGAAATAAGGTAATCGCAATGGGAGCGGAAAATAAATCTCTTTACCACTGCGGTGCAGTAGTTGTAAGCAATCTCGTAAACGGACTTTTTCAAGTGGGGGCTGAAATGCTTGTAAAATGCGGCTTTGATAAAAAAGATGCAAAGAAAGCCTTAGTGCCTTTGTTTACTGGAAATGCCGACACATTGGCAGAAAAAGGGGTTGCGGCTGCCCTCACAGGTCCTGTTGAGCGAAATGATTTGTCGACTATCACAAAACACATTGAAGCTATTAAGGCAGCATGGATAAACGAGTCTGAGGAAAAGGTGGGATATGAGATGATATATCTTTTGCTTTCAGAAAAGCTTCTCAGTATTGCACAGGAAAAACATTTAGACAGTGACTATTTGAAGATGACGGAGGTAATTAAAAATGAAAAACACAGTATCCACTTTTAAAGAACAGAAGGTTAAGGGCGATAAGATTACAATGCTGACAGCCTATGACTATTCGACAGCTAAATTGATGGACCAGTCAGGTATTAACGGTATTCTCGTTGGAGATTCTCTTGGCATGGTTATGCTCGGATACGAAAATACTTTGCCGGTAACAATGGAAGATATGATTCACCATACAAGAGCAGTTACAAGAGGTGCCAAAGATGCCTTAGTAGTTGGAGATATGCCGTTTATGTCATATCAAGTTTCAGTTGAAGAGGCCATGTATAACGCAGGAAGACTTATGAAAGAAGGAAGATGTCAAGCAGTAAAGCTAGAAGGTGGAGCCTCTGTTTGTCCACAGATTAAAGCTATTACAGCTGCTTCAATTCCTGTTATGGCACATATTGGACTTACACCTCAGTCAGTGAACGTTTTTGGAGGCTTTAAAGTTCAGGGAAAAAGTGAAGAGGGAGCAAAGAAACTCATTGAAGAGGCAAAAGCTGTTGAAGAAGCAGGAGCATTTGCGATTGTTTTGGAATGCGTACCTGCAAAATTAGCGGAAATTATTTCTGAAAGCATTAATATTCCTACAATAGGAATAGGTGCAGGATCTGGCTGCGATGGACAGATTCTCGTTTATCAGGACATGCTTGGAATGGTCTCTGACTTTACACCTAAATTCGTAAAACAATTCGCAAAGGTAGGAGATGTAATGAAAGAAGCCTTTGCTGCATATATAGAAGAAACTAAACAGGGAAGCTTTCCAGCACCTGAACACACATTTAAAATTTCAGAAGATGTAATTAACAAGTTATATTAGGAGATAGAACGATGAAAATAGTAAAAACCGTAGATGAAGTGAGAGTTATAGTCAAAGAATGGAAGAAAGAAGGTCTTACAGTAGGTCTTGTTCCTACTATGGGATTTTTGCACGAAGGACATAAGAGTTTAATTACAAGGGCTGTTTCAGAAAACGATAGAGTTGTTGTCAGTGATTTTGTAAATCCGACTCAATTTGGAGTAGGGGAAGATTTGGAAAGCTATCCGAGGGATTTGGAAAGGGATACTATGCTATGTGAGGAGGCAGGTGCTAATTTAATATTTAATCCTGAGCCGGAAAATATGTATTTTGACGATTTTTCAACATATGTAAACATAGAAAGTCTTTCAGAGGAACTTTGTGGAAAATCACGACCAATACATTTCAGGGGTGTAGGCACAGTAGTATCTAAACTTTTTAATATTGTAAATCCCGACAGAGCTTACTTTGGTCAAAAGGATGCACAGCAGCTTGCGATTATAAAAAGAATGGTTAGAGATTTGAACTTTGATATCGAAATTGTGGGCTGCCCTATAGTTAGAGAAGAGGATGGTCTTGCAAAGAGTTCAAGAAATACATATCTAAGCAAAGATGAGAGAAAGGCGGCACTAATTTTAAGCAAAGCAGTTAAGCTCGGAGAAGATATGGCAAAAGCAGGAGAAAAAGATACAGATAAAATTGTATCAGAAATGATTAAGCTTATTGAAACTGAGCCTATGGCGAAAATAGATTATGTTCAGGCTGTAGACGCTGTTTCAGTTAAACCGGTCAAGGAGATGACAGCACCAGTACTAGTTGCCATGGCAGTTTATATCGGCAAAACCAGATTGATTGACAACTTTATTTACGAAGGTTAAACGGGGGTTAAATATGACATTTGAAATGTTAAAGGGGAAGATACACAGAGCTACAGTAGTTCAAGCAGAACTTGATTATGTAGGAAGCATCACTGTAGACGAAGACTTACTTGACAGTGCCGGAATTTTGGAGTATGAAAAGGTAAGTATCGTAGATATAAATAATGGGAACAGATTTGAGACATACACAATTGCAGGAGAAAGAGGCAGCGGAATGATATGTCTCAATGGAGCTGCTGCAAGATGTGTTCAGACAGGTGATAAGATAATCATAATGTGCTATGCACAGATGACTCCAGAAGAGGTAAAGAAAAATCCACCTAAAGTAGTATTTGTAGATGAGGATAACAAAATATCAAGAGTCGCAAGATACGAAAAACATGGTAAGCTATAAGACATGTAATTTGCAAATAAAAAAGGGCATTTCGGTAATTAAAAAATGTAAAAGGTGAAGAATATGTCATCTGCCCTCGTTGTGAGCAAGAAGTTTATAAAGAAGTAATAATTTATCCATTTTGTAACTTTGGCATAATGGCATGGCTTGAAGGAGAAAATGATGAAAATAGCAAACCAGTGAAAGATAAATCTAAGTAAAATCTCAGCTTAACAATTTAATATCTATATTTACAAAGCAGTTGGTCTTATGATTGACTGCTTTTAAAAAAGACACCGTTTAGGTGTGAGGTCTTTTTAGTGTTATTTATAGTCATATCAAGGCTCGTTTAATTATGGTAAATTCGTGGTAAAATGAGTGCTTTTCTATACTTCAAAATATTTGAAAGTATAGTGTTTATACGGATAATCAAAAATTAGATATAAAATTTGTTATAAATATATAACAAATTTTGCTAGGAGGCACGTATGGTTATGCAAGCCGCTTTGCCCCAGATCAGGCCCATCAGCGATCTGCGCACTCGTTTGAACGATATCGAGAACCTCGCTCGCGAGTCGCGCGAGCCCATCATCATGACGAAAAACGGCACCGCCTCGCTCATCGTCATCGATAGCGACGCTTATGACGAGCATCTGCATCACGAGCGCGCCGTGCGCAAGCTGCGCGAAGCCGAGATAGAAGAGAAGTATCGACCCGCCGCCGTCTCGTACGACGAAGTGAAGGCGCGCGTGGATCAGCTCATCGAAGCAGCGGAGCATCTCGGTGCGCACGATTGAGTTCAGGCCGCGGGCCAGCGTCGATCTCGATGGCATCCTCGTATACATCGCACTTACATTGAAGTCGCCGCAAGCCGCTCGAAATACCGCCGATGCCATCTTCGCCGCAATCGAGAGAGCCGCCGAGCTTCCCGAACTCGGCCAACCGTTCTTCGACGAAGATCTCGATCATCAGGGGTATCGCCGCGTACTCGTGAAGCGCTACTGGATCTATTACACCTACGATGCCCATACGCTTACCGTGCGTCGCGTGTTCCACACGATGCAAGACACCGACTGCTACGGGTTCGAGCTGCTGGACGACTGATCGCATCCGAAGCACGCGCCGCTCGCGCTGCGACGGGCGCAAGCGCGAATGCAAAGAACGCGACACCTTCAGAAACGGCGCCCTTAGCCTGCCACGCCCTGCTTGATGGTCTCCTGCAACCGAGCCAGGTGATCCTCGTCCTCGATCCACTGGTGGCTCAGCGTGCCCAGAGGCAAGTCGAAGCCGCACGCCTCCAACGCCGCAGCAACCTCGTCGGGACCGTTGGTCCCCCAACCGTAGGAACCGAACGGGATGCCCACGCGCCCCTCCCAGCCTGCTTTCGGCGAGAGGCCCTTGAGGTAGCACAAAAACGCGGCAACCGTGGGCATCATGCCGTTGTTCAGCGTTGGCGACCCTACGGCTACGAACTTCGCCGATAAAAGATCGGTCATGATGTCCGAGATATGGTTCGCCTTGAGGTCGAACAGCCGGGTGGGCACGCCGCACTCGATGAACGCCTCCACGATTTCGAGCGCCATGTCCTCGGTGGTGTGCCACATGGAATCGTACACGACGATAGCGCTGTCATCGGGGGCGAGCGAACTCCACCGCCCGTACTCCCCCAGGATCTCGGCCACATGGCTGCGCCAGATGACGCCGTGGCTGGGAGCGATCATGTCGACCTCGCACCCTTCGAACGACTTGAGCGCCTTTTGAACATGGCGCGAGTACGGCATGACGATGTTGGCGTAGTATTTCTTCGCCTGCGCCAGCACCTCGGGCAGGCCCACCTCGTCGTCGAAGTGCTTCGACGACGCGAAATGCTGGCCGAACGCGTCGTTGGAGAACAGGATGCGGTCGTATTCGGAATACGTGGCCATATTGTCGGGCCAGTGCACCATCATGGTCTGAGTGAAGGAAAGCGTTCGCTTGCCGATGCGCAGGGTATCGCCCGTCTTGACCGGCACGTAGCCGCGGTCGCCGTAATGGGCGGTCAAACCGTTCACACCGTGAGGACCGCTGGCGTAAATTTTCGCACGCGGAGCGAGGTAGGAAATGGCAGGAACCGCGCCGGAGTGATCTTGCTCTACGTGGTTGACGATGACGTGCTCGATACAGGCCGGATCGACCACCTCGCTGATACGCTCGATAAGTTCGCCGGCGAAAGCCGGTTTGCAGGTATCGATAAGGGTCACCTGCTCGTCCATGATAAGGTAGGCGTTGTACGTGGAACCGCGATCCGTCGTGTATCCGTGGAAGTTACGCTCGTTCCAATCGATGCCGCCCACCCAGTACACGTCGGGCTTCACCTTCACCGCATGCAGCATGGCCGCTCCTATCGTTCGCCGCCCCTCCCCCGACGGGGAGGGGCTCTCGTCTCTCGGCTGAAATGTTATCACATGGAAAGCAATTGCCGAGAGCTACCTCTTCTCCACCGGCACCTGGATCTCGGTGAGCCACTCCGATTCGGGAATGCCGCTCCATGATCGCAGCGATGCGGCATGCACGCCTTGAGTAACATGAGGAGGTTTTGCGACTCGTGAAACAATTCGTCAACGACTGACGTGTTTGAAGCGAAGGGCTTTCTCACGAATTTCTTTCAGGTTGTTTTCAACATCCGCCGATAAGCTAGAAGCAGGCCGACCCAAGAGAAAGGTGCGAGCATGGCTGCACAATCGCCCCGCAGACGCGCCTCGCGCATTCGAACCGCCGCCTACCGACGCCGGCTGTTCGCCCGTCAGACAAATCCGCTCGCCAGCCGCGAGCGCCCGATTTTCAGGCGAAGGCGCGGACGCTGGACCGCCGCACGCCTGTGCTTTTTCGGCGCGGCAGCGTTGTTGGCGGGCGCGGTTTCGTTTTCCATGCTGTCGTTTCCCCCGGCCGCAGCCGATATAGACGCAGAGAAGCGCGCGGCGCAGGACGTTGCTTCGTTGCAAGAAGACGTCTCGCATCCGCAACGCTCCGCCTCCCTGGAGGTGCCCGCCCTAGCGCAGAACCCCGAGCTGCCCACTGGCTGCGAGTCGGTGGCGCTAACGAACGCGCTGCTATCGCTCGGGTTCAACCTGGGAAAAACGGATATCGCCGACAACTGGCTTCCTTTGAGCGAAGACGACTTCGTGACGGCGTTCATGGGCGACCCGCATTCGACCGACGGCCACAGCTGCATGGCCCCGGCAATCGTCCGAACCGCCGACGCCTATCTGGCCGCGCAAGGATCTTCCCTGGAGGCGACCGACATAACCGGCTCGTCGCTCGACCAAGTACTCGATCAAGTGGCCGGCGGCAACCCCGTCATCGCCTGGTGCACCATAGGGCTGGAGCCGCCCGGCGCCGCCTACCGGACGGCGCGCGAAAACGGCCGCACCTACCGTCTATACGCGAACAGCCACTGCGTGGTGGTGAGCGGCTACGATTTGAACGAAGGCCTCGTGCTGGTCAGCGACTCGCTGGCCGGCCAGGTGAGCTACGATCTCCAGCAGTTCGCCGTTCGCTACTACGAACTGGGCGCGCAAGCCGTGGTCATCGAATAAGCGGCCGCGCGAACGCTCGCCTATTCATGCGCCCTGCGCAGCGCGGCGATCTCTTCGGCGTAGCCTGCGAGATCCGGGTTGGGGGTCTCCAGGTAGAACGGCAGGTCGCGCAGCTTCGGATGGTTCGTCACGGCGGCCAGGGCTTTGAAGCCGATCTCGCCTTCGCCGATGCGGGCGTGGCGGTCCTTGTGCGAACCGCGGGCATTCATGCTGTCGTTGAGGTGGATGGCATGCAAACGGTCGAGCCCGATCACACGGTCGAACTCCTCCAGCACGCCGTCGAGGTCGCCCACGATGTCGTAGCCCGCATCCCACACGTGGCACGTGTCCAGGCACACGCCCACGTGGCTCTCCAGCTCCACCTGCGCGATGATGGCCGCCAGCTCCTCGAACGTGCCGCCGATCTCGCTGCCTTTCCCCGCCATCGTCTCCAATAGCAACGTGGTGGTCTGATGCGGCAGCAGGCTCTGGTTCAGCGCGTCGGCGATCTTGGCGATGGCAACCTCGCACGGCTGGCCGACAGCGCTGCCGGGATGCATGTTGTACAGCTGATGCGGCGTCTCCTCCATACGGCCGAGGTCCTCGGCCAGCACCATGAGCGCGAAATCGCGCGTCTGCTGCTTGTCGGAGGCGGGGTTCAGCGTGTAAGGCGCGTGCGCCAGGATGCGCTCGATGCCATGCTCGGGCGCATAGGCGGCAAAGGCCGCGATGTCTTTCGGGTCGATGGCCTTCGCACGGCCGCCGCGCGGGTTGCGCGTGAAGAACTGGAACGTGTTGGCGTCGATGGACACGGCGTCCTTCGCCATGTGGAGATAGCCCTTCGCGCTTGAGAGGTGGCAGCCGATGGTGAACATGCCCGCATCCTTTCCGATGGTTTAATCGTGACGCACATAGTAGCATATAGGAGCGCCGGACCGAACGGCTCGTGTGCAATGTCGCAGGTTCTACGCGTTCGCGCGAGCCCGGTGGCATCCGATGGTGAACATGTGGCGAGATCCTTCCGATCAGGGAGCTTTCCCGCCATCGTAGCGCCCGGCCGTCGCCGCGCGGCACCGGCGAGCGTCGCTGAACCCACTTGTTGGAAGGCCGTTGAAGAACCGTGCAGCCGAGCGCAATCCGACCGAGCGGCGGCGAAGCGGCCGTACGGTCTGCGATAGTGTCGGTCGTCTGCAAGGTTCGCCCGACGCGCGCGGCAAGCCGCCGAAAACCCCGCGTTGACCGACCCCCCCCCCGGACGATCTATACTGGAAGGCGAGAGAGCCGCTGAAAGGGAGCGAACCGAAAGGACGCATCATGAAGAAGGGCTACATCGCCGTCGGCGTTCTGTTCGCTATCGACGTCGCCGTGACGGCGGCGTTCGTGGCGATCATGCCCGACCAGGTGCCGGTCCATTTCACGGGCGGCGAGATCGACCGCATCGGCAGCAGGTTCGAAAGCTTCACCGCGCCCGCTCTCGCGCTTGCGTTCGGCCTGTTCATGATGTTGCTTACGAGGTTCGGCGACGAAGGCAACCGCGCAACCATGATGAAGCTGACCGTCGGCATGCAGGCGATCTTCATCGCCGTGACGGTGTTCGCATCCCTGAACATCCTGTCGCACGACGTTTCGGATATCTCCCTCGGCGCTCCCGACGCCGGCATGTCGAAGATCGCCGCTTTCGTCATCGGCGCCACGCTGCTGTTCCTCGGCTACCTCATGCCCAAAGCGACCCGCAACTCGGCCTTCGGCGTTCGCCTGCCGTGGACCCAGAAAAGCGATGCCGCGTGGCAGAAAGGCCAGCGCTTCGGCGCGCGCACGTCCATCCCCGCCGGCATCCTCATGATCGTCTGCGGCATCCTCTTCGACGGCGATCTCGCATTCGCCGCCACCATGGTCGTCTTTGCAGCCTGGGCGCTCATCAGCATCATCGGCTCGTACTTCGCGTGCAAGGACATCGATGCCTGAGCGGTTGATGAATCTCCACCGTTTGTTCGATTGCGCTTGCTGGCTCCAACCTGTATTATGTAGGCATTCGGGCTGGTCGAAAGATCCGGGCCTGACGGGAAGGCGGAGGTTTTTCTCCGCCACTTCTATCTCTGGAGTTCCAGGCTAGCGAACCGCTTCCGCAGCCGTTACAGCAGCACTCCCAGGGCCACGGCGATCGCAACGAGCGCGAGGGATCCCGCCATCGCGGCCACGTCGGCTGCGACGAACGGGTACTCCTTGTAGCCGCTTGTCGCGGTGCGCAGGTTGAAGCCGCGCACCTCCGCGGCTATGGCGGCGCTGTTGGTCTTGCGCACCGACGACACCAGCAGCGGCACGCACAGCGGCACCATCAGGCGCACCTTCCGCACGATGCCGCCCGCGTCGAACTCCACGCCGCGCGCCGTCTGCGCTTCCATGATGCCCTTCATGTCGTTCATGAACATCGGGATGAAATGGATGGTGGATGTGAAGGTGAACGCGTACTTGTACGGCACGTGCAGCACCTTCACCACGGCGTTCGTGATGTCGTTCATCTTGGTGACGTAGAACACGAGGAACAGCGGGATGGCCGCAGCCACGAGGCGCACCACCGTGGTCAACGCCGCCAGCAGACTGCCCGTGCCGACGTAGCCCCACGGCAGCTCTACCAGCACCGCGCCGCTGGGCGTCGTGAGCACCTGCACTACAGCCAAGATCAGCGAGAACGCGAACACCGCCTTCGCCAGACCGATGGCGGGCCTCACCATGCCGCACGTCGCGGCCAGCGCGAAGCCTGCCGCCAGCAGCACGGCCAAGAACGCGAGGTTGCTGGAGCAGAAGCACGCGAGCGCGAACGCCGCGGCCGCCGCCAGCTTGGCCACCGGGTTCATGCGATGCAGCGGACTGGTGCCGGGCACGTATTCCAGAAACGAGCTCATGCGCACACGCTCCTTTCGCTCGTCCGAACTTCCTCCATGACGGCCGCGGCCATCTCGTCCAGCGTGTTGGCGCGGCCGACGGGCCCGTCCGCGAGGTGCGGCATCTCGCGGCCCAGCTCAAGCGACAGCTCCACGATCTGCGGCGGGACGAGCGAGGCGCGCTCGAGCGTTTCACGGTTGCGCAGCACGTCGAACGTGGGAGCGTCGTCCACCACCTCGCCGCCGCTCATCACGATGCAACGCGCCGCGTAATCGGCCACCACCTCCATGTCGTGGCACACCATGACCACCGTGGTGCCTCGCTCGTGGATGCGGCGGATGATGTCCATGACCTTCACGCACTCGCGATAGTCCAGGCCGGTGGTCGGCTCGTCGAGCACCACCACCGGCGGCGCGAGCACCACGATGGACGCCAGCGCCAGCAGCTGGCGGGCGCCGCGGTTCAACAGGAACGGGTCGTCGTCGGGGTCGAAGGCGAACTCCTCGACGATCGCGTCGACGCGCGAGTCGGCGTCCGGTCCGTCCAGCCCCAGCGCTTTGAAGCCGAACAGCAGCTCCTCGCGCACCGTGTTGCAGCAGATCTGGCTGTCGGGGTTCTGGAACAAAAAGCCCACGCGGCGGGCCAGCTCGCTGGTGCGCAGGTCGCTCGTGGGGACGCCGTCGATGAGCACCTGGCCGGCATCGGGCTTGAGCAGGCCGTTCATCAGGCGCATCGTGGTGGACTTCCCCGCCCCGTTCGTGCCGACGAACGCGACGAACTCGCCGTCGCGGATGGTGAAGCTCACGCCTTTCAGGATGGGAGCCGACCCGTCGTAGGACGCGTGCACGTCGCGGAACTCGATCATGCGAGCACCTCCTTCAACGCCTCGCGCGCCTCGCGCACGTTACGGACGGGCGCGCCGGCGTACAGGCCTTCAGCGCGCAGGCGGTTCATGAGCGTGGTCGAACGCGGGCAGTTCACGCCGATGGCCTTCAGCTCGTCCGAATGTTCCAGCACCTGCGCGGGGGCGTCGGCGAAGCGAATCCGCCCCTCGTCGACGACGACCAGCATATCGGCGTACTGGGACAACAGCGCGATCTTCTGCTCCACCACCACGACGGTGGCGCCATGCTCGCGCGCATAGCGCGCCAAGAGGTCGAACACAGTGCGCGAACTCAGAGGATCGAGTTCGGCGGTAGGCTCGTCCAGCACGAGCACCCGCGGGTTCAGCGCCAGGACGGACGCGATGGCCACCTTCTGCTTCTGCCCGCCCGACAGCGACGAGATCACGCGGTCGCGCACCTCGGAGATGCCCATGTCGGCCAGCGCCTGCGCCACGCGATCCTCGATCTGGCCGCGCGGCACGCCGAAGTTTTCCAGGCCGTACAGGATCTCGTCCTCCACGACCGACGTGACGAACTGGCTGTCGACGTCCTGGCAGACGCTGCCCACCAGCCGCGACACGTCGGTGAGCGCGACTTCGCAGGTGTCCAGCCCGTCGACGACGACGGAGCCGTAGAAGTCGCCCGGATAGCAATGCGGGATGATGCCGTTCAGCGCGTAGGTCAGCGTGGATTTGCCCGAGCCGGCCGCCCCGGTGATCCCGACGAACGCGCCGTCGGGAATGTCGAGGTCGATGCCGCTGACCACCGGGCGGTCGCCCTCGCGGTACCGGAACGTGAAGTCGCGTATCTTGATCATGAAAGAGTCTTTCTGGGGTCGCAGGTTGGCGTAGTGAGTCAGCGAGGCGGGCTGTTTCGCCGTTCGGAGAACGGCGAAACCCTAGCGCTTCAGCACCTTCTTCAGCGGCATGGCCAGGACTTGGACGAGGATGCAGTTGAACGTGGCGGTGCCGAAGACGATGGCGGCGTACGTGGCCAGGGCCACCATGACGTCGCCGCCCGTGGACACCACGTTGATGTAGACGGACAGCAGGGCGAAGGTGCCGCCGGACACCACCGTGGAGACGAACGTGTTCACCAGCGGGTTGAGGTCGAGCTTGCCGCCGATGCGCAGGGGCACCTTGATCAGCAAGCCGCAGGCGAGCGCGCCCAGGACCTCGGAGGGGATGTTCAGAAGCGGCGTGGCGTTCAACAGGGGGATCTGGCAGATGAGGCCGGCCAGCAGGCCGATGACCAGGGCCTGTCCCAGCTTCGGACGGGTCAGGATGATGGCCAGGCAGTACATCGCGATGATGAAGTTCGGCTTCATGCCCATCGACGAGAGCAGCGAGCCCACCGTCAGCTTGAGCACCGCGCCCGCGGCCAGCAGCACGGCGATGAGGATGAGGTCCTGCGTGGACAGGCCCGCCCTGCTCGGCGCCGCCGCCACTTCGCGCTTGCGCGGCGCTGACGCCTCGCCTGCCGTCGCCGTTTGCGTCGCAACCTCGCGCTTGATCTGCTGTTCCATGTTCCTCAATCCTCTCTTGGCGGAGTCCCCGCCGGTCGCGTGCCCCTCCCGGGGCGTCTGGTTTGCCGGCACGAACTTCGCGGACGAGGATCACTCCGCGCAATCAACCTCATGGCCTCGGCGCTGTGCGCCCCCGCAATGAAAAAGACCTGTCCTTCTCATCGAAGGACAGGTCTTGTAAACCTGCGGTGCCACCTTCACAGTTGATTCCGCGATGCAGAACCCTCTCACGAACATGCCAACACATGTTCTGCCCTTAACGCAGGCTCACGGTCCAGATACTCGGTCAGCCCGGCCGCTTGCGCGCCGCGCCTTCCTTTCCCCTTTCCCTCGGCGATCCATTTACCATCCAGCTTACTGCGGGAATCCCAGCTGCGCCCGCTCTCTGTGAGTGCTCATGACGGCTTGACCTTCGCCTCATCGGTTTCAAGGTATTAAGTTGTGGCGCAAACTATAGCACAGTGTTAGGAAAAGCTGTCAAGAAGTTTTTCACAGCATCCGTCGGACGTGTCCGGCGTGCCAAAGGGACGGGTGTCTTGACACACGCCCCTTTGGCACCATTCCCTTGATACCATCAAAGCGTGTCAAATCACCCGTCCCCTTGACACGCCTTGTCGCCGGCCGACAGGTACGCGGCGACAAGGCGGCGCGTTTCGGCCGCCGACGGCTCCAAATCGCCGCACACGGTCAGCATTGAGCGAGTGCGGGCGAGGCCGATAGCGGTCGACGACGCCACAAGCGCCTCCTCCTCCACCGAGCGATCCGTCAGCATACGCCGTTCGGGGCACTCGGCTAAATGCGCGCGCAAAGCGTCGGCCATGGAGCGCTGAATAGCCAATATGTCGCGCTGACCTTGAAAGAACAGCTGAGGCATGGAGCGCAGCGCTTCGCGTCGCAGGTTCACAATGCCCTCGTCCACGCCCGAAGCGGCGCCCGTTCCCACTACGCCGACCAACACGTCGAGGTAGCAGGCTTCGCTATGCTCTTCGAGGATGCGAACCAGCTGTTCGTCGTCGGGAAACGAGTCCAGACGACCCATGATGGCGGCCGCTTTCGATGGGAAGTAGTTGAAGAACGCCTTCTTGGAGATCTCGGCACGGGCGCAGATGTCCTCTACCGTCACGCCGTCGTAGCCCCGTTCGATGACCAGCTCTAACGCCGCTCGCTCCACCGAAAGCCTGGCTTTGAGCTTCTTACGATACCGCAGGCCTTCCGCCGACGGCTTTGTCTGTTCCACGTTGCGCGCACCCTTTCATCGCCGCGATGTGCCGTTTCGGTGCAGGGTACCACAACTTTACTGCCGAGCACTTTTCATCTACCGAATGAATATTTATACTGAGTGTAAATCACGTCAACCGCATGACAACGGGCGTCTTTGAAGTCGGGTTAGCTGCAAGCTCCCCTTCAAAGGCGTTTTTGTTCGCAGCGCACATTCGGAAGGAACAGGTATATGGGTTTAACGCGCAAGCAGATCGTCATGCTGGCCGTGCTGGTGTTCGGCACGTTCGTGACGGTTCTGAACCAGACCGTCGTCGCCCCGGCGCTGCCGTCGGTCATGACCGAGATGAGCGTCGACGCCTCCATGGCGCAGTGGCTCACCACCGGCTTCACGCTGGTGAACGCCATCATGATCCCCATCACGGCTTTCTTGACGGACCGCTTCACCACCAAGCGGCTCTTCCTCGTGTCCATGGTTATCTTCACGTTGGGCAGCTTCCTTGCGGGCTGGGGTCCCAGCTTCGTCGTGCTGCTGCTGGGCCGGCTCGTGCAGGCCGCCGGCGCGGGCATCCTCATGCCCCTTGTGATGACGGTGCTCATGTGGACGTTCCCCGTGGACAAGCGCGGTACGGCCATGGGCCTGTTCGGCATCGTCATCGCGTTCGGCCCCGCCATCGGCCCCACCGTGGCGGGCGTCATCATCGACCGCTACACCTGGCACGATATGTTCTACATCATCACCGCGCTGTCGGCCGTCGTAGTGCTTATCGGCGCGTTCGTGCTGCAGAAGGGCGGCGAAACGAAGAAGGACGTCACGCTCGACGTGCCCTCCGTCATCCTGTCGTCGCTGGGTTTCGGCGGCCTATTGTACGGCCTGTCCACCATCGGCTCCTACGGCCTGCGTGCCGACGCTATCGCCGGCACGCTCGTTGGCGCGGTAGCGCTCGTGTTCTTCTTCCGACGCCAGCTGAAGATGGAGAAGCCCATGCTGCAGGTGCGCGTGCTGCAGAACCGCAAGTTCCTCATCGCCACGATCATCGGCATGTTGGTGCAAGGCGCGCTTTTGGCTGCAGGCATCTTGGTGCCTATCTACCTGCAGTCGCTCATGGGCTACTCCGCCACCGTGTCCGGCCTCGTGTTGCTGCCCGGCGCCATCATCATGGGTGCCATGGGGCCCATCGCCGGCCGTCTGTTCGACAAGCACGGACCGCGCGTGCTGGCGCTCGTGGGCATGGGCGTGCTCACGCTGACTACGTTCTGCTTCGCATTCCTGAGCACCGAAACCGGCATCATCACCTTGACCCTTCTGTACACCGTGCGCCTGTTCTCGCTGTCGCTGGTGAACATGCCCATCACCACCTGGGGCATGAACGCGCTCGACAACGAGCTGGTGAACCACGGCACTTCGGTGAACAACACGTTCCGCCAAGTGGCGGGCTCGCTGGGCACCGCCATCATCGTTTCGGCCTCCACTATCGCCACGAACATGAGCTCCCGGACGATGACTCCCACGCAAGCCAGCATCTTCGGCATCGACGTGGCGTTCGCCCTAGCCGGCGCGCTGTGCCTCGTCGGCTTCGTCATGGTCGTGGCGCTGGTGAAGAACAAACCGGGCGAGGCCGCCGAGAAGGATCGGGACAACTCCCGCCGCACGGTGCTGGAGTCCATCATGAAGCGCGACGTGTACACGCTGCCCGCCAACGCCACCGTGGCCGAAGCCATGCAGGTGCTGATGGACCGGCACATCAGCGCCGCCCCGCTGGTAGACGAACAGGGCAAGGCCGTGGGCTTCGTATCCGACGGCGATATCATGCGCTACCTGTCGAAGCGATCGCAGATGCTGATGGACCCCGTGGTCATGATCATGCAGACCGTGGACGCCGACGGCGGCAACCAGGACTTCGCCCGCAAGCTCGACGAGCTCATGGGCATGCCGGCGAAGAGCATCGGCGCGAAGGGCATCATCGGCGTGGACGTGCATGCCGACCTTCCCGAAGTGTGTCGCGTGTTGGGCGAGAACCACTTGAAGAAGGTGCCCGTGCTGGACGAGGGCCAGGTGGTGGGCGTGATCAACCGCTCCGACATCACGCACTACTCCATGCAGCAGTACCTGGCCGAGCGCGACGCCGAAGCGGCGTCGAAACTGGAGCGCTCCGAGGAAGCCGCCGCGCTCCCCGACGACGAAGCGATGGCATCGTCCATCTAACGCGCCCTTCCCTTTTCGCTCCCCTGAGACGGCAGCCGCTTGGCTGCCGTCTTTTTTCGCAGCGCATCCCACCGCTTTCGCAGCGGTCGCCTACAGACTCCCCTTGCATGCTAGCATCTGAGCGTTAACCTGCCCGAAGGGAACTCCCATGAGAAAACGCCTGATCGCTCTTGCTACCGCCCTCGCATTCGTCTGCCTGCTCGACCCAAACGTCGCATTCGCGAGCGCTGTTCCCGTCACCATCGAAATCGGCGCCGACGGCGCGCCGATCGGCACGTCGGGAGAAGGCTGGACGTACGCCGACGGCAAGCTCACGCTTGGCGCGGGGCACGCGTTCACGTTCACGGGCCACGCGCTCAACGTCTCGAGCGAGAACCTCCTTCGGAACAAGGGCGTCATCGAGGACGGCACGTTCGTCGATGCGTCGCAGACGTCCGGTTTCGCCGTGCGCAACGAAGCGGGCGGCGTGATCAGGGGCGGCGCGTTCACCGCAAGCATCGGAAACGCGGGCATCATCGCAGGTGGAACCTTCAACAGCGACCCGAACGATCCCACAAAATCGTACGTGAGCACCTCCTCCGGCACCATCACGGGCGGCACGTTCGACTGCATGGTCATGGGGATGAGAAGCGGCGCGATCGAGGACGGCACGTTCAACGAGTCCGTGAACATATTCAAAGGCTTCGCCATCAACGGCGGAACGTTCAACGGAGAGGTGAACAGCGGCAACAGCTCCAACCTCGGCGGCTCCATCTGCGGAGGCACGTTCAACGGCCGCATGCAGAATCAGGGAACCATCGAGGACGGCGTGTTCCACGGAACCGTGCAAAACGCATCCAACAACGCCGGCGCCGGCGCCATCGCGGGAGGCACGTTCAACGGCTACGTGAACAACTACGACGGCGCCGTGATTTCGAGCGGCACGTTCAACGACGGCGGCGAAAACAACAACGTGACCAACGACGGCACGATACGCGGCGGCGAGTTCAACATCGGAGTGGACAACGGCGGAGCCATCGAAGGTCAGGGCGTATTCAACGCATACGTGCAGAACGGATACATGAGGTTCGATCCCGACGAGAACCGATCCTGCACCATCAAAGGCGGCACGTTCAACTCGGATGAAATAGACAACTTCGGAACCATCGAAGGCGGTACGTTCAGCGGCAAGATTCTCAGCAGGGGCGTCATCGCGGGCGGCGCGTTCTCCTCCACCAGCTCCGTGACAAGCAACGACGAAGACACCACCACCGGCGGCGGCACCATATCCGGCGGCACGTTCGACGGCACCGTAACCAACGGCGATCCCGACCCCGACTACAACAACGCCGTCCTGACGGGCGGCACGTTCAACGGCAGCGTGACGAACCACGGAACCATCGCAGGCGGCACGTTCCTTAGCGACGTGACCAACCGAGGCGTCATCGAAGGCGGTATCTTCGAGAACGTCATCAGCGACCAGGGCGGCACCGTGACCTCGTGCGCGTATCCGCTGCGCGCGAACCTGACCGGGCTGTCCATTGCCGCGGTACCCAGCGCAATGCCGAAGAACACGGCTGCAGGCTTCCCGGCGGAACCGTCCGCCGCGTTGACCGCCGCGTTCGAGAAGGACGGCGCAGATGCGAACCTCTACCAGCTGAGCGCGAACGAAGGCTACCTGCTGCCCGACGCGATCGACGTGCGCTGCGGGGCGGCCGACGGGCAAACGCTCGCACTGGCCGCGGGCACCGATTACACGTACGACCCGGCCACCGGCGCGATCGCGATCAAGAAGAGCGTCGTCACCGGGCCGTTGCTCCTCGCGGCGCAGGGCGCGGCGGCTCCCACGCCCCCGGTTCCCCCAACGCCGGACACGCCGGCGCCCGCTCCGGAACCCGAGACTCCAGCACCGAAGCCGGAGTCGAAGCCCGATGCGCCCAAGCCCTTGCCAAGCACGACCGACTCCAAGCAGGCACCGGCGAACGCCGCCGCACTCGCCGCGACGGGCGATGCGCCCCTGCCGCAAATTGCGCTGGGCATCGCGCTTCTCGCCGGCGGCGTAACGCTGACCTGCGCGATCGCCATGCAGATCACGCGGAAAAAGCGGAGCAACCGCTCGTAGCCAACGAGAGAGGGCACCGGCAACGGACAGGGCACGTCGAGCGCCAGCACGGCGGGTCCTTGCACGAAACGCGTCCTTTTTTGCACAAAAAGACGCGACGTTTGATATTTCGCGGTCGCAGCTTGCAGCAGCAATTCGAGCAGCCGAAGAAAACAGCAGGTCAAGGAAGCGCGCTTCCCAACAAGGGAGCGCGCTTTCGTTTTGTCGCGCCTTTTCTCAGCCCCGTGCGTCAAACGTCGCATCTTTTTGTGCACCGCAGGGGAAATCTCCAGCACAACCGCCATCGGCAGACAACGCAACGGGGATCGCCGCTAACAGCGAACGGCGCGGAACGCAAGAAAAACGAGTCGCCCGCTTGGGCTATCCGGCCGCTCGGGCCAGCATCTCGCGCGCGTGCGCAAGCGATGTCTCGGTAGCATCGCCCGACAGCATGCGCGCGATTTCGGCGGGACGCTCGCTTTCGGGCAGCTGCCGCAGGTCGGTTTCGGGCATGGCCCCCTCGTCCCCCGCAGCCTTGCGCACCACGTAGTGCGCCTGGCCTCGGACGGCCACCTGCGCGAGGTGCGTGACGACGATCACCTGGTGCGTGCGCGCCAAATCGGCCAGCACGTCGGCCAGCGCCACGGCGGTCGAACCTCCCACGCCCGCATCCACCTCGTCGAACACAAGCGTGTCCACGTCGTCGACCTCGCCCAGCACCACCTTCACGGCCAGCATGACGCGGCTGACCTCGCCGCCCGATGCGATGCGCGCGAGCGGACGCGCCTGCATGCCGGCGCCAGGTCGGAACAGGAACTCCACGGCCTGCGGGCCCGCCTTCGTCCACTGAACGCGCTCGAGCGGTGCGAGGTCGCACACCAGCTGCGCCCCGCCCATTTCCAGGCGATCCATCTGCGCCGTCACGGCTTCGGCGAACCGCGGGGCGGCCTCGGCGCGCGCGTCGGCCAGCGCGGACGCCGCCTGCGCGAGCGCCTCTTCGGCCAGGTCGAGCTCCCGCTGCGCCGCGCGTTCGCGCTCGGCGGCATCGTCCACGAGCGATACGAGGTCGGCCGCTTCGGCGCGACGCGCCAGCACGTCTTCCATGCGCGGACCGTACGTGCGCAGGAGCCCTTGCAGCGAAGCCATGCGCTCTTGCTGCTGCGCCAGCGTCTCGGGGTCGAACTCCACGCCCTCGCGGTAGTCGCGCGTCTCGCGCGCCATGTCCTCCAACACGTAGCCCGCCTCGCGCAACGCGTCGGCGAACTCGCCCAGCTTGGCATCGTAACGCGCCGCACCGTCGAGCGCCGCCACCGCGCTGCCCAGCGCGTCGATGGCCCCCTGCTCGCCCGCAAGCGCCTCATGCGCCCCGTTCGCAGCGACAGCCAATGCCTCAGCATGCTCCACGCGGGCGAGGTCGTCCAGCAGCTCGTCGTACTCGCCCTCGCGCGGATCCACCGCGTCGATGCGCTGCAGCACGAAGCGCGCCTCGTCGAGCTTGGCCGAGGACGCCTCGCCCGCCTCGCGCACGCGCGTCAGCTCGGCCGCCGCCGCGTTCGCCGTCGCGAACGCCTCCTCGTAGGCGGTGCGCGCCTGTACCACCGCGTCGCCCGCCCAGGCATCGAGCATACGAACATGTTGGGACGTTTTCATGAGCTGCTGGTGCTCGTGCTGACCGCACAAGTCGATGGTGGGAGCAATGGCGCGAGCCAGCTCGCCGACGCTGGCCATGCGGCCGTCGATGGACACGCGCGAACGCCCGTCCGAGGTTACGCGGCGCATGGCGACCAGCTCGACGGGAACGCCGTCGTCCGCCTCCCCGCTTTCAACCGCGTCAGCGGAAGACCGGCCCGCAAGATCGTCGGAAGACGCAAAGCCGGAAAAGACGGCGCCGTAGAACCTCCCCGACACGGAGAGGGCTTCCTCGCCGTCGCGGACGGCGTCTTTGTCGGCGCGCGCACCCATGAGCAGCTTCAACGCCGAGAGCAGCGCCGTCTTGCCCGCGCCCGTCTCGCCCGTGAGCACGGTCAGCCCGCGCGCCGGCACCAGCGTCGCCTCGCGGATCAGCGCCAGGTTCTCAACTTGGATCTCGTCGATCATCGCGCACCTCTTACAGCCTCGTTCGTTCCAGAGCCATCAAGTATAGCAGCGCGAGGGCGCGCCGCCGAAGCGGATTCGCCCAGTCGCTCAAACCGCTTAAACCTAGCGCAGGGTCCACGCCTTTCCGACGCGCGTTACGCGCCGTGGCTCACAGCGCGAACCGCTCCTTCGCGCTCGTCGGCTTGGCCTGGGCGCGATGATGCTCCATGAGGTACGCCACGCAGTCGGTGCGGTTGCAAGCGCGCAAAAGCTCGATCTGCCGATCGAACGAGGCATCGTCGATAAAACCGGCCTTGACCAGAGCTTCCACCATGTTCCGATCTCCCTCGCGCGCGATGCGCTCCTGGGCCTCGCGCCCGTAGCCCCGCAGGTGCGACACCAGAACCGAGCGCATGTCGTCGGCGAGCCGGTAGGGTACGGCCAGCCGGTGCAGCAGCGCGCCCAAACGATCGGGCAGGTTTTTCCCCGACCGCAGAAGCTCGTCGTAGCGCCCGAAGTCGAACGGAACGCCGTCGGAGGCGTCCGTCAGAAAGCAGGTGAGCAGCTGATCGGCCGACACGTGCACGATCGCCCCCACGTGCGACAGGCGGCACACCGCGTACTCGAAGCTGCCCTCCCCGACCGAGCGCACGCTCGCCGGGATAAGCACGGGCCCCTCCAGCTTACGCGACCAGAAGCAGTGCGCGCCGATGGAAACCAGCCCTTCGGGAAGGATCAGGCGCTTCGTGCCGCGGCATGCGTTGTCGCGTTCGATGATGCGCACGGTTTCGGGTACCACCACCGAGGCCGGCGCGAACGGCAGGGCCCTTACGCCGATGCGCACGAGCGGCCGCCCTTCCACCTGTCGCGGAAGCGCCAGCACGTCGCTCGCGCTGGCCGACACGTAACCCACGGTGGAGCCCGCTTCCCCCGAGGCCGCGAACTCCGTGGCCGCCTCGGCAGCCGCCGCAGCGGGCGAAAGCGCGCAGACGTCGGCATCGTCTGCAACCTCGTCTTTGCCGCGCACGGCCACGGCGCGCACCGCAGCCTGCTCGGCGAAGCGCCGCGACACCGATATCGGCTTCGGCGGCCCCGCTACCAGCACCGCGCCCTCCGCGTCGAAGTCGTACCAGCATCCTTCCAACTCGACGGCTGCCGGCCCCGCCAGACGGACGCCGCGCTTGCGAAGCGCGCGGTACGCGGGAGCCTCGACCGGGCAGCGCCAGACCGCGTCGTCCCAGCTGCGAGAGTCAACGCGCGCAAGCGCCGCCGAGCAGTCCACCACCGCAGGGGGCTCGCAACCGTCCGCAAACGCCGACGAAGCCACGCGCTCCACCCCATCGGGCAGGCTCACGCGCTCGCCGTACGGAGAGGCCAAGAACACGAGCTCCCGTCCGCCGTCCGAAAACAGGTTGCCCTCGCGCGCCAGATAGCTCGCGTTTCCGGCATCCACCGAATACTCCCGGCGCGCCAACCGCGGCGAGACTCCCGCCAAATCGCAGCGCTGCTCTCCTAGCTGGCTTACGCCGCGCCCGATATGGATCCGCTGCGCCGACATCGCTGCGAACGCGTTCGCAGCGATATGCTCCACCGTGTCGGGCACCACCAGAAGCAGCACCCCCACGCCCTGCACGAAGCGGCGCGCGAACGCTTCCACGGCCACGCGCACCACGGGGATCCCGTCCACGTACGCGGGCAGCAGAACCGCCAAATCGTCGCTCTGCCCCACCGCCGCAGCGAATCTCCGCAGATCGAACGCGGTCAGGGCATATCCGCCGGGCACCTGCCGCACCCCCACGGCTCCGCGGAGCCCTTCCTCCATACGAGCGCGCGGCGTCTCCTGCGCGTCGGCGGCATCGCGTTCGGCCGCCTGGGCAAGCAGCTCGTCGAACTCGCCCATCCACAGCGCGCCTGCGGAATACAGATCCCCCTCGCGACCCGCACCGCCCGCGACGTCGCCGGCTTCCCCTTCGGCAGCCCAGGCCCGATAAGCCGGAAGCTGCGGAGACCACACTTCGCCCTCCACCGCCCGCGCAGCCTCGACAACCTCCACATCGCGCGCGTCGAGGCGCACCGGATTCTTGATCGCATGATCAAGCAATTCTTCGATCGGCGCATGAGCACCATGATAGACCAGCGTGTTCTCCATCATAGTATTGTGCTACCTCCCAAAAACCTCTCGGCAACGAGCCTGTTTACCCTTGGCTTCCCCCATGCTACACTGCGGGAAGCGACGAAGGCAAGAGCCGCCGCGAAGCAAGCACGCGCTTCGCGCACGCACATTCGTTCAAAGGAGCATCATGGCCGTCGAAGCCGTCGAGCCGCTTGCCCGCCAAGCGCTCGACCTTGCGAAAAACGCGCTGCTCGTGAACCTGCGCTTCATGAACGCTGCGTTCGCGCGCCTGCGCCCTTTCCCCGTGCGCGATGCCACGCTGGCCACTGACGGCCTTCACATCCGCTTCGACCCCGCAACGCTCGCGCGCCTCTACGCCGCGGAACCGGCCGAACTCACTCGCGCCTATCTGCACATCGTGCTGCACAACGTGTTCCTGCACCTCTACCCCGGCCCGCACGTGGACGTTGCGCGCTGGGACGCCGCATGCGACATCGTCGTGGAACGCACCATCTCCGAACTCGACCTGCCCGCCACCCGCACCGCTCGCGCCGAGCGCCAGCGCGCGACCCTCGCGCGCATCGACGCGGCGCTGCCGCTGGCAACCGCAGAAACCGTGTACCGGTACCTGCAGGATGAGGGGCTCGACGATGCCGAGCTGGCCGATCTGCGCGCACCGTTCTACATGGACGACCATGAGCCCTGGTACCGCCTCGCAGCCGCAGAGGAGGCCCGCAAAACGAATTCGGAAGAGGGCGAACGCGATGAGGGGGCGGACGCGCAGGACGGAGCCGCGTCGGCCCAATCCGCCACGAGCGGAACCGACATGGAGATGCCGTCCGATGCCGACCAGGCGAAGCCGAACCACAAGTCGCACCAGGCGGTCAGCCAGGACGACATCGTGCAGAAAGAGGCTCCCGAACAGGTAGGACGCTCCATCGACGACCGCTTCGCCGACACGGTGAACCTAGATCGGTCCAAGGAGCAGTGGAAGAGCGCGGCCTACGAGATGGGCGTGCAGCTTGACGCCTACGCGAAGCTGTGGGGCGTCGAGGGCGCGAACCTTGCCATGAACCTGCGCGCCGTGACGCGCGAGAAGCAGGACTATCGCGAGTTCCTGCGCAAGTTCGCCCGGATGGGCGAGCAGATCCGCGTGAACGACGACGAGTTCGACTACGTTTATTACTGCTACGGGCTCAAGCGCTACGGCAACCTCCCGCTCATCGAGCCGTTGGAATACGTGGAAGAGCGGCGCATCCGCGACTTCGTCATCGCCATCGACACCTCGGCCTCCACCAAGGACGGCCTCGTGCGCCGTTTCATCGAGAAGACGTACGCCATCCTCAGCCAAGAGACCAGCTTCTTCGCCGACATGAACGTGCTCATCGTGCAATGCGACGCCGCCATCACGGACGTCGCGCGCATCTCGAACCTGCGCGATCTGGACGACTACCTGGACGGCCTCGAGATCAAAGGATTGGGCGGCACGGACTTCCGCCCCGTGTTCGCCTACGTGGACGACGCCGTGGAGCGCGGCGACCTCGTGAACCTGGGCGGCCTCATCTACTTCACCGACGGGCAGGGAACCTATCCCGCCCGCAAGCCCGATTACGACACCGCGTTCGTCTTCGTCGACGACGCCTCGGCCGCCGCGAGTCCGAACGTCCCTGCGTGGGCCATGAAAGTGGAGCTCGACGAAACCGTCGTATTGGAAGAAATGTCAGCAATGGAGGAACAGGGTTTCCGTGGCGAGTCGCATAGCCACGAAGCGCCGAGGAGCTTGAGCTAGCGAACAATCCGGTGAATTGTTCGCAAACACATTTCCCGGCCGAGCGGCCGGGTCGTGTGCGAAAGCGACGAGGGGGTGAGCGGCTAGGCGGCCGCCACGGAAAGCCGTCAGGAGGAATCATGGACATCCGTCAGGCAAAGCAGCAGATCAAAAACGCCATGCTGGCGTACTTTTCGAAGGACGAGTTCGGCAACTACCGTCTGCCCACCGAACGGCAGCGCCCCGTGTTCCTGCTGGGCGCGCCCGGCATCGGGAAGACGGCCATCATGGAGCAGATCGCCCAGGACCTCGACGTGGGGTTCGTGTCGTATTCGATGACGCACCACACGCGCCAAAGCGCGCTCGGCTTGCCGTTCATCGCGAAGAAGACGTACGACGGCGTGGAATACGACGTGTCCGAATACACGATGAGCGAGATCATCGCCGCCGTGTACGACGCGATGGAGGCCACCGGCAAGCACGAGGGCATCCTGTTCCTCGACGAGATCAACTGCGTGTCGGAAACGCTGACGCCCGCGATGCTGCAGTTTTTGCAGTACAAGATCTTCGGACGCCACCGCGTGCCTGACGGATGGATCGTGGTTACGGCCGGCAACCCGCCCGAGTACAACCGCACGGCGCACGATTTCGACATCGCCACCTGGGACCGCCTCAAGCGCATCGACGTGGAGCCTGATTTCGCCGCCTGGCGCGACTTCGCCGTGGAGACGGGCGTGCACCCCGCCGTGCTCACGTACCTCGACATCGAGCGCGATCACTTCTACCGCGTGGAGACCACCGTGGACGGCAAGTCGTTCGTCACGGCGCGCGGCTGGGACGACCTCTCCGCCATGATGAAGCTGTACGAGGAGCAGGACATCCCGGTGGACGAGCTGCTGATCGGCCAGTACGTGCAGAACGGTGAGATTGCGAAGCGCTTCAGCGTGTACTACGACCTGTTCACGAAGTACCGCGCCGACTACCAGATCGAACGCATACTGGAAGGCTCCGCGGAACAGAGCGTGGTCGAACGCGCCCGCGAGGCGGCGTTCGACGAACGGGTATCGCTCATGGGACTGATCACGGACGCCTTGGGCGGACGGTTGCGCGACGCCGTGATGGAAGAGCGCGCGGTGGAGTTCGCGCACGGACGGCTGGCGGCGATGCGGGATGCGCTGACCGTCGACGACGCGAACGCGCTGCCCCTCCTGCGCGAAGAAGCCGCCTCGCTCCAAGCACGCTTGGACACCGAGCGCAAAGCGGGCCTGCTGTCGGACGAGAAGTACGTGGCCTACCAGCGCGCGCTTGCGCTGATCGACCGCGCGCTGCGCTGCGACGCTGCGGGCGGCGGGGTGCCGTTCTCGCAGGTGAAAGCTTTGTTCGGGGAAATGGTCGATGCGCTGGACGCGCGCATCGCGGCCGTGTCGAGCGCTTTGGACAACGCCTTCCGCTTCGTGGAGGACGCGTTCCGCAATGGCCAGGAGATGCTGCTGCTGGTCACCGACCTGTCCGTGAACCGCTACGGCATGGCCTTCATCAACGACCACGGCTGCGAGCGCTACTTCGCTCACAACGAAGACCTCCTGTTCTACGAACGCGGCGCCGACCTGGCCGACCGCATCAACCGATTGGATCTGACGGAAGACGAGGCTTGATAAACGAACTGATGTTCTGTATAATGAAGCGCATCGTATTCACTGGTTGGGTGCTACCCTAACTTTCCCGCAAAGGACAGCCGCCTTCTCGAAAGGAGGCTGTCCATGGCGCAGATCTACGATCCTTCCCCGGACGAAGCCGTCTATCAATCGGTTCGCACCGCACTCGAAACCGCGCGCACGAAAGCGGCGGCGGCAGTCAACGACGCGATGGTTTCCGCATATTGGGAGATCGGCCGGCAAATCGTCGAAGCGCAGGGCGACCGCGCCGAATACGGCCAGCATCTGATGGAATACCTGTCCGAACGGCTGACAGCCGAATTCGGAAAGGGGTTCACGGAACGAAATCTTCAAGCTATGCGGCAATTCTATCAAGCTTTCCCAATTCCGCACACACTGTGTGCGGAATTGAGTTGGTCTCATTATCGCCTGATCATACGCATAGATGATCCCGTCCGTCGCGACTTCTACGTGCGCTCCGCCGTCGAAGAGCGCTGGACGGTGCGGCAGCTCGACCGGCAGATCCACTCGTTCTACTACGAACGACTTTTGGCCACTCGCGCAGAAGGAAAAGACGAGGTTCGACAAGAGATCCAGAACCTCGAGCCGCCAACTAAAGCCGACGGCATCCTCAAAGACCCTTACGTACTCGACTTCCTCGATCTGGGTGGCAACTCGAACTACCTGGAAACGGATTTAGAGCAAGCGCTCATGGACAAACTCCAGCAATTTCTATTGGAGTTGGGAAAAGGGTTCTCGTTCGTCGCGCGCCAGCAGCGAGTCAGCGCCGATGGCGACCACTACTACATCGACCTCGTGTTCTACCACTACATCCTCAAATGCTTCGTCCTGATCGACCTGAAAACCGGGAAGCTCACGCCCCAGGATGTCGGGCAGATGGACTTCTACGTTCGCCTATTCGACGACCAGTGCACCCAGCCTGACGACAATCCCACCATAGGCATCGTCCTCTGCGCGAATCGCAACGAAGCGGTGGCCAAGTATTCCGTCCTCGCCGATAAGAAGGGAATCTTCGCATCGCAGTACGTGCTCTGCCTGCCAACCGAGGAGGAGCTGTCGCAAGCCTTAGAAGCAACCTGCCTGCTCGCAAGCGAAGAAGAATAATCACGCTCCGGCAAAACTAAGCATCTTCGCTCGTAAAACACGCGTTGGGAGCCGAGGCGTGTTTTGCGAGCGAAGATGGCGCCCCGCCGCCGCGAAAGGCGGCGGGGCGCACATTCCTATGCGCAGTACGCCTTGATGGCATCGCGGAGGAATTCCGCAGCGCCGGGGGCGACAGCTTCGTAGTAGGCCTTGAAGCGATCGTCGGCCACGTACATCTCGGCCAGGCCGAGGTGCGCGGCCTTTGAGTACGTTCCGTCCTTCCAGAATTCGCACAGCCATTGGCGGTGCAGGTCGGCCGCGCGGTGCGCGTCCTCGCCCGTCGGATCGCCCGCAGCCATCGCTGCCGCCAGCGCATCCTTGACGCCCTGCTCCAGCTTCTGGGTTTGGCGGTACTGCTCGACGCTCATACCCATGAGCTTCGCGTTGCTCGCATCGGCCGCATCGTCGCCCCAGCGTTCGCGCACCTCCTTGCCGTAGTGCTGCTCGTTCTCGCCCACGAGGCCTTGTTTGAACGCCTCGAACTTCTCTTCGTCTTCCATAGTTGCAGAACCTTCCATACAGGCGAGCGTCTTCTCCACGCTCGCGATCAATCCGTCGAGACGCTGCTTGCGCGCGTGCAGCTCGCGCAGGTGGCCGGCCAGCGCGTCGCGCGCATCGAACGCGGGGTCGTCCAGCAAACGCCCGATGGCAGCAAGCGGCATGCCGCATTCCCGGTACAGCAGCACCTGATGCAGCCGGTCGACTTCGGCCGCGCCGTAGCGCCGGTACCCGTTGCTGGCGCGTTGCGCGCGAACGAGCCCCAGCTCGTCGTAATGATGCAGCGTGCGCACCGTGCATCCCGACAGCTCGGCCAACTCGTGCACCGTGTACCCGCCGCCCGCCCGTTCCCGTTCCATGAGCGCCTCCTTTCCTGCGTGCAACCAGCGTACACCCTCACGTTACGTGAGGGTCAACAGACGCGTGCAATTTTTTTCGACCGGATTGAGGTTGCGCGGCGCTCCCCTCGCCAGACGTTATTCGAAAGAAGGGCACGTGCTGATCGAAGTGGACAAACAGTACTAATGTTTCACGTGAAACATTCCGATTCGGGCTCGCTTACCGCATGCGGCCCATGCGCAGACGCAGCACGCCCTTGGGACATACGTCGGCACAGGCGGCGCACTGGATGCATTCGGCGTCGGCGACGGCACCGCCGGCCAGGAGGTCTTGCACCGGCAGGCTCATCGGACACGCGCGGTCGCACTTCCCGCAGCCGATGCAGCCATTCGGATCGGCCTCGATGCGCAGTTGCGGAACCCGCAGCGCCGAACCCAGTTTCTCGCCCAATACCATGAACGGCGCCATCCAGCAGATGCAGTGGCACATGGCGCGACACCCCAAGAACAGATTGGGAACGAAGAACAGCGCCACGATGCCGAAATAGATAGGCAATCCCAAAGGGCTGTTCATAGACACGCCGCCCGGTATGCCGTACAACGGGTCGACCGTCGTGAAACCACCGGCGATCCATGCGCACGCTACGATGGAGCACACCCACGGCACCCAGATCACATACTTGACGCGCGCCCTCCACCCCAGTTTCGCGGGCTTGCCTACGGCGGTCGCCTCAAGCTCCTGCAGGCCGCCCGCCGGGCACAACCACCCGCACCACGCGCGACGCAGCACGATAGCCAACAAGAACTGCAGGCAGAACACGAGCATGCTGGCAGCCACCGCCCCTTCCAAGGCGCCCTCGATGATCAGCGCCGGTGAGAAGTAGAAGATGATGACCGGGAACAGCAGGAACGACACGAGCAGCGCCAACTGCCGCGCGTTCTGCCGCTTCCTTCCCCGCTCGCGCTGCGCGCGTACCTCGTCGGCCGATCGCACCGCCGACCCGCGCACCTTGTCGGCCGACCGCGCGCCAACACGTCCTCGCCCGCCTCGCGCCGGATCATTCGGTTCCTCCACTCGCGTCACGCCCGAAACGACATCATGCAACATGTGTTCTGAAACACCCGATGCTTCACGTGAAACATCGCTCGCACAATTTCTCTCCGACTCCTCCATGGTTTCCCTCATCTCACCAACGTCAGCAGACCCGTGAAGGCCTCGTTCAAGCGTTCGCCCAGTTCCTCGTCGGAAAATTGCGCGCCAGCAACCAGCATGGCCGCCATACCGTGGGTGTACACGATCATGTGCAGGTACAGCGCGCGCGCCGCCGCGGGCGACAGATGCCCCAGCTCCTCGATGCATTGCTGCACGCCGTCGACGGCCACGCTCTCGTACACTTCCGCGAAGCTCGTCGCCTCCATGTGCGGAGATAGGTACAGGAATTGGAACAAATGACGCTCCGTGCGCGCAAGGCGCAGATGCGACAACCCGTTCGCCTCGAACGCATTGCGGCCGTCGTCCACATGCTCGCGGTTGTACGCCGCGACCCACGCGCGCGCATGGTCGTACAGTGCGCGCACGAGTCCTCGCATGTCGCCGAACAAGCTGTAGATCGGCTGCACCGAGCAGCCCGCCCGCTCGGCCACCGTCCGTGCGCTCAGCGCCGTTTCTCCCCTCTCTCGCAGCAAGCCCAGTGCAGCATCGAGCACCGTCTCGCGCCCCACTTTCTGCTCCGGCATCCTCACCCTCCCGTATATTACAACCGTTATATAACGTTTGTAATATACGGTATGTCAACAGCACCGTCAAGAGATGCGACGAATCCCGGCAACACCTTCCTTTCATCTTCGTGACGGCGCATCGTCGGGCAAAGCACGGCTCGCCATCGAAACCCCCCTGCGAAATTCCACACGCACGAGGGGTCCTACAATCGGCGCTGAAATCGTTCGCATACGAAAGGAGTTCCATCCATGAAGAACGTTGAGGAGCGACGCAACCGCACTATCGCTCGCGAGGCAAACCACCATGCAACCATGCGCGCGCCGCATATCGACAAGACGGCCATCAGTCCGTACGACGACTACTGCGACGGATACGGCATGCCCGGCGCCTACGGCAACGGCTACGTGTCCGTGCTGAAGGTTTCGGCAGGCACGGTGGAGAAGACCAACGACGAGCTGGTCGACCGCATCGTCACGTACGACAAGGCCGAGGCCGCCGATGCGTACGTCGGCCAGATCAACATGCTGACCGCCTCGTCGTTCTGCGGCATGGCCGGACAGGTGTGGGGCTACGACCTCGCCCGCCACGACTCGGTCGACAACGGCAAGAGCAAGCCGCTGTTCACCGAGAAGCAGTGGAACGGCCGCGAGCTGGAAGTGTACGACGCCGCCCCGCTGCTGAGCGCAGGCGTGGAGCTGTTCGGCACCGAGCAGAACCGCCGCTACCATCCCATTCCGGGCGCGCACACCATCTGCGCGAACAAGGGCGTCGTCGCCTACCGCCCGAAGACCGACCGCCCGCTCAAGGAGGGCAAAGGCTACGGCGTGTGGTCCTTCATCGCCATCTCCCTTTCCGCCGATCGCGACTTCGCGGCCGACCTGTTCATCGAGGATGCCGGCGTGTGGACCGAGAACGACAACGAAGAGGACATGATCGCGTTCCTCGAGCAGCATCGCAAAGCTATCGTCTGGTCCGTCGTCGAGTGCGGCCGCGACCAGAACGTGCTGTTCGACCGCACCTACGTGGGCTTCGCTCACCGCATGATGAAGCCGGGCGAGATCGGCAACGCCATCACGGTGGGTCCCTACGTCACGCTGGCCCGCAACGCCGTGCCCGCTACCGGATTCGCCTCGCTCAACAACCTGCACCTGTCCGACTGGCTCAAGCAAATGGACTTCGAGCCGCTCACGGACATCGCGTAACCGACGGTATCCCCCTGATCGAGCCGTCCAGGCAACCCCCGGGCGGCTCGATCACGTTTAGACAAGGACTGGAAACATGGCAGACAAAACCGCTTCCGGTTCCGGCGGATCATCGGCCCAGGACAGCTCGAAAAAAGTTGGCCTGATCGGCCTGGTAGGCATCGTCATCAGCGCCATGATCGGCGGAGGCATCTACAACCTCCCCCAGAACATGGCCGCAGACGCCTCCGCAGGAGCCATCATCATCGCCTGGGTCGTCACCGGCATCGGCATCTGGTTCATCGCGAACACGTTCCGCATCCTGTCGGCCGCGCGACCCGAGCTCACGAACGGCCTGTACACGTACGCCGAGAAAGGCTTCGGCAAGCTGATCGGCTTCTTCGTGGCGTACGGCTACTGGATTTGCAACTGCTTCGCGCTTGTTGCCTACTCAGTGCTCGTCATGGCCACGCTGAACTACTTCGTGCCCGACTTCACGGGCGGCAATAACATTCCGTCCATCATCGGCGGCTCCATCATCACGTGGATCATGTACCTGCTGGCCCTGCGCGGCGCGAAGTCCACCAGCTTCCTGAACATCATCGGCACCATCGGCAAGCTGCTGCCCGTGTTCATCTTCATCCTGGCCGTGGCCACCGTGTTCAAGTTCTCGGTGTTCATGAAAGGCTTCTGGGGCATGAAAGACGGCGTGGCATTGACCTTGGACTTCAGCAACGTCATGCCTCAGGTTTCGTCCACGATGCTGGTCACGCTGTGGCTGTTCCTGGGCATCGAGGGCGCCGTGGTCGTGTCGGGCAAGGCGAAATCGCAGGCCGCAGTGCGCAAAGCAACCACCATCGGCTTCCTCGTCACGCTGGCGCTCTACATCGTCGTGTCGCTTCTGCCCCTCGGCGTGTACTCGCAAGCGGAAGTCGGCAGCATGGCCGACCCGTCGATGGCGGCCATCATGCTGAAGTCGTTCGGAAAATGGGGCGAGATCATGGTGAACGCCGGCGTGATCGTCTCGGTGCTGAGCTCCTGGCTCGTCTGGATGCTCATGCTGGGCGAGATGCCGCTGGCCGCCTCCAAAAGCGGCATCTTCCCCAAAATGTTCGTGAAGGAGAACAAGAACGGCTCGCCGTCCACATCCCTTCTGTGGACCACTATCGTCGTGCAGGTGGTGCTCATCATCTCGTTCTTCATAGGCAACAACGCCTGGACCACGATGATCAGCATCACCAGCGTCATGGCGCTTCCGTGCTACTTCTTCTGCACGCTGTTCCTGTTCAAGATCGCCGTCAAGAAGGAGTACCCGTCCGGCATCTTCGCCAGCCGCGGCATGGCCGTGTTCACGGGCGCGGCCGGTTCGCTGTACGGACTGTGGCTGATCTACGCGGCCGGCCTGAACTACCTCATGGTGGCCTGCATCGTGTACGCCATCGGCCTGCCGCTGTACATCGTGGGCGTGCGCCAGCACGACCGACAGGCGAAGCTGTTCGAGAAGCGGTCGGACAAGGTCATCCTGGCCGTGGTGCTGGCGCTCGGCATCGCCGGCCTTATCTACTCGGTCATCACGTTCGGGAACATCCATATCTAGAGCGCGCACGATTGCGATCACCGCGAAGCCCGAGGCCGCTTACGGCCCCGGGCTTTTTTTGGTCGTCTTGCACATCAGACCCGATTCGTCGAAAACGCTGCGGCTTTACCTTCCCTTTACACGGGCTTTACCGAATCTTAAGCGGTCTGAATATCCTCCATCGATCGGTGTACGACTCGAGGATTCCCCTGCGAATACGCCATGCTGTTCACATTGGAAACCGAAAGGGAGTCATCCGTGAAGGGCTTTACCGAACTCATCGTCAACTCCGTCCGCGGGTTCTGCATGGCCCTGGCCGACAGCGTGCCCGGGGTGTCGGGCGGCACCGTCGCCTTCCTGCTGGGCTTTTACGACCGGTTCATCGGCTCGCTGGACGACCTGTTCCACGGCGCGAGGGCTGCGCGCTTCGCAGCCGTGCGCTTCCTGCTGAAGCTGGGCGCAGGTTGGGCGATCGGGTTCGGGCTGTCGGCGCTCGTGCTGACCAGTTTCTTCGATACGCACATCTACGAGGTCAGCTCGCTGTTCATGGGATTCATCGTGTTCGCCATCCCCATCGTCGTGCGCGAGGAGCTGGACGCATTGCGTAAACGGCTGCCGTACCTCGCGTTCGCCGTCGTGGGCGTCGCATTCGTCGTGGCAGTGACGCTGCTGAGCCCCGTGAGCGGAGAGGGCATCGACGTTGCGGCGAAGAGCCTCGACCTCGGCCTGGTGGCGTACGTGTTCCTGGCGGCGATGGCGGCCATCTCCGCAATGGTGCTGCCGGGCATATCGGGCTCCACGCTGCTGCTGATCTTCGGGCTGTACGTGCCCATCATGGGTGCGGTGCGCGCGACGATGGGGCTCGATCTGTCCTACCTGCCTATTCTGATGGTGTTCGCGGCGGGCATCGCATGCGGCATGCTTCTGTTCGTCCGACTCATCAGAATGTGCCTCGAGCGCTTCCGCTCGCAGACCATCTACGCCATCATCGGCATGATGCTGGGGTCGCTGTTCTCCATCACGCAAGGGCCGCTCACGCTGAGCGAGCCGCAGCCGGCCATGAGCCTCGACACGTTCAGCATCGTGTTCTTCCTCATCGGCGGCGCCGTGGTCGGCGGGCTCCAGCTGCTCAGGTCGCGCTTGGAGGAACCCGCCGAGGGCTAACGCGCTACGACGCCCGCATCGGACAGCCGCAACGCGGCATGGAAGCCGATGCCGGGAAGGCTCGCCGGCTTCGCCATGCTAGCTCGCCGCTTGGACAGCTTCGCGCAAACGCGCGAGATCATCGTCATCGGGATGGCTCGCCGCTTCGTCGAAGTTCTCGATGAGCTGATGCATGCGCGCAGCCTGCTCGGGCTTAGCCTCGGCGGTTTGCGCGTAGCGGGCGCGAACGCTGGCGGGCATGCGGCCCTGGCACATGAACGTGCCCACGATCCGCGCCGATTCGGGCAGATGCACCGCCACGCGCGCCATGACGCCCGCGAAGTACGTCTCGTCGGCTCCGAACCCGGCCGTCCCGAACAGGAACACGTCCTTGTCCGCGAGCGAGGCCAGAACCTCGGCCAACTCGTCGCCGCAATCGCCACGGTTCGTCCAGAACCCTGCGTACACGCGGTCGGCCTGCGCGACGGCGGCGCGATCCACCTCGTCCACCCGACCGAACGCAAGGCGCCCTTCGCTCGGCAGCGCGGCGGCCACCGCCCGCGCCAATGCCTCAGTGTTCCCGGTGCGGCTGTCGTACACGATCGCGTAGCTCATAAGCGTTCCTTCCCTACATGCCTCGGCGCGGGCGCCGCATTCGAATCAGCTTGTTATACGCCCGTCCGACCCCGCTGTAAACCCCGTTATACTGAAACGAGAGAATCCAACGGGCGCAAGCGCCCTGCAAGCGAGGAGGCTTCTATGCGAGCGGTGGTTCAGCGCGTGTCGAACGCGCGGGTAGATATCGACGGCGCGACGGCGGGCAGCATCGGGCGCGGGCTGCTCATCCTGCTAGGCGTGGGTCACGACGACAGCGAGGAGCAGGCCGAACGCCTCTGGAGCAAGATCGCGCGCCTGCGCATCTTCGAGGACGCCGAGGGCAAGACGAACCTGTCGCTAGCCGACGTGGGCGGCGAAGTGCTGGTCGTGTCGCAGTTCACCCTGTTCGCGAACTGCAGACGAGGCAACCGCCCCTCGTTCACCGAGGCGGGCGCGCCCGACGAGGCGAACCGGCTGTACGAATGGTTCGTCGAACGCGCGCGCCGCGACGTGCCTCGCGTGGAAACGGGGCGCTTCGGCGCTTACATGGACGTGAGCCTGACCAACGACGGTCCGTTCACGCTGTGGCTCGACACCGACGCGCTCTAGCGCGACGATGCGACGATGCTCCGGCGCGCTGTCGCGCTAGAGCAGCGCCCGCTCCCACTCGACCTCTTTGAAGCCGACCAGCACGAAGTCGTCGCCCACCACCAGCGGGCGCTTCACCATCATGCCGTTCTCGGCCAACAGCGCGTAGGCGTCCGCGTCGCTCATGCCGGCATCCAGCAGGGCCTTTACGTTGCGCTCGCGGTACAGCATGCCGCCGGTGTTGAAGAAACGGCGCAGCGGCAGTCCGCTTTTCGCATGCCAAGCGGCCAGCTCGTCGGACGTCGGGTTGTCCTCCACGATGTGGCGGTCAGCGTACGCCACGCCGTGCGCGTCGAGCCACGCCTTAGCCTTCTTGCAAGTGGAGCACTTCGGATATTCGATGAACAGCACGTCCGCCATGGGTTTCTCCTTCGCGTTGCAGCCTTCGTATCCCGCTCATCATACCAGAGCGGCCTCAAGCAGCCGCAAAGCGAAGCGAACGGGCGCCGCATGCCTCGGCGGCGGAATGTCTCAAGTGAAACATTCGCTCGCTTCGATCCTGCCGGAAACGGCGAAGGACGTCCGAGGCGAAGCAGACGCGCACGTCGATCAAACGTACAAATGTTTCACGTGAAACATCGTAACCGCCTTCGGTTGCAAAAGGGTCATCGTTCGCGCAGGCTCGGCTTGGTATACTGAAGGCATACAGACGGAAAGGCGGCTCATGATCTTCTACTTCACCGGCACCGGCAATTCGCTCGCGGCGGCGCAGACCATCGCGCGCGCAACGGACGACCTGCTCGTCGACATCGGCGCGGCCTACAAGTACAAGGACTTCGACTTCACGCTCGCGCAAGGCGAGCAGCTGGGCTTCGTCTTCCCCGTCTACAACTACACCACGCCGCCCATCATCGATGCGTTCCTCAAGCGAGCCCGCTTCCGCACGGGCAACAAGGAAACCTTCACGCCCGACTATTGCTTCGCCGTGATCAGCTGCGGCGCGTTCGTGGGCAGCACGGCGCGCGTCTTCGGCAAGCGCCTGTTGGACGCGCAGGGCATCAACCTCGACGCCTCGTTCAGCGTGAAATCGGTGGGCAACTGCACATACCTGTACGCGCCCGCCCAAGGCGAGAAGCGCAAGCGCCTGCTTGCCGGCGCGGAACTTGCCGCGCGCGAGACGGCAAATCGCATCGCAGCCCGCGAGCACGTGCGCGCCGAGCACCGCAATCCCCTAGGCATCGTGCTGTCCAAGTTCACCGAAAAGGACGAGAAGCCGCGATCCACCTCGGAGTTCTTCGCGCTGCCCACCTGCATCAGCTGCGGCCAGTGCGCCGACCTCTGCCCCACCAACACCATCACGATCATCGAAGGCGCGCCCCGCTGGGCCGAGCTGGGCTGCACGCAGTGCCTCGCCTGCCTGCACCGCTGCCCCGTGAACGCCATCCAGTACGGTGCGAAGACCGAGCGTCGCGGCCGCTACGTCAACCCCGTCCTCGCGAAAGCTCCCAAGCGCGCATAACGCTCCTCCCTAGCCTCGTTCAAGCAATTCCTTGAACGACCGCTCTCCCCAGCCGTCGGGCGCCTCAAGCGTCGTCGAACGGATAAGCTCCCGCAGTTCCGCCTTTCGCTCAGGCGTCAATGCACGATGCCCGCTCCTTAGGTCTTCAAGCGAGGGGAAAGCTTTCGGAAGCTCTTCGTTGTCGATGACGGCAACCATGACACGCTCCTTTCGCTTCATCGAGCATAGATGCGCAATACCGTATTACGTCAATGACGGCAGTTGATCGCATGCGCTGTCTTGACGCTTCCGTATCTATTGTTTATAGTGTGCATATCGGGTATATACACTCTACACGTTACGGAGTGGACGATGCCCGGCCGGAGGGGACGAGGAACGTGCTTGGCCTCTCCCGGCGCGAAGCGGGACGCCGCGACGCGCCACCCGAGCGCAGGGGGACGCCCCGGCGCTCGCGCACGAAACCACGAAAGGGAGCCTGAGTTGGACATCATCATCTCGAATGCGAGCGACAAGCCCATCTACGACCAGATCGTCTCGCAGATGAAGGCCCTCATCCTGACGGGTGAGCTGGGCGAAGGGCAGCAGCTGCCCTCCATCCGAGCACTGGCCGGCGACCTGCGCATCAGCGTCATCACGACCAAGCGCGCGTACGCCGAGCTGGAGCTCCAAGGCTTCATCGAGACGGTGCCCGGCAAGGGCAGCTTCGTGGCCGGCGGCAACCTCGAGCTTCTTCGCGAGGAGCGCCTTCGGCACATCGAGGAGCTGCTCGTCCAGGCCGTCGACGAAGCGCGCGGCGCGAACGTCGGCATCCCGGAGCTCCATGACATGCTCGACCTCATCGCAGAAAGTGACGACTGATGAACGACCTCCTCCGCATACGCAGCTTGTCGAAGCACTATGACGGCTTCGACCTCCGAAACGTCGACCTCACCGTGCCCGCCGGAAGCGTCGTCGGCTTCATCGGCTCGAACGGCGCCGGCAAGACGACCACCATCAAGGCCATCCTCGGCCTCATATACCCCGATGCCGGCTCCATCGAGCTGCTCGGCCAAAACGTCGGCGAACATGCCGGCAGCAAGGCGATCAAGGACGCCAAGCAACGCACGGGCGTGGTGTTCGACACCTGCTCGTTCCCCGAGGAGATGACCGTCGCCTCGGTGGGCAAGCTCATGTCGTACAGCTACGACTCCTGGAGCCCTGCCGACTTCGAGCAGCGCCTGGCACAGTTCCAGCTGCCTAAGAGCAAGACGGTGAAGGACCTCTCCCGCGGCATGAGCATGAAGCTGTCGCTGGCTTGCGCGCTGGCACACGACCCCGACCTGCTGATCCTCGACGAGGCCACCGCCGGGCTCGACCCGCTCGCCCGCGAGGAAGCGCTCGACATCCTGCGCGGCTACATGCGCGATGAGCGCCACGGCATCCTCATGTCCAGCCACATCACGAGCGACCTCGAGAAGATCGCCGATTACATTGTGTGCATCGACGCCGGTCGCATCGTGTTCGCCGTCGAGAAGGACACGATCACCGATCTGGCCGGCATCGCGCACTGCCGCGCGACCGACTACGAGCGCATCGCCGAGAGCGGCTTCTTCGCCCCCGGCGAGCTGCGCAGCATGCGCCACCCCTACGGCATCGACGTACTGGCTCCCGACCGTTTCGCGTTCGCCGAGAACTTCAAGAACATCGCCGTCGACAAGGCCGATATCGATGTCTACATGGGCATGATGCTGAAAGGAGAGGTCCGATGAAAGCCATGATCATGTCCGATCTTCTGATCGCGAAGAAATACCTGCTGCAACAGCTGGGCGTCTCCATCGCCGTGGGCATCTTCATAACCGTCATGATAGGCAACCTCTACGTCGCCGCTCCCATGGTGGGCGTGATGATCCCCTTCTCGCTGACCATCACCATCCTCGCACTTGACGAACGCGCCAACTGGCAGCAGTTCCGTCTGGCTTTGCCCATGTCGCGATCGAACGTGATCGCAGGCCGCTACGTCAGCTTCGCGCTGTTGGCGCTGCTGGGCATCGCGGCAGGCCTGCTGGTGACGCTCGTGATGGTCGCCGTCGCGCAGATCGCCCCCGGCGTTCCCCAGCTAGCCGACCTCATGGGGAACTTCTCGTGGCAGACCATGCTCTTCGCGTCCGTCGCCGGATTGGCCATCATCTTGGTCATGCTGTCCGTCACGATGCCCTTGTTCTCGCGGTTCGGCATGACGAAGGGCGTCCGCTACCTGCCGCTGCTCATCATAATCGGCGTGTTCTTCGCGTTCCAGCTCGACGGCAACGGGCCGCCGCCCGAGTTCGTCGCGAACGTGCTGAACCTGTTGGAGTCGCCCGCGGGCACCATCGCCATCGCTGCCGGAGTTCTTGCGATCACGGCCGCCGTCTACGCGATCTCAGCCGTAATCTCCACCAAGCTGTACCAGAAGCGCGAGCTCTAGCGGACGGAAAAGGAGCGCCCCATGAAGACCATGATGCTTGCCGATTTCCTCGCTTTGGCGAAATCGCTGCCGAAGAACGTGGCGCTGTGGGCGCTCCTTGCAACGGGCATATGCCTGGCAGCGGGGAACGCGACTCCCATCATCCTGCTCACCGGCTTCCCCATGTCCCACATGGTGCTCATGCCCATGCTGCTGCGCGACCAGCGGCGCGATTGGGTCGCCTTTCGCCAGGCTTTGCCGCTTTCGCGAGCAAACGTAGTGGCGGGACGCTACGCAAGCATCGCCGTCGTCGTCGCCGGATGCGTCGCTCTCGGCGTCGCAGCGTATACGACCGCTTGCATCGTCAACGCCGTTGTGCCGGGGCTTCCCCTTGTCCGCCATTTCGCCGTAGGCTTCGACGCTGCGGGCGTCGTATCGTTCGCGGCCGGCACGTTCGCCCTCACCATCGCCATGTTCAGCGTGCTGCTGCCGTTCATGTTCGCCGACAGCCACCGCAAGCTCGCCAGCTACATCCCCTTCGCCTTCATGCTCGCCCTCATGGGCTGGATCTACATATTCCGCTCCATGAACTTCGACGCGTTTCTTCCCCTCGTGGGCCGGATCGTCGTCGCCGCGCAGTCGCTGGGCGGCGCGCTCGTCGTGGGAGGATGCGTCACGGCGGCGGCGCTCGCCTTGTACGTCGTATCGGAGCGCGCGGCGGTTCGCGGGTACGCGACGCGCGACCTCTAGCCCATCTGAACCAGATCGGCCAGCGTCACGTTGTCCACGTAATCCTCGATGGCCTGGTCGAGCCCACGCCAGAAATTGATGGCCACGCACTGATCGCGGCGCGGACACGCCTCCGCGCCGTCTTCGAGGCATGACACCGGCGCGCAGCTGCCCTCGGTGGCGCGCAAGACGTCTCCCGCAGTGATCTGATCAGCCGGACGCGCCAACAGATACCCGCCGCTCACGCCGCGCACGCTTTTGAGAACGCCCGCCTTCACCAGCGCCCCGCCCAGCTGTTCGAGGTATTTGACGGACAGATCCTCCCGCTCGGCCGCTTGCCGCATGGTGACCAGCGCGCCGGCTTCCCCTTGTCGTGCGATGTCGATCATGAGCCGCAACGCATAGCGTCCCCGTGTCGATATCATCATGTTCGTCGCACCGTCCTTCGATGGTGTTACCGGCCTTGCCGCACGCGACGGCCGCACCCTTCTCGTTCGTGTCGTTTTCAAAAGTATAGCCCATCGTTTACCTGATAGAACACGCCTTTCTTGCAGGAATGTAAGGATGGGGCAAGCGGTCGGTAAGGCGGCGTTAAGAACCGCTTGGTATAACGTAGTGGGGAGTTTTCCTCTACAGAAAGGTGGAAACCATGAAAGGAACGGCGCATCGTGCATCGACGGCGCATCCAGCCATCACGTTCATCGGGCGCCTCGCCCTGGCGGCGCTCATCCTCGTCGTGCTCGTGGAAGTGTACTTTCTTGCACGCGGGTTCAACCTGTACCGCGAAGCGATCGAGGAAGCCGGCCTCGACGAGATGGCCGCATCCATCCAGAGCAGCGAGTCGTTCACGCCCATCGACGAGCTGCCGGACCTGTACCTGCAGGCCGTCGTGGCCGTGGAGGATCATCGGTTCTACGCCCATCCCGGCTTCGATGCCATCGCCACGGCGCGCGCCCTCGTGAACGACCTCAAAGCGGGCGCCATCGTGGAAGGCGGCAGCACCATCACCCAGCAGCTGGCGAAGAACCAGTACTTCACCCAAGAGCAGACCGTCGAGCGCAAGATAGCCGAAGTGTTCATGGCGCTGACGATGGAGCAGCACTTCTCGAAGCGCACTATCCTGGAGCTATACGTGAACTCCATCTACTTCGGCGACGGCTACGAGGGCATCGGCAGTGCGAGCTGGGGTTATTTCGGCAAAGCCCCCAGCGCGCTCGATGCCGACGAATGCACGCTGCTGGCCGGCATCCCGAACGCGCCGAGCGTGTACGCGCTGTCTCAGAACCCTGGCCTCGCGCGCGAGCGCCAGCAGGAAGTGTTGCGGAAGCTCGTATCCTACGACTACCTCGGGCAGGACGCAGCACAGCACATTCTGGGAAACCTGCGCGCGCTGGCCGCATGACGCGCCGTCCCATCGATCCGCTCGCGCCGAACACCGCGTCAGAGCGGTGCACGCCTTGCATGCAGGTTCTGTAGTCGTCGTAGCGCCGACGGGTTCGCGCGCACGGACGACGGGGGCTTTGGTAGGATAAGCCGCATGAAACGATTCAAAACCACCGTTGCAGCCGCCCTGACCGCCGTCGCCCTGCTGGGATCGCTCGGCTTCACGGCGGCATGCGGCCCCGAAGATGCAGCGGAGCCCGCGGCGCAGGCATACGTGAGCCCCTACGATTGGAGCGGACTCGAACGTTCGGGCGACCGCCTGGCTTTCCGCGAGAACGGCGAGGTGCGCTCCCAGTTAGGCGTGGACGTGTCCGACCATCAAGGCGCCATCGACTGGAGCGCTGTGGCGAGCGACGGCGTGGACTTCGCCTTCGTGCGCGTGGGCAACCGCGGCTACACCGAGGGCGCGCTGTACGCCGATACCCGATACGCCGAGAATATCGACAATGCGACGAGCGCGGGCCTCGATGTGGGCGCGTACTTCTTCTCGCAAGCCGTCAGCGTCGAAGAGGCGCGCGAAGAAGCCGAGTTCGTGCTGCGGCTGCTGGCCGGCCGTTACCTGGCGCTGCCCGTGGCGTACGACCACGAGCCCGTCGCCGACGGCGCGGGTCGTGCGAACAACATGGACCGCGAAACGCTCACCGCGTGCGCGCGGGCGTTCTGCGAACGCCTCGAGCAGGGCGGCTACGAGACGATGATCTACGGCAACAGCGGCGATATGGCGCGCTACGACCGCGCCGATCTGGGCGGACGTCCCGTCTGGTTCGCCGAGTACGACGCTGCCGAGCCGCACGCGCAGTTCGACTTCGCCATCTGGCAGTACACCAACGGCGGTTCCGTGGCCGGCATCGGCACCGCCGTCGACCTCAACCTTCTGCTGCCGCCCGCGAAGTAAAACCCGCCCTTGGCACGTTCATCGGTTCGTGATACACTGGCCGTCACTTTTCGCTCGAAATCATGAGGAGCATGCTCGATGGCTGGTCGCCTTTTCCGCTAAATCGCTCAGTCGATTTGCGATTCATCCCCGCGCCGCGCGTTCGCGCAACGCATAGTTGCCGCTTCGGCGGCCTTCTTCCATCTAGAATTGGTAGCGCAACCGCGTTCGCTACCTCACACTGACGTTCATCCGACCATCTCGTTCTATAGGAGCTATCCATGACTGCATCGACCGCGCCCCTGAGCGCAGCCGGTCGCGAGCTGCCGAAGCGCTGGCTTGCGATCATCGCCACCATCTGGGGCGGACAAGCCGCTTCCATGATCACCAGCTACGCCGCGGGATACGCCGTGGTGTGGTACATCACCGAGACTACGGGCAGCGCCATCATGCTGGCCGCGGCCGCCATCTGCGCGTATCTGCCGCAAGGACTGCTGTCGCCCTTCGGCGGCGTCATCGCCGACAAGCACAACCGCAAGACGGTCATGATCGTGGCCGACCTCTCGGTGGGCATCGTGTCGCTGGGGCTGGGCATCGTCATCCTGTTCGGGCAGGTATCGTTTCCGCTGCTCATGATCCTCGTCATCGTGCGCAGCATCGGACAGGCCTTCCACGGCCCCGCCATGATGGCCGCCATGCCGCTGCTCGTGCCCGAGAAGCACCTGCTGCGCATCAACACGCTCGACCAGCTGCTCATGTCCGTCGCGTCCATCGGCGCCCCCGCGTTCGGCATCTTCCTGTACACCACCATCGGGTTCCACTCCGTGATGTTCCTCGACTTCGCCGGAGCACTCGTGGCCGTGGCGGGGCTTGCGCTGGCGAAGATCCCCACCGTCGCCGATGAGACCGCCGAGAACCAGCACGTGCTGGCGAACCTTCGCGACGGCTGGAAAGCGCTGTCGGCAACCCGCGGGCTCGTCATCCTCATCGCCGGCATCACCATCGGCATGATGGCGTTCGCCCCGCTGGGCGCCATCTTCCCGCTTATGACGTACGACCACTTCGGCGGTGACGGCTACATGGCGTCCGTCGTGGAAGCCGCGTTCGGCGTAGGGATGATCGCGGGGTCCATCGTGCTCATGGCCTGGGGCGGCGGCAAGCGCCTGGCCGGACTCATCGCGGTGGCCTCCCTCATCGTGGGTGTCACCACCACGGCGTGCGGATTCCTCGCCCCCACCATGTTCTGGGCGTTCGTAGCGTTGTGCGCCGTCATGGCACTGGCATGCTCCTGGTTCAACGGACCGCTGATCACGCTCATCCAGCGCAACGTGCCCGAGGAGAAGACGGGCCGCGCGCTGGGCCTGGCCATGGCCGCCATGGGACTGGCCTCCCCCGTGGGCATCGCCATCGGCGGCGTGGCCGCCGAAGCTATGGGCGTAGCAGCGTTTTTCGTGGCGGACGGCCTCGTATGCATTGCGCTGGGACTGACCGTGTACCTGTTCAAGAGCGTGCGCGCCCTCGATCATGACGAGCCGCACGTCCTGCGCGACAGCGCGGCCGAGGCGAACGCGGAGATCGGAGCAGTCTCGGAAGAGGGCTAGCGGCTCTCTTTTGCTCGAGACATCGAAACGGGGGCTGTCCGACACTGTCGAGCAGCCCCCGTTTTCGCCGAGTTAGGGAGGGTTGGCGTTTGGTGCAGCTTTACGGCTTCATGCCGGAGCCGCCCTGCACCATGATGGTGTCGCCCGTTACGAACGAGGCATCGGGACTGGCCAGGAACACGCACACGCGTCCTACGTCCTTCTCCGCGTCGCCGAAGCGTCCGAGCGGGATCGCCTTCACGTTCTTCTCGTACATCTCGGGCTCGCGCTCGCGCCATTCCTCGAGCGCCTTCGTCATGACGATAGGGCATACGATGTTCACGTTGATGTTGTCGGGGCCCCACTCCGATGCGGCCACGCGGCTCATGCCTCGGATGCCCTCTTTCGCCGCAGCGTAGGAGCTCTGTCCTGGATTGCCGCCGATGCCCGCGCCGGAAGCGAAGTTGATGACGGATCCCGCCGTCTCCTTCAGGTAAGGGTAGGCATGCTTCATGTAGAAGAACGTCGCGTACAGGCCGGATCGAACCGCCAGGTCGAAGTCCTCCTCCGAATGCTGGACCAGCGTCAATCCCGACGCCGACGCCTGCGCGTTGTTGATCAGGACGTCGATGCGCCCGCCGAAGTGCTCGGCGCCCGCTTCGACCGCCGCACGCACCTCCTCTTCCACCGATCCGTTCGCGAGAATCGTGAACACTTCGGAGCCGAAATCGCGCTCAAGCTCCTCCTTTGCCGCTTCCAGACCGCCGGGGAACAGGTCGGTGAGGATGAACTTCGCACCCTCGGTGGCGAATGCGCGCTCGATACCCCGAGCGATACCGCCGCCACCGCCGGTGATCAGCACCACCTTGTCCTTCAAGCCCATGTCCATGCTTTCTCCTTCGATTCGCCTGCACAGCCTGCCCCGTATGGTACCGTGGCGCGCATGCGGGCATGCTATCGCGCCCTGAGAACTCAAAGACGTGTTCGGCCAGCGGCTTTTCCACCCGAAGCGATCGCGTCGAGCGGCGCGCTTCACGCGACGAGCGGCCTCTCGGGCAACCTCACGACCTTCGGGCGCTGCCGTATGCGGCGTTCTTTCGATTGCCGTACGCGCTGCCTTTGCGGGCGTTCTTCTTGAGATCCTTCAACACGTCGTCCTCGCTGCCGCCCTCCACCTGGACGCGCAGCTTGACCACCTGGTCGCGCAGGCGGGCGGCTTCCTCGAAGTCCATGCTTTGGGATGCCGAGGCCATGTCGTCCTCCATCGACTGGATGATGCGCAGCACCTCTTCGCGCGACAGCTCGGCAAGCTCCTTGTTCACCTGCTCGGCCGTGGTGCCGCCCATCTCGTCGGTGACGTAGCTCATGATGTCGTTGATGGCCTTGCGGATGGTCTGCGGCTCGATGCCGTGCTCCTCGTTATACTTCATCTGGATGGCGCGGCGGCGCTTCGTCTCGTCGATGGCCAGCGCCATGGAATCCGTCATCTTGTCGGCATACATGATCACTTGACCCGAAACGTTTCGCGCCGCACGCCCGATGGTCTGGATGAGCGAGCGGTGGTTGCGCAGGAAACCTTCCTTGTCGGCATCCAAGATGGCGACGAGCGATACCTCCGGCAGGTCCAGGCCCTCGCGCAAAAGGTTGATGCCCACCAGCACGTCGAACTCGCCGCGGCGCAAATCGCGCAGGATCTCGACGCGCTCGAGCGTGGCGATGTCGGAGTGCATGTAGCGAGCCTTCACTCCCTGGTCCAGCAGGTGATCCGTCAAGTCCTCGGCCATCTTCTTCGTCAGCGTGGTGATGAGCACGCGCTCATCGCGCGCAGCTCGCTCCTTCGACTCGTCGATGATGTCGTCGATCTGCGATGCCGAGCCGCGCACGATGATCTCGGGATCCAGCAGGCCGGTGGGGCGGATGATCTGCTCCACCTGCTGCTGCGACACCTTCTGCTCGTAGTCGCCCGGCGTGGCCGACACGTACACGAACTGCGGGATGCGATCCTCGAACTCGTCGAAGCGCAGCGGACGGTTGTCCAGGCAGCTGGGCAGACGGAAGCCGTGCTCGGCCAATGTGATCTTGCGCGAGCGGTCGCCCTCGTGCATGCCGCGGATCTGCGGAACCGTCACGTGGCTCTCGTCGATGATGCAGAAGAAGTCTTTCGGGAAATAGTCGATCAGCGTGTAGGGCGGCTCTCCCGGCTCGCGTCCGTCCATGTGGCGCGAGTAATTCTCGATGCCCGAGCAGAAGTTCATCGTCTCCAGCATCTCGAGGTCGTAGTTCACGCGCATCTCGAGGCGCTGCGCCTCCAGCAGCTTGCCTTCCTCCTTGAACTGCTGCAAGCGCTCGCGCAGTTCGTCGCGGATGGTGCCCAGCGCGCGATCCATCTTCGGACGCGCGGTCACGTAGTGGGAGGCCGGCCAGATAGGCAGAGCCTCGAACTCGCTCAGCACTTCGCCCGTCACGTTGTCGATCTCGGTGATGGACTCGATCTCGTCGCCCCAGAACTCGATGCGGATCGGATGGTCGGCGTAAGGCGGGAACACATCGAGCGCATCGCCGCGCACGCGGAACGTGCCGCGCTTCTGCTCGTAGTCGTTGCGGTCGTACTGGATATCGATGAGCTCATGGATGACCTGGTCGCGATCCATGTCCTTCTGCTTGTCCACGAACACGGCCATGCCGGCGTAGTCCATCGGGCTGCCAATGCCGTAGATGCACGACACCGACGCCACCACGATGCAATCGCGCCGCGACAGCAAAGCCGACGTGGCCGCATGACGCAGTTTCTCCACCTCTTCGTTGATGGACGCGTCCTTCTCGATGAACGTGTCCGACGAGGGCACGTACGCCTCGGGCTGGTAGTAATCGTAGTACGACACGAAGTACACCACGGCGTTGTCAGGAAAGAACTCCTTCAGCTCGCTGGCCAGCTGCGCCGCCAGCGTCTTGTTCGGAGCCATGACCAGCGTGGGCTTCTGCACGGCCTCGATGACCTTCGCCATGGTGAACGTCTTGCCGGAACCGGTGACGCCCAGCAGGTTCTGATAGCGCAAGCCCTCCTTGACGCCGGTCGCCAGCTTCTCGATGGCCTGCGGCTGATCGCCCGCCGGCTCGTACGGAGACACCACTTTGAACGGCGTGGAGGCAAGACGAACCTCGGGCAGCTTGCCCTCCATCTCGATGCCTTCGATATTGGAAAGATGAGCCATGCTGCTCCTTCCGAACAACAGCGGAGCACCGACGCGTCGGAGCCGCGCAACGTAAAACTTCGCAGGAAATCCAGTGTATCACAGCATCTGTAACATGAACAGATGTTCGTTAGTAAACGGTTACGAAGCGGAGGGCAACGCACGCCCCGAGCCTAGCTCTCCGCCCTCCAACCCGTCGGCTGCGCTCGACCGAAGCAGCAGCGAGAGCTGCTCTCGCGCCGCCCGGTTCAAATTGCTGCCCGAACGAGCTTTAAAGGAGTCGAATTCGACCCCTTTAAAGCTTGGATTGTACAGGGTTTCACAAAGACCCAGATATTCGATAACATCGTGAGTCCTCATCCAATTCTTTATCACATCTTTCGGCTTGGGGCTTTTATAGCGCGCAATATCGGTAAGCGAAACGTAATCAGCATAGGCATCGCCTTTATAAAACGTCACTTCGATACCTTGCGCGTTGATCGTCGCACGATCAGACATACGGCATGCACCTCTCTTTATCTGTTCCGATGATCTGAGAGGATCCTGCGGATCTTGCAAGCATGGTACGGGCGGCGCGGAACAGCCGCCGCCTCTATGGGCATCCGGCCGAGCACGCAGACCGGCAAGCACTTGCACTGGTTCTTTTATGATGCTAGCATCATATCACAGATTTACAAACATATGTTCGTAAATTTTCAGTATTGTAGCGAGTTCGATAACCGCGACAGCCACACGGCAATGGTATACTCTGACGCCGTCGCTCACGCATACGGAGCGCGCACCCGTTCGATAGCAGAAGGATCGACCGTGACCAACGCCTTGAAGAACATACCCGGCCTGGCCGTATGCCTCGCCCTCGCATTGCCGTGCTGGTTCGTCGGACAGCGGTTCCCCATCATCGGCGCGCCCGTGTTCGCCATCCTGGCCGGCATGGCTATCGCCGTGTTCTGGAAGCAGCCCACGCGCGGCCGCGTGCAGACCGGCATCGCGTTCAGCGGCAAGAAGGTGCTGCAGGCTGCCGTCGTGCTGCTGGGCTTCGGGCTGAACCTCGCGCAGATCGCCCAGGTGGGCATGATGTCGCTGCCCATCATCGGCTCCACCATCGCCACCGCGCTCATCACAGCGTTTTTGCTGCACAAAGTGCTGCGCATGCCCTCGGAGATCTCGACGCTCATCGGGGTGGGCTCGTCCATCTGCGGCGGTTCGGCCATCGCGGCCACCGCGCCCGTCATCAAGGCGCACGACAAGGACGTTGCCCAGGCCATCTCGGTCATCTTCCTGTTCAACGTGCTGGCCGCCCTTATCTTCCCCTCGCTGGGCAACGCGCTGGGCATGAGCAACGAAGGCTTCGGCCTGTTCGCCGGCACCGCCGTGAACGACACTTCGTCGGTGACGGCAGCCGCCGCGGCATGGGACGGCATGCATCCCGGCTCGAACGCGCTCGACCAGGCCACTATCGTGAAGCTCACCCGCACGCTGGCCATCATCCCCATCACGCTGGTGCTGGGCATCTGGGTGGCGCGTCGCGAAAGCCGCGACCCCATCGCGCTCGAAGTGCAGGGGCACAGCGTGGTGAAGCCCGCAGGCAAGCTGGGAGGCTTCAGCCTGCGTCGCGCGCTGCCCGTGTTCATCCTGCTGTTCCTGGCCGCGTCCGTCATCACCACGATAGCAGTGTCCGCCGGCATCGACGCGGCCGTGTTCGAGCCGCTCAAAACGCTGTCGAAGTTCTTCATCGTGATGGCCATGGCCGCCATCGGCCTGAACACCGACATCGTGCATCTCGTGAAGTCGGGCGGCAAGCCCATCCTCATGGGCCTCTGCTGCTGGGTGGCCATCGCCGCCGTCAGCCTGGGAATGCAGCACGTCTTGGGATTGTGGTAGCAGCCACCGCTGACGTCGCACGGGATCCTTCGACTCCGGCGCTTCGCGCCTCCGCTCAGGATGACAACGCCCTCAACAACGAAAACAGGCTCCGGCCAAGAACCGAAGCCCGCAGCTTTACCAGGGACGGGTCGTGGGCGAGGGGTCTGATACGAGTTCCGCACGAGCCGAACAGCCCAGCGGGCTGTTCGTGCGAGCAGGACTGTCTGAGTTGCAGACCCCTCGCCCACGACCCGTCCCCGCAGGTTGAACGCGAGGACCTACAGGTCCTTGGAATACTCTCCCCACCAGGCCAGCACCTTGTTGCGCATCTCCTCGGGAGTGCCGTCGTTGTTGAACACCACGTCGGACGCCTCGATGCGATCCGCGTCGGTGATCTGCTGGGCGATGCGACGACGCACGTCGGTCTCGTCCCAACCGCTCTTCACCGCACGCTCGATACGCAGGTCGATGGGCGCGAGGACGGCGATCACCACGTCGGCGTCGTAGGCGAGCGACGTCTGGCGGTTCTTGAACACCGAATGCTCCACCACGACGGCCTTGTGGCCTTCAGCCTCCAGCTCGGCCACGCGGTCGGTGAACGCCTCTTCGATGCGCGGCAGCGTGATGCGGTTGAGCTTGCGCGTCTCGGCCGGACTCACGAACGCCTTGGCAGCCAGTGCGCGGCGGTCGATCTCGCCGTCGGCTCCCAGGATGTCCTCGCCGAACGTTTCCACGAGCTCGGACTTCACCGTGTCCCACAGAAGGACGTCGTGGCCCACTTGGTCGAGATCGATGTTCGGCAAACCTTGCTCGACCAGCGCCTTGCGGGCCGTGGACTTGCCGGCTCCCATGCCGCCGATGATGAACAGCTTCTTCATGCGTGCACTACCTCCTCAATCATGCCGCCTCCCAATACGGTGTCGCCGTCGTAGAGAACGGCGTATTGGCCCGGCGCCGTGGTTGGCTGCGGACTCCGCAGCGCGAGCGATACGCGCTGGTCGTCTTCCGGTTCTATGATACACGCACACGGGCGGCTCCGGTAGCGAAGTTTCACCATCGCGTCGTACGATTCTCCAAGCGCTGGATAAGCCTGCCAGTTCATCCCGCCCACCACGACGGAGCCGATGAGCGTCTCGTCGGCAAAACCCACCACGAGTTCGCGGGTTTCGACGCGCTTCTCCACCACGTAGTACGGCTCGGGGCCTGCCACGCCGATGCCCTTGCGCTGTCCCACCGTGTAGTTCGCCAGCCCCTCGTGGCAGCCGAGCACATTCCCCATGCGATCCACAATGTCCCCAGGCGCGTCTTCCACGCCACGCGCGCGCAGAAACGGACGGTAGTCGCCCTCGATGAAGCAGTTGTCTTGGCTTTCGGCCTTCTCGGCCACGACCAGGCCCAGATCGGCCGCGATCACACGCACCTCCGCCTTCGTCATGGCCCCCAGCGGCAACACGAGGCGCGCCAGCTGCTCCTGGCTCAACAGCGAAAGCATGTAGCTTTGATCCTTGCGCGCGTCCAGGGCTCGCTTCACCACGAAGCGCCCCGAATCGGACAGACGGGCAATGCGCGCGTAGTGGCCCGTGGCGATGCGGTCGCACCCCAGTTCGTCGGCTACCCGCACGAGCGCGGGCATCTTGCACCGCGCGTTGCAACCCACGCACGGACTAGGCGTGAGGCCCGCCGCGTACGACGAGACGAACGGCTCCACCACGCAGCGTTCGAACTCGCCCACGCACTCCGGCGTCTCGTGGCGAATGCCCAACTGGGAGCACACGGCCGCCGCATCGGCCGCCGCGCGCTCGGTGGCAGCGTTGTCGCGAAAGCGGCACGTGACGCCCACCACCTCGTACCCGGCGCGCATGAGCAGCGCCGCAGAAACCGCGCTGTCCACCCCGCCGCTCATTCCGAGCGCAATGCGCCCGCTCGCATTCATTTCCGGCACTCCTCCTGTCGCCCCGATGCGCTCATCGGGAAATCGCGTCTTTCCGCGATTATCCCACGGCGATAGAAGATCGAGTAGACGATCCGACCTCTTAACACACGATCGCCGAAGCCTTGCTTCAGCGCTTCGTTGAATGGCGTATGAAGAATCTCTCGCCCTCTTTATGTTGCGGACGAGATGTAGAAACATTGTTATACTGGCAATTCGCGCCCGAGGGGCGCGAAGAATCGAAGGGAGGGCAAGGCTCGCATGTCGGGGACGAAATCACGCTATATTCCCGCACTCGACGGACTGCGCGCGTTCGCCGTCCTCGCCGTTATCGCCTACCATCTTGGGATGCAATGGGCTCCTGGAGGCCTGTTGGGCGTCACGGTGTTCTTCGTGCTGTCGGGCTATCTCATAACCAGCCTGCTGCTCATCGAGTGGGACAACACCGAAACCATCAACCTGCCGCAATTCTGGCTGCGACGCGTGCGACGGCTCATGCCGGCCATCGTGCTGATCATCGTATGCACCGCCGCACTCTGCGCCTTGTTCGACCACAGCCTGCTCACGAAGCTGCGCGACGACATGTGGGCCGCGCTGCTCTGGGTGACGAACTGGTGGTACATCTTCCAAGATGCTTCTTATTTCGACGCGCTGGGCGCTCCCTCGCCGCTCACCCACTTCTGGTCGCTCGCCATCGAAGAGCAGTTCTACCTCGTCTGGCCGGTCGTGTTGCTGGTCGCCCACAAAACGGGCGTGAAGCGCACCACTATGCGCAATGCCACGCTGATCGTCGCCCTCTTGTCGGCGCTGGAGATGGCGCTGCTGTACAACCCGCTGGACGACCCGAGCCGCGTGTACTACGGCACCGACACCCGCGCGTTCTCGCTGCTTATCGGCGCATGGCTGGCGTTCGTGTGGCCCTCGCACATGCTGGGAGCCCAGAAGAGCGTGCACCTTACGAAGCAGGTGCGCAACGTCCTGGACGGCGTGGGAATCGTCGCGCTCGTCGCCCTGCTGGGCCTCATCGTGTTCGTGGACGGCTTCTCGCCGTTCCTCTACCGCGGCGGCATCCTGCTGGCCTCCGTGCTCACCGCCGTCGTCATCGCGGTGATGGTGCATCCTGCGAGCCTGCTCGGGCGCTTCGCCGGAACGAAGCCGCTTGTATGGATAGGCCTGCGTTCGTACGGCATCTACTTGTGGCACTACCCGCTGTTCCTGCTCATGAACCCGCGCAACTTCACGGGCGAGACGCCGTGGTGGATGTATCTCGTGCAGGTGGCCGTCGTGTTCGCCTGCGCCGCGTTCTCGTACCGCTTCGTGGAGAACCCCTTGCGCAAGGGGGCCATCGGAGCGTTCGTGAAAGGCGTGCGCTCGAAAGAAATCGATCCGCCCGCATGGCTCAAGCACCACGTCGTTCCCGTCCTAGCGGGGTCGGCCGTGACCATCGTGGCCGTGATCGGCCTTATCGTGGTGCCTCCCATCTCCGCCATCGGCGCCGCCGACCTGCTGAAGGACGAGCAGGCCCACACCTCGCAGATGCCCGAGCTGCCCGTCGACGACGCAGCGGCCGGGTCGCCCAAGCTCGACGTGCTTATGATCGGCGACTCGGTCTCGGTGCGCGCCATCCCCCAGTTCGAAGAGACGTTCCCCTACGGCGCGATCGACGCCGCCGTGAACCGCCAGCTGTACGCCGGCCAGGAGACGTTCGACTACTATAACGACCAGGATATCGTGGGAGGCGTGGTGGTGTTCGCCCTCGGCACGAACGGAGCGGCCACCGACGAGCAGATCGACGAACTCGTGGCAGCGGCCGGGCCCGGCCGCCAGGTGTTCTTCGTGAACACCCGCAGCCCGCAATCGTGGGTGGGCCAGACCAACGGCGCCATGTTCGACGCGGTCGACCGCCACGACAACGTACACGTGATCGACTGGTACACCGCCAGCGCCGGCCACGACGAGTACTTCGACGGAGACGGCACCCATCTCACCGAGGAGGGCGCGCGAGCCTACATAGGCCTCGTCCACGATGCCGTCGCACCGCTGCTGCCCGTCCACGCCGAAAGCGACGAAGCCGCTGTGGTCAAGTCGCCGCTCGAACTGGCTGCCGACAACGCGAAGAAAGCCTCCTCCGACACCGTGCGCGCGCTCGCCGCGAACGCGGCGAACAATCTAAAGCCCCGAGAGTAACCCTCGCCGCCAGCCTGAAGCATCTTCGAAAGGCGCTTATACCCTTCCCGTTTCGTAATCGGACTTGTACAATGCGAAAGCGGCAATGTACAAACGATGGGAATCCTGCTACGCAGGTCCACGCGAACAACGAGGGGGTTTCTACATGCTAGACAAGTTCTTCAAGATATCCGAGCGAGGCAGCACTGTCTCCAACGAAGTCATTGGCGGCCTTACGACGTTTCTCGCCATGGCGTACATCATCGCGGTGAATCCGGCGATGATGGAGGCGGCGGGAATCCCGTTCAACGCCGCACTGACCGCGACCTGTTTCGGCGCCGCCATCATGACGGTCGCGATGGGCCTGTTCGCGAACCGTCCCATCGCGCTCGCCTCCGGGATGGGCATCAACGCCATCGTCGCCTATTCGCTGTGCCTCGGCCTCGGCGTGGACTGGCGCGTGGCCATGGCCGTCGTGTTCCTGGAAGGCATCCTCATCTTGCTGCTGGTGCTTTGCGGCTTGCGTAAAGCCGTCATGGATGCCATCCCCGTATCTCTCAGACGCGCCATCGGCATCGGCATCGGTTTGTTCATCGCATTCATCGGGCTGAAGGGCGGTGGATTCATCGCCGCCGACGAATCCACGTTCCTTGCGCTGGGCGATCTCACCAGCCCGACCGCCATTGTGGCCGCCATCTCCATCATCGTGGCCGTGGTGCTCACCGCCGTCAATCTCAAAGGCGCCCTGCTGATCTCCATCGTGGCGGCCACTATCATCGGCATTCCGATGGGCGTGACTCCACCTGTCACCGACTTCTCGTTCGCGCCCGACTTCTCCGCATTCGCAGCTCCGTTCCAAGTCACGCCCGAGGGCACGCTGGCCATCGCACAGGTCATCGTGCAGCCCGTGCTACTGCTGTTCGTATTCAGCCTGCTCATGAGCGACTTCTTCGACACCATGGGAACCGTGGTGGCCGTAGGCAGCCGCGCTGGCTTCGTGGACAAGAAAGGCGATGTCGAAGACGTGCAGCCTATCCTCATCGTGGATTCGGCCGCGGCGGCAGCCGGCGGCTTCATCGGAGCGAGCTCCATCATGTCGTTCGTGGAATCCGTCTCCGGCGCGGCAGCCGGTGCCCGCACCGGCCTGTCGAACATCGTCATCGGCATCGCGTTCGTGGCTTGCGCGTTCCTCGCGCCGGTTATCGGCATGGTAACCAGCTCGGCCACCTGCGGAGCCCTTGTGGTGGTGGGATACCTCATGATGACCGAGATCGGCGAAATCGATTGGAGCGACATCGCTTCTGCATTCCCGGCATTCCTTACCATCGTGGGCATCCCCATGACGTACTCCATCGCCAACGGCATCGGCTTGGGCTTCATCTCCTACTGCATCATCAAGGTTGCCCAAGGCAAGTTCCGCGACGTGAAGCCCCTTATGTGGGTAGCCGCCCTAGCGTTTTTGGCTTCGTTCATCTTCGCATAGAAGCGTCTGCGTTCAGAAAAGAGCCGGCACTTGCGTCGTCGGCTCCAATAGCAAAAGAAGGCCGGTCTTGCGACCGGCCTTCATATACGCGTTATGGACGCTTAGGCTATTCGGCAGCCTCGGGAGCGGCGGCTTCCTCGGCGGGAGCGTCAGCCTTCTCGGCCTTCTTCTTGGCCGGCTTCTCCTCAACCTGGATGGACTCGTCCACTTCGATCTCGAAGCCCAGGTCGGCCGCGGCGGCCTTCATGGACAGGGAGATGCGGCGACGCTCGGGGTTGATCTCCATGACCTTCACCTTCACCTCGTCGCCGGCCTTCACGACCTGAGCCGGGGTGTCGATGTGGCGCATGGCCATCTCGGAGATGTGCACCAGACCCTCGATGGACTGGCCCAGCTCGATGAACGCGCCGAACGGCACGATCTTCGTCACCTTGCCGTCGACGATGGTGCCCACCGGGTAGCTCTCGACGAGCTTGACCCACGGATCCTCCGTCGTCTGCTTGAGGCCGAGCGAGATGCGCTCGCGCTGCAGATCGACGTCCAGAACCTCGACCTCCACCTCGTCGCCGACCTTGACGACCTCGGAGGGATGGTTGACGTGGTTCCAGGACAGCTCGGAGATGTGCACGAGGCCATCGATGCCGCCGAGGTCGACGAACGCGCCGAAGTCGACGATCGAGGAAACGGTGCCCTTGAGGCGCATGCCCTTCGACAGCTTCGCGAGGATCTCGGCGCGCTCGTTCTTGCGGCCTTCCTCAAGCAGCACGCGGCGGGACAGCACGACGTTGTTGCGGTTGCGGTCCATCTCGATGACGCGGGCTTCGATCTCGGTGCCCAGGTACATGTCGAGATCCTTGACACGACGAAGGTCGACCAGCGATGCCGGCAGGAAGCCGCGCAGGCCGATATCGAGGATGAGGCCGCCCTTGACGACTTCGATAACCTCGCCCGTGACCACTTCGCCGGCCTTGAACTTCTCTTCGACGCGAATCCAAGCACGCTCGTACTCGGCACGCTTCTTGGAGAGGATCAGGCGGCCGTCCTTGTCTTCCTTCTGGAGAACGAGGGCTTCGATCTTCTCGCCCAGCTCCACGATGTCGGACGGATCGGCATCCTTGCGGATGGACAGCTCGCGCGACGGGATGACGCCCTCGCTCTTGAAGCCGATGTCGACGAGCACCTCGTCGTGCTCGATCTTGACGACCGTGCCGTCGACCAGGTCGCCCTCGTCGAACTCGGTCAGCGTGCCGTCGATCATCGCATTCATCTGCTCGTCGGAGATGTCCTCGAAGTCGATGACGGACGTGTTTTTGATGTCGGTCAAAACGGACCCCTTTCAATTCTTTCTAATCGGGGACCCTTCGTCATGATTACTTGCTACTTTACCATGTTCGCTTGTGCAAGAAACTTGCCCGTGCAGCGGTGTAACAAACATGTCTCGGGGGCCTACATTACCGTATGCTTACAGCTTCCGTGCTATAAGCCATAGTAGTATAGCACAGCGGCACCCGGCCGCTGTGCTCATTTTAACGAACCCTCACGATAATTTCGACTCTCTCCGCACGGCAGAAAAGGCTCGATCAGTTCTCGGCACTGGCCTTGCAGTGGGCGCACACACCGTCGAAAATGATCTCGTGATGCTCGATGGTGAAGCCGTGCGCATCGGAAACCTGCGATACGATATCGTCCTGATAGGGCATGTCGATGTCGAACACGCCGCCGCATATGCGGCACTTCGCATGGTAGTGCGGCTTGTTGAGGAAATCGTAGCGGTCGGCGCCGTTGGGAACTTCAACCCGCAGCACCTCCCCGCGGTTCGCCAGCACGCCGAGGTTGCGGTACACCGTGGCACGCGAAATATTGGGGTGGCGCGCGCGCACCACCTCGTACACGTCTGCCGAGGTGGGATGGTTATGCAGTGATTGCACCGCCTCCAAGACGAGCGCTCTCTGAATAGTGTTGCGCGTCGTGGCGCGCTCTGCTTTTTCCGTAGCCATAATAGTCCTGCCGTTCGCATGTCTAACCCATACTATTGATTAATTAGGATTATATATCATTAGTATGGAAAGACAAGCACACATCACGAACGGCCGCCGCGTTCCCGCGAACGTCCACAAACCGGCCCGATTCGGCCGATTGCCCGGCGCTTGCGATGCGCTCGCCAGAAACGGCCGGTTCGGCTACGCGGGATCACGAAAACCACTGCCGTGAAGGGGATCCCGGCCCTGAGGCGCCGAGAAGCGACGGGCGGCCAGCAGGCCGCCCCTACGGAGCCGTCACGCATTGCGACGTAGGGGCGGTCAGCCCCGCATCTTCTACACGGCATCCTCTCCGGTTTCCCCGGTGCGGATGCGCACGACGTCTTCCACGGGGAAGACGAATATCTTGCCGTCGCCCACTTCCCCGGTTCGCGCAGTAGCGCGGATGAGGTCGACGAGCGGGCCCACCTCGCCGTCGTCCACCACCAGTTCGAACTTCACCTTCGGGATCATGTTCAGCATGACCTCGGTGCCACGGTAGTACTCCTTCCACCCGTGCTGCTTGCCGCAGCCCTGCACCTGCGAGATGGTCATGCCCGACACCTGCGCGGCGAACAGCGCTTCCTTGAGCGGCTCCAGCTTCTCGGGCCGCACGATGGCCGTGATCTTCTTCATAGTCGCACTCCTTCTTTAGTCGAGGCCCACGTAGGCCGGGTACGCGCTCTCGCCGTGCGCGGCCACGTCGAGGCCTTGCGCTTCCTCGGCCTCGCTCACGCGCAGGCTGCCCTTGAAGCACGCCTTCACGGCGAAGCCCAGCACCACGTCGAGCACGCCCACGAACACCACGGTCACGAGGATGCCCAGCACCTGAGCGCCCAGCAGCGTGGGATCTCCCGTGTAGACGAGGCCGCCGAAGTCGGTCCACGACAGCTCCGGCACGCAGAACAAGCCGGTCAGCACGCCGCCCGTGACGCCGCCGACGGCATGGATGCCGAAGGCGTCGAGCGCGTCGTCGTAGCCCAGCTTCCGCTTGAGAAACGACACGGCGAAGTAGCACACGGGCGACACGACGAGGCCCATGACCACCGCGGCCCACGGCTCCACGAAGCCCGCCGCCGGCGTGATGACCACGAGGCCGGCCACCAGCCCCGTCGCCGCGCCCACGAGCGTGGGCTTGCCTGCGCGCACGCGCTCGATGAGCATCCAGGACACGAGCGCCGCGCCCGACGCCGCCACCGTGTTCGCCAGCGCGAGCGCCGCCACGCCGTCGGGGGCGAACTCGGAGCCCGCGTTGAAGCCGAACCATCCGAACCACAGAAGCGTCGCGCCCAGCGCCACGAACGGCACGTTGTGGGGACGGTAGCTCACCATGCCGAACCCGCGCCTCTTGCCCGCGATCAGGCAGAGAATGAGCCCCGTGAGGCCGGACGAGATGTGCACCACGTCGCCGCCCGCGAAGTCGAGCGCGCCAATGGTGTCGCCCACGAGGCTGCCTTCGCCGCCCCACACCATGTGAGCGAGCGGCGGGTACACCACGACGGTCCATACGGCCACGAACGCGCACACCGCGCCGAACTTCATGCGACCGGCCACCGCGCCGGTGATGATGGCCGTGGTGATCATGCAGAACGCCAGTTGGAACACCACGTCGGCCATCGCGGGATACGCGTCGTGACTCAGCGCTTCGGGCGCCTCGCTCACGATGCCGGCCACAAGTCCTTGCAGGCCGATCTGATCGAAGCCCCCGAAGAACGGAATCGAGCCGTCGCCGCCGAAGGCGAACGACCAGCCGCACACCGTCCATGTGACGCCGACGATGCCGATCACCGCAAACGACATGATCATCGTGTTCACGACGTTCTTGCGGCGGCTCAAACCCCCGTAGAAGAACGCCAGGCCGGGCGTCATCAGCAAGACGAGCATCGCGCAAACCAGCATGAAGCCCGTCGATCCTGCGTCGAACATACGCATCTACCTCCTTATCGTCGTGCTGCTTGTCGAGAACATATTCGATGATCCCACGCTTTGACCTGGCATTGCGCCGCGGCGAGCACTGTTAACACGCTGGGAAAGGTCTTGTAACAAACACGAAGCGCCCGCGTTACAATAGGGAAACACGCACGACCGCCATCCGCGAAAGGTTGCAGTTCCATGAGCATCGCATTCGACCCCGTCCGCACCGCCGACGACCGACAGCGCCTCGCCGCGCTGGCCGACGAGATATGGCACGAGTACTGGCCCGCCCTCATCGGCGACGCGCAGACCGACTACATGGTGGAGAACTTCCAAAGCCTGGAGGCCATCGAGCGCGACATGCGCGAGCACGCCTACGAGTACTGGTTCATGCGCGCCGAAGACAACGGGCGCATCGCGGGATACACGGGAGGATGCGTGGAGCCCGAGACGAACCGCTTCTTCATCTCGAAGGTGTATCTGCGCGCCGAGGAGCGCGGCAAGGGCTTCGCCTCGCGGGCCATCGCCTTCTACGAGCGCCTCTGCCGCGAACGCGGGCTGGACGCGATGTATCTCACGGTGAACAAGCGCAACGACCTGGGCATCCGCGCCTACCTCGGCAAGGGCTTCGAAACCATCGACGCGGTGGAAACCGATATCGGCAACGGCTTCGTCATGGACGACTACATCATGGAGAAGCGCGTCGAGCGCTAGTGGACGGAGCGCCGAGCGCGCAGGTTCGCGAACTCGCGCGGCCCCTGCGGACACGAGCGTCCTGCCACCGCCTCGCTTCCGCGCGCACCCCGACCTACCGTTGTCGGCATCCGTGCGCGAACCCGCCGCGCCCCCATCTGCTTCAGCAACGTTTCGGTCGCGCCCCTCGAATCTGGCACGAATTCACGGTTCGGGCACGAATCTGCATCTATTTTGCCGAGCGCATGGCAAGTGCAACAGCATAATGCCAGTTCATGAGTTTTCCGAGTCCTAAACCTTCTGCCCAAACCGTGAATTCGTGCCAAAATCGATGAGCTTGACTGCGACGAACCGGAAAAACGAAAGACACTCCGGTAGCGGCGAGTCACCTTCAACCCTACGTTTAGTCTCCCGAATAGGACGAACGTCGCACTTTGCACGAGGTATGATCGACGTACCGGCAAAGGACTCGAGAAAAGGTGCGATCATATGGGAAAGTTCGTGATCAAGACCACCGACGCGGGATGCCACTTCGTGCTGAAGGCCGACAACGGCGAGGTCATCGCCACGTCGCAGGTGTACACGACGAAGGATTCCTGCAAGAAGGGCATCGAGAGCGTCAAGAAGAACGCGCCCGAAGCCGAAGTGGTGGAAGAGGACTAACGCATGAAAGCGACCCCCGATCCGGGGGTCGCAGCATTTCCGAGCGGCAAACCAAAGCCCCGCCCGATCGAACGCTTACATGAACATCAGAAACAGGTGCGTGAACGCGAAGGCCAGCAGACCGCAGCCGGGGAAGGTAAGCACCCAGGTGAGCACCATCCTGCCGGCCAGACCCCACTTCACCGTGCGGATGCTCTTCTCGGCTCCTACGCCCATGATGGCGGTGGTCTTCGTGTGCGTGGTGGACACGGGCATGCCGGTGAACGTGGCCAGACCGATGCAGAAGCAAGCCGACAGGCACGCAGCGAAGCCCTGGTACTGCTCCATCTTCACCATGTTCATGCCCACGGACTTGATGATCTTCTTGCCGCCCACCGCCGTGCCCAAAGCCATGGTGGCAGACACGAGGATGATCAGCCAGAACGGGAACTCGACGTTCGCGTCCACCGCGCCGCTCATACCGATCATGATACCCAGCATGCACAACGACATGAACTTCTGGCCGTCCTGCGCCCCATGGAGCACGGCCACGCCCGCGCCCGAGATGATTTGCGCCCATTTGAAGAACGAGTTCGCCTTCGCGCGCGAAGCGCGGCAGCACAGCTTCTTGATGAGCCTGGTGAACAGCCAGCCAGTTCCGAAGCCCAGGAATGTGGAGATGACCAGGCCGTAGACGACCTTCACCCACTCGTCGCCGTTCACGCCCGTCAGGCCGCCCTGCAGGGCGATGGCCGCGCCGGTGATGCCGGCGATGAGCGAGTGGCTTTGAGAGGTGGGGATGCCGAAGTACCACGCAGTCACACCCCAGACGATGATGGCCACCATGGCCGCCGCGAGCGCGATGAGGGCGGCTTGGTTGTCGCCGCCGAAGTCGACCATCTTGAAGATGGTGAGCGCCACAGCCGACGACACCATCGTGATGGCGGCCAACCCCACGAAGTTGCATACCGCCGCCATCGCAATGGCGGGACCGGGTCTCATAGCCTTCGTGCCCACCACGGTGGCGATGGCGTTGGGGGCGTCGGTAGCCCCGTTCACCACGGTGGCGCCCAGCGTCAGGACGACGATGAGGGCGAGCACCGGGTCGCCCATGAGCGCCGCGGCGAACGCTCCCAGATCATAGCTCATGCCGGTTTCCTCCGAACCCGAACGTTGAAGACAAAGCACTCGGAGCAATGATAGGGATGCAATGTCAGGATCAGGCAACGGAAAGATCAAGTTTAGGTAAAATCGCTTGTCACACGCGCGCGAAGGATGCGCCGAATGTAAAGAAAAGGCGCCGGCTGCACAATTGCAGCCGGCGCCTTCATGCCAAGAACGATCGTTTTTACCGCGCGAGACGCTCCTGCACGGAAGCGGCGATGCCTTCGGCGTCCAAGCCCAGGTCGTGCAACAGCTGGTTCGTGGAACCCTGGGGCACGAACGTGTCGGGGATGCCCAACGTCAGCGCGGGGACCGCGAGGCCTTGGCGCGCCAGCTCGCCCAGCACGGCCTCGCCTACGCCACCGGAGATGATGCCGCCCTCCACCGTCACGACGAGCTTCGTTTGCGCCGCACGGGCTATTTCTTCCGCATCGAGCGGCTTGACCCAGCGCATGTCCACCACGCGCGCCTCGATGCCGTTCTCGGACAGCAGCTCGGCCGCCGCTTCGGCGCGCGGCACCATACGCCCGAACGCAAGGATGGCCACGTCGTCGCCTTCGCGAACCACGCGCGCCTTCCCCTCTTCCAAAACCTGCGGCTCGTCGGGCAAGGCTACGCCCTCGGCCGCTCCGCGCGGGTAGCGGATGGCGAAAGGCCCGCCCAGCGCGAGCGCGGTATGCAGCGCATGCACGAGCTCGGCCTCGTTGGAAGGAGCCAGCATCCTCATATGCGGGATCATGCGCATGTAGGCGAGGTCGAACATGCCATGGTGCGTCGGGCCGTCCTCGCCCACGATACCGGCGCGGTCTATGGCGAACACAACGTCGAGATCCGGCAGCGCGTTGTTGATGATGACCTGATCGATGGCTCGCTGCAAGAACGTTGAGTAGATGGCCACAACCGGCTTCTTGCCGCCCGTCGCCAAGCCGCTGGCCAGGCCCACCGCGTGCTCCTCGGCGATGCCGGCATCCACGAACCGATCGGGGAACTCTTCGGCGAACGCGTCCAAGCCGGTACCGCCCTTCATGGCGGCCGTGATGGCCACGATACGCTCGTCGCGTCGCGCTTCGGCGGCCAGCGCCTTGCCGAACACGCTCGTGTACGACGGCGCCGATGCCGCTTTCTTCTTCACATCCCCCGTCGCGATATCGAACGGCGCGATACCGTGGAACTTCTCAGGGTTCTGGACCGCCGGCGCGTATCCCGCGCCCTTGCGCGTGACCACGTGCACGAGCACGGGAACGTCGGTGTTCATCACGGACGCCAACGTCTCTTTGAGCAGGCCGATATCATGACCGTCTATGGGCGCCGTGCACAGGATGCCCAGCTGTTCGAAAATCATCGAGCGCGGGATGACGAACTGCTTCATCGACTCCTTCACGTTGCGTCCGAAGTTCGCAAGCGCGCTGCCGAAAGCCCCGCTGCTCTCGAGCGCCTCCTGCACGGAGTCGCGGGTTTGACGATACTGAGGCGTGGCTCGCATGTAACCGAGGTGCTTCATGAGCGCGCCCACGTTGCGCGAGATGGACATCTCGTTATCGTTGAGGATGATCACCATGGGCGTCTGCGCCTGGCCGATGTGGTTGAGCGCTTCGAACGCCATACCGCCCGACAGGGCCGCGTCGCCGATGACGGCCACGATCTTCTCGTCGCCGCCCGAGAGTTCGCGCGCCTGCGCCAGACCGAGCGCCACCGACAGCGAGTCGGACGCATGACCCGACGGATGCACGTCGTAGGGGCTCTCGTCGGGCTTCGGAAACCCGGACAGGCCGCCGTAGGTGCGCAACGTGCCGAAATCATCGAGGCGGCCGGTGATCAGCTTATGCGCATAAGCCTGGTGCCCAACGTCGAACACGATCTTGTCGTGCGGGCAATCGAGCATGCTGTGCAAGGCCAGGATGATCTCCACTGCGCCCAACGATGACGCAACGTGACCGCCGGTTTGAGAAGCCGTCGTCACGATCTCCTCGCGCACCTCCTGCGCCAGAATGGACAGCTCTTCGTTCGTGAGCAGTTTCAGATCGGCAGGGGACGACACCATATCGAGAATACGATTATCCATATGCATCCTTCAACAGGGGCTACGCCGAAACCGGCGCACCCGTCTCCTGCGCAGACGCCTCGTCGGACGACTCGGCAGACCGCTCGCCCGCTTCCTCGACGCCCTGCTGCGCTTCGATGTTCTCCTCGAGCAAATCGCTGGCGCGAAGCCCGAGTCCTACCGCTTCCTCGTACAAGGCGAGCGCAGCGTCAAGCTCCAGCTCGTCGCTGCTCACCGCGTCGACGATTTCTTCGAGGCGGGACTTTACCGCCTCGAAGCTATCATACGACTCAAGCGCCATAGGAGGAGGCTCCTTCCGGCGACTCGCCCTCCTGCTCCGGCGACCCGCACTTCTGAGCCGCGAGGGGCTCGCTTTCGGGTTCCGCGATTTCGTTCTCCCGCATCGCCAGAGGCTCTTCGTTGCCAGCGGCATCCGCGTCGCAAGAAGAAGGGGCATCGGCCTCCTGGCCCTCCTCCCCCTCCAGCATCTTGGCGATACGACCCAGAATGCCGTTGACGAAGCGATGGGATTCGTCTTCCCCACCGAAGTCCTTCGCCAGCTCAACCGCCTCGTTGATGGTGACCGAGGTGGGCACGTCGTCGATGTACATCATCTCGAACGTGGCCAACCGCAGAATCGAGCGGTCGACGATGGGCATGCGGGCCAACGACCAGTTCTCGGACGTGGCGGCAAGGTGGTTGTCGATAGCGATGCGATGCGACTCCACGCCTCGCACCAGCATCAACGCGTATTCGGGCAGCGGACCGTCTTCTTCCAGGCGACGGTCGCCCTCGGCGATTGCCGCGGGCGACTCGTCGGTTATCTCGCTGGTGTACAGCACTTGGAGCGCGGCACGGCGCGCGCTGGTTCGTTCATGTCGTTTAGCAGCCATATAGATTCTTAAAGCCTCCGGACGCTTAGCGGGCGAACTGCATGCCGTCGATGTACACGTCCACAGAGCCTACCGGAATGCCAACCTGGCTGGTCACCGCGTCGGAGATAGCCTGACGGATGTTGGCGGCGAGGTCGGGCAGCACATAGCCGTAGTACACGTCCACGCGAATGGAGATGTGCAGCTTGTCCTCCTCGTCCACCGTGATGTCGATGCCCTGAGTGGAGGGCTTGCTGCCGAACACGGAGCGCAGGCCGCTCGTGGTGGACGGGCCGATGCAGGCCACGCCCTCCACTTCGTTGGCCGCGATGGACACGATGGTTTCGACGACGCCCGGCGCAAGCGCCATGCCGTCGACGTTAAGCTCTGTCATAGTACGTCTCCCATCTGGGTTTCGATGAAGTCGGTGGTCACATCGCCCGAGCAGAACATCGCGTTATCGAGCACACGGCGATGGAAGGCGATCGTGGTTTCGATGCCCTCGATCACGAACTCGTCGAGGGCGCGGCGACCGCGCGCAAGCGCTTCCTCGCGATCCTGGCCGTATACCACGAGTTTCGCCACCAGCGAATCGTAGTACGGCGAGATGCGCGAACCCGTGCGCACGTAGCTTTCCACGCGCACGCCGGGGCCGGCCGGGGCTTCGAATTTCGTGATGGTGCCAGGGCACGGGCGGAAGCCGTGCTGCGGATCTTCCGCGTTGATGCGGAACTCGATAGCATGGCCCGCAGGCGAGAACGGCGCACGGGAAGCGCAGCTCATGGGCTCGCCAGAAGCGATGCGCAGCTGCTCTTTGATGATGTCGGTGCCGGTGATCTGCTCGGTCACCGGGTGCTCCACCTGCACGCGCGTGTTCATCTCCATGAAGTAGAACGACCCGCGCTCGTCGAGCAAGAACTCGATGGTTCCAGCGTTCTTATAGTTCACGGCGCGCACGGCCTTGATGGCCGCCACGCCCATGGCGCGGCGCAGATCCTCGGTCAGGGCCGGCGAGGGCGCTTCCTCGATGAGCTTCTGATGACGACGCTGCACGGAGCAGTCGCGCTCGCACAGGGCGACGTTGTTTCCGAAGTCGTCGGCCAGCACCTGGATCTCCACGTGGCGCGGACGCAGCACGAGCTTCTCCAGGTACACGCCGTCGTTGCCGAACGCTGCCCCGGCCTCGGTGCGCGCGGCCTGGTACTGAGCCTCGAGATCGGCCGGGTCGTGCACTTCGCGCATACCCTTGCCGCCGCCGCCCGCCGTGGCCTTGATGAGCACCGGATAGCCCACGCTGTCGGCGAACGCCTTAGCCTCGGCCGCCGTCTCGATACAGCCGTCGGAACCGGGAACGGTGGGAACGCCGCACGCTTTCATCGTCTCGCGCGCGGAGCTCTTGTCGCCCATGCGCTCGATGCACTCGGGAGCCGGGCCGATGAACACGAGATCGTTATCGGCGCAGGCGCGGGCGAAGTCGGCGTTCTCGGCGAGGAAGCCGTAGCCGGGATGCACGGCTTCCGCGCCGGTGGTTTTCGCCGCGGCGATGATGTTGGCCATGATGAGGTAGCTCTTGTTCGCCTGAGCGGGGCCGATGCACACGGCCTCGTCGGCGTACTGCACGGGATAGGTGTCGGCGTCCTCGGTCGAGTAGACCGCGACCGTCTTCACGCCCAGCTCCTTGCAGGCGCGCATGATGCGCAGCGCCACCTCGCCGCGGTTCGCGATGAGAATCTTGTTAAACATTATGCCGTCTCCGGAGCCGGAGCCGGGGCACCGTGGGGCTCGATGTAGAACAGCACCGTGCCGAACTCGACGGGCGTGGCGTCCTCGAGGCACACCTCGCGGACGGTGCCCATCTCCTCGGCGGCGATCTCGTTCATGAGCTTCATGGCCTCGACGATGCACAGCGTCTGGTTGGCGGCAACCTCGTCCCCCACCTGCACGAACGGCGGTTCGCCGGGTGCCGGGGAGGTATAGAACGTGCCCACCATGGGAGCCGTGACGGCGTACCAATCGCTCGGACGCTCCACGTCGTCGGCAGCGGCTGCCGGAGCGGCGGCGGGAGCCGGAGCCACGGCGGCAACCGGCGCGGCCGCAGCGGCCACGGCAGCGGCCTCGGCCGACATCGTTCCCGGCATGCGTACGGCGATGCGGGTGCCCTCTTCCTCAACTACGATCTCGCCGACGCCGCTTTCCTCGGCGACGCGAACCAGCTCGCGAATCTGATTGATGTCCACGTAATCGTCCTCCTTGGTGTGGCTCGACTCCTGCTCCATGAGGAAATCGACCTTCTCCGATGTGCGGTGCTTGCTCAGGAACGTGCGCGCCTCGTTCGGGAACAGGGCGTACATGAGCACGTCCTCCTCGCTCTTCGCGAGGTCGCCGATCTCTTCTTCAACCTGAGCGTAGGTGGTGGTGACCAGCGAGCCGGGCGCCACGTCGGGCGGCAGCATTTCGGAGTTGCCCACGACCTTCGCCACGATGTCCTTGTCCATGCGGCCCGGAGCCTTGCCGTAGTAGCCGCAGATGTAGTCCTTCATCTCCTTGGACACGACGCTCCAGCGCTTGCCGGTGAGCACGTTGAACACAGCCTGCGTGCCCACGATCTGCGACAACGGCGTGACGAGCGGCGGATAGCCCACCTCGGCGCGCACCTTCGGAATCTCGCGCATCACCTCGGGCAGGCGATCGGCGGCGTTCTGGATCTCAAGCTGCGACACGAGGTTCGACATCATGCCGCCCGGCACCTGGTGCGAGTACACCTGCATGTGCGTGAGCGACGAGACGCCGCGCTTGTAGTGTCCGCGCTTGCGCATGTCTTCCCAGTATTCGGCGATCTCGAACAGGAGGTCGAGGTCGAGGCCGGTGTCGTAGCGGCTCTCCTGGAGCGCAGCCACGATCATCTCGACGGCCGGATGCGAGTTGCCGAACGCCAGCGGCGCATGAGCCGTGTCGGCGATGGCGGCTCCGGCTTCGGCGGCTTTGAGGATGTTGGCGGGCGCCATGCCGCCGACGTAATGGCAGTGGATGTGCAACGGCAAACCGATTTCGGCGTTGAACGCCTTCACCATGCGCTCGGTGCGGTAGGGCGTGAGCATGCCCGCCATGTCCTTGATGCAGATGGAGTCGGCACCGAGGTCCTTGAGCTTCTGGCCGTAGTCGAGGAAGCTGTCCAGCGTGTGCACAGGCGACATCGTGTAGGAGATGGCGCCTTCGAAGTGACCGCCGCATTCCTTGATGGCTTCGGCGTTGTCGACGACGTTGCGGATGTCGTTGAGCGCGTCGAACACGCGGAAGACATGCACGCCATTGCGCTTCGCGGCCTTGATGAAGTGATTGCAGATGTCACGCGAATAATGCTTGTACCCCACGAGGTTCTGGCCGCGAGACAGCATGGCAAGCGGCGTGTTCGGCGTCTGCGCCTTGATGGATCGCAGCCGCTCCCACGGGTTCTCGTCGAGGAAACGCATGCACGTGTCGAACGTCGCACCGCCCCACGCCTCGATGGCCCAGTACCCGACACGGTCCATTTTAGGCAGGATCGGCAGCATGTCGCCGATCTGCATACGCGTGGCCCAGAGGCTTTGCTGGCCGTCACGGATGGTGGTATCCATGATCTGAAGCCTTGGCATGAACTCACACCCCCTTCGGTTTGCAGTTAGTCAAAGATCGAAACAAGAATTATAGAGTAACCCCTTGCCGCGATAGCCATGACCGGGGAAATTCACCGACAAGCAACAGATTTCGAGCGGCGGGAGGCCGAGGCGGCCATACGTATGCAGCACGCTCATCAAAAAGACGCTGCATTGTAATCGCTGGATGACGGCTTGGGTTTTGCGCGCCGTTACGCTTTCTGTATGAGCGAGATGAGCAAAAACGAGAAGATGGCGCGCAAGGATCCCCTTGTCCAGCGCCTGTCTGCCGACTTGGGCAGCCGGCTTCTCGAAGTGCGCACCTCCGAAGGACTCTCCCAAAACACCTTGGCCGAGATGGTGGGCACGAAGCATCCTCGCATCAGCAACCTCGAAGGCGGCCTCGTGGACGTGCGCCTCTCCGACATCGTGAAGCTGGCCCGCGCCCTCGACGTGAACCCCGGCGAGCTGCTCGATCTCGCCGCTTACAAGCTGGAGGACTATCCCCTCCCCCTGCCCGACAACCACGCGCGTATGTAGACGAACAAAACGAGGGCGCCCGTCGGGCGCCCTCGTTTCCATTGAGCCGAGTCGGGGTTTCGCGCTTGCTACACGCGCTTGATGAAGCGGCCGTCGCGGGTGTCGATCTGCAGAACGTCGCCGATCTCGACGAACGTGGGAACCTGCACTTCGACGCCGGTCTCCAGCGTGGCGGGCTTCGTCGTGTTAGTGGCCGTGTCGCCCTTGAAGCCGGGCTCGGTGTGCGTGACCTCGAGCTCGACGAACATCTGGGGCTCGATGCTGATCAGCTCGTCGCCAGCGTACAGCAGCGACGCCTCGTCGTTCTCCTTGAGCCACTTCGCGGCATCGCCGACGGTTTCGGTCGAGATGGCCATCTGCTCGAACGTGTCGTTGTCCATGAAGTTGAAATCGGCACCGTCGTTGTAGAGGTACTGCAGCTTCTTCGTCTCGAGACGCACGGATTCCACCTTGACGCCGGCGTTGAACGTGTTGTCGATGATGCGGCCAGTCTTGATGTCGCGCAGCTTCGTGCGGACGAAGGCGCTGCCCTTGCCGGGCTTCACATGCTGGAACTCGACGATGGTGCACAGCTTGCCGTTAAACTCGATGCACATGCCGTTCTTGAAATCGGCGGTAGAGATAGCCATACTCGGTAATCCTTTCGTTCACGGGCGATCCGCTGCGCGCCGCGGGGCCCGATCAGCGTTCAAACCGGTACATTATAGCGTGTCGGGCAAACCTTGCGTGCGCACATCAACCGTATCAGAAAAAAATCAGGGCATGGCGCCTTGACGATGCATGCGCACACCGCCTCCCACCTGTTCACGCGGTCGCCAACCTGCGCACGCGGTCGCCGGCATCCCCGATTACGGCAAAAAAATCGAGGTAAGTAAATTTCCATACGGGCAACCGCTCTCAAAGACAGCTTACGAAAGACGTGATCTGGCATTTTGTTCTTGCCCTCGATACGCGAAGGGGCATTCCTTGCTGTTCAATTTGCCTATCTCGATTTTTCTGCCAGATTCTTCTATAGTGGCCGACATGGATATACTTATCGGATATCGCTCCGCTCTTGAATACTGGCGATTGGTCGGCCCTGGCTTCCTGCGCGGATATCAAGAACGAAGGACCGCAACGCGCCGCGCGACGAAAGCGTTGTCGTGCCCCTCGAAGCCGCGGCTTGCGCAAGGAAACCGCCGACCGGCCGGATGCAAGCTGCCCGTTCGCGCAATCGTCGGCACAACCGAAGCCAGAACGACTACAGCGAGCCTGGTCAGCCATAAGTGGACGAGCCTGCCGGCAAGCTCCTTTGTCGATGCAGGACAGGGATTTCTTGTCAGCACGCCGGAGTTCTGCTTCCTGCAAATGGCTCGCGAGATGACCGTCGCCCAACTCGTACAGCTTGGACTCGAACTATGCGGAACGTACGCATTGGCCGAAAACGGACCCGCGATCTCGCGCGAAGCCCCGCTCACGACAGCCGCCAAGCTGAGAGCCTTCGTCGAAGCCGCAGCGGGCGCACCCGGGCGAGCCACGGCGTTGCGCGCAACGCGCTACCTGTTGGACGGCTCGGCCTCTGCTATGGAAACCTTGCTCGCCCTGCTGCTGTATTTGCCGAACAATCTGGGCGGCTACGGGCTGAAGAAGCCGAAGCTCAACTACCGCGTTGACGCACCGGCTAGCTTGCGCGAACTTGCCGACCGCAGCTACTGCCTCTGCGACCTCTGCTGGCCGGAAGCAAACCTCGCGGTAGAGTACGACTCGCGGCTCCATCATTCCGAGCCAGGCCGACAAAGCAGCGATGCGCGACGGCGCAGCACGCTCATCGCGCTTGGATTCACCGTGATAACGGTCTTCCCCGGCCACATCACGGATAGCGGAACCTTCAATCGCCTTGCGCGGCAAGTGGCGAAGCTTACAGGCAAGCGGCTGCGCTACCACGACCCCGAGTTCACCCGCAAGCACCTTGAGCTGCGCGAGCAGCTGCTCGAGAACCTCTGGGAAGGTGCACGCGCGTGAGAACGGCGATGAGAGCCCGCCGGCTACAGGATCACCGGATCGTGGGTTGATCGGGTGAAGACCTCGAAGCCGTCGGGCGTGATCACGCCGAAATCTTCCAGGCGCATGCCGAATTCGCCCGGCAGGTAGATGCCCGGCTCGACCGTCACTACGTTGCCCGGCACGAGGGGCTGCTCGTTGCGCGGCGACAGCGCGGGCTGCTCGTGGATGTCGATGCCCACGCCGTGGCCCAAGCTGTGGCCCATCTTGCCGGCAAAACCCGCGTCCGCGAGCGCGCGCTCGGCCAGCTCGTGCATGGCCTTGCCCGTCACGCCCGGCTTGAGCACGGCTTCCACCTGCTCGTTCGCGCTGCGGATGGCCGCGTAGGCATCGCGCATCTTCTGGGACGGCTGGCCCAAGAACACCGTGCGCGTCATGTCCGAGCAGTACCCGTGCGCCCGTGCGCCGAAATCGAGCACGACGCATTGACCCGCCTCGAGCACCGTCTGGCCAGGAATGGCATGGGGACTCGCGCCGTTCGCGCCCGCGGCTACGATGGACGGGAACGCAAGGCCCTCGGCGCCGTGGCGACGCATGAAGTCCTCCAGCTCGATCTGCACCTCGCGCTCGGTCATGCCGGGACGCATGTACCCCACGATGTGCGCGAACGCGGCGTCGGTGACGGCCTGGGCCGCCTTCATGCGCGCGATCTCCTGCACGTCTTTCACGGCGCGCAGGTTCACGATGAAGTCAGACGTTTCTCGCAGTTTCGGACGCTCGGGAACCTCCGCGAAGGCGGCTTCGAGGGCGCGAAAGCCGGCGAGCGACATGGAGTCCTCGATGCCGAGCGCGATGGCTTCGGCCTCGACCGACGGCCGGTCGGCATGGCGGGCGGCGAAGGTTTCGGCGACGAACTTCGCGTGGGCGACCCGTGCGTCGTCGACCGCGACCGCACCTTCGCGGGCAGCCGCCGCGCGCGCTGCCTCGCTGTAGCGCGAGTCGGTGTGCAGCACGGCATCGCTCGGCGTAACCAGCAGCGCGTGCGCGTCCTCGTCGTCGAACACGCCGTCGAACGCGGTGAGCCAGGCGATGTTCGAGGTGTCGCGCACGAAGAACGCGCCCATGCCCGCATCGGCGCAGGCGGCGCGGAGACGATCGAGGCGAGGCCCGGCAGCCGCAGCGAGCGCGGCGCTATCGGGCGAGCAGCACATCGACGGCCTCCTTGTAGCCCTCTTTGCCCTTGCCCTTGATCTGCGCCACGCATACCGGCGCGATGACCGAGATGCGGCGGAACTCCTCGCGCGCGGAAATATCGGATAGATGCACCTCCACCGTGGGCACGTCGATGGACGACACGGCGTCGCGCAGCGCGTACGAGTAGTGCGTGTGCGCACCGGGATTGTAGACGATGCCGTCGTACGCGCCGCGCGCCTCGTGCAACTTGTCGATGAGCGCGCCCTCATGGTTGCTTTGGAAGCAGTCGACGCTCGCACCCCGCTCGGCCGCGTATTCCGTCACCTCGCGCTCGATGTCGGCAAGCGTCACCGTGCCGTACACGTCGGGCTCGCGGACTCCCAGCAAATTGAGGTTCGGCCCGTTCAACACCAGAATCTTCTTCATAATCGGCTTCCTCCCCTATGCCTTCGAGCGAGCCCAAGCGTTCAGGTGGTCGAGGATGGTGGCGTCGTCGACGTCGGCGAGCTGCCAGGAACCCACGTCGCGGGGCAGCACGAAGCGCACCTGGCCGCGACGGGCCTTCTTGTCGCGCTTCATGGCCTCCAGCATGGCCTCCGGCTCGGCCGACCAGTCGAGGGCGGGCAGGCCCAGCTGGTCGAGCAGGCTGTCCTGCGTCTCGACCAAATCGAGCGGCGCGTCCACCAGCGACACGGCCATGCGCGCGGCGAAGCGCATGCCCTCGGCCACGGCCGCGCCGTGCGAGAACGCGCCGTACCCCGCCAGCGATTCGACCGCATGTCCCAACGTGTGGCCGTAGTTCAGGCACTCGCGCACGCCCTTGCTCTCGGACTTGTCGGCAGCCACCACGTCGGCCTTGAACACCACCGAGCGCGCGATGGCCTCCTCTACTACCACCTCGTCGCGCGCCGCCAGCGCGCCCGCCGCGTCGACCAGCCAGAAGAAGAAGTCGTCCGAGTCGATGACCGCGGACTTCGCTATCTCCGCGCAGCCGCAGGCCCACTCGCGTTCGTCGAGCGTGGCCAGCGTGGCCGTGTCGGCGCACACGTACGCCGGCTGTTTGAACGCGCCCACGAGGTTCTTGCCGGCCGCCAGGTTGACGCCGGTCTTGCCGCCCACCGAGGAGTCCACCATAGATAGCAGCGTCGTGGGAACCTGCACCACCGGCACGCCGCGCATATAGGTTGCGGCAACGAACCCGGCGAGGTCGCCCACCACGCCGCCGCCGAGCGCCACCACCACGCAGTCGCGGCCGAGCGCAAGGCTGGCCATGGCCTCCCATATCTCTCCCGCCACCTCGACAGACTTCGAGCCTTCGCCCGCCGGCACGGCGATGTCGCTCACGCGGAACCCGGCTTGCGCGAGCGCTTCCTTCGCGTCGGCGCGATACAGCGGCGCAACGTTCTCGTCGGTGACGACGAGCGCGCGGTCCGACTCGGCGAACACCGGCAGCTTGCGCAGATGCGCGCCCAGATTCGCCAGCACGCCGCCGCCGATGCGCACGTCGTAGGCTTCTTCGCCGGGGATGTTGACGATCACTTTCGTTGCAGGCACAGGATGCCCTCCTTCTCGAGCGCGCTCTGCACTTCGCGCGCGATGGTAGCCACGTTCTTGCCGGCGGTGTCGATGGTGAGGTCGGCCACCTCGGCGTACAGGGGCAGGCGCTCCTCGGACGTCTTGCGCGCGACATCGAGGTCCTGGAACAAAGGGCGCGTGGAGGTGTCGCTGATGCGCGACTTCGCCTCGTCGGCCGTGACCTTCAGGTACACGACGAACCCCGCATCGCGCAGGATGGCGCGGTTCTCATCGCGCTTCACCACGCCGCCGCCGCACGACACGAGCAGCGGCTCCTTGCCGGCCAGCTCGCGCAGCACGTCCGTCTCGATGGCGCGGAAGCCGTCCTCGCCCGCCTGCGCGAAGATCTCCTTCACGCGCTTGCCCTCGCGGCGCTCGAGGTACGTGTCCATGTCCACCGAGGCCACGCCGCAGGTGCGCGCCAGCCGTCGCGCGACCGACGTCTTCCCCGCGCCCATGAATCCCACGAAGAACACGGGGCGCGCAAGCTCCCCCACCACGCGAGGTCGTCTCGAAGCCTCGTGCCTCATCGCGCCATCGTCCTGAGCCGCTGGCGGTACGCTTTCACGGCCGCCTTGATGTCGGCCATGTTATCGCGCCCGAACTTCTCGAGGTACGCCTCGGCCAGCACGAACGCCACCTCGCTCTCGGCCACCACGGCGCAGGCGGGAACGGCGCACGTGTCGCTGCGCTCCTTCGACGCCTCTTCGACTTCCAACGTGTCGAGGTTCACCGTCTCGAGCGGCGTCATGAGCGTGGGAATGGGCTTCATGGCCGCACTCACGATGAGGGGCATGCCCGTGGTCATGCCGCCTTCGAGGCCGCCCGCATTGTTCGACGTGCGCACGAAGCCGACCTGCTTGTCCAGCGCGATGGGGTCGTGCACCTCGGAGCCCACGCGGCGAGCCGCTTCGAAGCCCAGACCGAACTCGACGCCCTTGATGGCAGGGATGGAGAACAGCGCCGCTCCCAAACGCGAGGTCAGACGATCGTCCGCCGTAGCGTAGCCGCCCACGCCCGGCACGAGCCCCGTCACCACGACGCGGAACGTGCCGCCCAGGCTCTCGCCCGCGTCTTTCGCGCGGTCGATCTCGGCCTTCATGGCCTCCGTCGCCTGTTCGTCGGGACAGCGCACCTCGCTCGTCTCGATAGCCAGCGGCTTGTAGTCGGGAGCGTTCATGAGCGCGTCGTCCTCTTTGAAGGACGCGCTTCCGATGGACGTGACGTACGAGAACACCTCCACACCCAGGTCGGCCAAGAACTCGCGCGCGATGCCGGCCGCCGCCACGCGCGCAGCCGTCTCGCGGGCGCTTGCGCGCTCGAGGATGTTGCGGCAGTCGGACGTGTCGGTTTTGAGCGCCCCCACGAGGTCGGCGTGGCCGGGGCGTGGCGTGACCTCACGGGCGAGGTCGGACGGAGCCTCGCCGAACGTGGCCATGCGATCGGTCCAGTTCTCCCAGTCCCGGTTGCGCACCACGAGCGCGATAGGAGTTCCCAGCGTGCGGCCGAAGCGCACGCCGGAGACGACCTCCACGGTATCGCGCTCGATACGTTGGCGGCCGCCGCGCCCGTAACCGGACTGACGACGAGAAAGGTCGGTGTTGATCTGCGATTCGGAGATCTTCAAGCCCGCGGGCACGCCTTCGACGATGGCCGTCAGGCACGGACCGTGGCTCTCGCCTGCTGTTAGGTATCGCATAGTCTGTCGCTTTCCGCGCTGATACGAATGGTTCGCATCGTATTGTACCCTACCGTTCAGGCAAGGCTAGCGAAAAGCAGGTCGCACGCCGCATCCGCATCGAATGAGGCATCAACCCCATCCCTATGGCTCACGTACTCGTCATCCTGAGCGAGCACAGCATTCGACAGTCCAGTGGACTGTCGAACTCCCGAGCACGCGGAGCGAGCGCAGGGAGGCTCCGCGAAGCGGGGACGCGAAGGATCCCGTACGGTGCCAACCGAGACGCTTTCAGCTGGCGCCTCACGGGATCCTTCGACTCCGCGCTACGCGCTCCGCCCAGGATGACGAAGCAACCAGTCGGTTCCGTTCAGGATGACGGAAGTCTACAGGTCGAACCCTGCCGCTTCCGCCATCAAGGCGAACAGCTCGTCGTCAGACAGGGCGACGTCGACCTCGGCGAGGTCGCACACGGCGTGCACGGTAGCCACCGCCTGCGCTACCAGCATCCCGGCGCCGTCGTGCACCGTACATCCCGCTTCGCGCGCGGCGCGCACGAGCGCCGTCTCGCCGTGGCCGTATACCGCGTCGAACACGGTCTGCCCCGCGCTCAGAAGCTCGACGTCGAACGGCGAGCCGTCGCCCTCGTTCATGCCGAGCGGCGTCGCGTTCACCACGAGATCGGCGGCGGCCAGCGCCTTCGTGGACGTGGTGTAGCTGCCGAACTTGAACGTGGTGCGCTCGTAAGCCGTGCGGAAGCTGCGATGGTGCGCCTGCGCTGCCGGCAGGTCCACCGTGGCATTTGCCAACAGGCCGAACCGCTCGACGTAGCCTTCGAGCACCTTGCGGGAGCGCTCCTTGTCGCGCCCGACCAGCATGGCCACGTCCGCCCCGGCGATGGCGCATGCGTGCAGGATGGACAGCGCCGTGGGGCCCGTGCCGCACACGGCCACGCGCTTGCCTGCGAAGCAAAAGCCCGTGCGCTCCAAGTACGCCACGCAGCCCTGGCCGTCGGTGTTGAAGCCGATGAGCGCGTCACCCTTCTTCACCAGCACGTTCGCGCCCTGGGCGAGCTTCGCCGTGGCAGCCTTCGCCGTGGCGGCCTCGAACGCGAGCGGCTTGTACGGCGTGGTGATGTTGATGGACAGGAAGCCGCGCGCCTCCACGAACGAGCGCGCCTCTTCCTCGGTCGCGCAATCAGCCAAACCGTAGCGCCACGGCAATCCTAAGCGCTCGTACACGGCGTTGTACATCGCGGGCGACGAAGAGTGCGCAATGGGATGTCCCAAGAGGTACAGGCTCTCGGCCGGCCGTTCGGCTTGCGTGTCGGTCATAACGATCCTTTCGCTCGCTCGTTCACATCAGACGCCCTGCGCGTCGGGTTCCTCATCCTCGCAGGGGACGGCGTTCTGCGACGTCGATGCGGCGCCCTCCGGCTTACGCTCGCCCATGACGACGCGCTCGAAGTTGCGCAGCAGCAGCGTATGGGGCAGATCCTGCTCCACCAGCGGAGCCAGCAGATACGCCTTCATGCCCAGAAAATGCGCGCCCATGACGTCGGTGACCAGCTGATCGCCGATGACCACCGTCTCGGAACGCTTCGCTCCCAGCTTGCGCAAAGCCATGAGGAACGCGGGCGGCAACGGCTTGACGGCCTTCGCCACGATGGGCAGCGAAAGACGGTTCGCCAGCTGGTACACCCCTTCGTGCCAGTTGTTGGACACAAGGCAGAACGTAATGCCCGCATCGCGCGCCTTCGCCAGCCAGAACCCCACATCGCGCGGCACTTCGTGGGTGTCACGCGTGAGGATGGTGTTGTCCACGTCCAGCAGCACGTTGCGAAAGTCCAGCGCCAGCAGGTCGCGGTCGATATCGATGCGCGAGATGCGCGCAAAGTAGCGGTCGGGTTCGAGAAAAGCCATGGCGTTGTCGCTAACGGCCTAGGAGAACGTCTGCTGATGCTCTTCGTACGTTTCGCTGAAGTAGTACTGCATCGTACCGCTTTCATCAGGCGCGAAGTAGAAGAAGAAGTAGTTCGTCTGCGCAGGGTTGCACACGGCTTGCAGGCAATCGAGACCCGGCGAGCAGATGGGCGTGGGAGGCAGACCCGTGTTCGTGTAGGTGTTGAACGGTGTTGGATTCTTGATATCCTCGGGGGTGGGGTCGTGACCCAGCTCGTAAGCCGTGGTCGCATCGCTTTGCAGGAAGCCGTAGTTCGGATCGCCGAAGTTGTTCAGGCGGTTGTAGAACACCGAGGCCACCTGGGCGCGGATCTGCTCGTCGCCCGACGACTCGCGCTCAACGATGGAAGCCAGCTTCACGGCATCGTAGATGGTGAGGCCCTGGCTTTGCGGGTAGGACCAATCGAGCCCCGACGTCTCGGTCTTGAACTGGTCGAGCATCATGCGCACTACCGACTCGGCCGTGGCATCGTCGCCGATCTCGTACGTTTTCGGGAACAGGAAGCCTTCCAGGCTGTTCGTGCCCGCGTCGGCCAGGAAGTCGTAGTCGGCCGCGTATGAGCTGGCATCCGACGCAGCGGCCGTGAACGCGTCCGCCGTGATGCGATTCTCGGTGAAGGTTGCCACGCTCTGGGCAACGGCCTCGAGCGTGCTTCCTTCGGGGATGGTGAGCGCGTTCGCCACCGGACCGGCCGTCAGCTGGTTGATGATGGCGTCGAGCGACATACCGCCCGCGAATGTGTAGGTACCGGGCTTGAGCTGGGAATCAACGCCCATCTCGTTGACGCGCTTCGTGAAGTCTCCCGCATTGGAAACCAGACGGGCTTCCGCAAGCTGCTCTCCGACGACCTTGGCACCAGCACCTTCGGCCACCGTGATCGTGGCCTCCTGACCCTCGGCCAGAAGCTCGACCGATTGCGCGGAACAGCTGTTGAACAGGGTGAGCGCGCCCCACGCCAAACCTCCGACGACAAGAACGGCCAAAACGGCGGCGACTATAGCAGGAGCCTTGCTTTTCTTCGGGCGGATATAGCTGGTATCGTACGTACGGAACTGGCGCTCGCCCCGGGCATGAGCCGAGCGAGCTGCATGGTTCGGACGCTGAGAATAGGTGACTTGCTTCCTGTGCTGGGGCATGGAACTGATCCTCTTCTTCCATCAAGCCTCACGGCGCGCGTCAAGCCACGCCTGCAAAAACAAACTTGCGGCTATCATATCTATTTTGCCGCGCATGGCCTTCTCGGTCATGCCCTTTTCACGCAAACTCCGTTTGGCTTCCTGCGAACTTAACCGCTCATCAGCGAATTCGTAAGGGATGCCGCAGGCGTCGGATATGGTTTTCGCCGCTTTCCGAATGCGCGCGGCCTGAGGCCCCTCCGCGCCCGCCATGGTGTAGGGAAGTCCGCACAGCAGCAGCTCCGGCTCCCAATCCTCAAGCGCTCGCTGGAACGGCTTCGCGCAGTTCAGCACTTCCGAGGCGGGCAGCACGGCCACCGGAGAAGCCACCCGCTCCCCCGGATCGCTCACCGCAACCCCCACGCGCGTCTCCCCAATATCCAAAGCCATAATTCGCATGATGAGCCCTTTCATGTTACCGGCGGATACGCGCGGCTTTCCGCTTTCAGCCTATTGTACGTCAATGCGGCAACCTGGCGAAGAGCGCAAGCATGCTCGCAACCTCTTTTGAGAAAATCGCACGGTCGATAGACGGCGGCTTGTCGTCGAGGTGCGAGAATATGGCAAAAATTTTGAGCTAGGTGAATGTGGGACGCCAGAAGACCGTCTTTGCATCGTAACTTATGCGCAAAACACCTGGTCGGTTTTCTCACACGCTCGCTTTTAGCCAAGTTAGATATATGTAACTTTTACCTACCTCGAAATTCTTGCCAAAATCAACCCGCCAAACGACCGAATAGGATTTCTCGATCCGTTTCGCACGCCCCAGGTTGACGAAGACGACAAGACGGTCACGCGCGTCCCGAAGAGGCAAGCGAGGCAGCATGATCACTCCCCAGGATGAAAAAAGGGCTTCTCCGATTCACGGAGAAGCCGCCGAAAAAGACGCCCCGCAGGTTGAAGCGCCGCTCGCAGAGCCGGTGCCCCCAGCGGAAGAACCGCCTCGGGCGCCGTGCCGAGGGGTGCGCCGCGAGATTCCCCCTTCGGGGACTTGTCACGCTTCGCTTCGCGACGCCGCACCCATCGAGTCGAAACGTCCTGTGGACGTTTCGAGCGAGCTCGGGACCGCCTGGGCGCCGCACCCCTCGGCACGGCGCCCAGCCAACAACCCTACAGCAGCATGTCGCGCGCAGCCTGAAGGGCCGCGTCGATGCCCGAGGCGTCTTTGCCGCCGGCCTGCGCCATGGCGGCCTTTCCGCCGCCGCCGCCCTTGATGTTCCCCGAGATCGCCTTGATGACGGCGTCTGCGTCGAAGCCCACCTCCACCGCCTCCGGCGTGCCGGCCGCCAACAGCGTGGGCTTGCCGTCTTTCTCCGTGGCCAGCACCGCGGCGCCCGGCTGGCCCAGACGCGCGCGCAGCACATCCCACATATTGCGCATCTGACCCGCATCGGCCTCCGGCATGCGGCCGAACACTACCGGATAGCCCGCAGCGCTCGTCTGCGCGGTCTCGAGCAAGGCGTTGATGCCGTCGTCGGCCACGGCCTCGCGCCCACGCTTCAGCTTCGTCTGCAGGTCTTTCAAGGTCTTCATGTTCGATGCCGTGCGCTCGCTCACGTCGAACAGGGGCACGCGCAAAGACTCGGCCGCCTCCTTGAGCTCAGCCTCCACGCGATTCATGTACGCAAGCGCGTCGAAGCTGGTCACGGCTTCGATGCGACGCAGGTTCGCGCCCACGCTGGTCTCGGAGGTTATCTTAACGAAGCCGATTTCGCTCGTAGCCGAAACGTGGGTACCGCCGCACAGCTCCTGCGAAAAGCCCTCGATGTCGAGCACGCGCACGAACTCGCCGTACTTCTCGCCGAACAGCGCCATGACGCCGGCTTCGCGTGCCGATGCGAGCGACGTCTCGTAGGCGCGCACGGGATGATTCTCCATGATCTTCTGGTTCGCCAGGCGCTCCACCTCGGCGATCTGTTCGGCCGTCATGGCCTCGAAGTGGGTGAAGTCGAAGCGCAGACGGCTGTCGGCGACGTAGCTGCCCGCTTGCTTCACATGATCGCCCAGCACCTCGCGCAGCGCCCAATGCAGGATGTGCGTAGCGGTGTGGTTGCGGCGGATACGCTCGCGGCGCGGCACGTCGATGGCGGCATGCACGGCATCGCCCGCGCTCAAGCGACCGCTCTCCACCTTCACGGTGTGCGCGATCAGGCCCTTCTCGGGCTCCTTCGTGTCCAGGACCGCCACGATGGCATCGTCCTTCGCAAGCACGCCGGCGTCGCCGATCTGGCCGCCCTTCTCAGCGTAGAAGGGCGTAGCGTCCAACACCACGCGACCCTCGTCGCCCGCCTCCAGCACATCCACCTGCACGCCGTCTTTCACGAGCGCCAGCACGCGCGCTTCGGCGTCGTTCTTCGTATAGCCGAGGAATTCGGTGGGACCCACGGCCTCGAGGATCTCGTTCATCACGCCGCCATAGGTGGACCAGGCCGCCTCGGCGTCCTTCGTATTGGCAGCGCGAGCGCGCTCGCGCTGCTCGTCCATGCAGCGGCCGAAGCCTTCCATATCAACTTCGATGCCGCGCTCGTCGCACAGCTCTCGCGTGACCTCCACGGGGAAGCCGTACGTATCGTGCAGCGTGAACGCGCGGTCGCCCGGCAGCACCTCGCCCTCGAGCTCGGCCAGCGCCTCGTCGAGGAACGCGCGGCCCTGGCGCAGGTTTGAGCCGAAGCGCTCTTCCTCGGACAGGATGACGCGCCGCGTGAGCTCGCGGTTCTCCACGATCTCAGGGTACACGTGACCCATGAGGTTCACGATCTCGTCGACGTAATCGTTGAGGAACGGCTTGTCGAGGCCCAGCAGATGGCCCTTCATCACGGCGCGACGCAGCAGACGGCGCAGCACATAGCCGCGGCCTTCGTTGGAGGGCAGGATGCCGTCGGCGATCATGAATGCCACGGCACGGCTGTGATCGGCCATGATGCGCAGCGATAGGTCGATGGCCGCGTCCTCGCCGTACGTCGTTCCGGTCAGCTTCTCGCCCACCGCCACGAGGCTGCGCAGCACGTCCGTCTCGTAATTGGACTGGACGCCCTGCAGGATGGCCGCGATGCGCTCGAGGCCCATGCCGGTGTCGATGTTCTTCTTCGGAAGGGGCACGAACGTACCGTCTTCCTGTCCGTCGTACTGGGTGAACACGAGGTTCCAGTACTCCAGGAAGCGGTCGCAGTCGCAACCAGGCGCGCAGTCGGGGCTGCCGCAGCCGAAGTCCTCGCCCTGATCGAAGTAGATCTCCGAGCAGGGGCCGCAGGGGCCCGTAGGCCCGGCACGCCAGAAGTTGTCATCCTCGCCCAGGCGCGAGATATGGTCGTCGGGCACGCCCAGCTTCTTCCAGATCTCGATGGTCTCGTCGTCGTCGAGATACACGGTGAAGTACAGGCGCTCGGCCGGCAGGCCCAGCACCTCGGTGGAGAATTCGTACGCCCACGCGCACATCTCCTCCTTGAAGTATTCGCCGAAGCTGAAGTTGCCCAACATCTCGAAGAAGCTCTGGTGACGGCCCGTGGTGCCGATGATGTCGATGTCGTTCGTGCGCACGCACTTCTGCACCGTCGTCGTGCCGATGTAGGGGGCTTCAAGGTGCTTCTGCTGCAGGAAATACGGCTTGAACTGCACCATGCCGGCGCTCGTCAGCAACAACGACGGGTCGTCGGGAATGAGCGATGACGAGGGCCAGCGCTTGCAGCCCTTCTCCTCGAAAAAGCTCAGGTACTTCTCGCGGATCTCCGCGCTGGTCATGTACTTCATAGTCGTGTCTTTCTATCTCCTCGGGGGCCGCCTCGCACGACCCGCTGCTCCACTAACGACGTGCGCCCGCACGCCCCCACGCGCTCAGGCCAACAAAGCCCGATCAACGCTTCTTACGATGCTGCGCCTTCTGATCGGCCTCGGCCTTGCGCTGCTCGACGCGCTCGAACGCCGCCGAGATGTCGGGATGCGGCGACGTGGCATCGGCGATGGGATCGAGCGTGCCGTCCGAGGCGGTGGTGCCTTGGAAGAACACGCCGTCTGCGCTTACCAGCTGCCGCCCCATGCGCTTTTCGAAATAATACACGAAAACCGACTTCGCAACCGCGACGGCGGGAATGGAAGCCAACATACCCACAAGCGAGCCCGTGAAGCCGCTCATAGCGCCGCCTATAGCGGAGCCCGCCATCAAAGCGATGAGGGTGAGCGCCGGATGAACGTCCACCGAGTTCGCCATGATCTTCGGCGAAATAAACGTATAGACGATCTGCTGGATGGCAATGGTGCCGCCGAGCGCGATGACCGCGATCCAGGGGCTGACGAACACGCCCACGATGGCCGCAAGCGCACCGCCGAGCCACGGGCCCACGATGGGGATGATGTTCAACAGGCCGGCGATACCGCCGAGCGCCGCGTAGTTCGGGATGCCGATGGCGCCGAACAGAACGACGCAGCCCACGCCGATGATGGCGCACTGCAAAAGCGTGCCCTTGATGTAGCCGCCCATGACGCGCGTGAACGTGACGTGCAGCATTTCCAGATCCTCGTGGCGCTTCGGGTTGACGAGGCGCATGCATTCGCGTCCAAGCTGCGGAAGCTCCATGAGGATCCAGAAAGCCACCACCAGCGCAAACCCGAGCGCAACGAACGTGTTGACCAGACCCGTCCCGATGGCGACCACGCCGTTGGCGCTATCGCGGGCGAACGTCGAAGCCCATGAGACGATGGCGTCCAGCGCATTGTTGATCCACGTTTGCACCGTGTCGTTCTGAAGCACGTCGGCGTAGCGCGTGTACAGGTCGTTGCCCCACCCGGCGATGGTCTGAACGTAGCCCGGAATGCTCTCGATGAGGTTGGTGAACTGGTCGCCCACGCCGAACGCCGGCGAGAACATGAGAAGCCCCACCAAAGCCAGAACAACGAACATCAGGACGTAGGCGATCGTCGTGCCGGCCACGCGGGGAACGCCCAGTTTCTCCAGCTTGTTCACCGGTCCTCGCAGGCAGAATACGATGACGATGGACCAGATGACGATGCCGATAGGCACGCTCAAGATATTGAACAGGTAAACGAGAACGCCCGTGAGCAGAATGCCGCCCACGATCGTCCAGACTATGAGAAAGCTTCGCTTCGCTTTGTCGGTTTTCGTCGCTTCGGAGCTGGGAGTCTCCACCGAGTCGCCCTTTCGTGCCGTGTATGCTGTCGTTACTTGCCCTGGTTCGCTTTTTCGTCTGCGTCGTACGTGAAGTACTGCTGCGCAGCTGCGGCATCGGCGTTCGCGGCGGTAGCCACGGCATCGGCCATGGTGGCGGCGACTTCGGACGTCTTATCGGCGGCGACGCGTTTGGCTTCGGCCTTCTCGTCTCGCTCGGCACGCTGCTCGGCGCGTTGCTCGCGCTGGTCGGCAACGGCCTCCTTCGCGGCCGCGACCGAGGTGGTCACCACGCCCTTGACGACGTCGGCGGTCGAAACGGGCACTTCGGTGCCGTTTCCGTTCGCACCATGGGAGGCGGAGCGCTCGGCTTTCGCCTGGCCGAGGGCAACCGACTCGTCGCTGGCGCGGCGCGACTTGAACGCGTTGCGCACACGCGAGGTCACGTTGTTCACCAATTCCACCGGAGCATTGGTCACCGTGTCCACCGCTTCGACGGCCGAGGCCACCGAGTCGGTGATTTCGTTCACGTCTTCGAGAATCTGATCGACGCGCATGATCTCGAGGTTGGCGGCATCGACCGTCAGCGACACACGCTCCACCAGCGGATCCACCTTCGCCGCGACGGGCTCGAGCGACGCCGTGATACGCTCCACGCTTGCCAGCGTAGGCTCGACCTGCCTCTGCAGATCGTCGACCGTCTTGCGTGTCTTGCGCACGGTCATGACAAGCTCGATGACGAGCCACACCAGCACCGCGCCCACGATCACATAGACCACCGGCAACGCTATGCTGAGAATTTCGCTGATATCCACCGTATGCCTCCTGTTTCCGAAGCCATTACTATAGCACGAGCACCTTGGATGATATACAGGCCGAGGTCAACTTTTCACCCTGCTTCCACAGGAGTAGACAATCGGTTACCTTCCGCGCGACGTGGGGTTTTCTCCGGAATCCAGACGGTCTCGCGCGAACGTGTCGCTGCGGTAGGCCTCCCAACCGCGATCGCTCGACCGGTAGAAGCAGCCGCGCTCCAAACCGTCGGGCAGGTAGCGCTGGCTCACCCAGCCGCTGGGGTAGCTGTGCGGATACTTGTACTCGCCGTAGTTCTCGGATCCGGGGCGGTGCCGATCGCGCAGATGGTCGGGCACGTTGCGAGACGGCCCGTTGCGCACCTCGTTCAGCGCGGCATCGATGCCCGCCTCCGCCGCGTTGCTCTTGGGCGCGAGCGCCAGGTAGATGGCAGCCTGCGCCAGGTTGATGCGGCACTCGGGATAGCCGATGACCTCGGCCGACTTGAACGCGGCCTCAGCGATGAGCAGCGCCTGCGGATCGGCGTTGCCGATATCCTCCGACGCAGCGATGAACATGCGGCGCGCGATGAACTTCGGGTCTTCTCCCCCATCGATCATGCGGGCGAGCCAGTACAGCGCGGCATCGGGGTCGCTGCCGCGCATGGACTTGATGAACGCCGAGATGACGTCGTAGTGCATGTCCTTGTTCTTGTCGTAGGGCAGCGAGCGATGCGGCGTGGCCGCGCGCACGTTGTCCTCGGTGATCTTCGCGGGCTTCTTCGAGGTGCCGGGCTGCACCATACCAGCGGCAAGCTCCAACGTGGTGAGCGCCGCGCGCCCGTCGCCGCCCGCCAGCAGCACGATGGCGTCGCGCGCTTTGGCATCCAACCGATAGCGGCCGCCCAGGCCGCGCTCGTCGGCCAGCGCACGCTCCACGAGGCTGACGATCTCCTCGTCGGACAGCCCGTGCAGCTCCACCACGCGCGAGCGGCTGATCAGCGCCGAGTTAACCTCGAAGAAGGGGTTCTCCGTTGTGGCTCCCACCAGCACCAGCACGCGATCCTCCACGGCGTGCAGCAGCGCGTCCTGCTGGCTGCGGTTGAAGCGGTGGATCTCGTCGACGAACAGGATGGTGCGCAAACCGAACGCCGACAGGCGCTTGTCGGCGGCATCGATTTCGCGGCGCAGATCCGAAACCGTGCCGCCGATGGCCGACACCTCCACGAACGTAGCCTTCGTCGTCTCGGCGATGACGTGCGCGAGCGAGGTCTTGCCCGTGCCCGCCGGGCCGAACAGGATGACCGAGCTCAACTGGTCCTGCTCGATGGCGTTGCGCAGCCACGAGCCGGGGCCCACCGCCTCGTCCTGGCCGACCACTTCTTCAAGCGTGCGCGGACGCATGCGCACTGCCAAGGGCGCCACTTCCGACTTCCGCTCGTTTTCCATTTCGGTAAATAAGGTATCCATGCCATATATCGTATCATGCGAACGCTTGTTTGCCTAGCGGACGTTGCATTGTAGGCCGAAAAACTCGGAATCGCGCCCGAAAACGAGGCCTTCGGGCGACAACGCGCTCCCGTCCTCGCATTCCGTCGCTCGATCCGCAGCCGCTCGGCATGTAGAAGACCGGGTTGTGTAATCGGCGAAACAACCGGATGTCAAGTCTTTATTTTAACGATGCTACCCATATACTCAAAAGCAGGTCCTGCCCTCGAAGCCATACTTTGCGATGGACCGATGCTGATACATGAGGGAGCTCAAGATCGCGCGTGAAATGGGGATTCGTGTCCGTTGACACGAAAGCCAGGAAGCGGGCTGCGAGCACCCACCTTTTAAGGTGGGTTCATCCTTCTGGCCGGGGGTAGGGCTTTTTCCACGCTCGTAAACGGCATGTTCCTCTGCGGTTATCCGCGCACTTCAAGCAAGGGCTTCTCTTTTCGCAATCCGCATCGTCATAGGGCGAGCCCGATTGTCCGCTTTTGGGTTCCATAGAACTCAATTGCGTGTTTGACACCGGATACCCTGATTGCATGTCACAGGAAACGAGAACATTCGTCGGCAACCGAATCCGAGAACTGCGTAAAAGCCAGAAGCTCTCGCAGCAGAAGCTTGCGCTGATGGTGAACGTCGAGCGCTCTTACCTGGCAAAAATCGAAGGCGGGAAGCGAAACCCGAGCCTCGAATGCATAGAGAAGATTTCCAAGGGTCTCGGCCTTTCCTTGGAAGAATTCTTCAAAGGGTTGTAGCCTTTTGACCCGAGCAACCAGGATACTCCTCGGACAGCGCGTCCGGGCGCTTCGCGAGGAGAGCAATCTGACGCAGGAGCAGCTTGCGCTCATGACGGGTGTAGGACGGTCGTACCTCGCCAAGGTGGAGGCGGGCAACCGCAACGCCACCATCGACTTCATGGAGAAGGTCGCGCTCGGCTTGGGCGTGACGCTGGGTCAGCTGTTCGAGGGCCTGTAGGCTTCCTTTCCCATGGACGCAAGCGCATCTTCGACATCGACGTAGGACGCGAGCGCCACCGCACCTCCCGCGGCCTCGTCTTCTGCGAAAGCGCCTGAAACTCGCACCCGTGCGGGAGCGCCGCCGCGATTCACACACACGGTTCCGGCGAAGCCTCGCTCGCCCGCCTCGCGAGCCTCCTTGGCCAACGCACCGACGGCTCGACGCCCCTCCTCGTCGTCGCCCGTCACCAAACTGTAGCAAGCATTGGATTCGAGAGTTGTGAAAGCTTCATCCAACCTATGACGAGCAAACCCGATGCCCAGCAGCTCCATGAGCGTGCCTTCCTGCGCGACATCTCGCGCCTTCGCCCTTTCGCGCTCGTCGAAGCGGTCGCCGCGAGCACGTCGAGAAGGCGCTACGTCCGACGTGCTCCTGTTCTGGTAGAAACGGCGCTTATCGCGGTACATCGCCTCGTCTGCATCGAACAACGTTCTATCGATCTCACTCGATCGCGGCGTCCATTGCGCGCCGATAGCCACCTCGCACGACGAAACTTCGTCGAACGCTTTCTGCAGCCGCTCCACAAGCGACCGAAAGCCCGCTTCGTCGGTATCCACGACCGTGGCCACGAACTCGTCGCCGCCCACACGGTACAGCCGCGCAACCTCTCCGAGAACGCGCTGCATCGTCTGAGCGCATGCTTGCAACAGATGGTCGCCTTCAGCATGGCCGCCGCGATCGTTGATCTCCTTCATGCCGTTGACATCGAGAAAAACCGCGCCGAACGGGCGCGCCAGCTTCTCAAGGCGCCGCACGTCCTCGTTGTAGCGGTTTCGATTGTACAGCCCGGTCAGAGAATCGTGATAGCTCATCGCCACCAGCTGGCGCTCGTTTTCGATACGCTGCAACGTCATGCTGTAGAAGTAGCACAACGTGCGCAGCAGCGGCGCGATGTCGCGGATCTGGTCGGCCGGAGGGTTGTCCATGCCGAGGAAGCCCACGAGACGCCCGTCGCGTTCGATGGGTGCGACGACCAGACTGGCGATCTCCTGCACGTGCAGCGTTTCGTACTCCCGAGGATCGACAACGCCCTTGATGGCGTCCAGATCCTCGATCAGCACGCATTCCCCCCGACCGAACAGGTCGAGCCACCGCTCGAACAAACGGTAGTCCATATCCTGAAGGCTTTCGATCTGGGAGGATATGCCGTCAGCACACCACTCGTGCGTATTGCTGAACCCTTCTCCGCGAGCCGAGAACAGATAGGAACGCTCGGCTCCAAGCTCCTCGCCCAACCGTTCGAGCATGCGCACGGACGCGCGCTCCGGATCGGTCTCGCGATACAGATCGTTAGCGATCTCGAGGATGACCTCCTCGTTGCGATGCAGGTTCCGAAAGCGCATACCCTCTTCTTTTTGATCGGTGAGGTCGAAGCCCACCTCAAGACGAACCAGCTTCCCACCCCAGTTGATCAGACGATCGTTCAGCAGATGACGATGGTTCGTCAAAGGGTTCGTGAATTCCCACACGTAGCTTTTCTCGACGCTGAGCAGATGATTCGTGCAGAACGGACACGGCTCATCGCGCCCTTGCAGGAATTCGTAGCACTTGACGCCCTCCAGATCGGCATCGAGCGGCACCTTGAAAAGCCGGCGGCCCGCCTCGTTCACGTGCAGAAGCTCGTACGTCTCGATGTCCGAGATGTAGAACGGATCGGGATAGTTCAGATCGTCGTTGTATTCAGCCATGGAGAGCCTTCGTTCACGGTAACGGACATGCCGGCGTTTGCGCTTCGCGGTTACTGGTATTGCGTCCTAGTATAGCGATATTCTCAGTAACGTGCGCGCCCGATCGCAAGCTCCAGAAGAACGGCAGCGCCCTCCGGAGAGGGCGCAAAAAGCCGTGCATGCTCGATAGTAGCCGAGAGGTCAAGCGCTGGGAAAACGCAGCACGAACGTGGTGCCCTGCCCTTCGGCGCTCTCCACCTCGATAACGCCTCCGTGGTACATAACCGCATGCTTGACGATGGCCAGACCCAGTCCCGTTCCTCCGGTTTCCTTCGAACGGCTCTTGTCCACGCGGAAGAAGCGTTCGAACACCTTGTCGTGCAACTCGGCCGGGATGCCCGGTCCCGTGTCGCTGACGCGCACGACCGTCTGGTACGCGGCGTTCGCGAGCCCGCCTTCCACGCATTCGGAGCCCACCTTCATGGTGACGAGGCCGCCTTCGTGGTTGTAGCGGATGCCGTTCTCGATGAGGTTGTACAGCATCTCCTCGGCCAACGTCTCGCTGCCCGCGATGCACGCCGACGCGCCCTCCACCCGCACGCGCACGCCCTGGTCGTCCGCGAAGCTGGACAACCTCCCGGCCACGCGCTGCGCCACCGCGTACAGGTTAATGGCCGTCGCACCGTCGTTCTCGAAGGCCGACTCGTCAAGCTTCGACAGCGTCAGCACGTCGTTGATCAGCGAGCGCATGGTCTGCGCCTCGTCGTAGATGAGCGCGGCGAACTTCTGGCGGTCGGAGGGCTGCACCATGTCGTTCTTCATGAGCTCGGCGTAGCCCGATATCACCTGCAGGGGCGTCTTCATCTCATGGCTCACGTTGCTGGAGAAATCGCGGCGCATGTTCTCGGCTTCGGCCAGCTCGCTGTTCTGCTGCTTGAGCTGGCGCTGTTGCTCGTCGATCCGGATGAGCAGCGGGTCCATCTCCTCGTATATCTCATTGTCCAAGGGGTTCGCGAAATCGAGCGCGTCGATGGGCTTCATGATCCGGCTCGTAAGTATCTTCGACAGCAGGAACACGAGCGCCACTGCCACGATGAGCGCTATGAGCACGGGCATGAGCATCTCGCTGAGAAACGATAGCAGCGAATGCCGCGTCTCGGACAGGCGCACGATACTGCCGTCGTCCAGCTTCACCGCCGCATACACGGTGTCGGTGCCCAGCGTTTCAGAGTAGCGCATGGTGACGGCCTCGCCCATGTCTGCCGCTTCCTGCACCTCGGGGCGGTCGGCGTGGTTGTCCATGGCATCGGTGTCGGCGGCGCTGTCGAACAGCACCGTGCCGTCCGCATCGATGAGCGTGTAGCGCGTCAGTCCACTGAACTGCTCTTTCAGCGCGGGAGCATTCTCGGACGACGGAGTGGCGTTCAGATAGCGCGCCGCATCCTGGGCACTGGCCGCAAGCTCGGTTTCAGCGTCGTGCTCGTAAGACAGGTAGTAGATGGTGGTCATCGTCACGGACAGCGCAACGATGACGGCCAACGTGAACGCGAGCACGCTCGTGAAAATCTTGCCGGACAGGCTCTTAACCTTGAAATGCGTCGGGCTCATGCGCGCGCTCACGAGGAGGGTTTGATGCAGTAGCCCACGCCGCGCACCGTACGAACGAGGGCGTCGGCCCCTTCTTGCGCCGCGGCCAGCTTCTGGCGCAGCGTCTGCACGTGCACATCCACCGTGCGCGTCTCCCCCACGTACGTCATACCCCACACGTCTTCCAGCAGTTGGCTGCGCGACAGCACGTGCCCCTGGTTCTGCAGCAGCGTGTGCAGCAGGTCGAACTCCTTGAGCGTGAGCGTGATGGGCTCGCCGCCCACCTGCACGGTGTGAGCCGACACGCATAGCTCGATAGGACCGCAAGACAGCTCGTCGTCGGCCATGACGGGAGGCGCCGACGCGCGGCGCATGAGCGCGTTCACGCGGCTGACCAGCTCCATCATGCCGAAAGGCTTGGCCAGATAGTCGTCAGCGCCGGCATCGAGGCCGCTCACCGTGTCGAACTCGGTGCCCTTGGCCGTGAGCATCATCACGGGCAGATGCTTGGTCGCCGGGTTCTCGCGCAGCATATGGAGGATCTCGAGCCCGTCGATTTCCGGCAGCATGATGTCGAGCAGCACCAACTCGGGGAGGCGCTCCTTGCACGCGGCGAAGAACTCGCCCGCCGCCGGGAAGCCCGCCGCCTCGAATCCGGCCTGCTTGAGAGCGTACACCGTGAGGTCGCGGATGTTGGTATCGTCTTCAACGTAGTAGATCATGGGTTGGTCCTTTCGGCCGGCAGCGCGCTTTCGCCGCCGTCGAACCTATTGTAAAGCAGGAGGAAAAACCACGGGCTTGCGGCAACGTCAAATTTGCGTAAAGCCGAAAGGAAGCCCCTTTGTCATCCTGAGGGAACGCGGCTTAGCCGCCTCCGCTCAGGATGACAGGCCGCGACTTCGGCGCTGCGCTCAGGATGACAACGCTCCGACCTAGCCGAACCTTCCCGCCACGTAGTCGGCGGTGCGGGGGTCGGCCGGGTTCGTGAAGATGTCGTCGGTGGAGCCGGCCTCCACCATCTCGCCCAGCAGGAAGAACGCGGTCTTGTCGGACACGCGCAGCGCCTGCAGCATGTTGTGCGTCACCATGATCACCGTGTACTTGCTCTTGAGCTCGCCCACAAGGTCTTCGATCTTAGCGGTGGAGATGGGGTCGAGCGCGCTGGTGGCCTCGTCCATCAGCAGCACTTCGGGGCGCACCGCCAACGCGCGCGCGATGCACAGGCGCTGCTGCTGGCCGCCGGAGAACCCGAGCGCGTTCTTCTTCAGGCGGTCCTTCATCTCGTCCCAGATGGCGGCGTCGCGCAGGCTCTGCTCCACGATGGCGTCCAGATCCTCGCGCTTCTTGATGCCGTGGGTGCGCGGGCCGAAGGCCACGTTGTCGTACACGCTCATGGGGAACGGATTGGGCTGCTGGAACACCATGCCCACCCGACGGCGCAGATTGTTCACGTCGATGGAGCGGTAGGCGTCCTCGCCGTCCAACGTGATCTCGCCTTCGATACGGCAGCCTTCCACCAGGTCGTTCATGCGGTTGAGGCTTTTCAGCAGCGTGGACTTGCCGCAGCCCGACGGGCCGATGAGCGCCGTCACCTGGTTCTTGGGGAACTGCAGGTCGATGCCCTTCAGCGCGTGGAAATCCTTGTAGTACAGATCGAGGTTGCGCACGCCCATCTTGGCGGGCGCGTCGACGGGCGCCTTCTCCTTGATGCGGCGGTCGGCCGCCTGACCCTGCGCCTGGGGCATGTAGGTAGCCGGGGCGTTCTGGGTCGGAGCGGTTCTCTCAAGCGTGACGTTAGTCATAGGTGCCTCCCTTGTTCATCTTCTTGGCGGCGAACGTGGCCAGGAGGTTCAGAAGCACCACCATGACCAGCAGCACCACCGCCGTGGCATAGGTCTCGTTCACGTGCAGGCCTTCGCTGGCCAGCGCGTACATGTGCACGGCCAGCGTGCGGGCGGAATCGAACACCGCCATGGCGCCCTCGCCGGCGAAGTTCGGGATCTGGGCGATGGAGCCGGCCGTGAAAATGAGCGCAGCCACCTCGCCCACGCACCGGCCGAGCGCCAGTATCACGCCGCCCAGGATACCGGGCACGGCCGAAGGCAGCACGCAGCGAAACACCGTGCGCAAACGGCCGGCGCCCAAACCGAACCCGCCTTCGCGGTACGCGTCGGGAACGGCCAGCAGCGCTTCCTCGGTGGTGCGCATGACCACGGGCAGCACCATGATGGCCAGCGTGCAGGCACCCGCCAAAAGCGACAGGTTCCAATGCAGCGCCGTCACGAAGAACAACATGCCGAACAGGCCGTAGATGATGGACGGGATGCCCTGCAGCGTCTCGGCGGTGGTACGCACGACAGCTACGAAACGACTGCCGCGCGGCGCGTATTCCACCAGGTAGATGGCCGATCCCACGCCCACCGGCACCGCCATGAGCAGCGAGAGGGCCGCCATCAGCAGCGTGTTCACCAGCGCCGGCATGAGTGAGACGTTCGTGGAGTTGTACTCCCACTCGAACAGGCTGGGCGTGAGGTACGGCACGCCGTTCACCAGGATGTAGCCCACCAGGAACAGCAGCACCGCCGTGGTCAGCAGCGCGCCCAGATACACCAGCGCTCGCAGCAGCATGGAAACCACGCGGCGTGCGGCGCGATGACGCTCTTCCGCCGCTTCGAACATCGCATCGATCCGATCGCCCGGGTTGGCGGCGGGCGCCGGGGAGGCGTCGACCGATTCGTAGGCGATCGTCAGCTTGGGACTCATTACCTCGTCTCACCCCGCTTCTTGATAACGTTGAACAACATAGTGATGAGCAGGATGAACACGAACAGCACCACGCCCGTGGCCACGAGCGCGCCGCGGTGCAGGTCGGCCGCGTAGCCCATCTCCAGCACGATGTTGGCGGTCATGGTGCGCACGCCCTCGAAGATGCTCTCGGGAACGATGGGCTGGTTGCCGGCCACCATGATGACGGCCATGGTCTCGCCGATGGCGCGGCCCACGCCCAGCACGATGCCGGCCATGATGCCGGAGACGGCGGCGGGAACGATAACGCGGAACACCGAGCGCTCGTGATCGGCACCCAGCGCCAGCGCACCCTCGTAGTACTTCTTGGGCACAGCATCGAGCGCGCTCTGCGCAACGGTGATGATGGTGGGCAGGATCATGATGCCCAGCAGTACGGCAGCGGCCAGAAGCGACAGGCCGCGGCCCGGCATATTGTCGCGAATAAACGGCACGATCATCACCAGGCCGAAGAAGCCGTAGACAACCGACGGGATGCCCGCCAAGAGCTCTACGCCCGGCTTGAGGAACGCCGCGATCTTGCCGCTGGCGAACCGCGACAGGAAGATGGCGCACAAAAGCCCCGTAGGAACGCCGACCAGGATGGCGCCGGCGGTCACGTAGATGCTGCCCACGATCATCGGGAAGATGCCGTAGATATCGTTGGCGGGACGCCACGTAGTGCCGAAAAGAAACTCGGGAAGGCCGATCTGCGCGATGGCCGGCACGCCGTTCGCGAAGAGAAAGACGCAGATGAGAGCCACCGCGAGGACCGATATCCCCGCGGCGGCCACGAACAGCGCCTTCGCTATGCCCTCTTTGATGTGCAGGTGGAACATGTACACTCCTTGGTCTGGCTATGTCAGCGAGAGGCGCCGAGGCGGGGTGCATCGGCGCCTCGCAGCGTCGAGCGCTTCCGGCGGCTGTTAAGCCGACGGAACAACATCTTCCCACGTGGTCAGCTCGCCGGTGTAGATGCCCTTCACCTGGTCGGACGTAAGCTCGTCGATGGAGGCATCCGGGTTCACGATAACCGCGATGCCGTCCTGGGCGATGACCGTGGCCTTCACGCCGCTCTCGGAGTCCTTGAGCTCGCGGGAGACCATGCCGATGTCGCAGGTTCCCTCGGTGGCCATGTTCACGCCGGTGGTGGAGTCGGACTGGTTGACCTCGATGGCGACGTCGGGATTGAGAGCCTTGTACGCCTCGGCCAGCTTCTCCATGACCGGGGTTACGGACGAGGAACCGGCGATGACGATCTTGCCGGACTTGCCGGAAGCCTTATAGGAGCCCGCGTTGTCGGCAACGGAGATGCAACCGTTCTCCTCGACCACCTTCTGACCGTCGGAACTCATGATGTAGTCGATGAAGTCCTGGGCCACATCGGACACGCCGTCCTTCGTCACGATATTGAACGGACGGGCCACCTTGTACGTGCCGCTCTTCACGTTCTCGGCCGTAGCTTCGGCGCCGTCGATGCTGAGCGCCTTCACCGTGTTGTTCAGCGAACCGAGCGATATGTAGCCGATGGCGTTCGCGTCGCCCGCCACGGACGTCATCATGACGGACGTGGAGTTCGTGATGGCGGCCGTGGGAGTGGTCAGATCAACCTTGTCTCCGTTGGCATCCTTTTCCTCGATGCCGAACAGCTCGATGAACGCACCCCGCGTGCCGGAGCCGTCCTCGCGCGAATAGACCGAGACCTCGCCGGACGGGCTGGTCGAAGCCGACGCTCCTCCGTCGGTTGCGCCGCTCGCACCATCGCCGTTGCCCGACGCACAGCCGAACAGCCCGAACAGTCCCAGCGCCAGAACCGCCGCGCTCACCGCCATTGCCAAACGCTTCTTCATCTTCTTCCTTCCTTCGATGCGCTTTGCGAGCGCATTGCTTTCCGCTGAAGCGCGGGCATCGGAGGCCCGCTGCAAGGAACATGATGAAGACGGAGCATCAGAACCGTGTCGGATGCCGGTCAAAAGTCTGTAAAGTTTCGAGAGGCCGTCTTTTTCGTGCCGGCGCTAGATCGACGCAAGACCCACGCCAGGCGTACGCTCAAACCGTGTTGGAAACACTGGCAAGAAATATGGAATCCGCGTTGGAAGCGCGTTGGAAGCGCGCGAGATCGAGGAAGATCCGCGCTGGATGCGCGCCATCTGCGCATGATACGCGGTCGCTATACTAAGAGGTACGAAGCGCAGAGGCGGCGCGGCACCACACCCCTTTCCACCAGATGCTCCCGAGAGAGGGACCGACGGAGGGAAAAACAGCACTAAATGTGCTGTTTTACACTGATTCGTTGCGCGCGAGCGCGCGCCTGGTCGTATGGTGCGCTTTGCCGGAAGCCGCTACGATGGCCTGAAATGGACGCCATGACCGTTTTGGCCTTGATAGCGGCGATCCTTGAGTTCGCTTCCAGTTTGCTGGGGTTCTTGACAGCGATAATGGAGCGGCTCCCGATCCGCAAGGACAAGGAGCCGTAACAAGAAGCCAAACCGCCGAAGCGATTCGAGAGCCGTGGGGAGTTAGCAGCTCCCTGCGGCTCGCCTCTATTATACGAACGGGCAGCGCAAAAGCAAGCTCGAACGCAACCTTCCCGGCCTTCCGCGCGCCGATTCATTCCCGGCTCTCGCGCGCCCGTCCCGTGCTTGATCAGTACACGTTGTGGATGACCTCGGCAGAGCCAAGCAGGTTCGACACCGGCAGGGTCGAGCCGTCGTCAAGCGTCACCGCACCGTCGAAGCGGCCGAATACCTGGTGCTGGTCGGATCGGATCAGCTTGAAGTCCATCCAGTCCACACGGTCGAGCAGCGGCGTGAACACGAGGTCGAGCCGTCCCTCGTCGTCGGTCATATGCCAGGGCTGCATGAGCTGGTAGCGATCGGCCGTCTTCTTCGCGTGCGCGCCGCCCGTCTTTTGGGGGATGCCGAAGTCCACGCGGTGCAACTTGTGCGCAGCACCGTCGATGAACACCATGTTCTCGGAAGCCGCCGACGTGTCGCCGAACCCGTAGCCCAGGTTGAGGCCGAAGCGACGACCGTCCTGCCAACCCTGCGCCACGGCCCAGTACCACGTGTTGTCGCGCGTCCATACGCCTCGCCCCCAGTCCAGCAGGCCGAACGAGTTCTCGGGGCAGAACCCGTGCACCAAAAGCCCCTTCTTGAAACTGCCCCTCGCCTGCATGGCGACGATCTTCTGGTTGTAGTAGAACGCGAGCGGGTCTTCGGCCCATGGCGTGCTGATCACCATCGAATCGCGCGGCTCCTCGTCCAGCACGGCCTCGAACGTCAGGTCGTCGCCGCCGTCGAAGCCCGCGAACCACACGTTGAGGCGGCGCTGCCCGCCAGCAACCTCGAAGCGGAACGATACGCGGTTGTTCTCGAAGGAGGTCACGCCCTCGGCCGAGGTGGCGGGCAGCTTGAAGCGCCCCATCGGAAACGGCGAGATCACGCTGGCCGTATGCGACGTGGCCTGCGCGAAGTCCATCACCGATGCCGAGATGAGCCCCACGTAACCCATATCGGCGACGGTCAGCGCCACAGCGAACTCGTCGTCGTTCACCAGGTAGTAGTCCCATTCTTTGATGCGGCGCTTCGGCGCCTTGATACGGTCGCGATCGTACGCGCGCAGAAGCGACGTGGCCCATCCGCATTCGGCGAGCTTGCCGTCGAGGTGGTGCAGCGGGCCTTCGGTCAAACGCGTTTCGGACATGGTTTTCATCGCCTCCTCGCTCACGATTGCTCCTCTTTCCCAAGCCGCAGCGCCCGCGCCATGCGCTTGCGGAAGCTCGGCCTCTGCTTCTGCTTGGGAGTCGGCTTCGGTTTAGGCTTCGGCTTAGTCGGCGCATGGCCGGCGGCTTCCTGCGCAGCGGCCTCTTCGGCTTCCTGCTGCGCCTCCTCCAGCACCTGCTCCGCGCGATCGGGCGCCGCCGTTCGGGTCAGCGGCGCCACGGCGCGCAGCACCGCATCGATTGCACGGCCCGTGGTACGGCTGTCGGCCATGCTGAACGAGATGGAACCCGCATAGCCCTGCGCGGTGATCTCCGAGAACGTGAGCTTCGGCTGTTTAACCACCTTGCCGATGCCGGCCGCCGCCTCGCCGGCCTTGCGCTCGATAGCCTCGGCCACTTCGTCGAGATGCTGGCCTTCCGTGGTGACCACGATGGCCAAGCTCACTTGGTTCGTGGGCGGAAGGTGCGTGAGAGCGGTTTTGCTGATGATGGAGTTAGGGATGAGCACTTCCTCGCCCGCGCCGTTGCGTATGGTGGTGTGGCGCCAGGTGATGTCTTTCACCACGCCTGTGGACGAGCCCACCTCGATGTTGTCGCCGGGTTTGATGATGCGCAGCAGGCTGACCTGCAAACCTCCGATGAGGTTCGACAGCGTGTCCTGGAAGCCCAACGAGATGGCGATGCCGCCGATGCCGAGCGCGGTGATGGCGGCGCTCACGTCCACGCGGAAGCAGGTGGACAGCATGATGCACACGCCGGTGATCCACACGGCTCCGCGGGCGATGTTGATGAAGATGGAGCTTGAGGGCAGATCGCGCTCTTCGTTGATGGCAAGCACGCGGCCCAGGAAGCGCCTCGTCAGACGCGCGACGACTGCCGTGATCGCCAGAATGACCACCGCCGAGATGGCCGTGGTCACCCAGTCGGTGCGCACGATAGCGTCGATGTAGTTTTGAAGCTGTTCCATGCCGTTATCCTACCATGTCGACCATACCGTCGCCAAGGAAAGGAGACGGCGCCTCACCACGATGGGGGCTTTACAGGGAAGTCTTCGTGAGTTTCCCACAAAACGATGCGACCGCGGGCTCGGGTGGCGGGAACGTCAATCAACCGTTGGTTGCGGGAGCCGCGCCACGGAAGCTGGTAGGAATGCTGCGCCTGGACGAAGGGGCCGTCCACCAGCACGTCGGTCTGGTCGAGCAGATCGCGCGCGGCCGGATCGGGGATGCCCTCCGCCAGCTGCTCGTAGCGGTAGCCCGAGTACGTCCACACGTCCAGTCCCAGCTCGCGCACTTGGCGCGCCAATGCGGCGCACGCGGCGGCCTGCTCGAACGGCTCGCCGCCCGAAATGGTGACGCCCTGCACCAGCTTGTTGGCAGCGATCTCCGCCACCACGTCGGCGATGGCGCGCACCGTGCCGCCCGCGCAGGGCTGGCTGTCGGGGTTGTGGCACCCAGGACAGCCGTGCGAGCAGCCCTGCACGAACACGGCATAGCGCAGCCCCGGCCCATCGACGATGGAATCCGGAGCCGTGCCGTAAAGACGTATAGTGTCGGGAGGGGTCACGTTCAACCTGTTACATCTGATGCTTCACGCGGTCGCCTTCTTCGGCGCGCTTGGCATCGTTGAAGCGGTCGAGGGTGCCCACGAGGTAACCGGTGATGCGGCGGATGCGCTCGAACGACTGGCCGTGCTCCGCCTCGGTGCGGCCGCACTTGGGGCACACGTCTCCGATGATGCCGTTGTAACCGCACACGGGATCGCGATCCACCGGATGGTTCACTGAACCGTAGCCGATGCCGCTCTCCTTCATGTGCCGGATGACGGCCTCGAACGCCTCGAGGTTCTCGCTGGGGTCGCCGTCCAGCTCCACGTAGGAGATATGGCCCGCATTCGTCAGCGCATGGTACGGCGCCTCGATCTCGATCTTGTCGAAGGCGCTGATGTCGTAGTACACCGGCACGTGGAAGCCGTTCGTGTAGTAGTCGCGATCGGTGATGCCGGGGATGGACCCGTAGCGCTCACGGTCCATACGCACGAAGCGGCCGGACAGGCCTTCGGCCGGCGTGGCGATGAGGCCGTAGTTCAGCCCGCGCTCCTGCGACAGGCGGTCGAGGTAGCTGCGCATATGGCCGATGATCTCGAGGCCCAGGTTCTGCGAAGCCTTCGACTCGCCGTGGTGCTTGCCCGTCAGCGCCACCAGCGTCTCGGCCAAGCCGATAAAGCCCAGCGACAACGTGCCGTGCTTCAGCACCTCGCGCTGCTCGTCGGTAGGCGCCAGCTTCTCGGAATCGATCCACACGCCCTGGCCCATGAGGAACGGCGCGTTGTACACGTGCTTGCGCGCCTGGATCTCGAAGCGCTCGTCAAGCTGCCCCACCGCCAGCGCAAGCTTCGCGTCCAAGAGGTCGAAGAACAGATCGAGGTCGCCCTTCGAGCGGATGGCCAGGCGCGGCAGGTTGATGGACGTGAAGCTGAGGTTGCCGCGGCCGGGAGCGATCTCGCGATCGGGATCGTACACGTTGCCCATGACGCGCGTACGGCAGCCCATGTAGGCGATCTCTGTCTCGGGCGTGCCCTTGTAGTACTGCGCGTTGAACGGCGCGTCAATGAAGCTGAAGTTCGGGAACAGGCGCTTCGCGGAGCAATGCATGGCCAGCTTGAACAGGTCGTAGTTCGGATCCTCGGGGTTGTAGTTCACGCCCTCCTTCACGCGGAAGATCTGCACGGGGAAGATGGGCGTCTCGCCGGAGCCGAGGCCTTCCTCGGTGGCCAGCAGCATGTTCTTCACCACCATGCGACCCTCAGGCGAGGTGTCCATGCCGTAGTTCACCGAGCTGAACGGCGTCTGCGCGCCGGCGCGGCTGTGCATGGTGTTCAGGTTGTGCACGAGCGCCTCCATGGCCTGGAACGTCGTGCGGTCGGTATCGCCCAGGGCGTTCTTAGCCGCATAGGCCACGGCCTTGTCGGCGGCCTCCTCGCTGGCGCCGACCTCCACGAGCGCCGCGCGCACGGCGGCCTCGAAGCCCTCGTCCATGGCGAGGCTGGCCCACACGCCCGTCTCCGCCTCGATGCGCGCGAGCGCGTCCTGCGCGAACGCGCGGGAGTCGTCCACGGAATCGCCCAGCAGCAGATCAACGGCTTCGGCCAGATGCTTCTTGTACAGGCGGCGGTACGTCTTGCGCACTCCCTCGGCCAGACCGTAGTCGAAGTCGCAGATAGCCTGGCCGCCGTGCTGGTCGTTCTGGTTGCTCTGGATGGCGATGCAGGCCAGCGCCGCGTAGCTGGCGATGTCGTTGGGCTCGCGCAGCACGCCGTGACCCGTGGAGAAGCCGCTCTTGAACAGCTTCTTCAGCTCGATCTGGCAGCATGTGGTAGTGAGCGTATAGAAGTCCATGTCGTGGATGTGGATGTCGCCCTCACGATGCGCTCGCGCGAACTTCGGGTCGATGACGCACATCTCATAGAACTGCTTGGCCGACTCCGAGCCGTACTTGAGCATGGTGCCCATGGCGGTGTCGGCGTCGATGTTGGCGTTCTCGCGCTTCATGTCAGAGTCCGACGCCTTCGAGAACGTGATGTCCTTGAGCGTTTGGATGAGGCGGCTGTTCACGTCGCGCGAGCGGCTGCGCTCGGCGCGGTACAGGATGTAGGACTTGGCCGTCTGCACGAAGCCGGACTCGATGAGCGTCTCCTCCACGAGGTCCTGCACGCCCTCAACCGTGGGCGCGCCCTCGATGGCGCCGCTCTCCAGCTTGTCCACCACGCGCTGCGCGATATCCTCGGCCGCCGCACGATCCTGCATGGCCCCGCATGCCTGGAAAGCGCGCTCCACCGCCTCGGCGATCTTCTCCTGCTTGAATTCCACCGTCCGGCCGTCGCGCTTCATGATGGTCTCGACCATGCTGCCAATCCTCTCTTCGAGCTTCTTCTTGCTTCGTCGTTTTCCTGCTGCGAGCTGTGGCTTCGCTTGGTTTATGCGCAGTGTTTCCACACGATCTACGCCATGTTTTCCACAATATGTAGTAGTAGGTGATGTTAGGAAAGTGAACATATAGTACTAGCGGAGCAGGCCGTGCGCAAGGGGGTATCGATTGGCCACACGGGGCGCGGCGGGCGATTCACAGTATATCCACGGGTGCCGCGAGCGAACGCAGGAGGAGCCTGCCTACGGCCGCCGACGGGGCGGACGCCCCCCGAGAGACGTTGCGTCGGCCGCCGCCTCGCGTGGAGAAGCCTCGCGTCGGACGGGCGCCCCGGCACCGCCGACACCCTGCCGGTCGCTGCGGCCTCGCCCCACGCGCTATTGGACGGTGCCGTACACCTGCCCCCACGCATGCCCGCCGATAGCCGAGTTCAGCTGGTCGCATAGGCGCTGGCGCGTGTAGCTGCCGGGCGGCAGCAGGTTGACGATCTCGGCCAGGTCGTCGGGAAGATCGGCGGCCTCGGCGGCCACGACGATGTCGAGGCGGCGGAGCTTCTCCTTCGGCCCCAGCCCGAGGTACAGCGAATCCACCACATCCTGCAGCGCTCCGTAATGCGGGCTGCGCACCGTGTTAGAGCCTGCCATGCTACTCCTCCACATCCGAGCGCACAACGTCGAACCCTTCGCTGGCCGCCGCGAGCGCGCCTGCATAGGCCGGCGTGGCGGCACCGGCCGCACGCAGGAACTGGGCTCCGGCCGCACGCAGCTGCACGGCCGCCCCTACCAGCACATCGGGGCAGTAATACGGGTTCTCGTGCGTAGCGTCGCCTTGCTTCGGATTATGCTCACGCACGATCAGCTGAGCCAGCACCGGCAGCCGCCCCGCCCCGCTGGCGCGGCGAGCGAACGTCACGGCCGCATCGAGCGGAGCCGCCGTGGCGAAGCCGACCACGCTGGCCTCGTAGTCCACCATGACGGCGAGCGCATCCTCGAGCGTATGGCGACCGTCGGCCAGCATGCCGTCGGCATCCACGTCCACCGACGCGAACACCGGCGCGCCGCTCACCTGGCGCACGCCCATGAGCGCGCACTTGAGGTCGGCTGGGTTGGCGAACCCGTTGAGGAAGAACGCGTCGAACTCCTGGCCATCGCAGGCGCGGGCGGCACGGGCGTACTGGTCGCGGTTCTCGTTGAGCGAGCTTTTGCTGGCGGCATCGAGGGGGAGGCCGCACGGGCCGATCTCCACCAGCACGTGCTGGGGCTTCAGCTCGCGCGCCAGGGACAAGCCCGTGCGCACGATCTCCGCCGCGCGGTCCTCCATGCCGCGATGCGCCAGACGAGCAGGCGCGATGCCTTCCGTGTTCGCCACGAGGCACTGGGCGCCTGCCATCTTGTTGAGGCGCAGCGCATCGCGCACCGCCTCCGGCTCCACAAGGTTGGCGAATTCGAGATCGTGTTCCACGTCGAACCCTTGCCGGGCCAGTACAACGGCAACCGGCGAGGACAGCACGAGCATGTCCTTGTGAAAACGAAGCGCGATATCGGGCATGGGGAGTTCCTTTCGTCAGGTGATCCATGATACCGAAAAGAGCCCCGACATGCGACCGTCGAAATGCGCCGATGCGCTCGCGCACGCCGAGACGGAAGCATCTCGCGCGAACGGCGCAGTTCGAGCGGCGGAAGGAAGGAGGATGGACGCTCGCCGACGCTTCGCGGCATTTCACAGGACGAACATGAGTCGATCACGTGTTCTTCAAGGCTTACTTTTATACTTGGTCTCGCAAACGAAAGAATCCCCTCCTTTCAGTTTGTACTGCTTTTCCCCTTACAAAGCAGTGGCGGCACCTCGGTGCCGCACATCCCCCTCCTTGTGGCCCGGTGGAGCTCCCCTCTCCCCGGGCCGATCTGTTTCTCGCACCCGCACACGCCCGCTTCCGCATCATCGACCAACGCGTATCATCGTAGAACATGTTACTTCAGGTCGATGCCGCTTTGAGGCAATGTCGTTCGCCAACCTTTCGCTCGCCAGATTTCTGCGGCGCGGCGCCTATCGGAAAACTTCTTTTCCTGACTCTTTTGATCCTTGTTAACGAACCGTTACTCTGCGACCCATCGTTTCACAAAACGCGCACGCCCGCATCATACGATGTGCGCGAACGACCCGTATACTAGCAGCTGTAAACGAAAGGCTCCCCTCCTTTCAGTTTGCCTCTGCTTTACCCCCTTAGAAGCAGAGCGATGCGCAAGCGTCGCATCATCCCCCTCCTTGTGGCCCGGTGGAGCTCCCCTCTCCCCGGGCCGATCTGTTTTCATGCCCCTCGCTTCGTCGAACCCGCCGAGACAATGCATGGAGCCCGCGCCCACGCAGCGGCCGCAAGCCGAACGGCAGAGCGGCAGAACCTCCGCCTGAGCCGTCACCCGGTCACGTCCCTCGCTGCGAACGCGCGATTTCGCCAACCTACGCTGCTAAACCAGGATTGACATGCACCGCCGCATGCCGCTTCCTCTGTCGGACAGCTAGCGATCAGGCGAGGCGAGCGTCCGGCCGATGGCCGAAGGGGGCTTCCGAGCCGCCGGCGAGTTTTCGCGGGGCGGGTCGACCTGAGCTATGTCAATCCCGGTTTAACAGCGAACGCCAACCTATGTGCTGTAAAAACGCCGGTTTGGCAGTCCCGGCCCGATCTGGCGATGCGTTCCGAGGCGGCGACAAAGCGCGAACTGGGATTACGCCTCGCCGATCCTCGGGAAGGAGCGTCGGGCGCGATCGAAGGCCGCCGAAGACTGCCAAACCGACGTTTTTGCAGCACATCGTATGGCGAAGCCGTGCGGCCGAACAAGCATGCGCGTACAAACGTTTCACATGAAACACTAAGAGGGACTCCACGGTTTGGGGCGGGATCCCGGCTGCAGCTCCACGTGGAACCGCACGGCTTCGGACGATCCCCGACCACGAACCCGACAGGCCCGCGACGTCCTCGGTTCGACGGCAAGACCCCCGCTTCTTGGCAGCAATCGACCGGTTTGGTAATCCCGCCGAGTGCTTCACTTGACGTTTCGAGAACCCGAGCTGGGGAAACGCCTCCGATCGCGCTCGGCAAGCCCGAAGCGCCGCAGCCGGGTCCTAGCCAGAATTGCCAAACCGGTCGATTCCTACCGCTTGACGTCGTTTTCGCCGTCAAACCCCCGGCGCTCCGTTGGACAATCAGCTCGAGCTTCCGCGTCAGGGTTTTTCCCTAGGGTTTTGCGTCATGTTTACCTATCTGTTACTTTCAAGGCCCCCAATTCACAAAACATGCACTCGTGCATCATATGATATTCAATGTCAACTTTTATAATAGCTTCAGCAAACGAAAGGCTCCCCTCCTTTTCAGTTTGCATCTGCTTACCCCTTAAAGCAGAGCGGCACCCAATAGGTGCCGCATCATCCCCTCCTTGTGGCCCGGTGGAGCTCCCCTCTCCCCGGGCCGATCCTTTTCTCGGGAAGGAACGCCTATGAACATCGTGGTCCTCGAAGGACAGGTGAACAACCCCGGCGACTTGAGCTGGGACGCGCTCGACCGGTTCGGCACCGTCACCGTGTACGACCGCACGTCGCGCGACCAGCTGAAAACTCGGGTAGCCGAAGCCGACATCGTCGTGTCGAGCAAGACGGAATGGAACGCCGAGGCGCTCGGCTGGGCTCCTCGCCTCAAGATGATCGCACTCACCTCCACCGGCTACAACGTGGTGGATCTCGACGCAGCGCGCGATGCGGGCGTGATCGTATCGAACGTGCCCGCCTACTCCACGCCCGACGTGGCGCAGATGACGTTCGCGTTGCTGCTGGAGCTGTGCTTGCATGTAGGAGAGCATTCCAATCTGGTCATGGAAGGCGACTGGACGCGCGCCAAGGACTTCTCGTTCTGGAACACGCCGCTCGTGGAGCTGGCAGGCAAGACGATGGGCATCGTCGGCATGGGAAGCATCGGGCAGGCAGTATGTCGCATCGCGCGTGCTTTCGGCATGCCCGTGGTGTTCGAGAATCGATCGGCAAAACCCCAATTGGAAAGCGATGGCGTGCGTCAAGTGAGCCTCGACGAGCTGCTGGCCGTTTCGGATGTGGTGACCCTGCACGCACCGGCCACGCCCGAAACCGACCGCATGATGAACGCCCAGACCATCGGCCGCATGAAGGACGGCGCATACCTCCTGAACACCGCGCGCGGCACGCTGGTGGACGAGCAGGCCGTGGTGGACGCACTGCGATCCGGCAAGCTGGCGGGTTTCGCAGCCGATGTCGTGTCGGTGGAGCCCATGCAACCCGACAACCCCTTGCTGCAAGCGAAAGGCCAGAACATCATCGTAACGCCCCATATTGCCTGGGCTACCCACGAAGCCCGCGAACGCTTGCTGGCTACCGTGACCGCTAACGTCGGCGCGTTCGTGGAGGGTGCACCGCAGAACGTTGTGAATTAGACGGCTACGTACGACTGCGTCCCGGAACCCGGCCGCTTCCGCGGCATCCCGGCTTCACCTCACTCTGCCGCCCGTCGCACGACGGGCGGCAGTGCATCAACGCGCGGCCTTGCAAGCAGTGAACGCAGGGACGGGCTTCACGTCCGACACCGCCGCATCGGTCAAGCGGGACGTTTCGACCGCCCCGTCGAAATACGTCACCGTGAATACGTCTTCGTCGGCGACTTCAACGCCGTTCACTTTGAGCGATCGCACTTTGCGGTCTGCATCATAGTCCACCTCGGCTCCCGACACCTCGTAGCGGAACGGAGCAAGGGCCTCCCTCGACGCGTCCTTCCGCTCGAACGTGCGCCCGCTCTCTAGCACCGCGCGCAGGTCTTCGCCCGAAATGCGCGCAGGGGCCAGCGTGGGCACCGGCTTCCCCGCATTGGGCAAGAGCACGGTCAGCTCATTGGCGTGCAGCTCCCCTTCGTACAGCTTGCCGGAAATCCCATAAGGATGCATTTGCCCGTCTGCCATGCCGCCAGGCAGCATAAGGCACAGGTCGGTGCCCCCGTACTCCCTGAACGCGTCGGCGAAGTATCGGACGGTCTCCTCCCGGCTCAGGTCGCGTTCGATATGTGCCACTACGTCGCCGATCTGGGTTTCCGACTTGTTGGACTTCATAGCCTCGTCGCAGGCCTGCAACGCTTCCTCGGCGCTGACGGTGCCAGCGATGTACCCGCCCAGCGCCTCTCCTCCCAGCAAGAGCGGAGCAGTGTAAGCCGCCAACTCCACAAGGTTATTGCGGTCGACCACGTTGCGGTAATCGCTCAAAAGCGGCGCGTGGAGCTCGCCGTCCGCCTTTCTCGTGGCCGGATATCGCCCTTCCGCGCCATCCGTGAACATGCTCTGGCCCTCGGGGGTGCTCATCAGGTCGAACATCTCCAGCGCTATGGCCAGCTTCTCCTCGTTGCCCGGCTCTTCCAGCTTCTTGTTAATACCGTAGTACGAGCTGACCGCATACAGGTACCAGCCGTTATCTTCGCCCTCGCCTCTCGCAAGGAACGGAGCTTGGCCCAAATCGAAGTCGAAATCAGTGGTCTTCACGTTGTTGGCAACGCCGTAGATCATGGCCACGTCACCGTTCGCGAACATCTCCGCGGCGTCCGAATTCGACAGGGAAAGGTCGTCAGCCGAAATCAATCCGCTGTCGAGCCAAAGCCGATACTCGTCCATGAAAGGCTCGAACGTGCCCACCATGCTCGCTTCGCCCGCAAGATAATCCTGTTCCCAAGACGACCCCTGCGGCGTGTGCAGAAACTGCGCCGAAGCGATATTGGTCAGCTGCAGGAAGCGCTGACCCGTCAGCTCCATCGAGTACGCCATAAGCCGAATGCCCTCCGCCTTCGCCTGCTCGTTGAGGGCAATGAGTTCCTCGAGCGACTGAGGCGCCTCCCAGCCGTGCTCGGCGAAAAGGTCCTTGTTGTAGAAGAACCCTGCAAGCGTCAGGTAACCCGGCAGATAGTAGAGACTGCCGTCGATGGTCATGCGATCGAGAACGCTGGGAAGGTACTCGCTGGAAAAATCGTACGCCGCGAGATCCACCAGATTATGCTCCAAATCCTCGGTCAGATCCTGATTGCGCGTGTTGATCAGGATATCGGGGATATCGCGCTGCTCGAGCTCGGTGACGATCTGCGCGGAATAGTTGCTGTTCGAATACGTATCGAACTCGAAGCGCAGGTTGGGGTGGCGATTGGTCATCTCGTCCAACAGCTCCTGCGGCAGCTCCTTGGTCTGGCATTTCGATACCGTCAGCACTATCTCATCGTCGCGTCCGGACGCATTGCCCATAGCCTCGCCGGAACAGCCGACCAGTCCGATGCCGACCAGCGACCCCGCTAGCACGATCGACGCGAACGTCTTCGCCGCCTTACCGGCTCTCTTCAACGCTTTCACCGCGATCTCCGTTTCGCCTCATCGTATCGTCTAGTTTGAAATCCTGGAACTCATCGGCAGGCATTGGTTTTCCGAACACGTACCCCTGCACCACATTGCAGCCGACGCTCTCGAGGAAATCCACCTGTCCCATATCCTCGATCCCTTCGGCAACCGTTTCGATACGCATGTCGCGCGCTATGCCCACGATGCCGTTGACGATGCTCCTTGCCTTGTCCATGTCGGTATCTCCGCGGAAGAACCCCTGGTCAAGTTTGATGATATCCACTTCGAGACTACGCAACATGTTGAGGCTGGAGTAACTGCTCCCGAAATCGTCCATGGAGCAACGTGCGCCTAACGCGTGGATGCGCCGAATAACTTGGTTGATCTCGCCGGTGCGATCGAACACGACGGACTCGGTGAACTCGAATTCCAGGTAGCGAGCCGGAACCTGGTTCTCGGCGATATGGCGCTCGTAGCGCGCGAAGAAATCCGAAACGTCGAAGTTCGAGCGCGAGACGTTGACGGAAACGCAGAAAAGCGGCCTCCCCTCCCGCTCCCATCGCTTCAACAAAGCGCACACCTGGCAAAACATGTAGAAATCCAGCTCGGCGATAACGCCGTCGCGCTCGAAGAGCGGAACGAACTCGTTCGGGCAGAGCATACCTTCCGGAGAGATCCAGCGCACGAGCGCCTCGGCACCGACGATGCGGCGCTCGGGCAGCGCAACCTTCGGCTGCAAATACATATGAAACTCGCCGTTCGCAAGCGCATGGGGAAAGCGATCCTCGAGCTCCTTCTCTCGAAGGAAGCGCCGACGGAGGCGATCATCATAGAAGCCAACGCGTGCGCCGCTTGGAAGCATCCGCTTCTCCGCGCTCGCACGCGCCAAGTTAGCCGCATCGGTCACAAGCGTGAACTCTTGCTCGAGCGCATCGTCGTCCAATATGTAAGCGCCGAAGTCCATCGACACGAGCACTTGCTCGCCGACGCTCTCGGATGTGAGCCTGAACTCGTTTAGACGCTCCTTTGTCGACGCCTCGTCAGGCTCGCGCAACAGAATGACGAAATGGTCTGCGGAGACGCGTGCCGCGAACTCGCCTTCGCGCAGCTGCCGCTCTATCATGTCGTACGCCGACCTGAGCAGACGGTCTCCGCCCTCCTTGCCCTCGCGATCGTTGTACGACTTGAATTTGGCTATGTTGGCGTACACGAGCACCAAGTTGCGCGGATCCGTTCGGACGACGTCGTAATAGCGCTCGCGAAACCGGCCGGCCGTGTCTCCGCCGGTAACAGGATCCACGTAGGCGATGGCCTCCAACCGTCGACGATTGCGATGCTGCACGATCACGATGAACAGCATGATCACGCCGAACACCAACGCCACCGTAACGCCCACCGCCACGGTCAGCAGATACAGGCTGTTCGTCCTCTGATCGACGTAATCGCTGGGAACGATGGACAGCAGATGCCAATCGCTCACGCCCACAGGCGTATAGCAGAAATACGAACTGACGCCGTTGTACTTCGCAAGAACGACGCCTTGCTCCCCCTTTTTGAGCCCCGCCCGCAGAACGTGGACCGGCTCTTCGTCATCGGCGTTCTGGCTCTCCAAAGCCGACACGATATTATACTCGCCGCTGATGGCCGTTTGATCCTCGGGACGCACCGCCACCGAACCGTCGTCCTTGACGATGCAGGCGTATCCTCTCCCTTCGAACGAATCGATGGACAGGAGCTGCAGCATCTCGTCCACCCCGTACACGCCCGCAAGCGCCTTCATGTGATGCCCATCGATGACCGCGTTCACGGGAATTGAAAACACGAGCACATCCTGGCCGTCCATGGTCTCGATACCCGAGATGGAACGTTTGCCTTCAAGCAACGTCTTGTTGAGATAGTCCTGCGACCTGGTGTAGCGCTGCGTGGTGTCGGCGAAGTACCACACGCCGTCCTCGTCCACATAAGCAAGACGGGACAGATTCCACCGATCCCTATCCTCGGCCATTTCTCCGTTCAGCTCGTCGAGCGTGGCGCCGTTCTCCACCAACGTCATCTGACCGCGTTCGATGGTTTCCATCGCCGAGAATATCTGAGAGGTGACCGTGCGCACGTTCTCGGTGATCTGGCTGGATATATCAGCCAAGTATCCGATGCTGTCCTTGCGGGTAAGATTGCGAACCGTGTCCGAGTACGCGTGGACCAGCAGCGCTCCTCCTATAACGGCGACGATGACCACGGAGGCAACGGCAGCCGCAAGCCCGATCATGCCTCTTTCGCCGCGCGCGTGCCTCATAGGACATTATACTATTCGAAGGCCTGCCAGATGACGGCAGGCTTTCGCAATCGCTCCGTTACGCTCGGCGACGGTTGTTCTCGCTATTCGGCTGCGCGCCCGAACAGCACGTTGTTGGTTTCCAGCCAGCTTTCCACCGTGCCGGTGTCGAAGCCGTCGGCGGGGTCGATAATCAGCGCATACATCTCCTCCTCGCGCAGCACGGCGTCCAGCGCGTCGGTCAGCTGGATCTCGCCGCCCACGCCGGGCTCGACGTCGGCCAGAAGCTCCATCACGCGAGCGCTGAGGAGGTAGCGGCCGAACACGGCCAGGTTCGACGGCGCGTCCTCCAACGCCGGCTTCTCCACCAGCGCGTCGATCTTCCACACGTCGTCGGCCACGGCCGCGCCCGCGATGACGCCGAAGCGGCTGACCTGGTCGTCCGGAACCGGCATGACCGCGATGACGCTGGCGCCGCCGTGTGCGTCGGACACCTCCTGCATGCGCGGCAGCATCTTGTTGTCGGGCACCAGCACGTCGCCCAACAGCACGTAGAACGGCTCGTCGCCCGTCTTCTCGTGCGCGCACCGCACCGCATGCCCCAAGCCCAGCGCCTCGTCCTGGTACACGTAGCTCACGTTGTAGTTGCCCACGCGCTCCACTGCGTCGGCGTACGCATCCTTCCCGCGGGCGCGCAACAGCTCCACAAGCTCCGGGTTCGGCGTGAAGTGATCCTCGATGGCCTTCTTCTCGCGGCTGTTGATGATGACCACCTCGTCGGCGTCCGACGCGAGGCCCTCCTCCACCACGTACTGGATGGCCGGTCGGTCGACTACCAGCAGCATTTCCTTCGGCTGCGCCTTCGTGGCGGGCAAGAAGCGCGTGCCGAGGCCGGCAGCGGGAATGAGAGCCTTCATGGGCATACCTTTCTCTGTAACGTGCGCGAAGCGCCGCAGAAGCGGCGCCTCGTCCATGGTGTTCGGTTATTGTAGCACGACGGGAAAACCCGTCGCCATCCTGCTACTTTGCCTGCAGTTCCGCGACGGCCTCTTCCAGAACCGCCATCTGCTTCTCGGCCTTCTTGTAGCTCAGCGTGATGACCAGCATGTACACCAGAATAGCCAACCACATGAGCACGTACGCTCCGATGATGAACGGCATCGACGGAACGATGGTGCTGTATATCTCTACGAGAACCGGATTCATAAGTTTCTCCTTTTATCAACAACGAACATCCCACAGGTCCAGCAAGGTCAGCGAGGGCTTCCGCAGTGCCCGAGATCGCCCCGCTCCGCCGTTCGCAGAACGGCGGACCCTCAGTCTTCCAACTGCTCCTTCAGCGCTTCGACACGCTCGGTCAGGCGAACCTGGCGGAAGCGGAAGCGGTACAGGGCGAACCCGATCAGCATGATGCCGACGAGGCAGAACATGAGCGTGATGCCCATATCGGCCGACATGCCGCCCTCGCGCACGACCACTGGGTGGATGCTGGAGGGAATCAGGCGCGTTACCATAAAGCAGATCGGCACGTCGATGAGGGCGATGATGCTGAGCACCGCCCCGTACGTCGCGCGACGCTCGGGCTCGTCGATGGCGTTGCGCAGGATGAAGTACGCGATGATGATGAGCATGAGGATGAGGTACGTCGTCAGGCGCGGATCCCACGTCCACCACACGCCCCATTCGAACCTCGTCCACAAGTCGCCCGTGATCATCGTGCACGCCACGAACAGCAGCGCGATCTCCATCGCGATCTTCGAGCAGGTGTCGAAGCGGCGGTTCTTCGTCATGAGGAAGCGCACCGCGTAATAGCCCGCGAACGCCAGCGCGATGAACGACGTGATAGCCACCGGCATATGGAAGTAGAAGATCTTCTGCGACAACAGCAGCACGCTGGTCACCATCTGGCCGCCGATCATCTCGACGCCGTTCACCGCAGCGCCGTTCACCGGCGAAGCCCACAGGAACGCCAGCAAAAAGCCGATCGTCGACAGCACGGCGCCCGCAACGAGCACCGTCGGCGCTATCCGGTCGGGCCATTGCCCCGCTTCCGGCAGCTTGAGCGCCTTTTTCGTTTTCTCAGTCATTACTCTCCTTCTGTCACGGATCCAACCAAAGTCAGCGAGAAGGGTCCTGGTGCTGAAAATCGCCGTGTTGCGCGGCCGCGCGTGCTTTCGCACGCAAGGGCAAGCGCAAAAGCGGCGAGTTTCGGCGCCAGGGCGCCTCGCAGCATCGAGCAGTTCCGTCGGCCGGCAGGCCGACGGAACATCAAGCGCTAATCACGAAATCGTACAGAACCCACGATGCGAGGATCATGATCACGTCGTAGCCGCCCGCAAGCGCCAACGACGTCAGCATGATGTCCGCGTATCCTTCCGCGCCCACGATGACCGCCGTCGTCGCGGACACGCATGCGTACAGAAGCGGGAAGATCAGCGGGATGAACAGCACGGCCAGCATCACGTCCTTGCCGCGCGTGTTGATGGTGATAGTGGACAGCAGCGTGCCGATGCCCGCCACGCCGACGGTGCCCACGAGCAGCGGCACCACGAGCAACCAGAAGCTCTCGGACGGCGTGGTGGTGGTCAGGAAGAAGAAGTAGAACAGCGGCACGGCGATCACTTCCACCACCAGCAAGAACAGCAGGTTCGACGTCGATTTCGCCAGGAACACCACCGAACGGTCCATCGGCACCAGCAGGATGCCCTCCATGCAGCCCTGCTCCTTCTCGTGCGCGAACGAGCGGTTCAGGCCCAAAAGCGACGTGAACACGATGAGCGCCCACAGAAGGCCGCCGCTCATCTGCAGCACGTCGGTGGTCTGCGAGGTCTGCGCCAGCGCCGCCCCGTACACGATGATCACCAAAAGCGCGTAGATGCCCATGGACGTGAGCATCTCCTTCGTGCGGAACTCCTGCTCCAAGTCCTTGCGCAGCAGCGTCTTGTACTGCCGGAACGTCGAGGGCTTCTTCAGCTCGACCGCCATCTACGCCACCCCCATGCCAACCGTCGAGCGATACAGCGTCGAGAACTCGTCGAAATCGAACGCATCCTTCTCGTCGAACGCCACCACCTTGCCCTTCGCCAACACCAGCGCATGCGTGCACATGGCGAAGCCCTTCTGCAAGTCATGGCTCACCATAACGAACGTGCGTCCTTCGCGCTGCTGGTCGATCAGGCCGTCGAATATCTCCACCGCGTGCGGGTCGAGCCCCGAGTACGGCTCGTCCAGAAACACCACGTCGGGATCATGGATGAGCGCGCGGGCGATGGACAGGCGCTGCGTCATGCCGCGCGAGAACGTGCGCACCACGTCGAGGCGGCGGTGTTTCAGCTCCACCGCCTCCAGCAGCTCGAGGACGCGCGCCTCGGGGTCGACCACCCCGTAGAGGCGCGCGTAGATCATCAGATTCTGCTCGGCCGTCAAATCGGGGTAGAGCATCGAGTTGTGCGAGATGAGGCCGATGTGGTCGCGCGCCTTGTCCGGATCCTCCTTCAAGTCCACGCCCATGAGCGTGGCCGAGCCCGACGTGGCCCTCGACAGCGTGGACAACACGCGCAGCAGCGTGGTCTTGCCCGCGCCGTTCGGACCGAAAATGGACAGGAACGCGCCCTGCGGCACCTCGATCGACACGTTGTCGACGGCCCGGCGGTTGCCGAACACCTTCGAGAGCTTCTTGGTCTTGATCGCAGGTTCCACAACGGCCTCCATGGCGCTTTACGCCTCGACTTTCTCAGGTTCGGGCTTCTCGGCGGTCTCGACCTCGGCCTCCGCATCCGCGTCGGCAGGCGCCGCGGTGCCGTCGGCCAGCTTGCGCTTCGCGCCACGGCGGCCGACGGTGGCTATCAGCACGCCAGCCATCAGCAGGCCGAAGCCGATCCACACTTCCAGGATCAGCGGATTCACGCGCACGTCCATCGAGAAGTCACCGTCGGAGTTCACGCCGCGGTACACGACGAACAGATCCTCGGTCGGGAACGTGATGACGCTGGCCACCAGCTTCTGCTGCTGCGTGGACTGGACGAACTGCACCGTCGGATCAACGGCCCCGACGAACTCGCCGTTCTTGTACACGTCGAAGTACACGGTGTAGAGGATGTCATCGTCGTTCGGCTGCGGAGCGATATTATTGCCGGTGTAACGCAGCTCGAAGTCTTGGATGACGAAAGGCTCGGAAGCCGAGTCGGTTTCCTCATCGTACTTCACATAGCCGGTCTTCTCGGTCACGTACATCGAGGAGCCGATGAGGCCCACGAGGATCACGGCCATGCCCAGGTGGGCGACGAAGCCGCCGAACGTGGACGCGCGGTTCACCAGCATGCCCCAAGCGGACGCCAGCACGTTGCCTTGGTGCCCCTTCTGGTAGCCGCGGATGGCGCGACCCAGCATGAACAGCGAATTGAAGAACAGCAGGCTGGCCACCAGCAAGCCCACCACGGCCACGCCGTTGTAGTACCACGACGGGCCCTGCTCCAAGAGGCCGTCGGCCTCGGTGCCGCCCGCCGCCAGGATGGCGTCGTAGCTGGGCAGCAGGTAGGTGACGAAGTAGAACATGAGCACGGCGAACAGCACGACGGCGCAGATACTCGGGATGCGGGCGCGCTTCCAGAATTGCTTGCCTTCGGTGCGGCCCCACGAAAGCAGCGGGCACACGGCCAGGATGGCCAGGTAGATCACGCCGAGCGGACGGGCGATGGCGTTGTACGTGCCGGCCGACACCGTCTGGCCGCCGAACGGCAGGAAAGCAGGAAGCGCCGACGAGACGGTCAGGTACGTCAGCAGCACCGCGAACACGACCATGATGACGTTGTTGAAATAGTAGGCGGCATCCTTCGACAGCATGTTCTCCACGTCGTCGGCGCCCGAGGAGGCCGGGCCGAAGCTCTTCCACCGCACGATAAGGCCCACGATGCCGGCCAGGATGGACGCACCGATGAGCGCGCCGAACAGCGCGAGCGACACGGGATCGCCCTCGAAGGCGTGCACCGACTGCACGAGACCCGAACGGGAGATGAACGTGCCCACGATGACGAACGCGAAGGTCAGGCACGCGCACATGACCGACCAGCGCTTGAACGCGCCGCGCTGGCGGTACACGGTGAAGCTGTGGATGAGCGCGACGCCCACGATCCACGACAGCAAGCTGGCGTTCTCGACGGGGTCCCAACCCCAGTAGCCGCCCCAGCCGAGCACGACGTACGCCCAGATGGCGCCAAGGCCGATGCCCACGCCCAGGAAGAACCAGGAGAACAGCGTGTAGCGCTGCGAGCGCACGACCCATTCCTTAGAAGAATCGTTCACGATGATAGCCGCGATGGCGTACGCGAACGGGATGGTGAGACCCGCGTAGCCCACGAACAAAGTGGGCGGATGGATGGCCATGGCCCAGTGCTCCAGCAGCGTGTTCATACCCAGCACCGAAGCTGCAGCCGTCAGATTGCCCGAGCCGTCGAAGTACTTGGCAGGCGTAGCTGCAAACGGCATGTTGCTTTCGGAGAACAGGATCACGCCCACGAACGCCGCCAGCACCAGCTGCGACACGAGCAGCGCCATAGAATCCAGCTTCCTGCCCTGCCTCATATTGCGAACGGCCACCACCGAGTTGAAGATGGCGATGAGCCAACCCCAGAACAACAGCGAGCCTTCGCGGCCTGCCCACAGACCCGACAGCTTGTAAAGCCAGGCGATGTCGCTGGACGAGTCGCTGCGATAGCGCAGCACGTACTCGATGCTGGTATCGCCGGTCATGAAGCAGTACACCAGCACGCCGCAGCACACGGTCAGAGCCGCCAGCGTCACCAGCACGGCCACATGCCCGCCCCACGTCAGCGTCTCGCCTGCACCGCCCGACTTCTTGCGGGACAACAGGGCTCCCGCGACCAGGCACACGATGGACACCGCTACGCCGGCGAATGCGACGAGCACTCCTATCAAACCTATAGTTGGCATGTACTATCCTTTCGGGGCGGCTATGCGACCGCCCTTCGTTTGTAGAAACCGGTCTAGCCTTCGAGGGCCACTTCGGTTGCGGAGAACTTGCCCTGCGCGTTCATGGATCCGGTCAGGACGAGCGAAGAGCCGTCCTTCACTTCCTCCGAGATCGCGTCGTTGAACTCGACGGCAAGCTCTTCGCCGTTCTCGGGATCGACGAGCACGAACCGGTCGCCCTCGCCCGCCGCCTTCAGCGTGCCGTCCTTCACCGCGCCGGCCACCTTCACCGGCTTGTCGACGACCTCGTCGCCGTATCCCGTCAACTGGGAAACCGTCAACGCGTTCGTGGCGTTCTCGTACTTGGACGGGCACTTCGTGACCAGCTCGCTGGCGTTGAGCACGCCGTCTTCGCCGACCTTGCCCGTGCAGATGGCCGTCACGTCGTTGCCGAACGTGGCGGAAACGCCGCCCTCGAAGCGCACGCGGAGCTGCTGGGTGATGTCCCCGTTCGGATCGTAGATGTCGAACGTCAGCACGTTGCCTTCGGTTGCGAATGAATTCTCGACGACGTTGCCGCTCACCTGGATCTTCTGATCCGCATAGCTCCCTGTCGCAGCCTCTGCCACCGACACGGTCTTCGCCGAGCTCGTACCGCCGACTACAGCTAGGATAACCACCAGCACCATGACGATGATGCCGGTCACCACAACCATGCGACGCTTCGTTTTCGCGTTCACGCTCGCCTCCTCAATTGCCTCTCTCCAACCGTCATTTTCACGTACCTCAAAGTTCCGAGGAGCGCAATGGCGCCGAATTCAAAGATTCACCATGCGCGGCGCCTCGGCGTGGAAGCCTCCTGCATATCTCGCATTCGCAGGGCCACCATTTCGTTCCTCGGACCTTTGACAAAAGGAGCCCGTCCAAGCGTACGATGGCGCTTCGGCGGGCTCCCTCTTGCTTATTCGGTTCTTTGCTCGCGAACGAGCGGTGGTGCTGTCAGTGGCTTACGCCGCAGTCGAAAGCTTGTTGGCCTCGGCAACCGTCAGCCAGCCCTCGGGCACTTCGGCCTCGCTGTGGCACTGCGTGCAGTACATCACAGAAGCGCGGTGCGCCTTGTGGCACTCGCTGCACTCGATCTCGCCGTGCTGCGCCTTGTGCGGGTTGAACTCCATACCGCTCGTAGCCTTCACGAGGTCGTCGCGCGTCAGGTTGTGGCAGCTCTCGTTCAGGCAGAACTCGTCGCCGTCAAGGCCGCGCGCCTCGGTCAGCATGTCCGTGTCGCGCTCCTCAAGCGGGTACACGTAGTTGCCGGTGACCCAGTTGATGCCCTCGGACATCTGCTCGCTCAGCGTGGGCACGTGGCAAGACATGCAGTCCTTGCCCTGGGCCTTGTGCGAGACGGCCAGCATCGCGTTCGTGTTGCTCACTTCGTTGCCCCACTTGTCGACGCCCGTGGTGCCAGGCTCCTGCTCGTACGTCTCAAGGTACTCGTCCATCGGCGTGTGGCAGATGGCGGCGCAGAAGCTCGGCTGCTCGTGCCAAACCCAGAAGCCGGCACCGGCTGCAATCAAGACAACCACGACGACGCCCACGACGATCGACCACTTCTTTCCCTTTTTCTTGGGAGCGGCTTCCTCGGTCGTAGAGCCCTCGGTCGCAGGTGCCTCAGTGGCGGCTTCCACTTTGGTTTCCTCTTCGCTCATGCTCTCTAACCCCCTTTCTCATGATCTCGTCTTGCATTTCCGTCGTCTCCGTTACAAAGTGGCATCGATTTCGCTGCCAAACGGAAACACAAGCACTTTACCACATGCATACTAGCGGTCAACCGACAAAAAACCTATCACCCATTTGGGGGGAATTAGCCCGGATTCACCCCGTTTTTCGTGTGATTCGGCCCTTTTTCGGCAAAAACAATGCATCAAGCCGGTCGAGGGGTCCTAAGACGGGGAAAGGAAGCCAGGCTTCCTTTCCCCACCCCTCTAAAGACGTTGGAGAGAACGTCGTTGTCGGCTAAGCGAGCATCGCCAGGGCTTCGTCGGCAGCAGCCTCGGCCTTGTCGAGCGTCTCGTTGGTCAGCTTGGAATTGTGCGCTCCCTCGCTGTTTTCAACCATCACGAAATCCCAGTAGAACTGCGCGTTGCGCTGAAGCTTCTGCAGCTTGGCAAGCTCCTCGGACGCAGCCGGGATATCGGTCTTTGCCTCGTTCGCAGCCTTCATGGCGGCGATCTCGTCAGCGTACTTCGCAGCGATCTTGTTGGTCATGTCCTCGATCTTCTCGCTGATCGCGGTCACGCGCTCTTCCTCGCTGGCCTGGATGTCCTTGACCTTCTTCTCCAGGTCGTCGTGGCACTTGCTGCAGTCGTTCTCGATGAGCTGCTTGTTCTCGAGCGGGCTCACCCAGTTATGCGACGTGTACTCGCCGTTCGCGCCCTCAGCGGGAGCCATGTGGCAGTCGGAGCAGCCGTAGCCGGCCTTGGCCATCGGGGACTGCTCGCCGCCGTGCATGGTCTCGAACTCGGGATGCTGAACCTTGATCATCGGAGCGAACGTGTCAGCGTGGTTCCAATCTTTGAAGTTGCGCTCGTCGTAGTAAGCCAGGATGGCGTCCGGGGTCATCTGATCGAGGCCCGTGTAGGGGTTCGTCGTGGCCTTGGTCTCGCCATCGAAGTAGTACTCGTTGTGGCACTGGCCGCACACCTGGGAGTTCATCGGGGCCTTGCTGCCCTCGCCCGCGTCGTTGCCCAGCGCCTTCACGAAGTACGAACCGGTCACCTTGAGCGACTGAGGATCGTTCTCGTGGCAGTTGTAGCAGCTGACCGGCTCGGTGAACTCGCCGATCAAGTCGTTGAACTTCTCCTTGTACACGCCTTCTCCCTCATCGTTCACCATGGCGGTGAACTGCGGGGTCTTGCAGGTGATGCAGCCGGCGAGCTGCTCTTTCTGCGTGGTGCGCGGAGTTTCCTTCACGCTCTGCAGCGTGTACAGATGGCTGGCCGCCTCGTCATAGCCGAGCGCGAACGCGTAACCCTTGTACATGGTGTTCAGAGCCGGGTACAGCTCCAGATAATTGTGCTTGTCGCCGCCATCCTGAAGAGGCGCGTTGGACTTGTTCTCCATGTACGAAGCGTACTGGTCCGGATACGCGTCCTTCCACGACTCGGCGGTGACGACGCCGTACTTATCGGGCTCAGGCGTTTCCACCTGCTGCACCGTTTTGTTCTCATCTGCCTTCTGCTCCGTAGCGTCTTCGGTAGCCTGGGGCGCACATGCAACCAGCCCCATGACCATACCGAATGCGCAGACGGAGGCGGTCCAGACAGCGAGTTTGTTCCTCTTGGTCTTAACCATACAATCTCCTCCCTTCGACTGACGATCTCTCCTTCACAAAATATACAACTTTTATTGACGGAATGCACGAGAAACGAGGGTATTCGGGGATTCCCACCACCCCATTAGGGAAAAACCCTAGTTAACTATTCGCAGGTCAGAATGGTAAAGAAGCACCTGCGGCCACATTGGCGCGGCTTGCCAACTTCCCGCAGCAGCCGCCGACCCAAGCAGGCCGCAAGCCAGGAGGGGCTCGAACGGCCCGCTGCCGAAGCCGGATCAGCAGCGGGTCGCCTCCCGCATGGAAGAGATTTAACGCTATGCACGATTTTCTTTATCGCCTTTTTTGACGACCTGGGGTTTCTTTCATCGATCACAGCGGAAAGCGCCCGCAAATCATGCATAGCGTGCATTCTCTGCCACCCTGCCCCTTCCGCTGTTGCGCCGATTCCGTCGCGAGCCTGCCGAAGCGGCCGCCGAAGGCCAATCCTGAAACGTCCCGCGACTCACTCCCCCATCGCGAGGACGGTTGCAGGCTCTTTGCGAAGAGCGGCGAGCGTGGGCACGAGCGTCGCGGCGAGGACGAGGACGAAGCCCGCGAGCGAGACGGCCAAGCCCTCGCCGAAAGCCAGCCCGTCGAACAGCGGCATGCCCACGGCGCACGCGGTGACGGCGTTGGAGACGGCCACGGCCGCCATGCCCGCCAGCGTTGCCGTGACGGCATGGATGAAGGCCTCGCACGCGGCCGCGGCCAGCAGCGTGCGCGGCCGCGCGCCGCCGGCGATGAGCAGGGCCACGTCGCGGGTGCGCGATTTCGACGTCATGACCACGCTGACCGCCGCCCCGATGGCGCACAGGAGGACGGGGCCGCCCATCATGAGGATGGCAGCAGTCCAATCGAGGCCGGTGAAGGTCATGCCGTGCTGCCCTGAATAATCCGCCCATATGCTCATGACGGAGTAGATGCCCGCCACCAAGCCGAAGCCGACCATGATGGGCGTCTCGACCGAGGTGCTGGCGCTCAGGCCGAAACGAGCGGTGTGCCGCGCCACGTACCACGCATTCCAGCGCGACTGCGGAACGACGGACGTCCACGCCTTCAAAATCGCCGCGAACGCAAGCGGGCCGATGGCGGCGATTCCCGCCGTCGTCAAAATGGGCAGGTATAGCGACCAGTTCATGACCACCCCGGGTACGGAGCCGATCATGATGGCGGCAACCTGCCAAGCGCCGATTGCCAACCCTGCAAACAGCAGGACGCGCATCCACGTCATTCCCGCGCGCCTCGGTTTCGACTCGCGCAAGACAGCCAGGGGCGACGTCCTCCCCGCGCTGCGGGCGCCCTTCAGCCCTCCGCACAAGAACGTGCCCGCCACCGCGAGCCACACAAAAGGCATCGACGCTGCACCCACCCGAGGAACTGCCTGCGCGTACTCCACTCGCGCGCCGAATACCCACGGGAACAGAGGAGAGAACGTTATGGTCGTCAGCAATGTGCCGCACATGGCGCCCAGCACCGCAACAACTACCAACTGTACGAGCACCACCGCGCTCACGAGCCTTGGCTTCATGTTCGCCAACTGCCATAGAGCATAGGAGCGCCGTTGCGTGTCCACGGTAAGGTTGGCCGTCAACGCCAGCACGGCCACCGCCGCAACCGACGAGAACGCGATCACGACGGAACCGACGCTGCGCAAGACGTCGAACGTTTCAGCAGAAGCTTCGATCGACACCGCCCAACCGCCGATGTAGCCGCAGCCCACGGCCACGAGGAACGCGCCGATCCACGTGGCGGCGTGATCGCGCAGATCCGAGAACACTAAGCGCATCATGCCGGCACCTCCGCGTCTTCCAACGCTGCAAGGATCCGAGCGGGCGTCGAGCGCCCTAGCTCTTGAGCAACCCGTCCGTCCCGCAGCACCAGGATGCGATCCGCCATGGACGCGGCTTCCAAATCGTGCGTCACCATCACCACCGAACGTTTCGGATCGTCGGCGATGCGCCGCAGCATGCCCAGCACCGCGCGGCCGTTCTGGGAATCCAACGCGCCCGTGGGTTCGTCCGCGAAGATCACGTCCGCGCCGCCCGCAAGCGCTCGGGCGATGGCCACGCGCTGCTGCTCGCCGCCGGACAGGTCGCCTGGGCGGCTCTTTCCCCTGCCGTCGAGGCCTACGCTTTTCAGCACCGCGCTCGTCTGCGCCTTCGTGATCGGGCGACCCGCCAGGCGCGCGGGCAGCGAAACGTTCTCCCCCGCGCTCAGCGACGGGATGAGGTTGTACGATTGGAAGATGAAGCCCACGTGGTCGCGGCGCGTTCTGGACAGCGCGTTGCGGCCCGCATGCACCATCTGCGTGCCCATCATCTGGATGGAGCCCGAGTCGGCCGCCTCCAATCCGGACAGGCAGTACAGCAGCGTCGACTTCCCCGATCCGCTGGGCCCCACGATGCCCACCATCTCGCCGGACTCGACGCGTAAACTGACGCCGCGCAGCACGTCGGCGACCCGACGCTTGCTTCCGCGCCCGATGCTGAACGATTTCTTCACCTCACGTGCGACGATCGTCGTGCTCATATGCTCTCCTTTGAACCGATTTTGGGAATGGCGTGCCAGGGGCGAGCTTCGCCCTGGTCGAACCTGTTAGTTGCTAAAGGTGTGTCAGATGTGTCAAAGGGACGTGCGATTTGACACGCTTCGATGCGCAGCCTTTCCTTCGAAGAACCTCGCGTAACGCCTAACCGTCGCTTCGCGCGGAACGGAACGCCTTGATCGCAAGGCACGCGAGGCCGCCGACCGGCCATGCCAGCAGGAACAGCCTGCTCGCCGGCGTGAACATCAACACCAGGCCGACCGCCGTCGCCGCAAGCATAACGGCTGCGTAGGTGCCGCGTTCGCGCTTGGCACGGCGGGCGCGCTCGGCAAGGCCGTCGTCGCCCATAGCCTCGATCTGCTCCTCGCTCATGCCGCCGAGCGATACGCGGTTGTAGCGCGCCAGATTGCAGCGCGCCCCCAACAACGCGCTCCGCACGATAACGAACACGCCGACTGCAGCGAACGCCAAGAACGTCGCGCTTGCGAGCCACACGTCCGCTTGCAGCACGATAGTCGCGGCCAGCCCCGCCATGAGCAGGCCGATGCCCGCGACGAGCCCTGTCGACAGAGCGGTGCGCGCTTTGCTTTTCTGGTCGGCCGTGTAGAAGTCGTCGACGAAGGGGTGCGCCTTGCGGAATGCGCCGCGCGCGAACGATGCAGGGAGGATGAGCGCGAGACCGACGGCCACGCCGACGAACACGAGCGCGGATGCGAAGCTCCTCACTTCGGCTATCGGCATGAGCCTAGGATCCGACAGGATGAGGGCCAATGCCGCGCTCGCGAAGATGACGGCGATGCCCAGCGGAAGCTTCCACGCGAAAACGCGCATGGCTTGATCGTACCCGGTCACGTCCTGCTGGGACTTTCCCGGTGGAATGCTGGCGACCCCGTTGGCCGGACGGCCGGTCAAGTCGCCCGTCACCAGCTCGTCGAGCGTGCATTCGAACAAAGCGCACATTTTCAGCAGCTTGTCCATCTCGGGATACGCGCGCTCGGCCTCCCATTTCGACACCGATTACCGGCTGACGCCCAACAGCATGGCAAGCTGCTCCTGCGTCATGTTGCGCGTAGCGCGCAAGTGCTGCATGTTGTCGCGAAAGCTCATAGGTCCATCCTTCATTCGTGCGGTCGATGCCCCCATGATGCGGGCGCCTCAGCCCGCACTCAACCAACTTCTGGCTTCTTTTTCGCGGACAGCGTGACAACTTCCGGTATCGAATCGCAGGTCAGAGAGAAGTATAGCGCAACATGAAAATCGGGGACTATCAGCCTTCTCGATCAAGGTTCGGAGGTAGAGATGAGAAGATTAGAACCCACGACCCTCCCATTGCAAGTGCAACGCCCTACCCAACCGTGCCAAGCGGTTCATATCAGTTGTGATCGTATACGTACCACTTGGGCTCCCAGCTCATCCGTAAACGATCACAATTGATTTAGAAGATAAAATGGTGATGTGTCCGTCGTATGTCTTGCGTCCAAGAAAACACGAGATATGCTGAGCGTTAAGCAAATCATGAATAACTATTCGTCAACCGCCGCAGGGTTCATCGCAATGCTAAGCAATTCTTCGAAAAGGGGCGGGTTGTCATATACCAGAATCGCCAACCGCTCCCTTGTTCTAGTAAGGCCCTGAAAAAGCATTTTGGGAAGGATATATTCTCTATACGGATGAGCGTATGACTTTAGCTTTCCATTTTCAAAGAAGAAGTTCTTATCCATAGGTATTATTACCCTATCGAATTCTTGCCCGATGACATCATGAGTACTGTATCCTTCTGAAATGTGAACCCAAATATCAGAATTCCATTTTTTGTACTGTGAAGGCGTGTAATAGATATATTGATATCCGTTGGCTTTGTAGCTTTCAATAATTTTTCCCGCTTCGAGGATCTCGCCCGCATACAATACTTCGATGTTCTCGAAACGTATTTGGTTGCTTTCAGATTTTAGCGAGAACAAACGTCTCACAAAAGCTGCTATCTCCTTGTTTGTTCTAATCTTTTTTGACAGTTCCTTGCAAATTGCGTTTGGCATAGTCTCGATAATCTTGCTAGAAATCTCATTACGGATTTCCGAAGCTTGCATTGTCTGATTTGAGTCAAGAAAGAAGAAGCAAGGCAATTCGGTCTCTTTTATCCTTCTTACAACCTCATTGAATTGGTGAAGCCGTAGGCGATGACATTCATCAATGAATATCGCTCCGTAGTCTTCTAGCGCGATTTTCTCGCAACCTTTTGCAGGAACTACCGAAAATGAACTCTGCGAAGAATTAAGCAAGCGATGCCCTTCGCTAAGTTGGCCGCAATGAATGACGCACGACGGCAACTCTCCTACAAGCGATTTTGCTAAATCGTATAGAAGCAAGGTTTTACCGGTTCCTGCCGTTCCAGTGATTTTGTATGCCGCCCCTCGTAAAGCCCCTTCAGAATTTTTCCGGAGAATTTCATTTTTAATCTCTTGCTGCTGCTGGGTCAGAAAATATCCTCCCGACATAAAGCGGGAAACGTCGTTAACTGGCGAAACAAGATATTTCTTTTCGCGGAATATCTCATCGTAGTCTCCAGAAAACCTATCTCTAGCAAGAAGCAAGGTTTCTATCAATACATCCATTTCACAGGAAACTATTGACCCATTCGAATATTTCTCTAAATCTCCACTCTCGGCCGTAAAAGTAAATAACTCTATCTTCTTGCCCTCTATAAAACTAAGGTAATAATTGTTTCTTGCTAGCTGAGCACACTTTTTATCATCGCTCACTCTTTTGGACTTAAGCTCGATGTTAACAATACTGTCACTCGAGATCATTAAGAGATCGAACTCTTTTCCTATGTGCGGTATCGAATAGGAGAACACAAAACCATCCAGCAGCCCAATCGAAAAACGCGGATGCTCGGAGATAAGCGAAACGAATGCATCGAGCGAAGCTATTTCGTGATCCGAAAACTCCACTATCTCCTCTCGTTTTGAGAGCAGTCGCTCAAAACGAGAGAAAGTTGAGGGCATACATTTATTGTTCGGCCTGGTAAGGATGTATAAATTTGCCGGTAATTGCATAGCGCCCCTTGCGATATAAGCTCCATAAATCACCTAACCACTTTACCTATATCGAATCGAAGCGACAACACCTTAGCCAACAAAGTAAAGCCACGTTTCGCTCTGCAAGCTACCAAAGAAACCGGAGTCGAAGTCGGTGGTCTCAACCCCACCTAGGTCTCCACAGTGGAAAAGGATCCGAGTCTTCGACTGCAGCATCGCGAATGCACCATCTCGCCAAGAGGCACGCACGTGATCGCAATCGTTATGCATTTAAAATAGCGATGCATCCTTTGACGGCTATCGAAATCTTATTTTTTCGAGCTTGTCTAAATAATTCTTCTTAAGCTTTCTTGTGCTTTCAAAAAATATTTCTTCTGAATGGGAAAGACCGCGTCGATCAGCTTTGATCCTAACGAGTTCGAGCGTGCAGAGGAGGTCTGCCGACTGGAAAAGACGATAGTCGGAAGGAACTACCTTGCGGTAGTCGACCTCGAAGAACACCGATCCGCATACCGTCCCTACGAGCTCGGTTATAGGCGATTGACCGTTGTCGTAGTAGACGGTCACCTTGTCGAAGCTAAGGAAGTAAGCCATGTTGTCGCGGAAGAAACCTGCAAGCTCTCTTGCGAGTCGTGCTTTCAACCTAATCCTATCGGGGCATTCTTTCTTCCGAACGGAAATCGTTATGTAAGATACTCCGGTTCGACGCGTAAAAGCATACAGTCGGCTCAAAGCAGCTCTTCTTGTGGACAAGGGAACACTGCGATACTCGTCTTCCTTGCGGACGATAGGCCCGGCATGAAGTGCGCGATCCGAAGGCAATCCTAGTTCCTGTACACGATGAGCTAACGCTTGGATCTCGGCATCAATGCAATTCGACTGGTCGTGAAATACAAGGGTCAGCAAATAGTTCTCGGAATTACTTCCGAAGTCGCCCGATTCGTCAATGAAAATGCTCAGCTCGGACACGAAACCCCTTAGGAATAGAAATGGCGGGGGACTTCCCCCGCCGCTGGGTGGACCCGGGCCTTTCAGCCAGTCCAACTAGTATACATTTTATCAAAACCAGAGCGCTCCAACAAGCTGTGTAAGGAGGCATGCCGATTCCGTCAGCCTACCTTCACAATTCGATTATCCGCAATCGCCACGCCCCAATGGGCTAATAGAGTTGCCGGGGGACATCCCCCGGCACTTGGAAGCCCCATAAGATGCGACCAAACAGTTTATAGCATGCAGAATCGAAATGAGCAACTTCACGGAGCACCGAATATGCAAATCGGGGCGAAGCCGTTGGCCTCGCCCCGATCAGATTTCCGTGGTGGAGATGATGGGATTCGAACCCACGACCCCCACGTTGCGAACGTGATGCTCTCCCAGCTGAGCTACATCCCCACGGGTAGTGCGCTTATCGCGCGGGGCAATATTCTGCCTGTCTTGGAGGCATTTGTCAAATGGCAATTGCAGACGATCTGCAAAATGCACACGAACGGGGCCTACAGCTCGGCATTCTCGTCGATGAACATGGCGTTCGCCTCGTCAGCGGAAACGTGTTTGAGGATATCTCCCGGCTGGCATTTGAGCACCTCGCACAACATGTCGAGCGTGCTGAAGCGAACCGCCCTGACTTTGCCGGTCTTGATGCGCGAGAGATTGACGTTGGTGATTCCCACCTTGTCAGCAAGCTCGTTCAGCGAGATATGCCGATCCGCCATGACCTCGTCGAGATGAAGAACGATTGGCATCGAATACGCACCTATATCGTATCGTCCGAAAGTTCTTGCAAAAGGACGCCATACTGGAACACAAAAGAGAATGCAAACGCAACGGATGCTCCGATAATTGGCGCTAAGTTAATAGGTATGATCTCATTGCCGCCGGTAGACACGTATCCAGAATTTAATCCTGCATATTGGACTAATCCAATATGCCCAGAAATGACAACATCGACAATGGCATAAATAGCTAAGAGACCTGCGATCAGCCGAAGTCTTTTCACTTGCTTCATTACAAAAGGAGATTGACCTTTCACCGCATCAACGAATATGCCAATAAACACAACAAAGATTAGCGCTACCGCAAAACCATGTACGAAGTACAACGCGATTCGAGGAACGCTCACACCCTCAGCAGCTCCCAATTCGCTAGGATTAATTAGCGAATAAATCATTAATAGAACGGTTGAAAGCCAACAAACACAGAAGACTACAAAAATGATTTTGACAATGATCCCTATCAACCGACATACCTTATGCACCTTTGCAAGCGAGTGTTCCGTTTCGACCTTGTCCTCACATTGCATATATCCTCCTCGAAAATCTCTTTGAATAGAGAATCATAGCATTAGGGTATTCGGATATCGAAATAGCAAAAGGATCCCGTTTCAAGAAAGAGACCCTTTTCGATAATCGAAAGCATTCTAAAAACCAGGAGCAATGCAGATGCCCCCAAAGCCAAGAACAGGACAGTTTGCATACGTATCCACTTCGCTATAGAACAGCATTCTTTCACCTCCTTTGTTGTAGCGATTCTGACATGGCTTTTCCCAGGACGTCGTAGAATTCCTGGGTCATCAGGCAGTAGGAGTCCTTCGACTCCAGGTTGCCCGATTCGAACAGCGAGCGGGCTCGGCAGCCTCCCCCGCAGATTCGCAGATACCGGCACGCTCCGCAGTCCTCGAACTTTTCGGCGTCGAGGGTTTGGAACGTGCGAGACACATCCGTCTGCAGCGCGTCGAGCACGGCGCCCGTGAACGCGTTGCCCATGGCAAGCTCCGGGCGATGCAGCATGTGGCACGGGTAGATGGTGCCGTCGGCGTCCACGCTGAGCGACTTGCAGCCGGCGCCGCAGTTGCGCTTCACCGTGAGGTTCACTCCTACAGGCGCATCCATCGCGGGAAGGGGCTTGCCGTTGTCAAGCGTCAGCAGCGCGCGACCCAGCATGCGCAGCTCGTCCGCGCCGGGCAGCAGGCCTCCCAACACCTCGTCGTCAGGCTCGCAGGTGAGCAGGCTGAAGTTCAGCGACGCGCCCAAATCGCGCGACAGCTGCACGTACGAGGCCAGGTCGTCCACGTTCTTCGCATGCACCGTGGGAATGATGTGCGCCGGGATGCCCGCACGCTGCACCATGCGCACGGCTTCCACCAGCTCGTCGAAGCGCTGCTCGCTCCTGATGTACGCCGGCGCAGCAGCCGAACAGCCGTCGAACGACACCGACACGCAATCGACGTTCGGCGCCAGCCGCTCAAGCGCTTCCTCGGTCATGCGCGTGCCGTTCGACAGCACGGTGACCGACGCGATGCCGCAGGCGCGCTTCGCATGCTCCACGATGTCGGGAAGATCCTCGCGCAATAACGGCTCGCCGCCCGAGATGATCAGCTGCGACAATCCGGCGGCGGCAAGCCCTTCCACCGCGCGCTTCATGTCGGCCAAAGGCGCGTCGGCCAGACGGTTGCGATGCTCGTCCAGCGAGTAGCAGCCCGCACATGCGAGGTTGCAGCGCTGCGTGACGTGCAGGTACGCCGAAAGCACGCGCGGCTCGGCAACGACCCGCTGGAAGAAGCCGCCGCGCGCAAGATGTTCCAGCAACGCCGGATCCACCGCGGTCACATCGTCCTCGGGAACATCCTCCTCGAGCATGCGCGCGCAAACCGCAGCGCCCTGCTCGGTCAAACCGATCGCATATCCGGTACCGAGGCAGCCCACCATCGGGATTCCCGCGAAGTCGAACAGAACTACCTCTTCGGTAAACCTCATACACCCAGCCCCTCGTCGTACGATCGATGCATCCCGGACAAACATGGCGCAAAACCGTCTCTCCACGCTTACAAAAGCATACTAGCATTCAATGAAACCTTGCTGCTAGGGGGCTTCTGAAATACCGGTGCGACAAGTTGCGTAATCCGATGATTACAATTAGGAATTTTGCAGTCCATCTGGGCATTCAGTCGGAACAAAACGGCGAAGCCACCATCACAGATTTAATGTTTTATGATAAATTGTCTGACGTTAAGATTACTGCAGAGCCACGATCATCGGAAAAGAGCCGCCGTCATGAATATCAGCCGATCGGAGCATATCGTGACCGCCGGACGCAATGGAAGCCTCTCATGCCATTGCGCGCATAAACGCGATCTTCAACGATCGCACTAGATGATACCACGAGCGAACCACCGGACTTGAAAGGGATGACGCTGATGAACACTCCCGCAGATCGTGAACTGAACAAGCGCCTCATCGACATCTCCAAAGCTTTGACTACGCTTCTTTGCGGAACCTCTACCGTAGACGATTCCGCCTACATCCGCGACGAGGCGCTTCGCGCCGTTGCGGAGCAATCGGAGCTGGCTCGGCTGAAGCTCTCGCGCGCCGCCTCGGGAAAGTAGCGCCGAACGGGAGAAGGCCGACGCCCTTGCACGGACGCCGACCTTCTTGACCGCAGACGCGAAACGCAGGGCGTAGTCGAAACGCCGCCGCTTAGGCGTTCGCCACCGCCGAGGCTCCGGCGATGCGGCCGAACACGATGAGGTCGGTGAACGAGTTGCCGCCCAGACGGTTGCCGCCCTGGACGCCGCCGGTGACTTCGCCGCACGCGAACAGGTTGGGGATGGGTTCGCCCGCCTCGGTGCACACCTGCGCGTCGGTGGTGATGCACAAGCCGCCCATGGTGTAGTGGATGGTGGGGATGCGCTTGGAGGCGTAATACGCGGGATCGGACAGCTCGGTGCCCAGCAGCTCCTTGCCTGGGGCGATCTGCGTGTCGACGCCGGCCTTCACGCAGGCGTTGTAGCCCTCCACCGTCTCGGCCAGCGCATCAGCCGGGACGCCGATCTGGTTCGCCAGATCTTCGATGTCGTCGGCCTTGAAGCTGTGGCCCTTCTCCACCAGCTCGGCGATCTGGTCGGCGCGGTCGGCCGCGATGTCGGTGGAGTCCACGAGCAGCCACATCTCGTCGTTGGGCTGTTCCAGAATGGCGTCGGCGATGGTGTCGCGGCGCTCGTCCTCGCGAATGAAGCGCTTGCCCTCGTCGTTGACCATCACGTAGTCCTCGACGCCCAGCCAGTTGCCCACGAACGTGGCCACGCCGCCGTTCTGGGGATCGCCCAGCGGGTGGATCTGCACCAGCTCCATGTTGCGCAGGCCCGCGCCCACGCCTTCGCCCAATCCCAAGCCGTCGCCGGTAGACGAGCACACATTCGACGAGGGCATGTCCTTCGTCACGCGCTTGTCGTACTCCATGGCCAGCTCGGCGTTGCGGGAGTAGCCGCCCGTGGCCAGCACCACGGACTTCGCGCGCACGGCAACGGAAGCACCGCTCGAAGGACGGGTTCCGGCGACGCCCGTCACCTTGCCGTCCTCCTCGACAAGCTGTTCGACCTTCGCGTCGGTGTACAGCGTGACCTTGCCGGTCTTGTCGGCGCTGTCCTTCAGGCACGACACGTAGTAGCTGCCGCCCTGCTCGCCCTTCTTCTCCACCTCGACGGCGTGACCGCGCTGCCATAGGCCGCCGATGGCCGTGAACGGTTCCTTCTCGTACACCAGGCCGTGGTCCTCCATCCAGTGCACAGCGTCCAGCGCGTTGTCGGCCAGGATGCGCACGAGCGCAGGATCGCCCAGCTCGTCGCCGCCTTCGAACGTCTGCTGGTAGAACAGGTCGGGAGAGTCCTCGATGCCGAGGGGCTGCTGACGCTCGGGGTCGGGCGCGTTGAGCGTGCCCTCGCCGGCGTTCGTGTTGCCGCCGTAGATGTCCATCTTCTCCAGCATGACCACCGTCTTGCCGGCCTCCGCCGCGGTGACGGCCGCCGCGAACGCCGCGCCGCCGGAACCCACGACGCACACGTCGCAGTCCTCGTCGATGGCGGCCGCGGGCTCGATGCCCGTGTCGGCCTTCTTGAGGGCCTTCACGTCGCCGCCCGCCTGGTCGACGCACTCGGCTACGGCCGTGGCGAAGGCCATGGACGACAGCGAAGCGCCCGTGACGGTGTCGAAGTTGAGGCTTTGCGACTGGAGATACTTGTCCTTGAGGATATCGATGGCAGCGTCGCCGATGTTGCGGCTTTCCTCGTGCTCGACATCGATGGCGTCGATGGCGTCGTCGGTGAACGTGACCTTCACGTTGACGGCGCCGTTGCGGCCCTCGGCGCTGGCCTCGTACGTGCCCGCCTTGTAAGCCTGAGCGCCCGCGTTGCCGTTCGCGTCGGCCTTCGGCGAGCATCCGGCCAGGCCGAGCATGGCCAGCGCCATGGTAGCGGCGCTGCCGCAGATGAACTGGCGACGGTTCATCTGCAGGCGCGCGCGCACGTTCGCCTCGATGCGACTCATGGCTTCTTCCATACGCTGGCGGGCGGCGATTTCGTTCGGGTTCTGGATCATGGCTCCTCCTTGGTTGTGTCTGCTTCCCTCACCGTCGCGGCGCGACCCTTCGCTGAGCCGCTGCCGGATCGCGATCGGCTGACGAGCGGGAAGATCAGGGAGGGAATGCCCGCCGGTCGATCGCGATGGGTTCATGATGCGGCGCAAACGGGTGGCGCAACAGTACACGGACGGGGTGTTTTCGCAGGTTGTGCCATGACACGAACCGGGTGATATACTGTGCGGCATGGAATATCGCGACGCATACGACCCCATCCCGCTGGAAGACGTGCACGAAACGCACGGGCCCAACGACGCGGGCATGATGACGCACCAGTTCTACGCGTTCAACACGATCATCATCCTGCAAGCCTACGCCGATGCCGCGCAGTGCGCCCCCGCGTTCGACGCGGCCCGCGGCGCGAGTCGCGCGTTCGAGCGGCGGCTTTCGCGCACGCTGCCGCACTCCGACATCTCGCGGCTGAACGCGGCTGCAGGCAAGCGCGTGGCCGTCCACGACGACACGGCCGAGCTGCTGCGCGCGGCCATCGGGTACTGCGCCGACAGCGAGGGCCTGTTCGACGTCACCGTGGGCTCGGCGGTGCGGCTGTGGAACTTCCACGAGGGCACGGTGCCCGAGCGCGCCGACGTGGAGCGCGCGCTGGCGCACGTGGATTGGCGCGCGCTGCGCGTAAGCGAGGCCGGAGAGGCCGGCGGGTCCTGGGCGCAGCTGGCCGACCCGCAGGCGGCCGTGGATGTGGGCGGCATCGCGAAGGGATGGATCGCCGACCGGCTTTCCGCGCTGCTGGCCGAGCACGGGTTGGACTCGTTCGTGGTGAACCTGGGCGGCAACGTGATGGCGCACGGGCAGAAGCCGGACGGCAGCCCATGGCGCGTAGGATTGCAGGATCCACGCGACAAGAGCTCCATCGTGGGCGCTGTGACCGTGCGCGACGCCTCGGCCGTGACCAGCGGCGTGTACGAGCGCTGCTTCGAGCGAGATGGCGTGTTCTACCACCACATCCTCGACCCGAAGACGGGCTTCCCCGTCGAGACGGACGCCGCGGGAGCCACCGTGGTGGCGCGCCATTCGATCGATGCGGAGGGCTACTCGACCACCCTGCTGGCGTTGGGGATCGAACGCGGCATCGCGTTCGCCCGCGAGCGCGATGCGATCCTAGGCGCGTATTTCGTGGACAGGGACGGCAAGGTGGCAGGGATCGCCTAGCCCCGCGCGATCAGGTCCAGGATATCCTGCTTCGAATGGACGTCGAGCTTGGCGTAGATGTGCTTCGAGTGGGAGCGCACGGTGTTCTCGCTGATGAACAGGCTTTCTGCAATGTAGCTTTTCGAGCGACCCTTGCACAACAGCTGCAGCACCTCCACTTCGCGCGCGGTGAGGCCCCGCTGGGACCCCAAGCGCTCGCAGCCCTCGTCGATGCTCGCGAACATCGAACGTTCGGGCGCGGGGCCCTCCAAATCGGCGAAGATGCGGCGCTGCGAGAAGTTCGCCTCGTTGAGCGCGAACACCGCGGCGATGGTCAGCAGGTAGGCCAACGCCAGCAGCACCGCAGATCCCGCGCCGTGCAGCCCTTCCGCTTTGCCCGCCAGCTCGCCCAACGCGAACGGCAGCGAGTAGGCGATCCAGCCCGAGCCGAAGATGACGTAAGGCGACGTGCGCGAATGATGCGCCACGTCGGCCAGCATCGTCCAGAACAGCATGACCACGAGCGTCTGCGCGATGGAGATGAGCACGAGCGCCCAGCCCGCCCATGCCGAGCCGATGACGGGCAGGAAGAACAGCCCCGTGGCCGTGAACAGCAGGATCGCGCGCCACAGGCTGGAAAAGCGCAGCAGGCCGCCCTTCGCGAACACCCACCACAGCACGCACAGCGCCACCGCGATCTCGGCCCCGTGGTGCGCGGACGTCATCATCCAGAACGGCGTGTAGTCGGCCTGGATGGGCATGCCCTGGATCACGCCGATGATCAGGCTGTACGCCGCTACGCCGAACAGGATCTTCCACGGGATGGACGTGGGGTTCTGGTCGTAGAACATCCGCGGCTCGCGCTGTGTCGACGGCTGCCTGCGTTGCGCGCGGCGCGCCAGCGCGGCCGAGACGAACGGCAGCGCCATGAGCACGACGGCCGCCGGAACGGGCGGCAGCAGATCGATGGGCACCTTGAGCGCGGAGCCCACGGCCATGGCGCAGAAGATGCACGCGATGGCCTCGCGAACGTCGAGCTTCGCGTAGAACGGCGCCCATTGCAAGTACAACCATGCCACGCCGATGCCCGCCGCCACCGCGGCCGCCGTGGCGCTGGCGGCCCCCGTCAGGGGCAACGGCACCACCAGCAGCAGGGTCGCAGCCGCCTGCAACGCGGCCAGCGGCCAATCCAGCTTGGGCGCCACGCGCTGCGCCTTGCCCTTCCAGGCCAGCAGCATCACCGCCAGCATGAACGCCGACAGCGCGATGTACAGCGGGATGCCGATAACCACGCCGCCGAAGTCGAGCCCCGCGCGGTGCGCCACGCAGTATATCCAAACATGCGGTGCGCAGATGCCCAGGTACGACACGTCGAAATGCCGCAGCACGTACGGCAAGCGCACGCCTTCCTTTGCCCGATCTTGCGCCACGGCCCCTCCTCTTGCGTCGATCCCCGACTCGCTTTCCACCCCGCTATTCTATACGCTGACCTCGCTGCACGACAGAAGAAACAAGGCCGGAAACGCAAAACGGGTGCCGCGCTTGCGACACCCGTCGGTTTGCCGAAACCAGCCCTGAGCCGTTAGGACAGGACCTTCTCCTCTTCCTGCTCGTCCATAAGATCCGCGGCGGGCGCACCGTCGGCCGACTCGGGCACGAAGGGCTCGAACAGCGGCTCGCCGTTCTGGGACAGCTCCACCATGCCCGTCAGCACGTCGACGTACTGGTAGGACTGGCGGGAGGTGCGGCCGCGCTTGCGATCCACCTCGAGGATGAACAGCTGCGGGTGCACCTGCATGAGAACGCCTTCGCTCTCGACGATTTTCGACCGACCCATATTGGCCCGAACTTTCAGGCGTTGACCTACGAAGTCGTGTAACGTATCATGAATGGAGTCGACGATTTTGGCTTGTTTCGCTAAATCCATGCTCACTCTTTCTCGCGTATGCCAGTGTGCAGAAATGACAGCCTCAAATTATACCACCTGAGTCAATACTCTACAGAATCTGCACGGATTGTCCCCAAGTCCATAACAATTCAAACCTCGCGCCTCGTCACGTGAAACCCCCGTGGAAGCGGGTGCCGTGCGAGCGCTGCCGTCCGCGGAGGCTTCGAGCTCCTCACGGACGCACATGCTAGAATGGCCGCGAACATAGTGCGAAAGGATCCACGTGAGCTCGAAGAAAGACAAGAAAGACAAGAAGAAGAAACCGGACAAGAAGAAGGCGGAAGCGAAAAAGACGGCATCGGTGCTCGACGGACGCGTGTGCCCCTGCTGCAAGAAGCACTGCCCGCTTGCGAAGCCCAAGTGCAGCAAAGGCAAGGCCGTGCGCGCCAAAGCGCTGAAGGACGCCTAGCCCGCGACCGAGACTCGCGAAGGCGCACCGCCCCGTTCGGTCCACGGGTGCACCGATTCGCACGGTTCCGCTGTTAAACCAATATTGACATAGCCGAGCCGGGCCGTCCGCGAGGACTCGCCGGCGGCCCGGAAGCCCTCTTCGGCCGTCGGCCGGGCGCCCGTCCCGCTCGATCGCCGGCTCCCCGACGGAGGAGGCGGCGCACGGCGGCGCATGTCAATATTGGTTTAACAGCGGACGCACGGCGATGTGCAGCAAAATCGAGGTTTTGGCAGTCGGAACCTCATTCGGCCGTCGCGGGAAGCTCTTTTGCGGGCAGCGCGACGAAGAAACCCCAGGTCGCGTTTCGCTCGATGCGCCGGCGAGGTGGCTCGCGCTGCCAAAACCTCGTTTTTGCTGCACATCGCCCACGGATTTACGACGCGAGGGGGGGGCGCAAGCTGCTCGGCGGCAAGCGGCTCGGCGGCAAGCCCCTCGGCAGACGAGCCCTCTTCAGCGACCGAACCGTTCAAGCGATCTGCTGGAAGGCGCAGCCGAGGCGGACGAACTCGGGGAGGTCGAGGGTCTCGCCGCGGAGGCGGGGATCGATGCCGGCGCGCTCGAACAACTGCGGGAGCCGGGCGATGACGGCGGCCCCTTGCGGGCCTCGTCCGGCGAAGTAGGTTTTGCAGGAGTTCGACAGCGTTTTGCGGCGCGTGGCGAACGCGGCCTCGGCCATGGTGCAGGCGGCGGCGATCGCATCGGCATCGAGCGGCACGCCTTGGTCGTCGAAGACCGGGCGGCGGTTCAGGCGCAGCACGGCGCTCTCCACCCGCGGCGGCGGGAAGAAGTTGCCCGGCCCTACGGCGAAGCGCCCGGCCGGCTCGGCGTACAGGCGCAGCTTCACCGTGTAGGCGCCGTAGTTCTTCGTGCCCGGGCTGGCGGCCATGCGGTCGGCCACTTCCTTCTGCACCATGACGGTGGCGCTTTCCAGCGACGCGAACTGCTCGAAGTAGTCGAGCACCACGGTGGCGGCCACGGCGTAGGGCAGGTTCGCCACCAGCTTGTTGGGTAAAAGCCTCATGGGTCCAGCTACGTCAGCGAGGGTTTCCGTGGTGCCCGAGATCGTGGGGAGGGCGAAGGCGCTGCGTACTTCGGTACGCGAGCCTTCAGCCTCGCCGCGAGATCGGGCACCACGGGAAGCCGCAGCGTCGAGTGGTTCCGCTGATTGGAAATCAGCGGAACATAAATCAAGCGCGTCTTTGTTGAGCAGGGCGAATCGGTCGGACCAGGGAGCCAGCGTCTCGACCAGCACGGCGGGTAGGTCGGGGTCGCGCTCCACCGACAGCACGCGCCCTGCACTCTTGAGCAGCGCGATGGTGAGCGTGCCTATGCCGGGCCCCACCTCCAGCACGTAGTCGTCGGGCGCAAGATCGGCCAAGGCGACGATCTTCTGCAAGATGGCGTCGTTGATAAGGAAGTTCTGGCCGAGCGAGTACTTGGTCGAAAGCCCGTGCGCTTCCAGGACGGCACGCGTCTCGGACACGCTGGCCAGCGGCGACAGCTTCGTCATCAGACCTGCCCCACCGCGCGTGGAAACGTGCCTTCGGGACCCGTGCACGTGTAGGCCGACGCCGGATGCACGCGGCCGCCCTCCAGCACGTCGGAACCCGAAGGGAGCGCGCCGTCCGCGCTGACGAGGCCCACCCAGTCGTGCACGGATTCCAGCGCGAAGCCCGCCACGGCCAACGCCGAGCGCGCCTCGCCCACAAGCGGGCCGAACCCGTGCGGGTCGCCCCCCTCGCCCACCACGTACAGGCTTGCCGGTCGCTTCGGCTTGGCGCGCCAGTTGGCGTAGAAGTACGGCTGCAGGCGGTCGAGGAACGCCTTGAGCTGGGACGGCGCGCCCGCGAAGTACACCGGCGACACCACCGTCAGCTGATCGCAAGCGTTCAGCATCTCGCGCACGCGCAGCATGTCGTCCGAGATGATGCAGTACAGCTCGTTGCGCCCCAAGGTGTCCGCACACGTCTCGCACCCCGTGCACGGGGAGATGCGCACGTCCGCCAACGAAACAAGCTGCACATCGTCGTCGGCGCAGGATTCCTCGAAAGCGAAGCGCACGGCCTCCGCGACGCCCGCGCTGCGCCCTCGCGCCCGAGGGGAACCGCTGATGATGAGTCGCTTCATAAGCGTCACGCTCCTTTGTTCTTCTGCCAAGCGGTGGCCGGGCGATCCAGCAGTTCGCGCGCATTGTCCATAAGTCGGGCGAGGAACTCCTCGCGCTGGGCCCCAGGCGCCCGCCCGCAGGCCTCGGCCAGCCGCTCCGCCGTGAACAGCACGTGATCGGGCAGGCAGGTCATGCCGCGCATAGGTTCGGGCGTCATGTACGGCGCATCCGTCTCGGTGAGCAGACGATCCGCCGGCACGCGGGCTGCGGCCTCGCGCGTGTCGTCGGCGTTCTTGAAGGTGAGCGCGCCGCCGAACGCCACGTAGCATCCGGCTTCCACCCACGGTTCCAGCGTGGCCCAGTCCAGATTGAAGCAGTGCAGCAGCGTGCCCGCCTCGGGGAAGCCCTCTTCGCGCATGATGGCAAGCGCCTCGTCATGCGCCTCGCGCAGGTGCAGCGCCACGGGCAATCCCGCCTCCTTCGCCAAGCGGAGCTGGCGACGGAAGGCCTCGCGCTGATCGTCGCGCGGCGAGAAGTCGTAGTGGTAGTCCAAGCCGATCTCGCCGAGCGCGGCCACGCGCGGGTCCTTGAGCATACGGCGCAAATCGGCCTCCAAGCCGTCGTCGTAGTACTTCGCGTTATGCGGGTGGCACCCGACGGCGATCCGAACCCGCGGCACGCGCGGGAAGGGGTCGCTTCAAGTCCAGCCGACGAAGCGCTTGGCAGCCGCAGCGGCCTCGAACCGCCACGAGTTCAAGCGATCGAACGTGGTGGTCCCGTCTTCGAACGCATCCACGATGGTGCAGACGAACTCCACCTTGTGAGCCGCGCAGCGCGCGAGCGCGTACGACGGATCGGGCAGAAGCTGCAGGTGGGCGTGCGTGTCGGCCACCGGCCCCTCGAGCTGGGGAGCGTCCACCACGCGGTAGCGGCCGTGCTTGCGCTTCTGCCGAAACTGCGGATCGTCGAAGACGGGTTCCGCGCTCTGTTCGTCGACCATGGTCGCGTCCTTTCTTGCTCGCAGGTTGTTCGAGTCGTCGCCGGTCCAACAAAGCCAGCGAGGGGCGTCCTCGGATGCGAGATTCGCGGGATCGCGGAGGCGAAGCGTACTATGGTACGCGAGGCTCCGGGATCGCACGAAGATCGCGTGCGAGGACGCGCCGCAGCGTCGGCTGCTCCGCCGGCCGGCAGGCCGGCGGAACCGTTCTACTCCATGCTCAGGTCGATGGCGTCCATGTCCAGGCGCGGGAACAGGGGGTCGCCGATTTCCACCGGGTTGCCGGCGGGCAGCTGGCCCCAGGCCGTCGCGGCCTCGATGTCGGTCACGGCCTCGATGTCGCCCAGCGACAGGCGACGGAACACCTCGGCCGACGTGTTCGGCATGAACGGCGCCATGTACAGCGCGATGATGCGGATGGCCTCAAGCGCGTTGTAGATGACCTCGGCCAGCTCGCCGGCGGTCTCCTCGCTCTTCGCGAGGTTCCACGGGGCGCTCTCCTCCACGTAGAGGTTCACGCGACCGGCCAGCTTCTGCACCGCGGCCGCGGCGGCCGTGAAGTCGACGGCGCCCAGAGCCGCGTCGTACTCGGCGTACAGCTCCTCGGTTATGGCGCGCAGCGGGTTCTCATTCGCAAGCACCTCGGCGGGCACCTCCGGAACCTGGCCGTCGAAGTACTTCTTCGTCATGTTGAACACGCGGCTGCACAGGTTTCCCCAGGTGTTGGCCAAATCGGCGTTGTACACCTGCACCATGCGCTCCATGGAGATGGAGCCGTCGGCGCCGAACTGCACGTCGCTCATGAAGTAGTAGCGGTACGCGTCCACGCCGAACACCTTGCAGAGGTCCGCGGGCTTCAGGGCGTTGCCCTTCGACTTCGACATCTTCTCGCCCTTCGTGAGCAGGAAGCCGTGGCCGAACACGGTGTGGGTGATGGGCAGCCCGGCCGCCATGAGCATGGCCGGCCAGATGACGCAGTGGAAGCGCGTGATGTCCTTGCCCACGAAGTGGTACTGCATGGGCCAGCGGGCGTCGAACTCGCCGGCGCGCTCGCCCTCGTCGCCGTAGCCGATGCCGGTGAGGTAGGCCAGCAAAGCGTCGGCCCACACGTAGGCCACGTGGCCCTCGTCGAACGGCAGCGGCACGCCCCAGTCGAACGTGCTGCGCGAGATGGACAGGTCCTTCAGACCGCTCTTCACGAACGACACGATCTCGTTCTTGCGCGTTTCGGGACGGATGAAATCGGGGTTCTCCTCGTAGAACGCCAGCAGCTTGTCGCCGAACTCGGACAGCTTGAAGAACCAGTTCTCCTCGCCGCCCGCCTTCTGCACGGGGCGCTTGCAGTCGGGGCACACCAGCTCCCCGTCCTCGTTCTTCTCGAGGTCGCTTTCAGCGTAGTAGGTTTCCTCATGCACGCAGTACCAACCCTCGTAGCTGCCCTTGTAGCACCAGCCGCGATCGTAGAGGTCCTGCCAGAACTTCTGCACCGTGCGCGCGTGGCGCGGCTCGGTGGTGCGCACGAAGTCGGTGTAGGTGATGCCCAGCATGTCCCATGCGTCGCGGAACGCGGGCTCCATGGAGTCGCACCAGTCCTGCGGGGTCATGCCCTTGTCGGCGGCGGTGTCGGCCACCTTCTGGCCGTGCTCGTCCATGCCCGTCACGAACGCCACGTCGTAGCCGTTCATGCGCTGGTAGCGCGCCACGGTGTCGGCGGCGATGGTGGTGTACGCGGTGCCGAGGTGCGGGGCCGCGTTGACGTAGTAGATGGGGGTGGTGAACGAGTAGGTTCCCTTTGACATGGTGCTTCCTCACATTTCGGGGCCGCGCGGCGCATGATGCCTCGTCAGCCGGCTTTCGAGCGCCGCCGCTCATGATGCGGCGCGCTTGGACGACGCGCGCCAACCAGCATTCGTTCGCCAGTTGGCAAGCAACTGGATATTCTAGCACGAGGAAACGCTTCGACCCCTCGTCCCCGCAGATCGCACGCGAATGTTTCACGCCCGCGATGCAAAGGAATCCCGAACCTTGCCGCAATGTGCCCCAAACCTTAAGAAATGCTTACAGCACGCTTAAGTTTCACTTGCGTTGCGCCAGCACCGGTAACCGCGGCGGCACGACACCGTATACTGGCCGAAACGAAGGAAGCACTCACCGATGGCGAAGGAGGACCGATGCAGACGAACCCCGCGCGACGCTTCGCGTCGGCTGTCGCTTCCCTGCTCGGCTGCCTCCTTCTCATCGCGCTGTTCATGGTACAGCTCCGGTACACGGGCTACGAATCGGGGCTCGTTCCCGTCGCGCACGCCAATGGAAACGCGGTCGTCGCGCACGTCCCCGCTTCCCCGCGCACCACCGTCACCGCCGAATACTGCAGCGAGGTGGTAGCCGCCCTCGACCCGAACAACCCGTCAGGGCGAACATCCACGCAGCTGACGTTCGACGACTCCTGGTTCTTCCACGACGCCCGCACCTACCAGCACGATCTGGCCACGGCCTGTTCCGTGTTGGCGGCGGTGTGCAATTCCGAATCCCAGTACTACGACGGCGTGGCCGGTTCGCTGCCCTACGCCGAGCGGACGCTTGGCGCGCTGGGATTCCACGACGTGCGCACCGAGTCGTACGCGATGCGCAGCAGCGTCCTCGACGAGGTCAGCTCACTGTTGGTGGGATCGAGCGACGTGGCCGCGTACACGTTGGCCAGCAAGACCATCGCTTCGGACGGCGACGGGAAGCCCGTCACGCTTCTGTTCGTGGGCATCCGCGGCACGTACGGCGCAGAGTGGCTCAGCAACTTCAACTTCCTGGGCGCCGGCTCCGACGATGCCGACCACCGCGGGTTCAAAGCGGCCGAGGAAGAGGTCGAGAAAGCAGTGCGCTCCTACGCGAGCGATCTGGGCATCGACCCCGCTCACACGCGCATTCTCATCACAGGGCACAGCCGCGGCGGGGCCATCGCGAACCTGCTGGCCGCCGACCTCGGCGACCCGGACGACGACGCGTCGGCGCTGGCGCCCTCGTCCGGCATCTACGCCTACACGTTCGCCGCCCCGTGCGCCACGCGCGCGGACGACCGGCACGATCCGAGGTTCGACAACATCTTCAACGTGGTGAACGAGGCGGACATCGTCACGCAGCTGCCGCTTTCCTCCTGGGGTTTCGGACGCTACGGCTCCACCATCACGCTGCCCAGCACCGTAAGCGCCGACTTCGACGATTCGTACGCCATCGTGCAGACCGCCTACCAGCGCAACACCGGCTACGCGTTAGGATGCGACGAGGACGACTTCGCTACGCTGAGCACGTTCGGCTCCACGGCATCCACCCGCGTGCCCACGCTCGACGCGCTGGTCAGCCCATTGGGCATCGTCGGTGCCGTGCAGTCGCTCCTCGGCCTCGACCTTTCGGCCGCGCTGACCGCCCACCACCCCGACACGTACATCGCCTGGATGCAGGCCGGCGCGGCCGATCAGCCGGCTTCGGCCTGATTGAGGGCGAGAACGTAACAGGCGCCGTCGTTTAAATAGGTGATCTTCTGCCATCCTGGGCGGACCGCGCAGCGCGGAGTCGAATGATCCCGTGCGGCACCAGCTGCAAGCATTCCGGCTATCGCCGCGCAGGATCCTTCGACCCCGGCGGCTCCGCCGCCTGCGCCCATAGGATGACAAGGGGCGAGGGCAACGGTCGACGTTCCGTAGATTGCGCGCCCGGACGGCATGCGGTACCGTGGACGATGAGGTGATACGCATGCAAACCGACCGACGCAAGGAATTGCGAGACGCATACAAGAGCCGCCGCCCCGACATGGGCGTGGTTGAACTGCGCTGCACTGCCACGGGCCAGCGCTTTCTGGGCATCACGCGCGACGCGGCGAAGGAGCTCAACAGCCTGCGGGCGAAGCTGAACGGAGGCGGGCACCCGAACCGTCCGCTGCAGCAGCTGTGGAGCGAGCACGGCGAGAACGGCTTCGACTTTCGCGTGGCGGACACGCTGGAGTACGAGAACCCCGAAGACGTCTCGGCCGACGACCTGCAAGCCTTGCGCGACCTGCTGCTGGCCGAAGACCCCGAAGCCCGCAAGATCTGGAAGTGAGCCAGGCGCGTCCGTCGACCCTTGATGCGCCCTTGCGCACACTTCACTCGAAGTAGAACAGATCCTCGAACTTCTTGTCGAGCGCGATGCAGAGGACGAGGGCCAGCTTTGCCGTAGGGTTGAACAGGCCCGTCTCGATGGACGAGATGGTCTGGCGCGAGACACCCACGAGCCCCGCGAGCTCTGCCTGCGAAAGCCCCGCCTCGGCGCGCGCCGCCTTCAGCCGGTTGCAGAGTTCGAGCTCGCCGTCGTTGTCATGCACATCGTCGAATCCGAGAGACGGTAGCTTGATCATGAAGTGCCCCTACATCGTCGCGAATATATGGTGGACGACGACGCTGATGACCGCGACCGTCACCAAAACGCCCGCACCCAACGCGGTTTTGTAACGAAACTGGTAGAACTGGTAGAAGTTCATGGCGGCTATGCCCGACATGACAATGGCGAACGACACATCCGTGCTCTGACCATGAAGCGAATCCCACACGAACAACAACGCCCATACCACCATCATCACGGAGAGCATAAGGTAGCTCGCACGCCATTGCATCAGCTTGAACCGCTCGTCCATTCCGTCGTTGTCCCGACGGCTCTTCTCCAGAATCTCGTCCTTGTTCATGGCTGCCTCCTTCTGCATCGCCCGTTCGCTTCCGGATGTTTCACGTGAAACATTTGTACTCATGCCTCACCAAGCACGCAAAACGCTTCTCGATGGCGAAAAACCTCCGAATTCGGAAGTTTGAATCCCTGATCGCAGCGATGCGCGGCTACCCACTCTGCAAAATACCTGGTCGCGAGCCGGCATCCTCAATCACGTTGGACTTGCCACCGAATCGGACTGCGCTCACCTTCCGAATTCGATTGCTTTTTGCCAACTGGGCATCCTCGTACGGCATCCCAAGGTTTTCATTGGTTCATTCTGCCAAGTTTTCTTATCACAATGTCAAGTATACTTATCACGAAGAGGAAATGCAAGGCAAGCGTTGCAGATCCGGAACCGGGCATGGCACTCTTTTGCTACCATGCTCGTCATGGAAACGAACGAACCTACACCCACGACGGAAGCGGCCGAAAGCGGCACGCCCGTCGCCGCGCGCCGCAAGCCGCGCAAGCTCGTCGTCGCGCTGACGGCCCTCGCCATCCTGCTGTGCGTGCTGGCAGCCGCGTTCTTCGCGTACGCGAGCGACTCGTACCACGACCTCGACGCGAACCATCGCAACCTCGTGTCGACCGAGACGCTGCCCGTTCAGCAGGGAGACAACTACCTTGCGTTCGGCGACCCGAACGCAGCCGTCGGCCTCGTGTTCTACCCCGGCGCGAAGGTGGAATACAGCGCGTACGCGCCGCTCATGCGCGATCTGGCCGAGCGCGGCTACCTGGCCGTGGTGGTCCAGATGCCGTTCAATTTCGCGTTCTTCGACATCAACGCGGCCGACCGCGTGCGCGCGGACTTCCCCGACGTGGGCGCCTGGTGGGTGGGCGGCCACTCGCTGGGCGGCTCGATGGCGGCGCAGTACGCGGTCGACCATGCCGGCGACGGCACGCTCGACGGCCTCGTGCTGCTGGGATCCTACTCCGCCAGCGACCTGTCGAGCACGAACCTGGGCGCCATCTCCCTGTACGGCTCGAACGACCAGGTGCTCAACCGCGCCAAGCTCGAGGACAACGCCGACCTGCTGCCCAAGGGAGCCGAAACCGTGGAGATCGAAGGCGGCAACCATGCCGGCTTCGGCGCCTACGGCCCGCAAAGCGGCGATGGCGAAGCCAGCATCACCCCCGCGGAACAGCAGAGCCAAACCGCCGACGCCATCGACCGCTACATCAGGGCCCGCTACGCCGAGCCGTCCCTGGCAGCCGCAGCATAGCGCGAACCACGCTCAGCCGAGCCGCCTCTAGCGCGTTTTCCGCTGCGGGCGCGGCAGAAACGCCATGCCCACGACGAAGCCCACGACGATGATGGCCGCCTGCACTTCGAAGCTTAAAGCGAAACCGCCGACGTCGATGCCTAGCTCGTTGGAAGATGCGAGCGCCATAACCGTGATAAGCGCCGACGACGAGAGCGCACCGAAAATCTGGCGAAACGACGTGATGATGGCCGTGCCTTGCGCGATGTCTTCAAGAGACAGCGCCGCGCAAGCGTGAGCGGTCATCGGCATCATGAGGCATGCGACCCCCACCGTGCGCACGCCGTACAACACGGTTATCGCCCACTCGGGCGTACCCGCGTCGCACGCCGCGAACGCCAGTGTGCCCGCAGCCAGCACCGCGCATCCCACCGCAACGAGCGGCCTTGGACCGTAACGGTCGAGCAGGCGTCCCGTCACCGGGTTCAAGAACCCTAGCAGCACCGCGCCCGGCAGGATAGTCAGCCCCGACACCGTGGCACTGCCGCCCTGCACGTCCTGTACGAACAACGGCACCATGATGGAACCGACCATGAACGCCATCTGGGACATCATCACCAGCACAGTGGCTATCGCGAACGTGCGGTTGCGAAAGCACGACAGTTTGAGCAGCGACTGCTCGATGCGCGCCTGGCGCCTCGCGAACACGAAGAGCGCAAGCGCGCCGCCTGCGAGCGCCGCCAAAGACACAGGATCGAACGCAGCGTCCGACTCCATAACCGTGGTCCCCAGCATGATGCCGCAGAAGCCAAGCGTGTACAAAAGCCCCGAAGGCACGTCGAACCGCTCGCGCGACCCTTCGCGCTTCACCACGTCGGACAGCACGAATAACGACAGCACCACAACCACCGCCGACACCGCGCCCAAGATGACGAACACCGAGCGCCAACCCCAGAAGTCGATGAGGAAGCCGGATACGGTGGGCCCGATGGCCGGCGCGAAGCCGATGATGAGGCCCACCAGACCCATCGCACGGCCGTACTCGCTTTTGGGGTACACTGACAGCGCCACCACCTGGATAAGCGGCAGCGCGATGCCCGCGCCGCCGGCTTGCAGCAGGCGCGATGCCAACAGCAGCGGATAATTCGGTGCGACGAGCGCGGCCGCGCAACCTGCGACGAAGCACACCATGGCTGCGATGAACAGCTTCTTCGAATCAACGCGATGCACCAGATAGGCGGTCATAGCCGAGATGAGGCCAAGCGTGAAGATGTAGGACGTGGTGAGAAGCTGGCCGAGCGAGGCGCTCACGGAGTACTCGTGCATGATGGTGGGAAGCGCGGCTATCATCATGCTCTGCGAGATGCACGCGGCGGTGGTGCCCGACATCATGACCGCAAGCACGATGGTGCGCTGTCTCTTCGGCAAGCCGTCGGATACCCCTTGCGCGGTATCACCCGCGCTGCCATAGTTCCGTTCTCGCTCTATCGCCTGTGCGCTTTCCATAGTTCCATGATAGCAGCGTGCGCAAGCGGTTTGCGAAGGATGCACACATTCCGCGATCAGGCCTGGGCAAGGCCAGTCGCGCCCGCGCCCTGGACGCTCGCCCGCGCCCGACGGTGACCGCCGTGCCGGACGCTCGCCTGCGCCCGACGGAACCTCACCGTGCCGGACGCTCGCCCGCAGCTGCGAGGCCGACCTGGGCGCAAAACACCCCCCCATGGCAATCGCGAAGCGGTTTCGACGCGCCGCATCGCCTCGTCCGACCGCATAACCCCAGGTGGCATAATCCGCACGCAACCACCGATGCCCGACAGCACCGCCGAAATTGTCATGGGAACCGTTTTTCGCCCAACACGCTGCCCGACGACGGTCGAGCCGGGGTGGCCGGTCGCGACGAACGCGCAACCATGACCCAGCTACCAAGCGAATGGGTCGATGTCACGAAAATCCTCCCGTCGCGGTAAAAACGAGTCGGTTTGGTAATCATACTATGTTGCTTACATTTCTGATCCGAACACCCGACCTGGGAGGACGCGCTTGAGAAGGTTCAGCAGCCCAAGAAGGTGGCGGTCGGGCGCCCTTCAGGATTACCCAACCGTTCCGTTTTTACCGCGGAAGCCCGAACGTCCCGTCAAGCGGCCCGCCGGCCACGCGCAGAAGGGCATCGGGAACGCGCTCGGACGAACGCAGGGCACGACCTGCGGCTTTCATACGGTGCACGCGGGCGTATCGAGATCGACCCGCGCATTCCGAGCCGGCGCGTAATGCGCGCCGCGCACGGACGCGACCCGCGCCCTTCGGGGTGGCGCTCAGCACTCGGTGCTCGCCACGCTTGGGCGCCTACGGGCGCGGCGCTACCAAGGCCCTAGCGCAGCTTCGCGCGCCGATCTCGCCAGTCGGGCATGAAGGCGTCCATGAGCGCTTTGAAGCGGGAGCCGTGGCCGCGCTCCAGCAGGTGGCACAGCTCGTGCACCACCACGTACTCCAGGCATTCGGGCGGATAGAGCGCCAAACGCACGTTGATGCAGATGCGGCCCGTGGCAGGTTGGCAGCTGCCCCAGCGGCTGGTCATGTTGCGATACGCCAGCTTGCCGGCCTTCACGCCCATGATGGGCTCCCACGCCTCCACGAGCGCGGGCACGCACGCCTCCACCACGGCGCGCCACGCCGCCACCTCCTCGGGCCCCGCCTCGGCCGCCACGGCGGCGGGCGAGGCGGCAACCTGCGCGAGCTTCGCGTCGATCCACGGGCGCTTCTCGCGGACGAACCTCTCGATGTCGCGATCACGCACGTACGCCGGCGCCGACACCTCTACGAACCCGCCGCCGCGATGCACGCGCAGGTTGAGGTTCTTGATGCGCTTGCGTGTGAGCCGCACGACCAGGCCGTCCACCACGAGTTCGACGGGCTCGACGGGCGCAACGGGACGCGAGGCCGAAGCCCGCCCCCGCGCCGCACGCTGCCGCGGGCTCACGCGACCACCTCCCGACCGCGCCGGCGCGACCCGCG
>NZ_GL622581.1:516544-518066 GCF_000185625.1 Eggerthella sp. 1_3_56FAA
ACGGCGGTCAGCGCGAACGTGGCCGCCTCGGCCGCAGGGAACGTGGCCCACACGCCCGCCATGCCGAACAGCGCCGCCAGCACGGCCGCGAACGCGAGCATGGCCGGAAGACCGCGCACGATGGAGATAGCCAGGCCATACGCCGGCTTCTCCACCGCGCTGAAGAACGCCGCCGCCACGATGTTCGCCCCCGCGAAGAAGTACCCGAGGAAGTACACGCGCATGCCGTCCACGGCAAGCGCCGTGAGCTGCGGATCGTTGTCTCGATTGAACGCGAGCGCAAGCGGCTCGGCGGCGAGCGCCACCGCAGCGTACGTCGTCGTCGCGATGACGAGAGCCGTCAGCAGCGCCAGGCGCAGCACCGCGCGCACGTCGCGGTCGCTGCCACGCGCGTACGCGTTGCTGGCCAGCGGCTGGATGCCCTGCGCGATGCCCACGAACAGGGCGCTCGCCACGAACGCGAAGTTCGCGACCACCCCGTAGGCCGCCACGCCGATGGTTCCCTCGAACGCAAGGATCACCAAGTTCAGCACCAGCAAAACCAGCCCGCCCGACAGCTCTACCACGAACGACGAGAACCCGAGCGCCGCGATATGCCCCACGAGCCGCGCGCGCAGATGCAAGCGCACCGGCCGAAACGTGTTGCGCTTCCTGAGGAAATGGATCAACAGCACCGCCATGCTCATGAGCGGAGCAAACCCCGTGGCGAACGCCGCGCCGAACATGCCCCACCCGAACCCGAATATGAACAACGCGTCGAGCGCGATGTTCCCGAAGCTTCCCACCAGCATGGCGACCATGGCCAGCTGCGGGCTGCCGTCGTTGCGCACGAACGGCAGCAGCACGTTGTTCAACAAGAACAGCGGCGCGAACGCGAAGATGGTGCGCAGGTACGTCACGGTCAGCGGAAGCGTGGCCTCGTCCGCCCCCAAAAGCGACGACAGCGGCGCCGCGAACGCCTCCACGACCGCGAGCAGCACCGCCGCGGCAACGCCCGCCATAACGAGCGCCGTGGTGAACACCCGGTTCGCCCCCGTGCGGTCGCCGCACGCGGAGCACACCTGGAACTCGGTTGCCGCGCCGATGCCCAGCATGAGGCCCGTGGCCTGCAGCACCGTGTACAGCACGATGGAGAAGTTAAGCGCCGCGAGGCCGTCCGACCCCACCCCATTCGCAATGAAGAACGTGTCGGCCAGGATGTACACCGACACGCCTACCATGCCCAGCACGTTGAACGACACGTACCGCGCGAACGGACGCGCCATCGACGACGAGCCGGCCATGCCGGCACCGCGTGCCATCGCGCGCCGCCTCACGCCTCGAGCGAGATGTCGTATGCCGCGTTGCGCGCGATGCCGAACTCCTCGGCTATCGCGCGGGCGACGTCCTTGCTGCGCACGCCGGCGGCCTTCAGCTCGGCGGCGCGGGCGCGGGCTGCGACTTCGGCGTCCTGCTCGGCGGCGGCGCCCTCGGCCTCGCTCGGGCCGTCGATCACCAGCACGATCTCGCCCTTGATGCCCGC
>NZ_GL622581.1:518720-592079 GCF_000185625.1 Eggerthella sp. 1_3_56FAA
GTCCGAGCAGTACGCGATCACTTCGCCTGCCGCCACGCGCTCCACCAGCGACGACGCGCGCTCGCCGATGAGCGCCTCGTCCAGCCGCTCGATGCGCTTCTCGATGCGGAATGCCGCTAGCAGCTTGCCTGTGACACGCGTGTCCTCGGCGCACACCGCGTCGGCCGACCGCAGCGCCTCGAGCGCGCGCTCGGTCATGTCGCCCAAGTTGCCGATGGGCGTAGGACATATGATGAGCTTGCCGGCCATGTGCTTCCTTCCATTGCTGCGCGCGCCGCGCCGTTCTTCGTTGTCGTCCATTGTCGGGCAAACGGGCAACCTTGGCAAACGCGCAGGATGGAAAGCACGCGAGCAGCCGGGTCGGGTCAGCCCTTTTTGGCGCGGGGATAGGGCGCAAGCCCTTCTCTGGCGCGGAGTGGGATTTGGGACTTAGGTGTCAGCGGCCGCGCCGGTCGCACGCCGCGCCCGCCACGAATCGGCGCGGAACGCGCCCACCCGCTCGCAAGCGCCACCCCGCGCCCAGAAGAGCGGGCCCCACCCGAGGCCACCTTCCCCGCCTTCCCCGCCTCCTCTCCTCTTCCTCCCCTGCCCTCCATACCCGCGCGTCAACGCGCTACAATAGCTCCAGCTTATCGACCCGAGAGAAGGGAACGCGCATGCAGCAGCAACTCACGAAACAGGCCCCCGAGGGCTTCCTGTTGGTCGGGCGCATCGACGCACCGGAGCGGCCGAAGGCGGCAATCGTCATCGTCCACGGGCTGTGCGAGCACTTCGGACGCTACGACTACGTGACGCAGCGGCTGCTGGAAGCCGGGTACGCCGTCGTGCGCTTCGATCATCGCGGGCACGGGCGCTCCATGGGCAAGAAGGTGTGGTACGACGACCGCACGCAGATCGTATCCGATACCGATCTGTTCGTCGAAGAGGCCCGCGCGCAGTTCCCCGACCTGCCGGTGTTCATGATCGGACACTCTATGGGCGGCTTCGGCGCCGCCAGCTACGGCACGGCCCATCCCGGCAAGCTGGACGGCTACGTGCTGTCGGGCGCTTGGACGCGCGACCACACGGGCCTGGCATCGGGCGCGGTGGAGCAAGGGCTCGACCCGGAAATGTACATCCCCAACGAGCTGGGCGACGGCGTGTGCTCCGACCCCGCCGTGGGAGAGGCCTACCTGGCCGACCCCTTCGTCGTCAAGGAGTTCTCGGTGGCGCTGCTGCGCGCCGTGCACGACGGGCACCTCTGGCTACGCGCGCAGGCCGCCGACTTCGCCGACCCGGTGCTCCTGCTGCACGGCGGAGACGACGGCCTGGTCAGCCCGCAGGACAGCATCGATATGTTCCGCGAAGTCTCATCGAAGGACAAGTCGCTGCGCATCTACGCAGGCCTGCGCCACGAGATATTCAACGAGTTCAAGAAGGACCGCGTCATCCGCGATGCCATCGAATGGCTCGACGACCACGTGAGGTAAGCTGCACTGGCCAAGGCCGAACATCGCCACGCCAACGGGGAAAAGCGCCTGCGTCATAAGAAGGATCGACGCAGGCGCTTGCACGAGGGCAAAGCCCCCTCGCGGCCGGACAGCCGTCTGCGTAGCCGAGCCCGGCATGCGCCGCATCCTGCCGCAACAGGAAAAAACGCATAAAAATGCACCCCCCCCCCCCCGCTCATCCCCGGATCGAGCCCCTATCAATGGTATTCTGTAGCCATCATGAACATCCATCGACGAAGCGGTGCGCGTGGAACATATGACTGACAGCGAATTCGAGCAGGTACGCTCGTTTCTTGCCCAGACGTACGGTCTGGACATGGATTCGAAGCGCACCCTGCTAGAATGCCGCCTCGCGCGCGAGCGCGATCGCTTGCAGCTGCCGTCGTTTTCGGCGTACTTCGACCTCGTGGAGTCAGGGCGAAACCAGCAGGAGCGAAACCGGTTCGTCAACCTCGTCACCACCCATTACACCTACTTCCTGCGCGAAAGCGCGCAGTTCAAGTTCCTCTTCGCCACGGCTTTCCCGGAATTGCTGGCCAAGCGGCCGAACCGCCCGTGGAACATACTGTGCGCCGGCTGCTCCACGGGAGAAGAATGCTACAGCGTCTCGATGCTGGTCGAGGACTACGCGCGAACCCACCCGATCCCCTCCGTTCGCATCACCGGCATCGACCTGTCGCAACCTGCGATCGAAGAGGCGCGTACGGCCGCCTATCCCGAATCGCGCATCAACAGGGTGCCCCGTCGCTGGCGCAATGCGTACTTCGTTCGGAACGGTCAGCTGTACACCGTTGCCGAGCGCATCCGCTCGCGCGTCTTTCTGGCGCAGGGCAACCTCTGCGACGACGAAGTCCTGCGCAGGACGTACGACCTCATCATGTGCCGAAACGTCATCATCTACCTCAAAGCCGAAGTTCGCAACCGGGTGATCGCGACATTGCACCGCCACCTCGCCCCATCGAGCTACCTCATGCTGGGGCACGCCGAGATCATCCGCGAACGTACGCTGTTCGAATACCAGGGGAACTCCGTTTATCGAAGACAAGCGAAAGCGACCAACGTATGAGCATGAAACCGAGCAACATCAGCATAAGCCGCATCTTGATGATATCCTACGGCATCGTCATCGCCCTGTTCGCCCTTTCGATCGCAGTGGCGCTCTACGGCGTCCACGCGAACGCCTCCATGACCAAAGAGTTCTACAACCGGCCGTACATGGTTTCGAAAAGCGCCGTGGCGCTTCGCTTCACGATCGAGGAGATGTCGACGTACGTCGAGCAGCTGCTTAACGCAGAAAACGACGCGGCGAAACAGAAAGCGCTGGTGGCCATCGAGGATCTCACTGAACAACGCATGAACGAGCTGAACGTCGTCCGGTCGCTGTTCAAAGCCGATCCCGATCTTCTAGAACGCTTCTCGAACGCCTGCGACGAGCTGGGCGCGCGCCGCAACGCCGTGATCGGTGCAGCCGAAGCGGGAGACATCAACCGCGCCATCGACCTGTACTCGAACGAGTACCTCGCGCAAAAGGAAGTGACCGTCAACCTGTCCACCGAGGTCGTGAACACCGCAGAGCACGTAGCGCAGGCCTTCGTCAAAGACTCGTTCAGCGTCGAGGTCGGAACCTCGCTGGCCATCGGGCTTCTAGGGACGGCGGCCATCGTGCTCGTCATCGTTATGTGGAGGCGCATCACGCACAGCATCGCCGCGCCCATTCAGGAGATCGACCGCATAGCGAAGCGGTTGGCCGACGGCGATCTGACGGTGCGCTCATCCTGCACGTCCGGCAACGAGCTGGGCTCGCTCGCTTCGTCCATGAACGAAACGGTAGCTTCGCTGCGCTTCGCCACCGAGCAGCTCAGCGAAACAGCCGAGCAGGTGGCTCGCTCGTCATCGCAGATGTCGGACAGCTCCCAAGCCGTCGCGCAAGGCTCCGCCGAGCAAGCCACCGCCATCGAAGAGCTTGCCGCCAACGTTCAGAGCATCACGCACGTGGTGGGAGAGAACACCGAAAGCGTCCTGACCGTGAATTCCAACACCTCCGATGTACTGGGCGCGGTCGAGGAAAGCAGCGACTCGATAGCCCGCACCGTGTGCGCCATCGAGGAGATCAAAGACAACGCCCAGAGCATCTCGCAGCTGGCCAACTCCATCGAAGACATCTCGTTCCAGACGAACATCCTCGCGCTGAACGCCTCCGTCGAAGCCGCGCGCGCAGGCGATGCCGGACGCGGCTTCGCCATTGTGGCCGAGGAGATCCGCCGCCTCGCCTCGCAGGTGAGCGAAGCGTCGCGTGCGGCTGACGAACTCGCCGGGCGCGCCATCGAAAACGTCGAGGCCGGAAGCGAGCTGATCGGCTCCGCATCTTCGAACATGGAGGAAGCCGTTACCTCTATCGAAGACATCAAGACGGCGATGTCCTCCATCGCTCACGCCTCCGAGCAGCAGCTCGAAGCGGTTGCCCAGATACAGGAGAGCATGGACAGCCTCTCCCAGGTCGTGCAGGAGAACTCGGCCGCCTCCGAGGAAAGCGCGGTCATCGGAGAGGAGCTTGCGGATCGCGCGAACGAACTCAAGCACCTGATCGGCCGCTTCAAAATCGATGCAGATCCGCACGAAAGCGAAGCTGGGGCATGACGCGATTCCGAACCGAAACAGGCAGCGCGCCGAGCGGATCGGAAGGCATCCGAGAAGACCGCGAACGCCTGCGCGCCGACAACGCCGCCCTGAAGCAGCAGCTGGACGTCATGCGGGCGCTCGCATTCCGCGACCAGCTGACCGGCTTGTTCAGCCGCCACTATTTAACCGACTACCTGGAGCAAGAGATCGAACGCATGAGCGGCGAAGCGAACATCGTGCTCGCCCTGTGCGATATCGACGACTTCAAGCTCATCAACGACGTGCGCGGCCATCAGGCCGGCGACATCGCCATCGTCTGCATCGCCGACATCCTCGACGACCTCTCCGGCAACCATCCGGTCATCCGATGGGGCGGCGAGGAACTGCTGCTCGTGCTGTTCTCCACGCCCGACCACGAGGCCTTGCGTCTGTGCAACCAGATGCGTGAGGAAGTGGCCAGCTATCCCATCAGCGACGACTTAGGCGATTTTTCGTGCACGCTCACGTTCGGTCTGAGCGCCTACGATCCGGAACTCACGTTCGGCGAGAACTTCGCATCGGCCGACCGCGCGCTGTACCACGGCAAGGAGACGGGCAAGAACCGTTGCGTGTTCGCGCAATCGAACCAGATAGAGCGCGACGGAGGGAACCGGTCGTGAAACGCGAGGAGATCACCGTGCAGGCGAAGCTCAAGCCCAATTGCGGGCTCGAGAACACGCGCGCTTCGCTCGTCATGCGCCGCATCGCGCCGTTGTGCGACTCGGCAACATGCCATCCGCACGCGATCAAGAGCAGTCGAGAGACGATTCCCTACCTGCGCGACCACGGCTTGTTCGTCACCTTCGTCTCGCGCACGCCCGAGCGGGTGCTCGCAGCCATCAGCGGTGCGTTCTTCGTGGACAGCTGCACCATCGTGGAGGATCCCGAAGGCATCCCGCCGTTCGAGATGCCTTCCGCACCCCAGGAAGACGATGCAGAAAACGGAGGGATCGAAGCGATTTCTTCGTTCGCCGATCGCGATGCGCGCAGCGAGCGAGACGAAAAGCTGTCGAACCTGATCGCGCAGCTGGAGGAGACGAACCGGTCTTTGCGAGCGCACGCCGAAAGCCTTCCGAACGACCGCGTGCTCAGCGATATCGCGTTCTCGTACGCGCAGACCCTCGACCACCTGCGATCCACCGTCGCCCTTTCGCGCATCGAAGCGTTCGACCGCATCGCCCCATCGCTTCATAAGCTCGTCGAGGACTACGGGCGCCAGTTCGGCGTTCCCGTCGATCTGGAGCTCGAGCAAGGACGCATGGATCTGGATCGTTCGGTGCTCGCATCCATCGAGGAAACGCTCAGACGCGCCCTTCGATCATGTATCCGCGACGGCATCGAAAGCGCCGAGGAACGCGCCGACCTGGGAAAACCGGAACGCGCAACCATACGCTTGCGCCTGGAAAACGAAGGCTCGGATGTCGTTTGCCGCATCGAGCACGACGGCAGGCCCTTCGACGCGCACCGTATCGCCACGATAGCGTCGAAACGCGGCCTTCTCGCCCGTCCGCTGGACGCGTATTCCGACGAGGAGATAGGCGCGTTCATCCTTCTGCCGCAATTCTTCTTGCCGAGCGCCGCCAGCGATGGCAACGCCTTCGCAGAACTGAACGAGATAGGCTGCATGCTGCAGCGCATCGGCGGGCGCGGCACGATGCGCAACACCGAACGCGGCACGTTGGAGATCGTCCTACGCTTTCCCGTGCCGTTCACCGTGTTCGAAGCCGCCCTGCTGCGCACCGGAGGCGTCCGCTTCGCAGTTCCCGCACAGCAGATCGTGCGCTTCGAGGCGTTCGACCCCGCCCGCGTCCAGCGCGGCGGCGCAGCGGGAGAAGGGTCGAAAGCAACCTCAACCTGGTACGAGGACGAACACGGCGCGCATATTGAGATGCTCAACCAAGGTGCCAAGCCCTTTCCGCTTGACGCGGCGCACCCCGCATATACCGTCCTGCTTGAAGCTCTGGGGGAACGATACGCTTTGGCCGCAGACGACGTTGAGGGCTACGAGCGGATCTCGATGCTGCAGCTTCCGGCACTGCTCGACCGCCGGTGCATGCACGAACTGAGCTACATCGGATACGCCATCCTGCAAGACGGTTCACCCTGCATCGTGATAAGCGTACGGCGCTTTCTGAACGACGCGGCGAAGGACAGGGGAACCCATGCGCGACCGTAGCCAACGTCTGCACTGGATTGAAACGCTCATCGGCAAGGACCGCCAAGAGGCTCGGCGGAATAACGCGCTGGTCATCCCCACCGATGACGGAGACATGGCCATCGCGTTCTCATCCATCGTCGAAGTGGTCGCCGCCAGCCGCGTGCAGCCCCTTGCCCTCTTGCCCGAGCAGTTCTGCGGCGTGCTGTTCCGCGGCAACGAGCTGGCTCCCATCGTCGACACGAGAGCCCCCGACACTGGACCGGGGCACGTCGTGCTCGTCGAAGGGGAAGGATGCCTGTTGGGGCTGCAGTTCTACGGCACGCCCTACGTCGTCGACCTCGACGAAACCGAACATGCCCTCTTGGCCATCGAGCGCCGTCCGAGCTTCCCGTCGGGAACGCTTCCCCTGCTGGATATCGACGCCGTAGCGAAAGCGCTGCTCGCCCTCGATTAACGCCGCAGTGCGCGAGCTCCCAACCAGCGCATCAGGTAGAATGGCTCGAACAACCAGCCACCGCATCCGACGAAAGGACGCATGCCATGGAGTTCGCACGCAGCACATGGAGGCTGTTCGCCGCCAATGCGCGAACCGCTATCCTGTTCGAATTCGGTTTCCGATTCTTGTTCGCCATCCTGTTCGTACCGGCATGTTTCGGCATGGTGGATCTCGCGATGGAAGCGGCCGGACTTGCCTACTTGGCCGACACGAACATGACGACTCTATTCGCGAATCCGCTGGCGTGGGTGTTTTTGCTCGTGGCCGCGCTTGTGCTAGCCCTCGGAGCCCTTTTCGAGATGTGCGCCCTCGTCGTTGTCATGCAGGCGGGAAAGACGGGTCGGCGCATCGGAGTGTTCGAAACGAGCCGGCTCGCATTCTCTTCCGCCCGGCGCATCGCACGCCCATCGAACTGGCTTCTTGCGCTGTTCGTGCTGCTGCTGGTTCCGCTCACGAACCTGACCGTCACTTCCTCGGCGCTCACCGGCGTGCGGCTTCCCGAGTTCATTATGGACTTCATCTGGGAAAACGGCGCGCTGACCGCGGTGTTCGTCATCGTGATGGCCGCACTGTACCTGCATGCGTTTTTTCTGGCGTTCGGCATTCACTTCTTCACGCTGTGCGACGAATCCTGGATGCAGGCACGCATCTCGAGCAGGAGCCTGCTGCGCGGCAACGCCTGGCGGCTGGCGCGCCGTCTGCTGGCCTTGTTCGCCGTGTTCGCGTCGGGAGCGGTCGCGGCCATAGTCGTCGGCGTCCTCATCTTGGCCGCCATCCTAGAAGGCGGCCTGCCGTTCGGAGTCTCCTTCGCGCTCACGCTCGTGATGTTCGCGTTCACTATCGTGGTCGACTGCGTGTTCGCGCCGCTGAGCTATGCCGCCCTCAGCGCCACGTTCTACGAATTCTCGCAGGAGCGGGGCATCGACATCCCTTACCGCATCGACGAGCCCTCGCGTACGTGCAGGACGAGGCTCGCGCGCGCAGCGGTCGGCTCCTTTCTCGCCATGCTCGGACTCGTTTCGTTGCTGTCCTACGACCCTTTGCACGGGGTATTCGAATCCGAAAGCCAGCGAGAGCCCGCGCCGGATTTCGCGATCACCGCGCATCGGGGCGGCGCGCGCGAGGCTCCCGAGAACACCTTGGCTGCATTCCAGAACGCTATCGACCAAGGCGCGGATTGGGTGGAGCTTGACGTGCAGCAGACGGCCGACGGCGTGCTCGTGGTGATGCACGATGCCAACCTCAAGCGCACGACGGGTCTGGATAAAGAGTTCTGGCAGGTCACGTACGACGAGATCAAAGACCTCGACAACGGCAGCTGGTTCGATCCCGCATTCGCAGACCAGCGGATATGCACGCTGGAAGAGGCGCTTGCGTTGTGCAAAGGCAAGATCAAGTTGAATATCGAGGTGAAGCCGGACGGCCACGGCGTCGACCTCGAGCGAAAGACGGTCGACCTCATCAACGCCTACGATATGAGAGACCAGGTGGCCGTCGCGAGCATCTCCTACGAGTCGCTCGCGAAGGTGAAGGAGATCGACCCCTCCATGCCCACCATGTACGACATGACGTTGGCTTACGGCTCCATCTCGAGCATCGAGCATGTCGATTATTTCAGCGTCGACGACTTCTTCGTCACCCAGGAACTCGTCGACGAAGTGCAAGGGGCGGGGAAGATCATATACGCTTGGACCGTCAACGACCCCGCCAACATGTCGCGCCTCATCGATTATGGCATCGACGGTCTGGTCACCGACGACATCGCACAAGCTCGCGAGCTGTACGAAGCCGCGCTGAACGAGGGGCACGAGTACTTCGCCGCCATCTGATCGACGGCGGCGAACGCTTGCGAGGTGTTGGCGCGCCCGAGAGCCCGCATGGGCGCCACCCGCAAGGCGACTCGTTGCCCCGCGCTTCGATATCGACGTCGTGATGGAAACGCCGCTCGCCCTCGACCAACGCCTCGATGGCCGAAAAAGCCGCCGTCGGACGAGGCTACTTAGCCGATGCGACCGATGCCGCCCGGTCGACGGCGTCCGCGAACGTTTTCGGACGCTCGTAGTGGATGTCGTGGCCCGATTCGACGACGACGGTTTCGCAGACAGCCACGAGCTGCTGCACGCGTGCGGCGTCCTCGTCGGAGTTGGCGGCGAGCAATGTACCATCCTCGCCGTAGTTCGTCTTCGCTTTCAGGTACACGGCAGGACAGGTTATGCAGCGCAGAAGGTCGGCCTGGTCGATGCCGTCGAACCACGTGCCGTCATAGAACGTCTCGCTGAACCGCACGTCGAAGTCGTCGTAGAAGTACAGGCCACGCACCCAGTCGTGCGGCACCCAGGCCAGCGTGAGATGCGCGTCGGGGTTCGCTGATCGCTCCTGCGCCGTCCACTCCGCGATTTTAGGCTGCAGTCCTCCGAACAGGCTGAACAGGTAGCTGTGCTGCGCGTAGTACACGGTCGGGTCGGCAACGTCGCCCTGCCGGAGGAACGCGTGCGTCACCATGAAGCCGTCTTTCCATGCGAAGCAGCCCGGTTCCTGCTGCATCTCGACCGGCGTGACGCGGAAGAAGGGCGGATCCTCCAACACGCATGCCGTCACCTGCTCAGCATCGTTGGCGGCCAGCCACGCGGCGATGATGCCGCCCGACGAATGGCCCGACACGAGGTAGCAAGCGCCGATCTTTTGCGCAGCGAAGGACTTGAACGCGCGCCCGATGGCCTCGCACGAGTAAAGCGCCGGATCGTGGCTCGATTCGCCGTGGCCGAAACAATCGACGGCGAACACGTGGTAGCGCTGCGCGAGATCGGGCAGCACGCGGGCGTAGTCCTCCCACTGCATGCCCTGGCCGTGCACGAGCACGAGCGCCGGCCCGTTGTCGGGACCTTCGGCGTAGTTGACGACGGCCTCGATCATCGAGCCGGTTGCCTCGCCCGCAAGCGAAACTTCCACGCGAGCCCGCTTCTCAACGAAGCCAGCAGCGACCGCTTTCGCCAGGTCGCGCTCCTCGCCATGACGGCTGTTGCCCACGTACCATGCCAACGCAGCAGCGATGCACACTGCCAGCGCCGCGATGATGACGGCTGCGGTCATGCCGACCCTCCTCTTCCCGGTTGCGCCCATGCTTCCTCCTTGCGCTCGACGCCCACGTCGCCCAGCGCGGCGGGGCTATCGGTCGACCATGCTGCGGAGCATCGACACGCGGTCCATGAACTCGTCGGCTTTCAGGATGGCCAAGCCCTGCTCCTCGTCGCCCAGCACCAACAGGGCATCGCCGGCCTCGATGCCGAACAGCTCGCGCGCCTGCTTGGGGATGACGATCTGCCAGCGCTCTCCCACCGTGACGGTGCCGAACAGATGCTTGCCGCGCGGCGGCATGGGCAGCATCGTACCGTGCGGGTCGTAGCCTACGAGCGCGTCCAGCGACACGTCGAGCGCCTCGGCCAGCGCGCCGGCATTGGCCAAGTCGGGCGTCGAATCGCCCGTCTCCCACTTCGTCACCGTCTGGCGCGACACGCCCAAACGCTCGGCTAGCTGCTCCTGGGTAAGCCCGACCATCTTGCGCCTGCTCTGAATGTTCGAACCGATCATGTTTTTCATACTCCTCGCCGCTTATGGTAATCCGCCCACCGGCCACGATCCACCAACCCATGATGACAGATTCCGCGAATCTCGTCGCGTTTCGGCTGCATCGGCAAACGAAAGCCCGGCTCTCCCTCCTGAACTCGACCGGCAAATCCTGGATTTTCGCCGCCTCCGCTTCGGCGACAAGCAGTTGCGCTCAAGGCATCCGATCAGAACAAATGTTTCACGTGAAACATTCAGGCGTGAAAAAGGCCGCCGCATCGCGATGGATGCGGCGGCCGGGTTCGCGGGTTCGCGGGTTCGCGGGTTCGCGCTTCATGCGCTTGCGCGAGGTGGGTCCGGACCGAAAAGGCTACAGCAGCTCCTCCACGGCGGGCGCCACGACGTCGGGGATGGACGCGGTGGGCTCGAAGCGGCGCACGACGTTGCCCTCGCGGTCGATGAGGAACTTCGTGAAGTTCCACTTGATGTCGGGCTTGCCCGCATAGTCGGGATCGTCCTTCGCCAGCAGGTCTTCCAGAACCGGCGTCAACTCGTGGCCCTCGTCGAAGCCCTCGAAGCCCTTCTGCTGCTGCAGGTAGGCGAACAACGGATCGGCGCCTTCGCCGTTGACCTCGATCTTCGCGAACTGCGGGAACGTCACGCCGAAACGGGACGTGCAGAAGCGCGCGATCTCCTCGTTCGTACCGGGAGCCTGATGGCCGAATTGGTCGCACGGGAAGTCGAGGATGTCCAGACCACGCTCGTGCAAGGTGGTGTACAGCGCCTCGAGCTGGGCGTACGTAGGCGTGAAACCGCACTCCGTGGCGGTGTTCACCACCAGCAGCACGCGGCCTCGGTAGTCGGCGAGCGACACGTCGTTGCCCTGCTGGTCCTTCACGGTGAAGTCGTAGATGCTGGAAGCCATGGATCCTTCTTTCGATGAGGGGTTGTCCGTCGTCTGTGATCGAACCTATGATACCGCTAAATGATACTTTGTTGATAACATTTTACGGAACGGTCATACTTCGGCCACTTGCGGCGAGCCGCAGCGTCGTCGGAGCAGCCTCACTTCCAGCTGATCGCCGCCGCCTCCTTCGGGGCGGTGCGCCGATAGCGCACGGCCGGATACCCCAGCACGAGCGCGGTGACCACCTTCTGCTTCCGGCCGAGCCCCAGCTCGCGACGAAGCCCGCGCGACAGGCGCGCGGCCATCGTGAAGAAACCGCTGTACAGCACGCCCAAACCGTGCGCCTGCGCCATGAGCTCCATATTGGAGGCGGCCAGCGCTCCGTCGATGTCCCCGCGTGCGATCACGACGATGACCGCGGGCGCGCCCTTGAAGAAGAACCGGTCGTCGATGGAGGTGCGGCGCGCCATCGAGCTCGTAAGCCGCACGAACGGCATCACGCGCCTGAACAGGCGCACCGCCCGCGCCTCGAAGCGCGCGATGTCGTCGCGCAGCACCACGAACGACACGTCCTGCTCGTTCTTGGCCGTAGGCGTCAGCCGCCCCGCCTCGACGATGCGCGCGAAGACGTCGTCGGGAACGGGCCGGTCGGCGAAGCGGCGGATGCTGCGCCGCGCGCCGAGCGCTTGCTGCAGCCGATCAGGGTCGAGGGCCGTTGGCGCGCCGGCGTCCAGCTCCCTCGGCTCTTCCTCGAACCCGGTCATCGTGACGGCCGCTTGCGGGCAGATGGCCACGCAGTGGCCGCACATGAGGCAGTCCTGCGAGATCACCGCGGCTTTCCCCTGCTCGACCACGATGTTGGCGGCCGGGCAATCCTCCCGGCACAGCCCGCACCCGATGCAGCGGGCCTCGTCGATGAGAACCTCGTGACGATCCCTCATCGCGCATCGCCTCCGCATGCGCCGTCGCCCGCATCCGTCCAGATGTCGTGCCGATGGCGCGCCTTCGACTTCTGGCCGTACTCGATGGCGCGCGTCGGGCACCCTGCGATGCAGGCCATGCAATGCGTGCAGGAGCCGTTCCATGCGGGCTTGCCGCCCGCGAGCGCGATGTTGTTCAGCGGGCAGCGACGCACGCAGGTGCCGCACGCCGTGCATGCATCCGTCGCGACGAACTTCGCATCGTGCACGAGCACGGGGTAGAACAGCGCGTTCTCGGGGCCGCTGCGGAAACGACCCTTCGCCGTGACCGGCTCTTCGGGAAGCGGCTCGCCGCGGCGAACGAGATCAGCCACCTCGTCGATGCGCGGCTTGGCGCGCTCGATCAGAGCGCGGCACTCCGCTTCGTCCGGCGTGTCGTACAGCGCCAGGTAGTTCTCGGGCATGAGAACCGATGCGAGGCCGCGAAAGCGCAGCCCGACGCCCGCGCACAGCTTCTGCGCATAGGCGGCCGCGTTGCCGACGCTTCCCCCGCAGGTCAGGACGAAGTAGGCGTCGTTGCTGCCCGCGAAGGACGCACCGCGGATCCACCGATCCACCACCCGGGGCAGGCGCCACGCATAGGTGGGCGCCACGAACACGAACGGCTTCCGTGAGCGAAGGGGCGCCGATGTCCCCTCCTTCATGATGCAGTTGATGGAGACGACCTCGTCGTCGAGCGCCTCGGCTAGCCGCCGCGCCGCCCATTGGCTGTTGCCCGTGCCGCTGAAGTACAGAATCATGGTGCTTCGCTCCGTTTCGATGGTATGCTGTAACCCGATACATTTTGTATCAGGTTGTGCTCGACCGTCAATCGTCGACCGGAGACAAAACGGGGTGATGTGTCTCATGGACAAAAGAAAGCTCGCGAACCAGCAAGTGAAGGACCGCCTGCTTGCCGCGCTCATAGATTTCGCCGGACGCAAGGACTGGTCGAAGGTGACCGTCACCGAACTGGTGGAGCAGGCGGGCGTCGCGCGCGCGTCGTTCTACCGCAACTTCTCGTCGGTCGAAGACCTGGTGGACTACGGCATCCGCCAGGTGACGCAGCGCTACCACGAGGGCATGCCCACGACGGACGGCAACCCTCGCAGCCGCGAGCGCATCGAGTACCAGTTCCGCTTCTACCAGGAGCACGCGAGCCTCGTGCTGGGGTTTCACCGGGCGAAGGCCTCCACGTCGCTGCTCGACCTCGTCACCGACTGCGAGATCGCCTCGCACGGCGACATGTCCGCAAGCTCGCCCGAACGCTACCAGCTGTACTTCTACGCCGGCGCGTTCTACAACGTGCTGATCTGCTGGCTCGAAAGCGGGATGAAGGAGTCCCCCGCCGCCATGGCCGACGAGTTCGCCCGCATGCTCCACGGCACGCGATAGCGAAGCGAGCTATTTCGACTCCCCCTCTGGACCAGCACCGACATAGATGGGGTTGTCGGCAGCCGAGGGGTCGCCCACCATGACGAGGATGTCGTAGTCCTTGTTCCATCCTCCCGCCCAGTCGTCGCCGTCGTAGCAGTACACGCTCGCAAGCCCGACCACTTTCAGCAGATCGCCCAGCTCCTCGGCTTCCGCGCTGTTTTCCTCATGGTAGTACGACACGCGCGTCGACGGTACGTTGAAGTAGGTCGCGTTGTCCACCGTCACGTTCTCGAACCCCGCGGCGCGCACCTTCTCGGCCACCTCGGCGGCTGCGCCCTCGATGCCGCAACCGTTCAACACGAGCACCGTCACCTGGTCCTTGCCGATGCGCACAGGTTCCGCGCTATCGGCCGAAGCCGGCTCGGGCGCGGAAGCCTCATGGGAAGGAACGCTCTCCTCTGCATGCGAGGATGTGGATTCAGGCGCAGCGGGAGAACCGGTCGAGCACGAGCAGAGCAGCATCCCCGTCGCAAGGCACGCGAATGCACCAGCAAGAAAAATGTGACGAATGCCTGCCATAACTCCACCTTTCTCCAGCGAAAGAGCCGGAGGCCTTCCGACGTTTTTCCAGTATACACACTTACAAAGAAGGCTACGCCGCGCAACCGCCGCACGACAGTAACGTGCAGGCCTGAGATCAGTCTTTCCCAAGCGTCCATACAGCTTAATAAACTTAGTTAGAAAGCTTGTAAAACTTAGAAATACCTCTATACTGACAACCATCGAAAAAGGAGGCGACCGAGTTCATGGACGATAGGGAATTTCATAGCGTAATCGCACATCTGAGGGTCGCCGGCACCGACAACCAGTCGTTCGAAGTCAAATCGTGCCGCAAAGAACTAACGCGCGATATCGGAAGAACCATCTCGGGCTTCGCGAACGCTTCCGGAGGCACCATCATCTGCGGGCTCGACGAGAATGACGACTTCAAGCCTGTTAAAGGGTTCGATGCTGCCCGCATCCAAGATGCGCTTGCAAACTATTGCGGCGAGAAGATGAGGCCTCCCATACGGCCCATAATCGAGACGTTTATCCTAGAAGGCAAGCCCGTGCTCGCAGCCCACATCCCCGAGCTGCTTCCCGTGCAAAAGCCCTGCTACATCACCGCAAGCGGCTGCTATGGCGGATCGTATATTCGTGTCGGCGACGGCGACCGCCGTCTGTCAGGATACGAAATCGACCGCCTGATCGACGAACACGAACAACCCCGTTACGACGACCGGATCGTCCGGGAAGCCACGCTTGACGATTTGGATCCCGATTTAGTAACCGGCTTGCTCCGCCGCGAGAGGAGTCTCCATCCAAGCCGCCTCGGAACCATGGATGACGAAACCTTGCTTTGCAAGCTGCACGTCGCCAAAGCAGACGACCACGGATTGCTGCACCCCACTCTCGCAGGCCTACTCGCTTTAGGAACGTACCCTCAAGAATTCTATCCATGCCTCGTCGTGACCTTCACATCCTATCCTGGCAGAATCAAAGCTGAAACTCTTCCCGGCACGCGGCGCTTCGTCGATTCGTTCACCTGCGTCGGACCTATTCCCGACATGATCGAAGACGCCGTCGCAGCCGTAACCAAGAACATGCGCACAGGAAGCCGCATTCAAGGGACGTTTCGTTACGATGTGCCCGATTATCCTGCCCCTGCCGTTCGCGAGGCCATCGCGAACGCGCTCATGCATCGCGACTACTCGCCCAATGCGCAGGGAACCTCCGTAGCAGTCGACCTGTATGCAGACCGTCTGGAAATCATCAATCCCGGCGGTCTGTACGGCACCATGACCGTGAGCGATCTGGGAGAAAAGCATGCAGCCGGATCGTACAGAAACCAGTACCTTTCCAATATCCTAGAAAGCACTCCTCGAGCTCTCAACCATCCAACAGCTCCCGACGGTTACGTTGCGGAGCGACGCGGCACAGGCTTTTTCGTCATCAACGACGAGGTGCGACGCGCCGGGAAACCAGACCCCGAGCCGTACGACTCGCTGACGCGCTTCTGCCTGACTTTCAGAAACGAATGGGAGCCTTCCGATTCGCGCGCGTTCATCGTACCGGAGAGCGAAGGGATACGGCTCCCCATCCAGAGCGCGGATGACGAATCGAATATCCCGAAGATTGCAGGCACGCGACCTGAAAGGCTCGAGTACGCCATCGTGGAGCTTGCCGCAGCACAAGAATCGGTGAGCATGCGCGAGTTGATGGAAGAACTCAAGCGCTCAAGGCCCACGATCAGAAAACGTGTAGCGGATCTCGTCGAACGGGGAGTGCTTGCTCCAACCGGAGCGATGAACAGCCCTCATGTACGCTATCGGCTGGTAAACCGATAGCGGTTCCACGAAGGACGGGCCTCTCGGCCCGTCCTTCGAACTTCCTTATGCCCGCTCCGTCTCGATTTCCAGCGCGCCGGCTTCTTCTTGGACGGCCTGGGGGCGGCCGGCGTCCACGAACCGGTCGCGCGCCTTCTTCGCCTCGGCCTCCTTGTCGGCAAGGTTCGCCTTCGCCACGCTGATCATCAGCTTGATGCGGTTGAGCTGGTTCACCTCGGACGCGCCGGGGTCGTAGTCCACCGCCACGATGTTGCTTTCCGGGTAGCGGCGACGCAGCTCTTTGATGACCGCCTTGCCCACCACGTGGTTCGGCAGGCACGCGAAGGGCTGCGTGCATACCACGTTCGGCGCACCGGTTTTGATGAGCTCCACCATCTCGGCGGTCAGCAGCCAACCCTCGCCCATCGAGTTGCACAAGGACAGGATCTCGCTCGCGTACTCGGCCAGCTCGTAGATGTCGGCCGGCGGCTCGAAGCGGCTGGAGTCCTGCAGCGCCTTCGTGACGGGCGCCCGCATCTTCGCGATGGCCCACAGCCCGATGCGGGAACCCAGCGCGCCCTTCGCCGAACGACCGAGCGGGTCCTTCTGGAAGATGCCGCCGGCGATGCCGAACAGGAAGAACTCGGCCAAGCCCGGCACCACGGCCTCGCAGCCCTCGCGTTCGATGACGTCGACGATCTGGTTGTTCGCAGTGGGATGGAACTTCACCAGGATCTCGCCCACCACACCCACACGCGGCTTCAACCCCTCGCCGGCCAGCGGCAGCGTATCGAAGTCTTCCACGATGCGGCGCACCGTCTTCTTGAACTCGCCGCGCTTCAAGCCACTGCGCAGCTGCGCCTTGCACGTCGTCATCCAGTGGTCGAACAGGCGGTTCGCGCTGCCCTCCTCGACCTCGTACGGACGCGTGCGGTACAGCGCCATCATCAGCAGGTCGCCGTAGAAGATGGCGTATGCGGCCTGCAGCAGCATGGACGGCGTCACCTTGAAGCCGGGGTTGCTCTCGCCCAGATCCTTGAACGACAGCGCGATGACGGGAATATGCGGCAGCCCCACCGAGGCCAGCGCCTTGCGGATAAGCGAGATATAGTTCGTGGCGCGGCAGCCGCCGCCTGTCTGCGTGATGATGACCGCCAGCTTGTCGGTATCGTAGCGGCCGGACATGACGGCCTCCATGATCTGACCGGTGACCAGCACCGACGGATAGCAGATGTCGTTGTTCACGTACTTGAGGCCCGCATCCACCGCCCCGTGGTCAACCGACGGCAGCAACTCGAGGTTGTAGCCGTTGCGCTGGAAAATGTCCATGAGCAGGTCGAAATGGATGGGTGCCATCTGCGGGCAGAGGATGGTGTAGCCCGCGTCCTTCATCTCCTGCGTGAACACGGCGCGCGGGAACTCGGTGGTGGCGCCTTCGCGCTGCTTGAAGCGCTCGGCCACCTCGGGCGCCGCCTTCTCGGTGAACGTCCGGGGCACCGTGCGCGCGATCTCGGCGGCGATGCGGCCCTCGGTCACGCCGGTTTTCGCGTCGATGGCGGCCTCGGGCGAGGCGAGGAACTTGTCGGGGTCGAACGACACCGCCGGGCAGCCGCACGGCGTGCGTTCGGCCTCGGCCTGCTCGTCGGCCTGGTCCTTGAGCGCCGCCAGCAGGCTGCGCACGCGGATGCGCGCCGCGCCCAAGTTCGACACCTCGTCGATTTTGAGGACGGTGTACACCTTGCCCGCCGCCTCGAGGATCTCCTGCACCTGGTCGGTGGTCAGCGCGTCCAGACCGCAGCCGAAGCTGTTCAGCTGGACGAGGTCGAGGTCGGCCCGCTCGGTGGCCACCTTCGCCGCCGCATACAGGCGCGTGTGGTACATCCACTGGTCCACCAGGCGGATGGGGCGCTCCAGCGTGCCGAGGTGCGCGATGGAGTCCTCGGTGAGCACCGCCAGGCCGAAGCTGGTCAGAAGCTCGGGGATGGCATGGTTGATCTCGGGGTCGTTGTGGTAGGGGCGCCCGGCCAGCACGATGCCGTGCGTGCCCGTGGCCTCCATCCAGGCCAGCGTCTCCTCGCCCTTCGCGCGGATGTCGCGCTTGAACGCCTCGTCCTCGGCCCACGCGGCGTCCACGGCAGCGTCAACCTCGGCCTGCGTCGGCGCGCCGGCCGCGCCCATGAGCTCAGGATGCGCCTCCACCAGCTCCACGAACAGGCGCTTCTTGAGGTGCTCCTTCTGGTCGTACGGCAGCCACGGCGTGAGCAGCTCCACGTCGGAGGTGCGCAGCTCGTCGATGTTGAGGCGCAGCGCCTCGGGGTAGCTGGCCACGATGGGGCAGTTGAAGTGGTTGCCCGCGCCCTCGTCTTCCTGGCGCTCCCACTTGCTGCATGGGAACCAGATGAAGTCGGGATGCTTGTCCAGCAGGTTCATGATATGGCCGTGGGAAAGCTTCGCCGGATAGCACACCGACTCGGACGGCATGGATTCGATGCCCGCCTCGTAGGTCTTCTTCGTGGACGGGTCGGACAGCACCACGCGCCAGCCCAGCTTCGTGAAGAACGTGAACCAGAACGGGTAGTTCTCGTACTGGTTGAGCGCGCGCGGGATGCCCACGCTGCCGCGCGGCGCGTCCTCGGGCGCCAGCGGCTCGTAGCCGAACAGGCGCTGGCTCTTGTACTCGTAGAGGTTCGGCACGGCGCTCTTGCTCTCGTCGAACGTGCCCGCGCCCTTCTCGCAGCGGTTGCCCGTGATGAAGCGGCGGTGCTTGCCCGTGACGTCGTCCACGCCGAAGTCGTTGACGGTAAGCAAGCAGTGGTTCGAGCACGCCTTGCAGCGCACGGTTTTCTGCGTGGGCGAGAGCGCCGCCAGCTGCTCGAGCGACAGCAGGCTGGAAACGACTTCGACGGAGCCCTCGGCCGCATCGAACTCGCTGCTCCACGAGTCTCCCGCCTCGGCCTTGCGCGCCTCGCGGGCGACGGCCTCCTGGTAGCGCTCGCGCGCCAACAGGGCCGCGCCGAACGCGCCCATGTTGCCGGCGATGTCGGGGCGCACGGCTTCCACCTCCGACAGCTGCTCGAACGCGCGCAGCACGGCATCGTTCAAAAACGTGCCGCCCTGCACGATCACTTTCGTTCCAACGTCGTGCGGGTCGCGGATTTTGATGACTTTGAACAGGGCGTTCTTGATGACGGAGATGGCCAGGCCCGCGGCGATGTCGCCCACGGTGGCGCCTTCCTTCTGCGCCTGCTTCACGCGGCTGTTCATGAACACGGTGCAGCGGCTGCCCAGGTCGACGGGGCGCTTGGCCTCGATGGCAGTCTGAGCGAACTCGGCCACGCCCAAGTTGAGGCCCGTGGCGAAGCTCTCGATGAAGCTGCCGCAGCCCGAGCTGCACGCTTCGTTCAGCATGATGTGGTCGATCACGCCGTCCTTCACGCGCAAGCACTTCATGTCCTGGCCGCCGATGTCGAGGATGAACTCCACGCCCGGCAGCATCTCCTGCGCGCCGCGCAGGTGAGCCACGGTCTCGATCTCGCCGGAATCCACGCGCAGCGCTTCCAGCAGCAAGTGCTCGCCGTAACCGGTCACCGTGGCGTGGCCGATACGCACGAGCGGCTCGCCCGTGTCGGCATTCACCGGCATGTCGTTGTACAGGTTGGTCAGCGCGGCGCGGGCGCAGCCCAGCACGTCGCCCTTGTTGCTGGCGTAATGCGACCACAGAAGCGCGCCGTCCTCGCCGATGAGCGCAGCCTTGAACGTAGTGGAACCGGCGTCGATGCCCAGATAGGCCGTGCCCTCGTAGTCCATCAGCTCGCCGCGACGCACGCATTCGCCGTCGTGGCGTTGCTTGAACCGGGCGTACTCACCCTCGTCGGCAAACAGCGGCGGCAAACGCACCACTTCGGAGCCCTGGATGTCGCCGAGGTTCTTCAGGCGGTCCAGCACGTCGGACAGAAGCTCGGCCTTCACCGTCTCGCTGGCTGCGCCCGCGATAGCGCAGCCGCTGGCCACGAACAGATGCGCGTTCTCGGGCACGATGATGTGCTCGTCGTCCAGCTCCAGCGTCTCGTAGAAGCGTTTACGCAGCTCGGGAAGGTACTGCAAAGGGCCGCCGAGGAAGGCCACGTGACCGCGGATAGGGCGGCCGCACGCCAGGCCGGAGATGGTCTGGGTGACCACCGATTGGAAGATGGACGCGGCGATGTCCTCCTTGCGGGCGCCTTCGTTCAGCAGGGGCTGCACGTCGGTCTTCGCGAACACGCCGCAGCGGCTGGCGATGGGATAGATGGTGGTGGCTTCACGAGCAAGCTCGTTCAAGCCGCCGGCGTCGGTGTTCAGCAGCGCGGCCATCTGGTCGATGAACGCGCCCGTGCCGCCGGCGCACGTGCCGTTCATGCGCTGCTCGATGCCCTGGTCGAAGTAGATGATCTTCGCGTCCTCGCCGCCCAGCTCGATGGCCACGTCGGTTTTGGGGATGAAGGTTTCCACCGCCGTCTTCGAGGCGATGACCTCCTGCACGAACTCGATGCCCAGCCACTGTGCCAGCAGCAGGCCGCCCGATCCCGTGATGGCGATGGTCATGCGCTCAGGGCCGAAGTCGACCGCGGCCTCCTCCAGCACTTCCACGATGGTGGCGCGCACGTCGGCGTGATGGCGGCGGTACACCGCGAACTTCACGTCGTTCGCCTCGTCGAGGATGGCCAGCTTCACCGTGGTCGAACCCACGTCGATGCCGATATGCAGGTTGTTGTTCTCTTTCATAGCTCCCTTGCCTTACAGCTTGATCGATTCGCCCGGTTTGATGAAGAACAGCCTCATGGCGATAAGCGCCATCTCCTCCGAGCTTTCCCGCATGCCCGTCTCGATCCAGCGCGTGATGACGCCGAGATAGGCGGACGCGAAGAACGCCACGTAATAGCCGACGAACGGTTCGGGGTCGTTGCGGTAACGCTCGTGCAAGACGGACTGGACGAGGTTCGTGCACAACGAGTCGCGCAAGCGAGGGCCGAAGCCCACATCGCCGCCGGAGCCCAACACCGCATGAAGGAACGCGCCCTGCTCGCGCAGGTAGTCGAACAGACCAACCAGCAGCGGCAACGGCTTCTTACGAGCGCGATAGCCCAAAAGCTCGTGCACGGTGAGGTTGCGCATCTGCACCTGAAAGCGCTCGAGATCTTCCATGACCTCGGCTTCCAGCTGAGCCAGCAGATCGTCTTTATCGCGGAAATGGTTGTAGAACGTGCCGCGGTTGAGGTCGGCTCGCTCGCACAGATCGTTCACCGAGAAGCCGTCGAAGCTGCGCTCCTCCATCAGCTCGATGAGCGCGTCGCGCAGCGCGCGCTTCGAGCGCAGGATGCGACGATCCTGCGGCGCAGCCGTGCACCGGCGCGCCGACTGGACGGCGGCAGCGGCTGGTGAGACGGTTGTCGTAGTCATGATCACCTCTATTGAACAGCTGGATCAATAATGAACAGGTTGTTCATTAACGGGTATTATACCCGTTCGCTGCACCGAATACAACGAGGAGCGCTCAATTGACCCTACGCCGATCACCTTTGCAACGATGAGACGCCGTCGCGTCAGGACTGGGCGGCCCGGCTGCGCCAGCTCGGCTTGAGCCCGAAGCCCCTACGCGCTCGCATCCGCCCAATCCGAGCTCGTATCTGCCCGTTCCGGGGTCGGCATCGAGCAATTCGAGCCGAAGAGCACGACGGTCGGCAGCATCGCATCTGACGCTCGGGCCGAGCCGCCAACCACTCGTACGAATGTTTCATGTGAAACATTCGTACGCTTTTCATAAGGATCTTGCACGCGTTATCTGCTGAAGCTTTTCGCAGAGGTTCTCCGCTCGAAAAATATTGTCACCCTAGCTCACACTTCTCGTTGACGACCTCCTCGTCTCTCCCTATCATTGATCCCATGGGTACCAAGGAACAACTGCTGCGCTTGCTGGAGGACAACCGCGAGCGCCACGTATCGGGCGCCGCCATGGCCAAGGCCATCGGCGTGAGCCGCAACGCAGTGTGGAAAGCCGTCAAGGCGCTGCGTGCCGAAGGATATGCCATCGATGCGGTCACGAACAGGGGGTACGCTCTCTCGCAAGAAAACGACTTGTTGTCGCCCCAAGGTATCGAGCGGTTCCTGCCGGACAGCCACGCTTTCGCCGTCACCGTGCGCAAACGCGTGGACTCCACGAACGCTGAAGCGCGCCGCCGCGCGCTCGAAGGCGCGGCCGAAGGCACCGTCGTCGTTGCCGAGGAGCAGACCGCCGGCAAAGGACGGCCCGGAAAGACGTTCTTCTCTCCTGCCGCCACCGGCTTGTACCTCAGCATCGTGCTGCGCCCCACGTTGGCCGCCGACCGCGGCCAATTCATCACATGCGCCGCAGCCGTGGCGTGCGCGCAGGCTATCGAGCAGGTGACGGGCGCAGAGTCACTCATCAAGTGGGTAAACGACATCTATTGCGACGGCCGGAAGGTGGCGGGCATCCTCACCGAGGGCGTGGTGGACATGGAGTCGGGGCACTTCGAGCATGCCGTTCTGGGCATCGGCGTGAACGTGAAGCCGCCGGCCGACGGGTTCCCGCACGACATCGCCGACGTCGCCGGCGCCGTGCTCGACGATCGCACGGGCGCGGTGCGCTGCGAGCTGGCGGCCGCCATCCTCGCGCGCTTCTGGAGCCTCTACCAGCACATGGACGACCCGAAGCTGCACGACGAGTACCGGCGCCGTTGCTTTCTGCTGGGGCAGCCGCTGATCGTGCGCCAGGGGGCTTCGCGCGTGCGCGCCCGCGCCGTCGATCTCACGCCCGACTTCAAGCTGGTCATCGAGCTGCCCGACAAATCCCGCCGCGAGCTCCCCTACGGCGAGGTGACCATAGGCTCCATCGCCTCCCATCCTTAGCGCCCTCCCTGTGTTTCACGTGAAACATTTGTTCATGCCCGGCTCAAACCGCGATCCTCTTCCATGAGAAGAAACGCCGAAAACGGGGGAAACGCGCCGTTGGCGTGCGCGCGGTTTGCTATGCTGGTTCGATACGCATCGCGAACCATCATTTGAGAGAAAGACGGGGCATCATGCAGATCACGCCTGCTGAAATCGCCGAGACGCTTGCCATGGTGAGCAAGCAGCACCTCGACATCCGCACGATCACGCTGGGGTTGAACCTGCGAGGTTGCACGGACGCCGATATAGACGTCATGGCGCGCAAGGTGTACGACCGCATGACCGCCGCCGCCGAGCGTCTCGTGCCCACGGCCGAGCAGCTGGAGCGCGAGTTCGGCATCCCCATCGTGAACAAGCGCATCTCGGTCACTCCCATCGCCGAGATCTGCGCCGCCACGAACGCCGCCGACCTCACCCCCATCGCCGTGGCCATGGACAAGGCCGGCAAGGAAGTGGGCGTCGACTTCGTCGGCGGATTCAGCGCGCTCGTGCACAAGGGCGCGTCCAAGGCCGACCACAAGCTGATGGACTCCATCCCCCACGCCCTGTCCGTCACCGACAACGTGTGCTCGTCGGTGAACGTGGGCTCCACGCGCGCGGGCATCAACATGGACGCCGTGCTCAAGATGGCCGGCATCATCAAAGCCACGGCCGAGGCCACAGCCGACCGCCAGTGCATCGGTGCCGGCAAGCTGGTGGTGTTCTGCAACGCCGTGGAGGACAACCCCTTCATGGCCGGTGCGTTCCACGGCTCGGGCGAGGCCGACGAAGTGGTGAACGTGGGCGTGTCCGGCCCCGGCGTGGTGCGCGCCGTGCTGGCCGACCTGCCGAAGGACGCCGACATTACATCGGTTGCCGAAGCTATCAAGGCCACCGCATTCAAGATCACCCGCGCCGGCGAGCTCATGGCGCGCGAGGCAAGCAAGCGCTTGGGCGTGCAGCAAGGCATCCTCGACCTGTCGCTGGCACCCACCCCGGCTGAGGGCGACTCGGTGGCCCAGATCCTCGAGGCCATCGGCGTGGGCCAGTGCGGCGGACCGGGCACCACGGCAGCGCTCGCCATGCTGAACGACGCCGTGAAGAAGGGCGGCGTCATGGCTTCGTCGTCCGTCGGCGGCCTGTCCGGCGCGTTCATCCCCGTGTCCGAGGACGCCGGCATGATCCGCGCGGCCGAGGACGGTGCGCTGTCGCTGGAGAAGCTGGAGGCCATGACCTGCGTGTGCTCGGTGGGCCTCGACATGATCGCGGTTCCCGGCGACACGTCCGTCGAGACCATCTTCGGCATCATCGCCGATGAGTGCGCCATCGGCATGATCAACTCCAAGACCACCGCCGTGCGCCTCATCCCGGCCATCGGCAAGACGGTGGGCGACCAGCTGGACTTCGGCGGCTTGCTGGGCTACGCCCCGGTCATGCCCGTGAACCAGTTCGCCGGCACCACGTTCGCCCACCGCGGCGGCCGCATGCCCGCGCCCCTCAACTCCTTGAAGAACTAACGAGGCGATCAGCCAGCGCGTTTCCGAAAGCGGCCCTGCGGGGCCGCTTTTGCTATCACCCCCATTCCATCACGAAGCGCTCGTAGCGTTGGGTTTGGTGAAACATGCGGACAAGATGCACGATCGACTCTTGAACTCTATACACCACGACATAACTCTTAACTGTCATTTCTCGATACTCGTTCTTGGCCAAGGTTGGTTTTGTTGAAACGGAATTCGCAAATGGGGTGGTTTCCAAAAAATCGATGACCCTATCCATTTCATTGATCAATGCCAGGGCTGATCGGGGCGATTTCAAATCGTCTACAAGATACGCAAGTATGTCGTCATAGTCGCACTCGAAACGCAGCGACTTATTGACCGTATAACCCATATTTTTCCCGCATCCTATTTTGCATCTCCCGAGCCGATCCTACCCGGCCCTCGGCGATATCGCGCTCGGCCTCGTCGAGCTTGTCCTTGACGGAGACGACCTTCTTCTTCATGGCTTTATACTGCGCAATCAGATCTTCCCCTTCGTAGCCCTCGTTGATCAGATAGCGAAGGATGTCGATGGTCACGTCTTCGTCTTCGACGTCGAGCGGCTGCAAAAACATGCCTTTGTCGGTCCACGTGCAGAGCGCGTAGTCTTTGAACCCCGCCTCCTCGTACGCTTTCGCGGGGATGGTGATCTGCCGTTTGCTGGAAATCTTTATTGCCAGCGGTTCTGCCAAAGCTGCTGAGCCCATACTGCATCTCCTTTACCAAGCGCTTGGTGCTTGGCATCAGTGTATCACACGCGAACGACTACCAGGGTATCTCTTCGTAGACGAGGCCCTTCTCCTCGGCCAGGTAGGCGAACAGCTCGTCGCAGTCGAACACTTTGATGGACGACTTTTCGAAATCCTTTTGATTGCGCGCGATGATGGCATCGGCTTTCAGCTTCAGCGCGCATTGGTGCACGCACGAGCCCTCGAGATCCGACCATGAGGAATCAAGCGCAGCATCGAACTCAACCTCGTTGACGCCGCATATGCGAACCCCTTGGCGAAGCTTCTTCAAATCACGTTTCAGCTGGACAGCGAGTGCAGGCTTTCCTCCTCCCGTCAGGGTATAGAAAACATCATTCGCTTGCGCAGAGCTGAACCAGAGTTCATGCTCTGAAAGAAATCCCAGCAAGATGAGTTTTCGTGCGGCAGCATAGAAAGGATCTCTCATTTTGAGGTAATCGATCACAATGCTCGAATCCAGCATCAGCCTCATGAGAAATCCTTGCTCGTCGCAAGACCGCGCGATACCAAGCGCTCCCGCCTGATCTCATCGTCGGTCATGGTGGAGAAGCGATCCTTTCGAGGAATGCTGTCCACCCAGGCAATCGCCTCGGCGATCTCCTCCTGCGTGTATTTCCGCCGCCCCTGCTCCTCCGGAAACGGCAGCTTTTTATTCTCCAGCACGTAGTCGTACAGGCGGTTCACCACCTGCGAGGCGTTCGTGCCCAGCTGTTCGAGCACGCGGTTGCCCGCCTCTTTCTTCTCCTGCGACATGCGCGCCGTCACCATCGCATCGGCCATGCTGCACCTCCTATGTTGTACGTACAACATTAATATAGCATGTTAGCACACGAAGCGAAAGACTCTCGCGTTCGAAGAACCGCGGATGCAAACGCGCCCCTTCCCTACTTCCCTCTCACCACGGCGCCGAAGGGCAGCAGGGCAAGCTTCGCCTGCTTGAAGCATTGCAGGCCGAAGGGGATGCCGATGACGGTGATGCACAGCAGCACGCCGTTGAGCAGCGCCTCGAGCGCCAGGAACACGCCGCCGAACACGAACCACAGCACGTTGAGGATGGCCGACCCCGCGCCCCCGCCGTATTCGACTTCCTTGCCGAACGGGAAGAACGCGAGCCCCGCCATCTTGAAGCACTGCGTGCCCACGGGGATGCCCACGATGGTGATGCACCACACAAGGCCGACGAGGCACCAGCTCACGCCCTGCCAGAACCCCGCGAAGATGAACCACAGTATGTTGCCGATCACGCTCATGAACGCCCCCCTTCACCACGGCCCCCGTCATCGCGAGACCCTTCGAACACGGCGCGCACCAGGTACTCCACATTGCCCTCGGGCCCTGTGATGGGCGACTCCACGACGCCCGTCGCGTCGAACCCGGCATCCGCCAACGCCGCGCGCACCTCGTCCACCGTGCGCCGCCGCACGGCCTCGTCGCGCACCACGCCGTGCTCCGTCTCGTCGGGTCGCGACTCGAACTGAGGCTTCACCAGCCCTATGAACACCGTGCCCGACTGCGAGAGGCGCGCGAACACGGGCGCGAGCGCCGCGAGGCCGATGAAGCTGAGGTCGGCCACCAGCACGTCGAAGGGAGCGCCCAATTCCACTGGATCGGCCAGCTTGATGTTCACGCGCTCGAACACGCTCACGCGCGGATCCTGCCGCAGCTTCCATGCCAACTGCCCGTAGTTCACGTCGACGCACGCCACGCTGGCCGCGCCCGCCTGCAGCAGGCAGTCGCTGAAACCGCCGGTGGACGAGCCGATGTCCAGGCACCGCAAACCGCGCACGTCCTGTCCGAACGCATCGAGCGCCCCTTGCAGCTTATGGCCGCCGCGCGACACGAACCGCTTGCGGTTCTTCACCACCACCTCGGCATCCGGCGCCACGCGCACGGCGGCGCTGGTGGCGTACACGTCGCCCACCTTCACCTCGTGCGCCAGCACCGCGCGCAGCGCCGCGTCGGCATCCGCGAAGTATCCCTGCTCCACCAACAGCGTATCAAGTCTGATTTTCTTCATGGGCACAGTATATAGCAAGCGCGTCTGCACCGATGGAAACGGAGGGTCTCGCCGTTTCCCGCTTGGCGCAGGAAAGGATCGCGAGCGCTACCCCACGATCTCGTAGAGCCGCATGTCGTCTTCGCTGAGAAGCAGCTTGAAGCCCGGTGTCTGCTCGTCGATGGTTTCGATGCCGCGCCAATTCTCCTCTTTGTAGCGGATGGTCGTCGTGGTGCGATGGTCGCTTCCCTGCACGTCGAGCATCAGCACGTAGCGCGCGTCGAGGTCGTTCACGAGCCGCTGCACCTCTTCGGACGTGCTGATATCGCGCAGCTGTGTACGAAGGATCTTGCTTTCCTCGGCACCGCCCCTTCCGTTGTCGGACGAGCGCCTGAAATAGGTGTTGATGCCCTCCACCCCGTAGCTCCAGCAGCTGCCGTCGCTCGGCACGTTGATGACGAGAGCACCCTCCCCAATCAGCTCCATCGCCTTCTTCACGAACGCGTCTTCCTCCCCCGTCAACCCGCGATCCCATGAATACCGCATCGACACCTCGCGATGGATTTTCACCAGACCCGCGCCGATGTCGGTTTTACCCATCAGCTTCGCATGAAAGGGGAAGAACTGGCACATGAGCATCAGCGCGACGAGGATGCCCACCGGCAGGTACCTGCACTTCGGATGATCCGCCTGCACGCGCAGAGCCTTCGCGCACCACGACCTGACGATATCGACCAGTTGGACGAAACCCAAGGAAGCAAGCGGGATGGCGAAAAGCGCCGTCATCGCGCCCGTTCGGTAGTAGTCGGTGTACCAGAACCCCGACAGCACCTGCTTCACCACGCCGTCGGTCGACACGTCGATAACGTACACGACGAAGGCGAACGCGTAAGCGACCGTCATCCACAAGTACCGCCTGTTCCTGCACGTGTAGATGACGCCCGCCAGCACCGCGACGCTCAAGAAAGGCTGCACGCCCTCGCGCGTCGTGAACATGAACAGCAGGCCACCGCCGATCGCCTCGAGAGGTGAAAGCGTGGCTTTCCACGTGTACTGAACCACGTTCTGCAAGAACGGGGCGAAATACAGCATGGCCCAGCCCGCGCATGCCACCGCGAAAAGCGCTGCGGCTGCCGCGATGCGCTTCGAGGCGATGCGCGGCGCGTCGTCGCAAGGCGGCACCAGTATCCGGCCCATGCAGTAGAGCACCGCCCAGATTCCGAAGGTGAACGCGCCGTTCGGCTGCGACAGCGCTATGGAAATGAGACCCGCCGCCACGAGGAGCGCGAGCCTGACCTTACCCGAGAGTCCCTTCGCTTCGATCGCCCCGACAAGCGCGATGAACGCCAGCGGGATCAGCATGAAGGACACCATGTTCGAAAGCAGCTGGCCGTACACGACGAACCCCCACGGGAACCCGCAGAACGCTACAACGAACAGCGAGCCCGCCCATACGACCCGCTTGCCTTCGCCGAACAGCTTCAGGAACAGCAGGCACATGCCCAGGGGAAACACCACCGCCGTCAGCGCGATGATGGAAGCGTTTGCGGCAAGCGTCACGGCATTGCCGAAGAAAGACGCCACGAACGCCGTGACCGCATGCCAAGCCGAAGGATAGAACGAGCTGGTGACGCCCTGATCGAGGTACGAGCTCGCATGCAACGTGGAGAACGTGCCCGTGTCCAGGAATCCTCGCACAATCGCGAGGTGCACGGTGGTGTCATCGTTCCTCGAAAACGATTCCGGACCGTCGATGGCCAACAGGAACACGACGAACACGACCGCGAACGCCACCGCGACGTAGAGAGCCGCCGCCTTCCACGCGCCCTTCACGTCGTCGATGGCGATCAGCTCACGAGAGGCGTTCGGGGCTTTCGCCCGAGCGATGCCCTTGCTCACCAGCAAGGCAATCGCGCCGATCGCGACGGCGATCGCCAGCAATACGGGGCCCGAACACGTCACGCCGACCTCGAACAGGACGATACCCAGCACCGCCAGGAAGAAAATCGAGATCATCGGCGCAATCGCGACGGAAGCGAAACGAGAGACGAACAGCGAGCGGGCGAACAAGTACCCCGGCACATACAGCACCGCAACGCATACGACCACCGCCAAGGCAAGCATGAGCCACATAGAATTCCCCAAGAATTGGTTTCCAACACCTACGATCTGAAGATTATAGACGCAAGGGTGCGCTAATGCGAATCCATTGCCTCGTTTTCGGCTATAAGAGAGTTATCAGTTTTCTGCAATCAAACCGGCTGTTTTCTCCTATGTCCCCGACTTATGCGCACCTCTGTCATGCAAATCGCGCCGCGTTTGGACGAAAGACCGCATACGTTTCGGCATCATGCCTGGTCGCGTTTTTATCGAACCTCGCCTTAACCAAATCGTGTGTTTTCCGGGTGCACATAACTCAAGGACATGGGAGAAATCGTCGATTTTCGTGGCAGAAGCGCACACAAGTCGAGGACTTCGCTCCGCTGGGCGTCGCCTCCCTCGGAAGCAAACGTTTCCCAACGCACGGCGGCCGCCCGAAGGCGGCCGCCGGAACAAGCACGATGCCCGCTGCGCCTTACGGCAGCAGCAGCTGGGCGATTTGCACGGCGTTCAGGGCCGCGCCCTTGCGGATCTGGTCAGCGACCACCCACATGGCCAAGCCGTGATCAACCGTGTCGTCTCGGCGCAGACGACCGACATACGTCTCGTTCGTGCCGGCCAGCAGACCCGGCATGGGATACGTGTTCGTGGCGCAGTCGTCCATGACCACGATGCCCGGGAACGCCTCGAGCGCCGCGCGCGCGGCCTCGACGCTCACCTCGTCCTGGAACTCCACGTAAACGGCCTCAGCATGGCAGCGTAGCACGGGCACGCGCACGCACGTAGCGGCCACGCGAATGTCCTGGTCTCCCATTATTTTCTTCGTCTCGACGACCATCTTCCATTCTTCCTTGGTGGAGTCGTCCTCGAGGAACTTGTCGATGTGCGGGATGCAGTTGAACGCGATGCGATGCTGGAACGCGCTCACCGTGAGCTCGTCGTCGGACTTGCCGTCGAGGAACTCTTTCGTCTGGTCGTACAGCTCGGCCATGGCCGGGGCACCGCCGCCGCTGGCCGCCTGATACGTGGACACCACCACGCGCTTGATGCGCGACAGATCGTACAGGGGCTTCAACGCCACCACCATCTGGATGGTGGAGCAGTTCGGGTTCGCGATCACGCCGTTATGCCAAGCCACGTCGCCGGGGTTCACCTCGGGCACCACCAACGGCACGTCCTCGTCCATGCGAAACGCGCTGGAGTTGTCGATCATCACGGCGCCGGCCGCGGCCACGGCCTCGCGCATCTCCTTCGATACGCTGGCACCGCACGAGAACAGCGCGATATCCACGCCTTCGAACGACTCCGGCGTCATCTCCTGCACCGTGAGCTCGCCTGCCGGAACCTGGCCGCACCCCAAAAACGGCAACTTCTTGCCCGCCGAGCGGGCCGACGCCAGCGCGCGCACCTCGGCCGCCGGGAAATCGACGTCGTGCAGCACCTGCAAGAACTCAGCGCCTACCGCGCCCGTGGCCCCCGCCACAGCCACCACCGGATGAGCCGGAATCTCTTTCGTCCATGTCATAGCAACTCCCTTTCCCCGCTTATGCACCCTATCGACAAGCCTCGCTCACGCGTTTGCGCAACCAACTGCCGCTAGTATATAATGAAGAAGTCAGCGGATGGCCTGAGGTGAAGAGCAGGCGACACCGTTAAGGTTTGTGACCGCTAGTTGCTGCTAGCGGTCATCTTCTTTCTGGTGCGCCCAAAGCGCCTTGGCGAACGCCACCGCCTCCCGAAGCAAGCCGACAATCGCGGCCGCCAGCCCAACAGCCGAAGCTGCGAGCTTGAGGATTATCACGATAGCATCCAAGCGAGTCACCTCCTTCCTCAAGAAGTAGGTGCCGCCTGACGCTCAGGACTTACATCCGCTGACTCGCACACATTCTAACATGCGTATCGCCAGCGAAACACATGCATGGCAAAGCTTCTATCTTCCCTTGTTCATCTTTGCAGCGATTTCCTCCGCGCTGAGCTGGGTTTCCTCGAACACGCTGTCGGAGTCGAGGTCGAACGCCTTGTGCAGGCAGCGCACCGCCGCCGCAGCTTGCGCGCCGTCCACCACGACCGACAGGCGGATGGGCGACGTGGAGATGGCCAGGATGTTGATCTGGTTCTCGCCCAGCGTCGAGAACGCGCGCGCCGCCACGCCGGGAGACGACTTCATGCCCGTGCCCACGAGGCTCACCTTCGCGATGTCCTCGTCCACGTCGTAATCGCGGGCGCTGATGTCGGGCAGAATGCGCTCGATCGTCTCCTTCGCGCGCGCCAGATCGGCACCGGGGCACGTGAAGCTGATGTCGGTGATACCGGCTTCCGAGATGTTCTGGATGATCATGTCCACGCTCACCGCGTTGCCGGCCAGCGCCGAGAACACCTTCGCGGCCACGCCCGTCATGTCGGGCACGCCGCGGATGGTGAACTTCACCTCGGACGTATCGTGGGCAATGCCGGTGATGACGGCTTCCTCCATCATGTCGGTTTCCTCCTTGATATAGGTGCCTTCGGCGTCGGAGAACGCCGAACGGGAATGAATGACCACCTGGTACTTGCGCGCGAACTCCACGGCGCGCATCTGCAGCACGCCGGCACCGGAGCTGGACAGCTCAAGCATGTCGTCGTAGGAGATGACGTCGAGCTTCTTGGCGCGCGGGCACACGCGCGGGTCGGCCGTGTACACGCCGTCCACGTCGGAGTAGATCTCGCACACGTCGGCATCCAGGCCGTGCGCCACCGCCACCGCCGTGGTGTCGGAGCCGCCGCGACCAAGCGTGGTGATGTCGCCGTTGGCGTCGATGCCCTGGAACCCGGCCACTACCGCGATAACGCCCCTGTTCAGAGCCTCCATGATGCGCTCGTTGTGCACCTTCACGATCTTGGCCTTGGCGTGCGTGCCGTCCGTTTCGATGCCGGCCTGGCGGCCCGTGAAGCTCATGGCCTTGTAGCCGCGCGCTTCGATGGCCATGGCCAGCAGCGTCATGGACACCTGCTCGCCCGTGGACAGCAGACGGTCCATCTCGCGCGCTGGCGGGTTGTCGTTGAGCGAGGCCGCAAGGCCCACGAGCTCGTCGGTGGTTTTGCCCATGGCGGACACGACGGCGACCACCTGGTGCCCGGCCTGCTTCTTCGCAATGAGCTTCTTCGCGACCATCTGGATGCGCTCAGGCGAAGCGACGGACGTGCCCCCGAATTTGCATACGATTAGCGACATGGTGCTCTTTCTCGTCATGTTGAACCCAATCGGCTGTCCACTATACCAAACGGTCGCATCGTCGCCTATAGAAAGCCCGTTAACAGGAGCTTTTTACATGGGGAAAACGAAGAGAACGAGCAGTCGCCCGCATGATGCGCTCGAAACCGAGCAGATCATGCGGGCGACGTCCCGAACCGAAGACAGCTTCGACGTTGCTCTGCATACGCTTACCCCGCCTGGTAGATCGTCTCCAGCTCGCCGCTCTCAACGAGCGTGCACAACGCATTGCTCGCCTGATCGCTCTCGATGCCCATGTGCTCGAAGCGCTTCGCCAGCTTAAGGCAATACGACAGGTCGCCGGGCTCCAAAGACAGCAGGGCGGACGCAGCTTGCTCGTTCAGTTTTCCAAACATGAGATGCTCCTTTCCTTTTCGATGCATCCAGCGTACTGCACCAAGGAAAGATGGCTTTTGGACGAATGGAGAACCTCGCCGGTCGGTTTTGGCCGATCGTACAAACAAGCGTCCCGACAGCTTCAAAGCGCCTCCGTTGCCTCGTGAGACAGCGGCGCGCTGCGACTTGATTCATTACCAAAACCATCATGGACAAAATATGCCGTTTTTCTTTATTCTCATTTTGGAATAGCTTTTCATCACCTGGGGTTTCTTCGACCTCTCTTTCCTGCTCGCTCCCATTACGCGTCGAAAACTACTGAAAAGTAGTGCTTTTTGTCCATGATGATTTAAATCATATTATTGCAGGCGGACTGGCCGAGAAAGCATCGAGCGCCGCGTAGCGAGCCGCCGCCCCCTGCCCTTACGGCTGCAGCAAGGGGTTCGTGTAGTCCAGATACACGAGGCCCAGCAGGAACGCGAACTCGCGATCGGGGGAATCGGGCATGCCGAGCACGTCCTTAGCTTTGCGCAGGCGGTAGCGAACGGTGTTCGGATGCTGATGCAACGCCTCGGCCGCCAGACGCAGGTCGCCGTAGGCGCGCGCGACCGCCTCGGCAGTCGCGGCAAGCTCGGTGCCGTGGGCGTCGTCGTGCTCTTCCAGCAAGGCCCTGTGCAGCGCGGCCGTGCGCCAGAACAAGCGCCCCTCGTTGGCGGCCGCACGAAACGCATCGTGATGCAGATCGGCCCAGCACACCACGCGATCGCCCTCAACCTGCGCCGTCTTCAACGCGGCAAGCGCCTCGCGCACGCTCATGTCGCCGTCGGAAAGCGGCGTCTCCTCGCCCACTCCCAGATGCACCTGGCCCGCAGCCAAAAGGCGCATCGTCAGGTCGCTTTCGGAGCGAGTTCGCACGCCGGCAGGAGGCTGCGCGTACGACACCAGCGCAAGCAACGCGCCATGGTAGCGGAAGGCGAACACCGCCTCCACCACATCGTCCCAATCGCGCTTGAACTCGGCCAACACGACGGTCATCGCGTCGAGCATGGCGTATAGGGAGCATTCGTCGTCCGCTTTCGGGGACGCCGCTATGCATTGGACGGTCGATCCGGTCGCCCCCGCCAGCTCGTACAACGCCGCACGGGCAGCATGCGGATCGTGCCCAGAAAGCAAGCCGTCCATGATGCGTCCCTTATCGGATTGCTCGCTGTCGCGCCGAATCAGATCGAGCGCCTGATATGCCACCACTTCGTGGTAGCCGCCGTCGTACAAGTACATTGGCACGCCCGCCGCCTCGCTGGCAGCCCGCACGCGGTCGCTGACGATGGGGCGATACGCTTTCTTCAGCGCAATACCCGAAACGCCGCGCGCTATCAGAACCAGAAGCGATCGCTCGGACAATTCCGGATCGTCGTGCGCGAACCCCAGGTTCGTCACGATGAACTCGCCGGGAATGTACGATTCGTAGCCGCCGTCCTTATCGGGAGCGCAATCGAGGATGCCCACGTTGTGGACTTCTCGCGACTCGGCTCCTTCGCACAGCACCAGCGGCTGCACCTGCTCGAACGCCGGCAACGCAAGTATGTCCGCAACCGTGATCACGAGGAGCTCCTTCCGAAACCTGTCACGGACATGATACGACGAGTCGCCGTCCTGCGCCACTTGGCGCATCCTGCCGTTCGGCACGAAGCATCCAACCCGACTCGCGAGAAAAATGGACGCGAAAGCGCACCCATGACAATTCCCGAGGCGTTTTCGGGCCGCTCGCGCCGACCGACCCGGATGACGTTCGGCATAATGCCTGGTGGCGATTTTCCGCTTCGGAAAATCGGCGGTTCGCCATGGCGAACTTTGTCACAGGAGGCCGTTTGCGCCCAGAACGCGCGCAGCGAGGGAGGGCCGTACTTGCGACGGCCCTCCCTCCGTTTCGCCCTACACCTCGTTGACCAGCTTGAATACCTTCTCCTTCTCGCCTTTCAGGAAATGGACGATGTTCTCGCAGCTCAAACGCTCCAAGTCTTCGATAGCCGTGGTCGAGTAAAACGCAGAATGGGGCGTGATGATGACGTTGTCGCGCCCCACCAGCTTGTTCGCGGCCAAGTCGGGCGTCTCGTCGTACAGCACGTCCGCGCCGAACGCACGGAGCTTGCCCGCATCGAGCGCGTCCACAAGCGCTTCCTCATCAACGCACAGGCCGCGGCCCAGGTTGATGAAGATAGGGCGTCGCGCCATCGCGTCGAACGCCGCCTCGTCGAAAAAGCGCACGTTGTCATCGGTCAAGCACATGTGGTTCACGATGATATCGGCCTGAGACAGCAGCTCTTCCTTGCTTACGCGCGTCACTCCACGCTCGGCGAATGCAGCGTCGTCAGCGTGCGGATCGCAGGCTATCACGCGCTTCACGAGGCCCATCGCCTTCTCGGCCGTGCATTTGCCGATCTTGCCGAACCCGACGATGCCCAGCACCTGATCCTCCAGACGCGGCCACTGGGGCGCCGCGGCGTAATCCCACTTGTGCCGCTCGTCGATCTCCCTCTGGTAGAACTTGAAGTGCTTGTTGAGCGCGCCCATGTACGCGATGGCGCTCTCGGCCACGTCCCACGTGCAGTACTCGCCCACCGGGCAGACCCCGATGCCTCGCTTCGTGGCCTCGTCCAGGTCAACCTGGTCGAACCCGGTAGAGTTCAGCGAAACCACCTTGAGCTTCGGCGCGCGATCCATAGCCTCGGCATCCACCGTAACGAACGCCGTCAGCAACGCGTCGGCATCGGCCACATGCTCGTAGAATTCATCACGCTTATCGTCCTCGTACTCGAGAACCTCGACCTCCACGTCCTCGCCCAGACCCGCGCGCAGGGTTTCGATCTCCAACGCGTGGTCGGGCATCATGCAATCGGCGTGATCGCAGATGAGAACCTTCATGGCAACCCTTCTTTCGTCTCGACGAAGTTACGGACGCTCGATGGGCTGGGTCAGGCAGTGAGGACCGCCGCCCGCATGCAGGATCTGATCGAGCGGCACGTCGATCACGTCCAAGCCCAGCGCGCGCATCTTGTCGTTGATGTGCTTGTTCTTCTCGATTGCCACCACTTTGCCGTTGCCGATGCACTGCACGTTGCAGCCGTGCTTGTACATATCTTCGCTGGCAACGGGGATCAGTTCGAAATTGCGACGCTTCAGCATTTGCAGGAAGTTGTAGGGCAGCTGGTCGATGCAAGCCAGCGCCACCTGCGGGGCCACGATGTTGAAGATCATATCGAGATGCAGGTTGTCCGGCGGGCACGGCACGCCCACCACGGTGTAGCCGAACTTCTGCAGCTGGTCGCGCAGGTTGTCCACGCCGGCTTGGTCGGTACGGTCCACCTGGCCGAACGCCAGCGTGTGCTCGTCGATCATCCAGAAGTCGCCGCCCTCCATGCAGCCCGCGTTCACGCGCGCCACGATGGGAACGCCCATCTCCTTCAGCTTCTCCTCGTACGCCACGGCCTCCACCTGACGGACCGGGTGGCGGAAGTGGCCGATCACGGCGCCTTCCTTGATCATGCAACCGTAGTCGCGGGCGAACGTCATCACCTCGAACTCGGGGCGCGCCTCCACTTCGACCACTTCGATACCGTTGTCTTTGAACGCATCCACCAGCATCTGCCACTCGGCAACCATGACGTCGTTCTTTTCCTGGTCGCCCTTCTTCATCCACTCGGCAGTGATCACGTTGATGCCGTTGAACTGGTAGTATCGCGGCGAGCACATCATCACTTTCTTCAGGGGGTTCGTTGCGTTGGACACGTAGACCTTCTCTTCTTCAGCCATGATAGGCTCCTTTCGTTTGACAGGTTGTTTGGGAAGCAGTTTGAGAAGCCGGAGCGCGCGGGGCGCCCCGGGGGGCAGCGCGGAGGGTTACAGCATCACGGCCACGGTGAGGAACACGCAGCACACCAGGAACAGGAAGCCCACGATGGGAGCGGCGCGCTTCACCCAGTCGCCGTAGCTCATGTGGGCGGCCGAGGTGCAGGTCATCACCACGATGGACGTAGGCGAGATCATCTTGGCCAGGCCCAGCGCCATGCAGTAGATGGTCACCATGATGGCCACGTCCACGCCGGCGAACTGCGACAGCGCCGCCATGATGCCCATGGTCGCGGCCGCCAGCCCCGTCGACGACGGGATGAGGCACGCGATGAGGAAGTAGCAGACCAGCGCCACGATGACGAAGGCGACGGGAGGCAGGGCCGACAGCGTGCTCTCGCACATGTGCAAGATAGTGGGCGTGATCTGCCCGCCGTCCATCACCACTTGGATGCCTCGCGCCAGCGGCACGACGAACGCGGTGGACACGAGCCCGGCAGCGCCCTTGATCAGCGTGTCGATGATCTTATCGGCCTTGTAGCGCATGACGATGCCCGCGAGCAGCGTCATCACCATCACGAGCATGGCGATCTCGGGGAAGTACCACGAACCGAACGGCGTGATGTCGCTGCCCAACACCTCGCGCAGCACCGGCGTGACGCCGATCCACGACACGAACTGCTCGAAGAACGTCCAATCAGGGTTGATGGAAGTCCACGGCACGCACCCCACCACCATGATGGCGAACGTGAGGACGAAGATGGCCAGCACGCCCTTCTGACGGCCGGACAGCTCCAGGTTCTCGTCAGCCGAGACCGGGAACTCGATAAGATCGAGCTTGCGACGGAAGAACTGGACCGACTTCTCGGGATGAGCCTTCACCTTGTCGGCGTAGCGGTTGATGATGAAGATGACGAGTCCCGTGAACACCACCAGCATCAGCACACGCATGCCCATGCCGTCGCCGGCCGAGATGCCTGCGATGCCCGACGCGATGCCCGTGGCGAACGGGTTCACCGTCGAGGCCAGGCAGCCGGCCTGCGTGCCCAGCACCACGATCATGATGGCCACCACGGTGTCCAGCCCCAGCGCCAGGATCACCGGCACGAACATGAGGAAGTACACGATTCCTTCCTCGTAGGCGCCCTCCAAGGTGCCGAGGAACGACATGAGGCATACAAGGATGGCGATAAGCAGGTGCATGTTGTTCTGGTTCTTCATGGTGATGCGCTTGAGCGCCGTCTTCACCGCACCGGTTTCCTCCATCATCTCGAGGAAGCTGCCGAACAGCAAGATGGTCAGCGAGATGGCGATGGCGCCGCTGATGGCGCCCGAACCCAGCATGCCCGTGATGGGCGCCATGAACACGTCCCACAACCCTTGCGGGTTGGACTCCACGATGTGGTACGTCCCCGAAATAGCGTCGCCGTTGGCGTTCAGCTCGTACGCGCCGCCCGGCACGAACCAGCTGAGCACGGCGATGAAGCAGATGACCCCGAACAGGATGACGTAGGTGTTCGGCATCTTGAATTTCTTCTTGCCCTTCTCGGGCTCGTTGTCTGGCATGGATGCTCCTCTCCTCGACGCTTCCGGCACAGCGGGGCGCAGCTGCCCAAGGGTGCCGCAGAAGCGGCATCCTCGCAGACCGAGCCTGCCGTGCGACCCTGCGCAGAGCCGCACGGCGTACCGGGAAGCGTGTTTAGACGCAGGGGATGTACAGATCGCCCAGGGTGGCCGCCATGATGGCCTTGATGGTGTGCATGCGGTTCTCAGCCTGCTGGAACTGGCGGCCGTGGTCGGAGTAGAACACCTCGTCGGTAACTTCCATCTCCTTCACGCCGAAGCGCTCGGCCATATCGGCGGCGTACTCGGTCTCCGCATTATGGAAGGCCGGCAGGCAGTGCAGGAAGATGTAGTCCGGGTTCTTCACATGGGACAGCAGCTCAGCGTTCACCTGGTAGGGCGACATGAGCTTCACGCGCTCAGCGAACTGAGACTCCTCGCCCATGGCCGCCCACACGTTCGTGTAGATGGCGTCGGCATTCTCCACCGCCTCCACCGGGTCGTTCGTCACCGTGATGGTAGCGCCGCTCTCGGCGGCGAAGGCCCGCGCCACCTCGACGATGGCCGGGTCGGGCTCGAGTTCGGCCGGCGTGGCGTTCACGTAGTTCACGCCCAGGATGGCGCTGGTGATCATGAGGGAGTTCTGCACGTTGTTGCGTCCCTGGCCGCAGTAGGCCAGCGTGAGGCCCTCCAGCGTGCCGAAGTTCTCCTTCATGGTCATGAAGTCGGCCAGCATCTGGGTGGGATGCTCCTTGTCGGTGAGGCCGTTCCACACCGGCACGCCGCTGTACTTCGCCAGATCCTCGACGTGCTCCTGCTTGAAGCCGCGGAACTCGATGCCGTCGAACATGCTGCCCAGCACCAGCGCGGTGTCGCGCACCGTCTCCTTCTTGCCCAGCTGGATGTCGTTCTTGCCCAGATACTCGGGGTGCGCGCCCAGGTCGATGCACGCGGTGGTGAACGCGGCGCGGGTGCGGGTGGACGTCTTCTCGAACAAGAGCGCGATGTTCTTGCCTGCGAGGTAGCGATGCTCGACGCCCCGCTTCTTCAGGTCTTTGAGATGTTCGGCGAACCCGATGAGGTACATCAGCTCGTCTTTCGTGTAGTCCCTCGTGGAGAGGAGGCTGCGTCCCCGGAATACCGACTCGGTCATGTGAAGCTCCTTTCGATGGATGCTCTTGCGCCCTAATCCCCGACGGACGCCGCGCCCGATGGTGCGACCCCTCCTGGCAGGCCAGGTTACGAGAAGCATCATACGCAGCGGCGAGAGGGAGCCCCTCTGGACAGTCGGACAAAACCCGAGCCGCGCGCTTTGTCCGACCGAACAAGGGACACAGGGCAACGGGAATCTAGGATGAAAGCGCGCAAGCGGGTTCTTCCAACGGAGCGGGGGTCGCAGATGGTTCTATCGCCTATCGACTACGTCATCATCGCGTTGTACTTCATCGTCATCGTGGCCATCGGCTTCATCGCGGCGCGGTTCGCGAAAACGAAGGAAGATTACCTCGTGGCCGGCAGGCGGCTGTCGTTTCCCCTGTTCTTCGGCTGCATGGCCGCGCTCACGCTGGGCGGCGGCTCCACTATCGGCAGCGCCCAGCTGGGCTACGAGTTCGGGCTCGGCGGCATCTGGCTCAACCTGAGCATCGGACTGGAGCTCGTCGCGGCCGGCTTCCTGGTTACCAGCAAGCTTTCGAAGCTGCGCGCTCTCAGCGTGAACGAGGTGGTGGAGAGCAGCTACGGCCCCATCGCCCGCGTGTTCAGCTCGGCGCTCACGCTCATCTACACGCTCACGCTGAGCGTGGTGCAGGTCATCTCCATCGGCACCATCATCAACGGCGTGACGGGCATCGACGCCACGCTGTCCATGCTGGTAGGAGGCGGCATCGTCATCCTGTACACGTTCGTGGGAGGCATGTGGTCGGTCACCATGACCGACATCGTGCAGTTCGTGGTGAAAACGGTGGGCATCCTCATCCTGGCCCCCATCTTTTGCATCTCGGCGGCGGGCGGCTGGGACGCGCTCGTCAGCAAGGTGCCCGAGACGTACCTGTCGGTGGGCAGCATGGGCTTCGACAAGAGCTTCGCCTACATCGTGCTGTACGTGCCAGGGCTCATCATCGGCCAGGACATCTGGCAGCGCATCTTCACCGCGAAGAACGAGAAGGTGTCGAAAACGGGCACCGTCTGCGCGGGCGTGTACAGCGTCTTCTACGCGTTGGCCACCGTCGTCATCGGCATGAGCGTGTTCGTGCTGCTGCCCCATCTGGACAACCCGCAGAACGCGTTCGTGGTGGGCGTGTCCACGTTCTTGCCGGTCGGGGTGCGCGGGCTGATCTTGGCGGCGGCGATGGCGGCCACGATGTCGGTGTCGAGCGGCACCATCCTGGCATCGTCCACCATCCTATACAACGACCTGTACCTGCGATTCGTTCGCAAGGGGGCGGCCCGGAGGACGACGCATCTCAAGGAAGTGACCATCACGCGTCTGTTCGCCCTGCTCATCGGCGTGGTGGTGATGGTGTGCTCGCTGTGGATCAACGACGTGCTGGTGGGCATCGACATCTGCTACGGCTACCTGTCGGGCTGCGTGTTCGTGCCGCTGGTGGCCAGTTTCGTGCTCAAGCGGTTCAGCCCGAAGGCAGGGCTGTACGCGCTGGGCGCGAGCACTGTGGCGGTGACGGGCTGCTTCGTCGTCGTGGGAACAGCAAGCTCAGTCCCCATCGTCGCAGGCATGGCGTCGGGGCTCGTAGCGTACGCAGCGGCGAACCTTCTCAGCAAGCAGAAGGTGCCCTCGCCGTTTGAATGAGGCGTGAACCCGTTCCCTTGCCTCACCCCAACTCGGGCAGGAACACCAGGCTGAGCAGGTTAATGAACACCTTGTCGTCCTCATGGGGAATGCCCAACACGGCCTTCATCTTGCGCATGCGGTAACGCACGGTGTTCGGATGCTGGTGAAGCTCCTCGGCGATAGCCTTCACGTCGCCGTGCCAGTTCACCAGCGCCTCGGCCGTACGCACGAGCTCGGTACCGTGCTCGTCGTCATAGCCGGCCAGCATCGAGCGGTACAGCTCGCTCGCGCTCATGAACAGGCGGTCGTAGCGCGCGGCGCTGGCGAATGCCGACAGGTGCAGGCCCGACCAACGCGCCAGCTGCTCGCCGTGGCGCTGCGCACTCGCGGCTGCGGCAAGCGCCTGGCGGATAGCCAGGTCGCCATCGCACAGGTGCACCGCCTCGCTCACGCCGCAGTGCAGGCTGCCTTCCACCGAGGTCACGGCGATGCAGCGGCGCTCGGCGGCCGCCCGCTCCTCATCGCTGGCCGAGCCGTAGGATACGAACGCCAGGATATGATCGCGGTAGCGGCACACGCTGGCCGACTCGACGATCGCGCACCCGTCCCTCACCGTCCCCAGCCCAGAGGACACCGAGTCGAGCATGGCGTAGAATGAGCACGGGTCGCCCGCGCGCAGGGCGAACGCGAAGCACTGCAGCTTCGAGCCCGTCACGCCCACGAGCGCGCTCAGCCTCGTACGCACCCGGTCGCCGTCGTGGGCGGTCAGCAGCTCGTCGAGGGCCTTGCCCTTGTCCAGCTCGTCGCGATCGCGCTGCAGCAGATCGAGCGATTGGTACGCCACCGTCTCGTGGTAAGCGCCGTCGTACAGATAAAGCGGCACCCCGCGCGCCGTGCTTTCCTTGCGCACGGCGTCGCTGATGGGAGGCTCGTAGACGGTTTTGACGGCGATGGCGGCCACGTCGCGGCGCAGCATCGTCAGCAGCGACTTCTCGGCCATGCCAGGGTTGCCGAACGCGAACCCGAGGTTCGTGAGGATGAGTTCGCCCGCCACGTATACACTGTATTCGTTGTAGTCGGGAGGACAGTCGAGGATGCCCACGTTGCGCACCTCGCGCCGCTCCGCTCCCTCGCAGGGAGCGGCGAGCTCCACGTTCTTGAACGCCGGCAATGCGATAATGTCCGCAACGGTAACCAACAGCCCCTCCGTCCCATCGCGCATGAGAAGCGATCTTCCAAGAAGATGCGATACGGTACGCATGATACCGCATCGCGAGGAGCGCGTACGGACGACCGGCCGCGCTTGACGAGAATTACGCGTGCGAACCGGAAGGCTCCCCCGGCCTCGATCTCGAAGAGGCGACCCTCAGGAGCTAGGTCATCCTGCCGACGTGGCCGCAAAATGCTTCCCATGACAATTTCGCAAGCGTTTTCGAGCTGCTCGCACCCGCAAACACGGGCGTCACCCACCATAATGCCTGGTCGCAACTTCGCTGATTCGAGAATTCGCCAGTTCGTGACGGCAAACTTTGCCATGGGTGCCGCTTTGCGCCCAGCTCCGCATACAGTCCGCAACCGCCCCGAGCGAGAGGCACCCGAACGGGAATCCTTTCGACAGAGGGCGGAAACGTCGCTTCCCCACGCGACCTCACACCTGCGCTTTGCCGGGAACCCTCGTCTTACGAAGACGTAAGCTGAGTGTAAGCGGCGGTCAAGGCGTCCGTCATGCGCTCACGGTATAGTTGAACCCGTGAACGCACGATACGAGGAGATCGCCATGAGCAAACCGTTGAGCATCGCCTGCAAAGCCGTCGGCGCAACCGTCATCATAGGAGCATTCGTGCTGGTGGCCTGTCTGTTCTCGGAGAGCAGCCGCACCATGTATCCGATCAGCCGCACCCGCTGAGCCCCAACCGGAGACCAGCCGCCCGCGCCGCGGAGGCCGTAAAACCCGCGCGCCGCGCGCTCTACCCCTGCTTTTCAGGCATCCTCCACAGCAGCACGAAGCCCAGCACGAACAGCACGGCGATGGACAGCACGCCCAACGACGAGTTGCCCGACAGCTGGGTGAAGAAGCTGACCAGGAACGTGCCCATGACGGCAGCGTACTTGCCGAAGATGTCGAAGAAGCCGTAGTACTCGTTGGCGTGCTCCTTCGGAATGAGCTTGCCGAACTCGCTGCGCGACAGCGCTTGGATGCCGCCCTGGAACAACCCCACGCAGATGGCCAGCATCCAGAACTCCGCGGCCTCGCGCAGGAAGAACGCCGCGAACAGCGTGATGCAGAAGTACGCGCCGATAGCTACCAGCAGCATGCGCTTCGTGCCGAATCTTGTGGACAGACGCCCGTAGGCGATGGCCGACGGGAACGCCACGAACTGCGTCACCAACAGCGCCAAAACCAGCTGCGTCGCATCGATGCCGAGGTCGGTGCCGTAGCTTGTGGACATCTTTATAATGGTGTGCACGCCGTCGATGTAGCAGAAGAACGCTAGCATGAAGTAGCGCAGGCGACGATCCTTCCAAATACGTTTCAGCGTGCGGAAGAGGCCGGCGAACGTGTCGCGGATCAAGCGAGGAGCACGTTCCTTGTAGTGCGTCTGATGCACATCGCGGATAAGGGGCACGCTGAACGCCACCCACCAAACGGCCGTGATCAGAAACGCGATCTTCATCCCGATGTCCATGGGGATACCCACGCTGGGCCCTGCCAGCACCACGATCAGGCACAGGATGAACGGCACGCACGAGCCGATATAGCCCCAGGCGTAACCCTGCGACGACACCTCGTCGTAACGCTCATCGGTGGTGGCATCCACGAGGAACGCATCGTAGAACACCATCGAGCCGTTCAGCATGATGGACGCGACGACGTAGATCACGAGGAAAGCCAGCGCAGCCGACGGGATGCCCAGCGCCGCCAAGGCGATGGCGCCCGTGCCCACGGTTCCGATGAAGAACTTCTTCTTGTTGCCCTTGAGGTCGGCCAGGCTGCCCAGAACCGGCATGAGCAGCGCCAGCAGAAGCGACGCCACCGTCTCGGCATAGCCCCACGCCACCACAACCGACGAACCCGGTTCGGCTAGCGTCTTGAAATACACGGGGATCAGCGCCGTCGCAAGCAGCACGAAGGCCGAATTGCCCACATCGTAGAGGATCCAGCTTTTCTCCTGCTTGGTCAGCTTGCCTGCCATGGCCTTGCCTCTCGTCTCGTTTGCGTCAACTTGGGATTCCTTCTTCACAAGTGCGAAACCGAAGGTTAACAAGTCCCCGCTCATTGTATATGATAGCGCGTAGCGTCACCGGTAAAATTCAAGTCAGAACGGAGCGTCATCCCCATGCCCGCACTCATCACCCACGACTTCTTCGGGCGCGACGTCTACGACCGCCTGTACACCTTCATAGGCGGCTCGCGCGACGAAGCCGACGCCTTCCTGTTGGGCAACCAAGGCCCCGACCCTCTGTTTTACCTGGTACTCAGTCCGCAGTTGCGCGCGCACAACCGACTGGGCTCGACTATGCACAACAAAAAGCCCAGCGAGCTTCTAACCGCGCTCAAAAACTCACTCGGCATCCTCAACAGCGCCGAGCGCGAAGTGGGTCGCGCCTACGCGCTGGGTTTCCTCTGCCACTACACGCTGGACTCCACGATGCACCCGTTCGTGTACTTCCACGAGTACCGGCTGTGCGACGCCGGCGTTCCAGGCCTGACGCGCGCCGACGGAAGCGAAGTGCACGGCACGATCGAGAGCGAACTGGACGAACTGGTTCTGTTTGAGAAGCGCGGCGAGACCATCGCCACGTTCAACCCCTCCGCCGAAATCCTCAACGCCAGCAACTTCGCGCTGCACGTCATCTCGAAGATGTACGCCTACGTCGCCCTCACCGTGTACGGCGAGATCGTCCCCGCCGACCTGTTCGAGACGGCCGTCAAGGACTTCCGCGTGGCGCAGCGCGTGTTCTACTCGCCCTCCGGCCGCAAGCGCGCCCTCTTCGGGCGCGTCGAAGAACTGCTGCGCCCCTTCTCGTTCTACAAGTCGATGAGCCACCGCCCCGTCGCGCTTACCGAAAGCCAGTTCGACAACCGTGCCCGCGAGGCGTGGGAGAACCCGTTCACGGGAGACATGAGCACCGCAAGCTTCTGGGATCTCTTCGATGAGGCGCTGGGAAAAGCGCAAGACAACCTGTTCGCATTCGACGAGGACGGATTCGATCTCGCAGCAGCGCGCGCCATCACCAACGAGCGAGACTTCTCGGGCGAACCCGTTGTGGCGCTCGTGGTGTCGGTCGAGGACGGCGCTGCCGACGCGCAGCCGCAGCCCGCCGACGAAGCGTAAGCGCCCCATGCTGGACGTCGCCCTCACCATCCCCTTCTGGCTGGAGCTTGCCGCTGCGCTGACCGGCGGCTTGTCCGGCGCCATGAGCGCGGTGCGCGCACGCTACGATATATTCGGCGTGGCGTGCATCGCCATCATCACCGGTTTGGCCGGCGGCATCATGCGCGACATCCTGCTGCAGAACTACGGTATCTACGCGTTCCAGAAGCCTACGCTGATCATCGCCTGCGCCATCGCGGGCGTGGTGGTGTTCTACTTCGGTAAGCTGGCCACCTATCTCGACCCCATCGTCGACTTGTTGGACAACCTGTCGGTAGCGCTGTGGGCCGTGATCAGCGTGAGCAAGAGCCTGTCGGCGGGGCTCGACATCATCCCGTCCATCATCCTGGGCACCATCACCGCCGTGGGCGGCGGCATCCTGCGCGACATCTGCATGAACCGCGAGCCCGAGGCGTTCCAGGCCGGCGCGCTGTACGGCAGCGCCGCGCTGGTGGGCTGCATCGTGTACGCGTTGATGAGCCAGAACCACATCCTGGACAACTACGCCGCGCTGTCCTGCGTGGTGCTGGTGCTGGGGCTGCGCTACGCGTCGCTATTCTTCGGCTGGCGCACGAAGCCGCCGCGCGACTACTCCGACGTGGTGACCCGCGCGGTATCGAAGCCGGTACGCTCGGTGGCGAATCGCGTGCGACCGCCCAAGGGCAAGGTGGAGCGCGACAAGGAGCGGCACGGTTACGAGAAGCTGCGTGCGTTCTGGGCGCGCATGAACGGCGAGTACGTGGCCGAGCGCAGCAAGGACGACAAGCTTGCCGCATCCGACTCGCAAGCGGCCAGATCGTCGGCCGGCACCGCCGCAGCCAGCGACCCCAGCGACCGCATCATCGTGGACCGCGAGGAGCTCCACCGCATCATGGGCGGCGAAGAAGAGAAACCTCGCGACCCCTTCGAGCCAAGAAGCTAAAACCAAGCCACCGTGTCCAGCGCGTGTCAAAGGGACGGGGGATCTGACACGCTCGCGACACCGCGCCTCGCAAAACGGGAAAAAGCGTGTCAAATCCCCCGTCCCTTCGACACGCTTTCCTTCGGTTACACGTTCTTCAGCAGGATGGAGTTCATCGTGTCGGCGGCGTGCTCGCACGAGTCGCAGCACTTCTCCATACGGTCGAATATCTGCGACCACACCAGCACGCGCATGGGGTTCTCGCGGTCGTGCGTATGCAGTTTGCGAATGACCGTCATGTACAGCTGATCGGCCTCTTCCTCGTAATCGTTCACGTCGATGATGAGCTGCTTGAACATCTTGGACTTCTTGAAATTGCGGAAATCCTCCATGGCCTTGTCCAGCGCCACGCAGCTCTTCTTGATGAGGTGAGCGAACTCCAGCGCATCATGATGGATGAAATGCACGTCGTACATGTAGAAGCGTTGCATGACGTCTTCGATGTAGTCGATGATGTTGTCGAGGTACTGGGACATGTTGATGATGTCCTCGCGCTCGATAGGCGTGATGAAATCGGTAGCAACCGTCTTGAAGATGGCGTGGTTGATCTCGTCGCCCTTGTGCTCCAGCTCGTGCGCGCGCTCCATGACCTCTTTGAGATGCTCCGCCTCGGTGAAGCTTTCGATGGCCTCGATCAGCAGCTCGGCTTCCTGAACGGCAACTTCCGTCTGTTTCTCGAACGCATCGAAATAATCGAACTTGTCCCTCTTGCCCACAGGGTCCTCCTTTACGAGAACATTAAGAACAGGTGGGCGAACGCGAATCCGAGCAGACCGCACCCCGGAAACGTCAGCACCCACGTTTTCACCATATCGATTGCAATTCCCCACTTCACCGCGCTTTTCCGCTTCGCTGCGCCCACGCCCATGATGGCGGTCGTATTCGTGTGCGTCGTGGAAACCGGCAAGCCGGCAAAGGTGGAGAGCATAAGGCAGAAAAACGTTGCCACGCTGGCGGCGAATCCTTGGAACGGCTCGAGCTTCACCATATCCAGGCCGACGCTTTTTATGATGCGCTCGCCGCCGACGGCGGTGCCCAACCCCATGTTGAGCGCGCAGAAGAACATGAGCCAGATGGGCAGGATCATTTGATCGGCCTGCCCCACGCCCGTGGCCAACGTGATGGCCAGCACGAAGATGCTCATGAATTTCTGGCCGTCCTGCGCGCCGTGCATGAACGCCACGCCCGCGCCCGAGGCCACCTGAGCCCAACGGAAGAAGCGCGAAGTCTTCTTGCGATCCATGTTGCGGCAGACGCGTCCAAGCGCTTTGGAGTTCAGCCAACCCAGAAAGAAGCCCAGCAGCGTGGACAAAAGAATGCCGTACACCACCTTGATCCACTCCGCGCCGTTGATGGCGTCGAAGCTGCCCTGCAGCGCGATGGCCGCGCCCGTGAGGCCGGCGATCAGCGAATGGCTTTGGCTGGTGGGAATGCCGAAATACCAGGCCACGGTGCCCCACACGATGATGGCCACCATGGCGGCCATGAGAGCGATGAGCGACTGCTGGGAGTCGCCTCCGAAATCGACCATATTGAATATGGTATGCGCAACGGCGGCGGTAAACAGAGAAACCACCAGCAGCCCCAGGAAGTTGCAGACAGCCGCCATGACGATGGCGGGCTTCGGCTTCATAGCCCTTGTCGATACGACGGTTGCGATCGCGTTCGGAGCGTCCGTCGCCCCATTCACGACGATGACGCCGATGTTGAGCAGGGTCACAACCACGAGGACCGGGTTGGACGCGAGCCCAGCGATGAACGAAGCCCACTCTATGGTCACGAAATCCCTCTCGACAACAACAGCAAAAAGGTTCAGCATTCCCCAGTTTAACGTAAATCTAACAAAGCGAAAGGGGCTCTTTTCTCTTTTCACGTTGGATTACGGGCGAAACGGCAAAATACAGGTAAAGTCACGCCCCGGCACCGCCTACAGGTAAAACCCCTGCAATCGGTAGGAGTTAACCCCCGCTCTATCGATACGTGATAAAGTAACCGTTACGCAAGAAGAGGTTTCCGCGTCGCCGCGTCGCAAGCACGGCTCGACGACGCCTGGGGGGAGGAAATCGAAATGAGAAGGCGCTTCCAGCTGCCCTTGCAGACCGCGGATCTGATCGCCGGATTCATGGTGTGGGTCATCCTGTCGTCGCTGCTTCCGTACATCAAGCAGGACGTCTATATCCCTCCCGACCAGATAGCCCTCGTCACCGCCATTCCCGTGGTGCTGGGATCGGTGCTGCGCGTACCCTTCGGCTACTGTGCCAACCTGTTCGGCGCGCGCGCCGTGTTCCTGACCAGCTTCATCGTGCTCGTGGTGCCCGTATGGTTTTTGAGCGAGGCCACCACGTATCAGGGATTGCTCATAGGCGGGACGTTTCTGGGCATCGCCGGCGCAGTGTTCTCGGTGGGCGTCACCTCACTGCCGAAGTACTACCCGAAGGAGCGCCACGGCTTCGTGAACGGGGTATACGGCTTCGGCAACATGGGAACGGCGCTGACCACCTGGTTGGCGCCCGTGGCCGCGGTTGCCTTCGGTTGGCGCATGGCCGTCAAGCTGTACCTCGTGCTGCTGGCGGCGTTCATCGTGCTGAACTTCGTGCTGGGCGATCGCGACGAACCGCGTGTGAAGACGCCGGTCATGGAGCAGCTGCGCGCCGTCTGGAGCGACGCGCGCCTGTGGTTCCTGTCGCTGTTCTACTTCGTGACATTCGGCGCTTTCGTAGCCTTGACCGTGTACCTGCCGAACTTTCTCACGTCGCACTACGGGATGGACGGCGTGTCGGCAGGCGTGGCCACCTCGGTGTTTATCGTGGCGGCGGCCGCCATCCGCGTGCTGGGCGGCTGGCTGGGCGACCGGTTCGACTGTTATCGGCTGCTGGCCCTCGTGTTCGCAGGCCTCGCCGCAGGCGCCGCGGTGCTGGCCACGGCACCGGGGCTGCCCGTGTACCTGGCGGGCATCTATCTGGTCAGCATCGCATGCGGCATCGGCAACGGCGTGGTGTTCAAGTTGGTGCCTGCGTACTTCACGAAGCAAGCCGGGATTGCCAACGGCATCGTGGCCATGATGGGCGGCCTGGGCGGCTTCTTTCCGCCGCTCGTGCTGTCGGCATCGACGCTGCTGTTCAGCACGAGCGTCCCCGGATTTGCCGCCTTCGGCGCCTTCGCCCTCGCCTGCCTGGCGATTTCGCTGGTCATGAGGAGGAAGACTCGGTCATCCTGAGGGCACGGAGCGCGCAATCCGTCTCCTGAGCGTAAGCCGCGACCCCCTACGCGTAGTAAGCGAACACCCTTTTGCGTTCGTTGCCGATCTTGGTGGTGCTGTTGTGGCCGGGCAGGACCACCGTCTCGTCGGGCAGCACGGCCAGGCGCTTCAGCGAGCGGCGCATAGCGTTCATGTCGCCTCCCTGGAAATCCGTACGGCCAATGGAGCCGCAGAACAGCGTGTCGCCCGAAATCAGCACCGGCGCGCCTTCAGGGTTCGTGCCGAAGCGCGGGTCGATGAACAGGCAGATACCGCCCTCGGTGTGACCCGGCGTCAGGATCACCTTCCACGGCATGTCGCCGATCTTGAGAATGTCGCCGTCGTTCACTACATGATCCACCGGGCACGGCGTGAAGCGCATGTCGTCGCGCGGCAGCTTCTTCTCGCCCGAAATGATGGGCGCGTCGATGGCCGAGGCGATGACCGTGGCGCCGGTCTTGTCGCGCAGCTCCTTCGCAGCGCCCACGTGGTCCGAATGGCGATGCGTGAGGATGATGGCGTCGACCGAGCCCCCCGCCGCCTTGATGATCTCGTCGGGCTTGCACGTGGGATCCACCACGATGGTGGCCTTGCCGTCGGAAATGATGTACACGTTGTTCTCCAGCATGCCGAGCACGAGGTACTCGACGGGCACGCACGTGCCCTTCACCTTATTGGTCATGCGTCGCTCCTAGTCTTTTTCTTGCCGCCGCCGGCCTTGGGAACCATGCGGCGCGCGTCGAACACTCCTTCGATGCCGCGCAGTTTGCTCAGTACGATATCGATATGGTTGATATCGGACACCTGGAACAAAAACCGCATCTCCACCATGCCGTCGCGATGCGACGTGGTGGAGCTGGACAGCACGTTCGCCCCTTGCTCCGACAGGATGATGGCCACGTCGCGCAGCAGGTTCATGCGGTCGAGCGCGTCCAAGAACACCTCCACCTTGAACGACGTGTTCTTCGGCAGATCGTTCTCCCAGGCCACCTCGATGATACGCTCGGGGGTTTGCTTGAGATCCTGAGCGTTCGGGCAGTCGGCGCGGTGCACCGACACGCCGCGGCCGCGCGTCACGAAGCCGAGAATCTCGTCGCCCGGCACCGGGTTGCAGCACCGCGACAGGCGCACCAGCACGTCGTCCACGCCCTTCACCACCACGCCGTTCGACGTGTGCGCCTCGTGCTTCTTCGGCGCCTTCACGCTGGTCAGCATCGGCGGCATCTTGCCGGTGGACATGTCGCCTGCCACGTAGTCCATGGCGGTCTCGGCCTCGTGGCCCTTGTCCACGAGGATCTTCAGCAGACGGTTCGCCACGTGCTGGGCGCTTTCCTTGCCGGTGCCGATGTGCACGAGCATGTCGTCGGCGTCCTTGTAGCCCATGTGGTCGGCCACCGACTTGAGGGCGCGCATCGACTGGGCGCTGGATATGCCCAGACCGTGCTTGCGCATCTCGCGGGTCAGCTTGTCGCGGCCGAATTGCAAATCGTCGCTGCGGCTGACCTTGCTGAAGTACGAGCGGATCTTGCTGCGCGCGCTGGGCGTTTTCACGATGCCCAGCCAGTCGCGCGAAGGGCTGGCGCTTTTCTGCGTGAGGATGTCCACGCGGTCGCCCAGCTGCAGCTCGTAGGTCAGCGGCACGATGGCGCCGTTCACCTTCGCGCCCACGCAGTGGTTGCCCACCTCGGTGTGGATGGCGTAGGCGAAATCGACCGGCGTCGAACCAGCGCGCAGGCTCATGACCTCGCCTTTCGGCGTGAACACGAACACCTCGGTGGGCGCGAGATCCACTTTCAGGTCCTTCAGGAACTCGCGCGAATCCTGCGACTCGTCCTGCCAGTCCACCATCTGGCGCAGCCACGCCAGCTGCTGGTCCAGCGCGTCGCCGCTCTTGCCGCCCTTCTCCTTGTAGCGCCAGTGCGCCGCCACGCCGTACTCGCTTTGCCGGTGCATGTCTTCGGTGCGGATCTGGACCTCCAGCGGACGGCCCGCCGGCCCGATGACCGTGGTGTGCAGGCTCTGGTACATGTTGAACTTCGGCATGGCGATGTAATCTTTGAAACGGCCGGGCATCGGATGCCACAGCGTGTGCACCGCGCCCAGAGCCGAGTAGCAGTCCTTCACCGACTTCACGATAACGCGCACGGCGATGAGGTCGTATATCTCCGAAAAGCCCTTGCCCTTCTTCGTCATCTTCTGGTAGATGGAGTAGAGGTGCTTCGGGCGGCCCATGATCTGCGCCTGGATGTTCACCTTTTCCATCTCGTCGTGCAAGATGGAGATGATCTGGTCGAGATAGCCCTCGCGCTCAGAGCGGCTTTCAGTCACCATGCGGCTGATCTGCTTGAACTTGTTCGGTTCCAGATAGTAGAACGACAGGTCCTCGAGCTCCCACTTGATGTTGTTGATGCCGAGACGGTGCGCGATGGGCGCGTAAATCTCCAGCGTCTCGCGCGCCTTGAAGATGCGGCGGTCTTCACGCAGCGCGCCCAGCGTGCGCATGTTGTGCAGGCGGTCGGCCAGCTTGATGACGATGACGCGGATGTCCTTGCTCATGGCTACGAACATCTTGCGGATGGTGGCGGCCTGCTCGTCGGTGAGGCTTTCCACCTCGATGCGCGTGATCTTCGTCACGCCCTCCACCAGCTGTGCCACCTGGGGATTGAACTCCGCTTCCACCTGGTCGCGCGTCACGCTGGTGTCCTCCACGGTGTCGTGCAGCAGCGCTGCACACAGCGTTTCCACGTCCATGCGCAAGTCGGCCAGGATGATGGCCACCTCCACGGGATGTGCCACGAACGGCTCGCCGCTTTTGCGGCACTGGCCCTCGTGCGCCTCGCTTGCGAATCGGAAGGCCTTCGCCAGCATGGCCTCGTCGTCCTCGGACAGGTACACCGAGGTCAGGCGCTGCAGCTCGGCGAATCGCTCCTCGGGAGTCTTCGGCGCGAGGGCGTCCTTCTTGGCTTCGGGCGCGAACGATTTCTCGGCCACGTGCGGCCGGCCCAGCAGGTTGTCCTCCACGGTCTGCTTGTTCGACGTCGCCTCGGGCGCGCCGCCCAGCAGCTCCTCATGGTTGCTCTTGCCCATTTTGGTCGTCCTCCCTATGCCCTAGCGCTCGCGCGCGTCGCCTGCCGCGTCACCCGGCAAAATGGGCCGCGACACGCGTATATGGAGGGTAGCAGAATCGCTCTTCATCGCCCAGTCCCGGAACGCGTGGAACACCTCGCGCTCCCCCAAACCTTCACGGTAGCGTACGCTGTCCGTCAACTCCACCTTGTCCTGCGTCTCCACCACGTGGATGGAGCGCGCCATGCCGTCGGCGCCGAACGCGGTGTGCGTCTCGATAAGCCCGAGCTCGCGAAACACCGCCACGCCGCACGCTGCCGAGGCGGGGCTGATAGGGAATGCATCGGTGCTGGCCGCCGCGGCCAGATCGGCGTTGCCCATGGTGAAGAAGCACTCGCCCATCTCTCGCTGCAGACTGCGCAGGCGGCGGTACACCTGGGCCAGGCAGTCGTGGTCGGGCGTCATGTCGCGCAGGATGCGCTCGTTGAGCGAGCAGTCGCCGCGGTTGAACAGTAGGTGGATGCCCGCGGGCTTGCCGTCGCGGCCCGCCCGGCCGCTCATCTGGTTGAACTCGATCTCGTTGAACGGCAGGTGGTACAGCACCACGTGGCGGATGTTGGGGATGTCCACGCCCTCGCCGAAAGCGGACGTGGCCACCAGCACCGACAGCGCGTCGGTGCGGAACAGCTCTTCGATGCGCTTGCGCTCGGCGCGTGCGAGGCCCGCGTTGTAGAAGCCGATGAGCGGCGCCAGCTGGGGCACCCGCTTGCGCAGAGCGCGCGCCACGGCAACCGACTGCTCGCGCGAGTTCACGTAGATGACCGTCTTGCCGCCCGACGCGATGAGATTCGCCAGGTAGTCGTCGCGGTTCTTGAGGTTGCGCTGGTCGTCCACCTCGAGGTTGGGACGCGAAGCCGGGTCGTACACGCAGGCGTCCACCGGCAGCTCGCGCTTGATGGCGGCCGCCACCTCGTCGTCGGCCGTGGCCGTAAGCGCCAGCACCGCGGGAGCCTCGCCGCCGGGCCCAGCCAGCTTCGCAATGGCGGCGCCGATGGTGGCGTAGGCCACGCGCTGGCCCGCCTTCGCCAGGCCGATATGGTGCGCCTCGTCCACCACGACGAAGCGCACGCGGCCCGCGGCCGCGAACTCGTCAGCGTGCCACGCAAGGAACTCGGGCGTGGTCAGCACGATGTCGTAGGTGCCGTCGGCCAGGCCCGCGAAGCCCTGGCGGCGCTCGTCGGGCGTGCTCTCGCCCGTCAGCGTGATCACGCCGATACCGAACGCGTCCAGCGCCTCGCGCAGGTGGAACGCCTGATCGGCGATCAGCGCGCGCAGCGGGTACACGAACAGGCTGGCCTCGTGGTTCGCCAGCGCGCGCGTGGCGGCGTGCACCTGGAAGGTCAGCGATTTGCCGCGCCCCGTGGCCATGATGCCCAGCGTGGAGCGCCCGGCGCGCAGATGCGCGAGGATCTCGCGCTGCGCGTCGTGCAGCGGCTTGTCGCCGATGATGGCGCGCACGACGGCCTGCTCGAGCGCCGCGGGGTCTTCCGCGGCCTTGCGCTCCCAGCAGGCGCGGTTCGCCGCGCGGGCCGCCTCGTAGGCCTCCACGTCCTCGGGGCGATGCGGCGCGTTCGCGCACAGCTCGGCGTCGCTCGTGGCGTACAGGTCGGCCACGAAGCTGAGGTTCTCGGGGTTGAGGCAGGCCTCCAGGGCGCCGCAGGTGCGCGCGGGAGCCAGCGACTGCAGCATGGCCTTCACCGACTTGCGGCCGCGCCATTCGTCGATCTGCACCTCGAACGCGGCGTTCACCACGCTGTCGGTGCGCATGAGCGATTCGATGTCCGAGCAGTGGAACATGATGCCCGACACCGTGGCGCGCCCGTCGGACAGCGAGCACGAGAAGTGGTTCTTCTCGGCGCCCACCGCGCGGCAGTTCGCCAGCATCACGTCGCGCGCCAGGTACACGGGCACGGGATGCTCCTGGCCGAACGGCGCCAGCTTGTCCAGTTGCGCCACGTTGTCCAGCGTCAGCTCATCGAGGCTGACGCACGAGTCGATTTCCACGAGCGGATGGAACGCGCCCTCGGGCAGCGCGTCCATGTAGGCGCACAGGCGCCGCTCGAACTCCGGCAGCTTGTCGGCCGGCAGCGTGACGCCCACGGCCGCATCGTGCCCGCCGAAGCGCGTGAGCAGGTCGGATGCGCTTTCCACAGCCGAGAACAGGCTGACCTGGCCCACGCTGCGGCCGCTGCCGCGCGCTTCGTCGCCGTCGATGGTGAACAGCAGGCTGGGCACGCCGTACGTGTTCACCAGGCGGCTTGCCACGATGCCCTTCACGCCCTCGTGCCAGCTCTCGCCCGACACCACCAGCGCGCGCTGGCCGTGGTAGATCTCGGCGGCCTGCGCCTTCGCGATCTCGGACAGCTCGGCTTCGATGGCGCGGCGCTGATCGTTCACCGATTCCAGCTTCGTGGCCAGGCGGTTCGCCTCCTCGAAGTCGTCGGTCATCAGCAGGTCGAGCGCCAGCTGCGCGTCGCCCATGCGGCCGGCGGCGTTGAGGCGCGGGATGACGGAGAAGCTGAGGTTCGTGGCGCTGACGGGCTTGTCGGCCGCGCCGCTGGTGGCCAGCAGCGCGGCGATGCACGGGCGCGGCGCGGCGTTCATGCGCGCGATGCCGTCGGACACGAGGGCGCGGTTCTCGTCGCGCATGGGCATGAGGTCGGCCACCGTGCCCAGCGTGGCGAAGTCGGTGAAGTCGCGCCATAGGTGCGGCTGGCCCAGACGGCCGCCCAGCACCTGCACCAGCTTCAGGGCCACGCCCACGCCCGCCAGGATGGAGCTGGGGCAGTTCGCGTCGCACTTCGGATCGGCCACGGGCACGCCTTCAGGCACAAGGTCCACCGGCTCGTGGTGGTCGGTGATAGCCAGGCCCAGACCCGCCTCCACCACGGCCGCGGCCTCCGCCTTGCAGGCGATGCCGCAGTCCACCGTGACGATGAAGTCGGGGCCGAACGAGCACGCGCGCGTGATGGCGGCCTGCGACAGCGCGTAGCCCTCTTCGAAGCGCAGCGGGATGAACGGCGTGGCCTGCGCGCCGAGGGCGCGCAAACCGCGGGTGAGCACGGTGGTGGCCGAGATGCCGTCGAGATCGAAGTCGCCGAACACGAGGATGTGGTCGCCGCGCTTGACGGCGGCTTCCAGGGCATCGGCCACGTCGGACAGGCCGGGGATGATGTAGGGGTCCAGCCAGTCGCGCTCGAGCGACGGCGCGAGGAAACGGTGAACCGCAGCGGGGTTGTCGATGCCGCGGGCGACCAGCGTCGCTGCGATGAAGCGGGGCAGACCGAGTTCGCGCTCCAGGCGCACGACGGACGCGGGGTCGGCCGCTTTGATCTTGAACTGGGCAGACATGGCTCTCATACCTCACATGCGCGAATTCGAATAGTTCACGTCCCATTGTCCCACAATCGCACGGCGAAGTCACCGGCAAAGGAGCGGGCGGCGCGGGCGGGATCCCGCGATCCCGCATCCCAACCCCAGGATCCCGCGATCCCGCTGCGAACGCACATCTCCGCGACCCCCGCCGACCATACTTCGCCGTTGTGGGCGCAAAACGGCACCCATGACAATTTCCAGCGCGATTCTTCGACGCTTCAACGCCTACAGCTAGCAAAACCCCAGGTGGTGAACAACCCGCATGCCCGTCCTTCGGTAAAATCGCCATCAGAATTGCCATGGGTGGCCTTTTGCGCCCACGAACACCGGGGCGCTCCAATCGAATCGCCCGCATGACGGCATGCAGGCGCCTGGGCGAGCGGCGCGCCGATCTAGCGGAAACCTCGCACGGCCCTAGCGCGAATCTAACGGAAATTCCACGCGGATCTAGCGCCGATCTAGCGCGCTTCTCACGTGAATCTAACGTATAACGCCTGATCAAACATCATTTTTGCTCTTCCATTACCCGGCTTGCCATGGTACGCTGGACGCATGGAAATCGTTCTCGGACATACCTCGTCGATGGAGTTCTGGCGCGCCAAGCGCTCGCATTCCCAAACGCGCGCGCTGCTCGCTCGCCGCGGCGAGCCTCGGAGCTTTCGCTCGGATTCGCCTGACGTAGCCAAGCCGAGCGCAGGCGATTTGGAACGGCTCGAGCGCATCGGGCTCGCGCAACACGCGAACCCCGCGCACTTTATCGTCCCCAACGCGCTTTCACGCGTGCGCACTGCACGCATAACCTGCAGCGTGTTCGACCGAAGGATTCCCTCATCGGCTTTCGTCAACGTGGGCGACGGGGTGTTCGTCGCCTCGCCCGAACTGTGCCTGCTGCTCGAAGCCCGCACGGCCGCTTTAGCGAACCTCGTCGAAACGGGCTACGAGTTCTGCGGACGATACCGGCTGCCTGCCCTGCCAGACGGCAACATGGCACCCGACCAGCTCCCCCTGACCTCCGTGCCGAAGCTGCAGTCGCTCCTCTCCCGCACGCAAGATGTCAACGGCGTCGGCGCGGCGAGAAAAGCCGTTCCGCACATACTCCAGAATTCGGAATCGCCCAAAGAATCGCAGCTTTCCATGCTCAACAGCTTTCCGGGACGCCTCGGCGGCTACGGGTTTCCCCCGGCAACGCTGAACCACCCTGTGCGCATCTCGGAGAACGCGCGCGGACGGGACGTGGGCCGAATATGCCGCTGCGACCTGTTCTGGCCCGACGCGAAACTCGATGTCGAGTACGACAGCCGGCTGCACCATGCAGGGGAGGCCGAGCAGGAGAAGGACTCGGCTCGCAGAACCGCGTTGGCGTACGCGGGCATCCTCGTCATCACCGTTTCAAGCGACCAACTGCACACGAGGTCGGAAATGGACAAGGTCGCCCATGCGATGGCGAAACGGCTGGGAACGAGATGTCGCTCCCGAGCGCACGATTGGGAACTCAAGCAGATCAGACTACGATCTCAGCTGCTTGGCACCACGCGACCGGAAATGCTGGGCGCAAAACGGCACCCATGACAATAATCGGACGCTTAAAGCGCGCTCGCCCGACGCGCCGTCGGCAAAAGGCCTGGTCGCGTTTCGCAACGAAGCCGAAGCGACGCGCCAACCGCCACCAAAATTGCCATGGGAAGCCATTTGCGCCCACGAAGCAAGCATCCTCGGTAGCGTCCCGAAAGTTGGTGTATCAATCCGTTTCTGGAGGGCGGGCGAAGCCTGCCCGAGAAAAACGGACATCGTCTAGAATCGTCAATCACCACAAAAGACAGATTCGAAGGAAGGCGATGCCCGCTATGGACACTCTACTATTCAACGACCCCGAAGTGAAGGGGCTCGCGTTCGCGATCCTCGAGGAATGCACCGACCTGCAGGCCTTCGGGCGCAGGATGCTCGAGCTCCTGGCGAACGCCGCGATGTCGGCGAAGGCCGACGAGGCGTGCAACGCCCCCTACGGGGAGCGCGACGAGGGGCGCGTCAACTCGCGCAACGGCTACCGGGAGCGGGGGCTCTCGACCGCCGCGGGCGACGTCACCCTCAAGATTCCGAAGCTGCGCCGAGGCTCGTTCTTCCCCGAGGACCTGATCGAGCGCTACTGCAGGGTGGACCGGGCGCTCGTCGCGGCGGTGGCCGAGATGTACGTCATGGGGATATCGACGCGCAAGGTGGAGGCCGTCGCGGGCGAGCTCGGCGTGAGGTCGATGTCGAAGTCGCAGGTGTCGCGCCTGTGCGAGTGCCTGGACGCCGAGGTGGACGCGTTCAGGAGGCAGCGCTTCGACGGGGTGCGCTTCGCCTACCTGTGGCTCGACGCCACCTACGTGAAGTGCCGCGTGGAGGGGCGCTCGGCGTCCCAGGCCGTCGTGACCGCGATCGGGCTCGACGACACGGGCCACAAGCGCTTCGTCGGCGTGGACTGCGTGGACACGGAGAGCCACGCCGGGTGGAAGGCGTTCCTCTCCGGCCTGAGGGCGCGCGGCGTCGACGGCGTGCGCCTCGTCGTCTCGGACGCCCACGAAGGGCTCGCGAAGGCGATAGCCGAGACGTTCCAAGGAGCGGCCTGGCAGCGCTGCGTCACGCACCTCATGCGCAACGTGGCGGGCCGCATCCACAGGAAGGACGACCAGAGAAAGGCGCGCGAGGCCATGAAGGCCGTCTTCGCGCAGAAGAGCCCCGTCCTCGTGCGGGCGTGCTACCAAGAGGCGACCGAGGAGGTGCTGAAGATCTCGAGGGCGGCCGGAAACGTGCTCTTGGAGGCCGAGGAGGCGGCGCTCGCCTACCTGGCGTTCCCGGCCACGCACCGCACCAAGATCCGCACCAACAACGTCCAGGAGAGGGCCAACCGCGAGATCAAGCGCAGGACGCGCGTCGTGCAGGGGTTCCCCTCGCGCGAGTCGCTCATCCGCCTGGTGGGAGCGGCGCTCATCGAGGCCGACGAGGAGTGGTCGGCGCGCTGCGTCATCTCCAGGCCCTCGCTCGCGCACGCCTGGAAGGCCCAGGAGCGCGAGGCCCCCGGCGAGGCCGAGGTGCTCGCCGCCCGCGAGGCGGCGCGCAAGATCATAGGGAGCGCCATTGACCCGAAGGAGGACGAAGGCTAAGATTCACCTCGCAAGGGTGCCGGCGATTCTCCGGCGATGGCCCTGATACACCACGATTCGGGACGCGGCCGCCTCCTCCCAGCTCGGACATCGCGCTTCCCCTACATCTGGTCGATCAGGACCAGCAGCTCCTGCTTCTTGTGGATGTCGAGCTTGGCGTAGATGCGCTTCGAGTGGGTCCGCATGGTGTTCTCGGAAATGAACAGCATCTCGGCGATGGCCGGGCCCGAGTAGCCGCGCACGAGCAACTCCATGACCTCGGCCTCGCGGCTGGACAGACCGTACAGCTCGCTCAGGCGCTTGCAGCGCTTCGACACGCGATCGGCAAGCTGCGGCCCCGTGGCAGCGCCGGCCGGCGCTGCCACGTCGCGGGAGCGCACCGCCTGCGTCACGGCGATCTCGGCCGACGTCTCCTTCTGCGGCGCCTTCGGCGTGAGCATGAGGAACTCCAGGCGGTTCGTGTGCAGCTTGCCCACCTTGCGCCCCACCAGCGCGATCAGCAGCATCACGTACAGGGCCACCAACGCCATGAACGACAGCTGCTCCACGCCAAGCGCCGCCGCACTGCCCGAGGCGTAGCCCACCAGGTAGCCGCACATCTGCATGAAGTAGGTGATGGTGCCGTAGAACGCGAAGATGAACACCGGGTTGATGCCGCTATCGCGCGAGATCTGGCCGCAATGCATCATCATGAGCACGCACGCCAGCATGAAGCACGCGTACGTCACGCCGCTTCCCACCGTGGTGAACTCGCCTCCCGCGAACGGCAGCACGATGAGGCACGTCGCCGCGATGGGAAACAGCACGCGGAACACGCTCATGAGGTCCACGTGGATGGTGCGCCGCCTCCATGCCCCGTAAAACACGGCCACCACAGCCAGCAGCGCGGACATCGAGAAGATGTTGATGGTGCTGAGCAGCTCCTGGTGCGTGACCGCGATGAAGCGGATGGCGCCCGAGCAGAACCCGAGCGCGCCCACCGACAGCGCCGGCAGGAAGCTTTCGCACAGCGCGTTCTTGTACACCACCGCGTGCTCGCGCGGCACGTCGTCGAACATGGGCTGCTGCGCGTCCGTCGCGTGCGCGGCGATCCACAGGCACAGCCCCGCCAGCGGCACCAGCACCAGGGGTATAAGGTAAGCGGTGAGAGCCGTGGGGATGAAGCACAGGAAGAAGTACAGCAGCGCCGAGAACCCGGTGCCCTTGATGAGCGCGAGGTTGCCGCGCGCGCTGTCGAGCGAGGCGAACACGCGCTGCCAGCTCATGAGGTAGCCCGCCGACCCCACGCCGATGAGCGCCGCCGCGCCCACCACCAACGCCAGCGCAAGCGATTCCAGGTACATGGCCCCCACCAGCATGAGCGGCCCGAACGCAAGCGGCGCCGAGAACGCCAGCACATGCGCCCCGCGGGAGAGGCCGGGACGCGCCCACGTGAAGGCCATGGCCGCGCAGAACGCCAACCAGAACACGGCGATCTGCACCGTGTAGAATACGATGGTGGTGAGCGACGTCTGGCAGAACGCAGGCAAGTAGGGGTAGATGCCGCCCCAGATGGACGTTGCGTTGATGGACAGAAACGTCGCGTACCCGAAGCTTGGCACGTCCGGTTTCAATGCTGATGGAGCGCGCATGTGCGAGTGTCCCCCTCCGTTTGCCGTAGGGTCATTCTAGCAGACGCACCGGGGACGGCCGGCGGACATGGTGACACGGTGATGCATTTGAACTGGGAAAATAGAAATATCACAACATTCTGGTGACAACATCGCGAGCGGCGAGCACCTATAGTTCACCGCAGACGGAGAGGCCGCGCCACCGCATGAGCGGCCTCGCATGAAACGAGAATGGAGGGGGTTGCATGTCAACAGATCGCACTGCGCTGACCCGCCGCACGTTCGTCGCATCGGCCGGAGCGCTGGGAGCGCTGGCCGCCTGCGGCACCGCGGCGAACACGCTGTACGCGTCGGCGCCGCAGGCGTTCGGCGACGAGAGCGGCGACGGCGAGAGCATCGATGAGCTGCGCGAGGACAAGCCCGAGCTGCCCACGCCCGCTCGTCGCGGGATCGCGCTTTGTCACGTTGCGGCCATCCACGAGATACCGCACGGTCACCCATTCTCGAAATCATCCTCATGCACATATAATCTTCGTCTCAGTATAAACCCTATCGGGCGTGGCGTAACGCACAAGCTTCATGACCCCTCCACGGATTCGCATGGTTTCGTACACGAGAATGCACGAGCTTGAACGAAACGACACGAACCGGGGTCATTTCCCACGGACTTCTTCCACACGGCGTCCGAACCCGCGACACTGTGACCATGCCGAACGGGCTCCGGAGAAGCCGGAAGCCCCCAACGAAAGGAACCTGCTATGAAGATATCCGCTCGCAACCAGCTCAAGGGCACCGTCTCCGCCATCGCCGAGGGCGCCGTGAACGGCGTCGTTTCCATCGACCTGGGATCTACCATGGTCAAAGCCGACATCACCATGGAAGCCATCAACGATCTAGGCCTCAAAGAGGGCACCGACGCCATGGCCATCATCAAGGCCAGCAACGTGATGTTCGCCGCCGGCTCCGAGCGCATCCAGGGCATCTCGGCCCGCAACCAGATCGCCGGAACGATCGCGTCCGTGAAGAAGGGCGCCGTGAACGGTCATGTGGCCATCGAGACCCCCGAGGGCGCACGCATCATGGGCTCCATCACGAACGAGGCCATCGAGGATCTGGGTCTCGCCGAGGGTGCTGCCGCGCTCGCCATCGTGAAGTCCACCGACGTCATCGTGGGCGTGGAGTAACCGCTTCCATAGCATCTGCGAGCGACGCTCGCACCCGCAAGGCCGCGTCCTGCACGCGGCCTTGCTGCATTTCCGGATCCCCTTTCCGTTCCGCGCTTTGCGCGGCGCTCTCTTTCCTTCCCGTTCTGGGCCATCGGCGCAGCCTTCGCGGCTTCGAGGCTGCGCGCACGCCGCCCGCGAAGCGCATTCGCTCAAACGAACTTTTTCGCCTTCCTCAGAACAATCTCACACTCTAGCCCGTATTGTTACCAGAGAGGTGAATGCATGCGCTTGCCGTTCCAGCGAAAAAACCAGCCCGCCGCAGCCCGCGACAGCCCGAAACCGCTTCGATCCGACGCGTTCTTGCTCGAAGCCATGGACGCGTGGGGCGATGTCGTGTATCGCGTCGCGCTGGCGCAGACCGGCTCGCCCAGCGACGCCGACGACGTGTTCCAGGACGTGTTCATGCGCCTGCTGGAACACGACACCGCGTTCGAAAGCGACGAGCACCTGAAAGCCTGGCTGCTGCGCGTCACGGTGAACCGCTGCCGCGACTTGGCGCGTTTGACCTGGAACCGCCGCACGGAAGGCTTCACGCGGGAGCATGCCGACATCCCCGCCCCCGACGCGTTCGACGCCGACATCTGGGAGGTCGTGGGCGCGTTGCCGCCCGACCTGCGCATCCCGGTGCACCTGTTCTACGTCGAGGGCTACGCCACCGAAGAGATCGCGCGCATCACGGGATGCCGACCCAGCACCGTGCGAACCCGCCTCCACCGCGCCCGCGAGCAGTTGCGGAACATGCTGGAAGACGACCGCGGCCAACGCGAGTCGAGCCTTGCAAGCTGCCGCGACCCCCTATGCCGAAAGGAGCCGAACCGTGACCGATCCCCGCAACCCCGGCCCACGCCCAACCGTGGATGAGTACCGCACCATGATGCGAGGAACGCACGTCCCGGACCAGCTGAAACAAGCGACCCTGAGCGAAGCGGGCAGGCGCCGGGGCCGCAGCGCTAAAACCGTGCGGACCCCCGTCCGAACAGGCGCGTCGGTCAGGCGACGCTCGGCGCTCGGGTTCGCCGTCGCCGCCTGCCTCGTGCTGGTCGCGGGAATCGGCGCAACGGCTTTCGCGATCAACGGCCCCGGCGGGTTCGGACCGGGGAAAACCGTAGAGCTGGAGTCCCAAGACTTCACGGGAGGCGGCGGCTACAGCGGTCCCTGGTACAACCCAGCCGACGACACGTTCTGGAGCTACGAATGGGCTGGATACAAGTATCATTTCCCTGTGCGGTGCGTCGGGAACAACATCGAATCCGTCACCTACGAAATCGAAGGCGAGCGCAGCTACTTCGAGATCATCGATAACACCGTCACCGCCGAGCAGCACGACAACGGCAAGCACGTGTTCAATTACACCAAGTCCGTTACGTTCGACTACGACCATCAGGAGTCGATCGACGACCAGCGTATCGTAGAAATCTACATCGGCTTCCCCCTTCCCGAAGAGGGGAAGGAAGCGTACGAATTGGCCCTTGCCGGCAAAAACTCGCTCGAAGCGAGCAGGCAGCTGAATACCGCCATCGAAAAAGGCGCGGCTCGGGAAATCTCGACCTCCCGATTGAAGCTCACCGCCACGTTCGCCGACGGCTCCATGCAAACGAAAACGTACCGCATCGCTCCGGTGCCCGATTTCGACGAACGATACGAGGCCTATTCCGATGCCCGTGCCGCATTTCAGAGCATCGAGCCTCCTTCAAGCGACGCCTCCCAGCAGGAGATCGACGATTACCTCGGCAAGATGCCTCAAATGCCCAAGCTTTACAACATCACCGAGCTCAACGAAGGGTGAACGCCGCGTTGGAACCCGCGCGCCGCAGTATCTTTTTATAACCAATATAGTCATGGACAAAAAGTGCCGATTTTCTTTATCCTCTATGAAGATAAGGCAAAGCGGTGCGCTTCTCACCAGGCATGATGGGAATTGCCTGATGCTCGATCCCTCTCTTTTAGGTCAAAAAACTACAGAATACTATAGCTTTTTGTCCATGATGAATTGACTTATATTATTTTGCTGCGACCCAAACGCTCGCATTACCAGTCGCATGCTAGCATTGAGGAAGCGGTCGCCCCACCCGCAGGAAAGACTCGCGAAACAAACCGCGTCGACACGGTGCGCAGCAAAGCACCCGCAAGCTTTGCCATCCCCATACTGCACCTCCCCGCATGCAAAAGGGCCGGATCCTTCGATCCGGCCCGGAAGTTGCTGGGCGCTTGCTGCTGGTATGCTGATGCCGCGTTCGCGAATGTGGTGACGGGTACGCCCTGGTTTCAAACCGACCGAAGCCGGCGGTTAGGCGGTCACCTGCGCTTTCATCGCATTGACGTGCTGGAACACGGCGGCGGCGCCCGGGATCACGTCCACGGAGCCGTCGGCGGCCACGGACAGCAGCGTGGGCGCCTGCATGATGCGGTAGCGCTGCGCCAGCTCCACGTTCTCTTCGGCCAGCAGCTCCTCGTAGACGATGCCGGCGGCATCCATTTCAGCTGCGGCGAATTTGCAGTTCGGGCACGTCCGCGTGGCAATGAGGTAGAGGCCTGCGGGAAGCGTGCTGTGGTCGGGCGCAGAGGCTTTCTCGATGCCCGGAACCGTCACGTGCGAGCCCGCCTGCCCGACGGTCTCGGCCGCGGCCGTCACGGCTACGGCGCCGTCTCGCGTCAAATGCGAATGCCCCAAGTCGTACTCCACACGGTCGGCGAACTCCTGCGACTTGCCGTCGTTCCAGTTCTTCACCGGGCGGTAGTAGCCGGTGATGCGCGAGTACACCTCGGTCTCCTCGTGGCAGCACGGGCACTCGTACACCTCGCCGGCGATGTAGCCGTGGTTCTTGCACACCGAATACGTGGGTGACATGGTGTAATACGGCAGCTTGTAGTTCTCGGCGATCTTGCGCACCAGCGTGGCGGCCGCCTTCCAGTCGGGCAGCTTCTCGCCCAAGAAGGCATGGAACACGGTGCCGGACGTGTACAGCGTCTGCAGCTCATCCTGCACGTCCAACGCGCTGAAGATGTCGTCGGTGAAGCCCACCGGCAGATGCGACGAGTTCGTGTAGTACGGCTTGCCCTGCTCGTTGGCCGTGATGATGTCGGGGAACTGCTCCTTGTCGTGCTTGGCGAAGCGGTACGTGGTGCTCTCGGCCGGCGTGGCCTCGAGGTTGTACAGGTCGCCGTACTGCTCCTGGTAGTCGGCCAAACGGGCGCGCATGTGGTTGAGCACGTCCTTCGTGAACGCCTGCGCCGGCTCCTGCGTCATGTCAGCGCGCAGCCACTGCGCGTTCAGGCACGCCTCGTTCATGCCCACCAGGCCGATCGTGGAGAAGTGGTTCTCGAACGTGCCCAGGTAGCGCTTGGTGTACGGGTACAAGCCCGCATCCAGCAGGCGCGTGACCACTTCGCGCTTCGTGTGCAGCGAGCGCGCGGAAACGTCCATGAGATGGTCGAGTCGACGGTAGAAGTCGGCTTCGTCGGCGGACAGATAGGCCAGGCGCGGCATGTTGATGGTGACCACGCCGATGGAGCCCGTGGACTCGCCGCTGCCGAAGAAACCGCCCGACTTCTTGCGCAGCTCGCGCAGGTCGAGGCGCAGGCGGCAGCACATGGAGCGCACGTCGGACGGTTCCATGTCGGAGTTGATGTAGTTGGAGAAGTACGGAGTGCCGTACTTCGAGGTCATTTCGAACAGCAGCCGGTTGTTCTCGGTTTCGCTCCAGTCGAAGTCGCGCGTGATGGAGTAGGTGGGGATTGGGTACTGGAAGCCGCGACCGTTCGCATCGCCTTCGATCATGATCTCGATGAAGGCCTTGTTCACCATATCCATTTCGACCTTGCAGTCGCCGTAGGTGAAGTCCATCTCCTTGCCGCCCACGATGGCCGGCTGATCGCGCAGGTCGGCCGGGCACACCCAGTCCAGCGTGATGTTGCTGAACGGCGCCTGCGTGCCCCAGCGCGAAGGCGTGTTCACGCCGAACACGAACGACTCGACGCACTGCTTCGTCTCTTCGTAGGTCAGGTTGTCGGCCTTCACGAACGGCGCGAGATACGTGTCGAAGCTGGAGAACGCCTGGGCGCCCGCCCATTCGTTCTGCATGATGCCCAGGAAGTTCACCATCTGGTTGCACAGGCTGGACAGATGGCTGGCCGGCTTCGACGTGATCTTGCCCGGCACGCCGCCGAGACCCTCCTGGATGAGCTGCTTGAGCGACCAGCCCGCGCAGTAACCCGTCAGCATGGACAGGTCGTGCAGGTGGATGTCGGCGTTGCGGTGAGCCTTCGCCACCTCGTCGTCGTAGATCTCGCTAAGCCAGTAGTTCGCCGTGATGGCGCCCGAGTTCGACAGGATCAGGCCGCCGACGGAGTACGTGACCGTGGAGTTCTCCTTCACGCGCCAGTCTTCCACCTTGACGTACTGGTCCACGAGATCCTTATAGTCCAGCAGCGTGGCGTTGGCGTTGCGCACCTTCTCGCGCTGCTTGCGGTACAGAATGTAGGACTTCGCCACGTCGGCGTACCCGGCCGTGGACAGCACCTCCTCCACGCTGTCTTGCACGTCCTCGACGCTGATGATGCCGTTTTTGATGCGCGGCTCGAAATGGGCGGTCACGTTGAGGGCCAGAAGGTCGATCGTGGAGGGATGGTACTGCTTCTCCAGCGCGTCGAACGCCTTGGAGATGGCGCTTGAGATTTTGGCTATATCGAATTCCGCGATCTTTCCGTCGCGCTTCTGGACCTCGTACATGCTTGCTCCTTTTGCTGTGGATTCGCTTCGTTTGCGCGGCGACTGCCAACCGTTCCGCGCCTCGCATGCGGTTTCAAACACCCTAGCAGCGTCCACCGGGCCAGTCAATGATTGTAATCCATATGTTGAATATGCCTCCACAATACACAACTATATATGGTAGATTTTGCCATCTGGGGTTTTGCGCGAGCGCTCGATGGAGCTCTTCGAAAAGCGACCTGCGGGTTTAGAACAAAGCACCGCGCGGGCCGTTTTGCAGATGCCCGACGCCGAAGCTTTCGGCGAGCGGCAACGCGTTTGATCGCAGGGCGCAGCGGGATTATGATAGACCCCTGCGCAACCAACTAGAAGGAGCATCCGCCATGACCCGCTTCCCCCTGCGCCGAGCCGAGCGCGCGATGCCGCGCGACGAGGCGCTGGCCGTACTCGACGCCGCCGAGTTCGCCATCGTGTCCACCGTGGACGATGACGGCATGCCCTACGGCGTGCCGCTCTCCTTCGTGCGGCGAGGCGATACGCTGTACTTCCACGCCACAAACGAGGGCGGGCACAAGACGGTCGATTTTCGTCGCGACGATCGCGTGTGCGCGACAGCGGTGACGGGCGTCAGAGCGTTCTTCGAAGACGGCGATTTCTCGACCAGCTTCCGGTCGGCCATAACATTCGGCCGCGTCCGCGAGGTCGTCGAAGCGACCGAGTTCAAACATGCGCTGGTGGATCTCTGCATGAAGTACGTGCCGGAGGCAAAGCGCAGCATCGGGAAAGCGATGGAGAAGGAAGGGCCGCACACGTCCGTGTGGGCCATCGACATCGAAGAGATAAGCGGCAAAGCGCATCCGGGACCACGTGGCGATGCGAGCGGGGACGGGCGCACGGATGCCGCGGACGACGGCGGATGCGCCGGCACGGATGCCGGCAGGCAGACGGACCCGGTCGCGGGCGCGGAACCAGTCGCCGCCCTCGGCGGCGAAGGAGCCTGAGCCATGCGCATCGCCGGCTTGCAGAAGCTCACGCTGCTCGATTTCCCGGGCAAGACCGCGGCCACGGTATTCACGCCGGGCTGCAACTTCCGTTGCCCGTTCTGCCACAACGCCGACTTGGTGACGGGCGAGGCGGGGCGCGATGGCGCGGCCGCGGACAGCAGCGCCCTATCGATCGACGAGCTCTTCGCGTTCCTCGGCAAACGCCAGGGGCTGCTCGACGGCGTGTGCATCACAGGCGGTGAACCGTTGCTGCAGTCCGGTATCGATGAGTTCTGCACTCGCGTGCACGAGCTGGGGTTCGCCGTGAAGCTGGACACGAACGGCAGCTTCCCCGGCCGCTTGCGCGCGCTTGTTGAGGAAGGCCTTGTGGATTATGTGGCCACGGACGTGAAGAACGCGCCAGAGCGTTACGCCGAAACCGTCGGCGTCCCCGCGTTCGACCTCGCGCCGGTGCAGGAGTCTCTCGACTTCCTGCGTTCGGGCGCGGTCCCCTACGAGGTGCGCACCACCGTGGTGCGCGAGCTGCACACCGCCGACGACCTGCGCGCGCTGGCTGCGTGGATCGAAGGCGTACAAGCGTGGCACCTGCAAAGCTTCATCGACGCGGACAGCGTGCTGGGCGGCGAAGGTCGCTTCCACGCATGGGACCCCGACGACCTGCGGGCACTGCTGCCCGAGCTGCAGGCCGTCGTGCCGGGCGCTCAGCTGCGCGGGGTGGACTAGAGCCGCGAGGGTCCGCGCCCTCGCATGCCGCAAGCACGCGCCTCTTGCGGATCCCGAATTCCGGCCAATCGAGGAACCCGCGGCACACGAACCGCTCAACACCCCGCGAAACCAGGCAGCGCATAGGAAACGGGAAATTCCGGCAGGAATCGACGCGATTCTGTCATCGAGAAAGCCCGCGCCCTTCGGCCTTTCCGCGTCCGGCCCCCTAACCAGACCCGATACATCCAGGCAAAAGCTCTGTCTCGGCATAAAGCAACGAGTTCAGAAAGAGACGGCAGAATCCCGTCGAAAACTGCCAAAAATCAGGGTTTTCACCGCGCATCTGCGGCCCCCGGCACGGCTGCTTGCAGCTCGGCCAAGCCCTTCCTCAGCACGCGGAACGTAACCAAACCGATGACGAATGCGATGGCCGCCGTGCCCAGCGCCACCGGCACGAGGTTGCCGCGCAGCGCGTCGAACAGGCCGCCGTAGATGAGCTGCCCCACGGGTTGCGCGCAGTTCGCCAGCGACATGGTAAGCGCGATCACCTTCCCCACCAGGTGGCCGGGCGTCTCGAGCTGCACGAACGAGATGGCTTGGATGCTGAACATCGTGGCGCACGCCATGGATGCGAACAGGCCCGCTACCACGATGCCGTACGCCAGCATCGCGTCCATCGGCACGCCCAGCACCACGGCGATGGGCAGCAACCCCAAGGCCGCCACCAGCAGGAACAGCGGCGCGCGGCTGAGACGCAAACGCCCGGCGAACACGCCCACCGAGACGCCGCCCGCCAAACCGCCCAACGCCAGCGCACCCTCGGCGAAGCCCATGTACTGGTTCGGCAGACCCAGGATCTGCGTGATCACAACCGGCGCGCCGATGAGGATGAACGCCGTCAGCGTGACGTTGATGCCCGCCACCAGGAAGATCACCTTGAGGATGACCGTGCGTTCGTGGCGCAGAAACGCGAAGCTCTCGACGATGTCGTTCGCCACCGTGCGCACCACGCCCACGCCGCTGCGCTCGATGGCGTCGCGCGGGATGCGCACCACGGTGACGATGAGCACGGCAGAAACCGCGAACGCCGCTCCCGACACGAACACCACCGGCTCGATGCCGAACAGGCCGAACAGCAAGCCGCCCAGCACCGGGCCCACGAGGCCCGAAAGCGCGCTGATCTGGCTGACGATGGCGGTGGCGCGCACGATGCCGTCGCGCGGGACGATGAACGGCACCGCCGCCTGCACGGTGGGCTGGTACACGCTCTGCGCGGCGTACAGGACGATGAGCGCGCAGATGCACAGGCCGACGAGGTCGATGACGCCGTCGAGTGCGAGAAACGCCGCACACGTCGCAGCCAGAAGGATATCGAGCGCCGCCATGATGCGCCGCTTGTTCACGCGGTCGGCCGCAACCCCTCCGATGGGCGTCAGCACGATGTAGGGGATCCACGCGCAAGCCGACACCGCGCCCATGAGCGCCGCCGAGCCCGTTTGGTTCAGCACGTACAGCGGCAGGGCGAAGCGCAGCACGGCATCGCCGAACAACGAAGCAATCTGCGCGAAGATCACCGAAACGAACGATCGGTTGAGCAGGGTGTTCATGATTGTTCCTTTCTTTTACATACATTCAGTCGGTATGTATATTGGGTAAAAAAGAAGGTTGCCAGGCAACCAGGGTTCGCTAAGACATCGCAAGAGGAAACCGCAAGCACGCGCCGTCATCCCGAGCGGGGCCCTTCGACTCGCCGCGCTCGCTCACAACGACAGCCGGGAACATCCGCTCGCTCGACCTTCCCTTGCCCGCTTTCGTGCTGCCGGAATGTTTCACGTGAAACATTCGTACGTATTTACGAGCTCATAGCATCAAGCCTTTCGTGAAATTGGCTGCGATACCCCTCGAGGATGGTCGCCAGCCCGCCTACTTCCAGGGACAGGCCGCCCAGCGCCTTCACGATATCGAGGTAGTAATCGACGCGCGCACGCAGCTCCTCGGCGGTGGCGGAACGGAACATGGGGCTGACCCAAAGGTTCGCCAACAGCACGATGACCTCGCTGAACTCGCGCGGACGATCGGTTTGGATGCTGCCGTCGCGCACCCCCTGCTCCACGATGGGCAACACGAAATCGGGTACCGTCTCCTGGAGCACCGCCTGGTACTGCAGGCCCAGCAAACGCGCGTTCTTCACCGGATCCACGTCGGGGGCCGCCTTGGCCCACATGTCCATCTGCGGCCCGGTGATGGATGCCGCGAACAGCGCCTGCAGCTTCTCGGCACCGGTCATGCGGCCGTCGTCGCGGATGCGGCGAAGCTCGTCGAACAGCGCTTGGTTGTCGCGGTCGAGCGCAGCCGACAGGATGTCTTCCTTCGACTTGAAGTGGTGGTACACCGCCCCCTTCGTCAAGCCGCCCAGCCCATCGATGATGTCCTGAATGCTGGTATTGTCGTACCCTTTCTCGAAGAACAGGGCCAAGGCCACGTCGAGGATGAGGTTCACCGTCTCCTCGGGATGCTTGTTGCGGGCCATCGGCCTTCCTCTCCATCACGTTACATACCAACGGTATGTATCCTACGCTCCTCCAATGGAGAAGGCAAGAAAAAGTATGCCGCACGTCCTGGGCAGCATCATACTGGTGCGCATGCGTCAAAGCGATCAGAGAGAACAGGAGCATCGACCCATGAGCACCTGCCTTGTTGCACAATCCGGCGGGCCCACCGCCGTTATCAACGCCAGCCTGGCCGGCGTCATCCGCGCGAACCAGCTGAACCCGCTCTACGACCGCGTGCTGGGCGGCATCCACGGCATCGAGGGCGTGCTGGCCGACCAGCTGTACGACCTCACCGACCTTTCCGAGCACGACCTGGAGCTGCTGAGGCAGACGCCCTCGTCGGCGCTGGGCACGTGCCGCTACAAGCTGAAGCGCGACGACGAGGCCGATTTCCGCCGCCTCGCCGACGTGATGGACGCGCACGACATCGAAACCATGTTCTACATCGGCGGCAACGACTCCATGGACACCGTGGACGCGCTGGCCGAATGGGCGGCCGAGAACGCGCCGAGCAAGCGCTTCATCGGCATTCCGAAAACCGTGGACAACGACCTGGTACCGGTGGACCACTGCCCCGGCTTCCCCAGCGCGGCGAAGGTGGCCTGCCAGATCACGCACGCGACGCGCCTCGACTACGACGCGTACACGCGCCCCGAGGTGTTCGTGCTGGAAGTGATGGGGCGCGACGCGGGCTGGCTGGCGGCGAGCTGCTGCATCACCGGCGACGTCGATTTGTTGGTGCTGCCCGAGGTCGCCTTCGACCGCGACGCGTTTCTCGCCGAAGTGCGCGCGAAGTTCGAGGCGACCGGCTCGTGCTACATCGTAGTGTCCGAGGGTGCGCGCTACGCCGACGGCACCTACCTGTCCGCCGGCGATACTGCGCACGACGGGTTCGCCCACGCCGTGCTGGGCGGGGCGGCGCAAACGGTCAAGCAAATGATTGTCGACACGGGCATCGTGCCGCGCGGCGTGGTGCAGGATTTGTCGCGCGCGGCGCGCTCCAGCAACTTCGCGCAGAGCCTCGTGGACGTGACCGAGGCCTACGACCTGGGAATGAGCGCCCACATGCGCAGCGCCGACCCCGCCTTCACCGGCCAGGTGGTGGGCATCCGCCGCAACCCGGAGGCCGCAGCCGAGGGCCGCTACGAGGCCGAGCTGTTCGCCGGTCCCGCAAGCGAGTTCGCCAATTTCGTCAAACGCTTCCCCGCCGAGTGGATCCTGCCGAACTACCAGGGCATTACGCCGGAAGCGGTCGCGTACTTCCGGCCGCTCATCGAAGGCGAGCCGAAACTCGTCATGAAGGGCGGCATCCCCGCCACCATCGTGCCGTTCAACAAGCGCTGACGAAGCCGGCCCTCGGCGCCGCCCAGCCAGCACGCCGAGGGATCGACTAACGCGTCGCGCCCTGCTCCCGATTGCCGTTGTCGCCCGAAACGTGCGTTTTTTCGCTCAAAAGCGCACGTTTCGGGCGACAACGGTTTCGAGTTACCTCCCCCCCTACACGTCCCGTGTGCGCGTCCAGTGGCGCAGGTAGAGGGCGCCGATGAGCGCCGGCATCACGGGCGACGCCGCCTGGGCGACGAAGATGCCCACGTAGCCGAAGCCCAGCACGCCGCTCAGCAGAAACGCCAGGCCGAAGCGCACGACGAACGCGTCGATCAGCGAGTTCGCCAACACGAGCCGCGGCGTGCCCGCCCCCAATGCGAACGAGTCGAAGCTGTACATGGCCGCGTAGAACAGCCCGTTCACGCTGCACGTGATGCGAAGGTACAGCACGGCCGTATCCATCGTTAACGGCTCGGTCAGGCCGTACGCGACCACCAGCGCCGGCGCCAGCAACTGCACCGCGATCTGCACGCCCACGATCACGCTCACGTTGAACGTGGCGCCGATGCGCGCCACGTCGCGGGCCCGGCGCAGCTCGCCCGCGCCTGCGTTCTGCGCCGCCGCCGTGGTGATGGCCTGGCCGATGGCCCAGCACGGCAGTCCCGCGATGGTGCTGATCTGCAGGCCGACGCCGGCAGCGGCGGCCACGTCGGTGCCGTAGCGGTTCAGCAACCCGGTGACCAGCGCGTACGACAGGTTCACCACCGCCATCTGCACGGCAGAGGGAACGCCCACGCGCAGCACCTCGATCACGCTCGCTCCAACCGGCACGTCGCCGCTACGCGAAAACGCGCCGGCCAGGCGCCCGCCGGGGAAACGCCGCCGCACCACGACGAGCGCGCCGACGGCCGCCACGCTCTGCGCGACCACCGTCGCCCAGGCGG
>NZ_GL622581.1:592428-605742 GCF_000185625.1 Eggerthella sp. 1_3_56FAA
TGGCCGGCCACGTCGCGCGCGCCCACGAACCGCGCGACGACCACGCCGCCGCCCGCCGTGAGGCCGATGACGAACGCGTTCACGATATAGGCGGCGTTCGTCGCGTTGCTGATGGACACGAGCCCCACCGGCCCCACCACCTGGCCGACCACCACCATGTCCACAGCCTGGTACACGTACTGCAGCAGGTTCACCGCCATGAGCGGCAACGCGAACGCCAGCAACCGCCTGAACAGCGGCCCTTCGGTAAAGGAAAGAGAAGCATCTGACACGATAGGTTCACCTCTGAGAATTCGGAATGCGGAAACGTAACGAAGCGCCCGAGGGCGCAAAAAAACGCCGCAGATGAATCATCACCTGCGGCGCTGAACGAGTCCGTCATGCCGGCATCAAAGGAAACGCGCGCCCGGGTTTCGCGCGGCGCGTCTATCGATGCCGATGAATATGCCCCTCGGCTCCGTGCGATGCTTCATCGGCGATCATGCGCGGAGCCGCTACTCTGCAAAGCTTCATGTGTGCCTTCTCGTTGAGGCGGATACAGCGTCGCCCAGCATACTGCGCGATGCCGAAGCGGTCAACCCGCCAGAACCTCCGAAGTTTCGGGCGACGGCTTCCCCACCTCGTCCAGCACGTCCTTTCCCCAGGCGCACATGGCGTTGAGGACGGGGACGAAGCTGACGCCGCGCTGGGTGAGCGAGTACTCGGTTTTGGGCGGCACCTGGTGGTACAGCTCGCGATGCACCATGCCGTCGGCCTCCAGCTCGCGCAGCTGCTGGGTGAGCATCTTGGGCGTGGCCTGCGACATGCGGCGTTGCAGCTCGCCGAAACGCAGCACGCCGGCCTTGCTCAGGTGCCACAGGATGAGCACCTTGTGCTTGCCGCCCACGATGTCGATGGTTGCCTCGACCGGGCAATGGTACGCGTCGGGACAGGTTTTCATGCGCAGCCTCTTCCGTCCAATACTTTCTTTTCGGGTAGTATATTCCAAAAAAGTATCTACTTGCCCCGCAGAAACCGAAGAGTAGTATGGAGGAAGAACGAACCGTCGCTCGCCTCAGAGATAGGAGCACCCATGTCGTTTCTCGATCTCGCCAAAAAGCGCTGCTCGACCCGCGCCTACCAGCCCGTCCCCGTCAGCCAGGAGCACATCGACGCCATCGTCGAAGCGGCCCGCGTCGCGCCGACCGCCGCGAACCGCCAACCTGTGCGCATCCTCCAGGTGACCAGCGAGGAAGGGCTCGCCAGCCTGGCGAAAGCCGCGAACGTGTTCGACGCGCCGCTCGCATTCGTCGTGTGCGCCGACGGCGAGAAGGCGTGGAAGCGTCCGCTCGACGGCATGAGCACCGTCCATGTGGACGCGTCCATCCTCACCGACCACATGATGCTGGCCGCCACCGACTTGGGCCTGGGAAGCGTCTGGATCTGCCGCTTCGACCCTACGGTCATCCGAGAGGAATTCGGGCTGCCGGAAACTTTGGTCCCGGTGAACATCCTGGCCGTCGGGCATCCCGCCGGCGAGCTGAAGAGCCCCGACCGCCACGCCACCGAGCGCATCCCGACAAGCGAGCTGGTAATCCACGCGTAACGAAGCGCCTTTCGAAGAGCGCAGGCCTTCTGCAGCACGGATTTTACGTCCCACCCAAAAGGATGCCATTGCAGAGCGAACCCATTTGTGCAGACACCGTCTGCACAAATTCAAAACCGTCCTACCGCGCGCCCTCCAGCAGGGCGTGAAGCTCGCGCTGGACGCTGCGGTCGACGTTCGTGCCGATCACCTTCGTGGCGATCTGCTTGATGGCCGACCGAGCGTTGCCCATGGCGACGCTCGTTCCCGCCATGCGCAGGATTTCGTAGTCGTTCATAGAGTCGCCGAACGCCATCATCTCGCTCGCCTGGATGCCGTGCGCGTCCAGCACCTGCTGGATGCCCGTCGCCTTGCTCACGCCGCGCTGCATGACGTCGATCCATTTACGGCCCGACGGCGCGAACACGAAGTCGTCGTCCAGCTCGCGCGTGAGGATGTAGGCCATGTCCATGACGGCATCGTCGCAATACACGGATGCTTTCAGGATGCTCGTCTGCGGCGAGGGCACGTCGAACACGCGCACGGGGTTCGGCAGGTTCTTGTCCACCTCTCGCTCGAAGCGCGCTTCGTCGTCCAACAAGTAGCTGCGCGTCTCGTCGAACAGCGCAAGGTGCATGGTGTCGAACATATCAACGACACGGGCCAACCGCTTCACGGCCGCATGCGAGAACACCTCCAAGTCGACCAGCTCGCCGGCGACCATCACCTGCGCGCCGTTCGACGCGACGAAGTCCATGCAGTCGACCACCGGTTCGAACAGCTCGTGCAGCGTGTCGAAGCGCCGACCCGACGATGCTACGAACTGGATCCCCGCATCGCGCAAACGCATAACGAGGTCGTACGAGCCTTCCGGCACGCACTCGTTTCCGTCGAGGAACGTGCCGTCCATATCGCTGGCGATAAGCTTGATCATCAGAAAGCCCTCCTTGAAATAACCGCGTGTTCCGATCATTGTACGACGCTCGCGTCAACCTGCGTGACCCTACACGACTACTTTGCACGAACTTGATACCTGTTTTACAAAACCCCAGTTCAAAATGCTTCGCACCCTGAGCGTGCGGAGAAAATCCCAAAACGCAACACCAGATTGGTAGAGCGGGCGGCTCTGCAACCGCATGATGGTAAACGCAGAAGCGCGGCCGCTCAGCTCCGCGCTTCGGGTATCATGCAATCGACCACGAAGAAGGGACCGCCATGAGTTTCGCCGACAACCTCGTGTACCTGCGCCAGCATTACGGCATCACGCAGGAAGGGCTTGCCGAGCAGTTAAGCGTGTCGCGCCAGACCGTCAGCAAATGGAAAGCCGGCACGAACTACCCTGAAATGGACAAGCTGCTGCAATTATGCGACCTGTTTCATACCAGCCTCGACGACCTCATGCGCGGCAGCGTGCATGTCGTCAAAGAAAACGACACCGAGCGCTACGACGAGCACATGAACCGCTTCGACCTGTCCATCGCGGCCGGCGTCGCCTGCATCCTGGTCGGCGTGGGTCTGAACGCGCTGCTTGAAGCCTTCGGCTGGCCGGATAACCTGCAGACCGTCGCCCTGCTTTCCTGCATCGTCATCGGCGTGGTAATCCTGGTCGTCGGCAGTCTCAACCACAGCGAATTCAAGCGTCGCAACCCTTCCATCGAGCCGCGGTACTCCTCCGACACGCTCGATCGGTTCGGGCAACGCTACCCGACGCTCATCGCCGTCGGCGTGGGTCTCATCCTCATCGACGTCATCATGCTAATCGGCCTCGTACCCGACAACAGTAGCTCCATGATCAACGGCGCATACGTGGAGGAGCTCGTCATGTTCCCCTTCATGCTCATCCTCGCCATCGCCATTGGCATTCTCATCTGGGCCTGCATGCAAAAGTCGAAGTACGACCTCTCCGAGCTCACCTACATCGCGCATCGCCGCAACCTGGGTGCCGACATGCCCTCTACCGCCGTCGTCAAGTCACCCGAGCAGATTCGCGCCGAACGCGTGATGGGCGTCATCTGCGGCTGCATCATGCTGCTGGCCACCATCGTGTTCCTGGTGTGGGGCTTCGTGCCGCTGTTCGACCAGATCGGCGGCTGGGACGGCATCGACAAGTTCGCGCTCAAAGACGCCATCCGCCGCGGCGCGGGCGGTTTCGCCATCAGCTGGATCGCCTTCGTGGTGGGCGGCATCCTGTGCGGCATCGTGTGGATGATCGGCAGCGTGGTGTCGAAGACCCAGGAAGACTGGATCGCCGAAGCGCGCCAGGAGGACGCCTGGGTGAAGTACGCGCAGCAAGATGATCCCTGGTCCCGGGGACCCGAAGACCCCGCGTCGTCCCAAACGCCGACCCCGTCGTCCGCCCCGCGCGAAGCCAACGACCCCGCGGGACGCACGTGGAAATAGCGCAGGACCGGCAATCGAAGCCTACTCCCCCAGCTTCTCGGCGGCTTCCATCCATTCTTCCTCAAGGGCATCGATCTGCTGTTGGAGATCGGAAATCTGGGCTTGGAAGTCGCCGAGCGCGGTGAAGTCGGTGGGGTCGGCGGCGGCCATGCTCGCGCGCACGTCCTCGATCTTGCCGTTGAGCGTTTCCACCTTGCGCTCGTTGGATTGCATGAGCTTGCGCAGGGTACGCTGCTCGCCGCCGGAGAGGCGGGAGCTTTCGGGCGATGCTTCGGTCCCAGATAAGCCCGAATCGGCGGCGTGCGCAGGGCGTTGACGTGCGGGACTGCCGGCCGCCATGGAAGAGGGGGAAGCGTCGGACAACCTCAAATACTCGTCCACCCCACCCGGCAGATGACGGATCTTCCCGTTCACCAGGGCGAACTGGTGGTCGGTGACGCGCTCCATGAGGTAGCGGTCGTGCGTGACCAGAAGCAGCGTGCCCGGCCAGGCGTCCAACAGGTCCTCCACCACGGCCAGCATGTCGGTGTCCAGGTCGTTGCCGGGCTCGTCGAGGATCAGCACGTTCGGCTCGTCCAGCAGGATCAACATGAGGGCCAGACGGCGCTTCTGCCCGCCGGACAAGTCCTTCACCGGCTCGTTGAGGTCGGCGCGCTTGAAGCCCAGCTTCTCCAGCAGCTGGGCGGGCGTCATCTCCTTGCCGTCCAGCATCGTGCGACGGCTGTAGCGGCCGATGACCTGGCGCACACGGTCGTCGCCCAGTTCGGACAGATCGTCCAGATGCTGCGACAGCACGGCGAAACGCACGGTCTTGCCGATCTTCACCTCGCCGGCGTTCGGGCGCTGCAGACCCTGGATCACGCGCAGCAGCGTGGTCTTGCCCGTGCCGTTCTCGCCGACGATGCCGTAGCGGTCGCCCGGGCCGATGATCCAGTCCACGTCGTCGAGGATCGTCTTGTCGTCGAAGCGCACGCTCACGTGCTCGAGGTCGACCACCTGCTTGCCCAGGCGCGCCATGGCCATGCGCTTGAGCTCCAGCTCGTCGCGCAAAGGCGGCACGTCGGCGATGAGTTCCTGGGCGGCGGCCACGTGGAACTTCGGCTTCGTCGCACGCGCCCGTGCGCCGCGCGAGAGCCACGCCAGCTCGCGGCGCAGCTCGTTCTGGCGTTTCTGCTCGGCTAGCGCGGCCACGCGATCGCGCTCCACGCGCTGCATGATGTAGGCCGAGAATCCGCCCTCGAACGGCTCCACCCGTTTATCGTGCACCTCCCACATACGCAGGCACACCTCGTCGAGGAACCAACGGTCGTGCGTGACCACCAACAGCGCGCCCGCGCCCTTTTTCCAGCGGGTTTTCAGATGGTCCGCCAGCCACGTGATAGCGCGCACATCCAGATGGTTCGTGGGCTCGTCCAGCGCCAGCACGTCCCAGTCGCCGATGAGCAGCCGCACGAGGTCCACTCGACGGCGCTGCCCGCCCGACAGCGTTCCCACCTGCGCGTCCCAAGGGATATCGCCGGCCAACCCGGCAATGATGTCGCGGATGCGCGCGTCGCCGGCCCACTCGTATTCAGGCAGATCGCCCACCACGGCTTGCCCCACCGTGGCAGCGGGATCGAGCGAGTCGGCCTGTCCCAGCACGCCCACGCGCACGGCGCCGTTGCGCAGCACGCGGCCTTCGTCTGGCTCCAGCGTGCCTGCCAACAGGTTCAGCAGCGTCGACTTGCCGTCGCCGTTGCGCCCGACGATGCCCACCCGGTCGCCCTCGTCAACGCCCAGCGACACCTCGGAGAACACCTCTTTCGTGGGGAAATCGACCCGCACCTTTTCGCATCCAAGCAGAAACGCCATCGCCCGCCATCCTTCTTCACGTAGTTCGGAAGGCCGATTATAGCGCATGGCGGGAAAGCGAGCCGCCGATCCACGAGAAGGCCGCCCTCATCTTGCGCCTCATGCCCATACGAAGCCTCGTCTCGAATCCCGACCCCAAGCAGGAAGACCGGCTCGCAACGCCCCGCCAGCTAGCGATTGCGTTACAATGGGGTCAAGCCCTGATCATCATGCAAAAGGAGGCGCCGCGTGGAACTCCTTGAATTCTCGCTGCTCATGCTGGCCGCCGTGCTGCTCTCATCCGTCATCGACCAGCTGGTTCCCAAAGTGTCATCGCCCCTCATCCAGATAGGGCTGGGCCTGCTCATCGCGCTGGTCATGGGCACGCAGATCAGCATCGCCTTCGATCCCAACCTGTTCCTAGTGCTGTTCATAGCCCCGCTTCTGTACGACGAGGCCAAAAACCTCGACAAGAAGGCGCTGTGGGAGAACAAACGCCCGGTGCTGTCGCTGGCCGTCGGGCTGGTCATCGCCTCGGCCCTGATCATCGGGTTCGCCGTCAACTGGCTGGTTCCATCCATCCCCTTGGCCGCGGCGTTCGCCTTGGGCGCCGCGCTCGGACCCACCGACGCGGTGTCGGTCGCCTCGCTGTCGAAGCAGGTGAAGATCCCCGCACGTTCGCGCAATATCTTGGAAAGCGAATCCATCATCAACGACGCCTCGGGCATCGTGTCGTTCCAATTCGCCATAGCCGCAGCCGTCACCGGTACATTCTCGCTGGTCGGCGCCACGGCGAACTTCTTCTTCGCATTCCTCGGCGGCGTACTCGTGGGCGTAGCGTTGGGGCTCACGGGCAACTTCATCGTGCGCCGCGTGCGCTCGTGGGGCCTCGAGAACACCACGTTCCATGTGCTGTTCGAGGTGTTCGTGCCGTTCATCGTGTACCTGGTGGCCAACGCGCTGGGCACCAGCGGTATCATCGCGGTCGTCGCCGCCGGCATTTTGAACGTCGTATCGCCGCGCGCCATCGGCCCGTCCGTCTCGCGCATGAATATCGTGTCCGCCAGCGTGTGGCGCGTGCTGACGTTCGCCCTCAACGGCATCGTATTCGTGCTTCTGGGTACTCAGCTGCCGCGCGCCATGCAGCGTACCTGGGAAAACGTCACCATCGACAACGACGCTCTCATCGGCTACATCCTGGGCATCACCGTGCTCATGCTGGCCGCCCGCTTCCTTTGGGTGCTTATCATGGAGCGCGTCCATCGCCAGCGCAGAGGCCGGATGACGTTGGATGAGCTTCGCTCGACGGCCATCATGACCTTGGCCGGCCCGAAGGGAACCATCACGCTTGCCGTGGCGTTCACTATTCCGTTCTCCATCCCGCAGCGCGAGCTGCTGCTGTTCCTAGCATGCGGCGTCATCGTGGTCACCATGCTGTTGGCCACGTTCGCCGTGCCGCTGATCGCGCCGAAGAAAGATACCGACGACGAGGATTGCTTCGACGAGGAGCAAGCCAATATCGAGATACTCCGATCGGTCATCGAAGAGCTGGCGGCACGTCAAACCGGCGAGAACCGCGCGGCCACGCAAGCGGTCGTCCACGGCTACAACGAGCGCATAGCCCGCCTGAAGAACAGAAGCGAACTGCCCGACGAGTCCATGACGCCCTTGCGCCTGAAAGCGAACCGGTGGGAACGCGATTTCACGCTCGATCTCCTTGAACGCGAGGAAGTGGATCAGCTGATAGGGTACCGGCACATCAAGCGCCTCTCGCGCACGGAAAATCTGCTGCGCCATCATGCCGACCGTGTGTCGCTGCAAATCGCCTACCTGCGCGTGCGCACGCTCGCTCACGCAGGATGGCATCGTATCGTGGAGGCGCTGCCCGGCGACGATCTCTCCGAGCGCGTGCAGGCCGAGCGCGACCTGCGCCTCCGCAGCAACGAGCACGTCATCGAAAAGTTGCAGGCGGAGCTCGCCTCTCCCACTTCGGAAGAGCCTACCGAGAACCTGAGCAAGCTGCTACTGGAATACCAAAGCCTCGTGCAAACCATTCACAGCGCCGCAAGCCCGTCCATCACCGTGCTGACCAGCACTGCGAACAAAGCCGTGGACATCCAGCGCCAAGGACTGCGGCTTGAGCTGGAAGCTATTCAGGCGCGCTACGAGGAGGGGGCGCTGCCCCGCTTCTCGTACAAACGGCTGCGCGAGAACGTGATGCTCATGCAAATCGATCTGGAGGACAACGTGTAGAACAAGACAAAAGGACGGAGTCAATGTCTCATTTTCAGGGGGACTTCGCCTCGGCTGCCCAGCTTGCGCATGCAACCCGCGCACGTAGCACGCGCCTCGCCTAGAACAGCAGCATCACCGCGACCACGAAAGCAGCCGTCACCACGAAACCGCCTGCGACGATGGCCCACACAGCAGGGCGCGCCCAGTTCAGCGTCCAACCGACGCCGAAACGCTCGGGCAGGAACAGGCTGGCATCGTCGGGGTTGCAGTAGAACACGCCGAACTTCCAATAACGGTCGTCGTCCACATGCAGCCGATCGGATGTCTGCATGTTCTTGAACACGCGTGAACCCGCCTGGCCGTACACGAGGCTGATCGCCATGGCGCCGACGCACAGCACGATAGCCGCGATCATGATGAAGACGGCTGCCTGACCCAGGTCGATCACGTTCATGAACGACAGCGGCATGGCGATCATGGCCACCGCTATCACCACGCCTCCCGCCACCAGATAGATGCTCTGCGCGCGGGCGAACAGGCCGTAGGCCAGCGCCGACGTGGCCGGCGCGCCGGGTTCGGCCCACTTCTTCGAACGAGCGATGGTCCAGTGGGAGAACACGAAACACGCGGCCATGAACCCCTGGATGAGTACCGGCATCCACAGGATGAGCGGGGTTTTCTCAGTCCAATCGTTCACGGTGCCGTCGAAGCCCATATGCATGGGAATCATGTCGGGCATATGCACGTAACCCACCGCGCCCACGGCGAAGGTGATGGCCATGATGGGCAGGTACAACAGGTTCCATTTGAGAGAGATGGCTCGCGGCACGGGCTGCTCGCCCACCACCGCGACGGACTCTTGCGCGTCAGCCGTCCAACCGCGCTTGGCTTTGTATGCGGACATCTTGGCGCGGAACGCCAGCATGAGCGCGTAGCCGCCTGCGGTCACCGCCAGCGACCCGACGATCAGCGCGCCCAGCACGCCGCCTGCGTTGCCCATGGCGGCGCTCGCGAAGCCGACGACCGTGAACACCGCCGTAGCCGACCCGACGATGGCGGCGTAGCGGCGCTTGAGTCCTACGACGTACGGATCGTGCTGCTCGGAGGTGGGAACGGTGACCGTGAACACCTCGCCGCGGCGCATGAGGTACGGGGTGATGGCCATGAACGCGCCGATGACCGGCATGAGCAATGCCGTAACGGCCATCATGACGGTCGGGTCGAACCCTTCCACTACAGCGCACCCCCTTTGAACGCCGGTTCGCACGAGGCGGCGCGCTCGATGTTCTCGCCCTGCGCGTCGCGGCTCGCTTGCGCAGTTCGGGCATCGGATCGTTCGCCCGCCCCGTAGGCGCGCGCGGCCTGGCGCTGCGCGCACTCCAGGAACTCGCCCCACGTGCCGCCGCGCGCCCGGTGCGCCAACGCCAGCTCGAACAGGCCGTCCTCCATCTTCGCCAGCTCGATTTGGGCGCGGTCGGCCCGATCGTCCTCGCACGGGTCGGCGATGTAGGCGCCCGATCGGCCGCGCATCAGCACGTAGCCCTCGTCGCGCAGCACGGCGTACGCCTTGTTCACCGTGTGCAGGTTGATGCCCAAGTCGCTAGCCAGCGCGCGAACGGATGGCAACGCCGTGCCGGGCACCAGCTCGCCCGTGGCGATGGCCGCGATGATCTGGCTGCGTATCTGCAGGTACAGCGGTTCTTCCGACTTCTGATCGATGCGAATAACCATACGCACGCCTTCTCCCTTTCGTTTCCTCGTCGTATTGTAGCGCTCGCAACCGAGAGGCGGCGATCGCGCAGGCGATTATCGTCTCGCGCATTCGTCCTCCGCGCCGCATTGAGCGGCTACGCCCTCAGTCCCCGCTTCACCGCGCCGCGGTACGCCGCGACGGAGACCGCGGCCGCCAGAAGCGCCAGCACGAGCGACGCGCCCACGCCTAGCAACGTCGTGACGCCCATGCCGAGGACGCAGAACACCATGCCGATCATGATCACGGCGAATACCGGAACGCCGCGCTTCACCGGCTCGTACACGCTGGTCCAGTCGTACTTCGGGCTGCGCGCGTCAAGCGCCAGCCCCAGACATGCCGCCAGCATGCAGGCCGCAAGCGGCATCGCGAACAGCGCTGCGACGGACAGGGCGTCGAGCGGCAGCGACGCCGCCATGAGCACGGCCGACACCGCGAGGCACGGCACGGCGATGGCCAAGTTGACGGCCACCTTCGCTCCCAGCACCGTCGCCGGCGGCACGGGGGCCGTCAGCATGAGCCAGCGCGCCGAGCCCTCGAGCGAAACCGAGGCGGCCGTCGTGGACGAGATAGCGCAGAAGAACGCGAGCGCCCACGGAAGCAGCGCGCCGACGAACGGCGCGTACGCGGGCGGCAGCAAATCGAGCGACAGCATCCCCGTGGCAGAGCCCACCGCCACCGCGACGGCTGCAACCAGCACCAGCACGTAGCCTATGCACGCGTTCATGAAGTAGATGGGCGTGGCGGCCAACAGCCGCAGCTCCTTCACCATGAGCGCGCGGAAGGGCGTGGACGACTTCGAGCGTGCAGCGTCCTTGCCGTCGAACGAGAACGTCCCGCGCGGTCTGGATGACATGAGCAGCGAGTTCACCGGCACGAATAGGAGCACGACCAGCGCAAACACTGCCGCCGCAGCCGCGATGTTGACCGCAGCGAAGGCGGCGAACTGCACGAGGTCGCCCTGCACGATGCCTGCAGTCGCCCATGCGGCCGGCGGGAAGATGGCCGCGAGCTGCCCCGTCAGCTGGGCGCCGAGCGCACTCAACGCCGCCAGGTCGTCGGATTGGCCGGACAGCGCGAACGAGCCGAACACCGCCGCCAGCGTGGCGGCCAGCGTCAGCACGATGACCGCGACGTTCGCGTGCTTGAAGCGCGAGGACACCGCAGCGATCAGCACCGCCAGCACGACGGCCGCGGCCAGGGGCAGAAGCGGCGCCAGCACGATGGACAGCGCCATGCACGCGACCCCGACCGCCGACACCCCAGCAGCCGACGCGTACACGGCGAAAGCCGGCACCATCACCAGCACGCCGAACAGCAGGCTCATGGCGTACAGCGACGCGATGCGCGACAGCACCACCGATGACGTGGGCACCGGAAGCGACATCACCAGGTCGTAGTCCTTGAAGCCGAACAGCACACCGTTCGTTTTGAGGAACGCCGCAACCGCGCCGGCGATCGCGCCCACCAGCACCGCGACCAGGGGAACGGCTTCGGCCAAGCCGATTTGGACGAGCCCCTGCGCCACGCCCGCCGAGTACGCCGAAGCGAACAGCACCACGGCCGCCACGACCAGCGCCGCAAGCGCCAGCGTGCGCTTCGCCTTCGCGGGGTCGGCGTGCAGCGTCTTGTTGATGCCGAACAGCCCTAGCAGCTGTATCTTCAGCAGCAGAATGAACGGTTTCATGGCAAACCCCCTACGCGTTCCGGTCGATCATGTCGAGGAACACGTCCTCCAGGCTCTCGTCGCCCACCACGTCGGCCGTCGGGCCGCATGCGCGCAGCGTGCCCTGCTTGATGATGGCCACCTTGTTGCACAGCTTCTCCACCACTTCCAGCACGTGGCTGGAGAAGAACACGGCCGAGCCGCCATCGGCCAGCTCGCGCAGCATCTCCTTCACGTGGAAGGACGCCTCGGGGTCGAGACCGACGAACGGCTCGTCCAGCACCAGCAGTGTCGGTTGGTGCACGAGCGCGCCGATGAGCACCAGCTTCTGGCGCATGCCGTGCGAGTACGAGGAGATGAGGTCGCCCAGCGCCGAGGTGAGGCTCAGCCGGTCCGCGTACGCCCGGATGCGGCGTTCACGCACGTCGGCGGGCACCTCGAAGATGTCCGAAAGGTAGTTGAGATACTGAATGCCCGTGAGGAACTCGTAGATGTCGGGGTTGTCGGGCACGTAGGCGGTCATGCGCTTGCAGGCCAGCGCGTCGGTTTTCACCGACTGACCTGCGATGCGGATGTCGCCCTCGTCGAAGCCCGTCACGCCCACGATAGCGCGGATGAGCGTGGTTTTGCCGGCGCCGTTGTGGCCGACGAATCCGAAAATGTCGCCCGGCATGACGTCGAGCGTCACATCGTCCACCGCCCGTTTCGCGCCGAACGCCTTCACCACATGGTTGACCGAAAGCACCGGAGCGGCCTTCTTCTGTTCTGCCGTCATGCGCGTTTCCTTCCCTATCCGCGATCCGTTCGCGGTTGTTGACCTTCCCGCGGTTGTTTGTTATATTTATGCTATAACAGATGGAACAAAGATGCAAGAGCCGTGCTGGGGATCGGATTCAGGAGAGACAAGGGGCGCTAGCATGAAGCGGATTTCTATTTTCTTGGCGATCACGTTCATATTGACCTGGGCGTACGAGTTCGGGGTGGTGTATCCGATATCGTCGGGAGCGCTCGTGGGCGTTCCTCCGGTCGCCGCGCAGTTCGCCACCGGCGCCGCCATGTTCTTCCCCGCCCTGGGCGTGCTCATCACGCGCCTCGTCACGCGCGAGGGATTCAAGAACAGCCTCATCAAGCCGCGCGGGTTCAAGAAATCCCTGCCGTGGTTCGTCGTCGCCTGGTTCGGTCCCGCCCTGCTGGCCGCCATCGGCGCGGCGGTGTACTTTCTGGCGTTCCCGCAGGATTTCGACCCCAGCATGTCGACCATCGTCGCCACGCAACAGCAGGCCGCAGCGGCGGCGGGCGCGGGCGACGTCTCCGCCGACCAAGTGCGCGCCATGCTGCTGGCCCAGCTGCCTTTCGCCGTGTTCCTGGGCCCCGCGCTCAACATCTTCACGACGTTCGGGGGTTATAGGCAAGAAAGTGTGTCCAGAGCCTAATCGTAATCCATGCGATAAGGGCCGCTTGCATGCAGGTCATTCCATTGCACAGCAGTGCCCCAGCGCCCCACCGCTTCATCTTTTTCGCTAGCTTCGGCAGCTGCTCGATAAAACTCAGCAATCAGGACGTCCGTCGGCATTTCCTTCAGGATCTCTTTCGGGCTTGCACGGGCTTCAAGGTCCATATAGCACCACCAGAACGCCGCCTTGACGCGCCTCGTCAGCCTCAATCCCCGATGCTCTCGCAGCATGTGGCGGATCTGGGCGTTCACGCCGCCTTCGATCCTGTTCGTAGTCGCCGGAACAGGTCCTCCCTCGAGCAAGCCTTCGTCGAGATAGGTGAATAGGGTACCGGCCCTACAAAGCTTCAGAAGCCCGCCGCGCGCAGTGCGCAGCCTCTCGTGCTTGTAGCGGATCCGCCCGTCAACCACCTCTT
>NZ_GL622581.1:606239-673533 GCF_000185625.1 Eggerthella sp. 1_3_56FAA
CCGATCACGTGCTTCTCGGTGCAGGCGATCATAATCACGACGTCGCGCCCCAGCCAAAGGCCATCCACCTCCACCACGTGGTGGACCTCGTCACAGACAGGAGCCACGGGCCACAGGTCCCAGAACTTATTCGTGAGATGCCGGAAGGTGCGTCCGGGCATGCCGAACTCGCCTTGGGTCTTTTTCGAGAGCAGCCACCTCAGGAACAGCTCTAGCAGTTTAGGCTCGTTGTCGTAACGTTGCGTGGTGGATGCGCCGCATGCCTTGCAGCGCCAACGAGTCGCCCCCGACGAGGTCTTCCCGTTGCGTTTCGTGTCGCCCCCGCACGCAGGGCACAGTATCTTCTTCATCCCGTGATTGAACCACGGAATTTAAGAGGGCGGTTTACGGCCTCTGACCTGCGGTGTCAAGTCGAAAGCGGACACACATTCTTGCCAGGCACTTAAACCTGCCTCCGAAATTTAAACGATGGTTTATCGAGGGTTTGACCTGCCCTTACACCCCTAAAACGGACACACTTTCTTGCCTATAACCCCACGTTCGGCGAGGAGTGGGGCTGGCGCGGCTACCTGGTGCCGAAGACGGCTGCGCGCCTGCGCATCGTGCCGACGCTGCTGGTCACGGGCGTGATCTGGGGTTTGTGGCACGCGCCGCTCACCATCATCGGGCACAACTACGGCGTGGGGTATCCCGGCTGGCCATTCGCCGGCATCGCTGCCATGTGCGTGTTCTGCACGGCGCTTGGAATCTTCCTCACCTACGTCACTGTGCGCACGGGCAGCTGCTTGGCGGCGGCTGTCGGCCACGGTGCGATCAACGCGTTCGTCAGCGCGGGTATCATGTTCTCGCTCACGGGCGGCAACCCCTTCGTGGGACCCATGCCCGTGGGCATCGTCGGCGGCAGCGCGTTCATCGTGGTCGCGGCCCTCATGCTGTGGGATATGCACCGCCGCGAGAAAGCCGGCACCCTCGCTATGCCGCAGGCGGGCCTGCCCGACGACATGACGAAAGCCGACCTCGCCCGCACGGCAAGCTAGCATACGCGCCTACCGCTTGATCACCGGGCAGACGACGGCGCTGACGGCGGGCAGCGCCGCGCACAGGTAGAGGGCGGACAGCGCCGAGGCCGATGCGTCGACGAGCGCGCCCGCCAACCCGTCACCCCAAGAAAGCGAACCGGAACCCAAACCCCCTTGCTCAGCATCGAACGGGATAACAAGAACGGATGTTTCACGTGAAACATCCCGCCGCACTTGGTGCGGTCGCCGCGCACCAAGAAGAAGTGAGGGCGGGGTCGAGCTCGCGCTTTGCTCTTCGAACGCTACGGCCGGCGCCCTCCTCCCCTGCGCCTGCGCGGGATCCGCGGACGCAAAGGGCGTCGGCGCAGTACGCACCCATTCATCTGCGCAAGCACAGCCTCGCATCATTTCGCGTCGCGAGGCTCGAACCGATTTCAAGGACCCCTCTGCAACTTTTTCGACTTCGTGGCAGGCTTCAGGGTCGAAAACGATCTTCCGGATGATCGATCGACTGCAACCAATCGAGAAGCTCTTGGAAAACCCCTGGTCGGCGCTTTCGGCGGCTTCCTCAACCTGCCACGAAGTCGAAAAAGTTGCAGAGAAGCTCGATTTTTCTACTCGAGCTGCACGAGCGGGAGGCTGGCAGAAGGACCCCTGCCATCCGAGTACGCTTCACATGAAACACCCCGCCGTCGTTGCAGGCGGCACGCGGCGTAGGAGGGACGCCCCGAAACGGAACGCCCCTCCTCAAGATCGCCGCGCTATACGGTGATCTTGCCCTTGCCCGTACGCTCGACCTCGCACAAGCCGGATCGGAAGGGAGGGAATCCGGTGATGGGGTCGAAGTCGCGCGTGGTCAGCAAGTTGATATCGGCCTGGTGCCAACCGTGGAAGACGTCCACGACACCGGGCAGCACGAGGTTCGTGATCTCGGCTTTCATCGTCACTTCACCGAACTGGTTGAACACGCGCACCTGCGCGCCGTCCGTGATGCCGCGCGCCTCGGCGTCGTCGGGGTGCAGGCGCACCACCGGGTCGGGCATGAACTGGTTGAGCCACGGCAGATCGCGCAGCTTCGAGTGGGTGTAGTACGGCACGCGCGAGCCGCTGTTCAGCACCAGCGAGTAGTCCTTCGCCTCGTCGGGCGTGCTCACCGGGCTATGCACCGGCTCCTCGTACACCGGCAGCCCCTCGAAGCCGTACTGCTTCAGAATCTCGCTCACCAGCTCGATCTTGCCCGTCGGCGTGTTGAAGCCGGGCTGGCCGTCCTTGCGCAGGCCGCCGGTCTCGTACTTCTTCTCGTCCTTCGAGCCGCCCGGCACCTCGTAACCCTCGGGATGCTCCCGCAGCAGCTCCAGCGAGATGTCGATGCCCGCACCCCGGTACATATCGTCGAGCGCCGCCTCCACGCTGCCGCCGTAGCACTCCTCCTCGAAGCCCAGCGCGCAGCCGATCTCCAGGATGATCTGCCAATCCTCGCGGCACTGGCCCATCGGCTTCACCACCGGGTCGCGATGGAAGATCTTGCGGCCGAAGATGGCTGGCGGGGCCATGCGCTCGTAGCACATGGCGGCCGGCAGCAGCATGTCCACCAGGTCGTGCGTCCAAGGACGCATATAGTAGTCGATGGCCACGGTGAACTCCATGTCCTTAATGGCCCTCTGGTACTCAGGCGTCTGCGGCCACATCATGGAGTTCACGCCCAGCAGCACGCCGGCGCGGATCTTGCCGTCGGCCACCAGCTCGGGCAGGTGCGCGGTCTGGATCATCTTGAAATAGTGCGCCCACACCGGGAAGTCATCCTTGTCGTAGCGGATATCCTGCAGGCCCTTCTCGGCGTACATGTCCTCGAGTCGAAACGCCGCAGTGGACGCCGAGTAATCGAACGGCAGCCCCGGCCCCATGGCCAGGCCGCCCGCCACGTCCAAATCGCCCGTCAGCGCGATGATCGAGTACACCGCGCGCTGGAAGTTGCCCACGTTGGTGGCGTGGCACGCGCCGGCCGAGCTGGACACCAGCGTCGCGGGCGCGTTCTCGCAGATGATGCGCACGGCCTCCTCGAGCTTCGCAGCGGGAACCCAGGTGATCTCCTCCACGCGCTCGGGCGTGAACTCCTGCACGTAACCGGACAGCTCGTCGAAGCCGTGCGTCCACTTCTCCACGAAGTCCTTGTCGTACAGACCGTCGCGCAGCATGACGTGGATGAACCCGAGCGCAAGCGCGCCGTCGGTGCCGGGGCGCAGCTGCAGATGCACGTCGGCCAAGCCGGTCACCGTGGGCGTGATGCGCGGGTCGACGACGACGAACTTGCAGCCGCGCTCCTTCTGCTTCATCATGTCGCCGAAACGGTAGGGCTGCGACCATGCCGGGTTGAGCGACCACACCAGGCAGCTGGCCGTGGCGTCGGTAGGATCGGAACCCATGGTCAGCTGGCCGGTCACCAGCTGCGAGCAGATCCACGTGGCCGCCGCGCAGGTGGAGCTTTCTGTGCCGTACGTGGGCGAGCCGAACAGCGTGGCCAGGCGCTGCATAGCGCCGCGCGGCTCCTTCGGGTCGCCGCAGTAGAACAGCACCGCTTCGGGACCGCTCTCTTCTTTGATGCGGTTGAGCTCGCTGGCGATGCGCGCGTACGCGTCGTCCCAGGAGATGGGCTCCCATTCGGGCGCACCCGTGCCCTTCGGGTTCGTGCGCACCATGGGATACGTGATGCGATGCGGATCGTACAACTCCTGCAAGCTGGAAATGCCCTTCGCGCAAATGGGGTCGGCCGGGTACTTGTCGCGCGCCTCCACGCGCACCACCTTGCCGTCCTTCACCGACGCGGCGATGCCGCACTTCGGCACGTGGTTGCACATGTCGCAATAGGTGTTCTTCACCTCGATGGGCGCCTCTTCCGCAACGGCCCCTTCGGGATGCACGATCTCGTACGCCCCACCGGCCAGCGCGGCACCCGCAACGGCCGCCGTCCCCTTGAGGAACGTGCGGCGCGAAACATTGATATACTCGCTCATAGTATCCCCCTACCTTCCCTTCTTCGACGAGGCCAGCGCGTTGGACGGCAGCACGTCAAGCGGCATGCCATCGACCGGGCGGTAGTAGAACGAAGTCTCGTCCACGCGCAGCACCGCCTCGTCGCCGGCGATGAACTTCGACACCGGGCTCTCCGGGTCGTCCAGGTCGCCGAAGTAGCGCGCGCGGCCCGGGCAGTTCACCACGCATGCCGGCTGCTTGCCCTCGGCCAGCCGGGCCTCGCAGAAGATGCACTTCTCGGCCACCAGCTCGCGCTGCACGCCGTAGGACTCGTAGGGCGCGGGCACGTCGGCGCCGAACATGTTCTCGCTCGTGCGGTTGAGCTTGCGCGCGCCGTACGGGCACGCCGCCAGGCACAGCCCGCACGCGATGCACTTCTCGTAGTCGATGACGGTGATGCCGTCGTCGCGCCGCACGCTGGCTCCCGTGGGGCAGGCGTCCACACACGCGGGCTTCTCGCACTGCACGCACGCGTTCGGCACGTACGCCCGACCGCTCTCCCCTGCCTGCGTGCCCCATTCGTACACGTCCAGGTTGTTCCACGACACCCCCGGCCGCTGGTTGTTCTGCATCTGGCACGCCACCACGCATGCGCCGCATCCTGCGCATCGGCGCAGGTCGATGGCCATTCCGTACCTTGTCATCCCCTCGTCCTTTCTCCCTGGCGCGGCCGTTTCGGCTCGCACATCTCCTGGTGCGAACTCTACGCGGGACCGAGGGCCTCTTCCAGAAGCGCCCGCAACAACCGATTTCCGTATTTCGCCCTCCCGCGCGGCTGGCAGCGGCATCATCGGTTTCTGGCGTACGCCAGGTTTAAGCACGTCAAAGGGACGGGCGACTTGACACACCTCAACCTTGTCGGTGACGAGCGGCATGTGTGTCAAATCGCCCGTCCCTTTGACACACGACACACGCTCTTCGGCGTTGACGGCAAACCCCCACAAGTGATAGTATTGTCCTGGGGATTCACCATGCAGCGCGGCTGGCCGAGCCGCAGGGAGAGGGAACCATGGCAACCGAGCAAGAGTATCGATCCATCCTGATACCGAACCAGCCGTTCCGCCGGCTGAAGATCGCCGACTACATTTCGCAGGGGAAGAAGAAAAAGCTCTTCAAGGGCGAGTACATCCGCACGAGCGCCAAGACCATCGACGACTTGTACTATTACTACATCGACGAAGGCCAGATCGTGGCCACGTTCGAGCAGGAATCGGGCGAGGTGGCGCCGCTGTACTGGCGCAACGCGGGCAACGCCTTCTCCGCCGAGTACAACGACTACGCGTCCATCGGCCGCTACAAAGCGCGCTTCATCGCCGCGCAGAACACCGTGCTGTTCGCGTTCACGCAGCGCCAGCTCTACGAGCTGAGCCAGGACGACCCCGAGCTGTTCTACGAGTTCATCAACGTGTGCCACATGTCGTTCGCGCAGATGGGACACCGCATCAGCAACACGGGCTACCAATCGTCGACGAAGCGCATGATCATGTGGCTGCAGAAGCTGTGCGCCACGCAGGAATGCGACGAGCACGGCGTGTACGACATCGAGTGCAAGCTGACGCTGCAACAGCTGTCCGAGCTGCTGTCCATCCACATTACCACCTGCACGAAGATCGTGGCGGCGCTGGAGAACGAGGGCGTCATCGAGCGCACGCGCACGCGCATCCGCATCTTCGATGCCCAGCGCCTCGCCCAATACGGCCTCGAGGACACCCCGCTGGCGTACTGATCGCTCCTATGGCGCGAAGTCGCGCTTGCGATCTGAAGGAGCGCGTTCCGCGCCGATTCGTGACGGACGCGGCGCGCGAACGACATGGCGAAAGACGCTCACCTTCCCCAGCCTTATGCAAAGCGAGACAACGCATCATCGCCCGTAAAACACGGTTTTCGCACCTGAGACGTGTTTTTCGGGCGATGATGGGCCGCGCACGGCTCCGCTCGCTGCGATCGCGCATGTTTCGCAGCTAGCGTACCTTCGCCACGATGAAGCCCAGGGTGGCCACGGCCATGACGGCGGAGAAGCCGAAGGCCAGCTGGTAGGCCAGCGCGGGGTTCGCGAGCCCCGCCGCAGACGCGCCTGCCACCGCGATGAGGAACACCATGACCGACGTGCCCAGCGACGCGCACGCTTGGCGGGCCGAGATGCAGAACGACGAGCCGTCGGCCACGATAGGCCGCGGCAGCTGCGCGAGGCTCCACGACGTGAGCGGCCCCACCAGCCCCGACACGCCCACCGCACGCACGGCCTGGCACAACGTGGTCACATACAACGGCGTGTCCGCATCGAGAAACGACATGAGCACCGCGCCGGTCGCCAGAAACGCGCCCGACACGAGCGCGACGGGACGCACCCCCACTTTGTCGGTGAGCACGCCCGCCAGCGGGTTCAGCACGAGCGCGGCCACGGTGCCGGGCAGCAGCACAACCCCGGCTTCGAGCGCGGTTCCGCCGCACAGCCCTTCCACGTACAGCGGCACGATCAGCGTCACGCCCATGAAGGAGGCGTTCAGCAGGTTCTGCGCAATGAAGCCCGCGCGATACTGGCGCGATGAGAAGATATCCATGCTGATCAGCGGGTCGTCCACCCGCTTCTGCCGCCGCACGAACAGCACGAGGAACAGCGCGCCCAGCACAAGCGGAGCCCAGATGAACGGGCTTTCGAACGAGAAGCTGCTCGCGTTCGAGAACGCCAGCAGCAGCCCGCCGAACCCGAGCGTCGACTGCGCGAGCGACACCACGTCGAGGCGCGCGCTCTTGTCGGGAGCCGCCGAGGGTTTGATGGCGACGGCCGCCGCAGCGGCAAGCGCCAACATGATGACCACGAGCAGCACGAAGAAGCTGCGCCATCCCAGCGAGAAGCTCATCGCCCCGCCGATGGTGGGACCGATGTTCGGCGCGAAGCCCATCGCGATGCCTGCCACGCCCATGGCCGTGGCCTGACGACCGCGCGGGAAGCGCGTCATGGCGATGGTCTGCATGAGGGGCATGAGCATGCCCGTGGAGATAGCCTGGAACACGCGGCCCGCCAGCAGCACGCCGAAGTTGGGAGCGAACAGGTCGGCCAGCGCCCCCACCAGGAAGAACGCAAGCGCGATGAACACGTGCTGGCGCACCGAGAAGCGTCGCGAGAGGAACGTGGCCACCGGAACGGTGATGCCCAGCACCAGCATGTAGCTGGTAGTCAGCCATTGTCCCAAGTCCACCGTCAGGCCGAACTGCAGCATGATGTCGCCCAGCATGGCGTTGACCGCAGTCTGCGAGAGGTTCCCCGACGCCGACGCCAGCACGACGATGGCGAACAGCGCGTACACGCCCATCCGCTCGCTCTTCACTCGTTTCATGCCCGCATGTCGCCTACCCTCCGTTTCCCACCAGCGCATTCCAGTATATCCCAAATATGCGCGAACGCAGGAGGAGCCTCTCGCGCTTCGCGATGCAAAATCGCTAAAGCGCACGAGGCTCCTCCTTGGACGGGTCGCTTGAAAGACATGCGTGCGGCCATCGGATCATCTTAGCGAACAACCCGAAAGCAATCGACTCCGGAAACGCCTATCGCTACGAACGAGCGAGTGCGCTTCTAGCCGATATCCTCCCGAACGCACCGCACTCCCCCACGTTTCCACCTCCTTGGTACAGATGGCCCCAAATCGAGCCGAACTCACCGGCAGAATACAATCCCGGAATAGCCTGCCCGAACGGGTCGAGAATCTCGCCCTTTTCGTTGCGAACCGGACCGCCATCGGTATTGAGCAGTGCAGGGACGCAAAGCATCGCGTAGTAAGGAGGCTGGTTCAAACCGGTGAGCGTGTCAGAAGGACGGTAGAAAGCGAGATCCTCTCCCTTGTCCACAAACTCGTTCCATTGCTTGACCGTTTTCAGCAGCTCGTCTTCGGGAACTTCGATAACCTTGGCAAGCTCCTCGAGAGTGTCCGCTGAAACCGCCCATCCGTCACCGACGGGATCGGTCGAAGTCTCTTCCGGACACGCACCCGCGTCAAGACCCGCCTGATCGAATACGAACCAACCCTTTTCCGGCAAGGGAAGGTGCGCCATATCTCCACCGAACTGCGTGATGCCGTGTCGGTAGCCGACGTTGCGAGTTATGTCGGTATCGGGCAGCGCATATTTTTTGAAATTGCTGCATGCGTCGAAGTCCTGGTAGAACCTTCGTCCGTTCACGCCGACGGTGATGCCGTGCTGCTTCACCGTAAACGAGTACAACGTCGAAACGAACCGGGTGTTCTCTATGTTGCGCAAAGAGAGCCAGTATTGGGCGCCTCCGTGCATATGCCAGAAGTCGGCACCCGCTTTCATGCAGATACGATGCCCGTCGCCAGTGTTCGCCTTGCCTGCATACGGATAGCCTTTGACGCCCGTATAGTCGCGAAGCATATCCGGGTCGCTTTCGAAGCCCCCCGTGCACATGATGACGCCTCGCTTCGCACGGTACGATTTGCCGCCCGCCACAACGCCCGTCACTTCGCCCGTTGAGGCATCGCGAACAAGCGACTCCAAAGGCGTGGAAGCCTTGTACTCTATCGTGTCGTTGCGCTTCTTCATTTCGGAAAACAAGAACTCATGGATATGATGGGGCTGATCGCCCTCCGTTTTGAAGAGAAGGAAGCCCACCGTGTTGTCGTCGGGGTACTCGGCGTATTCGTTCGTCTCCTCCCCCGATGGGTCGGGTTCGTAGATGTTCAGCCACTCTTCCTTAGCCCCCAAACCCAAAATCCAGTTCAGGTTTTCCTTCGATTCTTCCACGAACGCCCTGATGGTTGCTTCCGGAGTGCTTTCCCCTATAAGGTGTCCCAAGTAGTTCATCGGGCCGTCGGTTTCGTCGAAATACAGCTGCCAACCCGCGCAGAACGGGCTGTTCCCGTTCGGAAGCGAGTCCTTTTCCACGACAAGACAGGAAGCCCCGTCACCCTCGTCCGCCACCGTTATCGCAGCAGTAAGCCCCGCAATGCCGGCACCCGCCACTATGACGTCGTACTCTCCGTCCCATTTCTCATTGGAAGAAGCCGAATCGGCTTCCCCGCTGGCGCACCCCGCAAGACCGAAAGCGGTAGCCCCGGCCAAAGCCAGACCTGCCCCCTTCAAGAAATTGCGGCGCGTTGTCTTGGTTCCCTGCTGATTCTCATTCGTCATCGCGCATTCCCCCTCCATATCTCATCCCTTTCTGCATCGATCGCTAGCCTGCCGAAGCCAGCGCCTCGACAGACGGCAAGGCTCGCTTCCGCAACCTGCCGCTTCCACTTTTACCCTTCCTCCCGAGCCCGTTCATCCGACAAACTGTCCGAACGAGGTTGAAACGCATCCCCGAACCGGATGATTTTCGTCCCGGACGCACTATGCGAGACAATATCGCTATCTGCGCGCTTACCGCGAGAACCTCGATGTTCTATAGTGGATCGAACCAGAAACTGCACCGTCTCGAACCAGGCACGACCAAGAAGAGCGGCACGCGTTTTCGCGCGCTAGCGTAAGGCCTGAATCGGACGCGACGCGATAAACGGTCAACGGTTGGTCGTTCGAATGAAATCAGGCTTCCAAATCTCTCTGGAATGCAGAAAGGCGCCCATGAAGAACGTCACGCCCTATTCGCTCGATGACGAAGCTGTTCGTTCGGATGCAGCCGTCTCCGTCATATCTTCGATCGGATTGACTGCCGTGATAGTATGGGCCGACCTCTTGGGGCACGGATTCGGATTCGCACCGTCTTCGTCGATTATTCAACAGCTGGGAAATGCCCGTCTTTTCTTTCTCGTAGGATTCACCCTCTGCGCCATAGGATCCGTGCTTTTAGCGAGAGCTCCACAAAGAAAAACGCAGGTGCTGACAAAGGCGGCTCCGACAGCCGCTTTCCTTGGAACAGGACTATACGGCTTCGCCTACCTGCAAACGGCGCTACCGTCGGAGATCATCGCGCTTCTGGGACTCGTCTGCTGCGGCGCCGGATACTACGCGACGACTTTGCTCATATATTGCGAACTCGCAAAAACGAAACGCCTCGTCATGGCAATAGGAGCCTTATCAGCGAGCTTGATTCTCAAAACGATCGTCGGCTCGGAGTTAAGCACGGCTCTGACCTCGTCGGCACAAGTGGTTTTTGCTTCGATTCTGCCTTGGGTCTCCTTCGCGTGCCTGGAGGCGCTCAAGCGCTTCGGCACATCACGCTATCTCGAAGCATACCGCTCTCGCCCACTTTTGACGAAAAAAGGTATGTACGACCTCGTGTTTCTGCTAGTAGCCGTATCGTTGATACTGGCGGCTCTGAGAGGCACCAGCCATCTTGGACTCTGGGGAAGCAACCATTTGGGATCGCCCGTCTCAACTCCGGCAGGCTACCTCACAGTCGCCCTCGCTTTGACTGCTTGCGCATACCTCACCCTGCTTCGCAACAGCAATAATCAGATGCTTGTTCGATACCAGCCTGCGTTCCTTGTCCTAGCCGGAGGCTTTCTCATCTACGTTCTTCAGAATGAGTACGTTTTCGCACGGATCGCAGATCCCGTGTTCGACTGGCTCTACCTGACCGTAGAGTTGTTCGGGCACCTGCTCTCGGGAACCATGATCATCACCGCCATCCGCTCGGCATCGGCGCCGGCCTGGCTGTTCCAAGGAATAAGCGATTCAGCTTTCGGCTTAGTCGCTGTACCATGGCTGCTCCTCGTTCAGGAAGCTCATGTCGATATCAGAATCCTGATGGCCGTAGCCATCTTCCTCGTGATGGTAGCCGCCATACGTCCCATGAGCACGCGCCCCATGGAAATCGAGCGCTCGCTCTCTTTGTCATCTTGCGAAGGCGCAGCGGAGCTTCAAGGCGATCGTTCGACAAGCGCAAGCGAGCCAACAGAGCGCAACGAACCCTCGATAGAGCAACGCGTCAGCGAAACCCTGACGAAATACCATCTGGAAATCGCGAAGCGGCACAATCTTTCCTCCCGCGAAAGCGAGGTATTCCTCCTTTTGGCTCAAGGCAGAAGCCGTCCTTATATTTGCGAGGTATTCTGCTTGTCCGATGGCACCGTCAAAACGCATATCACGCATATCTACCGCAAATTCGATGTCCACAATCGACAAGCTTTCATCGACCAAGTTCAGAAAGAGATCGCGGAGCTCGACATGCGCAATGGACACCAAAGCGCATAGCGCCAAAACTCAAACAAGCAGCAGGCACGGACGCGTTGCGCTGCTGGCTGTGCTGGCCATCCTGCCGGTTGTGCTGACCGCGCTCGCCCAGCCGTTTCTGCCGGATAGCGTCCCCCTGCACTACGGAGCAAGCGGCCCGGATCGGCTCTCCCTACTCTCACCCGCCCTATACATGCTGATCACGGGCAAGGGCCTCTCGCTCGTGAACTTCCATCCCGGAACGAGCGACCTCGAGAAACGCACCGGAGCCGACAAACAGCAGGCGCGCGCCATCGGCGGTTTGCTGCTATTCCTCACCGTCATCGTCCTCGTGGAATTACTCGTAACGGTGAAATGAAAACGCACCCGCCACTTTCGACGGGTGCGCGCTAGTTGAACGCTTGCTGGGTCTTCTCCAACCCTACCTGCACCAAGGACAACGCCGCTTGTGCGCCGCGGTCGGTGGCTTGGGCGAAGTCGTCGGCCGCGTCCTTCTTCGGCTTCGACAGCACCCAGTCCACCACGGGCATGCGTCCCGGCGGGCGCCCGATGCCCACGCGCACGCGATGCCAGTCGCGCGTTCCCAGCTTGTCGCAGATAGAGCGCAGGCCGTTGTGCCCCGCGTGCCCGCCGCCGAACTTCACGCGCACGGTACCGGGGTCGATGTCCAGCTCGTCATGCACGACGATCAGGTGCTCAGCATCCACGCCGTACGCGTTCATCAGCTGCTTCACCGGACCGCCCGACGTGTTCATGTAGCTTTGCGGCTTGGCCAGCACCAGGTCGTGATCGCGATACACGCCTTTGGTGGTCAGCGCGCCGCATTCCGTCTTCCAGTAGCGCGCGCCCACCTCCTCGGCGATCAGGTCCACGGCGTCGAACCCGGCGTTGTGCCGCGTATGCTCGTACTCCTCGCCCGGATTTCCCAGGCCAACGATCAAAAACATCGGACCCTACTCGAACAGCGAGGCAACGGAGCCGTTGTTGTAGACGTTGCTGATGGTCTTCGCGAACAGCGGGCCCACGGACAGCACCTTCACCTTGCCGGTCTGGCGCTCCAGCGGCACGGGCACAGCGTTCGTCACCACCACTTCCTCGATGGACGAGTTCGCGATGCGCTCGTACGCCGGGCCGCTGAACAGGCCGTGCGTCGCGCACGCGTACACCTTCTCGGCGCCCTTCGCCTTGAGCGTGGTGGCGGCGGCAACCAGCGAGCCGGCCGTGTCGATCATGTCGTCGTTCAGGATGCACACCTTGCCGTGCACGTTGCCGATGAGCGCCGTGATCTCGGCCTGGTTGTGCTTCGGGCGGTCCTTGTGCATGATGGCGATGTCGCAGTCCAGCATGGTGGAGAACTTCTTCGCGGCCTTCGCGCGGCCCACGTCGGGCGACACGACGCACAGCTTGTCCTTGTCCAAGCCCATGCTCTGGAAGTAGTCGACGAAGATGGGCATGGCGGTCATATGGTTCACCGGCAAGTCGAAGAAACCCTGGATGGCGTCCTGGTGCAGGTCGATGGTGATGACGTTGTCCACGCCCGACGCGGCCATGAGATCGGCCACGAGCTTGGCGGTGATAGGCTCGCGCGGGGCGGCCTTGCGATCCTGGCGCGCGTAGCCGTAATGGGCCACCACCGCCGACACCGAGCGGGCCGAGGCGCGCTTGGCGGCGTCCACCATGATGAGCAACTCCATGAGCGCGTCATTCACGTCGTAGCCCGCGCCGCTGCACACCGATTGGACCAGGAACACGTCCGCGCCGCGCACGCTTTCCTGGTAGCGCGCGTAGATCTCGCCGTTGGCGAACTTCTCAAGCTTGACGTTGCCGAGCGACACGTTCAGATCCTTCGCGATCTCCTCGGCAAGCTCGGGGTTGACCGACCCCGAGAACAAGGCCATGCTCTTCTGCACTTCCGTCATGTGCGCGCTCCTTCGCTTCACCCTCAGGGCCGCCGCACCGCGCAGCCGTCGCCCCCTGTCTCATCGGCACTATTGTATCCGCACGCGTCGCGCACGCACAGGGTGAACTTCGGCATCTTCGCAGATTGACCGCAAGGTCTGACAAGAGGCAAGCGCCCAACTCCGGACGGAGAACGCTCAGCGCACGATCTTCCCGTCCTCGATGAGGCTTTGCAGCTCCTGCTTGGAATGCACGCCCGCCTTCGCGTAGACGTTGCGGATGTGGCTTTTCGCCGTGTTGAACGAGATGCCCAACTCGCCTGCGATGTACTCGATGGTATAGCCCTTCCCCAGCAGGAACAGCACGTCGCGCTCGCGCAGCGACAGGCCCGCCTGCTCGGCCAGCGCGTTGCAGCTTTTCGTCCAGGCGCCCTCGCGCGGCGCGCCGTCGCCGTCGCTGGCGCCCCCAGCGCCCTCCGGCCCCCTGCCGCTAGGGAAGAAATCGCCCGTCCCCTGGTCGGTCTGGGCGTTGCGGGTCTTCCTGAGCGCCATGCCGATGGTGCGCTCGTTGAGGATGACCATCGACACCACCAGCAGCACGAACACCATGCCCATGGCAAGCGCCACCATGTTGCTGGGGTTCTCCACCAGCACGGGCGCCAGCGACGCCCCGGCGAACCAGCCCACGGTGGTGCCCGCCGCCGACGCGCCGCGGCCCCACCCGAACACGCGCACGTACGACAGGTCGGTGCGGTTCGCCACGTTGGCCAGCAGGCACCACACCATGAGGATGAACAGGTTGTACGCGATGCTCACAAGCTCGACCTGGATGACGCCCAGGCCGCCGAACAACGGCACCACGAGGTTGCCCAAACACGTGAGGATGATGATGGGATAGTACAGCTGGCTGATGTCGAACTCGCGCACCAGCAGCCCCACCAGCACGAACAGCAGCACGGCCGCGCACGCCGTGGCAAACACGATGATCACGCCCTGGTCCGTGGCCGCCGACAGCGGCTGCTGCAGCGCCATGAACCCCTTGATCACGCCCGCGATCACCGAGAACACCGACACCGCCACCACGAGGCGGATGAAGTAGCCGCGCGGAAGCTCGCGCACGGGAACGACGTCCTCCGCCGGCTCGCTCGGCGCGCGCACCGCGGCCATGGTGAACACCACCGCCAGAAGCGGCAAGCTGGCCGCCATCAGCAGCCCCACCGGCTGGGGCAGCCCGATGCAGACGAAGTACAGCATGCCCGCGAAGATGAACGACCCCGCCGTGTACATGAAAGCTTGGCGCGCGCCCACCGTGCTGTACACCGAACCCAGGCGCAAGGCGACGAACGCGGTGCCCACCCCGGTGAGCGAGCAACCCGCCACGTACAGCGCCTCGCCGGCCTGGGCAGGCGCCGACCAGGCCACCACCAGCGTGGCCAGCGTCGCCATTCCCGCCAGCACCGTCACCGACAGCCGCGACTCCACGATGCGCGCCGTGACCTTCTGGAACGCCCCGGCCACGATGAGCACGAGGCCCAGCGCCGTCGTGGAAGCCAGGTACATCACCGACATGGCGTTGCCCCCGACGGAAGCCCCCGACCAGCCGAACAGCACGTCGCTGTTGTAGCTGAGGAAAATCCACGCGTAATAAGCTCCGAAGCCCAGGAACTTCATGCTGGGCCACTGCTCGTCCAGGTCCTCGAGCAGCCGCGTCGCCGAAAACCGCGCGCGATCCCGCTCTTCGCCAGCCTTCATCTCACGCATCATGTTCCTCCCCTTTACGCGGCCTCGCAACAGCCCGCGCTCCCCGTACCGCAAAGGCCTATTCTAACACCCGCTCGTCCTCCCCCGCTTCGACCCCGTCGCCGTCCTCGCCGACGCGTTTCGGAAGAAACGGAAACGAGATGGCATGCATCGGGCATGCGTCGGCGCACGCACGGCATTTCGTGCACTCGTGCATCGGCGCCGAGCCGGATGCGTCGTGCAGGTCGATGCCCTCGGGACACACGTCGGCGCACTGATGGCAGGGCTCGCCTTTGGACGAGCGCAAACACGTCGCCTCGTTGCTGACGGGACGAAACGTCTTGTTCAGCCGCGACACCAGCGACAACAGCGCGCCCAGCGGGCAGAAGCGGCTGCACCACTTGCGCAGCACCAGCACCTCCAGGGCGAGCATGGCCGGAAACACCAGCAACGACAGGGCCACCTCGTTGAACTGGAACAAGCGCCACACCGCGATGAGCGTGGCGAACGTGAGGCCCACCGGGCAGATGAGACAGAACACCGGGAACCCGAACACCGCCGTGGACAGCAGCGCGCCGCCCAGCACCCAGTTGCGCGAATCGGCCGCGCCGCCGCGCTGGGCGGCGGGCACGTCGAGCGCATCGGACGCACGACGCTTGCGCTTCGGCTCCTTCAAGCCGAAGATACGCCTCAGCAGGGGGATCGGGCAGCCCCAGGCGCAGAACGCACGGCCGAACAGCACCACCAGCGCAATACCGATGGCCAGCGCGATGAGCATCGGCGGCACCACGGTCTTGCTGGCCAGCGCCGCCTCCGCCGCGCCGAGCGGACAGATGGCCGCGATGTCGTAGATGCCCCAGGCCGACGGCGTGCCCGTACCGGTGTGCAGGGCCAGCCCCAGGCACACGAGCGCAATCACCGCCAAGACGGACAGCGTGCGCAGCAGTTTGGAGTTCCGTTTCATCACGCGCTCATCTCGCTCTCGTCCTCCACCACCGTCTTCCCCAGTCGCGCGTACGCGCTGGGACTCACCACCACGATGCCGCGCCGCGTGCCGCCCGAGAAGCTGCGGTACACAAGCGCCGGGCACACGTCCTCGCACACGCCGCAGCCGTTGCATCGGTCGGCGTCCACCACGGGATGGCCGTCTCCATCAAGCGCGATCGCCTCGAACGGGCAGGCCTTCTGGCACTCGACGCACCCCTGGTAGTAGGCCACGCAGCGGTCCTTCTGCACCACCGCCATGCCCATCTTGTCGGCCTCCGGGTCGAACGCCCCGATGGCTCCCGTGGGGCATACGCGCTGGCAGTCGCCGCAGAAGTCGCAGCTTCCCCGATGGAAGTTCAGCTTGGGCGTGCGGGCGCGTAGAAAGCCGTCGCCAACCTCCGCCACGCCGATCACCCCGGTGTGGCACACGCTGCGGCAGCGGTCGCACTTCACGCACGAGGCCAGCAGATGCAGCTCGTCCTGCGCCCCCGGCGGCCGCACGAGCGCGGTTTCGGACGCGCCGTCGGCCGCCTTCACCGCCCCGCCGAACGCGGCGAATACGGCCGCTGCGCCGCAGAACCCTGCGAACGCCCGTCGCGTGTACGCGGCCATGGCTTACGCCGCCTGGGCGCTCTGGCCGATCATCTGGTCTTCCAACTGCAGAAAGCCCTCGGTGATGTCGGCGACGCCCCGATAGAACGCGGTTTGCGCGTACGCGCGCACGTCAGCGCACAAACGCGGCACCCAGTTGGCCAGGTGCTCGTCGAAGAACGCGCGTTGCTTCGCGCACAGCTCGGCGTAGCGCGCCTCGTCGCCAGCATCGAGCGCCGCGCCCGCGCGCTCGATCAGCTTCGCCATGAACTGGAACTCGAACGACAGATGATCCTCCGGCGTGGTGTTGTCGGCCGGCAGGCCCAGCTCCTCGCCCAGGTAGAACGCCACCGCGGAATCGCGCGCATCCTGCATGAGCAGGTGCTCCTCGCTCGTGTACACCGACTCGTACGGCGGCGCCATCAGCTGCTCGTACATGCCCGCGCACAAGAACACGCGCGCGTAGTCCACGGCAAGCTCCTGGCGCGTGCCCGAATCGCGATGGCGCAGGTACTCCTTCACCGTCGCGTATCCCGCGCCCACGTACTCGGCATCCGTCGGCAGGTCCTGCTTCGTCAGCGTCCCTATCTGCTCGTCGGTCAGTTCCAGCTTGTACATGCTTGCCAGGAATTCGTAAAAGCCCTTGCGCGCGGCGTTCACCTCGGCAAGCTCTTCGCGATCATGCTGTTCCATGGTGCTCTCCTTGCATTCCCCGTTGGTTACCGGTTCCGTTGTCGACCGATCGAGCCATACGCATGAGGGGAGGGGGGGGTTGCGTATGGCTTGATCGAGCGGCCCGGTCGGGGGCCGTCCTCCGCACGCGCGCAGGACGGCCCCTTCCCCGCCGGCATCGTCTACAGGACGATGCCGAAGTAGTTGGCCACCGCGGTGCCCACCATCCACATGACGGCGCGGAACGCGATGGATCCGATGATGCCGCCGGCGAACGCGACGGTCGCCATGGTCACGGCCGACGCGGGCTTGCTGCGCGCCAGCCATCCGCACACGAGGGGCGCGAGACCGCCGCACACGAGTGCGACCCAGAAGATGGCCGCGGCATCGCCCGTCGCCGCGCCGGACGCGAAGCCGAAGGCCAAACCGGACACGAGCGCCAGAACGCCGCCGATCACGGTTTCCAAGCCGGCCAGCTTCACGGCCTCGGCGCTCTCTTTCTTGCAGGCGACCAGCAGCAGGTACAGGCTCAAGCCGCTCGCCGCGCCGAAGCCCAGATAGCCCAACGGCAGCGTGATGGTGTTCCACGTGGTGCGCGCCTCCATCATGTAGGAGTAGCCGCTGGCGAAGCTGAACACGATGCCGATGACGGCGGCCAGCACGGCAACCGCTTTGCGGGCTCCGGCCGACGCATCGCGCTTCAGCAGGATCACGTACACGGCCACCGCCGCGATGAACAGACCGATGAGCAGCGCTTCCAGGAAGATGCCCGCCGTGGGATGGCTCAGCACGGCCATGATGCGGTCGGGGTGCGACAGGTGCGTGACCGACGCGATGCCGCCCACGACGGCCAGCACGAGCGCCAGAACGGAAGCCACCAGGTTGGTGCGCTGCGTCAATCCACGCAGCTCGTCAACGGCCACGCCGACCGACACCCATGTGCCGCAGCTGGCGATCGCCGTGAACAGAACGAGGGACCATTGGATGTCCATGCTACTCAGCCCCTTCCATCCACTCGCCGTGCATGCTGGTCATGATGTACTTCGTGCAGGGGTTGTTGCCCACGTTCGGCAGCTCGTGGATGTCCGCCGCATCGTACTTCGCCAGCTCCTTGGACACGTCGGAGTTCGGATCGTCCAAGTCGCCGTAGAAACGGGCGCCGGCGCTGCAGCTCTTCACGCACGCGGGAAGCTCGCCGTTCGCCGTCAGGTGGCCGCACAGCGTGCACTTCTCCACCGTCTTGGACGCCTTGTTCCAATCGCGCACGCCGTAGGGGCAGGCCATCATGCAGTACTTGCAGCCGATGCACTTCTCGCGGTCGATGAGCACCACGTTGTTGCCATCGCGGTAGCTGGCGCCGGTGGGGCACACGTGCACGCACGGGGCATCGGCGCACTGCTGGCACATGGTGGGCAGCGGGTAGCGCGTCATGTTCGGGTAGTCGCCGAAGGGCCCGCGCTGCAGCATCTTGTTCCAATGCTCGCCCAGGGCGATGTCGTTCTCCATCTTGCACGTGATCTCGCAGGAATAGCAGCCCGTGCAGCGATCGAGGTTCACCACGATGCAGTTATGCGCCATAATCGAACACCTCCTCGGTAGGATCGCTCGGCTGCGGCATCCAGGGCTCGAACTGCTCGGGCTCGGTCCACACGCCTTCCGGAGCAGCGGCGTCAGGCGTGACCTTCACCTGGAAGCCGCGCAGGGTATAGGTGCCGTACTCGGGGTTGTACGGCTCGTCGTTCTTGGTCAGCACGTTGATGTTCATCACGCGGTAAGCGCGCTCGGGGTCGGTGTCCAGCAGCTCGGGCGCCCAGAAGCGCTCCTGGTAGATGACGCCCTTGGCGATGGCCGTGGTAACGCGCGCCTTGCCGTGCGTCTCGCCGCGGCGGCTGGCGATGGTGCACCACTGGCCGTCCTCCACGCCGTAGGTCGCCGCGTCGTCGGGATGGATCCACATCTCGGGCACGGGGTAGATCTCGCGCAGATACGGGATGTTGCGTAGCGTGCCGTGGTGGTACATGGGCAGACGGCCCTCGGTCAGCACCAGCGGGTACTCGGTGTCCGTGAGCGGGCTTTCGGCCGGCTCCTTGTAGTAGCACAGCGGCTCGTAGTCCTTCGACGCCGGCTCCAGCACCAGGTTCTTCTCCTCGAAGCACTGCGACCAGGGGAAGCCCGTGCGGCCCAGGATGGTATTGGACTCGCAGTACACCTCGCACTTCTTGGAAGGCGTCCCGAAGCCCTTGGCTTTGCCGGTGGCCTCGTCAACCGCCTTATAGCCGTAGTACGTGCGGTACTCCTCTTCGGTGCACCACTCGAACACGCCCTTCTCGGCCGCTTCCTCCCAGCTCATCTTCAGGTTGTTGAGGTGCAGCTTCTGCTTCTCGTACTCGTTCTTGTACATCGGGATGCCGTTCGTGCCCTCGGCCGTGAAGGCCTCCTGCGCATGCACGTTGCCCATCTCGGCCATCTTCTGCACGATCTGCGTCCAGATGAGGCCCTCCTCCACCGTCTCGAACAGGTGGGTGACCGCCTGGCGGATGACGATGGCGTTCAGCTGCGGGATGACCAGGTTGGTTTCCAGCCACTCCGCGGAGGGAAGCAGCATGTCGGCACACAGCACGGAGAACGCCGTCGGGTACATGAAGATGTGGCAGACGAAGTCGAGGTTCGGGACGATCTCGTCGAGGCACGTGGCGTTGCCCAGCACCACGTGCTTGTTGCCGGAGCGCTCGAACCATGCGTGGATCTGGTAGGGATCGCCGTCCTTCATGGCCTTGAACACCGCGGGAATGAACGCCATATCCCAGTCCAGCAGGCCCTTGTGCTCCTGCACGCCCAAGCGCTTGAGCATCTTCTCCTTCTTGAGGAAGCGCGGCGTGTTGGGGATCTGATCGCGCGCCGGGCAGGCTTTGAAGCTTTGCAGCATGGCGCCGGGCTTCTGCACGTTGCCCATGAGGTACTCGAGGTTGAGGGCGCCGAGCGCGCACTGCTGCGACTGCTCGTATTGGTCGATGGGCACGCCCTGCATGATGCCGGACTGGCCCGTCGTGTAGATCTCCAGCGCCTTCTCGATCTGGCCCTCGTCGAGCCAGCAGATCTCGGCCGCCTTCGCCAGCGTGAACTCCTCCACGCTCTCCTTGAGCAGCTGGCCGCCCGTGGGGTACTGCTTCCCGTCGATCTCGTACGTGCCGAACAGCGGCGGGGTGACGCCCTCGTTCATGGGGTACTCCAGCACGACGGGCTTGCCCTGCGCCGGATCCCAGATGACGTAATCGGCGTCGGTGCCTTCGAGGCCGCATTCGGTGGGCTTGAGGGTCAGGCGCGTCTCGGGGTTCACGAGGTAGGGCATGTTGGTCCAGTTCGTGCAGAAGTCCTCGTCGTACTTCTCGTTGTCGATGATCCACTTCGTCCACGCCATGAGCAGCGCGGCGTCGGTGCCGGGGCGGATAGGCAGCCACACGTCGGCCTTGGCGGCGTCCATCGTCATGCGCGGGTCGATGACCACGGTCTTCAAGCCCTGCTCGCGGGCGCGCAGCTCGGCCAGCGCGCGGCCGCCCGTGGCAACCGAGCTGTTGGCCGGGTCGGTGCCCCACAGCACGAGGGAGTCCACCGGCGAGTCGGTGAAGTAGTAGTCCCAACCATTGGAGTCGCTGAAGGACAGGTTGTTCGGCTTGCCCATGCCGTTCGACAGCTGCGAGGCGCCCATGCGTGGCAGGTAGCACTGCGCGCAGCCAGGCTCCCACACGTTGGGCGTGTTGATGGCCTCGCCGAAGCGCTTCACGTTGCTGAAGTGCGGGTTGCCGCCACCGCCGGTGGACACGGCCACGCATTCCGAGCCGTACTTCTCGTCGATCTCGATGAGCTTCGTGGCGATCTCGGTGATGGCCTCGTCCCAGGTGATGCGCTCCCACTGGTTCTGGCCGCGCTCGCCCACGCGGCGCATGGGGTACTTGTTGCGGTTGGGATGGTACAGCGCCTGGATGCCGGCCATGCCCTTCGCGCACAGGCCGCCCTGGCTCATAGGGCTTTCGGGATTGCCCTCGATCTTGATGACGCGACCGTTCTTCACATGCGCCAGCACGGCGCAGCTTGCGATGCAGGCGCGGCAGGCCGTCTTCACGATCTTCACGTCGCCGCCCGTATCGGCATGCGCCGGATCGACGTGCACGAGGTCGTCGCTCACGGCAACGCCCAGACCGCATGCGGCGCCCAGCGCCGCCGCCGACTTCACGAAACTGCGTCGCGTGATGGTAGGCTGTGTCATGTTCCCTCCTTCTTCTCGTCTTCGCTTTCTTGTTTGCTTGCTATCTCAGATGGGAGCGCCCGTTGCGCGGGCGGCGATCGGGCAGCGCTTTACCCGACCAGGGCCAGCATCTGCCGGCCGGCTTCCGTGGCTTTCCACGAACCGTCCCATGTAAGACCGCCCACGGTCTCCAGCTTGGAGATGAAGTAGCTGGGGAATACCTGCTTCGGGTTGCTCAGCGCGGGGTTGCCCTCAAGCGCCTGCTCGATGGCGGCCTTCGTCGCGCCGTCCTCGCACAGGGCGAGCACGATGGCGTATGCCTGGGCGTAGCCGGCAGGTTCGTCTTGCAGCATGCGGCCGAACCGCTTCGTCGGCTCGAACTGCGCCAGCGCCGCCCTGCCCGCCTCGGTGGTCCGCACCGTGTAGTCGACGGGCTGATCCTGCTTGTCGTCGCCCGGCTCGCACGCCGGCTCGGGAACCTCCTCGGTTTCCACGCCTCCGCAATCGATCATGATGCGCAGCAGCGCGTGGGCGTTCTGCGTGCTGAGGTTCAGCTCGGGACGCTGGCCGATGAGCGCCTCGGCCTCGCGATAGGGCATGCGCGTCTCGCAGATGGCAAGGCACGCGCACAGCGCCAGCGTGTTCGCGCGGTTCGCCTCGAGGCGCTTGACGACGGCTTCGACCGCGTCGTCGAAGTTTCGCTCATCGGCAACGGCATCAGCCCGGTTCGCGTCGGCGCGCCGATTGGCAGCGTCAGCCTGGGTCGCGTCGGCGCGCTGGTCGTCTTGTTTCATGATGTCCCCCGTTTCGCTCGTCTGATAACGCCCTGCCGATTCCTCCTCTCGGCTTCGAGCGACTTCACCTTACGGCGCGACGGACGGACGGAAAACGTCCGTAGTTCGTGAAAACGTGCGGCAAGCAAGGATATTTATGGGTGACGAACGCCACCAATAATGGATGAGTAAGGGTGTTGATCAGGTAAAACGTCTTGAAAGCGTACGAAACCCCTCTTTGCTGGCACACGATCAGACTTTGTTGCTATACATTTATATAGTTGCTATACTATATGGCATAGCATTGTCGAAGGGAGGTTTGTTATGTCGACGGAAATGGCGCAGATGAACACGCGCATCAGCCGCTCGCTCAAGGAGCGCGGCGATGCGGCGCTGGAGAAGGCCGGGATGACGCCGTCGCAAGCCGTCCGCAAGCTGTGGGACTTCGCCGCCCGCAATTCGCATAACCCGCAGATCATACAAAGCCTGTTCGACACCGAAGACGAAGCGGAGAAACGCGAAGCCGAGGAAGAGCGCGCGCGAAGGCGGGCCGTCGCTCTCAAAAGCGCGAATATCGTTGCCGACGCGTACGAACGAGCTGGGATCGAGCCTTCGGAGTGGACGAAGAACGCGTCGTACGCCGAGATGCGCGAGTACGCCTTGATGGAACGCTTGCGGGAGCGAGGCCTCGATGGTTAGCCAACGGCCCTCCCTCCTCATCGACACGAACGTCTGGCTCGACTATTTCCTCCCTGATCGTGCGGGAGGCAAAGAGGCGATCGACCTCATCGTATTCGCTTTCGAGTACGAATTCCCTCTTCTTTACCCCGCTGCCATCGTGAAAGACGTGTTTTACGTTGCCGTCTCGACGTTCAAGCGCATCGCTCGCGCAGAGAAGGGATCGCTCACCCAAAGCGACGCGGTAACGGCAACCGAAACCGCGTGGGGATGCGTGAACAGCATGCGAAAACAGGCCACCGCCGTGGGCGCGGACGAATCGGATCTCTGGACGGCGTGCAACCTCCGCAGCATCCACAACGACCTCGAGGACAACCTGGTGGTGGCCGCTGCGCAACGGGCGGACGCGACGTACCTCGTTACCAACGACGAGGCGCTCATCAAGCACGCCCCCGTCGCCGCGCTCGCCCCGGCCGACGCGTTGGCGCTGCTGAAAGCGACGTTGTAGGAAAGCTTCGCCTTCCCGATCATGGGCGACGCCTAGACTTGTCATCCTGAGCGCAGGCTGTAGGCCGGAGTCGAAGGATGACAAGATGCTTACTCCTGCCGCTCGCGCTTCTTCGCGGCCCACCCGGGGATTTCCCGTTGTTCCGGGCGCGTCAGAGCCAGCGCGTCGGGCGCCACGTCCTTGGTGATGCAGGAGCCCGCGCCGATGATCGCGCCTGCGCCGATGTTCACCGGCGCCACCATCATGGTGTCGCTGCCGATGAACGCGCCGTCGCCGATGGTGGTGGCGTGCTTCTTCTTGCCGTCGTAGTTGCAGGTGATGGACCCGGCACCGACGTTCACATCTTCGCCGATGGTCGTATCGCCGATGTAGGACAGGTGCGGCACCTTCGAGCCCTTCCCCACCGTGGACTTCTTGATCTCCACGTGGGTGCCGGCCTTCGCGCCCTCGCACAGATGCGCCGCCGGACGCAGGTACGCGCGCGGACCGCATGTGGCGCCGTCGTCGATCTGCGCTTCTACGGCCACCGTCTCGTCCACGACGCAGCCGCAGCCCACCGTCGTGTCGGTCAGGCGCGAGTCGGGGCCGATGACGCTGTCCTCGCCGATGCTGGTGGCGCCCATGAGCGTGACGTTGGGCAGCAGCTCCACGTCCTGCGCGATGGCCACGTCCGGACCGATCCATACCAGCTCGGGGTCGATCATGGTCACGCCGGCCGCCATATGCGCACGGTTGATGCGACGCTGGGCCAGCTTCGTGGCCTCGGCCAGCTGGATGCGCGAGTTCACGCCCAGGCACTCGGCAGGGTCGTCGCAGGCCAATGCCAACACGGGACGGCCAGCGTTGCGACAGATCTCCAGCACGTCGGTGAGGTAGAACTCGCCTTGCGCGTTATCGTTGCCCACCTGCCCGAGCGCGTCGAACAGCGCCCGCGCATCGAAGCAGTAGAACCCGGAATTGCACTCGCAGATGGCCGCCTCCTCGGGCGTGGCGTCCTTCTGCTCCACGATACGCGCCACCGCGCCCTGCTCGTCGCGCACGATGCGCCCGTAGCCGAACGGGTCGTCCAGCTGCATCGTGAGCACCACCACGGCCGCGTCGTTCTCCTCGCGCACGGCCGCAAGGCGCGCGATGGTATCGGCCGTGATCAGCGGGCAGTCGCCCGACAGCACCACCAGCGAGCCGTCGAAATCGGCTAGAGCGTCCTTGCACACGGCCACGGCGCCCGCCGTGCCGTTCTGCTCCGTCTGCACCACAGTCTGCGTGTCGGCCACCAGCGGCTCCACCTGCTCGCGCGCGTGCCCCACCACGGACACCACACGCTGGACGCCCGCCTCGCGCGCCGCGTCCACCACCCAGCGGACAAGCGGCTTGCCCAACACCTCATGAGCGACCTTCGGCTTTTTGGACTTCATCCGGGTGCCCGCACCTGCGGCCAACACGATAGCGGCAGCTTCCATATCGCTCCTTCGCAACGCAGTTCATCAAGGTTAAAAAGTATAGCGCAACGGCACGATCACCGTTCGTTTCGAGAGTCGGTATCGCCCGACACGCCCTCCACGTCCTCTTCCTCGTGGTGCAGGGCGCGGCGCAGCGCTTCCTCGCCGCCCTCGCGCAGAAGAGCCTCCTCCACGCTGAGCAGCGGAGGCTTTCCTTCGTCGTTGAAATCCTCCTGCACTTTTTCAAGCAGGTCGTCCTTGCCCTCCTCTTTCAGCACACGCACCACCTCGTTGCGCACCGCTTCGCGCACGTCCCCGATGGAGCCGCCGCCCAAAAGACCGGTCGGCCCTAGATCCACGACGATCTCGAACACGCCGCCGCGCTTCTTCGCCGCCTCGAGCTCGCTCTTGATGGCGGGATGATCCTCGATGCCGCGCAGCAGCTCCTCCGACTCGCGCGCAACCTCGCTGCCGGCAGTCTGACGAGCCACGTCGTCGCTCGAAGCCGAAACGTACGCCACGCCGCGCTTCTGCGCAGCCTTCGCCTGCAGCAGCAGGAACACGAAGCCCAGCACGCCGGCAAGCAGCGAGGCCGCCAGAATGGCCAGCTTCGCCGTGGCGATGTGCATCTCGTCGGTATAAGCAAGATTCGCCACGAAGATGGCCATGGTGAAGCCGACGCCTCCCAAGATGCTGGCTCCCAGCATATGGAACCAGTTCACGTTCTCGGGCAGCGAGGCCAGCTTGCTCTTGACGATCGCAAAGCTCATCAGCATGATGCCGAGCGGCTTGCCCACCAACAGGCCCAGCATGACACCGTACAGCACCGGATCCGTAAGCATGGAGCCGATGTCCATACCCGTGAAGCTGACATCGGCATTGGTCAAAGCGAACAAGGGCAGGATGCCGAAGTACACCCACGGATACAGCTTGTGCTCGAGACGAGTCGCCGGCGGCACAACCTGGCGCGTCACCTGGCTGAGATCCGCTACGGTCTTGATGTAGTCGCCCTGCGCGATGACGGGCGTCTCGGGCTGGAACGCGTCGCGCGCCTGACGAACCTTGTCGCCCGACCACGAAATGAAGCTCTCGAGATTAACGCGCGACCCCGACGGGATAACGAACGCCAGCAACACGCCCGCGATGGTGGAGTGAACGCCCGACATGAACACGCAGTACCACAGCACGGCACCCACCAGCAGATACGGCACCAACGAGTAGATGTGGCTGCGATTCATCAGCACCAGCACCACCAGCACGGCGGCGGCCATGCCCAGCCAGAACATCGACGGGCTGTGGCCGTAGAAGACGGCGATCACCAGGATGGCGATGATATCGTCGGCCACAGCCAGCGTGCTCAAAAACACGCGCACGCCGCTGGGAACGCGGTTGCCCAACAAAGCCAGGATACCCAGCGCGAACGCGATGTCGGTGGCGGTGGGGACGCCCCAGCCTTGCACGGTTTCGGGATTCGTCGCGTTGAACGCCAGGTAGATGCCGATAGGCGCCAGCACGCCGCCGATGGCCGCCATGATGGGCAGCAGAGCCTGGCGGATGTTCGTCAGCTCGCCCACCGTCAGCTCGTACTTCACCTCCAAGCCCACCAGCAGGAAAAACACGGCCATGAATATGTCGTTGATCACATGCGCCAGCGACATGCCCGCGAACGCGTCGCCGAAGAAGAAGCCCGCCTCGGTATGCCAGAATTCCAAGAACGCCTCGTACGCGCCCGTGTTCGCCACGATGAGAGCCACGACAGCCGCCAGCAGCATGGCGCCGGCCGCCTTGGTGGACGAATGGGTGAACTGGATGAGTTTCCTGTATCGTGCCTGATGACGCTGCACTTCGCTAATGAAGATACGCTGCGTTCCGTCTTGGTTCTGTTCGGTCATGGTGCCCTTTCGGCTTCGTCTTTTGGGGTATTATCCCTCATTTGCCCGATACGTTCGCGCAATTGTTACCCGTTTTTAGATCGATTTCACAACAGATCAAAATGACCGGGCAAAACGCTGAGAATTGCGCTATTCTGTACTCATCAGCTTAGGCGTTAGGAGTCGGCTTGGGATTCGCGTGGAGGGCATATCACCCGATCGCTCGTATGACCAGGTACGACGACGGCGACCGAGCTGTTTTTTTATTCGCCACGAGGTAAGAGGTGATCGCTATGAGCATTACCGTCACCGGACGCAAGATGCCTGTAACCGACGCGCTTCGCGAGTACGCCGAGGAGAAGATCGGCAATTCCATGAAGGTCATGGACATCGACCCGCTTGTTGCCGAGGTCGTGCTGTTCGTCGAGAAGAACCCTGCCAACCCCCGCCCCGCCGTCTGCGAAGTCACGCTGCGCACGAAGGGCCACATTATTCGTGTTGAAGAACACGAAGAGGACATGTACGCGGCCATCGACGTGGCCGCAGCCAAGGTGGTCCGCCAGCTGCGCAAGTACAAGACGAAGGTCGTCGACCGCAAGCTGCGCGCCGCCGACGAAACCATCCGCATGGCCGAGCCTGCCGCAGCGGGCGAGCTGGACGTGGACGGGCTCATGCAGGAACTTGCCGCCGATGACGAAGTGGTGCGCGTGAAGACGATCGAGTTCGAGCCGCTGACCGAGGAGGAAGCGCTCGTGAAGATCGACCTTCTGGGTCACGACTTCTTCGCCTACACCGACCGCGACAGCGGCATGGTGAACGTGCTGTACCGTCGCGACGACGGCGGCTACGGCCTGCTCAAGCAGACGGAGGAATAAGAGCATGGCAACCATCGACACCATCAAGACCATCCTCGAGGAGAACCTCGATATCGATCCGAACACCGTTGAGGAGAGCTCGACGTTCGACTCGCTGGGCATCGACTCGCTCGACATGGTCGAGCTGATCTGCGACCTCGAAGAGGCCTGCGACGTGGACTTCGGCGAGCCCGAGGGCCTCGACACCGTGGGCGCCCTCGTGGAGTACATCGACTCCTTGTAAGCACGACCCTGCAAGCAGCACCGCGAAGACCCGCCGATCGGCGGGTCTTCGCTTGTTCAGGGAGGGTGCTTTCAGCGGGAGGTCTTACGCGAGCGCTGCCTTGGCCGCGTTCTTGCCCGAGTAGCGGCCGGAAGTGTAGGACCAGTTAAGGCCGCAGCCGCCCGCCGGGTAGTCGTCGTAGATGAACGTGCCGCAGCACACCTCGCCCGCCGCGTACAGGTGCGGAATGGGCTGGCCGTTCGTATCGAGCACCTGGAACTCGGTGTTCACGCGGTAGCCGCCGAAGCTGCCGTGCGTGCACACGCCCATGGTCAGCACGTAGTAGGGAGCCTCCGTGAGCGGGACGAGCACCTCGGCCTTCTTCTTGAACTGGGCGTCCTCGCCCGCAGCGGCCAGCTCGTTGTACCCGTCGAGCGCCGCCTGCGCTGCGGCGCCGTCGATGCCGAGCGCTGCCGCGGCTTCGGCCACTGTGTCGCCCTGGGCGAACATGCCCTGCTCCAGGCCGAATTCGAACTTCGAGCGCAGGTCGTCGTCGAGCGCGTCCACCATGGCCTGGTCGTACACCGCGAAGAACTTCTGGTCGTCGAAGTGCGCCACATCATAGTAGATGTCGTGGGTCTGGCCGGCCTCGTTGGCGAAGCGCTCGCCCTTGGAGTTGATCCACAGCGCCTTGTTGCTGATCAGCTTCGACTGGCCCGGCTCGACCGGGCAGGCGAGGATGCCATTCGTGCCGCCGTGGCCCACGTAGTCCGCGCCGATGTCGAGGCCCATCCGCAGGCCCTCGCCCGTGCAGCCGACGCCCACTTCGGTGTACACGCTGGAATAGTCGGGCATGTACTCGTCGATCATGTCGGCGTTGCGACAGAACCCGCCCGTGGCCACGATCACGTTCTTCGCGTTGTAGAGCACCGTCGAGCCGTTCCCTCGCTTAGCGAGCACGCCGGTCACCGCGCCGCCCTCGTCCACGACAAGCGATTCCACCGTGGTGCCGAAGTGGAACTCGGCGCCCTGTTCCTGCGCGTACGCCGTGACCGCGCGCAGGTAGTCCATGGCGTTGTTCGAGCAGTTATGGCCGCGCGGAACAGGATCCTTGCCCTTCTTGGACACCGTTTCCTTGAAGGGCACCTTCAGATCCTCGTACAGCCAGTCGATGGTTTCCCCGAAATGCTCGGCGCAGAACTTCTGCACGTCGTAGTCCAGCTTGTCGCCGCCGCGCGACAGGAAGTACTCCAGCAGGCCCTCCGGCGTATCCTCGATGCCGGCCTCCTTCTGCAGCTTCGTGCCCGCGCCGTACAGCGTGCCGATGGCCAGCGAACTGGAACCCGCCAGCCACGCCATCTTCTCCACCAGCACGGTTTTCGCGCCGGCCGCCGCAGCCTGGCCCGCAGCCGTCACGCCGGCGCCGCCGCCTCCCAGAACCACCACGTCGTAGTCCATCGTCTCGTGCGCCTCGGCCGCCGCAGCCTGTTGCGGTGCGCAGCCGAACAGGCCGCCCAGCGCCAACGTGGCCAGGCCGCCGGTCATCGCCTGGGCGAACTGGCGGCGCGTCAACGGCACGGAAGCCCTCGTCGGCTGGGTGGCGGAGCGTCCCGTCTTGATTCCCGTCATCATTGATCCTTTCCTCCCTGGGGTTCTGCTTCATACCCTGCACTCTACGCACGATGCGCGCAGATCAGAAGCCACCTTCCGGGTGAAACCACCCGGTGCCGCCCAGATTCACCCGGAAGGTGTGAGGACGCGTTCTGTGCGTTGCGCACGCGTCCGCGCATGCTCGTATATACTGGTTGCCGTACCTCATCCCCAGAAAAAGAATCGAGGATCGATGCCGCACACGAGCGCCGCCGCTCGAACAAGCCAAATAATCGCCCTCATGGGCGGCACCTTCCTGCCATCGTTTCTCGGGCTGGCAGCCACGCGCGTCTGGCTGCAAGTGAACCTGTTCGCCTCGTACACCCAAAGCGACGACGGGCTGTTCACGGTGGTCAACAACCTCGCGTACGGCCTGGTGATGGTCATCGGCGCGGCCATCGCGCTGCGCAAGCCCTTCTCGAAGGGAGGCCGCACGGCGGTGGCGTGGCTGGGTTTCACGGTGATGACGTTCTCCACCGTGCTTATCTTGGCGGGCAAGGAGACCGGCGCGGTCGAGATCCTGGCAGTGGCCAGCGTCTTGGCCGGCATCGGCGGCGCGCTGGGCGGCGGCATGTGGACGGCGGCCTACGTGCGGCTGGGCCTGCGCCAATCGGTGCTGTACGGGTTCTTGTCGCTGGCCCTCGGATCCGTCGGCGGCTTGGCGCTGAGTTTCCTGCCCGACCTCCTCAGCTACACGATCAGCATGTTCATGCCGGCCATCGCGCTTTTATGCTACCAGCGCGCCATGAAAGCCGACGTGGGCCAGCTTCCCGCACCCGAGCCCGTATACGACAAGGAACCGCGCACCACCATGCTGTTCATCTTCGGCGGCTTGGCGGTGTTCGGGCTGGCGCTGGGCATCTCGCGCGGATTCCCGGCGGGCGAGCCGGTGCCTATGGACGCGCTGCAGCGCGTGGTGCACCAGATGGGCGTGGTGATCATCAGCCTGTTCATCATCTGGTGGTTCATCGTGAAACGCAAGCGGCTGAGCTTCTCGTTCCTCTGGCGCATCGAGATCATGCTGGTGGCCGTGGGGATGCTGATCCTGTCGGTGTTCCCCGGGCACTTCACGGGGCTGGCCATCGCCACCGTGAACATCGCCGACACGCTGATGCTGGGCGTGCTGTGGATCACGCTGCAGGACGTGGCGCGCCACGCCACCACCGACGTGTACGCCGTGTACGGATTCGCCTGGGCGTCGCGCGTGCTGTCGCGCGACGCGGGCCGCGTGCTGATCATGGTGCTGGGCGCGGTGGGCGCATCGTCGTACGCGGTGACCGCCGTCATCGGCATCGTGGTGTTCGCGCTGGCCGCCAGCATGGCGCTGCTGCTGTCGGACGGCATCTTGAAGATGCGGCCGCTATTCGCCGAGGACGAAGCGCCCAAACCGGAACGGCGCGCGAGGGAGCCGAAGCCGTCGGCACCCGTTGCAAGCCTGGCACCTGAAGCGTCGGGCGCGTTCGCCGCGCCGCAAGCGGCCGACGGAGCGGCGCCCGGGGTGCTGGACGCCAAGAAGGCGCCGAGCGCTCAGGACTGGTTCCGCGAGGAATTCGACCTGTCGGAGCGCGAGACGGAGGTCGCGCTGCTCATCGCGCAGGGGCGCAGCAAGGCTTACATCGCCGACGCGCTGTGCCTGTCGGAGAACACGGTGCGCACGCACGCGAAGAACGTCTACGCGAAGCTGGACGTGCATTCGAAGCAGGAACTGATCGACCTGCTGCAGAACAGGGAGTGAGGTCTACCCTGCCAGCAACTCCTTCAGCGCGCCAACGGAGTACAGACTGCCGAACGAGCAGATGAGGCCGTCGGGGCCGGCCAGCTCACGCGCATGCGCCAGCGCGTCGGCCATATCGCGCGCGACGTACGGGTTTACGCACGCCGAGCACCCCAGCAGATCCTGCCCGGTCCAACGGATGGCGCGCGCCAGCTTGCTGGCGGGCAGCGCGCGCGGATTGTCGGGTGCCACCGCGACGAACGCCGAGCCGTGCGGCAGCACCGTCTCCAGCATGACCGGATAGTCCTTGTCCTCCAGCACGCCGATAATAAACACGGGCTTGCGACCGGGAAACACGTCGACCAGCGAATCGACGAGCGCCTGAGCGCCCTGCGGGTTGTGACCGCCGTCTACGACGATGGTCGGTTCGCCCTCCCCCGCGCGCACGATCTCGAAGCGCCCAGGCCATGCGGCATCTGCGACGCCCTGGCGCACCGCTTCGTCGGATATGCGCCATCCGCGCTCGCGCAGCGCGACGGCCGTCTCGATAGCCAGCGCCGCGTTCGACGGCTGATACGAACCCAATAGCTTTGTGCGCAAGTTCGCAAAGCGCCCATACGAGAACGAGCGCACGGGAGCCCCGGGGGCGTGCCAGTCGACGGCCCCCACGGCAAGCTGTGCGAAATCGGGCACCGTCAGCGTATCGTCGGCCGCGGCTGCGGCCGCTTCGACCACGGCCATGACCTCGGCGTCCTGCGGCCACGACACCACGGCCGACCCCGGTTTGACGATGCCGGCCTTCTCGCCCGCGATGGCGGCCAGCGTGGTACCGAGCAGCTTCGTGTGGTCGAGGCCGATGCGCGCGATGACGGCCGTTTCGGGCGCGTCGATGACGTTCGTGGAGTCCAGGCGCCCGCCGAGGCCCACTTCCAGCACCACGATGTCGCAGCCCTGGCGCGCGAAGTGCACGAGCGCCACCGCCGTCATCAGCTCGAATTCGGTGGGGTGATCGGTCATGGCCTCGGCCTGCTCCTTCACGAGCAACGCGACCTCGGCCAGTTGGTCCAGCGCGATGTTAACGCCGTCCACGCGGATGCGCTCCTCGAACGTGATCAGGTAGGGGCTGGTGAACAGCCCCGTGCGCAAGCCGGCCGCTTGCAAGATGGAAGCCAGGTACGCGCAGGTCGAACCCTTGCCGTTCGTGCCGGCCACGTGCACGAACTTGAGGCGGTCCTGCGGACGGCCCAGCCGGTCGAGCAGCTCGCGAATGCGATCGAGCCCCAAGCGCGATTCCATCCAGCGGGGCTCGTTGATGTAGGCGATAGGATCGAACGGCATATCCAGCCTCCCAAAAAAACACGAACGAGTGTTTCAAATGAAACACTCGTTCCCTTGTACAACGGTATTCAGTCTAGTCCTGCGTCAAATACTCCGCGATGCCCGCGGCGGCGCGCTTGCCGGCACCCATGGCCAGGATCACGGTGGCCGCGCCGATGACCGCGTCGCCGCCGGCGAACACGCCCGGCTTCGACGTGGCACCCGTGTCGTCGTCGGCCACGATCAGGCTGCGAGGCGTCACCTCGAGGTCCGGCGTGGTCTTCGCGATCAGCGGGTTGGTCTTCGACCCCACGGCGATCACCAGCATGTCGATGTCGATGACGAACTCGCTGCCCTCGACCGCCGTCGGGCGGCGACGGCCGCTCGCGTCAGGCTCGCCCAGCTCCATGCGCACGCATTCGACGCCGGACACCCAGCCCTTCTCATCGCCCAGGATGCGCGTCGGGTTCGTCAGCAGCTGGAAACGGATGCCCTCCTGCTCGGCATGGTGCACTTCCTCGGCGCGCGCCGGCATCTCCTCGCGGCCGCGGCGGTACACCACGGTCACCTCGGCGCCCAGGCGCCTCGCCGTGCGCGCGGCGTCCATGGCCACGTTGCCGCCGCCCACCACCACGCACTTCTTGCCAGCGTACACCGGCGTCTCGTACTCGGGGAACAGGTACGCCTTCATAAGGTTCACGCGGGTCAGCAGCTCGCTTGCCACCGACACGCCGTTGAGGCCCTCGCCCTCGATGCCCAGGTAGCTGGGAAGCCCCGCGCCCGTGCCCACGAACACCGCGTCGAAGCCGCGATCCTCCATGAGCTCGTCGATGTCGTAGAGCTTGCCCACCAGCGCGTTCACCTCGAACGACACGCCCTTGTCGCCCAGCTTCGACACCTCGCGCTGCACGAGGTCCTTCGGAAGACGGAACTCGGGGATGCCGTAGGTCAGCACGCCGCCCACCTTGTGCAGCGCCTCGAACACGGTCACGTCGCAGCCCAGCTTCGCCAGCTCGCCCGCGCACGTCAGCGACGCCGGGCCCGAGCCCACAACGGCCACGCGCTTGCCGGAAAGGTCGATCGATGCCGCCGCGTCATCGCCGGCCGTCTGCTCGACGAGCCCTTCGCCTTCGCACGCGAACTCCTCCATAGCCGCAGCCGCTTCCTCAGGGTGCTCGAACGCCCAGTCGGACGTGAAGCGCTCCAGACGACCGATAGAAACGGGCTCGCCGTTCTTTCCGCGCGTGCACACGCCCTCGCACTGCGTCTCCTGCGGGCACACGCGTCCGCAGATGGCAGGCAGCGAGTTCGCGCTCTTCACTATGGCGTACGCGCGGGCGAAATTGCCCTCGGCCACCTGCGCGATAAACTGCGGGATGGGAACGCCCACGGGGCAGCCGCCCACGCACGGAGCGTTCGGGCACTGGATGCAGCGGCGCGCCTCAGCTACCGCCTCTTCTTCGGAGTAGCCCAGAGCCACCTCGTCGAACGTCTGCGCACGCTCGACCGGATCGAGCTCCGGCATGGGAACGCGCGTCTTCTGCCTGTTCACCTCGTAGTTCGTCCGCGCCATGCTAGGCCCCCTTCCGCTCGTCGCCCGCATGCGCGCCGCACGAGCGTCCTTCGCGCGCCTCGGCCTCGAAGCTCCGGTACATCACGCCGCGACGCATGGCGTCGTCGAAGTCCACCAGATGGCCATCGAAGTCTGGGCCGTCCACGCACGCGTGCAGGTACTCGTCGCCTACCTTCACGCGGCAACCGCCGCACATGCCGGTGCCGTCGATCATGAGAGGGTTCATGCTCACGTACGTTTTGATGCCGTAGGGCTTCGTGGTGGCGGCCACGAACTTCATCATGATGACGGGGCCCACGGCCAGCACGAGGTCGTAGTCCGCTCCCTCGTCGATGCGCCGCTGCAGCGCCTGTGTCACCAGGCCCTTGTTGCCGTTCGAGCCGTCGTCGGTCATGATGATCTGGCGCGTAGAATGCTGGTTGATCTCGTCTTCCAGCAGCACAAGATCCTTGTTGCGGAAGCCGGTGATAACATCCACCTCGCAGCCATGGTCGTACAGCCACTTGGCCTGAGGAAACGCGATGGCTGTTCCCAAACCGCCGCCGATGACGCACGCGCGCTTCGCGCCTTCCAGCTCGGTGGGGTTGCCCAACGGCCCGGCGAAGTCCTGCAGCGCGTCGCCCGCTTTCATCTGGGCGAGGCGCATCGTGGTGGCGCCAACCGCCTGGAAGATGATCGTAATCGTGCCCGCCTCCGGGTCGCAGTCGTTCATGGTCAACGGGATGCGCTCGCCCTGCTCGTCGATGCGCAGCATGATGAACTGACCCGGCTTGATCTTCTTCGCGATCTCGGGCGCGCGCACCACCATGCGCGTCACCTCGGGATTGAGCGCCTCTACCTGTTCGATGGGATACACGTCACTGCCCTTCTCGTCTCAGATACAAAAGCAGCACCGAAAGCGGTGCCGTCTCGTAGATGTGGCCGTCAGTATAGCAAAGGCGCTGCCGCACCTATGTTACGAGCATGTTTCCACCCGGCCAGTGGAGGAAATCGCGCCGGAAGGGTTTCTCAATGTTCTGGCGTGCGTCAACAATCCCCCAACGGAGCAACCGGAGAGCATGCAGGGAGGCTCCTGCATGGTAAGCTGGGGAATCGTCCGGTCCGCGGGCAAGACGCCCGGGGTTTCGTTTGGGAGAACGCGATGGCTCACCTCTACTTTCTGCACAACCGCCTGCAAGCCGCCCCGGCAGGCACGCCCATCGACGCCGATCAGCCGGTGGTCGAAGTGCTCAACTCGCTGGAAATTGGCGAGGCCTGCTTCCTCAGCTCCGAGACGCGGGAGTCGCTGCGCTCCATATACACGGTCGAGAACACCTACCTCGATGTGTTCCCCCACTGCCTCATCGGATCGTTCGCCGTGCCCAACAAGAACCACATCCTGTTCGACCCGCTCTGCTTCGCGTTCTACTTCGACGCCACGCATCTGGTGTTCCTCGACGACGGCACCACCTGCGCGCGCGTTCTCGAGGAAATCGCCTCGCAAGGCGTTTTGAAGCAGCCCACCGTCGGTCACTGCCTGTTCGAGTTCATGAAGATGCTCATGAAGAACGACCTCTCCTTCCTGGCCGATCTGGAGGATCGCATGGAGGACGTGGAGGAGTCCATCATCGATCGCGGCAAGAACGCCAACAGCCGCACCATGCTGACGTTCCGGCGCAAGCTGCTGCGCATCGACACGTACTACCAGCAGCTGGTGGACATGGCCAGCGGCATAGCCGAAAACGAGAACGGGCTGCTCAGCAAGGAGGAAAGCCGCCTATTCCTGGTAGCGGAACGTCAGGCCGAACGCCTGTTGAAGCGCTCGCTCACCCTCAAGGAGTACAGCTTGCAGTTGCGCGAACTGTACCAGACGCAAATCGACCTGCAGCAGAACAACACGATGCAGTTCTTCACGGTTATCACCACGTTGTTCGCGCCGCTGACGCTGCTGACCAGCTGGTTCGGCATGAATTTCACGAACATGCCCGGCCTTGACTGGCGCTGGGGCTACGAAGCCATCATCGCCGTATCGGTAATCATCGTCGTGATCGAAATCATCATCTTCAAGCGCAAGAAGTGGCTGTAGTGCCTCACCCCCTCCCGCGCATCCAACGAAGACCCAGATGGCAAAAAAGCATCGAATTCGGAAGTTGCCGCCTGGGATCGACTGCGAGCCGACCGTGCTCCGGATAACCACCCCGCATAATGCCTGATTGCGAAGAGCACTTCTTCTGGTGCCGCGCACGGCGCTTGCTCAAGGCTTGCGATGCATTCCGAATTCGATGCTTTTTTTGCCATTTCGGCCTCGATCCGCTGCACGAGCGCCAAAGGGGCGATCCCGGATCGAAGGGGGCTGCGCACTAAGTCAGCCGCTAACGAAAGAAATCAGCTGTTTTTCGTTACGCTGCGAAAAGGCCCCGCTATCGAAAGAAACCTTTCGATAGCGGGGCTGTATGAGGCAAGGGGGCGGACGGCGCTTGCGCCGAGCCGTTACAGCAGCGGCGGTTGCTCGACGTGCGGGGGTTCGGCGGCTTTGGCGGCGGCCTCCGCGGCCCGTTCGGCTTCGCTTGCGCGCAACAGCTCGCCCAGCGTGGCGAAGTCGTTCTCCAGCGCCTCGCGCTTGGAACCGTCGTACAGCGCGGCCGCCGGGTGGAAGATGGGGAACACCTTGAACTTGCCGGCGCGCTGCACGGTGCCGTGCAGGCGTGTGATGCCGATATCCGTCTTCAGGATGAACTTCGTGGAGAAGTTCCCCAGCGTCACCAGGAACTCGGGATCGATGGTGCGCGTCTGCTCGCGCAGGTACGGCGTGCATAGCTCGATCTCCTCGGGGCGCGGGTCGCGGTTTCCGGGCGGGCGGCACTTCAGCACGTTCGCGATGAATACATCCTCGCGAACGAGCCCGGCAACGGCCAGCAGCTCGTTGAGGTACTTGCCTGCCGCGCCCACGAAGGGCTCGCCTTGCAGATCCTCGTTCTTGCCCGGCGCCTCGCCGATGATCATGACGCGCGCTTCGGGGTTGCCCACGCCGAACACCGTCTGCGTGCGACCGTCGGCCAAGGGGCATTTGCGGCACCCTTCCACCTGCGCGCGTATCTCGTCGAGCGGAATATGCGGCTTGGTCATGCGAATCCCCTTTCCTACACGTACACGCGCGGCATGCGCAAGCTGAACCCGCAGGCCAGCTCGTAGTTGATGGTGCCCAGCGTGTTCGCCATGTCGTCGAGGGTGATCACGGAATCGCCCTCGCGTCCCACCAGCAGCACCTCGTCGCCAATCATCGGATCGAGCCGGCGCCGGCTGCCGTACACCCGCAGATCCACCTCGAACATGCACTGGTCCATGCAGATGTTGCCCACCTGATGGCAGCGCTGCCCCTTGAGGATCACGTCGGTGCGCCCCGACAGGCCGCGACGCAGACCGTCGGCGTACCCCACGGGCACGGTGCATATCTTCACGCTGCCGGGACTGCGGTAGTTCATGCCGTAGCTCACGCCCTCGCTCATGGGCACCGTGCGCACGTCGGTGATGCGCGCGTGCACGCTCATGGCGGGGTGCAGGTCGATCATCGGACGCGTGACGATCGACGGATGCAGGCCGTACATGGCGATGCCCAGGCGCACCATGTCGAACTGCACGTCAGGATAGCGGATGGCCGCGGCCGAGTTCGCCGCATGCACGATGCCGGGGTTGACGCCTGCCGTGCGCAGCGCCGTGACGGCCTCGATGAACCGCTTCACCTGGATCTGGAAGTCCAACGTCTCCGCGGAGTCGGCCGTGGCGAAGTGCGTGAACGTGCCCACGAGGTCGAGCGCGCGATGGAAGCTCACCTGCCCCATGAACTCGACCACTTCGTCGTGGCGCACGCCGATGCGGTTCATACCCGTGTTCACCGCCAGGTGGTACGGAGCGCGCACGCCGTACGCGTCGGCGGCCTCGGCGTACTGGATGGCGAACTCGGAGGTATAGACGCTCGGCATGACCTTGTAAGCCAGAAGCAGCGGGATGGCCGTCTCGGGCGGCTGCGAAAGAACGAGGATGGGCGCGTTTACCAGCGCCTCGCGCAGCTCGATGGCTTCGTTCACCGTGGCCACGCCCAGGTAGTCGGCGCCGGAGTTGAGCGCGGTCTTGGCACAGCGCACCGCGCCGTGACCGTATCCGTCGGCCTTCACCACGGCCATGAGGCGCACGCCGTTGTCGATGCGCTGCTTGACGGCGCTCGTGTTATGACGGATGGCGTTGAGGTCGATCTCGGTCCACGACCAGCGGCGGTCGACGTCGGGAATGAGGCGCAGCTTGTCGGGGTCGAATTGGGCCGGCTCGCCGTCGGGCCGCGCGTGGTCGCGCGCGTACTGGAACGCGCCCTCCGCTCCGCTGCTGAACGCCGCCGTGGCCGCCTCGTACGCGCCCTTGTTGGCCGCGTTGCCCGCCGGAGGCTGCTCGCCTACGTATCGCGGCGTACCCATCGCCGCGCTCGCCGACACGAAGCCGTTGGGCCTGCGTTGCGAGAAACCGGTGAACCCGTTGGGAAGATCCTGTGCCATGCTCTACGCCTTTCAGTCGATCGGGCATCAGTATAGCACTTGGGATCGTGGCGAAGCCCGCCCTCATTCATGCAGCATGTCCAACAGCTCTTGACGACGGTGGATGTCGAGCTTCGTGTAAATGTGCTTCGCGTGCGTGCGCACGGTGTTCTCGCTGATGACCAGGCGCTCGGCGATGGCGGCCATGCTGTTCCCGCGCGCGATAAGCTCCATGACCTCCGTTTCGCGCGTCGACAACCCGTGCGCCTCCTGCAGCATGAGACATTGCTTCGACGTGCGATCGCGGATGACGCCCGCGTCTTCGGATGCCGAAGGGCGATTCCGTCGGCGCTTTGCCGCAGGTTTCGCCGCCTTCTGCTGCCGCGGCTCCTCCGGCGCGCCGACCGCCAGGAACTCGATGGGATCGGCCGTCACCGTGCCCTTCGCCGCCAGCGATTTGAACAGCGTGCCCGTGGCCGCCAGCAGCGTGAGGCCCAGCACGTAGCTCGATACCATGGCCACGATGAACAACCACTCGCGACCGCCGATCCACATGAAGTCGCTCACCCAGCCCAGCAAGAAGCCGGCGCTCTGCATGATGTAGGCCACGCCGCCGAAGAACCCGTAGATGAACACCGGGTTGATGCCGCGGTCGCGCGAGATCTGCGCGCACTGCATCATCATGAGCATCTGCACTAGCGAGAACACCATGTACGTAAGCGCCGCGAACAGGTTGAGATAGGTCGCACCCAAAAACGGCAGCAGCAAGAACCCCGTGATGATGAGCGGATACACCACACGGAACACCGAGGTCAGCCCGAACCGGAAGCTCATGCGGTACCACAGCACCAACAGCACCACCGCCGACACCAACGAGCCCAGCATCGACGCGCTGTTCACCACTGCGCCGATATCCTCGTGCAGAAGCGCGATGCCGCGGATGACGCCGCTGGCGAACGCGAGCGACCCCACGCACAGCGCACTGCGCCAATAGTCGGCCACCACCTGCCGATACACGCGCGGATGCTGCTGCGGCACGTCCTCGAACATAGGCTGGTCCACGTGCATCTCGCGCACCGAAAGCGCGATGCAAAGGCCGCACAAGGGCACGAACACGAGCGGTATGAGGAAAGCCGTCAGCGCGATGGGCACGAGGTACAGCGCAAAGTAGATGAGCGGCGCGATGGCCGTGCCCACGATGAGCCGCAAGTTGCCCTCGGCCGACGGCAGCGACGCGAAGTAGCGCTGCCATAGCATGAACATGCCCGCGCACCCGATGCCCAGCAACACGCCACCGGCGAACACCAGCGGGAGCGTGGCCGCCTGCACGTACATGGCCGCGATAAGGCAGGCCGACCCGGCGAACACCAACAGCGCGCTCAGCGACACCAGCATCACACGCGCGCCGCGCGGAAAGTAGTACGATCCGAGCATGCTGGCTACGAACGCGCCGCCGAACGCGAGCGCCTGGGCTAGGAAGAACGTGAGGGTGATCTCCGCCGTCTGGAATTCGAGCGGCAGAAACGGGAAGACACCGCCCCAAATGGACGTGGCGTTCACCGTGAGAAAACATGCGTAGCCCCAACTGGACACATGCATGCGCGATGAGCTTTGCTCCACGACCCCTCCTATCCCAGCTTGCACGACGCTTCGCATGGTAGCATAGCCGTCGGCTCCGAAACGGGGGATTCAGAGAATAGTGATGACTCCTACCTGGGGTTTTGTTCTTAAATCACATGACGAGTGTGATTCCCCCGCCAGCTGTTTCCGGTACTTTGGAACAGGCGAGAGGAACAATCGAAGCAAGAGGAGGGAACCATGACCATGAACGAATCGAGCGTATCGCGCCGCACGTTCGTCAAGGGATCGCTGGCCGGCCTGGCGCTTGCCGGCGCTGCCGGATCGACCGCGCTGTACGGCTGCGCGCCGAAGGACGAGAAGGGCGCCGCAAGCGAGGGCGCGGGCGCATCGACCGACCAGATCTCGTGGAGCCAGTGCAACGTCAACTGCGGCGGCAACTGCGTCTTCCAGTGGCACTCCCAGGACGGCAAGATCGTCTACATGGAGTCCGACAACACCGGCGACGTCGATCTGCAGGCACGCGCCTGCCTGCGCGGCCGCTCCATGCGTCGCTGGATCAACAGCCCCGACCGCCTGACGAAGCCCATGAAGCGCGTCGGCAAGCGTGGCGAGGGCAAGTTCGAGGAGATCAGCTGGGACGAGGCCATCGACACCATCGCCAGCGAGCTGAAGCGCGTCATCGACACGTACGGCAACGACGCCATCTACGTGAACTACGCCACCGGCATGTACTCCACCACCGGCAAGCAGCCGGGCCTGCGCCTGCTGGGCCTGCTGGGCGGCTACATCAACCAGGCGTACGACTACTCCACCCACATGCTGCAGGTGGCGCTGCCCTTCATGTACGGCAGCAAGTGCAGCCCGTACGACAACGTGCACGCTTCCTCGTTCTCCGAGGCCGAGCGCGCCTCCGACCTTGTGGTGATGTTCGGCAACAGCCCGGCGGAAACCCGCATGGGCGGCGCGAACGCCGTGTGGGACTTCGCGAAGGTGCGCGAGTCCGTCACCGGCCGCGGCGGCAAGATCGTCAACATCGACTACCGCATGAACGAGTCGTGCTCGGGACACCCGGACGAGTGGCTGCCCATCCGTCCCGGCACCGACGCCGCGCTGGCGTCCGCCATCGCGCACGAGTGGATCGCGAACGACCAGGTGGACAAGGGCTTCCTGGACGAGTACTGCGTCGGCTACGACGAGGACACCATGCCCGAGAGCGCCAAGGGCCAGAACAAGTCCTACAAGGACTACATCATGGGCACCGGCTACGACATGGTAGAGAAGACCGCCGAGTGGGCCGCCCCCATCACCGGCATCCCGGCCGAGCGCATCAAGCAGCTGGCAGCCGACATCGCCGCCGCCGAGGCGCCGTTCATCTGCCAAGGCTGGGGCCCGCAGCGCCACACGAACGGCGAGGACACGTCGCGCGCCATCTGCATGCTGCCCGTGCTCATCGGCAAGATCGGCCTGCCCGGCACGAACACCGGCCAGCGCGAGGCCGAACCGCCCACCTATCTCGTGGGAAGCCTGCCGTTCGAGAACCCCATCAAGACGGCCATCCCGGTGTACCAGTGGATCAACGCCGTGGACCACGGCAAGGAGATGACGGCCACCAACGCCGGCATCGTGGGCGCCGACAAGCTGAACAACGACATCAAGTTCCTGTGGAACTACGCGGGCAACTGCATCACGAACCAGCACGGCGACATCAACTACACGCACGACGTTTTGGCAGACGAGAGCAAGCTGGAGTTCATCCTGGTGTGGGACACCGTGATGACCGACTCCGCCAAGTACGCCGACATTCTGCTGCCCGACGCCATGCGCTCCGAGCAGCTGAACATGCAGACGCAGGGCTACTCCGAATACTACACCGCCGTCGTCGTGGGCGGGCCCGCGCAGGAAGCGCCGGGCGAGTGCCGCTCCAGCTACGACGTATGCGCCGACATCGCCGACAAGTTCGGCAAGAAGGACGCGTTCACCGAGGGCAAGACGCAGGAAGACTGGATCAAGGAGCTCTACGAGGCCGGCGCGAAAGCCGACGGCAACATGCCCACCTGGGACGAGATCAAGGCCCAAGGCGTGTACAAGCGTCCGCTGGAGCCGGCCATCGGCCTGGTGGACTTCCGCACCGACCCGGTGAAGAACCCGCTGTCCACGCCGTCGGGCAAGATCGAGATCTACTCCGAGCAGCTGGCCGAGATCGCCGCCACGTGGGAGCTCGAAGAGGGCGACGTCATCAACCCCATCCCCGTGTTCACGCCCGGCTTCCAGGGCTACGGCTCGGTGACCGACGAGTACCCGCTGTACTGCACGGGCTTCCATCACAAGAGCCGCACCCACTCCTCCTTCGGCTTCATCCCCGAGCTGGAGCAGGTGGCGCGCCAGCAGCTGTGGATCAACCCCGCCGACGCCGAGTCGCGCGGCATCGCCAGCGGCGACACGGTGGCCGTGAAGAGCCCCGCCGGCGAGATCCGCATCGAGGCTTTGGTCACGTCGCGCATCATCCCGGGCACCATCGGCATCCCGCAGGGCGCGTGGCACAAGGCCGACATGAACGGCGACCGCGTGGACGAGGGCGCGTGCGTCAACACGCTGACCACGTACCGCCCGACGCCGCTTGCCAAGGGCAACGGCCCGGCGCACTCCATCATCGCCCAGATCACGAAAGCCTAACGGGGGGAGGACCACATGACTCAGTACGGATTTTTCTTCGACAGCACGCGCTGCACGGGTTGCCGCACCTGCGAGATGGCGTGCAAGGACTACAAGGACCTGTCCGCCACCATCGCATTCCGCAAGGTGTACGACTACGAGGGCGGCGCCTGGAGCGACGCGGGCGACGGCACCTTCACGTCCGACGCGTTCACCTACCACGTGTCGCTGGGCTGCCAGCACTGCGCGATGCCGGCCTGCATGGCCAAGTGCCCGCAGGGCGCCATCGAGAAGGATACCAAGACGGGCCTGGTGCACATCAACCAGGAAAAATGCACGGGCGTGGGCGCCTGCGTGGAGACGTGCCCCTACAACGTGCCCATCGTGGACAAGGCCCTGGGCAAGGGTGTGAAATGCGACGGCTGCGCCGACCGCGTGGCCGAGGGCAAGAGCCCCATCTGCGTGGAGGCCTGCCCGTTGCGCGCGCTGGAGTTCGGCGACATCGAGGAGCTGAGGGCGAAGCACGAAGGAACGGTGGCAGGCATTGCGCCGATGCCGTCGCCCGACGAGACGACGCCCTCCATCGCAATCCTGCCGTGCCCGGCGGCGAAGGAGCCCGGCGACACCACTGGCGCCATCGCCAATGAGAAGGAAGTGACGGGCGTGGCCTAACCGCCATCCGCTACTCGAAGGGGCGCCGCAGGGGCGCCCCTTCGCATCTTCGAACGAAGGCTCCCTTCCCCAAGGACGGGGCTTCCCCGCGCACGGCGCCGCCCGAACGGACTCCGGGGAATCGACGGGCCTTCGTGGTAGAATCGTCTTCGTCTTCCATCGTTTCCGACCGAAAGCGGCATTATGCCACGGGGCTTCTTTTACGACAATACGCGCTGCACCGGGTGCAGAACCTGCGTCATAGCGTGCAAGGACTACCATGACCACGGACCGGACATGGCCTTCCGCATGGTCATCGACTACGAAGGCGGCTCCTGGCAACCCGATGTCGACGGGACGTTCTCGCAGGACGCGTTCGCCTACCACGTGTCCATCTCGTGCAACCACTGCAACAACCCCGTGTGCACCCGCGTATGCCCCACCGGCGCCATGCATAAAGACGAGCTCGGGCTGGTCTGGCCCGATGCCACCAAGTGCATCGGCTGCGGCTACTGCACCATGGCCTGCCCCTACCACGCACCGCATATCGACGCGCGCCTGAAACGCAGCAGCAAGTGCGACGGCTGCCGCGACCGCCTCGTCGACGGCGGGCAGCCTGTCTGCGTGGAAGCCTGCCCGCTGCGCGCGCTGGAGTTCGGGCTGACGTCCGAGCTGACCGACCGCCACCCCGACGCGGTGCGCTCCATCCTGCCGCTACCGGACGAATCGGCCACGCGCCCCAACCTCCTCATCCTGCCGTCGCCTGCGGCCGAACGAGCCGAAAAGCAGGGAGGCAGCATCGTGAACCGAACGGAGCTTCATCTATGACCAGCGGATTCGACGCCTTCTCGCTGGGCCTGTTCACCTCGCTCGCACCGGCGGGCGTCGTTGCGTTCCTGGCACTCGCGCTCGTGCGGCTCTGGTCGCGCGACCGCACGGCCTCAGTGCGCATCGACCGCATGATCGCGCTGCCGTTCAGCGTGGTTCTGATCGGGTTCATCGCCTCGGCTACGCACCTCGGAACGCCCGCGAACGCGCTGCACGTGTTCTCGGGCGTCGGCCGCTCGCCGCTGTCCAACGAGGTTCTGAGCGCTGTCGCGTTCCTTTTCCTGGTAGGTTCGTACTGGATGATGGCGTTCAAGGAGCGCTTTCCCGATGCCGTGGCGAAGCCATGGCTGGCGTTGGCCTGTCTGGCAGGAATCGCGCTTATCGCGTGCACGTCCATGGCGTACAACGTGGACACGGTTCCTACCTGGGATACCGCATTCACGCCGGCGAACCTCGTGTTGGCAGCGTTGCTGGCAGGCCCTGTGTTGGGGCTCCTGTTCCTGGAGCTGGCGCAGGTGCGGCCGCGCGCGCTCGAGCGCGCTCTCGTCGTACTGGCGGCGCTCGCGCTCGTGGCGGGGACCGTCGTGCTCGCACTGCACCAGGAGAGCCTTTCCGCCATCGCGAACAACGAGTTCGCAGCCAGCACGCTCGCGCCTTCCTATCCTGCTGTCATCGGCGCGCATCTCATCGTAGGCGCGATCGCACTCGCGATAGCCGGCCTGTCGATGAAGCGCGTCCAATCCCGCCGCACGACACTCGCGCTGAGAGCCACCGCCAGCCTGCTCGCGCTCGCAGCCGTCTTCGTCACCCGCATCGTGTTCTACCACCTGCACATGACCGTAGGGTTTTGATCGAGCAGTTCTCCCGTGTGGCAACACAGCGGCCGTTCGCCGACTTCCCTGATTTTGGCAAAAATTTCGAGGTAAGAAGATGTTAGCCAAGGAATACTTGCACTATAGGATGCCTTGCCCAGCTCGTTTCGACAATAATCCCAGGTCATGTTTTTCCATACAGCCTGAACCGTAGAGTTAGATGCAGATGACATCTTCCTACCTCGAAATTTTTGCCAAAATCCGACTCGCTACCGATACTATCGCTGCCCGCGCAAACAAAAACCGACTCCCCTGCGTACGAAGAAACCCTTACGATAGGAAAGTTCAGTCGCATACGTCAAACACCGCGGGGAAGCGGTTCCTAATGCCCGCCGCCGGCCATCATCTTCACGGCGTGCGGCAGGGCTTTCACCACGCCGTCCCAGTTCTCGCGGGCAGCCTTCTCGCTGCCGGGCAGGTTGATCACCAGGTGACGGCCGCGCTGCATGCACAGCGCGCGGGACAGCATGGCGTACGGCGTGATGGCCAGCGAATGCGCGCGCATGGCTTCGGCTATGCCGGGCACGTTGCGATCGCACGCGTCCATCGTGGCCTCGGGCGTCACGTCGCGCAGCGAGAGCCCGCTGCCTCCGCAGGTCAGCACCACGTCCACGTCCTGCTCGTCGCAGGCGCGCACAATGGCCGACGCGATGAACGGTCGCTCGTCGGGCACCACCACGTGGCTCTTGCACTCCCAACCGTTTTCGGCGATCAGCGTCTCCAGCGCTGCGCCGGCCGTATCCTCCTTCATGCCGCGCGTATCCGAGCACGTGATAATGGCGAAGGTGATGTTCTGTTCCATCTTACAAACTCACTTCCTCGGAAACGTCGAGCAGGACGCACTGCACAAGCGAGCCGGCAGTGCGAGAGTCGAGGCCTTCCGGCAGGATGGCCATGCAGTTGCTGCGCTGGATGACTCCGAACAGGCCCGAGCTCTGGTTCTTGGCGGGCGCCACCACGTATTCGCCCTCATCGTTCTTGTACAGCGTGCCGCGCAGGAAGATGCGGCGCGGGTCCTTCTTCTTCACGTCGCGCGATAGCTTCGCCATCACCGACGGGCGCTCGAAATGCGCATACCCTTGCATCTTGCGCAGCGCGGGGCGGATGATCATCTCGAAGCCCACGTACGCCGCCGCCGGGTTGCCGGGCAGGCCGAACACGGGCGTACCGCGCACGATGCCGAACGTCTGGGCCTTGCCGGGACGAATGTTCACCGTGGTCATCAGCAGCTCGCCCAACTCGGACACCACGGGCTTGATGAAGTCGAAGTCGCCGTTCGACGCCCCGCCGCTGGTCACGACGAAGTCGTACGCGTCCGCCGCCGCGGACACCGCCGCCGCAAGCGCCTCCTTCGTATCCTCCACGATGGGCAGGATGACGGGTACCGCACCCGCTGCTTGCGCGCAGGCGGCAAGCGCGTAGCTGTTCGAGTTGCGGATCTTGCCGGGCGTGGGCACGACTGTGGGATCCACCAGCTCGGAGCCGATGGAGATGACGGCCACGCGCGGACGCCGATGCGTCGGCACCTCCACGATGCCGCATCCCGCGAGGAACCCGACGCCGGCCGAGCCGATGACCTCGCCCTTCGACACCACCGTCTCGCCCGCCTTCGCCTCTTCCCCGGCCTCGCGCACGTTGGAGCGCACGGCGGTGGGGGCGGAGAACGCCACGCGGCTGCCGGGCTTGCCGTCGCCGGTCACCACGTCGACGATCTCGTATTTCACCACGGAGTCTGCGTCGTCGGGCATGGGCGCGCCGGTCATGATGCGCACGCACTGCCCGGCCTCGATAGAGCCTTCAAACACGTCGCCCGCCGCGATCTCGGCCACGACGTCCAGTTCGACCGGCGCTTCCTGCGACGCCTCGGCAAGCTCGGCGGCCCGAACCGCGAACCCGTCCATCGCCGAATGGGCGAACGGCGAGATGTCGATATCGCTCTTCAAATCGGCGGCGGCCACGCGGCCGACCGCTTCCAACACGGGCACGGTTTCCACCGGCAGGGGCGCCGCATGGGACAACACGAGCGCACGGGCCTCTTCAAGTGAGATCATTTCTGGCATGGTTGCACATCCTTTTCCTTCGTGCGGCTCATTATAGCGCTTGCAGTATAGTGTTGCGCAGGAAGTTTGGCAGCATCGGCAGTCGTACGCGGGCTTCAAGGGGGGGCGCTCCACCCAATCGCCATGATCTGACGATAGCCCCTCGCCCCCAGGTTCGCGATAATGGAAGGACACCGAACCCTCGCACACAAGGAGACGCCCATGACCTCAGAAGAAACGCCCCTGTACCACCGCGTGAAAGCCCATCCCACCGCCCGCATCGCGCCGTCGGCTGGCATCGTGGGCGACGTGACCATCGGCCGCGACGCCAGCGTGTTCGCCGGCGTGCAGATCCGCGGCGACGACGCGCCCGTCGTCATCGGCGACGAGTCCAACTTGCAGGAGAACACGGTCGTCCACGTGGATTTCGACGTGCCCTGCATCGTGGGGCCGCATTGCACCGTAGGCCACGGCACCATCCTGCACGGGTGCGAGCTGGGCGAAAACGTGCTGGTGGGCATGGGCTCCATCGTGATGAACCGCGCGAAGATCGGCGCGAACAGCCTGATCGGGGCAGGATCGCTGGTGACAGAGGGCAAGGAGTTCCCGCCGGGCAGCCTCATCATGGGCACGCCGGCGCGCGTGAAGCGCGCGCTGACCGACGAGGAGATTGCGTCCATGTGCACCTTCCCCGCCGACGACTACGTGCGCCAAAGCGGCGAAATGCTGGAGCAGGGAGTGCTGGAGCACCCCGCCCCCGACATGGACATGCACCGGGGAGCGTAGGGCAAAGCCTTTTCCCGCTCATGAAGAAGGGCTGCCCAAAGGCAGCCCTTCTCGTTTCGCGAAGCTAAAGAGCCGTCAAGCTCTCGCAACCGTTAGCGGTTGATATTGTAAAAGGCGTTCATGCCGGCGTACTGGGCGGCGGTGTCCAACTCTTCCTCGATGCGGAGCAGCTGGTTGTACTTCGCCACGCGGTCGCTGCGGCAGGGCGCGCCCGTCTTGATCTGGCCGGTGTTGCAAGCGACGGCCAGGTCGGCGATGGTGGTGTCCTCGGTCTCGCCGGAGCGGTGGCTCATGACGCATGCATAGCCGGCCTGCTTCGCCATCTCAATGGCCTCCAGCGTCTCGGTCAGGCTGCCGATCTGGTTCACCTTGATGAGGATGGCGTTCGCGCAGCCCAGCTCGATACCCTTGGCCAGGCGCTTGGAGTTGGTGACGAACAGGTCGTCGCCCACCAGCTGCACGCGGTCGCCGATGCGGTCGGTCAGCTCTTTCCAGCCGTCCCAATCCTCTTCGGCCATACCGTCCTCGATGGAGACGATGGGGTACTTGTTCACGAGCGCTTCCCAATAGTCCACCATCTCGGCGCTGGTCAGCTCGCGGCCCTCGCCCGCCAGCACGTACTTCTTCTTATCGGCGTCGTAGAACTCGGTGGATGCCGGGTCCATGGCGAACATGATGTCCACGCCGGGCTTGTAACCGGCAGCCTCGCACGCCTTCGTCACGTACTCGAGCGGCTCTTCGTTCGTCTTGAAGTTGGGGGCGAAGCCACCCTCGTCACCCACGCCGCCGCCGAGGCCCGCGTCATGCAGCACCTTCTTCAGCGTGTGGTAGATCTCGGCGCACCAGCGCAGCGCCTCGGCGAACGTGCTCGCGCCCACCGGCATGATCATGAACTCCTGGAAGTCCACGTTGTTGTCAGCATGCACGCCGCCGTTGAGGATGTTCATCATGGGCGTGGGCAGCAGGTGCGCGTTCGCGCCGCCGACGTACTTGTACAGCGGCAGCTCAGCCGACTCGGCAGCAGCCTTGGCGCAGGCCAGCGACGCGCCAAGGATGGCGTTCGCGCCCAAGGCACCCTTGTTGTCGGTGCCGTCCACCTGCAGCATGATGTCGTCGATAAAGCGCTGATCGTCGGCCTCGACGCCGATGAGCGCCTCGGCGATCTCCTCGTTCACGTGGGCGACAGCATCCAGTGTGCCCTTGCCGAGATAGCGGCCCTTGTCGCAGTCGCGCAGCTCGACGGCCTCGAACGCGCCCGTCGAAGCGCCCGACGGCACCGCGGCACGGCCGAACGCGCCGTCTTCCAGCACCACTTCAACTTCCACGGTCGGGTTGCCGCGCGAGTCCAGAATCTCGCGACCGAACACATCGATGATGACGCTCATGCATGCCTCCTAGTAGGTTTTCCCGCTTTGCCGCATCGCCACGGCAAAGATGCACTTCGCGGTAATCATAGCACGTCGGAAGCGCAGCGTTCGTCCCTTTGGCCGTTTTCCCGCCATTGTCGACAAGCGGTCGAGAGGGCGAAACGCGAGCCCTACCTCTTCAACGCGCTAGCCCGATCACGAAGCCCAGAGAAGGTGCGCGGCGTACTCGTACGAGATGATGCCCCCCACCTCCGTCTCGCGCCAGCCTCGCTCGCCATGGGAGAACTCGGATAACGCCGACGTTGAAGCGAAGCCGTTGGCGAACGAGCATACCGCGTCGAGCAGGCTCAGGTCGGATGCAGAAAAACAGATGGGATCCTCCGCGCGTCCCGCAACGATCACCTGGCCGTCGCCCTGTTCGCGCAATGCGAGCGCCTCGTCGTCGACGAGACCGGCAACCAGCAGCTCGAACTGGTCGGGAACCGGACCGAACGGCGCCTTCGCATAGCGCAGACCCGTGAAACCTTCCCCGCCGTCGCGGTAGGCAGCGAAATCCAGATAGAACAGCACCTTGTTCAGCTTCGTGCGATACAGATCGTGAACATGCCGGGCAAGGTAGACCACCGTCTCGCGCATGCGATCCGAATCGAACGCGCGCATGCCCGTATCCAGCGTCTTTTCCTTCGCGATCTCGTCCAGCACGTTGAGCCGAACCACCGCGTAGTCGACCCGGAAGAGACCGCGCTTCCGCACCGTATCGCACGCTTTGGCGCGCTCTTCGTCAGAAAGCTTGCGCGCGCCCCGTTCCAGGCACTTCAGCAAGAAGCGCGGATCGCGCGCGTTGGCTAGCAGCTGCGCATGGGAATCGGAAGCGAGGCACCCCCGCTCGTACCGTTGCAAGCTGGCCACGCCGATGTCGAGAATCGCCGCGAGCACTCGCTGCGAGAACCCGTATTTCTTACGCAGCGCAACGATCTCCTCGGGCAGCATCAGCCCCATCTTTTCTTGGTACGCGTGGTAGAGCTTATGAAGACCCTTATCCACGATCGGCGCCCATCCGATAGATTCACCGCATTTCGGGCAAACGTAATGTTCGATATCGGCCTCGACCGTCACGCCTCGGACTTGCTCGACATGGTGCCGTATCTCGTATGTCGCGTCAACTTCCTCCCAGCATTCCGGGCAAAGCAGCGATTTCGTGCACGTCATGTCACGATGCCTTTCTATACGGATACGAAAGAGGTCGTTCCGCCTCATGGAACGAAACGCAGATCGATTTCACCGTTCCCTGAATAACGTAGATCGCAAATTTTATATATGTTTCGAATTGCGCCACATAGGCTCCGAACACCCATAGATCATGAGGGCGACCTTTGTCGTCAGATAGCGGCCCCTCGCAATAGTCTTCGACTTCAAGCCCTCGCATAATCCGGCGCACGTCACGATAGTCGAATTCCACCAACCTCATGAAAGCCCTCGTTTTGCTGGATGGATTGTATTCGCCAGCGACAAAGAAATCGCAGGCTTCAACCTGCCGCACCAGCGCCAACACCGCTTCGATCTTCCAGCGTTCTGCAACCGTCCCCATCGCTCACCCCGCATCACATCATTTGATGTGATCAGTATACCATGAAAGCATGCCGAATGACATCAAATGATGTGATAGCACTACTACAGCCACACGGCCAGACCGATGCACGCCAGCAAGCCCACCGCCAGCACGAGGCCGCTGCGCCCCGAGAACGCGCGCGGCGCAAGCGAGGTGCGTTCGACATCAGGGGCGCCGTAGCAGCGCGCGTCCATGGCGACAGCCAGCGAATCGGCACGCCGGAACAACCCGACAAACAGGGGAATCAGCACCGTCTGCCACGCGCGCAGCCGTTCCCACAGGCTGCCCTCGGCAAACGAAGCACCTCGCGCCCATTGGGCGTCGTGCACGCGACCGAACTCCTCGGCCGTCACCGGGATGAACCGCAGCGCCAACGAGAACACCATGGCGATGTCGTCGGTGGGAACGCCCAAACGCTTGAGCGGCCTCAGGAAGAAGCCCAACGCGTCGGTCAGCTCGGTGGAAGTCGTCGTGTACGTGACCGTAAGGCTGGCCACCACCAGCAGCACGATGCGCACCGCGAAGAAAAGGCCACGCGCAAGCCCTGCCGGCACCAGCCCGAACGACCCGATCAGCGCCACCGGCTCCCATGCGGCGAGCACTCCCGCCGACACATCGCCCAAGGCCGGCGGAGCCGCGCTCGCAGCCTGCCCCACGTCAAGCGAGAACCCGTTGAACAGCACGGTGAACGCCACGATCACGTACACCGGCACGAGCAAACCGAAGAACCGTCGCGCCGGAATGCGCGACGCCGTCGCCACCGTGACGAACAGCAAAGCGCACAGCCCCAAGCCCATCCAAGAACGCACCAAAAACAGCGTGACGGAATACGCCGCAAGCAGCACGATTTTCACGCGTGCGTCGCACGCGTGCACAGCAGAGGTTCCGGGGATGTACGAACTGACGTTGATACGCATGCTGGCAGTATGCCACAACGGCGTTTCCCGCGCGACGACCAGGGTGACAATTCCGCGCGATCAGCGCGCCGGCTCCCCCTTCGCCTGCCCGGGCCGCGGCCTGTCTTCCCGGTAGAGCGCAAGCAGCGCCAACCCCACGAGCGAGCAAATCCCCACCAGCAGAAACGCACCGCGAAAGCCTTCGTCGACCGTGCTCTGGAACGTGCTTTCTATGTCGCCTGCCCGATCGTCGATGGCGGCGAGGTACTGTTGCTCCGCCGCGTCGACGGCTTCGGCCGGCATGCCCGCCGAAGCAGCTTCCTGTTCGATCTCGGTTTTTGCCAGCGTCTTCACGTTCGCGACGATCGTGGTCACATCCGACCCCTTCATCAGCTGTTGAAGATCGTCGGGCAACCCAGCGCCATCGCCTCCCTGCGCTTGCCCGCTCGCTAGCTGCGCAATCGATTGCCCGCCCGGCGCATCGGGCAGAACGCCCATGATGCGATCGGGAATGGCCATGCCCGCATGCGCGATGAACGCAACCAGCACGGCAGGCGCGACCGCCGTGCCCACCGAGCGCACCAGCGACAGCGTCGCCAGCGCCGAGTTCGCCTCGCGCTCCTTCGTCTTCGCCAGCATCATGTAGTTGAGCGGCGTTCCAATCGTGAAGCCCATCCCGATGCCGATGGCCACGAGGCTGATGATGAGCGTCGCCATATTCGCGAACTGCGTGGCCACCAGCGCCAGGAACATCGCTCCCGCAGCCGAAGCCGCCAGCCCGAACGCGAGCACCGCCTTCACGCCGAAGCGATCGATGAGCTTGCCCGACACCGGCGCTCCCACCCCGGCGAACGCCGCCAGCACGATGACTACGTAGCCGCCGCTGCCCGAGGGCAGTTTCAGCACGTTCTCGGCGAACTGCGGGATGAAGATGATGCCCATCAGGATGACGCCGGTGATCACCGACAGCACCAACGTGATCACGATGTCGCGGTCGCGGAAGTACGACAGGTTGAGCACCGGGTCGGCCGCGCGGCGCTCGATCAGCACGAACACCGGAAGCAGCACGACGAACGCGAGCAAGAACGGCCACACGTCAGACGAGGTCGCAGATGCTCCCAGATCGAAGAAATCGAGGTTCTTCAGTCCGTACAGCAGCGACAACACCATCGCCACCAGCACTGCAATGCCCCACCCGTCGATGGGCTTCACCTGCTCGGCTCGCGTGTTCGGCAGCACGAACAGCCCCGCCACCACGATGAAGGCGCAGATGGGAACGTTCACGTAGAAGATGAACTGCCAGTTGGCCTGCCCGAACACCGATAGGATCAGGCTGCCGGCCGACGCTCCGAAGATGTTGGCAATGCCGTACACGCCGCCTACCAGACCCAACGCCAGCCCGCGCTTCTCGGGAGGAAACGTCGTGCCGAACTCGGCCGTGGCAACAGGCACGATGCCGCCTCCGCCCACCGCCTGCACGGCGCGCGCGGCTAACAGCATCCAAAAGCTCCCCACGTCCTGCGCCAACCCGCATAGAAGCGACCCGACACCGAACAGCAGGATGCTCGCAAGGTACACGTACTTGCGTCCCGAACGGTCCGCCAGCTTGCCCATCACCGGAATGGCGGCCGCGTAGGCAAGCGTATAGATGGTGATGATCCACACGCCCATCTGCTCGCCGATGCCCAGATCGCTCTGGATGACCGTGCGGGCAGGCGTGACGATGCCGGTATCGAGCGCCCCGATGAACAGGCCCAGCAGATACACGGCCGCAACAAGCGCGAACCCCTTGCCGCGTCCGCGCGAGGCGGACGAAGCAGATGAGGAAGAAGACGGAGCCATGGCACGACCTTTCAAGAGTGAATCAACCGGCAAGAAAAAGCCCGCGGCGCTGGCCACGGGCTTCGGAGGATGCCGGGCGCGCTCGTTTCCAAGTGCGCCCGGGGCGAGGACGAAAGCAGCGTAAGAGCGCTTTCGCCCTCGCCGCTGACGGTCGAGCGCGTGAGCGCCTAGCGGCCTTCGCGAATGTTCTCGACACCCTGCTTTACGTTGTCCTTGGCATCGACGGCGGCATCTTTGATAGCCTCGCCGGCCTTGCCGATGGACTCTTTGACGGACTCCATGAATCCTTCGCCCTTCTCATCCTTGCGCTGCTCGTGCTGCTGCGCGCGCATAGCGGCCGCGGGGTCGCCCGTGCGCTGCGCTTCCTCGTGCTCGCGCTTCGCGGCGGCATCCTCGGCCTTGCGCTCGTTCATGCCGGCCTTGGCCTCGTGGTAGGCATCCTTCATGTTGTTCTTCACGTCGTGGCCCATATCCTTCGCGCCGTTCTTCATATCGACGGACGCGTCGCCCGTCTTGTAAGCCCGATCAACCATGATAGTTCCTTTCAGATAGAGGTATCGTTTTCGTGCTACGCTTCGTCGGCTTCGCCGGTGGTCTTGATAAGCAGCTCTTCCGTCTCGGCTTCGGCGCGATCGAAATCGAACGCCGTAGCCGCCGCCTCCACGGATTCCTTCTCGTTGCCATCGCCGTCGACGGCCTCGACGTACTGCTCGGCCTCGCGCTTCACTTCGTTTTCGATGCGCTCGAGGTCTTCGGCCGCCTCCCGATTGAGCTCGTCGGCATCATCCTTGTCGATGCGGACGTCTTCCTTCGTGGTCGTGCCATCCATGTCGGCTCCTTTCCATTTGCACGGCGCGAAGCACCGCGCTTTGCGTGCTGAGTTCATACCCCGATTGTACTGAGGAAGCCCTGCGCGCACGACCACCGCAGCGCTACGGTACTGAAACGGCTGCGCGACAGCGCATGGATGAGACATTAACCCTGTCCCTTTGTCTCATTTTCATCCTCTGAAAAGCAGAACGGGGACCCGCAGGTCCCCGTTCGGAAAAGCAATCTGAAAAGAAAAGGCTACTTAGCAGCCTCTTCCTCCTTGGCATCGGCCGTCTCGACCTCGGCGGCTTCCGCGTTCTCGGCGGCAGCCTCTTCGGCCTTCTCGGCAACCTCGACGGCGGCTTCCTCGGCCTTGGCCTCGGCGGCCTCCTCCTTCGGAGCCTCCTCCGCAGCCTCGACCTTCTTCGGAGCGGCCTTCTTCGTCGCCTTCTTGGCAGCGGGCTTCGGCTCTTCCTTCTTCTTCACGGGCTCGGTCACGAGCTCCATGATAACCATGGGAGCGTTGTCGCCCTTGCGGTTGCCCAGCTTCATGATGCGGGTGTAGCCGCCCTGGCGGTCGGCGAACATGCCCTGCTCGACCTTCTCGAAGATCTCGCGCACGAGTTCTTTGTCGCCCAGAGCCGCGATGGCCAGACGACGGGAATGCAGGTCGCCCTTCTTGGCCCACGTGATGATCTTATCCACGTTCGGACGGATCTCCTTGGCGCGGGACTCGACCGTCTTGATACGGTCGTTCAGGAACAGGGCGTTCACCAAGCTCTTCTTCATGGCCTTGGTGTGGCTGAAGTCGGTGCCCAGCTTGCGGCCCTTGTAGTTGTGTCGCATGATTCGTATCTCCTATAGCTTCAAATTGAGGTCCATGGAAATGAGCTTGTCCTTCACTTCTTCAATGGACTTCGCACCAAAGTTTCTGATGTTCAGCAGGTCGTTTTCGGAGAACTCAACGAGCTGGCGCACCGAGTGGATTCCGGCACGCTTCAGGCAGTTGTACGAGCGGACGGACAGGTCGAGATCCTCGATCTGCTTGTCCAGCTCGGCGTTGGACTCCTGGCCCTCCGGCGCGAAGATGGACGGGATTTCGCCCTCCTCCTCGTCGACAACGTCGGACAGGCTCAAAAACGCGCCCATGTACTGGTTGATGATGTTGGACGCGCGGCACACGGCCTCGGTGGGCGTGATGCTGCCGTCAGTCTCAACTTCCAGCACGAGCTTGTCGTAGTCGGTGCGCTGACCCACGCGGGTGTCGGTGACGTTGAGCGTGCAGCGGCGAACCGGCGAGAACAGCGAGTCCACATGGATGACCCCGATGGGATCCTCCGTGCGCTTGTTGCGCTCGGCCGACACGTAACCGCGGCCCACGCCGATGCGAACCGTCATGTCCAGCTGACCGCCGTCGGCGACCGTAGCGATGACGTGCTCCGGGTTGACCAGCGTGAACTCGGTGGGAATGTCGAGATCGGCACCCGTCACCGTGCAAGGACCCTCCGCCGACACATGCGCCGTGGCTTCCTCGATATCATCGTTCAGTGCGGAGAACACAAGACCCTTGACATTCAGGACGATATCGGTGATATCCTCGATGACGCCTTCGGCCGTCGTGAACTCATGCTGCACACCCTCGATCTGGATGGCGGTGGCTTTCGCACCATCCAGCGAGGAGAGCAGAACGCGGCGCATGCAGTTGCCCAGCGTGTAGCCGTAGCCACGCTCGAGCGGCTCGACTATGAAACGTGCGACAGTGTCGTTGACTTCTTCCGTTGTTACCGTAGGCCTCATGAACTCTGTCATGTGGGATAAGCCTCCTTACTATGCCGCGATTATTTCGAGTAAAGTTCGACGATGAGCTGCTCGCGAATGTCCAGATCGATTTGATCGCGCTGCGGAAGAGCAAGTACACTACCCTGAAGTTTCTCGATGTCCACCTCGAGCCATGCGGGCACCTGAACACGCTCGTTGGAGATGAGCGCGCTCTTGATGACCAGCAGGTCGGCAGCCTTCGGAGCGACGGCCACGAGGTCGCCCGGCTTGACGCGGAACGACGGGATGTCGACGCGACGGCCGTTCACGGTGATATGGCCGTGACGCACCTGCTGACGAGCCTCGGCGCGAGACTTCGCGAAACCGAGACGGTACACGACGTTGTCGAGACGGCTCTCCAGGATACGCAGCAGGTTCTCGCCCGTCACGCCCTTCTGGCGGTTAGCCATATCGTAGTAATGACGGAACTGCTTCTCCAGGACGCCGTAGATGCGCTTGGTCTTCTGCTTCTCGCGCAGCTGGTTGCGATATTCGCTTTCCTTGATGCGCTTCTTGCCGGCCTCGCCCGGCGCGTAGTTGCGGCGCTCGATCGCGCACTTCTCCGTGTAGCAGCGATCGCCCTTAAGGAAAAGCTTCGCCCCTTCACGACGGCACAGACGGCAGTCCGCTCCAGTATAACGAGCCATAATTCTTAGATCCTTTCAGTTACACGCGACGACGCTTGCGCGGACGGCAACCGTTGTGCGGAATGGGTGTGCAATCCTGGATGCTGGCGATCTCGAGGCCGGCGGCCTGCAGAGAGCGGATGGCCGTTTCGCGACCCGAGCCCGGGCCCTTCACGAACACGGAAACCTTGCGCAGGCCATGCTCCATAGCCGTCTTCGCAGCGGCCTCGGCGGCCATCTGCGCAGCGAACGGCGTGGACTTGCGCGAACCCTTGAAACCGACCGTGCCGGCGGACTGCCAGGAGATCACATTGCCCTGAGGATCAGTGATGCTCACGATCGTGTTGTTGAACGTAGACTTAATATGCGCAGCGCCGACGGCGATGTTCTTACGCTCGGAGCGCTTGATGCGCGTGCGCACGTTTTTCTTAGCTGCCACTTGAGACTACCTCACTTTTTCTTTCCGCCGATTTGCTTACGAGGACCCTTGCGCGTGCGCGCATTCGTGTGCGTGCGCTGTCCGCGAACGGGCAGGCCGCGACGATGACGGAGTCCACGATAGCAGCCGATCTCCATGAGGCGCTTGACGTTCTGGGAAACCTCGCGGTGCAGGTCGCCCTCCACCTTGATGTTCGCCTGAATGTAGTCGCGCAGCTTGGTAAGGTCATCCTCCGTGAGGTCCTTCACGCGGACGCTGGGATCGACGCCGGTTTCAGCGAGGATCTTCTTGGAGGTCGTCAGACCGATGCCGTAGATGTAGGTCAAGCCGACTTCAATGCGCTTGTCGCGAGGAAGGTCGACACCAACAAGACGTGCCATAGGTTATATCTCCTCTTTCTTCCTAGCCCTGACGCTGCTTATGGCGGGGGTTCTCGCAAATGACGAGCACCTTGCCATGGCGTCGGATGATTTTGCACTTGTCGCACATTTTCTTGACCGAAGGACGTACCTTCATAATCATTTCCTTTCGGTTAATGCGTTCTCGTATCTATATGTCACACCCAGCCGCTGGTGATAGCTTTCCTCTTTTTGCTGCTTGCGCAAGGCGCGCAAGCCCCTCTTCGCACACAAATTCTGCACAGGTTGACACGACCTGCACGCTTTTACGGTGCTATTTGAACCGGTACGTGATGCGTCCGCGGTTCAAGTCGTAGACGGACAGCTCGACCGTCACCTTGTCTCCCGGCAGGATCTTGATGTAATGCATACGCATCTTGCCAGAAATATGGGCCAATATCTTGTGCCCGTTTTCGAGCTCCACCCTAAACATAGCGTTTGGCAGCGCTTCGAGGACGGTCCCCTCGAGCTCGATAACATCTTCTTTGGTCAAAAGTGCTCCTTTAAGCATATCGTCGTTAAGCAGCAACCATAGATGATACCAAAAGTATTCGGTTATGTACACGAGAATTTGAGGACGCAGAATTCCAACAAACCTTCTGGTCCGAATGCTACCTGCTTGCCAGGCGTGCGGTCGTGCCGCGCAGCCCGCGTCTCAGAAACGGGGCCGCCAGGTATTCGCGCGAAGCGCAGCCGCCTTGTCGGCTTCGACGCAGATCGTGCGCACTGAGGCGCCCGCGTCTTCGGTATCGTTCTATTCTAGGCTATTACGCCGAAGGGTCAAGAGCGATTTTGGTCGGAGTTGGAAAGGTTGCCTTCCTGTTCCTCCAGCAACGAAGCCAGCTTGCGGTACGATACGATGGCTACGACGGAGTTCGCCAGCGCCTTGACCACGTTGAACGGCAGCAATGCCGGCAACACCAGCGAAGCAACCTGTTCGTAGGTGGCGCCCATGTACAGCGGCGTGACCACGAAGTTCAGGCAAATGGAAACCGCCGAGGACACCACCACGCCGGCAGCGCATCCCAGCACGGCGTGCATCAGGCACGGTTTCCGACGGTACACGGTCCCCACCACAAGGATAAGCGACACGGTGGCCATAATGTTCATGAACGCGCCGAGCGGATCGGTGACGAGGTGCGGTATCCATGACGTCACGGCCACGGCCACGCCGATCCAAGATCCGTACAAGATCGTAGCCAGCAGCGAGACGATGCCCGATGGATCGTACTTCAACCATTCGGCCCCGGGCACCACCGGCAGCTCGACGAAGCTGAGCACCATAGCCATGAGGATGAGCAGCACGATGGCGGCGACTTGCTTCGGCGAACGCTCCTGCCATCCGTAGGGCAAACTCTCCGCGACCATAACACCTCCTTAGTTCGCACATTATACGCTGCGAGCCACTTTGCGACCTTGCGGTCAAGCGACAAAACGAGCCGGCTGGAAAACAACCGGCTCGCTTGGGGACAAATACGATAGGCGAAACGCTCGCCTACGCCGTCTTAGCAGCCGCAACGGCGGTGTCGACGTAGCCGGCGGTATCGACGAGCGTGGCGCCCGAAACCGCGTCCGGGCCCTTCGCCTTCACGTCGGCGATCTTCTGTCCGGCCACAAAGGACTCGATAGCCGACATGGATTCGATCCACGGCGTAGTGGACTGGGCCTTTTCCTTCATGCTGGCGCTGTACATATCGGAGTTCACCGACTTGGACATGAGCGCCTTGCCCTCGGCGTACCCTTCGGCGAAGGCGGCGTCCGAATTGGGCACGGGCACCAGGCCGGCAGACGAAGCGTCGGCGAACTGGAACTCGTCGATGCTCGAAGCAACCAACACGTCCCCCTGCACAAGGGAAACGGCTTCCGCGAACGCCTTGTCACCGTGAGCAGCCGCGGTGGCGCATCCCATCTTGAGGTCGGAACCGTCGCCGGCATACGCACCCGTCGTGGTGATGTCGTCGCTCCCGGCGACCTCGGACACGAGCTTCAGATAGTTGGGCGCGTCCACGAGGGTGGCTCCCGTCACGGCATCGAGGCTCGTCTTCGTCAGATCGGAGGCCTTCTTGCCCACGCAGTACGCCTCTATCGCCTTCATCGACGTCAACCACGGCGTGGTGGACTGGGCTTTCTCCTTCATGCTGGCCGAATAGGCATCGTTGTTCACCGTCTTCGACATGAGCACCTTGCCCTCGGCGTACCCGTCCGCAAATCCAGCGTCGGAGTTCGGCACGGGCGTGATGCCCGCCGAATCAGCAGGCATGAACTGATAGTCATCCACGCTGGCGGCGAGGATGGTACCGTCTTGGGCCGTGGCGACAACCACGCTCGTAAAGCACTTGTCTCCGTGAGCGGCGCCGTAGCCGCGATGCAAGGTCGCAGTTTTGGCAGCGGTGTCGGGCGCGGTTGCAACTGCAGAATCAGCTTTCGCTGCAGCATCGCCGCCTGCGCACGAGCTGAGCGTAGCAGCACCGGCCGCGCCCAATGCGACCACGATGCTTCCCTTAAGAAAATCACGCCGCGAGACGTTCGTTTCCATAATGGCCTCCCTTGAATTCCCTCTAGACAACGGGGCAAACCATACGGATCAACACGAAGCAAATCCATCGTCAAAACGCAGGAAATTGCATTCCGTCCGAGATTGCGCTTCTAAACGAAAAGGGGGAGAAGCCCTAAACGCCCTTGTCGGGCCCGTCGCCTTCATCATCGAGCAACTTGAACAGCTCCTCGCGCGACGAGACCCCGAGCTTGCGGTAGATGTTCTTGCGGTGGCTTCGCACCGTGGATTCCGCCACCGTCAACTCATCGGCGACGAAGCTTGACGTGTGGCCGCGACCCAGCAGAAGCAGTATTTCGGCCTCGCGCGCAGTCAGGCGGTACTCGTCGGACAGATCGGCGCAACGACGGTTGTAGCCCTCCTGAGCTCCGAGCGCGTTCGACTCTACGGCATCGATGCCCTCGAGCATAACGCGCCACAATCGCGAGCTGGGAGTGACCATGAGCGCGATCGCCATCACCACGAACAGCACGATCAGCACCTGGTACTGGCATGCAGCTAGCACGCCCGTGTTCATGTTGGCGTCCGACAGCAGGCACACCAGGCACCCGACGATGATCATGATGCCTCCGGCCGGCAGAGCGAGCGAGCGCATGCGACCCGCCATCGCTACCAGCATCGCCGACATCACGAGCGCATAGATGGCGCAGAACGAGAGAGAGCCAACCGCCATCACCGAGCGTTGCAACGGAGGTTCGACGAACGCCGTGGCCGCGAACACCGCGAAGGCCACCAGCGGCAGGAAGAAACGGTACGAGAAGTTGATGAGCGCCTGATCGGTCTTCATGCGAATGAGGGGCACCATGACCGCCACGGCCAGCACGCCCGCCAAAGCCAGCGGAGCGACACCCCAATCCATGGTTCGCACCAGGCTATTGTCAGCCACGAACAGCAACAGCATGGCGAACGGCATAACGGCGAAGAACAGCGCGCGAGCGAGTGGGGTTTTGAAATCACCCGTCCCCTCCACCACCGACACATCGAGGTGCCCGAACACGTCCCGCCAGTTCACCCCTGCCTGCGCCGAACGCTCGTCCTCTCCCTCTGAGCGGAAGAACAACCGCGCGCACCCTACGACGGACAGCGCCGCCGCCACGGTGAGCACCGTCCGGGCAGGCGTCGCGCCCAGCATGGGCAGCAGCGACGCGCTTGCGAACAGGACGCAGCCGGCGACCCACGCCACAACGAGCGCGCGCCTGAACTCGAGCACATGCAGCCGGCTCATCCACACCAGGCACATCACGGCAGCGCCGAAACCCATCATGAGACCGCTGCCCGCTTCCACGACGGAGCCGTCGAGCGCGCCGAAGCTCCACAGGTCAAGCAGGCCGTAGCCGATCGCATAGCACGCCAACGCCAGCAGCATGATAGTGCGGCTCACACGCGCATGCGCCGTTTTCAGCAGGCAGATGAACAAAAACGCGAGCGCCGTGAACATGGCCGCCAGCGACAACGCGGCCGAAAACGACACCGAAGGCAGAAACGACCAGGAAACGGCAACCGACGACGTCATGCCGCGCCACTGCTCCAGCACGGGGAGGAACAACGGCGCGCTCATGCAGAATGCGAAAAAGGAAAGCGTGTCAAGCAGGTCGAACCGTTTGATAATGCCTCGTTTTTCGAGTCGTATCATGTTCCTTCTCTCCACCGTCCGCACGTCCCGATCGCCCGCTGCGCCGCTCATGCACACTGCCCTCCCTCAAACGCCCGTAGAAAGTATACTGTCTTAGTAGCGTATTTGCGAATGTAATGTACTTGGAGGCAATGGCATGGTTTCTCGGAATTTCTTCCGCTTCAACACCACGAACATCATCAGCGCAGAAACCGACAACGAGGACATCCTCGACGAAGCGGTGGAATGGTGCGACCGCTACGAGCTGCTGTTCTCGCGCGTAGACCCTGCAAGCGAGCTGTTCCGGCTGAACAGCGCCGAGGGGCGCCCCACCGCGGTGGATGCCGAGCTAGCCGCGTTCATCGAGACGGCGCTGTCGTACTGCCGCGAAGTCGACGGGTTATTCGACGTGACTATGGGAAGCGCCACGCAGCTGTGGAACTTCAAGGATTGCATGATTCCCGCGCGCGATGACGTGGCCGCGGCGCTGCGGCACGTGGATTATCGCGGCGTCATCGTGAACGATGCCGTCGTGACGCTGCGCGACCCGCTGGCCTGCGTCGATTTGGGCGGCATCGCGAAAGGCTACATCGCCGACGGCATCCTCGCGCTGCTGCGCGAACGCGGCGTGGAACACGCGCTGGTCAACCTCGGCGGCAACGTGGCCGTCATGGGCGGCAAGCCCGATGGAGCACCGTGGCGCGTGGGCGTCCGCCGTCCCCTTCCCTCCAGCTCGATGCCGCTGCTTGATTCGTTCGCCGTCCTGGCCCTGCGCGATGGCTCGGCCGTGACAAGCGGCATCTACGAGCGCGCCTTCGAGCAGGACGGGAAACTGTACCACCATATCCTTGACCCGCGCACGGGCTTCCCCGCCGAAACCGACCTGCTGAGCGCCACGGTGGTCGCGCAGAGCTCGCTCGATGCCGACGGGTACACCACCGCGCTTATCATGATGGGAGCCGATCGCGCACTTGCGTTCGCCGAGCAGCATCCGGCGCTCGAAGCCGTGCTAGTCACCACCGAGGGCGATGTGCTGGCCACCTCCGGCATCGGTGATCGCGTACTGTTCGAGCTGCTGGGATAGCAAAACACGGCACGCATGCGAAAAGCGCGCAAAGTGGCTGGGCCACCAGGATTCGAACCTGGATAGCTGGTACCAAAAACCAGAGTCCTGCCGTTGGACGATGGCCCAGTCTGAAACAGAAGCGCCCGCGATGCGGCGCGCTAAGAACAATCGCATGCCGAGCAAACAAAAATGGTGGGCCGTGAGGGAGTCGAACCCGCGACCTTGGGATTAAAAGTCCCCTGCTCTACCAGCTGAGCTAACGGCCCACGTTCGCAGCAATGCGCGAGTACTCATTTTAGCTGGGCGGGCAAGGCGGGTCAATGATTATGTTGACGAACACCAGTCATACATCTAACCGCACGCAATACCGTCTATCCATTGCCACCATACCGTTATTCAAACCGAAACAATTCGTACTACAATCGAAGAGGAACCGAACGCCCACCCCTCTGTAGAAAGGCCGTGATGCCTCATGTGGTGCTCCAAGGTCCTGGTTGCCTACGACGGCTCCGCTCCCTCCGCCAAAGCGCTCCATCTAGCGCGTTCCATCGGCGCGCAGGACGAGAGCGTCGAGCTCGTGTTCGCCCATGTGGTGAAGCTGTACGGCCTGGGCACCGGCGCCGAAACCGTGCTGCTCGACGAGGCGAAGAAGGTGCTGGTCGAAATGGAGCAGCTTGCAGACGAAGTGCCGAACAAGGCGCACGCCCACCTGCTGAAGGGCAGCTCGCCGGCCGATCTCCTGCTGAAATGCGCGCAAGACGAGGGCTGCGACCTCATCGTCATGGGCAGCCGCGGCCAGGGCGGCGTCAAAGGCTTCCTTGGCAGCGTCAGCTACGCCGTGGTGCAGGGATCGCCTATCGCCGTGCTCATCGCGAAGGACGCTCCCGCCGCAGCGACGAAAGCCGGGGCGACCGATTAGCATGCCTGCAATTGCACGAGAAAAGCTCTGGACGAGAGATTTCGTATTCGGAACCGCCGTGAACTTCCTGATCATGGTGAACTACTACGGGCTCATGGTGGTCGTAGCCGACTACGCCATGAAAACCTACGATGCGCCCGCAGCCACCGCCGGCCTCGCGGCCAGTATCTTCGTCATCGGCGCGCTGATAGCCCGCCTCTTCAGCGGGCGCATCATGGATCGCGTCGGTCGCAAGCGCTTGCTTATCATCGGTGCCGTGCTCGAAGTGGCGTTCTCGGCGCTTTACCTTACCGGCCTGGGATTATGGCTGCTGTTCGCGCTGCGCCTGCTGCACGGCATCGCGTTCGGCACGTGTTCCACCGCCATCGGCACCATCGTCACGGCTCTTGTGCCGGACAACCGCAAAGGCGAAGGCGTGGGCTACTATATGCTGTCCGTCACCCTCGGCGCGGCAATCGGGCCGTTTCTGGGCATGTTTCTCACGCAGAACGCCGGATTCCAAACGTTGTTCCTCGTAGCCGCCGCCGTAGCTCTGGCTTGCTTGCTAGCCGCCACGCAGCTGCGCGTGCCGAAAAACCCTGTATCGGCCGAAACCGTGGCCCGGAAGGCGAGCGACATCGCCCGCGACGAACGCATCGAGCAGGCGGGCGGGTTCCGCGTGCCTCGTCCGAGCCTGACGAACTACCTGGAATCCAGCGTGATCCCCATCGGCGCCGTATGCGCGCTGCTGTTCTTCTGCTATTCCAGCCTGCTTGCGTTCCTCACGCCGTTCGCGGCCGAAAACGGGCTCGAAACGCCCGCGAGCTTCTTCTTCGTCGTGTACGCCATCGCCACGTTCGTCACACGGCCGTTCACCGGCAAGCTGTTCGACCGCAAAGGCGACCGCGTGGTCATGGTGCCCGCGTTCATCGCCTTCATCGTCGGCATGGGACTGCTGGCCACCGTCTACCAGCCGACGGCCATGCTGATCGCGGCAGCGTTGCTGGGCTTCGGCGTAGGGACGGTTCAGGCAAGCGGCCTGGCTCTGGCGGTGCGCCTCGCCCCCGACGATCGACTGAGCTTGGCGAACTCCACGTTCTACATCTTGCTGGACATCGGCGTGGGCGTGGGCCCGCTGCTTTTAGGCATCGTGCAGCCGCTGTGGGGCTATCGCGGCCTGTTCGAGGCCATGTCGCTAGTCGCCATCGTGGCGCTGGCAGCCTACCTGCTAGTGAGCCGCAAGAAAGGCACCATGCGCCGCAAGCTCGAAGAAGCGGAGAAACGGTAGGGCGACGGATCGTTCAGCGGCCATTTCAACGAGCGACCGTCCGCCACGATCGCCCCTCCAAGCTCTTCCGAACCCCTTCAAACCACGGAGGCTCCGTCGCACACGACGGAGCCTCCGTTTGCATTTGGAATCTGGAGAGGATTACCCCTCGGCAGGCTGGAACGTATCTTTATCGGGCGCGAAGGACTGCATGGCCTCAATGGTGCGGGCGAACAGCTCGTCCAGCTCCCAGCCCAGCATTTCGGCGCCGGAGCGGATGACGTCGCGGCTGACACCGGCGGCGAAGCGCTTGTCCTTGAACTTCTTCTTCAGCGACTTCACTTCGAAATCCATGACGCTCTTCGAGGGGCGCATCACTACCGCCGCGCCGATGAGACCGGTCAGTTCTTCGGAGGCGAACAGGATCTTCTCCATCTGCAGCTCGGGCTTCGGCAGCTCCGGGTTGAAGTCGGAGGTGTGGCTCTGGATGGCGCGGATGAGCTCGGGCGAGCCGCCAGCGGCTTCGATGAGCGGCGCCGCGTAGATGGTGTGCAGCTCGGGCTCGTCGTCGTGCTCTTCCCAGTCGAGATCGTGCAGCAGCCCGACGATACCCCAGAACTCCTCGTTCTCAGGATCGAACTCGCGCGCGAAATAACGCATGGTCTGCTCAACCGTCTCGCCGTGCTCGATGTGGAACGGATCCTTGTTGTGCTCCTGCAAAAGCGCGAACGCTTCGTCGCGCGTCAGGCCGGCCTCGAGTGTCGCCATGATGCTCTCCTTCTCGTCTTCGATTGGATGCTCTTCGCTATGCTACCCCATAGGGCGCGCGAAGTCAGCATGGCAATCCGTTCGAACGCACGCCTAGAACACGATGCCGAGCGCGTTCGCCAACAAACCCCAGATGACGCCCATCGCGTACAGCGCCACGATGATGGCGATATTCTCTTTCAGATGGCGGTTCGTGCGAACCAACACCAGCAGGCCCACGCCCGCCGACACGAGCAAACCGGCCAACATGGCGCCCGAGCCCAGCACGCCTTCCACGTACAGCTGCGCGATGACGATGCTGGCCGCGCAGTTCGGCACGAGACCAACCAACGCCGAGCCGAACACCGACAGCGCCGGGTTCGCGCCGAGGAACTCGGCCAGCACGTCCTCGCCCACTACGGCAAGCAGGCCGTTCAGCGCTAGCGTGATGAGGAAGATGAACAGGGTCACCTGCAACGTATGTTTGAGCGCGCTTCTCAGGATTCCGCCTTCGCCGTCGTGGCAATGGCAATGCTCCTGCTCACATAAGTCGTGAATATGCAGCGGCATGTCGATGCGGCGCGCGATGCGAAGGCCGGCATCCACGAGGAAGCCCATGATCATGCCGATGATGATCTTCGCGCCGATGATTTTGAAAATGACGTCGGGCGGCACCTGCTCGGCGATGAAGATGGGCAGCATCTCGTCCGACGTAGAGAGGAACACCGCGAACAGCGTTCCCAACGTGATGACGCGCCCAGCCCACAGCGTCGCGGCAGCCGCGGAGAAGCCGCACTGGGGCACTACGCCAACGACGGCACCGATGAACGGCCCTGCCGCGCCGGCGCGCTGAATGGCAGCCTCGGCCTTCCCACCCGTCTTATGCTCAAGCCACTCCATGGCCAGATACGTGACGAACAGAAACGGAATGATGTAAAGCGTGTCCTTGATCGCGTCTGCCAGCACGTCAAACGCTATATGCATGATTTCTTCCATAACAACGTATTGTAATCCAATCAAGGTTCTGTAACAGCATCGTCGCCGAACGGTCACCAAGAGACCCACGCCCCCAGAACGCGCGAAGGCCCCGCCTCCCGAGGGGGGCGGGGCCTTCGCATGCCGAAACGCCCTCCGCGAGCGCGACGCCCTATCCTCCCACAGCCTGACGCTGCAGTACTTTCGGCGATGGCGGGCTTAACTTCCGGGTTCGGAATGGGACCGGGTGATCCCCGCCTCCATGGTCGCGCTCGCGCAGGGCGTTCCCGCGCGGGCCTGTATGGCCCCGTCAGGGCCGCGGGATCCCCCCGCGCCACCCTGGCGGTTGCACAGCGCTCGTGACTTTCGATCGCACAACCCGAGGGATATGCATGCGAAGAAGAGCTCGGGCTATTAGTACCGCTCGGCTGAGGCGCTCGCACGCCTTGCACCTGCGGCCTATCGACCAGGTGTTCTGCCTGGGCCCTTACCGGAAAGAGGACTCATCTTGGAGACGGCTTCCCACTTAGATGCTTTCAGCGGTTATCCGT
>NZ_GL622582.1:0-21846 GCF_000185625.1 Eggerthella sp. 1_3_56FAA
CCCGAAATGCTCGACGAGCTGAACGTGAGCAAGAACGAGGATTGGCTCAAGGCGAAGAAGCGCTACACGAAATGCGACTTGCTGATACTGGACGATTGGCTTTTGGAAAAGCTCGAGGGGAAGGCGGCGCGCGAGCTTTTAGAGATAGTCGAGGCGCGCTTGCGCAGCGGGTCCTTATTGATTTGCTCGCAGTTCTCGCCAGCAGGCTGGCATTCAAAGCTCGGGGAAGGAGCAATCGCAGATGCCGTCATCGACCGCATAGTCTATCGGTCGGACGTCATCCATATTGAAGGCGACGAGTCAATGCGCAAGCGCATCGGCTAAGAGCATAACCGGCCGTATTGGCCAAGAGGGGCGCTTGCGCGCCCCTCGCAATCAGAGCAACCCGCATTGCTACGTGGCAGTCTGCCATGGAACGCTGTAGCAGTGGAGCGTGGAACGGTGTAGCAAAAACGGCGCAATAAGCACCCGCTTTCTGGCGGTGCATACGGTTTCAAGCATGAGGTCTACAATCTCGTCAAGCCTGTCACTGTCAAACTTCATGTCCTGTTTGAGAATGTGGTAGTCGATATTGTCCTTGATGATTTCCCGGTATATATCAACTGCGCTCTGTGCTGCCGCTTCCGTTCCTTTCCGTTCCGGCGGCGTAGCCGCTTCTCTGCAAGGAGAGGGGTTAGGGGAAAGGATAGGAATGGAATGGGTACTTTGTTCATCAGTAATTATTTTTCTTTTTTGGTAAGTCAGTTCTTTGTATATCTTTATTTAATTGCGTTGGATTTTCCAACGTAGGTTTTTCCAATGTAGGTTTTTCCTGTGTTGGATTATCCAATGTTGGATTTTCCAATGTAGGTAAATCCGGCGTAGGCGGCTGCGGCTGCTCGAATATCACATAGTCCGCGCCCCGCAAGCGTCCTTTCTCGTCGCGCTCCCTTGAACGGACGATATACCCGGCGCGTTCAAGCTCCTTAATGGCTTCGCGGATAGCGTCTATCTTCTCCCGGTTGATAAGGGATAAGCCTTTCAAGGTGTAGTCCCAATCTTCGGGGAGTGACAGCATTTGCGACAACAGCCCCTTTGCCTTTAGGGAAAGCTCCTTGTTGCGTAGGTGGTGGTTGCTCATTACGGTGTAGCCCTTGTTCCGTTCCACTCTGAAAACTGCCATAGTTCATAACTCCTTTGCTTTGGATTTGTTACGCAGTAGAAGCGCGGTTTCGGGGGATAAGGTATAAATCCCTTTCCGCACCAGATACGCGCCCGGAAAACCGCTTGTAGCAAGGCTTTTTCTGCCCCTACTGCGTAACAAAGGGCATGAAAAAAGCGGCGTTCCTGTTCTCCCATGTAGAGAGTAAGAAACGCCGCTTCTGCGTCGTATTCAGTTTTTAGTACAATACCCTGCTTGTCCGTCGCTCGAAAAACCTTGATTTTCCAGTGTTTTCAAAAGTATCGTTATCTAACGTCAGCTTTGCTTGAATCGGTATCTGTCCAGAGCGTCTGCGAGTCAGTCGACTCTTCTGCAAGCGATAGCATTGCGTCGACTCCTGTCTCTTGCTGCGAAGAGCTACTCGCGGAGTTGCACTTATCATCAAAAGATTCTAGCAATCATGGACGATTCGAGCGTGCATGTGCCGAGGCTTTCAAAAGGCTTGGATTTAAATCGGAATGGCTTGGAGGTTCTGGGAAGACAGACGTGCTTGCCTCCACGTATTCGGCGGCTAAATACGCTTACCGCATCACGATTGATGCGAAATCTACAGCAAACGGCTTAGTCAACGAATCTCAATTGAATTTCGACACGCTAGTAGACCATCGAAAGCGTCACGATGCGCAATTCGCTATTGTTGTTGGATGCGGCTTTCAGGGTGAACGGGTGGTTTCTCGCGCCATCAAGCATAAAATCGTGCTAATAGACGTGGAGTCTTTGTGTAAGTTGATTAGACTGCATGAGAAGACACCTCTAAGTGCCCAGGATTATAAAAATTTATTTGAGAAATACGGGCTTGCGGATTTGAATGTGCTGGATCCTGCGCGTTCTCGCCTTGTGAGAAGCGGTGTCGTGCTTCATGCGGTGATGGATTGCTTGGCCTCTGAAAGCAATGATGAAGTTATCGGAGGAACATTGTCCGTTCGCGAATTGTATGTTCTGCTGAAGGCTCGAAACAGAGGTTTATCTCCATCAATAGATGAGATCGAGAACATGCTTGCATTCTTGTCCTCGCCCATGATTAATTGCGTCGGCAAAACAAAGGGCGAGTACTACGCAATTGGATCATTGAACGAAGCGTCTAATAAGTTTGCGTTTTATGCAAATGCGTGTCTAGCGCATTAAATGTGTATGATGAAAAGTTACGAGTCTGTATTCTGCTATTGATCAGAGGTCGAATTTCTCTTGAGAGCTACGCATGCGCGGCGATATATGGCGGAAAAGGAGCCCCTGGATCTCGCTTGATTCAGGGGCTCCTATGGAAAAGCATCTTCGTGTTTTCGCGGTGGCTTGCTCCGATTAGGGGATTGCCGCCACTTAGTGCTAATATGCGCTTAAGTGCCAAATAAAGCGAACGTATGTTTGTCTATTCCCACTCGATGGTTCCGATGGGCTTCGGCGTGAGGTCGTAGACCACGCGGCAAATCCCCGGGACTTCGGCCAAGATGCGTGCGGTGATCTTCTTCAGCAGCGCCCAATCGAGTTCCGGCACTTCGGCCGTCATGGCGTCCACCGTGTTCACCGCACGGATGATGGCGGGCCATTCGAAGGCGCGCACGCCGTCGCGGACGCCGGTGGCGCGGAAGTCGGGGACGCTCACGAAGTACTGCCACACCTTGCCTTCGAGGCCGGCCGCGGCGAACTCGTCGCGCAGGATGGCGTCGGCCTCGCGCAGCGCCTCCAGGCGGTCGCGCGTGATGGCGCCGAGGCAGCGCACGCCCAGGCCCGGGCCGGGGAACGGCTGGCGCTCGACCATGCCCTCGGGAAGGCCCAGCTCACGGCCGATGACGCGCACCTCGTCCTTGTACAGCAGCTTCACGGGCTCGCACAGCTCGAACTGCAGGTCGTCCGGCAGACCGCCCACGTTGTGGTGCGCCTTCACGCCGTCGGATTCCAGGATGTCGGGGTAGATGGTGCCCTGCGCGAGGAAGCTCACCTCGTCGCCCACCTTGCGGGCCTCCTCCTCGAACACGCGGATGAACTCGGCGCCGATGATCTTGCGCTTGGCTTCCGGTTCGGCCACGTCGTCGAGCAGCTCGAGGAAGCGGTCGGTGGCGTCCACGTACACGAGGTTCGCGTCCAGCTGGTTCTGGAACACGTCAACCACCTGCTCGCTCTCGCCCTTGCGCATGAGGCCGTGGTTCACGTGCACGCAGATGAGCTGCTTGCCGATGGCCTTGATCAGCAGCGCCGCCACCACCGACGAGTCCACGCCGCCGGACAGCGCCAGCAGCACCTTCTTGTCGCCGATCTGGGCGCGGATCGCGTCCATTTGCTCGTCGATGAAGGCGTTCGCCAGCTCAGGGGTGGTGATTCGCTCCATGTCTTCGGGGCGCTTGTTGGGGTCCATGCGGGGGTCCTCCTCGTGTTCGGCAATGATCTGAGGAAATTATACGTGAAATGGCGCGGGTGTATAGGCAGGTCGTTCGTTCTTTCGGCGCCCTGCTCAGTATCCCATCTCGTAGAGGCGAGCGTCGTCGATGCCGAAGTAGTGCCCGATCTCGTGCACGACGGTCTTCCCGATCTCCTCGACGATCTCCGCGCGCGAGCCGAAGCAGCGCTCATGGGGACCTTTGAACACGGTGATCACGTCGGGGACGTCGCTGTCGTAGCCGTCGGCGCGATCGGGCAGCGACACGCCGTCGTAGAGCCCCAGCAACTCGTTGTCGCAGACGGAAGCCCCTAGACAGTCGGGTTCCTCGAGGGTTTCCAGATGGTAGTCGTTCGGCTCGTCCTCTACGACGACGGCCACGTTCTCGAGCGCGTCGAGGAACCGCTCGGGAATGCATCCGAGCGCCTCCTCCACGGCTGATTCGAACTCGCTGTCGGTCATGCGGTGCATGGCGGCCTCTTTCGTCGGCGGGCGCGCGGGCCCTCGGCCCACCCGGTTCGCTGAACCGGCAGACACGAGTATACCCCATACGATTCGTACTGTGTGCCGCACATTATCGTGTGAACTATGTTATAGTGTGCGACACACACTATCCGACGCAACCGCAAAACCTGCGGCGCAGGGAAGCGGCACTGGAAGGAGGGGCGCATGGCGTACGACGACATCGTATCGAGCATGGTCTTGGAACTTCGGCGCGGCACGCTGGTCATGCTCGTGCTGAGCCAGCTGCGCGAGCCGGCATACGGCTACGCGCTGGTGAAATCGCTGGCCGACCACGGCATCCCTATCGAGGCGAACACGTTGTACCCGCTGATGCGGCGCCTCGAGTCGCAAGGGCTGCTGGCAAGCGAATGGGACAACGGCGGCTCGAAGCCGCGCAAATACTACCGCACCACCGACGAGGGCCTGCGCGTGCTGCGCGAAGTGGAGGCCCAGTGGCACGTTCTGTGCGACGGGGTGGGCAAGCTGTTGGAGACAAACGGAGAGGATCGGGAACATGCCGAACGATAACGACCTGATCGAGCGTTACCTGTACGCCATCGCGCGGCACCTGCCCAGCGCACAGCGCTCCGACGTGGCCGAGGAGCTGCGCACGCTTATCTCGGACATGCTGGACGAGCGCTGCGGCAGCCTGCCGCCCACGGCCAAGGACGTCCGGGTCGTGCTCACCGAGCTGGGAACCCCGGGCGAGATGGTGCGCAAGTACACGAGCGGGGAAGGGGAATGCCTGATCGGACAGCCGTACTACGCACAGTACCTTTACGTTCTGAAGATCGTGCTGGCCTGCGTCGCAGGCGGCATGCTGGTCGCCGGGGCGCTGTCGCTCGCAACGGGCGCGGAAGGGAGCCTCCTCGGAGGCGTGCTGGAGGGCATCGGATCCCTGATAGGGGCGCTTCTCTTCGCGTTCGCGATCGTCACCCTGCTGTTCGCCTTCTTCTCCCGCCGGGGCATCGAGGTCGAGACGATGGGCTCGCTCGACGACCTGCCGCCCGTGCCGCGCGAGACCAGGTCTTCCACGCGCGGCGACGCGGTTGCCGGCATCGTGTTCTCCATCGTGGGCGCCGTTGTGTTCCTGCTGTTCCCCGACGTGCTGAACGCGCTCAGCCATCGCGCAGACGGCGTGCCGTTCGATCCGTTCAACGTCGACGCCTTCCGCGCTTCGGCATGGGTCGTCGTCGTGTGGACGTTCGTGTGCGTCGCCGGCGAGAGCTTCAAGCTGGTGGAAGGCCGCTATACGAAGCGCGTGCTGGCGGTGACGTTCGCATGCGACCTGGTAGCGGGAGCGCTCGTCGTGTTCTGGCTGACGAACTTCCAGCTGGTCGACTCCCATGCCGTCGTCCAGGCGATGCAGTCGTCGGGCAAGGCGCTGGAGGGCCCGGTGCTGTGGGCGGTGTCCAACGCGCAGACGGCGTTCTGCGGTCTCGTAGTGGCGGCGCTCGTCATCGACGCCGTGGACTCCATCGTGAAGACGGTGCGTGCACGGTAAGGCGGCCGTCCTGTCGGCCCGCGCGCCCCTCGCGGAAAGGCGCGCGGGCGTTGCTAGATCGCGTCCGACCTCAGAGCCTCCACGATGTTGGAGGCGTGCGAGCGGCGCAGCGCGTAGGCCACGCTGAGCGCCAGCACGACGGCCACGATGGCCACGGCGAGAGCCACGTAGTCCCACGGCAGCGTGAACTCGAGGCCGGCGAACGCCATGGACGTTGCTGCAAACAGCGCGAATGTAACCGCTACGGCTGCCGCCAGCCCTATCCCCAAACCGCGCAGGGCGTAGCTCGCGCACTCGTAGGCCAGCATTCGGGCGAAGGCGCGGTTGCCCATGCCGATGGAACGCAGCGCGGCGAACTCGCGCGTGCGCAGGATGATCCCGTTCGCCAGCGTGTTGAACACGTTGGCCACGGCGATGAGCGTCGTGATGACGGAGAAGCACAGCACGAACAGCTGGAAGGCCTGCGCGATCAGGCGGTTCTGGCGCGCCGCATTCTCGATGTCGCTGACGTTGACCACGACGTCGCCCAAGTCGCGCGCCAGCGCCTCCAGCTCGTCGGAAGCCTTCGCGTGATCCTCCGCCGTGAACGAGGCTCCGGCGAACGAGTACGTGTACGGGTTCGAGTGGTAGTCGCCCAGCCCTGCGGCTCTCTCCGCAACGCTCTCCGGCAGGATGATCGAGGGGAAGTGGTTGTTGGCCGCGATGGCGTTCAGCACGGCCGGCTCCTCGTCGCAGAGCGCTCCTATCTCGATGCGGAAAGCCGTGGCCGCCTCGTCGATCGGGGCGGTGACGATGTCGGCCGTCCCGCTGACCCCGGCCTCCCGGTCGAGGTACCCCACCAGGGGCCGTCCGTCCGGGCCTTCCTGCAAGCCCATGTTGGAGAATCCTTCGCGCTCCTCGGTGACGTACAGGTCGACGGCGCCGGTGCCCGCGAAGGGCTTCGTGGACACGTACGTGCCGTCGGGCATCCTGTCCTGATAGGTGTTCAGGCCGATGGCGCGCGGGTTCTCCGGGTCGGTGTAGGCGGCTACGTCCAGGTCGAGCTCGTCCAGCAGCGCGCGCCACGAGGCATCGTCGACGAAGAAGGTGTACAGGGCCCCGTAGTAATCGCCGTCCTCGCCGAAGCTGTCGGGCACCCAGTCGGCGCTCGTCTGGGAGTTGTAAGCCTGCCGAGCAGCGCGCGCCTCTTGCGATATCATGCGACCGTCGACGACGCTTTCGGCCTGACCTTGGCGGCACGAGCCTATGAGCTGCAAGCCCTCGATCTCACTCGCCCGCGCCAGGAACTCGTCGTATTCGGCGGCGTAGTCGGACAGGTCGTTCCCTTCGCGCGGGGTGGTGTAGTCGGGATGCGCCGACACCACGATGTCGGCTCCGCTCCCAGCGCCGCGCGAGCTGCTGGCGCGGTCGGACAGCGGCGCGAGGTACAGCGCCGTGCTGCCGGCGACCACCACGAGGGTCACGCTGACCGCGAGCGATGCCACCACGGTGCGCCCGCGCGTCGCCGAGCGCGACAGGTTGCGGTGTGCGACGAACCCGGGGATGCCGAACAGCCTGCCCGCGATGCCCAGCTTCACGCGCCCGACGTCGGGCGCGTGCGATGGTGCCGACCGTTCTGCGCGCTTCGAGAGGCGCACGTCCTGCGTTTGGCGGATGGCGTCGACGGCTGAGACGCGGGCGGCGCGGGCCGACGGCACCCAGGCGCTCACCAGCAAAGTGGCTATCGACAGTGCCGCGGCCGCAGCCAACGCTCCGGCATCCACGTGCACCGCGAGCCCCGCCGATCCCGATCCCAACATCGCAGCGAACGCCTCCTGCGACGACGAGAACGCGCCTGCCGTGCCCGCCACGCCCGCTAAGAGGCCAATCGGCACGCCGACGGCTCCCAGCAGCAGCGCCTCTGCCAGCACGGTGCTGCGCAGTTGCCGCTTCGAAGCGCCGAGAGAGGCCAGCAGTCCGAACTGCCGCGTACGCTCGGCCACCGAGATGGCGAATGCGTTGTAGATCAGCGATGCGGACGCCGCCACGATGACGATGGCCAACACGGCGGCAACCGCCCAGAGGCTTCCCCAGATGGGCCTGCCGTCGGAGATGCCCAAGTACGAGAACAGGCTGGTGTGGTACAGAGTGGCGGCCGTATCGTCCAATCCGGTCGCGTCGGCGAAGAAGGCCTTCATCTCGTCGAGGGTTCCCAGACCTTGCGTGACCAGATACGCGCCCGCAGCCGCTCCTTCCTCAGACGCGTCGGCCACGGTGAGGGCGACGCTGGGCGCGGAAGAGGCCGTGTAGTTGTTGGCGAGGAAAGGCGCTTGTCGCTTGTAGAATCCGGTAACCGTCAGCGTGCGCTCGCGGGCGTTCTCGACGCGCGTCTCGTTTCCGTCGGCGAGGCGCGCGCCGTCTTCGGCGGCTGCGAGGTTTCCAAAACCTCCCGTGAGGGTGGAACCCGTTTCAAGGGGGCCGTTCGAAACAACGCCCTCGGCGCCTCCCGCGCCCAGCTCCTCGCCTTGGAGATAGTCGGGCAGCACGATCTCGTCCGCTGTCTCGGGCCATCGCCCGCTTGCCAGCTCGGGCATCAGGGAGTACGGCGCGCCGCCCGGCTCGTCGACGCCCTTGACGGTGGTCGGCGTCGTCTTCAGCGCGATGAACGCACCCAGACGGTTGGCGTCGTCGGGCGCGAGTGCGGCCGATCCGAGGTCGCGGAAGGTGGCGAGGTCGGTCACGGCGTCGCTTTCCACGAGCGCATCGATGCCCTGAGCGGGCACGTCGGGGGAAAACACGTGCCATGATCCTTCAGTTACCATCGTGCGCTCGAGCAAGCCCTGCTGCACGCTTGCCACGCTGGTCAGCACGGCGGCCAGAAGCGCCGTGGACAGCGCGATGCCGACGACGGTCACGGCCGTGCGCACGCGGTTCTGAGCGAGCGAGCGCAGGGTGAAACGCGTGAATATGCCGGCCATCAGCGCCTCCTTTCGTCGGAGGCGATGCGGCCATCCTCGATGGCGATGACGCGGTCGGCCATGCAGGCGATGTCCTCGTCATGCGTGATCACCACGAGCGTCTGGTCGAAGCGCTTGTTCGACTCGCGCAAAAGCGCCATGATCTCGTGCGAGTTGCGCGAGTCGAGGTTGCCGGTGGGCTCGTCGGCCAGCACCACGGCAGGCGCGTTCATGAGCGCGCGCCCGATGGCCACGCGCTGTTGCTGTCCGCCTGACAGCTGATTGGGCAGGAAGCGCTCATGGCCGCGCAGTCCCAAGCCGTCCAGAAGCATGCCGAGGCGCTCTTCGTTCACGGCGCGTCCGTCCATGAGCACGGGAAGCGTCATGTTCTCCACCACGTTGAGCACGGGGATGAGGTTGTAGAACTGGTAGACCAGCCCCACGTCGCGACGGCGCAGCACGGCCAGCTCCTCGTCGGAGCGCGCGTACACGTCCGCGCCGTTCAGCAGCACCGTGCCGGAGGTGGGGCGGTCGACGCCGCCCATGAGGTGCAGAAGCGTCGACTTGCCGGAGCCCGACGAGCCGACGATGGCCACGAACTCGCCCGCGGCCACGCTGAACGACACGTCGTCGAGCGCCTTGAGCGCCGTGGGGCCGCTTCCGTACACCTTGGTGAGATGGTCGATGGTCAGAATGTCCATGAGGAGCCTTTCTCGCTAACGGTCTACGGAATAGTGTGCCATCCCGCGCTTGCGCGGGCATGAACGCCGCATGACGGAATTGTCATATTCGGCCAGCCCGCCGTTCCGGGCGAAGGGCCTCCTACACGACCACCTTCGGGAACGTCAGGTCGAAGCGAGCGCCGCCCGTTTCGCGGTCGTTGCCCGCGCGCAGCGTGCCTCCCTGGGCGGTCACGAGCGCCTGGGCCAGCGCGAGGCCGATGCCGAACCCCTCCGATCCCGCGCCGCGGTAGAAGCGCTCGAACAGGCGGGGAAGGTCCTCGGCGGCGATGCCCGGGCCCGTGTCGGCGACGGACAGGCGGAAGGCCACGGCGTCCTCGGACGCCTGCACGCGCACGCATCCGCCGGCGGGCGTGTGCTCCATGCAGTTCTTGAGGATGTTGCCCAGCGCCTCGGCCGACCAGGCGGCGTCTCCGTTGAACGACGCTCCCTCGTCGACGTGCGTCTCGCAGGCGACGTCGCGCAGATCGAAGGCGCCGGCCAGCGGGGCCAGCGCGTCGCGCACGAGCCGCGCCGCATCCACGGGGCGAGCCTGCACGCGGATGGCCCCGGCATCGGCCTTCGCCAGCTTCAACAGCGCCGTGACCAGCCATCCCACGCGGCTCACGAGCGTTTCCAGCTCGTGCAGCGCGCGGATGCGCTCGGCCTCGTCGCTCGTGCGCTCGGCGGTGCCGATGAGCAGCCCCATGGCCGTGAGCGGGGTGCGTATCTGGTGCGACACGTCGGCCAGCGCGTCGGCCAGCGCGTTCTTCTCGGCGTCGAGGCGCTCGGTGGCGGTGCGCAGGGCGGCCACCATCTTCGCCAGCTCGTTTCTGAGCACGGCCAGATCTCCCTCGCGGTAGTCCGAGAAGGCGATGCGCCGGCCGCCGTGCAGCACCTCGTCGACCTCGGACGCCAAACGCGCGATCTGCCGGTAACGCCGCAGCGAGAACGTCGCGAACAGCGCGCAGGCCAGCGCTCCGGCGGCCAGCACCCACAGGCCCGCGCGCGGTCCTTCCACCGCGGCGGCCGCTGCGGCGAAGACGGCAAGCGCCCCCGCGAGCAGCACCAACTGGCAGGCGAAGGCCCGGTTCCTCGTCAGGCCCATGTCACGCCCCCGTCCGGTAGCCCAGCCCGCGCACGGTGAGGATGAGGCGGGGTTCGGCCGGATCGTCCTCCACCTTGTCGCGCAGGCGCTTGACGTAGACGCTCAGCGTGTTGTCGCTGACGTATTCGCCGGCGCTGTCCCAGATGGCGTTGCGCACGTGCTCGCGCGTGACCAGCTTGCCCCGGCTCTGCGCGAACAGCAGGAGCAGCCGGTACTCGAGCGCCGTCAGCGCCAGGTCGCGGCCCGCCTTGCGCACGCACGCGGTGCCGGCGTCGATCTCCACGTCGCCCAAGCGCAAAAGCGACGAGGCGGCGTTCGTGCGGCGCAGCACCGAGCGGATGCGCGAGAGCAGCTCGCGGGCGCGGAAGGGCTTGGCGATGTAGTCGTCGGCGCCCATGTCGAGGCCGGCCACGGTGCTGAACTCGTCGTCGGAGGCCGTGAGGAAGATGACGGCGGGAGCCGGGTCGCACGCCTTGGCCGCCGCGCACACGGCGAACCCGTTGCCCTGGGCGAGCGCCACGTCCACCAGCGCCAGGTCGAAACGTTCGCTGCGCAGCAACTCGACGGCCGCGTCCTGGCCGTCGGCACAGCGCGTCTCGTATCCTTCCGATCGCAGCAGGTCCGTCAAGCTGGCGACGATGGCCGCGTCGTCTTCGACGAGCAACATGCGCATGGGGCGTCCTTCCCTTCGGGTGCATCGTCTCCACGGTAGCAGAAAACGCGGGAAAGGGGAGGGGAGGATCAGCCTTCTTCGTCGTCGACGAACTCCAGGATGTCGCCGGGTTGGCAGTCCAGCTCCTTGCAGATGGCGTTGAGCGTTTTGAAGCGCACCCCGCTGACCTTGCCGTTCTTCAGCTTCGACAGATTGCCGTCGGCTATACCCACCTTCTCGGCCAGCTCTCCCAGGGAAACCTTGCGATCGGCCATCATCCGATCGAGGCGCAGCACGATAGCCATGCTGCCCTCCTAGATGATCTCGAAGTTCTCGTCTTGGACGAGATAGCCGTACTCGATGATCTGCCCGAGGCAGAACACGATGGCGGCCAGCATGAAGGCGAACATGACCGATTCGTCCACGAGAGCGCCGGACAGCGTTCCGGTTTGGATGCTGACGACTGCCCAGTACAGCCACTTCGGCACCGCGAGCGTCGCGAAAAGGAGCACGGCCACCGCTTTGATCTTGCGCGGCAGGTTTGCGAAGAACGGCGTCTCCTCGCGATTGATGCGCAGAAAGACGAGAGCGACGTACACGGCCAACGCGACGAGAAGCCCGTCCCCGAGCAATCCCATGCCGTGGCGCACGGAGTCGGGGTTCGACAGCGCTTCACCGGTCGTCAGCCAGTCGAAGATATTGATCGACGTCTGAATGCCGAACAGCAGCGCGATGGCGAGGATCGCGACGAATGCGGTCATGCTGGTCGACTTGATCTTGGCGCGCGTCTTGTCCATAGGGGTCTCCTCGCTATCGGATGGCTCCCAGTATACGCCGAAACATGACGCAAAATGATATGAATATGACGTTTTACGTCAAAACATGCAGCCGGTCGATCTACAGATCCACCCAGAACCTCGAGTTCTTGTACAGCTCCTCCACTTTGCTGCGCGCCCACGGGGTCTTGCGCAGGAACGTGAGCGAGCTCTTGAAGTTCGGGTTCTTCTTGAAGCAGTTGATCCTGATGCGCTTGGCCAGGCCGTCCCAGCCGTACTTGTTCACCAGCTGCTTGAGCATCGTCTCCAGCGTGATGCCGTGCAGCGGGTCGTTGGGATGCTGCCGATCTGCGGGGTTGTCGGGCATGGGCTCTCCGTGTTCCTCGAAACGTGTGCGCTCCATGATGACGCATGTGCGCGGCGTTTCCCGCCGGAAACGACCGCAATCAGCGAAACATCGTGCAAAATCAGGCGTATCTTCGCTCCAAAAACACGCCCCAGCGGACGAAGCGTGTTTTTGGAGCGAAGATACGCCTTTCTCTGTTTGCGTTTACCGACGGCGCCCCATCGCCAGCACCGCGCGCACGCCGAGGAGCGTGAACGCCGCCACGGCGACGGCGCCCGCCGCTCCACCGGCTATGAGCCCGCCGACGAGCCCTGCGCTCTTCCCGTGGGCATGCTCGGGGTCTTGGCATCGCCGGGCGTCCGGCGTCGCGGGTCGATGCGGCCCCTCCGGCCCATCCGGCGTTTCCGCCGCTGAGGGCGCGTCGCGCTCCTCCTCGTTTCCCATGAGGGTGTCCAGCCCCCGGCCGAGGGCTGCGGGACGGGCGCTTCCTTCTTTCGCGTTCATGGCTGCCTCCTTCTGCTTGGCTTGTCCTTCCGCTCGGCACCTTACGCTTCGGGCGCGTCGGCGCAGCGGGCGGGCGCGCGGCGTGGGCGAGGCGAGTCGCAGCTGTAACGTTCGGTTGGAAAGCGTTTGCTCGGATCGAGGCCGAAATTAAAGATCGGACGAGACGAAGCTGTCGATGAGGCGCAGGGCGGGATGGGCCACGATGCCGCCCGCCAGCGCGCCTCCCGCGCCCACGAGCCAATCGAAGAAGCTGAAGGGGTGGTCGGGAACCATGAGCGACACCGCTCCGTCGGCGATGCCCAGCATGCACGTGATCAGGACGGCCGCTGCGCAGGCGGTGAGCAGTCCCATATGCTGCCACAGCGCGTTCGCCAGCAGGAAGCCGAGCACCGCGAACTCGACGAAGTACGCCACTGCCGAAGGCGCGCTCACGGCGGGCCCGAAGTACACGACCGCCGCCCATGCCGCGGCCAGCGCCCAGCGCCCGACCACGATGAAGCGCCGCCGCTTCGACATGCGCGGCTTCGCATCTCCGATATCTTGCATCCGATCGTCCATGCCCCCACCATACCACGCCCCCCGATCCGACCCCCGACACGGGCACCGTACCGTTGCCTGCGACGTTTCCCCGGACGTCGCAGGCCTGTCCGAACGGATGTTTCACGTGAAACATCGACATCGAAAGATGCATCATCGCCCGAAAAACACGCAAAACGGCCTTCTAGCGTGTTTTTCGGGCGATGATGCGACGCTGCGACCCTTCTGCAACGTGCCGCGCCGCCTCTCTCGGGGCGGCACGGGCGATTCGCTCGGATGACGCAAGCGGCTTACTTCTTCACGTTCATCGCCCTCATGGCGTTCAGGATGGCGATCACGGCAACGCCTACGTCGGCGAACACGGCCAGCCACATGTTGGCGATGCCCACGGCCGCCAGGACCAGCACGAGGAACTTGATGCCGAGGGCGAACACGATGTTCTGCCACACGATGCCCATGGTCTTGCGGGCGATGCCGATAGCGCGGGCGATGTTGGACGGCTTGTCGTCCATGAGCACCACGTCGGCCGCCTCGATGGCCGCGTCCGAGCCCATCGCGCCCATGGCGATGCCGATGTCGGCGCGCGTCAGCACGGGCGCGTCGTTGATGCCGTCGCCCACGAACGCGAGCTTGCCCTTGCCGGAGCCGTGCGCATGCGTCTCCTCCAGCAGCTTCTCCACTTCGGCGACCTTGTCCTGCGGCAGCAGCTGCGCGCGGAACTCGTCGATGCCCAGCTCCTTCGCCACGGCGGCCGCCACGTCGGCGCGGTCGCCCGTCAGCATGACGGTCTTCTTCACGCCCGCGGCCCGCAGCGCGGCGACGGCCTCGGCTGCGTCGGGCTTGACGACGTCGGCGATGACGATGTGCCCGATGTACTCGCCGTCAAGCGACACGTGCAGGATGGTGCCGGTCAGCTCGCACTCGTGGCAGCCCACGCCGCATTCGCTCATCAGCTTGTCGTTGCCCACCAGCACTACGTGCTCGTCGATCTTCGCGCGCACGCCGTGGCCGCTCTGCTCCTGCACGTCGTCGATGCGCTGCTGGTCGATGGGCCCCGAGTACGCCTGCTTCACCGACAGCGCGATGGGGTGGTTGGAATACGCTTCGGCGTGCGCGGCAATGGACAGCAGGCGGTCGGGGTCGATTCCCGCCTGCGGGTGGATGGCCACCACGTTGAACGAGCCGTCGGTGAGCGTGCCGGTCTTGTCGAACACGACGGTCTCGGTGCCGGCGAGCGTTTCCAGGTAGTTGCTGCCCTTCACGAGGATGCCCAGGCGCGAGGCGCCGCCGATGCCGCCGAAGAACGACAGCGGCACGCTGATGACGAGCGCGCACGGGCACGACACCACGAGGAAGATGAGCCCGCGCTGCACCCAGTCCGACCAGCCGCCGCCCAGCAGCAACGGCGGTACGACGGCCAAGAGCACCGCGATGCCCACCACGGCCGGGGTGTAGTAGCGCGCGAAGCGGGTGATGAAGTTCTCGGTCTTGGCCTTCTTCTCGGCCGCGTTCTCCACGAGCTCGAGGATGCGGCTGACGGTGGACTCGCCGAAGGGCTTGGTCACGCGCACGGTGATGAGGCCGGTCATGTTGACGCAGCCCGAGATGATCTCGTCGCCCTCGCGCACTTCGCGCGGCACCGACTCGCCGGTGAGGGCAGCGGTGTCCAGCTGGGACGTGCCGGACAGCACCACGCCGTCGAGCGGCACGCGTTCGCCGGCTTTCACGACGATCTCGTCGCCCACGGCCACCTCGTAGGGGTCCACCTGCACGAGCTGCCCGTCGCGCTCCACGTTGGCGAAGTCGGGCGCGATGTCCATCATGTCGGCGATGGATTTGCGGCTCTTGCCCACGGCGTAGCTTTGGAACAGCTCGCCTACCTGGTAGAACAGCATGACGGCCGCGCCTTCGGCCATGTGCGGGTCGCTGTCGGGGAACAGCACCAGCGCGAACGCGCCGATGGTGGCCACGCTCATGAGGAAGTTCTCGTCGAACACCTGGCCGTGGCCGATGTTCTTCGCCGCGCGCAGCAGCACGTCGTAGCCGGCGATGAGATAGGGGACGAGGAACAGCGCGAACTCCGCCCATAGCGCCGCCGTCTCGCTGCCGAGCCACGTCGACAGCGGAAGCAGCTCCGCCACGACGTACACGACGACGAACAGCGCGATGGCGAGGAGGATGCGGTTCCTCGTGCGTTTCTGTTTCTTGTTCATGATCTCCAACCTTGCAGTTCGGGGTTCGTCATCCTGAGCGGAGCGCGTCAGCGCGGAGTCGAAGGATCCCGCGCGGCGGTAGCTGGAAGTCTGCCGGCTGACACTGCGCGGGATCCTTCGAACACGTTGCGCTCGCTCAGGATGACATCGGCTTTCGCTCGTTATGGATGAGGGGATAGGATACGCGAAGCCGAAGTTAGCGCAGGATGACGCAGTCCGGTTCGAACTTCTTGCAGGCGTGCTGAGCTTCGTCCAGCACCGCTTCGAAGCGGTCGTCGTCGGCTTCCAACACCAGCTTCTGCGTCATGAAGCTGATAGAGGCGCTTTTCACGCCTTCGATGTTCTTGATGGCGTTCTCCATCTTCGCGGCGCAGTTTGCGCAGTCGAGATCCTGGAGTTTGAATGCCTTTCGCATGGCGGTGTCCTTTCGTTTCGGCGTTGTTGCGAGCGGGGGCGCGCGGTGCGGAGTCGAAGCATCCCGTGCCGCGGTCGATGCGGGGCTTATTCGCAGATATGGGTCATGCCCTGGGCGAGCATCGTGTACACGTGGTCGTCCGACAGCGAGTAGATGACGTTCTTGCCGTCGCGCTGGAACTTCACGAGACGGGCCTGCTTGAGCGTGCGCAGCTGGTGCGAGACGGCGCTTTGCGTGGCGGCGATAAGCTCGGCGAGGTCGGCGACGCACAGCTCCTGGCCCATGAGCGCGTACAGCATCTTGATGCGCGTCGTGTCGCCGAACACCTTGAACAGGTCGGCGAGGTCGTACAGCAGCTCCTCGTCGGGCATGCACTCGGGGCTCGGCACGCCCGCATGCTCGGCGCTGCCGCACGAGCAGCCGTTGTCGTGCGCGTTCTGAGCGTCTTCGCTTCCGGGTGCCGCTTCGGTAATCTTGTCTGGCTTCATTCCGTCAACCTCTCAACATATGATCAACTGTTCATAAGTATACGGACAACAAGGTTCGTGTCAAGGGGCCGAAGGGGAAATTCCCGCTTGTTGTATTTCCAACGCAGCGCGCTGTCGAGCCATGCTATGCTCCCGGACGATAGCGAAGAGGACGACTTGTTTCGGGAGGAATCTATGCTGCGGAAGATCATCGAGATCGACGAAACGGCCTGCAACGGCTGCGGCCTGTGCGTCGCGGCGTGCCATGAGGGCGCCATCGGCCTGGTGGAGGGCAAGGCGCGCCTGCTGCGCGACGACTATTGCGACGGGTTGGGCGACTGTCTGCCCGCGTGCCCGACCGGCGCCATCTCGTTCGTGGAGCGCGAGGCGGCAGCCTACGACGAGGCTGCGGTCAAGGCTCGAACGGCGCAGGAGAATTCGGTCGCACGCCTGTCGGGCGGCTGTCCCGGATCGCTCTCGCGCTTCTTCGCGTCCGAAGATCCTGAGGCGAAGCCCGCCCGGCCTTCCGCTTCCGCCCCCGTCGCCGAACCGGTTTGCGAAGAAACGCCCTCCCAGCTTTCGCAGTGGCCGGTGGAGATCAAGCTCGCGCCCGTGCAGGCGCCGTATTTCGCGGGCGCGCACGTGCTGATCGCCGCAGACTGTACGGCGTTCGCCTACGCCGACTTCCATCGCGGCTTCATGCGCGGGCGCATCACTCTTATCGGCTGCCCCAAGCTCGACGGCGTCGACTACAGCCAGAAGCTCGAAGCCCTGTTCGCCTCCAACGACATCGCGTCGGTCACCGTGGCGCGCATGGAGGTGCCGTGCTGCGGCGGCCTGGAACATGCGGCGCGCGCCGCGCTCGAGCGCAGCGGCAAGAACGTGCCGTTCGAGGTGGCGGTGATCTCGACGAAGGGCGCGCTGCTGGAGCGCCGCTAGCGAGCGAAGCCGCGATTCGCCGGGGGACGCGGTCGGCCGAAGATCTTCCGCCGACGCAGCCCTCCGTACAGATGTTTCACGTGAAATATCTGTTCGGACAAGCTCCTTCGCCTTCGGCTGTAATGGTTTGCGGGTTGTCTTTCGTTGCGCGAGAGCGGTCGTTTGTTCGTCGAGGCTTGACCGCTTCGGAAGCGCGCGTTCACACTGGTCGCAAGGTTTTGCGCTTTTGCCGCGGCCGGGACGCATACCCTCGAACCAAAGGATCAAACATGGAGACCATCGAAGAATTGTTCCGGAAGGTGTTGGACGACGAAGACCTGAGGGCTTCGTTCGGGCAGGCGCTGGAGGGCGACCGCTTGGAGGTTTTCCTTCGGGAAAACGGCTGCGAGGCTGCTCCTTCCGAGGTGCGGGAGGCCTTGGAGGGCATGTTCAGGGAAGAGCTGGGCGACGAGCTTCTGGATGAAGTGAACGGCGGAATGGCCAAATATCGTCTGTATCTCCACGAACCCTTTCTTAAAACTACAAGTGCCGCGTCGCAGAAGATCAAGATCATCAAGGGTTAGCGGCTTTTCTTCTGCATCTCGCGGACGAAGTCGGCCGTTCGGCCGACTTCGCGGATCCTTCGCCACCGACGGCTTCCGCCCGCAATTTCGTACAAGCGGCTCGGTGCGGTTCGTGGTATCGTCTCCTGCTTGGACGAAAGGTTTTGGATGGAGACGATCGAATCTTGGAGCGCGCGCCCCGACGTGCGCGGCGCGCGGCTGGCCGACCCCGACATGGGCGCCGAGAACCGGCGCATCGCGCCGTTCGGGCCGTGCCCGGGCGTGGAGTTCGTCACGCTCGAGGGCATCGTGCAGCCGTTCCCGCTCCATTTCCACGATTTCTGGACCATCGGCCAGATGGTGGGAGGGCGGCGGCGCATGACGTGCCGTGGCGAGGTGCACGATCTGGGGCCCGAGGACTTCGTGCTGTTCGGCTCCGGCGAGGTGCACGGCTGCAAGCCTTTGGACGACGCGCCGCTCATGTACCGCAGCGTGGTCGTGCCCGTCGGCCTGTTCGCGCAGGCGTTCGCCGAATCGCACGGTATCGGCGCCGCGTCCCTGCCCGACGGCGGCCCCGCTTGCCGCTTCAAGTCCGTGGTGGTGCGCGACGCGGCCCTTTCGGCGTGCATGGACCGGCTGTACGCGTTCGCCCGGACCGATTCCGCGCATGACCCGCTCGAGGAGGAAGAAGCGCTTTGGGCCCTCCTCGCGCAGACGGCGCGGTATTGCGAGAGCGAGGCGGCCGAGCCCTCGGCGCCCGAGGCCCCCTCCGCGGCGAACGTGGCGCGGGCGCGGGCGTACCTCGAAGAACGGTTCGCCTCGTGCATCACTCTCGACGACCTCGCGTGCTGCGCGGGCGTGTCGCGCTACCACCTCATCCGCGTGTTCTCCGAGGAGACGGGCCTCACGCCGCATCGCTACCTGCAGGCGGTGCGCGCGAACCGTGCTCGCGACCTGCTGGCGGCGGGCGTCGATCCGGCCGAGGTCGCCGCGCGGTCTGGGTTCGCCGATCAGGCGCACATGGGGCGCGTGTACAAATCGTTCTACGGCATCACCCCCGGCAGCTACCGAACGGCGGCGCGCACGCGGGTGCGGGAAGGATAGCGAGATGGCGGTTCAAACAAGCGAGGCCATAGAGGGGGCGCCGGCGGATCAGCGCCGCCCCGCCGTGCGCGGGCATGCGCTGGCGTTGGTCACCGTGGTGGTGTGGGCGGTCACGTTCGTATCCACGAAGGTGCTGCTCGTGCACCTCGCACCCATCGAGATCCTGTTCTTCCGCTTCGTCATCGGGTTCGTCGCGCTCGCGCTCCTGCGCCCGCGCATCCTGCACGTCCGGGGCTTCAAGGAGGAGCGGTGGTTCATGCTGGCGGGCGCTACCGGCGTGACGGTGTACTACCTGCTGGAGAACATCGCGCTCACGTTCACCACGGCCTCCATCGTGGGCGTGGTGGTGGCCGCGGCGCCGCTGTTCACCGGCGTCGCGTCGGCTGTCGTGCTGAAAGAGCGCCTGCGCGCGCCGTTCTTCGTCGGCTTCGCGGTGGCCATGGCGGGCGTGTGCCTGGTCAGCTTCGCGGGCGGCGCGTCGGGCGGCCTTGTCGCAGAAGGCGGGCTGGGGCAGGCGGGGCTCATCGGCGTGGCGCTGGCCTTGGCGGCGGCGGGCACGTGGGCCGTGTACTCCATCGTGACGAAGAAGCTCTCGACGTTCGGCTACGACAGCATCCTCGTCACGCGCCGCACGTTCGCCTGGGGTCTCGCGTTCATGCTTCCCGCGCTGCCGCTTCTGGGCTTTTCGCCCGATTGGGGCTCGCTCGCCGCGCCCGAGATGTGGGGCAACCTCGTGTTCTTGGGGCTGGGCGCGAGCGCGCTGTGCTTCGTGACGTGGAACATGGCGGTGAAGGAGCTGGGGCCGGTGAAGACGAGCCTGTACATCTACCTCGTGCCGGCGCTCACCGTGCTGGCCTCGGCCGCCGTGCTGGGCGACCCGCTCACCCCGCCGGTCGTCGCCGGAGTCCTGCTTACTATAGCAGGGCTGTTCCTTTCCGAGCGCGGGAAGTAGCGCGCTACGAGGCGGCGCACGCGTCCGAAAGCAACGTCGGTGGCGAAAAAGCATCGGATTCGGAAGTTCGCAAGGGGTTCGAAGGCGCAGCGCAAGCTGCCTTTCCGCATAGTGCCCGATCGCAGAAGGGAAGCCGTGGGATTGCGCCCGTTCATCCCCGCGAAGCTCGCGGCTTTCTTCCGAATTCGATATGTTTTCTCCATTACACGTCTAACCGGCTGCACGGAGATGCTCGGGACTGGGCGGCTTCGAGCGAAGGGTTCCACCGAACATCGTTCGTCGAATGGAAAACACGCACGGATGTTTCACGTGAAACATCTACGCGTCGCGATGCCGAGGGATGTCGGCTCCGTCGCCGCTCCGGCGTCGTGGCCCTTGCGGCGTCGAAGCTTTCGCCGGCTCAACGCTCGGGACGCGCGGTCAGCCGCACGGCACCGCGGTCGAGCAGCGGCTCGTAGACGCCGCGCAGCCATAGGGCGGCCTCGCCCGGTTCCAGCGCGAGCGGCATGCGGTTGTGCACGGGAGCCACGGCGGCGTTCGGTTCGGTGGTGACGAGCGAGAATCGTCCGCGATCGTGCACGCCCGCCAGCAAGAGCGGCGCGCCGTCGGGCGCTGCGAAGGCGTACTGGCGCTTCACGGGGCGCCCGGTGCGCTCGCTCGGCACCGTCTCGGTCGCATGCGATTCGTAGAAGCCCCGAGCAGGCACCAGGCAGCGACGACGCGCGAAGGACTCGGCCCACATGCTGCCCTCGCTGCGCAGAGCCGTCTCGATGCGCGTGTTGAACACGGGTCCGTTCTTCCAAGGAACCTCGTATCCCCAGGCCATATGGGCTACCGCGAGGCCGCATCCGTCGCCCGCGGCCACGATGAGCGGCACGACCGACGAGGGAAGCGCCTCGGGGCGGTTCGCGCGGCCGATCGCGCCGGTTCCGCGGGCTTCTGCCGGCTCGTCCGATTCGCCGTCGAACAGCGAGAGCTGCACAGGCGCCTCTTCGCGTTTCGCTCGCTGCTCGGCGCGGTCCGGCTGCGCGGATTCGGGGAAGAAGAGGAAGTCCTCATAGGCCTCGATCGGGTCGAGCGAAGCCAGCTCGTCCGCGTGCGCGGCCAGGTCGCGCTCTATCTCCGCAGCGATGCGGGCGACTTCGTCGCAGTCGATCGGTATGAAACGGCGGCACATCCACGGCTCCTTCCTCGCGTTTCCGCTCGCATCCAGTGTAGCGGTTCGCACGACGATGCGGGGCTACCGTGCGGTGTCCTTCGCGTGACGGCCGCGTTCCGGCTCGGCTGCGCCGCTACCTTTCGCATTGGCTGCAGCGCGGGCGAGCCGCCTCCGCGACGTCGGCGGCGCGGCCCGCCGTAACGCGTGCCGTCGCTCCCGCCGTTCAAGCGCTCGCGGACGAAGGGGTTGACAATACCCTTAAGGGGTATATACTCGCGCTTGGATACCCTCATGGGGTATAGAAGGAAGGAATCATCATGACCGAGAATCACGCGCAAGCTGAAAACGCCGCCATCTCGTCGCGCCCCGCGTCGACGTGCTGCTGCCACCGTAAGGAGACGCCGCGCTCGGAAGAGCTGCAGGCCGACCTTCATCGTCGCTTGAACCGCGTGATCGGGCAGCTGGGCGGCGTGAAGACGATGATCGACGACAACCGCTACTGCGCCGACGTGCTCACGCAGCTGGCGGCCGCGGAAAGCGCGGTTCACAGCATTTCCGCCGTGGTGCTGCGCAACCACCTGGAAACGTGCGTGGTCGAACAGATCGAACGCGGCAACGTGGAGATCATCGACGAGGTCATGAACCTGTTGAAGAAGTTCTCGCGCTAACCCGCGCTGAAAGACAAGGCCGTTCGTCCGTTTGTCGCGGATGTTTCACGTGAAACATCCGTTCGCGCGAAGGGGAGGGCGGCTGCGAAGGAGTAAGAAGTGAAGCAAACGTTCGATGTCACCGGCATGACGTGCGCGGCGTGCTCCGCGCGCGTGGAGAAGGCGACGCGGGCCGTGCCCGGCGTGGCCGACGTTGCCGTGAACCTGCTGAAGAACAGCATGGACGTCG
>NZ_GL622582.1:22273-51639 GCF_000185625.1 Eggerthella sp. 1_3_56FAA
GTGGCCGACGCGGCCGCCGAGGCCAAGCATGTTCGCATGCGCCTCATCGTGTCGGCCGTGTTCACGATCCCCTTGTTCTACCTGTCGATGGGACACATGTTCGGCTGGCCGCTGCCCGGGTTCTTCCTGGGGGACGAGAACGTGCTCACGTTCGCGCTCACGCAGTTCCTGCTGCTCTTGCCCGTCGTGTTCGTCAACTTCAAATTCTTCCGCGTGGGCTTCAAGACGCTCGTCCACGGCGCGCCGAACATGGACTCGCTCATCGCGTTGGGCTCGACGGCGGCCTCGGCGTACGGCATATACGCCATCTACAAGATCGGCATCGCGCTGGGCGCGGGCGACCTGCACGCCTCGCATATGGCGGCCATGGACCTGTACTTCGAGTCGGCGGCCATGATCCTCACGCTCATCACGCTGGGCAAGTACTTCGAGGCGCGCGCGAAGGGCAAGACCACCGGCGCCATCGCCAAGCTCGTGGACCTCGCGCCGAAGGAGGCCGTGCGCCTTGCGGACGGCGTCGAGGAGCGCGTGCCCGTGGAGGCCGTGCGCGTCGGCGACGTGCTGGCGGTGCGCGCGGGCGAGGGCGTGCCCGTGGACGGCACGCTGCTGGAAGGCTCGGGCACGCTGGACGAGTCGGTGATCACCGGCGAGAGCGTGCCGGTGGACAAGCGCCCGGGCGACCGCGTGACCGGCGCCACCCTGAACAGCACCGGATGGTTCACTATGCGCGCCGACCGCGTGGGCGACGACACTGCGCTGGCCGGCATCATCCGGCTCGTGGACGAGGCCACCTCCACGAAGGCTCCCATCGAGAAGATCGCCGACAAGATATCGGGCGTGTTCGTGCCCGTGGTAATCGTCATCGCCGTGGTCACGTTCGCCGTGTGGATGCTCGGTGGCGCGACGCTGGAGGTCGCGCTGTCGCACGCCATCAGCGTGCTGGTCATCTCGTGCCCGTGCGCGCTCGGCCTGGCCACGCCCACGGCCATCATGGTGGGCACGGGGCGCGGGGCGACCAACGGCATCCTCGTCAAGTCGGCCGAGGCGCTGGAAACCGCCCACGACGTGCGCACCGTGGTGCTGGACAAGACCGGCACGGTGACCGAGGGCGCGCCGAGCGTCACCGACGTGCTGGCCGCGCCGGGCGTGGGCAAGGAGCGGCTGCTGGAGCTGGCGGTGTCTGTCGAAGGCCGCTCCGAGCACCCGCTCGCGCGTGCCGTGTGCGCCTACGCCCGCGAGCGAAAGGTGTACCCGCTTCTGGTGGAGGACTTCAGGCAGATTCCCGGCGAAGGCGTCGCCGCGCTCGTGGACGACCACCCCTCGCTCGCCGGCAACCTGCGTATGATGGAGGCCCGCGGCATCGAGACGGGCACGTTCGCCGAGGCCGCCGGGCGGCTGGCCGACGAGGGCAAGACGCCCTTGTTCTTCGCCCAGGACGGCGAGCTTCTGGGCATCGTCGCCGTGGCCGACACGGTGAAGCCCTCGAGCGCCGCCGCCTTGGTCGTGCTGAAGGGCATGGGCATCCGCACGGTGATGCTGACCGGCGACAACGAGCGCACGGCCGCCGCCATCCAGCGCAAGGTGGGCGCCGACGAGGTCATCGCCGGCGTGCTGCCGGACGGCAAGGAGCGCGAGATCCGCCGCTTGGCTGAGCAAGGACGCGTGGCCATGGTGGGCGACGGCATCAACGACGCCCCCGCGCTCGCGCGCGCCGATGTCGGCATCGCCATCGGAGCCGGCACCGACGTGGCCATCGAGAGCGCCGACATCGTGCTCATGCGAAGCGACCTTTTAGACGTGCCCGTCTCCATCCAGCTTTCGCGCGCGACGCTGCGCAACATCAAGCAGAACCTGTTCTGGGCGCTCGTGTACAACGCCGTGTGCATTCCTGTGGCCGCCGGCGCGCTGTCGTTCATGGGCCTGAACCTCAACCCCATGATCTCTGCGGCCGCCATGAGCCTGAGCTCGGTGTGCGTGGTGACGAACGCCCTGCGCCTGCGCGGCTGGAAGCCCGACCTCCCTGCGGCACCGTCGGACGCCCCCGCGTCCGCGCCCATCGACAGCACCGAGTCCGACAACCCCAACGAAAAGGAGAGTACCATGGAGAAGACCCTGAACGTCGAAGGCATGATGTGCCAGCACTGCGTCGCCCACGTGAAGAGGGCGCTGGAAGGCGTGGCGGGCGTGGAAGAGGCCGTCGTCGATCTCGATGCCGGCACCGCCACTGCGAAGCTTGCGCACGACGTGCCGGAAGACGTGCTGGCCGCCGCGATCGTAGAGGCGGGCTACGAGGTGAAGTAGGCCCCGACTGTCATCCTGAGCGCAGGCGGTGTGTGTCAAGGCGAGCTGCGCCCTAGCAGCCCACGACGATCTCGCGCAGGGCCGCCACCAGCTTCTCGTTGTCCTCGCGCGTGCGCACGGCAACGCAGAAGTAGCGGCTGTCCTCGAGCGCGGGAGTTCCTTCCAGCTTGCGCACGAGGAACCCGGCCAATTGCAGGCGCTGGGCCAGCTCGTCGGTGTTCGCCACCCCTAGCGCCAGGTCGGGGCCGGCGTCGAACGTGCACATGACGTAGTTCGCCTCGGCGGGGAAGATGTCGATGCCGGGGATGAGGTTGAGCATGCACTGCAGCCAGGGGATCTCGGAGTCCAAGAACTCGCGCGTGCGCTCGAGGTGCTCGGTCTCCGTGAGCGCCAGCTCGCCGATCACCTCGGCGAACATCGGCACGCACGAGCTGTCGTAAAAGCGCGTGATCTGCGCGATGGTGTCGGGATGCGCGATGCAGTAGCTGATGGGGATGCCCGGCATGGCGAACGGCTCGCACAGCGAGCGCACCACCACGAGGTTGCGGTGCTCGTTCACGAGGGATACCATGCTCTCGCCGCCCAGCGTGAGCTCGATGGACCGCTCGTCAACCACCACCCAGGTGCAGGCGTCGAGGTAGGCAAGCAGCGTCGGCTTCGGCAGCAGGCGGCTGGTGGGGTAGCCCGGGTTCGCCAGCACGGCGGCGTCGAACACGATGCCGTGGCGCTCGGCCGCGGCCGGATCGGGCACGGTGAAGCCGGCGGGGCTGGCGATCTCAACCACGCGATGCCCGGCATTTCCTGCGGCCAGCGCGTACTCCACAGGGCCGGGAACGGCCACACCCACGGTGCAGGGCTGGTAGGTCTGGGCTACGGCGCGCACCATGTCGCCCACGGTGGAGCCCACGAGAAACGATTCCACGGACAATCCGAACTTGCGGGCCAGCACGCTGCGCAGGGCGTGAGCCTCGCGGTCGGGCGGGTAGTTCAGCTCGCCGGCGGCGAGCGCGGTCTCCATAGCGCGGATGAAAGAAGGGGGCGTGCCCAAGGGGTTCGCCGTGCCCGAGAAGTCGATCCAGTTCATCTCCGAGCGCATCTCGTAGGGAGGAGACAGCAGCTGCTCGGGCAGCGCGGTCACGCAGGCTCGTACGCTGGGAAGCGCGTCGGTGTCTCGCTGCGTCATCGTCATGTCTCTCCCTCCCCGCATGTTGCCTCGTGGCTCGAGGCAAGGAATGAATATCCTAGCACAAGTTCATTACGCCCGGACAGGGCATGGTAGACTTATTCGCGCAATGCGATCCTATTCACCACAGACCGATCCCGAACGGCCCGCCAGCGGCGGCGGCTACGCCATGCCGCTCGAGCCGTGGGAGGGCCCGGCCATCCTGCTCGTGGACCTCGACGCGTTCTTCGCTTCGGTCGAGCAGCTGGATCATCCCGCCTGGCGCGGCAAGCCCGTCATCGTGGGCGGCGATGCCGACAAGCACGGCGTGGTGTCCACGGCGTCCTACGAGGCGCGCCCGTACGGCGTGCGCAGCGCCATGCCCTCTTCCACGGCGAAGCGCCTGTGCCCTCACGCCATCTGGACGCACGGCCGCTTCGACCGCTACCGCGAGATGTCGAACGCCATCATGGACATACTGCGCGCCGAAACGCCGCACGTGCAGCAGGTCAGCATCGACGAGGCGTTCATGGACGTGTCTCCCACGTCGGTGAACCGAGAGCATCCCGTGCGCGTCGCGCAGCGTATCCAGCAGCGCGTCGAGGAGCTGGGCGTCACGTGCTCCATCGGGGTGGGCACGTCGAAGACCGTCGCGAAGATAGCCTCGGACATGGACAAGCCGCGCGGGCTGACCGTGGTGTACCCCGGAGGCGAGCGGGATTTCCTCGCGCCCCTGCCCGTGCGCACGATGAGCGGCATCGGAGCCGCAGCCGAGGAGAAGCTGCACTCCCGCGGCATACGCACCCTCGGCCAGCTGGCCGATGCGGACGAAGGCATGCTGCTGCGCGCGTTCGGCAAGAACGGCCGCGTCATGCACGTGCGGGCGAACGGGGGCGACGACGCGCCCGTGGAGCAGGACGACACGGTGAAATCGGTGTCGAACGAGATGACGTTCGCAGTAGACCTCACCACGCGCGAGGAAGTGGAGGGGGCCATCGCCACCATCGCCGCGAAAGTGGGGCGCCGCCTGCGCCGCAAGGGGCTGCGCGGCCGCACCCTGGGCCTGCGCATGCGCTACGACGACCGCAGCGTGCGCTCGGTGCAGCGTCAGCTGCCGGCGCCCAGCGACGACGAGTTCGCCTACACGCCGCTTCTGTGCCGCATGGCCGACGAGCTGTGGCGCCCCGGCATGCCCGTGCGTCTCATCGGCGTGGCGATGACCGGGTTCGACGGCGACGGAAGCGTGCAGGGCAGCCTGTTCGACATCGCCGAGGCCGCTCCCAGCGACGACGACGTGCAGCCCGCCATCCTAGACGAGAGGAAGCGCCGCGGGCTCATCGAGGCCACCGACCTTGTCAAGGACAAGTTCGGCGAATCCGCGGTCCGCTTCGGCCGCGAGCTGCGAGGCGAGGGCAACACCAGCTCCGCCAGCAAGAACCCGGCCGACTACAAGTAGACGTTCTCAAAGCGAAGCCGGACGCAAGCGATATGCAGCCGCGAACCCTTCGAGAAAGCCGGCCTGAGGAGGTCGGAACTGCGCGCGGCATGTCTGCCCCGACCCCCAACAGGTTGAAAAATCGACAATGGACGCCAGGCTATCGCTTGTCGGCCAGGAAGAACAGCGCCATGGTGCCAGGTCCCGAATGGGCGCCGATGACGGGGTCGACGTAGTTGATGACGACCTCCTTCACGCCGAAGCGCTCCTTCACCTCTTGGGCCACGTACTCGGCGTCCTCGAGGCAATCGCCGTGCGTGATGAACACCATCTGCTGGTCGATGGGGGCGATGGCCGTCTTCTCCATGTGGTCCACCAGGGCGTGCAACGACTTCTTGCGTCCGCGCACCTTCTCCAGGGGGATGAGGCGCCCCTCGTCGTCCACGTGCATGACCGGCTTGATGTTGAGCATGGTGCCCGCCCACGCCGCGGTCTTCGACACGCGCCCGCCGCGGAACAGGAACATGAGGTCGTCCACGGTGAACCAGTGCGCCAGGTTCAACTTGTGCTGCTCTACCCAGTCGCGCACCTCGTCGATGGAGGCGCCGCCTCGGGCGCGCTGCACGGCGTGCCACACGAGCAGGCCTTCGCCGCCCGAGGCGGCCAGCGTGTCCACGGAGCGCAGCTTCCGCTCGGGGAACTCCGCGGCCAGCTGCTTCACCAGGAGCTCGACGGCCTCGTAGGTACCCGACAGCCCGCTGGAGAAGCCCAGGTACAGCACGTCGCGTCCCTGTTCCAGCAGCCCGCGCATGAGCGCCTCGGAGTCGGCCAGGTTCGGCAGCGACGTGGTGATCACCTTGCCGTCGCGCATCATCGTGTAGAACTGCTTGAGGTCGGTGTGCTGCCCCTTGAGATAGCTTTGATACTGCTCGCCGTCCACCATGAAGGTGAGGGGCAGGATATGCAGACCGAATTCGTCGATCATGTCCTCGACGAGGTTGCAGCTGGAATCGGTGACGATCTCGAAGTTCATCGGCATACGACGCGTCCTTCCTTGAAACTGCAGCGGTCGGAAAAACCCGAGCTTCCCGCTGTGAATATGCGATCGTTAAAAGTATACCGTTTAGCGTCGCGCTCCTGTGTCGCAATTTTGAAAAGTGCGGGCAGGCTCGCCGGAAACGGCGTTCGTTCCACTATACTATAGCGGTTTATGGCGACAGAAGCGCACATGCTTTGAGGAAAGGTACGGCACCCGTGGCGAACACGTACAAAGAAACGATGAACCTGCCGAAGACCGACTTCGCGATGCGGGCTAACCTGCCCGAGAGCGAGCCGAAGCGTCTGGCCAAGTGGGAAGAAGAGCATATCTACGAGCAGGTTCTCGAGAAGAACAAGGACGGCAAGCCCTTCATCCTGCACGACGGCCCTCCGTACGCCAACGGCCCCATCCATATCGGCCATGCCTTCAACAAGATCCTCAAGGACTTCGTGAACAAGTCCCATGCGCAGCGCGGGTTCTTCACGCCCTACGTGCCCGGCTGGGACTGCCACGGCCAGCCCATCGAGCATATGGTGGAGAAGACCCTCGGCCCCGACAAAATGGCCAAGATCGACCAGCCCACGCTGCGCCGCCTCTGCCGCGAATGGGCTGAGAAATACGTCGACGTGCAGCGCGAGGGCTTCAAGCGCCTCGGCGTGAACGCCGATTGGGAGCATCCGTACCTCACGTTCACGCCGAACTACGAGGCGGGCAACGTCGAGGTGTTCAAGCAGATGTACCTCGACGGCTTGGTGTACCGCGGCCGCAAACCCATCCACTGGTGCAAGCGCTGCCACACGGCGCTTGCCGAGGCCGAGATCGAGTACTCCGACGAGACGTCGCCGTCCATCTTCGTGAAGTTCAAGATGGATATCATGCCCGGCATGTTCGAGACTGCAGGCGCTGCGGGCGACGCCTACGTGCTCATCTGGACCACCACGCCCTGGACGCTTCCGGCGAACACGGCCGTGTCGCTGGCGCCCGACGCCGACTACGTGATGGTCCAGGCGGACGGCTCCAACATGATCATGGCGCGCGAGCTGGTGGAACAGGTGGCCGAGATCGCGGGCTGGGAATCCTACGACCTCGTGCGCGGCGAGGACGGCGAGCCCGTCGCGCTCAAGGGCCGCGAATTCACCGGCCTCACCTACACGTGCCCCGTCCGCCAGGACCTCAAGGGCACCATCATCTACGGCGACCACGTCACGCTGGACTCCGGCACGGGCGCGGTGCACACGGCTCCCGGCCATGGTCAGGACGACTACCTCGTGGCGCTGGAGTTCGACGTGCCGCTGCTCATGCCGGTGGACGACAACGGCGTTCTCACCGACGAGGCGGGCCCTTTCGCGGGCCTCGACGTTGACGAGGCGAACCCGGTCATCATCGAATGGCTGCGCGAACGCGGCACGCTGGTGGCCCAAAAGGAGATCCTGCACAGCTACCCGCACTGCTGGCGCTGCCACGAGCCGGTCATCTTCCGCGCCACCGACCAGTGGTTCGTGTCCATGGACAAGAACAGCCTGCGCGAGAACGCGCTCAAGGCCATCGAGAACGACGTCGAGTGGATTCCCGCGTGGGCTTCGAACCGTATCGGATCCATGGTGGCCGACCGTCCCGACTGGTGCATCTCGCGCCAGCGTTCGTGGGGCGTGCCCATCCCCGTGTTCAAATGTGCGAAGTGCGGCTCCACCGTGGCGAACGAGCAGACATTCGACGCGGTGATCGACCTGTTCTACCGCGAGGGCGCCGACGCGTGGTTCACGCGCGAGCCGTCCGAGTACCTGCCGCGCGGCGTGAAATGCGAGACGTGCGGCTGCACCGAGCTGACCCCCGAGAAGGACATCCTCGACGTGTGGTGGGAGAGCGGCGTGTCGCACACCAGCGTGTTGAAGCATCGCGAGGCCGAGGGTCTGCGCTTCCCGGCCGACATGTACCTGGAAGGCTCCGACCAGCACCGCGGCTGGTTCCAGTCGTCGCTGCTCACTAGCATGGGCGCGTACGGCGTGCCGCCGTACAAAGCCGTCATGCACTGCGGCTTCACCGTGGACGGCGAAGGCCGCAAGATGTCGAAATCGCTGGGCAACGGCGTGGATCCGGCCGAGGTCATGGCGAAGAGCGGCGCCGACGTGCTGCGCCTGTGGGTGGCCAGCGTCGATTACTCGCAGGACGTGAGCATCTCCGACGAGATCCTCCAACGCACCTCCGAGGCGTACCGCCGCATCCGCAACACGTTCCGCTTCTTGCTGGGCAGCCTGGACGACTTCGACGATCAGAAGGACGCCGTGTCCGATTGGAACGCGCTCGAGCCCCTCGACCAGTGGGCCATGGTGCGCACGAAGCACCTGCTGGACGACGTGAGCGCCGCCTACGACGCGTACAAGTTCCACTATGTGTACCGCGCCGTGTACGACTACATTGTGAACGACCTGTCGGCCGTGTACATGGACGCGACGAAGGACCGCCTGTACTCCGAGGCGCCTGACTCGCCGCGCCGCCGCGCCGTGCAGACGGTACTGATGAACATCCTCGAGGTGCTCGTGCGCGTGCTGGCGCCGGTGCTCTCGTTCACCACCGACGAGGTGTGGGAGCACTACCCCCAGGCCATGCGCGAGCGCGCAGGCCGCCCGACGAACGTGCAGCTGGCCGGTTGGCCCAAGGCGTCCGACTTCGCGCCCGCCATCCCCGCGGACGGGGAGCGCGTGTCCGAGGACTTCGGCGTGATCATGGGCGTGCGCGAAGTCGTGACCAAGGCGCTCGAGGACGCGCGCGGCCAGAAGGTCGTGAACAAGAGCCAGGAGGCGGCCGTCGTCGTGACCGCGCCCCGCGCCGTGCTCGACGCGGTGGAGCGCTATGACGCGGCGGTGTTCGAGGAGCTGTTCATCGTGGCGTCCGTGTCGTTCGCCGAAGGCGAGGAGCTGGCGGCGACGGTTTCGAAGACCGAGGCCGAGAAATGCCCGCGCTGCTGGAACCACCGTGCGCTCGGCGGCAACGCGAACCACGGATCCGTCTGCGAGCGCTGCGGCGATGCGCTCGACGCCATCGGCTTCGCGGAAGGGGAATAGGTTCTTGGATACGGAATCGCCCGACAAGCAGCCCTCCTCGCGTCGTCCCGAACGACCGGAGCGGGTCGATGGAATCGATGCGGCCTCGTCCGAAAGCGTTCCGACCCTTTCGGACGAGCGAGGCGATTCGAAGGAAGCCGCCTTTTCGGAGGAAGAAGCCCGGCAATTGAAGGCCGATCGCTCGCGTCACACGCTTGTGTTCGGCATCGTCGTGCTTGCATGGCTCGCTCTCGACACCCTCACGAAGAACTACTTCAACGGCTCGTATTCCATGGGGGAGGTGATCACGGGCCCGTTGCTCGGCCTCGTGCGGTTCCACCTCGTTCACAACACGGGTGCGGCTTGGGGCATGTTCGGCGACTCCACGTTCCTTCTGGGCGTTATGTCGCTGATCGTATGCGTGCTGCTCACGGTGTATCTGTTCTTCCTAGCGTATCGTCCCAACATCGTGCAGGTGGTGGGCGCGGCGCTCGTGGTGGCGGGCGGCCTCGGCAACGCGTTCGATCGCTTCGCGTTAGGCTACGTCGTGGACTTCATCGAGCCGGTGTTCATCGACTTCCCCGTGTTCAACGTGGCTGATATTGGCGTGACATGCGGATTCGTGCTATTCCTTGTCGGCGTTATCGTCAGCTGGCGCCACGAGGATCGCCTATCCGCAGAGCTTGCCGCGTCCGACGGCGAAGGCGAAGGAACCGACGCGCGATGAGCCGCATGTTGAGCTACGTCGCAGCACCCGACGACGCGGGTCAGCGCCTCGATGCGCTTTTGGCCGCGCGCGGTCTGTATCCCAGCCGTAGCGCGGCTGCGCGCGCGGTGGACGACGGCCTCGTGTTCGTGAACGGCGCGGAGGTTGCGAAGAAGCATCCCGTGGCGCCGGGCGACACGATCGTGTACCAGGTTGAGGAGCCGGTAGAGCCCGGCCCTTTGCGCGGCCAACCCATCGATCTGGACATACGCTTCGAGGACGAAGACCTCATCGTGCTGTCGAAGCAGGTGGGGCTCGTGTGCCATCCGTCGGTCGACCATGACGACGGCACGCTGGTGAACGCCCTCATCTACCACTGCGGCGCCGAGAACCTGTGCAACGTGCAGGGCGAGGACGACCGTCTGGGCATCGTGCACCGCCTCGACCGCGACACGAGCGGCCTCATGCTGGCGGCGAAGAACGACGAGACGGGCTATGCCCTCATGTCGGACATCCGCGATCGCGCGGTCGACCGACGTTACCTGGCGCTCGTGCACGGCGTGATCGCCCACGACACCGGTATGATCGACGCTCCCATCGCGCGCGCCGAGAAGGAGCGCACGCGCATGGCCGTCCGCGACACGCCGTCGGCTCGCGAGGCCATCACGACGTTTCGGGTGCTCGAGCGCTTCGAGCACGGGGGGCGCGACGACGGCTACACGCTCATCGACTGCAAGCTGTTCACAGGGCGCACCCATCAGATACGCGTGCATCTGGAGTACGCGAAGCACCCTCTTGTGGGCGACCCGGCGTACACGTCGGGCGCGCCGAGCGCGCCTGCGGCCGACCTCGGCCTCGACCGCCAGTTCCTGCACTCGTTCCAGCTGTCGTTCCAGCATCCCGTCACGGGGGAGGGCCTGCGCTTCGCGGACAACCTGCCCTCCGACCTGCAGGAAGCGCTCGACGACCTCGCCTCCCGCAGCACGGGCCGCACGACGGCGGGGGAGGAAGTGCGAGCGTTGCTGGAAGGCGCCCCGAGGCCGCGGCTGTAGCCTATCCCTTCCCGTACACGCTCATGTTCTGCATGCGGGATTGCAGGTAGCTGTCGGGGAAGTGCTCGTCGAAGAACCGCTGTTCCCACGTGGTGGCGGGCACGCCCGCGGCGCGCTGCCCCTCGCGGTCGAGCGCGAGCAGGGTGACGGCGATGTTCAGCGCCATAAACAGGCTGAGCGCCGCGGTGACCAGGCGTGCGAGCATGCTCCTGGCATCCACGTGCGAGAACACCCGCTTGATGAACGGCAGGATCGTGCGCACCCACACGAGGCCCAGAAGCCCCCACATCACGCCGAACGCGAAGTTCGTGCGGCCGTTGATGCTGCCGAACGTGCCGGTATAGTCCCAGGCGATGGCGCCCCACAGCACCTCCATGAGCCAGCTCGTCGCGTACTCCATCACCGAGCCCAGCAGCATGGCTATGAGGAAGATGATGAGGTTGTGCGAGTGGTAGAAGCGGTTGAGCGACACCGTGAGCACCACCGCACCCACGCCGTATATGGGCGAGAACGGGCCCCACACGAGGCCGGCGCGGCTTTCGTAGCCGCCGTACACGATGGCGTGGAACACCGTCTCCACTACGAGGCCGAACACGCTGCCTGCGACGAACAGCCAGAACAGCGTGAAGTAGTCGATCTTGAGGTATCCCTGGTTCGGACGGACCTGCTCGCGCGCCTCTTTGCCGATCTCGCGGAGGATGCCCGGATGCGGTTCGGGGCTTTCGCAGGGGGAGGAGCCGGCTTCGGGTTCCCGATCGGACGTTTCGGCCTGTCGCGACGTCGATTCCACAGCCGATTTTTTCGGTTCTTTCTCCATTCACCTGCCCTGTCGATAGTCAATGGGCTAAACTATAACAGATTTTCCAGGGCGGAATTCAACCGTTTCGTCATGTCTACTCCGCAGGAAGGTGATGAACATCGTGCCAGAGGGGAAGCGCTCGGGGGTGCTCCTAGTGAACACCGGCACGCCTACCGTGCCCAAGCCCCGCGCCGTGCGGAAATATCTCGCCAAGTTCTTGATGGACAAGCGCATCGCGCCGATGAACCGGGCAGGATGGTGGTTCGTCCTCCATCTGTTCATCCTCCCGAAGCGGGGACGCGCGTCTGCCGAGAAATACCAGAAGATCTGGACCGACGAAGGATCGCCGTTCACCATCGCCCATCAGAAGCTGGAGGCCGGCCTGGGGGCCGCGTTCGAGGACGAGGGGCTGGACGTTGCGGTGCGCTGCGCCATGAGCTACAGCGACCCGTCGGTGCTCGATTGCGTGCGCGAGCTCAAGGGCGCGGGCTGCACGCGTCTCATCGTGCTTCCGCTGTACCCGCAAAGCGCCTACTCGACCACCGGCTCGGTGTCCGACAGCGTGGAGCGCGCGCTCAAGAAGGCGCGTTGGGACGTGCCGTGCGACTTCGTCGACAACTACCACGACGACCCCACCTACATCCGCGCCATCGCTGCGTCCATCGAGCATGCCGGTTTCAAGGTGGACTCTGACGATAAAGTGCTGTTCTCGTACCATTCCATCCCGCTCGTGGACATCGAGGCGGGGGACACCTACGAGCTGCAGACGGGCGCCACCAGCTTGCAGGTGGCCAGCGAGCTGGGCATCGACCGCAACCGCTGGACCATCGGCTACCAGTGCCGTTTCGACAAGGGCCGCGAATGGCTCTCCCCGTACACGCGCGACGTGCTGACGCGCTGGGCGGAAACCGGGGTGGGACGCGTGTTCTTCATCTGCCCGAACTTCGCCGTCGATTGTTTGGAGACGCTCTACGACATCGACCACGAGCTCAAGCCGTTTTATTTCGACCAGATCAAGCAGGCGGGTCGCACGCCCGGTGAGGAAAGCTTCACGTACGTGCCCTGCCTCGACCGCAGCCGCGCGCACCTTCGAGTGCTTTCCGACGTGCTGCGCCCGCATATAGAGGAGGGCTCTCGTGACTAACGTGAACGAAGGCGCGGCAAACCCCGCGCAGAAGACCGTGCTTTTGGGCGTGACGGGGTGCATCGCCGCCTACAAATCGTGCGAGATCGTGCGGGGCCTGCAGAAGGCGGGCGTGCGCGTGAAGGTGGTCATGACCGAGCATGCCACCGAGTTCGTGGGACCCACGACGTTCCGTGCGCTTACGCACGAGACGGTGGCCGTGGGCCTGTTCGACGACCCGTCCGACCCCATCCACCACGTGTCGCTCGCGCAGGAGGCCGACGTGTTCCTCATCGCGCCGTGCACCGCGAACGTCATCGCGAAGATCGCGAACGGCATCGCCGACGATCTCTTGACCACCACGGCGCTGGCCACCACCGCGCCGCTCGTCATCGCGCCGGCCATGAACGTGAACATGTACGAGAACGGCGCCACGCGCTACAACATAGGCAAGCTGCATATCCGCGGCGCGCGCTTCATCGACGCAGGCGACGGCTACCTGGCGTGCGGCGACATCGGCAAGGGCCGGTTGGCCGAGGTGGACGACATCGTGTCGGCAACGCTGGACGAGCTGGGCGTGAAGCGCGACCTGGCCGGGCGCAGTGTCATGATCACCGCGGGCCCCACGGTTGAGCCCATCGACCCGGTTCGCTACATCTCGAACCACTCCTCTGGCAAGACCGGCTACGCTCTCGCCCGCGCTGCGGCTCTTCGCGGAGCCGACGTGACGCTTATTTCGGGACCCGTGTCGCTGCCCGCCCCGCAAGGCGTGCATATGGTGCACGTGAAGACGGCGCGCGACATGTTCGCGGCGGCCGAGGACGCTTTCGAAGACGCCGACATCGCCATCTTCGCGGCGGCGGTGGCGGACATGCGTCCGCGCGAGGCGGCCGGGCATAAGCTGAAGAAGGGCATCGCCGACGCCGAGCTGGGCACCATCGACCTCGTCGAGAACCCGGACATCCTGGCCACGCTGGGCGAGCGCAAGGAGCAGCAGGTGGTGGTGGGCTTCGCCGCCGAGACGAACGACGTGGTGGCGAACGCCGAGAAGAAGCTCGTATCCAAGCACGCCGATCTGGTGGTCGCTAACGAAGTGGGAGGCGGCCGCGCGTTCGGTGCCGACGACAACGTGGTATGGTTCGTGGACGATCAGGACGTCGAGGAGCTTCCCCGCATGTCCAAGACTCGCCTCGCCGACGAGATTCTCAACAAGGCCATGCAGTTCCTGGCGTAGCGAAGTGCGATGGACGGGGCTGAACGCCTTCGGCTTTCCCCGGGCTTGAAGAAGATGTAAATTTCTTCTTGCAAAGCCGGCAGGTTACCGTTAAGATAGTCAACGCTGTTTGGGAAGCTCGCAAGAGCAACCGGGCAAGCACAACGGGTTGTGGCGCAGTTTGGTAGCGCACTTGACTGGGGGTCAAGGGGTCGCAGGTTCAAATCCTGTCAACCCGACCAGCAACTTAGAGCAGGTCATCGGAGAAACCGGTGGCCTGCTTTTTTATGCTCAGCGGCGTGAACGCATCCCATCGGAAGCGTTCACGCTTCCGATGGGATGCGTGGCGACTTGTGGTCATCGTGTGACGAACGCTGAGAAGGCCGGATAGCAATCGGTGAACGGTAGGCGCGATAATCCTGCATGAAACGCACCTTACGATTCTGTTTTCTGCATGGTGCGCGCAGGGGGTTCCAAAATTGGCGGCGAGCGGTCTGATGCGTGCGTTACCGTTGGTTGGAAATCTTCGCGTAAACGTTTTGTGCATCTGCACAAAACGTTATACTACAGCCCTCCGAATACGGAGCGCTCCTTAAGGAGCGTACAGCGAAGCCCCCAAAAGGAGGATACGATCAATGGCTGATAACGTAGTATTGGCTCGTAACACGGACGAGGCCCCTCAGAACGACCGTTTTGCGCAGACCGTGGCGTTCTCGCACTACAACAACATCTCGGCTCAGCTCCCCATCGACCCGGAGACCGGCGCCATCGTCGAGGGCGGCATCTTCGAGCAGGCCGAGCAGTGCTTCGAGAACCTCGAGGCCATCGTCGAGAGCATCGACCACTCGCTGAACGACGTCGCGAGGATCACCGTCTTCGTGCGCGACATCCGCGACATGGACGTGGTCGACGAGGTGTACCGCGCCTTCTTCACCACGTATCTTCCTGCCCGCACGGTTATGGCTGTTGCGGCGCTGCCCATGGACGCGCTCGTGCAGGTGGAGGCGCTCATCACCAACGGTGAGGGCACCATCCCGAACGAGCCCCAGGCCGGCGACCTCGTCAAGTACGTGAACAACACGCACAACGCTCCTTACGACGCCCTGTCCACGCAGACCGTGGCGTTCTCGCACTACAACAACATCTCGGCTCAGCTCCCCATCGACCCCGTGTCGAACCAGATCGTGGTCGGCGGCGTCGCCGAGCAGGCCGCTCAGTGCCTCAAGAACATCAAGGCTGTCCTCACGAGCATCGACGTCCCGTTCGATGACATCGTGAAGGTCACCGTCTTCCTGAAGAACCTCTCCGACATCGATGCCGTGAACGAAGTGTACACGCGCTTCTTCCCCGATTCGGGCATCGCCCGCGCCGTGGCCTACATGCCGGCCCGCACCGTGGTCGAGGTTGCCGAGCTGCCGATGCACGCGCTCGTGCAGATCGAGGCCGTCGTGTCGCACGGCGACGGCACCCCGCCGCAGGAAGTGGAGGCCCGTCACGGCCTGATCATCGAGGCCAACGACACGGACGCTGCTCCGGTGAGCCCGCTGTCCTCGCAGAGCGTCGCGTTCTCGCACTACAACAACATCTCGGCGCAGCTGGGCGTCGACGCCGCGTCGGGCAAGCTCGTCGCTGGCGGCGTTGCCGAGCAGGCCGAGCAGGCATGCAAGAACATCAAGGCCATCATCGAGAACGTCGGCCACGTGATGGAAGACGCCGTCAAGGTGAACGTCTACCTGAAGAACATCGACGACCTCGCTGCCGTCGAGGACGTGTGCGCCCGCTACTTCACCGGCACCCCTGCGTTCCGCGCCGTCGGCACCGCTGCGCTGCCCATGGACGCGTTCGTGCAGATCGACGCCATCTTCGGCAACGCCGAGGGCACCCCGCCGATCAAGTAGCTCGCCTGAGCATCGGATGAACGAAAAGGCTGGAGATCGATCTCCAGCCTTTTTTGCGTCGAGAATGCATGCTTCCGTCGGCGCAGCCCTCGTGGCCGCGACCTTGCCCTTGCCTGGAAGCCATCATCGCTCCGAAAACACGCCTCGTGCGCTGAGGCGTGTTTTCGGAGCGATGATGATGTCCGTCGGCGTGACGCCGCTCACGGGGCGGCATCCAACCGACTACAGGCTGCATACGGCTTTCTGGTCAGGCTGTTCTAAGCGCAACGCTCGTCTATCCTCGTCAGCATCACCTATGAGCTTCGAGGAAAGGAACTGCTATGAGCATCATCGTATGGATCATCATCGGCGGCTTGGCCGGTTGGATCGCGAACATGATCATGAAGACGGACGGCAGCCTCGTCAAGAACATCGTGACGGGCATCGTCGGTGCGCTGATCGGCGGTTTCGTCATGAGCTTCTTCGGCGCCGCGGGATTCACCGGGTTCAACCTCTGGTCGTTCCTGGTGGCGTTGATAGGTTCGATCATTCTCATCGCCGTCATCAACCTGCTGACCGGCAAGCGCGCCTAGCGACGTTGTGCGCACGAGCCGAAAGCGGGGCGGCAGTCCTCTTTCGGGACGAAGCGGCCGGGATCGAACGTTCCCGGCCGCTTCGCGTTTTTCACGGCATCGGGATTTCCACGCCTCCGACCGTGACGGACTTCACCTGGTCGAGGTCGAGGATCTTGTCGAACATAAGGTCCGCGCGGCGTTTGGTGGCTCCTCCATCGTTCATGGCGCCGACAGACGGTACGTCGATAGACGAGCCGTTTCGCAGATTCACCGTTATGGGAACGTCGATGCCTGCGGAGCCTCTGCGCTTTCCCGTTTCTTCATCTTTCGTCATGAGTGGCTCGTCTGCTGTGTATTCGACTACGATGGCGATGGGGGAGAGGACTACGGAGTCGATTGCGACGTCGATGCCGTCGAGCTTCGTCCGTTGCCCGGCGCTCAGTTCAATCGATGCGTCCTCGTAGTTGAGCGGAAAGCTCATGTTCCAAGATCCTTCGATGACCGTCTGGAGGGACGGGAGAGTGGTTTTGCCGCCTGCCGTCATTTCTCCCGTCGCCAAATCTCCTAGTTCGACGTGCATGATCTTGCCTATGAACGAGTCGCCTCCTATGAACGAAGTCATCTTCACGATGCATTGCACGGAGTTGTCGGAAGGATCGGCGTCGTAGAAGCAGTATTCCGGGCCTACTTTGGTGTCTCCCACTCTGAACAGCTGTGCACCAGTGAAGACCGTCGTAAACGACTTGTCCAAAATCGTATCGACGCCCTCGATCGGCATGCCGTCGGTTCGGGCGATACTGAACACCGCAACGCAGTGTTCGTTGTCGCCGATCACCGCATCTGCTGTGATCGCAACACCGTTCGAAACGGCACTTGCGCCGATTGGGCGGCCGATCTTGTCGATCACCTCCGTCTGCGACGGTGCGCCCCCAAACAGATCCTCGGCGAAGTCTTCCAAGCTCACGAACGCTCCTGCAAGATACGCCGTGCAGCCTACTGCCAGGGCCAGCACGGCTGCGGCTGCGGCTATCACAAGGGCGCGCGAGCGCCGTGTCGGACGGGGAAGGGGCTCTGCGGCGGCGACCGCTTCGATGCGCTGCGCCATGCGTCGCTTGGCCTCGGGCGAGAACCGCAGCTCGTCGAGGGCTTCCTTGTATTCATCGATCATCGTCCGCTCCTTCCAACAGGGCGCGCAGCTTCTTGCGTCCGCGGCTCAGGCGGGCCGCCACGGCGTCCTCGGTGCCGCCCGTCATGTCCGCGATCTCGCGCGCGGTGTAGCCCTCGTAGTAGTGCAGGTACAGGGCCTCCCGAAACGGCTGCGACAGCTCCATCACCGCTTCGAGTACGGCGCTGTCGGGAACCTCGGGCGCGGCCGCCTCCGCGACGGCGTCGAGCGCCACCGACGTGCGGCGTCGCGCGCTGCGCAACACGTCCTTGCAGGCGTTCGCCGTCGCGCGCACGATCCAGGCACGCTCGTGCTCGGCGCTCTCGAAGGCGCGATCGGTCTGCAGCAGCTTGATCAGCACGTTCTGGCAGACGTCTTCGGCGTCGTGCGTGGATTTGAGATACGTGTAGCCAAGTCGCAGGATGAGGTCGGCGTACGTCTGCACGAGCCGCTGCGCCTCGGTATCGGGTTGTCGTTTGCGCATAGAGTCCGTTCCTGTCGTTCTTCGGGCAACGCCGTTTCACCTGCAATACGAACGAGCAGGGCGAATCCTGACAGCGCGGGCGAATCTTCTAGGAGAATTCCCAAAAATCCTGGATAAGCTCCTTGCGGTTAGCCCGCTCGGCCTTCTGGAGGATATGGTGCATGTGCACCTTGACGGTGCTCGGCGCAAGATGCATGGATGTGGCGATGTTCTGGTTGTCCTTGCCCAGCAGCACGAGTCGCAGCACCTCGGCCTCGCGCTTCGACAACTGTCGCGCGGCTGCGTAGGCTGCGAGATTCTGGTCGATGAACGTCTCGAGCGATGCGCCTCCCTGCGTGGGCGGTTCGGTACGTCGTAGCGACAGGCTGCGCCACGCGCTCGTGCAGGCGGCGAAGCCGCAGCACAGCACGAGCGCGTTCTCGGCGAAGTTGCGCTCGGGGAAGAAGGGCAGCCTCTGACCTGCGATCGCATGCGGGTCGATGACCAGCAGGAACACGACGTTCTCAAGCAGGACGCAGGTGACGAGCGCCCATAGCGCGCCGTACAGAGCACGATGGCGCCGCATGCGAAGCCGTAACACGTCGTCGCGCGTGCCGATGTAGCGAGCGGCGAGGTAGACGAGCATCGCGTACAGCATGGCCTCGCGCATGCTGTAGAACAGGAACATCTGGCCGTTGCCCTCGGGCGCGAGCAGAAGCACGGCGAAGCTTGCCAGCACGAACGCCGCACCCGGGATCCAGCGTACCGCCGGCCTATCCTCCTCCAGGTACTCGCACAGCACGAGCCAGAACGATATGAGCGCGCCGCCGCCGACGAGGACGGAAGCGACAGGGCTGCCGATGAAGAAGGGCGAGGCGGACGCGTCGGAGGCTCGCTGCATGAGGAAATCGTCCTGGAACACGAGCGCCACGTCGAAGAAGTAGAACAGGAAGCCGGCGAACGCGTAGCGGTACGCCTTGTTGCGCGTCACCAAGTACGAGGCGAGGCACGTCGCCGCCGTCAGGATGACGGCCAGCAGCACGATGAGCGTGTAGTAGAAAAGCCCGAGCCCCAGATCCATGCGCGTCCTCGTTCGTCGTCGGCACCACGCGCCCCGAGGGGCGCACGTCTCGAACAGTATAGACGATTCGCCGCAACGCGCCAGCTCAAACGCCCCTACAACCGAAATACACCCGCTCCTACCACCAGGTTAGGACTGCCCGCGCACCCGCTCGCGCGACACGATGGGGCCAACGTCCGAAGCGTATCGAACGAAACGACGAAGGTAGACGAAAGGGGACCAGCGCATGTCGACGGAAGCCACACTGCCCACCAGCACCGCCTCGCCCAAGGAGGACCCGCCCAAGAAGAAGAGGAAGCTCAGCTTCCCCACCGCGTTCACCATCCTGTTCGCGCTCACCATCGTCGCGGTGGCCGCCACCTGGTTCGTGCCGGCGGGCCAGTACGCGAAGCTGGCGTACAACCCCGACGCGGGCACGCTGCAGATCACGAGCCCGCAAGGCGAGGTCAGCGAGATCCCGGCCACCCAGGAGGAGCTCGACGCCATCGGCGTGAACATCGGCATCGACCAGTTCACGTCCGGCGCGCTGTCCAAGCCCATCTCGGTGCCCAACACCTACGAGCGCCTGGAGCAGCAGCCCAAGGGCATCGCCGACATCACGGTGAGCATGGTGTCGGGCACGGTGGAGGCCGCCGACATCATGGTGTTCATCCTCGTGCTGGGCGGCCTCATCGGCGTCGTGAACGCGAGCGGCGCGTTCGAATCGGGCCTCATGGCCCTCACGAAGAAGACGAAGGGCCACGAGTTCCTGCTCGTGTTCCTCGTGAGCGCCCTCATGGTCCTCGGCGGCACCACCTGCGGCCTCGAGGAGGAGGCCGTGGCCTTCTATCCCATCCTCGTGCCCATATTCCTGGCGCTCGGCTACGACTCCATCATCTGCGTGGGCGCCATCTTCCTGGCCGGCTCGATGGGCACGACGTTCTCCACCATCAACCCGTTCTCCGTGGTCATCGCCTCGAACGCGGCGGGCGTGAACTTCACGCAGGGCATCGAATGGCGTATCGCCGGCTGCATCGTGGGCGCCGTCGTGGTCATCGCCTACCTCTACTGGTACAGCCGCAAGATCAAGGCCGACCCGACGTTCTCCTACACCTACGAGGACCGCGAGAAGTTCGCGAAGCTGTACAACGTGGAGACGGGGGAGACGAAAGAGGCCAGGAAGAGCGGCTTCACGCTGAAGAAGAAGGCCATCCTCGTGCTGTTCGTGGCGGCGTTCCCCATCATGGTGTGGGGCGTCGTGAGCCAGGGCTGGTGGTTCCCTCAGATGGCGGCATCGTTTCTGGCCATCGCGATCATCATCATGTTCCTGTCGGGCATCGCCGAGAAGAAGGTGGTGGACGCGTTCATCCACGGCGCGTCGAGCCTCGTGGGCGTGTCGCTCATCATCGGGCTCGCGCGCGGCATCAACCTCATCATGGAGCAGGGGCTCATCTCCGACACGCTGCTGTTCTGGTCGTCGGGGCTCGTGCAGGGCATGGCCGGCCCCATCTTCATCATCGTCATGATGTTCATCTTCTTCCTGCTGGGCTTCGTGGTGCCCTCGTCGTCGGGCCTGGCCGTGCTGTCCATGCCCATCATGGCGCCCCTGGCCGACACCGTGGGCATCCCGCGCTCGGTGGTGGTGTGCGCCTACCAGTGGGGCCAGTACGCCATGCTCTACCTCGCGCCCACCGGCCTCGTGCTGGCCACGCTCACCATGCTGGACATGAAGTACTCCAAGTGGCTCAAGTTCGTGTGGCCTATGGTGCTGTTCGTGCTCATCTTCGGCGGCATCCTGCTGGTCGCCCAAGTCCTCGTCTACGGCGCCGCCTGATCTGCTGGTTGTTCTCGGCAGGCGGCTTGCGTATACTGGCAAGGATCGGGATGACCCGATCCTTGCCAGGCGTCGAGCCCCTCGCAGGCTGCTCCGCCGCAAGCCCGTCTGCCGGGACAACCCGGGAAACCATCGAGCATGCGGCCCATCCGACGGCCCGCTTCGCGCGGCGCCGAGCGGCGGGCCGCATGCTCGCGCACGTATGGAGCGAAGAATCATGCACGGAACCGAAGAGGCTGTGGACGGCGAGGGCGTCGTCGCCGAGATCGCACCGAAGTCGAGAAGCGATCGGAAGATCGACCGTTTGGGCACTGAGAGCACCTTCAAGCTGCTTCTGGAGTTCTCCATCCCGGCGGTGGCGGGCATGCTCGTGCAGATGCTGTACAACGTCATCGATGCGGTATACGTGGGACATGCGGTAGGCGCCGACGGCCTGGCCGCCACCACGGTCGCGAATCCCATGATGACGGCCATGGTGGCCGTGGCCATGCTCGTGGGCGTGGGCGGCAACGCGCTGGCGGCGATCAAGCTGGGCGAGCGCAAGAAGGGCGTGGCGGAACGCGTGATGGGCAACAGCTTCGTGCTGCTGCTGATCGCCACGGCGGTGCTGTGGGGCATCGCCATCTTCGCGCTCGAGCCCATCCTTCGCTACTCGGGCGCCGACGGCTCCGTGCTGCCGCTCGCGCTCGACTTCATGACGGTGATCGTGGCAGGCTGCCCGCTGCAGTTCATCGCGTTCGGCATGAACAACTTCATCCGCACGGCAGGGCACCCCAACCGAGCGCTGGGCTCCATGCTCGTCGGAACGGGCGCGAACGTGGTGCTGGGCTACCTGTTCATCATCGTGCTCGACGGCGGCATGCGCGGCGCCGGGCTGGCCACCGTGTGCTCATGGGCGCTGTCGGCTCTGTTCGTGATGCAGTTCTTCCTCAAGAAGGGCTCACCCATGCCTTTGCGCCGTCCGTCGCTGTCGCTCGACCCGCGCATCGCGCTGCGCGTCTGCGCCCTCGGAATCGCTCCGTGCGTCACGCAACTGGGCTTCGCCGTGTCGTCTATGATAGAGAACAACCTGTTGGTGCTGTACGGTGCCGCCGATGCGCTCGGCGTGGACGGAGCGCTTGCGGTGATGCGCGTGCTGTCGGCCGTAGGCCTGTTCACGTTCATGCCGGCCATGGGCATCGCCATGGGGGCGCAACCTATCGTGGGCTACAACTACGGCGCTCGCGCTTACGGCCGCATGAAGCTCGTGCTCGTGCAGGCCATAGTGCTGGGCATCGCCATCACGACGCCTTTGTGGGCAACGGTCGTCCTCGCACCCGACCTGTACGCGCACTTGTTCGGCTTGCCCGAGATATATATGAAGGAAACGGCTTGGGCGCTTGTGCTGTACCTCATGTTCATTCCCATCCTGCCTATTCAGACCATCGGCTCGAACTACTTCGACGCCACAGGCCAGGCGGCGAAAGCGACCGTGCTCACGCTCACGCGCCAGATCCTGTTCCTTATTCCGCTGCTCGTGTTCTGCCCGCTCGTTCTGCCGCAGGTGCTGCCCATCACGGCGCTTGAGAGCGTGTGGCTGGCGCCCTCGATATCCGATATAACATCCACGCTCATCGTAAGCGGTTTTCTCGCCTTCGAATGGCGGCGCCTGCGCGCTGCGGAAGCGGGGGAGGGCTCGAATGGCCTCCATCGAGCCTAGCGGCTCGAGCCGTTCCCTCGTGTTTTGTGTGCGTGCACAATGAAATAACGGTCGGGTAACGGAGAAGAAGCGGCTCGTCAATGCGAAACCGTTTGCCTTCAACGTCTCGCCGCTGATTGAATCCGTGTTCGCCGTTGGCTCCCTTTTACCGAGCAATCGCCTCCGGAGGGGCCATGTCATCCGACCGTTTACTTTTCTCTGGTAGAGTGGCCTGGCGGGCGATATCGCTCGCTTTTATTGTTCAAGTGCAATCGGTAAAGGTAAAGGGGGAAGCTACGTGGCTATGCTCGGGTTTTTAATCCTTTTCCCGCTGGTTGTTGCCGGCGTTCTGCTTGTCGTGCGCAACAACCGAGCGAGAAACGTGATTGTGGGAGCCTCCGCGCTCGTCATCGGGTTAGCGTCGGTGTGGCTCGTCGTGTCCTATCTGGGAGCTCCGTGGATAACGTATGATTTCTACTCCCCGGTGGTCGACTACGTCTGCATGGCCGTCAGCGTGCTCATCGCTGCCGCCATCTTGTACTTCGGCATCAAGTACAAGAACCTGTGGGCTTGCGTGCTCGCAGCCGTCCAGGTGGTCGGCTCGCTTGTGTTCGAGTTCGGTTTCGCCCACGACGTCCTCGTGACCGAAGGGCTGTACCTCGACTCGCTGTCGCTGCTCATGGCGTTCATCATCGGCGTCATCGGCTCCGGCATCTGCGTGTACGCTCTCGGTTACATGGAAGACTTCCAGGCGCACGAGCCGGAAGGCGCGAAGGACCGCCGGCCGACGTTCTTCGCCCTCATGTTCGTCTTTCTGGCGGCCATGTTCCTCATCGTGTTCTCGAACAACATGCTGTGGCTGTTCACCGGCTGGGAGATCACCACGGTGTGCTCCTTCCTCCTCATCGGCTTCACCCGTACCGAGGAGGCCATCAAGAACGCCTTCCGCCAGATTATCATGAACCTGCTGGGCGGCATCGCCTTCCTGGCGGCCTTGTACGTCATGGCCATCCAGTTCAACACGCTGTCGTTCCTCGAGTTCCTGCAGATCGGCATCGCCAACCCCGGCATGGTCGTGCTGCCGGTCACGGCGCTCGCGTTCGCCGGCCTCACCAAGGCTGCGCAGATGCCGTTCCACACGTGGCTCCTCGGCGCCATGGTGGCGCCCACTCCCACGTCCGCGCTGCTGCACTCTTCGACCATGGTGAAGGCGGGCGTCTTCTTGCTCATCAAGCTGGCGCCCATCATGATGGCGTGTCCCGTTCCGTCCGTCATGGTCATCCTCGTTGGCGGCCTCACGTTCTTGTTCTGCTCGTTCATGGCCATCTCGCAGTCGAACGCCAAGCGCGTGCTGGCGTACTCCACCATCGCGAACCTCGGCTTGATCGTGGCCTGTGCGGGCGTTGGCACGCCCGAGGCGGTCTGGGCCGCGGCCTTCCTCGTGCTGTTCCACGCTATCGCGAAGTCGCTGCTGTTCCTGTGCGTCGGCACCGCCGAGCACCATATCGGCAGCCGCGACATCGAGGACATGGACCTGTTGTTCGAGCGCATGCCGCGTCTAGCCCGCTTCATGATGCTGGGTATCCTGTGCATGTTCATCGCCCCGTTCGGCATGCTGCTGGCCAAGTGGGCCACGCTCGTCTCCTTCGCGGATACCGGTCAGGTGGCGCTCATCGTGCTTCTGGCGTTCGGCTCCGCGGCCACGTTCATGTTCTGGGCGAAGTGGCTGGGCAAGCTTTCCGGCATCGCCGCTCGTCCCGAGAACGTCGAGGCCAAGGTGCATTCCAGCGAGTGGGTGGCCATCATGGTCATGGCCGTGCTCGTCATCCTGTGCTGCATTGGACTGCCCATCATCTCGTGGGCTGTGGTGGAACCGTACATCTACAGCGTGTTCGGCACCGTGGGCCAGGACATCTCGTCGTCCAACCTGTGGATCGCCTCCATCCTGTCGGCGTTCATCGCCGTGGTTCTGTTCGCCGGACTCGGCCGCTCGAAGGCCAAGAAGGTCGACATCTACCTGGCAGGCGTGAGCCGCGACAACGCCGAGCGCACGTTCTCCAACTCGCTGTCGGGCGAATCCACCGCATCGGCGCGCAACTGGTACCTCGAGGGCATCTTCGGCGAGAAGCGCTTGTCGCCGTTCGGCACCGCGTGCTGCACCGTCATCATCGTGATCGCATTCGCGGCGGCGGCCGTGGGCGTTCCGGGATTGTTCTAGGAAAGGGTGTGATCTGACATGACAATGCTCTTCGCTCTTATCGGCACCCTCGTCTTCGCCATCGTCGCGCCGGTTCTGGGATGCCTGCTCGCCGGTCTCGACCGCAAGATCTCGGCTCGTATGCAGGGTCGCGTGGGACCCCCGCTGTTGCAGCCGTACTACGATGTCCGCAAGCTCATCGAGAAGGACAACGTGTCGGTGAACTCCACCGAGGGCACCTACATCACGTGCGCCCTCGTGTTCACCCTCATCGCCGGCGGCATCTTCTTCTCCGGCGGCAACCTGCTGATGAGCGTGTTCGTGATCACGCTGTCGGGCCTGTTCTTCATCGTGGCCGCGTACTCCACGCGCTCGCCGTACGCCGAGATCGGCGCGAACCGCGAGACGCTGCAGGTCATGGCGTACGAGCCCATGGTGCTGTTCATGGCCGTGGCGTTCTACATGGCGGCCGGAACCTTCAACTCCGCAGGCGTGTTCTTCCTCGACGCGCCCGTAGTGACCAATATCTGGCTCGTATTCCTGGGCTTTTTGTTCGTGCTCACCATCAAGCTGCGCAAGTCGCCGTTCGACCTGTCGTACTCGCATCATGCGCATCAGGAGATCGTCAAGGGCATCACCACCGAGATGAGCGGCAAGACGCTGGCGAAGGTGGAGATCATGCACTGGTGCGAGAACGTGCTGTTCCTCGGCTGGACCGCGCTGTTCTTCCTTTGGGGCAACCCGCTGTCCATCGTGCTGGCGCTCGTGGTAGTGGTGCTCGTGTACTTCCTTGAGATCTGGATCGACAACAACTTCGCTCGCGTGAAGTGGCAGGCCCTGCTGGCATCGGCGTGGGGCGTGGCCCTCGTCGCGGGCGGCGTGAACATCGCGTTCTTGGCCTACCTGTAAAGGAGCTGCACCTATGACGTATGCAACCAAATCACCGTGGGTCATCCACTACGACGGTTCCAGCTGCAACGGCTGCGACATCGAAGTGCTGGCCGCGCTGTGCCCCGGGTTCGATGTGGAGCGCTTCGGCATCATCAACACGGGCAACCCCAAGCACGCCGACATCTTCCTCGTCACGGGCAGCGTGAACGAGCAGAACATCGGCGTGGTCCAGGAGATCTACAACCAGATGGTCGAGCCGAAGGTGGTCATCGCGTGCGGCATCTGCGCATGCTCGGCCGGCATCTTCCACGACTGCTACAACGTGATCGGCGGCGTCGACCAGGCCATCCCCGTGGACGTGTACGCGCCCGGCTGTGCCGTGCGCCCCGAGGCCATCATCGATGCGGTCGTGCAGGGACTCGGTATCCTGGAAGAAAAATCGAAAGCCCTGCAGGCGCAAAAGAAAGGGGCGTGAGAAACGTGACCCTGCAATCGGAATTCATCCCGCTCACCATCGAGGGCCTGCCGGCGCTCGCAGCGGAAAAGAAGGCGGAAGGCGCGCGCTTCGTGCAGATGCTGTGCGTGAACACCGAGGAAGGCATCGATCTCGTATACTCGTTCATGAAGGACGGCGTGCTGACGAACCATGAGATCAAAGGCGTGAAGAAGGGCACGACCGTACCCAGCGTCACCGATCAGTTCCTGGCGGCGTTCGTGTTCGAGAACGAGGCGCACGATCTGTTCGGCGTGGACATCGAGGGCATCGCCATCGACTTCGGCGGCAACTTCTACGCGCTCGCGCAGAAAGAGCCCATGACCATCATCTCGCCGGAGCAGAAGGCGGCTCGCGAGAAGGCGAGGAAGGTGGCCGAGGCGAAAGCCGCCAAGGAGCGCGCTGCGAAGGCCGCGGAGGCCTCGTACGTGGCGAGCCATCCCGAGGCGAAGTCCAAGCCGACAGGCGACGTCATCAAGCCTTCGGGCTCCGATGACCTGGACGCGCGCCTGGCCGGCGTGGATCCCGAGAAGGTCGCCCGCGTCAAGGCGGCCATCGCCGCGAAGGCCAAGAAGGAGGCTGCGGCGAAGCAGGCGGCCGCCGATGAGAAGATCGCGAACCTCGACCCTGAGAAAGCAGCCAAGGTGAAGGCCGCTTTGGAAGCCAAGGCCGCGCGCGAAGCGGCGAAGACGGAAACAGAAAAGGAAGGTGAGTAGCATGGGAAAGGCGACCGTCATCCCGTTCGGCCCCCAACATCCGGTGCTGCCCGAGCCTTTGCACCTCGATCTCGTGGTGGAGGACGAGACCGTCATCGAGGCGGTTCCGCAGATCGGCTTCATCCACCGCGGCCTCGAGAAGCTCGTGGAGACGCGCGATTACAACCAGTTCATCTACGTGGCCGAGCGTATCTGCGGCATCTGCGCGTTCGGGCATTCCATGGGCTACGCCGAGACCGTCGAGAAGCTCATGGGCGTCGAGATCCCCGAGCGCGCCGAGTACCTGCGCGTCATCTGGCACGAGCTTTCGCGTATCCACTCCCACGTGCTGTGGATGGGACTCGCGGCCGACGCATTCGGTTTCGAGAGCCTGTTCATGCACTGCTGGCGCCTGCGCGAGCGCGTGCTCGACATCTTCGAGAAGACCACGGGCGGACGCGTCATTTTCTCGGTCGTCAAGGTGGGCGGCGTGGTCCGCGACATCGATGACGCGCAGTTCGCCGAGATGAAGCGCGTGCTGGAGGGCATCAAGGACGAATACCGCCAGCTGTGCAACGCGTTCCTCAAAGACAGCTCGGTGAAGAACCGCACCGTTGGCGTGGGCTATATCAGCCATGAGGATGCGCTGGCCCAGAGCATGGTGGGTCCGTTCGCGCGCGCCTCCAACGTGAACTACGATGCGCGCATGCTGGGCAACGGCGGCTACGGCTTCCTGTCCGACTTCCAGCCCATCCTCGACGGCCAAGGCGACTGCTACGCTCGCGTGAAGGTGCGCGCGCTCGAGGTGCTGCAGTCCATCGATATCATCGAGGAGATGATCGCCAAGATCCCCGCCGGCGACATCGCCGTCGACGTGAAGGGCTCCCCTGCGGCCGGTGCCGAGGCCGCCAACGTGGTGGAGCAGCCTCGCGGCGAATGCTACTACTATGCGCGCGGCAACGGGTCGAAGTTCCTCGACCGCATGCGCATGCGCACGCCGACGTCGCAGAACCTGGCCGGCATGGCCACGGCGCTCGCCGGGTGCGACCTGGCCGACGTCAACATGATCGTGCTCACCATCGACCCCTGCATCAGCTGCACGGAAAGGTAGGAGGACCATGGGAAGCTTCAAGCTGGGAAAAATGACCCTCGGGGGCCTGTTCAAGAAGCCCGAGACGCTCATGTACCCCGTCGAGACGAAAACCCCTCCCGCGGGTCTCAAGGGCCATGTGGTGAACGACGTTGACCGATGCATCCTGTGCGGCATCTGCCAGAAGCGCTGCCCCTGCGCCGCAATCGTAGTGGACAAGCCGGCGCGCACCTGGACCATCGACCGCTTCCGCTGCGTGCAGTGCGGCAGCTGCGTGCGCGAATGCCCGAAGGACTGCCTGACCATGGAGCCCACGTACACGCCGCCGGCGACGAGCAAGCACGTCGACTCCTTCGAGGTTCCGGAGACCAAGAAAACGGCGTAAGACGAGCTCCGTCGGAACTGCGAAGACCCGGGAACCCTGACGGTTCCCGGGTCTTCTTTCGTTTCCGGCCCCGGGGATACAGTTCCTCATGCACGCTTTTGTCAACCAGGTGCGGGCATATGGATCCCTTTCGCTTGACAAAAGCGTGCATGAACCAAACGAACGCGCCAGAGGGGAACTCTCTGGCCGTCGTCGCGCGAGGTGCGCGGGCGAATGGAAATCCCGTTGAAGACGTGAACAAGGACGGGGTTCTGGGGAAACCTGCTAGAATGGTGCAAATCGGAACACGTTCTACCGGGCCCGAGCGCATGGCCCGGTTTTTGCGTCGAGAGACGGCGCGGAAGGGAAGGATGCTCGTATGGGACAGAAGGATGAGGGCTGCGCAGCCGACCAGGTGAGCGACCGCATCTTCACCGTGCCGAACATCATCTCGTTCGTCAGGCTGTGCCTCGTGCCCGTCTTCCTTGTGCTGCTTCTCAACGGTTTCAACGTCGCGGCTACGCTGCTGTACGCGCTGGCAGCGGGCACCGACTGGATCGACGGGCAGATCGCCCGCCGGACGAATGCCGTGTCCCGTCTGGGCCAGCTGCTCGATCCGGCGGTCGACCGCATCCTCATGATCTCGGGCGTGTGCGGCCTGTTCCTCGTGGGACGTCTGCCGCTGTGGATCATCCTCGTGGTGCTCGTGCGCGATCTGCTGCTGCTCATGGGCGGCGCGGTGCTGCTCAAGCGCTTTCGCGTGCGCGTGGCCGTCATCTTTCCGGGCAAGGTGGCCACGACGCTCTTGTTCGTCGGCTTCGCCGGCCTGCTGCTGAACTGGCCGCTCGTACCGGGACTCGGTCTCGTGGACGCGGCTTGGTTGCCGGGTTTGAACGGGCTGCCCTGTTCGTGGGGCATCTGGTTCGTATATGCCGGACTTGCGCTGGGGCTGGTCACTACCGCGTATTACATCGCTGCGGCACTGCGGAAGCTGCGTGCTGTCAAGGATGCGCAGGCGGAGAGCACGCGGTAGCGCATGGCCGCCCGGACGCCCAGAAAAGCGAACGCGAGCCGCACCGGACGACCCGATCCTGCTCGCCGAGCGCCATCTGC
>NZ_GL622582.1:51940-83504 GCF_000185625.1 Eggerthella sp. 1_3_56FAA
GCGGGACGAACGCGGGCAAGGGGTCGCGGCAGACTCGTTCTTCCGCGCAACGGCCGCGCGGTTCCCGTTCCTACAACACGCCCGCCGTCTGGACGAAGGAGGCGCCACGCTCGAATCTCGCAGGAGGAGCCGCGCGCCGAGCGCTCGGCGCAGTCGGCGGCGTGCTGCTGTCCTTGCTCGCCCTGGTCGGCAAGGGGCTTGCGACGTTGTTCCGCGCGCTCGCGGCTCTCGTGGCGCGCAGCCGCATCGCGCTCGCCGTGGTCTTCGTGTGCGCGGCGCTGCTCGTCTTCGGCGTTGCGGACTTCGCCGTAAACGCGAACAAAGCTTACCCCGGCGTGCGGGTGGGGCAGATCGACGCCGCCGGAAAGACGGCCGACGAGCTGGCCGCCCTCATCGACGAGGTCTACGGCGCGCGCCTGGCCCAAGGCAGCGTGACCATCTACGCGAACGACGAAGCGGAGGCGCGCATCGCCGACGAGACGGCCGCCGCGCAGGACGCGGCGCTTGCCGAGCAGCTGGCGTTGGAGGAGGCGCGCGCCAACAAGCTTGCTTGGACGGCCGACGCGGCCTCGCTCGAGGCGCGCGTTCCTTCCGATGAGCTGGCCGCCGAGGCGCTCGCCGTGGGTCGCGAGGACGGCGGCATCCTGGCGCGTCTCGCTGCGTTGGCGACGGGCCGCGAGCTGAAGCCTCGCGCCGCGTATGCGGAGACGGCGGTGGAGTCGCTGGCTTCCGACATCGACGCGGCCATCGGCGACCCGCGCGTCGACTACGGGATCGTCGTGGAGGACGGCACGGCTTCGGTCACCGAAGGCCATGACGGCTTCATGGTGAATCGCGACGAGCTCAGGCGGACGCTCGACGAGCTGCTGCTCGGTCAGGAGGACGGTAGCAGGTCGTTCGTCGCCCGAGCCGAGCATGCGCCTTTGCGCATCGACGAGTCCGCCGCGCAGGATGCATGCGACGCTGTGAACGCGGCCATTGCCGACGGGGCGCGGTTCACGTACGAAGGCGCCGCTTGGAGCGCGTCGGCTTCGGACGTCGGCAGCTGGGTGTCCACGCGCATCGACGGGTCGTCTCTCGCGGCGTTCGTCGACGCCGCCAAGGCGAAGCCTGCGCTGCTGGCGCATGTCGCCGAGGTGGGCAAAGGGGATCCCGTGCACGTGTCGTTCGAGGTCGCAGACGACGATGTGATCGTCCGCACCGATGGCGAGGGCGCCATTCCGCTAGTCGCGGAAGCTACGGGGCTGTTGGATGCCGCGCTGTTCGGCGATGACGGCAAAGCGCGTACCGGCGTGGGAGCGGGCGCGCCGGTCGAAGTGGCCATCGGCTCCGGTCCCGCACCTGAGGCGATGCCGTTCGACGAGGCGATGGATCTCGGGGTGATCGGCGCCATCGCCTCCTACACCACCGAGTACGCCACAGGCCCCGGCACCGAGGCGCGCAACCACAACATCGCGCTCGTGTCCCAGTACCTCAGCGACTCCGTGGCGAAGCCCGGCGACAGCTGGTCGTTCAACGGGACGGCGGGGGATTGCAGCACCGAGGAGCGCGGCTTCAAGGGCGCGGGCGCCATCGTGGACGGCGAGTACGACGACGCCATCGGCGGGGGCATCTGCCAGGTGGCCACCACCGTGTTCAACGCCGTGTACGATGCAGGATTCCCCGTGCTCACGAGGCACAACCACTCGCTTTACATCGCCAGCTACCCCACGGGGCGCGATGCGGCGGTCAGCTGGCCCGATCTTGACTTCGTATGGCAAAACGATTCCGCTAGCGATGTTTTGGTGCGTCTTTCTTGTGTGGACGGGTCCGTAACGGCTACACTATACGGAGTCGACCCCGGATACAAGGTGTCCACGACGACGGGCGACTGGGGCGAAGGCCGGAAGTACGAGACGAGGACGACGATCGACGATACGCTCGCGCCGAACGCGAGCTACGTCAAGACGCGCGGAACCGATGGGCGCACCATCACCATTATCCGTACGGTCAAGGACGAATCCGGCGAGGTTCTGCACGAAGATCCGTTCAGCTCCGTGTACGATCCGGTAACGGAGGTCGTCGTCGAGGGTCCCAAAGTCGCGGGCGACGGAAAAAGCGAGGCTGCGACGGAGGGTTCTTCATCCAACGTCACGAGCAATTGAGAGGTGAGCATCCAAGGTGTACTATCAGCCAGACATCGAGACCATGCCCGTAGAGCAGCTGCGCGACCTGCAGCTGGAGCGCATGAAGAAGACCGTGCAGCACTCCTATGACAACGTGGCGTTCTACCAGCGATCGTTCAAGGAGGCCGGCGTCGAGCCGGGCGACCTCAAGACCCTCGAGGACCTGCCGAAGTTCCCGTTCGTCGTGAAACAGGACATGCGCGACGCCTACCCGTTCGGGCTGTTCGCCGTGCCGCAGAAGGACGTGGCGCGCATCCACGCGTCGTCGGGCACGACGGGCCAGGCCACCGTGGTGGGGCATACCGCGAACGACCTCAAGAACTGGGGCGACTGCTTCGCGCGCGGCATCCATATGGTGAACGGCAACGAGGACTCCACCATCCAGGTGTCTTACGGCTACGGCCTGTTCACGGGCGGCTTGGGCGCGCACTACGGCGGCGAGGCCGCGGGCTGCACGGTCATCCCCACCTCCTCGGGAAACACGAAGCGCCAGATCCAGATGATGAAGGACCTGGGCACCGATATTCTCGCTTGCACGCCCTCCTATGCGCTGCTCATCGCCGACACCGCTATCGAGATGGGATACGACCCGGCGGTCGACTTCAAGATCTCGGCCGGCATCTTCGGCGCTGAGCCCGCCTCCGAAAGCATGCGCGAGGACATCCGCAAGAAGCTGGGCATCCAGTACTGCGACGTGTACGGTCTGTCCGAAGTCATGGGCCCGGGCGTGGCCATGGAGTGCGCGGAATCGCACGGCCTGCATGTGGCGGAGGATCATTTCTACGCCGAGATCGTGGATCCCGATACGCTCAAGCCCCTGCCCGACGGCGAGTACGGCGAGCTCGTGTTCACCACGCTCACGCGCGAGTGCTGCCCGCTCGTGCGCTACCGCACCCGCGACGTCACGCGCATCATCCCCGAGGAGTGCGCGTGCGGACGCACCCACCGCAAGATCGACCGCATCGTGGGGCGCACCGACGACATGCTCATCCTGCGCGGCGTGAACGTGTTCCCGTCCCAGATCGAGCAGGTCATCGTCAGCTTCCCGGAGATCGCGGCGCAGTACCAGATCATCCTCACCTCGAAGGGCCCGCTCGACCACGTCGAGCTGGACGTGGAGACGGTGCCCGAATTCCCGTTCGACGAGATCCGCAAGCTCCAGGACCTCAAACGCCGCTTGGCCGCCGAGCTCAAGAGCAACCTGCAGATCGCCGTGGACATCAAGATCGTGGAGCCGAAGACCATCGAGCGCAGCGAGGGCAAGGCGAAGCGCATCATCGACCTGAGAGAAGGGAAGAAGGCATGATTTCGCAGCTGACCGTTTTCCTCGAGAACGAGAAGGGCCGCCTCGCGGCCGCCTGCCGCGCCGTGTCCGACGCGGGCATCAACATGCACGCGCTGAACCTGGCGGACACGTCGGACTTCGGCGTGGTGCGCATGCTGACCGACACGCCCGAGGCCGCAGCCGAAGCGCTGCGCGAGCAGGGCTACCGCGCCACCGTCACCCCGGTGCTGGCCGTGCGCGTTCCCAACGTGCCGGGCGGCCTGGCGAAGCTCCTCGAGTTCATGGACGAGCAGGACGCCAACGTCGAGTACGGCTACTGCTTCTCGGTGAACGAGGACTACGCCGTCGACGTGCTCAAGGCCGACGGTTCGGACGACCTGGAGCAGAAGCTGACCGATGCCGGTTTCGAGCCGGTGCGACCGGAGGACATCTACCGCATTGACTAACTTCTTCGAGCATATCGCATCCGTCGGGCGAGCGCGCCTTCTAGCATGCGCGCTCGCCTGCGCGCTGGCGCTTTCGGGCGCCGCTTGGACGGCACCCGCCTTCGCCGACGTGCGCAAGGCAGACGTCGTATACGGCCAAACGGTCGATGCACGCGGCCTGGCCGTGGCGCAGTGCCCCAGCATCGACGCCGAGTACGCCATGGTCATGGGGGCCGACGGCACCGTGTACTTCGAACGCAACGCCCAAAGCCCCACGCAGATCGCGTCCATCACGAAGATCATGACCGGCGTGGTTGCCCTCGATGCCGTGGAGGACGGGCTCCTGTCGCTCGATTCGCCCGTCACGGTTTCCGCCGCCGCCGCCGCGGTAGGCGAGTCGTCGGCGGGCTTGCAAGAGGGCGACGTCATGAATCTCGATGCGGCGCTCAAGGCGCTGCTCGTGCCTTCGGGCAACGATGCCGCCGTGGCCATCGCCGAGACGATCGGTGCTCTCATGGAGCCGGGCACGTCCGATCCGGAAGCCGTGTTCGTGAACGCCATGAACGCCAAGGCTCAGGAGCTGGGCTGCACCGACACGGTGTACGACAACCCGCACGGGCTTGATTTCGACGCCTACGCGGGCGATTTGCACAGCACGGCGGCCGACGTGGCGAAAGTGGTGCAGTACGCCATGACCAACGACACGTTTCGCGCGGCTGTGGGCGGCGGGAGCACCACCATCCAGGTGACGCGCGCCGACGGCGCGAAGGCCGACATCTACCTTGAGACCACCGACGGGTTCTTCGACATCTACGAGTACGCCATAGGCGTGAAGACCGGCGTCACCCTGCTCGCCGGCCCGTCGTTCGCGGGCGCCGCCAACAAGGACGGCCGCGAGCTGTACGCCATCGTCATCAACTCGTCCTCCGAGGCGCAGCGTTTCAAAGACGCCGAGAGCCTCTGCGAATGGGTGTACCAGCACGAGATATCCTACCAGCTTGCGAACAGCCCCGAAACCGCCACGATGAACGGCACCGAGGTGCCGGTGGTGGCCGAGGTGGCCCATTCCGGCTGGATCGACAAGACGGTGAAGGCGACGCTGCGCGACCCTGCGGCAGCCGTCACCATCTTCGACTTGAACGGCAACGTGAGCCAGTCGCTCGAGTTCGACGAGCTGGCGGGCAACGTGAAGGAAGGCGACAAGGTGGGCACGATCACCTTCAAGCAGCGCAACACCGTCATCGCCACGATGGACCTCGTGGCATGCGAGGACGTCGACGCGCCCGACTTCTTCGAGGGCGTGGGCGTGTGGTGGGACCGCCTGTTCCGCAGCTTCTCCGGAGGCCAGGAAGTGGCGCGTTCCATCACGCTCAACGAGACGCCGCTCGTCATCGACAAGACCGCGTCCGCAGCGTAGCGCCGGACTGAAGAGAGGATACGCCATGAGCATGTGCCCTGTTTGCAACAACCCCATCGATTCGCAGGCTCCGGTCTGCCCGCATTGCGGGTTCAAGCTGCTCGGATCCACCCAGCGTTTCGAGCCGGTGTCGTTCGGCGACGATGCACTGCCCGTCGCGGCCGCCCCCCAGGCCGCTGCCGCCCTCCACGTGGTGCGCGGCCCGCAGACCGGGGTCACCTACCAACTGGGCGATCAGGCGCTCACCATCGGGCGCAGCCCGCAGTGCGACCTGTTCCTCAACGATATGACCGTGTCGCGCGAGCACGCTTCGGTCGAGCCTGCGGACGGCGGCTACGTCATCCGTGACGCCAACTCGTTCAACGGCGTATGGGTGAACAACGAAAGCGTGGAAACGCGCCGGCTCGTCTCGGGAGACGTCATCCAGATCGGCGCCTTCTGCCTGGTCTACAAGGAGGAGTAGACGCGATCTCGCGTGTCGACAGGCGCGCTTCGCACTGCACCCAGGATGGCAACATGCGCAAAACGCGCGCCGTTCGGCTCGGTTTTGGACGTTTGACCGGGGCGGGCGGTGCGCGTTGCCGTATAATTCCCCAGTGGGTTTATCACACGGAAGGGTTCGCTCATGGAATTGATGTCAGGCAACGAGGCAATAGCCCAGGGGGCATGGGAGGCCGGCGCGCGCATCGGCGTGGCCTATCCCGGCACGCCGTCGACGGAGACGCTCGAGGCGTTCGCGAAGAAGGACGGCGTGTACGCCGAATGGTGCGTCAACGAGAAGGTGGCCATCGAGGTGGGCATTGGGGCGTCGGTCGCCGGCGCGCGCGTGCTGTCCACGATGAAGCACGTCGGCGTGAACGTGGCGGCCGACCCGTTGTTCACTGCGGCATACGCGGGCGTGGGCGGCGGGCTCGTGGTGCTGGCTGCCGATGATCCGGGCATGTACTCGTCCCAAAACGAGCAGGATTCCCACTGGTACGCACGCGCAGCCCACATCCCCATGCTCGACCCTGCCGATTCCGCCGAGGCTTTGCGCTTCACGCGCGAGGCGTACGACGTGTCCGAGCGCTTCGACGTGCCCGTCTTCATCCGTTCCACAGTGCGCGTGTCGCACACGAAAACGCCGGTGGAGCCCGGCGAGCGCACCGAGATCGCGCTCAAGCCCTACGAAAGCGATCCGGCGAAGTGGGTCATGATGCCCGCGTTCGCCAAGCCCCGCCGCAAGGTGCAGCTGGAGCGCATCGACGCGCTGCGCGCCTGGGCCGAGGAGTGCCCCTACAACGAGGTCGTGCGCAAGGGGAGCGCCGTGGGCGTGGTGTGCGCCGGCGCCGTCTACCAGCACGTCGTGGAAGCGCTGCCCGACGCGTCCGTGTTCAAACTGGGCCTCACCTGGCCGCTTCCGCAGCAGGCGCTGCGCGACTTCGCCGAGAGCGTGGACGCGCTCTACGTGGTGGAGGAGGCTTCCGAGTACCTGGACGAGGGCGTGCGGGCGCTGGGCATCGAGGTCGCCGCGTTCGAGAGCCCGCTGCCGCGCGACGGCGAACTGACCCCCGGCCTCATCAGAGCGGCGTTCGGCTTCGAGGAGCCTGCTCACGAGCCGTTGCCCGCCGGCCTTCCGGGCCGCCCGCCGGCGTTGTGCGCCGGGTGCCCGCACCGTCTCGTGTTCAAGGAGCTTTCCCGCATGAAGGCCGTCGTCACCGGCGACATCGGCTGCTACACTTTGGGCGCGCTGCCGCCGCTGTCCGCCATGGACACCACCATCGACATGGGCGCGTCGGTTTCCATGTCGCATGGCTTCGAGCTGGCCTGGGCGGGCACCGACCACCGTCCCGTCGTGGGCGTCATCGGCGACTCGACGTTCGCGCACTCGGGCCTGTCGGCGCTGATCTCCACCGTGTACAACCAAGGACGCGGAACCGTCTGCGTGCTGGACAACCGCACCACGGCCATGACGGGTCGCCAGGGAAACCCCTTCAACGGCGAGACGCTGCAAGGCCGCCTCTCGCGCGAGCTCGACCTCGAGGGCGTCGTGCGCGCCATCGGCGTCGAGGACGTGCGCACCGTCGACCCGAACGACGCCAAAGCCGTTCGCCGCGCGCTCAAGGAGGCTGTGGCCTCGGAGGAGCTTTCCGTGCTCGTGTTCCGCAGCCCCTGCGTGCTGATCGACCGGCATCGCGAGCCCGCCTACGCGGTGACCGACGCCTGCACGGCATGCGGCGTGTGCTCGACTTTAGGCTGTCCGGCCATCGCGAAGGATCCGGCGAACGACCACGCGCTCATCGATGCCGCCCAGTGCATCGGCTGCGGCCAGTGCGCCCAGTACTGCGCTTGGAACGCCATCGCGCAACCCGCTGGGGAGAAAGGAGGCGTCGCATGATGACCTCGAACGATACTGTCACCGTCCTTCTGTGCGGCGTGGGCGGCCAGGGCACCATCCTGGCGGCCGACCTCCTGGCTCATGCGGCGCTGGAATCCGGTTACGACGCGAAGGTGTCCGAGATCCACGGCATGTCGCAGCGCGGCGGCGCGGTGACCACGGTCGTGCGCTTCGGGCGCGCGGGCGTGCAGTCCATGGTGTCCGACCCGGGATGCGCCGATTGCGTCGTCTCCTTCGAGACCACCGAGGCGTTGCGCAACCTTCCCAACGTGCGCGAGGGCGGCTACCTTCTCGTTGCCGACGAGTCCATCCAGCCGCTTCCCGTGCTCATCGGGCGCGCTTCCATGCCCGAGCATGCGCGCGAGACGCTGGCCGCTGCGGGCGCCACGCTCATCCCGGCCGGAGACATCGCCGTCGGCGTGGGCGCGCCGAAGTCGGTGAACGTGGTGCTGCTCGGGGCGTTGGCGACCCGCCTCGACTTCTCGCAAGAGGCATGGGAGCGCGTCGTCGCGCGCCGCGTGCCTCCCAAGACCGTCGATGCCAACTTGGCAGCGTTTCGCGCGGGCCTCGCGTTCGCTCGCGAGGCTGCGGGCGGGGAAGGGGCTTAAGACGTGAGCGTTCAACAGATCAGCGTATTCTTGGAAAGCCGCCCCGGGCACTTGCGCCGCGTGCTCGATGCGTTCGAGGACGCGCATGTCAGCGTGCGCGGTTACAGCGCCTCCGACACGGGGGACTACGGCATCGTGCGCTTCATCGTGGATGCGCCCGACAAGGCGCTCGCCGTGCTGCAGGATATGGGCGCGGCGGCCACGCAGACCGACGTCCTGTGCGCGCGTCTCGACGACGTGCCTGGCGAGCTGGCGCGCGTCATGGGCATCATGGCCGACTGCGGCATCAACGTGACGTACAGCTATTCGCTCATCTCCACCTACATCGCGCTGTCCGTCAAGGACATCGCGCGCGCCGAGAAGCTGTTGGCGGCTCAGCCCGTCGAGCTCATCGGGCAGGACGACCTCGCCCGCCCCGTCGCGCCGGAAAGCCGGTGATCCGCGTGACCGACATCACCGTGAAAGGCGCGGCTTTGGCCGCCGTCGCGGCAGGCGATTTCTCAAGCCTGCCCATCCACAATCCGGCTGTCGAATGCGCCTCGCGCAAGCGCATCCGCGCCATCCAGCTGGAGAAGCTCGTCGCGCAGGTTCGCTGGACGTACGAGCGCGTGCCCTGGTACCGTGCACGCATGGACGATTCGGGCGTGACCCCCTCCGACATCAAGACGCTCGAGGACGTGCGCATGCTGCCGTTCACGGACAAGTCCGTGCTGCGCGACACTTTCCCGTACGGCCTGTTCGCCGTGCCGCTGGACGAAGTGGTGGAACTGCACTCGTCGTCAGGCACCACGGGAAAGCCCATCGTGGTGGGCTATAACGAAAGCGATATGGCCATGTGGGCCGACTGCATCATGCGGCTCGTGCAGATGGCGGGCGTCGTGCCGGGCGATCGGGCGCAGATGGCCTTCGGTTACGGCATGTTCACCGGCGGCTTCGGCCTGCACTACGGGCTGCAGAAGCTGGGCTGCATGATGATCCCCGCCGGCTCCGGCAACACCGAGCGCCACATCGCCATGATCGAGGACTACGGTACCACCGTGCTGGTGGCCACGCCGTCCTACGCGCTGCACGTGTGCGAGGTGGGGGAGAAGATGGGCTACGATTGGGCGAAGTCCCCGCTGCGCGTGGGCCTGTTCGGCGGCGAGCCGTGCCCGCCGGGCCTCAAGGCCGAGATCGAGGACCGCATGCACATCGTGTGCACCGACAACTACGGCCTGACCGAGGTCATGGGGCCGGGCGTGTCGGGCGAGTGCCTGGCCTCGCGCGATATGCAGCATATCGCCGAGGACCACTTCCTATGGGAGGTCGTCGATCCCGAGACGGGCGAGCCCGTGCCCGACGGCGAGATGGGCGAGCTCGTGCTCACGCCGCTGGGCAAGCAGGCCATCCCCGTGCTGCGCTACCGCACGCACGATCTGACCCGCGTGGTCACGGAGCCGTGCGCGTGCGGCCGCACCACGGCGCGCATGCAGAAGGTGCGCGCGCGTTCGGACGACATGCTCATCATCCGCGGCACGAACGTGTTCCCCAGCCAGGTGGAGGACGTCTTGGCGGGCATCGACGGCGTCACGCCGCATTACCGCATCGTCGTGGAGAGCGCAGGCGGCCTCGACCGCATGACCGTGCACGTGGAGCTCAAGCCCGAGGCGTTCTCGGACTCGTACGAGGACATGGAGAATTTGCGCCGCTCCATCGAAGACAAGCTCAAGGGCGTGCTGCTGGTGGGTGTGAAGGCGAAGCTCGTCGAGCCCGGCGGCATCGAGCGCAGCACCGGCAAAACCAAGCACGTCGAAGATTTGAGAAAGTAGAGGGCCCCGCGTGGAAGCCGCCTCGTCGTCCGCTCCCGTGGTGGGGCGGTTCGCTCCTTCGCCGACGGGGCGGATGCATGCGGGGAACGTGTTTGCGGCGTTGACGGCATGGCTCGTGGCCAAGTCGCAAGGTGGCCGCATCGTGCTGCGCATCGAGGACCTCGACGCCGAGCGCTCGAAGCCCGTCTACATCGATGCCGTGCAGCGCGACTTCGAAGCGCTGGGGCTGACTTGGGACGAAGGGCCATACTTCCAGCACGACCGCACGGAGGCCTACCGGGCCGCGTACGACGAGCTGCGCGAGCGCGGCCTTGTGTACCCCTGCTTCTGCACGCGCGCCGACCTGCACGCGGCTTCGGCGCCGCATCGCGGTGAGAAGCCGGTGTACCCGGGCACCTGCCGGCATCTGGGCGACGGGGAGCGCGCCGTCCGCGCGCAGCAGCGCATGCCCGCGCAACGCCTCATCGTGCCCGATCGGGAGGTCGCCTTCGTCGACCAGGTGCAGGGGCCCTACGCTCAGAACCTCGCCGCCGACTGCGGAGACTTCCTCGTGCAGCGCTCGGACGGCGCGTTCGCCTACCAGCTGGCCGTGGTGGTGGACGACGCGGCCCAGGGCGTCACCTCGGTGGTGCGCGGCGTGGACCTCCTGTGCTCCACGCCCCAGCAGCTCTACCTGCAGGAGCTGCTCGGTCTGCCGCATCCCGTCTACGCGCACATACCGCTGCTCGTGGCCGAGCGCGACCGTCGCCTGTCGAAGCGCGACCGCGACGCTGCCCTCGATGCACTGCTCGCGCGCTTCAAGACGCCCGAAGCCGTCATCGGCCATATCGCCGGCATCACCGGCCTCGCTCTCACATGCGACCCTGCAACGCCCGAAGAGCTGCTGGCGACGTTCGATCTCGCCGCGCTGCCGACGACCTTCGACGACCTCGTGCAAGTGCGTTGGAGGTAAGCCTACCGGAGTCGCCCCGCCGCAGCGACTCCGCTGCCGTGGGCGCAAAACGGCACCCATGACATTTTCTTGAGGCTATCCACTGGGAAATCGTATATCGAAAAATTCGCCATCAGGGGTTTTGGTCGACGTCGCGCCCGCACGGCACGCGCAAATTGCCATGGGTGCCGTTTTGCGCCCACAACGGCGAATCGTTCGCCGACCCCCTGTTTTCTCAGCTGAAATTCCCTCACTCACGCATTTTGCGTGAGAACTTTCGCCATAATTCCTCCACATTTCATCCAGAATGCAGATAGTTTCGCCATCGTTCGCTGCCTAAAGTTAGCCCAACGGAGGAATGCAGCGAAGGGGGAGGCGCATGACTGCCATGCAAGATAAAACCGTCGTCGACGCGAAAGCCGTCGAGGATCGGATGGCTGCAATCGAGGACACGGTATGCCGCCATCCGCTCAACCGCGAGGTGCTCTATCGCATGCTCGCGTACTGCGCCGAGGAGCGCGCGTTGGACGACCTTGAGCGCGAAGCAGCATCCTGGCCCGAATTCGAAACCGCTACCCAGAACCAGTACCGCCTGGCCGAGCATCTCGTGCGCGCCGGCGGGCTGGATAGGATCGAGCGAGACGAGCGCGGCGCCATCGTCATGGAGCAGGACAAGGAGGGTCTCGACGAGGACGCCGTCGACGACCTCGTGCGTTCCGTAGCGTTTCGCACCACCGAAGCGGGCGCGCGCTTCGTCGAGCAGCATCGCCCTCAGGCGCGCCTCGTGGAGTTGCTGCAGCTCGCGCCGGAACGCGCCGACGTGTATATCGAGCTGCTGGAGTTCGTCCGAGCCCGTCCGCGCGCCTACAACGACATCGTGGAACTGCTGCGCGGGCGCCCCGTGCTGGAAACCGTCGTCGACGGCGAGCGGCGGCGCATGCAGCCCAGCGTGTTCGTGGACAAGCTGGAGCGCTCGGGCGCTTTGGTCTGGAAAGAAGGTTGGTGTCTGACGGAGGAGGGGGACGCGTTTCTGCGGGATCTGAAGGCAAGCGAGTAGAACCATCATAAGGAGAAAGGTTGGAGAACATGGCTGAAACCACGTTGACACGTCGAAGCTTCGTCAAGGCGTCCGCTCTGGTGGGCGCGACGGCGGCGTTCGGCGCTTCGATGGCCGGCTGTATGCAGGAGGCTCCGCAGGAGCAGGCTCCGTCCGGCGGCGGCGCCGACGAGGGTCTCGTGAGGATGAAGACGTCCTGCCACGGCTGCATCCAGATGTGCCCGGCTATCGCGTATCTGAAGGACGGCGTCGTCGTAAAGCTGGAAGGCGACCCCGACGCGCCGGTAAGTCGCGGAAGCCTGTGCATCAAGGGCCTCAACCAGCTGCACACCATGTACAGCCCCCGCCGCGTGCTGCATCCGCTTCGGCGTGCCGGCGAGCGCGGCGAGAACAAATGGGAGGTCATCAGCTGGGACGAGGCCGTCGAGGAAGCGGCCACGCATATCTGCGACGCCATCGACAAATACGGCCCCTATTCCTTCTTCGCCAGCGTGGGCGGCGGCGGAGCCTACTCGTTCATGGAGGCCATGACCCTGCCCATGGCGTTCGGGTCGCCCACCGTGTTCGAGCCCGGCTGCGCCCAGTGCTATCTGCCGCGCTGGAGCATGTCGAAGCTGTTCTACGGCGGCAACGACCAGTCCATCGCCGACAACGCCGTGCAGGAGATATTCCGTCCCGACCCCGACAACAAGGCCGAGGTCGTGGTGCTGTGGGGCGCCCAGCCTTCCGTCAGCCAGACGGCAGAATCGGGTCGCGGCATGGCCGAGCTGCGCGCCAAGGGCGTGAAGACCATCGTGGTCGATCCCAACTTCTCGCCCGACGCGGTGAAGGCCGACGTGTGGCTGCCGGTGCGCCCGGCCACCGACACGGGCCTGCTCCTGTGCTGGTTCCGCTACATCTTCGAGAACAAGCTCTACGACGAGCAGTTCACGAAGTACTGGACGAACCTGCCCTTCCTTATCGACCCCGAGACGAAGCTGCCGGTGAAGGCGCAGGAACTGTTCCCCGACTTCCAGCAGACCACGCCCGAGAACACCCCGGCCTACGTCTGCTACGACCTCAAGACGAACGCGGTGGCGCCCTTCGAGTTCTCCGCGCCCGCCGACGCCGCAGTGAACCCCGAGATCTTCTGGACGGGCGACTTCGAAGGGAAGACGTACAAGACCGCCGGCCAGATCTACAAGGAAGAAGCCGATCCCTGGACGCTCGAGCACACCGCCGAGAACTGCTGGCTCGATGCCGACAAGATCGAAAAAGCCATCAAGATCTACGCCGAGGCCTCCGTTGCCGGCATCGCGAACGGCGTGGCGTCGGACATGACCGAGTCCGCCTCGCAGGTGCCGCTGGGCTGCATGGGCCTGGACTCCATCATGGGCTACGTCAACAAGCCCGGCTGCACGATGACGCAGTACGGCGCCGCCGGCGCGCCGCCGACGAAGCGCCCGGTCACGTACAACAACGGCTTCGACGGCATGTTCTCGGACATGTACGGCATCGGCGCGGTCATCGGCATGAGCGATGCCGAGAACGAGGCGCGCGCGAAGAAGCTGGGGGAGGAGAACCCGCAGCAGAAGCTGGCGAACCAGCTGCTCGTCGATCGACTTGGCATGAAAGACCACAAGGGTCTGTACGCATGGTGCCACAGCCATATCCCCACGGTGCGCGAGGCCATCGCCACCGGCGAGCCGTACAAGCCGCGCGTGTGGTTCGACATGTCGGGCAACAAGCTGGCCATGCTGGGCAATGCGAAGTCGTGGTACGACGTGTTCCCCGAGGTCGACTACATCATCGGCCAGTACCCGATGCTCACCTCCTTCCACATCGAGGCCGCCGACCTCGTGTTCCCCGTGCGCGAGTGGCTGGAAGAGCCCATGGTGAACATGACCCAGCTCAACACCCAGTGGCTGCAGAACGAGTGCGTGCACATCGGCGAGACGGTGTCGCACTCCATCCCAGCCGCGCAGGTGGTGGCGAAATGCGCGGAGAAGATGGGCGGCGAGCTGCCCGGTCTCAAGCCCGGATACCTGGGCAGCGCCACCGAGGAGGAGGTCAAGGCCTCCGTCGCCGAGACGCTGCACGCGCCCAGCTGGGACGAGCTGGTGAAGGACGCCGACAAGTACGTGCCCTACGTCACGCCGGCCAGCGAGTACTTCCATTACGGCCAACATGAAACCGTGGTGGACGATGGCCTGCCTGCCGGCTTCGGCACCGAGTCCCGCAAGATCGAGGTGTACTGCCAGATCCTGCTCAAGCTGGCGCGCACGGGATATCCGTTCTGCTATCCGGAGCCGCAGGAGCCCTGCGAGGACTACAGCCCCATCTGCTCGTACATCGAGCCGGCGGAGAGCCCGCTGTCCGACGAGGAATACCCCTTCGTGCTCACGTCGGGCCGCGTGCCGTACTTCCACCATGGCACCATGCGCCACGCCGCGCTGTCGCGCGAGCTGTTCCCCACGGCCGAGATCCGCATCAATCCGGCGAGCGCCAAGGAGCTGGGCATCGAGCATATGGATTGGGTGAAGGTGACCAGCCGCCGCGGCGAGGTGCACGCGCGCGCCTACCTCACCGAGGGCGTGCATCCGAAAACCGTGTGGATGGAGCGCTTCTGGAACCCGGAGTGCTACGACGAGTCCCAGACAAACCCGACGGCCGGCTGGCGCGAGTGCAACGTGAACGTGCTCACGAAGAACGACGCCCCGTTCAACGAAGTGTACGGCTCCTACACGAACCGCGGTTTCACGGTGAAGATCGAGAAGTCCCAGAAACCCGCGAACGTATGGGTGGAGCCCGAGGAGTTCGCGCCGTTCCTGCCGACTGAGGAAATGCTGTCCGAAGCTCAGACGAAGGATGTGTTCTGATGAGAAACTGCCTGGTTATCGATCTCGACCGCTGCAGCGGATGCGACGGCTGCGTTGCGGCCTGCAAGCTTGAGAACAACGTCGATTTGGGCGTGTACTACAACCGCGTGCACGCCGTGGGACCCACGGGCACCTTCCCGGACATCGAGCAGTACTGGATTCCCCTGCAATGCCAGCAGTGCGAGAACCCCGGCTGCATCGAAGTGTGCCCGACGGGCGCATCGTACCGCGACGAAGCCACGGGCGTGGTGCTGGTCAATGCCGAGGAGTGCATCGGGTGCGAATCGTGCCTGAAGGGCTGCCCGTACAATGTGCGCACGCTCAATCCGAACACGAATGTGGTGGAGAAGTGCACGTTGTGCTTCCAGCGACATGAGGAGGAGGACTGGGTGCCGGCCTGCGTGCACAACTGCTGCTGCGGCGCGCGCTACTTCGGCGACCTGGACGATCCCGACAGCTCCGCTGCGAAGGCTGTTGCAGCGGCTGGCGCGGAGAACTGCCACCAGCTTGACGATCCGCACGGGCTCAAACCGGCGACGGTCTACATCTTGTCCGCCGCAACGGCGGCATGGCAGGGCGATCCTGTGACGACGGACCGCGTGTCCGCATCGTAAGCCCGCGCGCTGCAACCCGTCCCGGCAGGCCGAACCCCTCCCAAGGCCTGCCGGGACGCGGCGGCGCGTCCAAGCCAGGGGTCGAGAAGCAACGAGAAAGGGGAGTCACGATGATGGAGACGCAGACCTGCGCGGGCCTCGTGTCGGCGCTCGAGGGTCGCGCGGCGTTCTACGACGTGGTGGCGGCGCTGTACTACAAACCGCTCGCCCAAGAGCAGATCGACCGCATCGCCGAGGGAGGCCTTGCGGCATTCGCCGGCGCGGGAGAACTCATGGCGGAGGGCCTGCACGACATGGAGCGCGCGCTGTCGAAGCGGCACTCCGGCACGCGCCAGGAGCTGGCAGTGGACTTCACGGGCGCCTTCGCCGGGACGTCGTCGTGGAAAGGCCGCTACGCCACGCCCTACGAGTCGGTGTTCACGAGCGAGGAAGGCCTGCTGTTCCAGGACTCCTACCACGAGGTGTACCGCCTGTACCGCCAGAACAGCGTGCGGAAAAGCCCCGGCTACGACTTCCCCGACGACCACCTGTCGTACCTCTGCGAGTTCCAGGCTCTCCTGGCGAGCCGGGCCGTGCGCGCGCTCGAGACGAACGATGCGGAATGCGCGCTCGAGCAAGTGCGCCTTTCGCAGCACGTGCTGCACGACCATATCCTGTCGTGGTTCGACGACTTCGAGGAGCTGGCGCTGCACTTGGTGAAAACGCGTTTCTACCGCGGCGTGCTGAAGATGAGCAAGGGCTTCTTCCTGTTCGACGCCGAGGTGCTGGCCGATATGGCGGAGGAGTTGGAGAGGCTATGACGTTCGCGCTGGTGCTCGCATGCACGGTTGCCGCCTGCTTCGCGCTGCGCAACCCCCTCAAAGCCTGCCCGATGGCGTTCTACGCGGCGGCCCTGCTCGTGGACGTCGCCTTCGTGGCGGGGACGTTCTGGGGCATGCCCCGCGACGCATGGAGCGTGTTCTTCGTCCTTATCCAGAAATGCCTGCTGCCGCTTGCCCTGTTCGTCGTGGTCATGTACATCGGCGTGCTGGATCGCGGCTCGCGCGCCTGCATGTGGCTCAAGCCCGTGCGCGCCGAGCTGTCTATCGTCGCCTGGCTCCTGTCGCTCGGCCACGTGGCCGTGTACGGGGCCACGTACCTGCCGCGCATCGCGTCGGGCGGGGCGACGAACGGCAACGTGGCCGCCTCGTTCGCGGTGGCGGTCGTGCTGCTGGCGCTGCTGGCCGTGCTGGGCGTCACGTCGTTCAACCTGGTGAAGAGGCGCATGCGCACCGAAACTTGGAAGAAGGTGCAGAAGCTCGCCTATCCGTTCTTCCTGCTCACGTACGTGCACCTGCTGCTGATGCTGGCCCCTTCGGCGCTGCATGGCGGCGTTGCGGCGACGACAAGCGTTGCGGTATACTCGATCGTGTTCGCGGCATACGTCGTTTTACGGCTCGTCCGCGCGGCGAAGGAACGCCGTATCCGCGAAGCCGTCTGACGCTCGAGGGGAAGCGCGCGGTTCGGGCTGTCGTCCGTTTCGGGAGGGGGAGTCGACGGCTTCATGAAGGGATTTTTCGAAAAGCTCGTCAAGGCGTGCCCTTCGCTGCCGTTTTTGGCGTTGGGCGTCTGGCTGGCATGGGCCTACATCGCCTACAGCGGCACGGCATGGCTCTCCGACACGGAGATGAACGGCGCCAACATATCAACGATGTACATCGTGTCCACGCTGACGTTCGGCATCGTGCTCTTGGCGTCCACCTTTCGGGCGGCTCGCATACGGCAGCTGCTCGACCGCCCCGCCGTGGTGATCGCCGGCGGCGCGTTCGCTTCGCTCGGCTGCCTCGTCATCGTCCTCATCGGGCCGTACTACCTCACGAAGGTGCTTCCGTACGACCTGATCACCGCTCTTTTCTACATCGCCAGCGCCTGCACGGGGCTGGGCACGGCCGTCGTCGGCTTGAAGTGCGGGCAGCTCTACGGCGCCATCGCGCCGCGCAAGGCCATCCTGTACACGGCGCTGTCGCACGTGGCGATCGCAGTCATCTACTTCACCGTCATCGGATCGCCCTCGTGGCAGCCCGTGCCCGGCGGGCCGTCGCTCGCGGGCATCCTCGCCTTCGTGGGCATGCCGCTTGCGGCAGCCGGAGCCGCCGCGCTGTCGTTCATCGCACCGTTGGGCGAGAAGGCGGAGCGCGGCGAGAGCCGCTCCCGCTTCCCGCGCTCGTTCTGGAAGCTGGCAGCCGTCACGTTCGCGTTCTCGTTCGTCGTGGTTGCCCTGCGCTCGATGCTCGTCGAGGTGTCGCCGATCGACGTCACGTTGGACAACACGCGCCTGGTCATGCTGCTGCGCATGGCGATGGCGCTCGTCTTCGCAGCGGCCGCCATCGGCGTGGAGGGCGAGCGGTTCGATTTCGGAAAGATCTACTCCGTCATCATGGCCGCCGTCGTGGCGCTCATCGCGTTCTGTCCCATCGTTGGCGTCACGCACCTTGGATGGAGCGCGCTCGTCACGTTCCTCTCGGCGGTCTTCGAATTCGTGCTGTGGTGCATCCTCGCGTTCGTGGTGTACCAACGCCATATCTCGGCCGTGCTCGTGTTCGGCTTCGGTTACGGAGCGTTCATGGCGGGGTCGGGAGCAGGATGGCTGGCGGGCGTGCACGTGTTTCCGCAGATAGCAGCCACGGGCAACTCGATCGTGCTGTACCTCGTGCTGGCGTTCGCAGTGCTGGCCTGCGCGTTCGTGCTGTTCTCGGAGAAGGAGTTCGATCGTCTGTTCAAGCCCGAAGGGGAGGGGGAGGCCTCGCTCGACGACCTGCTGGGCGACGAGCTGCCCGGTATGCGCCCCGACGACGCTGACGCGCATACGAACAAGAAGGGGCGCTTCGGGCTGGCCATCGATGCGCTAGCCGATCAGGCGGGGCTGTCGCGACGCGAGAAGGACGTGCTGCGCTGCCTTGCCATGGGCTACGATGCCGGCGCCGCAGCCAAGCGCCTTCAGGTGTCGTGGAATACCGTGCGAACCCACACCCGCAACGTGTACGCGAAGCTGGATATCCATTCGCGCCAAGAGCTCATCGACCTCGTCGACCGCGCCACCGAACGTACGCAGGAGCGCTGATCAGACGAACAGAATCGAGAGCGCGGTCATGACGGCGCAGGCTCCCAGCAGCAAGACGAGCAGGCGCGCGCCGTCCTTCTTGAAGCGATCCCGATAGTTCTGCTCGTCGCGACCCGCGAACAGCGTCCAAAGCAGGCTCAGGCAGAACGCCACCAGCGCTATGTTGTTGAGGATGGAGGAGGTTTGCGCGAACGCCGGCACGCCGGTCATCTTGCTCATCTCGTAGGCCATGAGCGTGGCCGTCACGGCGAAGCAGGCGACCATCACCCATGCCGCGCGCTTTCCCGTATTAGCGGTTCCTTCGGGGAAGAACGTGCCCTTCTTCGTCTTCTCGGGCTTGGCGATGAGGAACAGCCAGCGCCCGTTGTACAGCTGCACTGTCAGCAGCGCGAACGCGACCAGCAGCAACACGCCTAGAACCAAACGAGCGATCTCCATCCGCATTCTCCTTTGTTCCTCGCAAGCGGCGTCCGTCGCCGTTGCCGCATCGTAGCCGCAGCCCCGGGCGGCGTCTCCCGCCTCGTCGTTTTCACGTCCTTGGAAGTATACGGCATGCACGGCCCTTCCGGCCACCACGTGACGCGAGATGTCCCGAAAGCGGAAGGGTCTCTCGCACGGTGCGTCGTGCGAGCACGATGTTTCGGGAGCTCGCGTCGGAGGCGCCTTCCCGCCGAGCATCTTGAGTCCTCCCCTCGGTGCATCCGAAAGCGCCTCCGTTGGCGAAAAATCATCGGATTCGGAAGTTTTCAAACGGATAGCAGACGTGTTGGCGTGCTCGCTTCCGCATACGGCCTGTTCAATGGAAAGATCCGTTCTTGTCATCGAATTCGCTTTCTTGCAGGGTACGCGATTTCTTCCGAATTCGATGTGTTCTCGCCTTTTCGAGGACGGCGGGCTGCTCGGAAGGGCGCAAGCGGAAAGAAGCGGCTTGCCCTCGCAATCCGAGAAATCGCCGCAGTCCCGTCGAGGGAGCTCGCGTCGTCGTGCTTCGAGCGAGGCAGATCGGCCCGAGTCGCTACAGCCCCGCCGCGACGGTCGCTTCCATGAGATCCCGTTCCTTCCGCTAGAGCGCGACCGCGATGCCGCTTGCCAGGATGGCCGCCGCGTAGAACGCGCCCAATGCGATGTTCGCGCTACACACCTGCGCCATGGCGCCGATGCGGGCCTGCGGCGCCAACGGGTTGCCCAGCAGCGCCTTGAGCAGGGGATAGCTTGCCAGCAGCATGAACGGCATCACCAGAAGCCCGTTCGTGAAGAACGCGGCCACGAGCGCGACGATGGCGGCCACCCAGGCGTACACGACGCCGTGATACAGCTTGCGCGCCCGCTCGCGTCCCAGCAGCACCGACAGCGTGCGGCGTCCCGATTCCACGTCCTTCTCAACGTCGCACGTGTTGTTCGTGAACATGATGAGCCCCACGCCCAGGATGGTGGGCACGGCCCACAAGAGCGCACGGAGGTCGAACGTGCCGGAAAGCGCCTGGTAGCACGCCAGCGGAATGAGCCCGCCCATCACGAACCCGCTGACCAGCTCGCCGATGGGCAGGTACGAGATGGGCGTCTTGCCCGCCGAGTACAGCACCACGACGACGGCGCCCGCCGCGCCGATGGCGAGCGGGATCCATCCGGCGATCCAGATCACGTACGCCCCCAGCAGAAACGCCGCCGCGAGGAACCCGACGGCCAGAGCCAGCGCCGCGCGCGGGTTCACGTTGTTGTACACCAGCACCGCGTCGGTCGGGTCGACGTTGTCGTCGGCCGAGTCGGCGCCCTTCACGTAATCGTAGTAGTCGTTGAACGTGTTCACCGCCGACTGCATGAGCACGCAGATGACTAGCAGCACGCATACCATGGTCGCCGAGATGCTGAAGGAGGTAACGGCCGCCGCCGCAGCGGCGACGAGCACGGGCAGGATGGCGGCCGGCCAGGTATGCGGCGAGGCCAGCTGCCAGGCCATGCGGGGGGTCAGTCGTCCGTACGCGCTAGCGGTCATGCTTCGGTTCCTTTCTCGGGGTCGTACGTTTCGCGGCGTCGGGGAAGCCAGGTAGGCGGGGCGGGCTTGAAGCGCTTGACGGTCTCGTCCTTGAGTATGCCTCCGAGCGAGCCCAGCGTCTGCCAGATGAAGCTCTTCGTCTCCGCGTCCAGCTTCGAGCGCGCGCCTAAAAGCTGCCTCGTGTTCGCGAACAGCTTGGTTTGGAACTCGCTCCAGGTTCCGGCCTCGGTGGAGGCGAACAGCTCGTAGATGGTGTCGATGAAGCGCTCGCGCTCGTCGGGGGCTTTGCTGCGCAGCCACGCGTCAAGCGCCTCGTCGAAAAACACGGCAGAGGGGTTGAGCGCCTCCTGGTACACGAAGTCGTCGTCTTCGGTCAACCAGGTGAAAGGCTCGTGCTGGAACACCGACATAGCCGAGGATCGCACAACGCGGTAGTCGGCGCGGCGCTCGAGGATCATGCCGAACGCCGACGACTCGGGCACGGTCTTGTGCAGCAGGGCATGGAACCGATCGTCGTCGATGCGCGGTGACGGATCGTCCAGAAACGACGGCCCGTCGTGGTTGAACACGCCGCGCAAGCGCTCGAAGGCGCTCTCGTCGGCTACGAGCGCAGCATACTCGGCGAGGTTGCCGCCCTTGGAGTGCCCGCCGACGATGAGCGGGCAGGCGAGCGCCGACGCCACGCCCGACAGGTACGCCGCCGCCGTGCATTGGGAAGGGATCACTTCCTTGAAGCAGAGGTTGAAGTCTTCCTTCCAGCCGGCGAAACTGCCGTCGGTGCCGCGATACGCGAGGTAGGCGACCTCGCCGTCGGCGGCGGGGAACGTCAGCGTGACGGCGGAGAATTGCTTTTCCACGATCTCCGATCGCTCGTTGGCATAGAACGAGGCGCGCACGTCGCGCATGCGGCGGCTTGCCGACAGGACGTGCAGAAACGCCTCGGTGTCCTTCGCGTCCTCCATCCAGCTGTGCGCGGTGAGCGCTTCCCAATCGGACAGCATCACCACGTCGTGCAGCAGGACGCCGTCGAGGGAAGCGAGGTCGACGCCGGGCGCCACCTCGTAGTTGAAGTACGCGAGCGTCGCGAACACAAGCGAGTCGACGGGGTTAAACGGTGATTCCGCGAAGGTGCGCTGCTCTTCGGCCATATACGTTACGATATTCCTCATGCGAACATTGTAGCCGATTGCAAAGGACGGACAGCGAAGCCATGCGGGTTTGCACGCCAATCACCATACGCTATGCGGAGACCGACATGATGGGCATCGTCTACCATGCCAACTATCTGCTGTACTTCGAGGATGCGCGCACGCGGTTCCTCGAGGCTATCGGGTTTCCGTACGACCATATCGAGCAGGCGGGCTACCTGTCGCCCGTCACGCATTTCGAATGCGACTACGGCGCGCCTTTGCGTTACGGCGACACGGCCGTCGTGCGCACGCGCGTAGTGTCCTCGCGCCCGACGAAGACCGTATACGCCTACGAGGTGTTCCGGGAAGGCCAGGATCTCGACGTCGAGAAGCCCTGCTGCACGGGACGGAGCACCCATTGCCTCGTTGATGCTGAAACGTTCAAGCCGGTCAGCCTGAAGCGCGCCGTGCCCGAGCTGTACGAACGCTACCTCGAAGTCCTCGAACCCGAGGAGGGGGAGAGCCGATGAGCGCGCCGCATCGCATCCTATTCGTGTGCCACGGCAACATATGCCGCTCAACCATGGCTGAGTTCGTGATGAAGGATCTCGTCTCGCGCCGAGGCATGGCCGACGCCTTCGTCATCGGGTCGGCAGCCACGCACGACGACGAGATCGGCAGCCCCGTGCATCACGGCACCCGCGCCGTGCTGGAAGCGCAGGGCATCGATTGCTCCGGCAAGACCGCCCGTCGCCTGCGCCGCGCCGATGCTGACGAATGGGACCTGTTCGTAGGCATGGACGAGGCGAACATGCGCGACATGCGTCGCCAGCTGGGACGGGCTGCGGAGGGCCGCTGCTTCAAGCTGCTCGAGTTCGCCGATTCCGCGCGTGACGTGGCCGATCCTTGGTACACAGGCGATTTCGACGTCACGTACGACGACGTGCTGGCCGGTTGCGCGGGGCTTCTCGCGTGGTTGGACTCCGGCGCGCCCCGCTCGTAGGAGCCTCGCGTGGATATCGCCGTTCTCGACGCCATCCAGCAGCATCTGCGCACGCCGCTGCTCGACCAGATCATGCTGCTGGCCACGCATCTGGGAGACCTCGCCCTCGTGTGGCTCGTCGCCGGCGCCGTGCTCGTCGCGCAGCCGAGGTACCGCAGGTGGGGCGTAGCCGTGCTCCTGGCCGTCGTCGCGACCGCGATCCTCGGCATGTTCGTGCTGAAGCCGCTGTTCGGGCGCGCACGGCCGTTCGTCGCCTACGAGTTCGCCGGTCTGCTCATCCCGCCGCCGTCGGGCGATTCGTTCCCCTCGAACCACTCCATGGTGTCGTTCGCCGCTGCCGCGGCGCTGTGCTGTCTGCCGGGGAAGGGCAGAGGCGTGCTGGCGCTCAAGGTCTCGGCCGTGGCCGTCGCATGCCTCATCGCCTTCTCGCGCCTCTACCTGTACGTGCACTATCCCTCCGATATCCTGGCGGGCGCCGTCATCGGCATCGCGGTCGGCATCGGTTCGGTTTGGCTCGTGGAGAAGACCTGGCCCGAATCGTCGTCAGACTGAAAGCGTTGCCGAAGAGGCCTCTCCCGTCGCGAGCCTCTAGGCCGACGCCCGCTTGCGCGCGGGTTTCTTCGCCGGAGCGGGCTTCTTCGGCCCGCCGTCCTTGCCGTCGCGCGCCTTGAGGCTGGCCGACAGGGCGTCCATGAGATTGATGATGTTCGACGGCTGGGCTTCTTGGCTTTCGGCCACGATCTGCTTGCCGGCTATCTTGTCCTGGATGAGCTGCATGAGCTTCTCCTGGTACGTGTTGCGGAAGCGGCTCGGATCGAACGGCGCAGTCATGCTCTCCACCAGCTGCTTCGCCATGGACAGCTCCTCGTCGGCCACGTCGGGGTGCTGGAGCGTCTTGGGGATGTCCTTAACCTCGCTCTGATAGTGCAGCGTCATCATGACCAGGTCATCGTCGTGGGGGATGAGCGCGATGGGCGTTTCCGAATTGCCCAGCACCGTCGTGCCGATGGCGATCTTGCCTTCGTCCACCATGGCTCGTCGAAGCAGTTCGAGCGCCTTCTCGCCGCCGGGCTGGGCTACCACCTGGTAGGGCTTCTCGAAGTAGAGAGGCGGCACCTCGTCGATGTCGGAGAACTGCACGATCTTCATAGCGCGATCGGCATCGGTCTTGATGGCGTCCAGCTCCTCGTCGTCCACCACTACGTACTTGCCCTTCTCGTACTGGTAGCCTTTCACGATGTCTTCCGGTTTCAGCTCTCGTTTACAGTCAGGGCACGTCTTCACGTATCGCACGCGCTTCATGCTATCTTTGGCAAGTTGGTTGAACCGTACGGCGTCATCCTGCGTCGCCGTGAACAGCTCCACCGGGATGTACACGAGACCGAACGCGATTGCGCCTTTCCTACCGGCCATGACCTGCTCCTTCCTCGCGGATGCTTCTCGGCATCGTAGCGCGGGCTTGCCGTCTGCCTCGCTTCGGAGATCGACCGAGGACGAACTGCAACGATGGCGTTTTCACGCGGGCAAGCTGGCAGATGAGCTGAGGCGAGGAAAGGAGGCGGAAGCGGGCATGGACGAGCAGGTCGTCTATTGGATCGGCTTCTTCGTTGCGCTCGCGTTCATCGTGTTCGGCGCGGACGACGTGCTGTGGGACGTGTTCGCGCTGTTTCGCGGCACGGGCAAGAAGCGCGTGAAGCTGTCGCTCATCAACGAGAAGCCGCCGAAGATGCTGGCCGTGGTCATCGCCGCCTGGCACGAGGACGCCGTGCTGGGCGAAGTGGTGGACAACCTCGTGGCCTCCGCGCAGTACCCGCGCTCGCTGTACCGGGTGTTTTTGGGCGTCTATCCCAACGATGCGGCTACCGTGGCCGTGGCTCGCGCGCTCGAGGCGCGCCATGGAGGCACCGTGGTGTGCGTGGTGGGAGACGATCCCGGACCCACGTCGAAGGCCGCCAACATCAACCATACCGTGCGGGCCATCCGGGAATACGAGGCCGAGCGCGACGTGCGCTTCGCGAGCGTCACCATCCATGACGCGGAGGACGTGGTGCACCCCAACGAGTTCAAGATGACGAACTACTTGATCGACGACTACTACGCCCTCCAGTTCCCCGTGTTCCCGCTGCAGCGCATGCCGCGGCTGCGGCTGTTCTTCAAGACGTTGACCTCGTCCACCTACGCCGACGAGTTCGCCGAGCACCACTTCCGCACCATGGTCATGCGCGACGAGCTGGGCTTCGTTCCTTCGGCGGGCACGGGCTTCGCCATCGGCCGGCGCGTCCTCGACGCGTTTCGCGACGAGGAACTGCTGCCGCGCAACAGCCTGACCGAGGATTACAAGCTGTCGCTCACCTTGCGCATGCGCGGCTTCCGCGTGCACTACGTGCTTGAGAAGGTGCCGCGCGTCGACGCGCGCGGGCGCACCGTGTGGGACTACATCGCCACGCGCTCGCTGTTCCCGTCGACGTTCAAGGCGGCGGTGCGGCAGAAAGCGCGATGGGTGTACGGCATCACGATGCAGAGCGCGAGCATGGCCGATGTGTTCGGCAAAAGCGAGCTTACGTTCGCCGAGCGCACGTTTCTGTACAAGGACCTCAAGGCGAAGTTCGCGAACTTCGTGCTGCTGCCGGGCTACGCCGTGCTCGCGTACTTCCTCGTGCAGACGTTCGCGCCGCAGCTGGAGCTGCCCGTCATGTACCCCTTGCACAGCCCTTCGTGGTGGATGTGCGTGTTTCTGCTGTTCATGATGGTGGAACGGCAGGTGCTTCGCGGACGCGCGCTTGCGAACGTGTACGGCTGGAAGACGATGGCGTTCTCCATCCTGCTGCCGCCGCTGTTCCCGCTCAGGCTTCTGTGGGGCAACCTCATCAACATGTGCGCGACGTTTCGCGCATGGCGGCAGAAGATCGCCTACGTGCTGCTGCGCGGACGAGAGGCCAAGGCGGCCGCCGCGCCGGTCGTCGAGCATCGGGGCAACGCGGCAGAGGAGGAGGGCGAAGGAAAGCCTGCAACGGACGGAGACGACGCGCAAACCTCGAATGCGACGTCTGCGCAGGAAGGTCCCGCATGGAACAAGACCGACCACGAATTTCTCCCCGCTTCGGTGCTCGAACGCTATCGGCGCCTTCTGGGCGACGCGCTGCTGGAGAGGGGTTTCGTGGAGCCAGGGCATCTGGAAGACGCCGTGGGATCGGCGCGTGCGCGCGGCGTGCGGTTGGGGCAGGAGCTGCTGAGGCAGGGATTGGTCGAAGAGAGGCACCTCACGCAGGCTTACGCCTTGCAGCAGCAGTCGATGCACGTGCGCGCACAGCCCGACCTCGTGCTTCTGGAGCTGATGGATCGCATGCCGTTCGCCGCGGCGGATCGGTTCGCCGCGCTGCCGCTGGTCGAGAGCGAAAAAGGATGGATCGTCGCCGTGGACGACGACCTTTCGTGCGCGGAGCGAGACGAACTGGCGTTTCTGCTGGGCGAACCGACGTTCTTCCTGTTCTCCAGCACAGCCGACCTGCTCGAAGCGTTCGAAGGCGCTCTCGCGTTCGACAACGCGGCGGAAGCTCCGCAACCTGCCGGGGCGGCGACGCTTCTGGAGGAGACGAGCGTAGAGCTGCCACAGGCGGGCATGGCGCTGGCTTACGCGCTGCATCTCGGCCGCTCGGTCGACGACATCGCTTGCGAGATGGGCCTCGCCGTGTCGCGTTTCTCCTAGTCGAGGGCGTCATGGAGTGCGCTGCATATGCGCTCGGCCGCATGTCCGTCTCCGTAGGGGTCGGGAGCGGCCGCCATGCGCGCGTACAGCGCCGCATCGCCCAACAGCGCCTCGCACGATGCGCGCACGCCTTCGTACGTCGTGCCGACCAGGGCGGCGCAGCCCGCTTCAAGCGCTTCGGGACGCTCGGTATCGTCGCGCAGCACGAGCACGGGCACGTCGAGGGCCGGTGCTTCCTCCTGCACGCCGCCCGAATCCGTCAGCATGAAGGCGCATCGTGCCATGAAGTTGGAGAAATCGGCGTATCCGAGCGGTTCGACGAGGGTGATGCGCGGATGCCCGCCCAGCGCCCTCTCGGCTATCGCGCGCACGGCGGGGTTCTTGTGCACGGGGTACACCACGCGCACGTCAGCGTGGGCGTCTGCCGTGTCGCGTACTGCAGCGAACATGCGCTCCATCGGTTCGCCCAGGTTCTCGCGCCGATGGCACGTCAACCCTAAGACGCGCAATCCGTCGAAATCGACCGCTTCGAGAGCCGGCTCCTCGAAGCGGTAGGAAGAGCTTACCGTTTCAAGGAGCGCGTCGATGACGGTGTTGCCCGTTACCCGGATGCTATCCGGATCGACGCCTTGCGCGAGGAGGTTTGCTCGGTTGCCTTCGGTGGGGGCGTAGTGCCAGGTGGAGAGGCTTGAGATAAGACGACGGTTCATCTCCTCGGGAAAGGGGGAGTACCGGTTTCCCGATCGCAGGCCCGCCTCCACGTGCCCCACGGGGATCTGTCGGTAGAACGACGCGAGCGCCAGCGCGAGAGCAGTGGTGGTGTCGCCGTGCACGAGCACTGCGTCGGGCGCCGCGAGCTCCAGCACGGGGGTCGCGGAGGTCAGAATGCGCGCCGTGAGCCCGTCGAGCGTCTGACGGTCGCGCATGAGGTTCAGGTCATGATCGATGCGCAAGTCGAACGCAGCCGCCGTCTGGTCGAGCATCTCGCGGTGCTGAGCCGTCGAGAGCGCCTCGACCTCGAACGCCTTGTCGGCTTCGAGCGCGTTCAAAACCGGCGCTATCTTAACCGCTTCCGGGCGCGTGCCGAACGCGATGAGCACGCTCTTCCTGCGCTTCATGCAAGCCTCCGTTTCCTTGCGGCTCCAAGACGGAGGAAGGGCCGGCATATGCCGGCCCTTCTCGTTCGTATCCCGTTATGCAAGGCGTCGGACGAGCGAAACGCATCCCAACACGCCTAGGAAGCACAGCAGGGAAACCACGTACCCCATGATTCCTCCTTGCAAAGAGCCTACGGTATCCATGGAGCACACGATACCATTCCGCAGACCGAACGCACCAAAGCGTTCATATCGGTTACCGTGCAGTATCCTAAACGTAACCGCCGCAGATGACGCGGACTCTAGCCTGAGAACAGCGCGGTAGACAGCGCCTGCTCGGCTCCGCTCGCCGGCCCCCATGCGTTGTCCGTGCGCGCGAACGGCAATTCCACCGGGTTGGATTCAGTCGGTTCCACCGAGCCGAGCGCTTCGAGCACCAGCTGGCCGACCTTCTCGTTGATCTGGTCGGCATCGAGCTCGGCCGTCTGCCCATCTTCTGCCAGCGCCGTCGTAGCCTCCGTAAGCGCTTGGGCGAACGCGTCGAACTTCTTGCAGGTAAGCACCACGGTCGCCGTGGCGTTGTCGCCGTCCACCTTCACCTCGTCGATGCGGTAGTCGAATCCGTCGAGATAAGCGGCTATGAACGACTTGGCGTCGATGCCGTAGGTTGCCAGCTGGTCCACCCCGCTGTCGGCCGCCAGCTCGTCGAGCAGCGCCTCGTCGTGGGTCTTCAGGCGCTCCAGCTCGTCGGCCACCCCCTGTCGCACCACTTCCTCCGCGCTCGGGCCGCAGGCGCCGAGCGATAGGGCTCCGACGCTCAGCGCGACCGCGGCAAGGCAAGCCGCCACGATCGTTTTAATGGGTTTCATCGTTTTCCCCTTCCTGGTATGCGTCGTTCCAGCATAAGGCCTTGCGAGCCTCGCGTCCATCCCGGTTTGTCGGCTTGCTGATCGGCGACGGCATAATGCGAGCGACCGTCTTAGAGTTGCTCTAAGACGGTCGCATCGACCGCTGCAGAAGGAGGGGGAGGCTAACCGTTCAGCAACGGCTCGGTGAACCAGTCGCGACGTTCCCAGTTCTGCCGTTCCATGATGCGCGCGAACGTTGAGGAGCAGAACCGACGAACCGCGGCCTGGGGATCGTCGTAACGCAACGCATCCTTCAGCCGCAGAAAGTACTCGGAGCTCTCGGCATCGAAGAACGCCTCGTCGACATTCGCATCGCTCGACGACCCTTTCTCAACAAACGGATAGGCCAGTACGAAGAAGGAAGGATCGTTCGTAGCATCGTCGCCCGGCCAGAACCCGAATTCCACGAACTGCTCGTCGAAGGCGACGCGCTCTACTATGGAAGCCGTGCGTTCGAAGGGACAGGGCTTTCCGGAGAACAGCACGGTCGTCATGTCGAAGGTGCCCCAGAACAGCGAAGGCGGGATCTTCTTCCCGCGAAACGGCGCTGCGAACCCGCTCAAAGCCCCGCGCGCGAACAGGAACTGACGGAAGCAGCGCCGTGCAGCCGCGGCATCGAACTCGCGCGCGATGTTCTGCCGATCGAACGGAACCTCAGTGTGCATTTCCTGCGGGACGGTGTTGATGGCTATCGGATGCCCGATGTTTTCGAGCATCGCCGTGAAACGGCCGTACAGCTCGCTCACCGAGACGCACTCTTCGATAGGGAAACGCGCGCAGTCGCCTGCCGCGGTCATCGCGGCCATCTCGGCATCCGCGATGTTCAGTTTAATCTCGAAGCCGTCCGCGCCGAACGGGATCAGTCCGGTGGTGAAGCCGTTCGCATCGGCATCGAGCACCACTTGCTTCCATTCAGGTTGCGGATCCATCGATTGCAGCTTCGCTTTTCCCATCATCTGCAGCAGCATATGCACGGTGTCGCACGTGTCGCGCCACTCGCCGTACGTCAATACGTTCATATCTATCACCTCGCAGCCATCCTACGAGCGGACGAAGCCGGAACCGCCAGCCGCGGACGGTTCGTCAGACGTTCGTTGGCAAATCGGGATGCCGCCGTACTGCTTGCCCGGCTTATTCCGACGTCGCAGTTGAGCCTTCGCCCATGCGCGAAAGGACGATCACCGACAAAACAGGTACGTTCGGTAGCTGAAGAAGCATCGGCGTGCTCGGCTGCCCGCAAGCCGGTATCATTGCTCAAAATTTACCACTTTAGTAGGAATTAATCGAAAGGAGTTGCGAGCATGGGGGAGATGAAGAAGGAAGAGCGGGGCTCGTGGGCTGATCCGAGCGCTCTAGGGTTGTTCGGGCTGGCGATAGTCACGCTCGTGGCCTGTTCTCAAAAACTCGGCATCACCGACGGGACGGCGGCTGTCATGGGGTGGGCCATTTTCCTCGGGGGATGCGCTCAGCTTATCGCCGGATTGATCGATTTGAGGAAGAACAACGCATTCGGCGGCACCGCGTTTATCGCTTACGGGTTGTTTTGGCTTGCCATGGCATTCGGCTGGGCGACGACCAACGGCATGTTCGGCTCTTATGCGGCCGAAACGTTCGATCCGCGCCAAACAGGAGCCGCTTTCGTGGCGTACCTCATCTTGACTGCGTTTATGACCATAGGAGCGCTGCGTACCACGAAAGTGCTGTTCTTCATATTCCTCGCCATTGATTTTCTGTTCGTCGGCTTGGCTCTAAGCGCGTTCGGGGTTGCTCGGGAAGCGACGCATATGCTCGCCGCGATCAGCGAGCTTGTTATTTCGCTCCTCAGCTTCTACTGCGCGGGCGCCAATATCTTGAACAACCACTTCGGGGAGCAATTCCTATCGCTCGGCAACCCCTTCTGGTCGAAAAAACGTAAATTGAATTCTCGTAGGTAAAAACTTCACCTCCAGTCTTGCATAAATCATGTAAATGCGGATTCCGGACCGTGGCCATGGCCGTTTTTGCTTTTTCTTCTTCCCGTAGGCGAAGGACCGACGGGAAGGAGGCCCTCATGGGGGATTCCAAGGGCGGTAGGCGCCCGCTCACCTACGACGACAGGCTCGCGATAGAGCGTGGCCTGAACAGAGGGGACAGGATAGCGTGGATCGCGAGGACGATTGGCCGCGCGCCCAAGGTGGTCGCCGAGGAGGTAAAGCGCAACTGGACCGACGACCCCCAGGGGATGCTCGTGGTCCGAACCCGCAACATCTGCTCGAAGGCGGGGCTCTGCGAGGTGCGCGGGCTGTGCAAGGGCATGTGCAGGGCGCGCTGCAGCAGGTGCAAGGACTTCCTCTGCAACTCGCTCTGTCCCGATTTCGAGGCGAAGCCGTGCGAGAAGCTGGCAAGGAGCCCGTTCTGCTGCAACGCCTGCCCGAGCAGGGTCGGCGGCGGGTGCCGTCATCCCTATAGGTACTACCAGGCGAAATGGGCCCAAGACGCAGCCGACGCCAGGCGCAGCGAGTCCAGGCAGGGGATAGACTGCGACCCCGAGGCGTTCGAGAGCGCGATAACCCTGATATCGGACGGCCTTGCCAAGGGCCAGAGCCCGCAGCACATATTCGCCGCGAACCCCGGCGCCATACCGTTCGGCGTGCGCAGCCTCTACAACTACCTCGGCGGCGCCAAGGCGGGGGATCTGTCGAAGCTCGACCTGCCGAAGGCCGTACGCTACAAGCCCAGGTCGAAGTCGAAGTCCGCCAAATCCTCCAACATTCCGCGCGAGGTGCTCGAGGGGAGGCGGTGGACGGATTTCTGCGCCCTCGAACAGGCCGACCGCGACAACGCCGTCGAGATGGACACGGTGGTCGGGAGGCAGGGCAGGGACTCGCAGTGCATCTTGACGCTGTTCGTCAGGCGCATAGGGTTCCAGTTCTACATCCTCCTGCCGGACAAGTCGGCGACCAGCGTGGTCGAGGCGCTCGACACCCTCCAGGAGCTCTGCGGGCCCCGTTTCTCCCCAGGCCTTCGGCCTGATCCTCTGCGACCGCGGGAGCGAGTTCAGCGATGCGGAGCGCATCGAGCACGGCAGGACGGCGTGAAGCGG
>NZ_GL622582.1:83808-97244 GCF_000185625.1 Eggerthella sp. 1_3_56FAA
CGAGCGCTGCCACGAGGAGCTTAGGCGGATACTGCCGAAGGGAAAGACGAACTTCGACGCCTTGACCTGCCGCGACATGGCGGCGTGCATGAGCCACGTGAACAGCTACCTTCGCGGCAAGATGGACTGGATGGCGCCCGTCGAGATGGCGCGCCTCGTGCTTCCGCAAGGGCTCCTCGACGCGTACGGGGTCGAGGAGATAGAGCCGAAGGAGGTGAACCTCACGCCGCACCTCGTGCCTCACGCGATAACCCTGATCTAGCTAGTCTGGGGCACCGCATCATATCGCCGATTTCTTTACCTGCAGTCTTTCAAAACCAGCGACGCGGGCCTGACCTGGTGCTGTCTCAAACGGTTGCCGTCTACACATAACGGACTGCGAAGGCGGTCGATTGAAAAAGTGCAGGTAATAGATGGAACGCCGCGACCTCGAAATTGAAAAGGTAGAAGTAAACAGCCCTCTGATCTGCATAAACGTTAACTTACGAGAATTCAATCAACGGCTGGTCGAAAAAATCCTGAGTATCAGTATAACTTTACATAAGACATATTATCAATAAAATAGGTAATTGAGGAGCGGTCGGGGGAGTTTGGGCTGGCGAGCATTCGGAAGCAAAAAGCAAAGCGCTGCGGGTTCCGTGCATAACCTGCAGCGCTTTATGCGGTTTCGACAGCGGATAAGATTATCCCCAGGTCGAGGTCGATCCTGCAGCGCCGATCCCGGCATCCGTCACAGCTCCCGCGTAATCGCCGCTTTCCATCATCTCGAGTACTACGGGCATCATCAGATAGAACGAAATCGCATTGAGCGTGAGCGCCACGCCGCACACGGCAACGCCGACGATCGCCGAGCGCTTGAGACGCTGCGCAAGCGCGGATACGTCCGTGCGCTTCTCGATGAGCTTGTTCAGCTTGCGGAGCGCGATGATGGCGCAGGCCAGTCCCACGCCGCTGAGAAGCACGCCGCCGATGAACAGCGACACGGGTCCGGCCACGCTCGCCACCATGACCATCGTCTGAGCCTTTTTCAGCTCGCGAAGGTCGTTCATGTTCGACGACGGAACCGGGACGCCGTTAAGCGTCGTCTGCCGGCTGCGATCGTCAGGCTCGCGCCCGGGATCGCGCCCTTGAGGCGGCTCAGGCGGCCTATGTTCGTTGTCAGTCATGCGCTCTTTCCCTATTTCTCAAAATTTCATAGCCATTGACCTGGGGTTTTGCAAACGAGGCTCTGAGAGCCGTTCTAAGGCCCTATTTCGCCTTCGGACGAGCCCTAGGTCATGGAAATCGCGGTTCTTCAAACCGGATTCGGCGAGTACTATACCACGAAGGTCATCGAGACTTTCTATCCGTCGACAATTCCACACCTGCGGCGCTCAACCGCTTCAAGCTCTCGTCGAGCTCGGCTCGCTGGTACTCGAGCACCGTCTCCTGAGCCCGCACGATGGCCAGCCGCTCGTCGCGCGTCGCCGCGCCGCGGCGCTGCAACTTCACGTAATACTGGATGCCCTCGATCGACAGGCCGCTTTTCCGAAGCGCATCGACGAAGTACAGCTGAGCCACATCCGATTGCGAGAACGTGCGGACGCCGCGCGCATCGCGCGCCAGTTCGGGAAAGAACCCGCATTTGTCGTAGTAGCGAATCGTGAACGCGGAGATGCCCGCCATGTCGGCGACTTCGCTGATGCCGAAGCATGGCAGCGTGTTGTCGGCTTGAGCTCCGTGCTCGCTCGCGTCCATCGATGCCCCTTTCGCTCTTGCTTAGAGTAACTCTAAGTGGGTGGAAGGATCAGGTTCAAAGACTCACGCCGCTGCTGCCGAACCCGCCCGCGCCGCGCTCCGTATCCGGCAGCTCCGCGCACACGTCGAACGCGGCGTCGGGCACGCGCATGACGACGAGCTGCGCTATGCGGTCGCCCCGCTTGATCGCGAACTCGCTCTGCGGATCGAGGTTGACCAGGATGGCCTGGATCTCACCTCGATAGTTGCTGTCGATCAGGCCGGGTGCGTTGACCAGCGATACGCCGTGCTTGATAGCCAGCCCGCTGCGCGGCAGCACGAACCCGGCGTACCCGCTCGGAATGGCCACGGCGATGCCGCATGGGACGAGCTTGCGTTCGAAGGGCTTCAAGATGTCGTCGCAGGTGGCGCGCAGATCTACGCCGGCATCGCCGACGTAGGCGTACGCAGGTACGGGCAGGTCGGGGTCGATCTGCTGCAAAGGAATCGAAACGCGCTCTATCAACGCAATCCCTCCAATGCGGCAGCGAACTCCTCGACGTTGCGGAAGTCCTTGTACACGCTCGCGAAGCGCACGTAGGCGACGTCGTCGAGCTTGGCGAGGCGCACGAGCACCATATCGCCCAGATCCTTCGAACCGATCTCGTTACGGGAGGCGTTGCGCAGCTCCGCTTCGATGCTGTCGATGAGCGAGGCGATCTGCTCGGGCCCGATGGGCCGCTTCGCCGCGGCGTTGAGCAGGCCGCGCATGAGCTTCTGACGGTCGTAGGCCTCCGACGATCCGTCAGCCTTGATGACGATGAGCGGATTGTCGCCCAGGCGTTCGTAGGTGGTGAAACGACGTCCGCATTCGAGGCATTCGCGGCGCCGGCGAATGGCCGTGCCGTCTTCGGAAGGCCTCGAGTCGACCACTTTCGACTCTGGATTGCCGCAGGAAGGACAACGCATACTTGCTCCTTTGCCGATTTTGGGTTCAGCCTAACATACAATATATAGTGGTTCAATCAACATGTCGGATTCGCGCAAAAAACCTGCACGAGAAGCGCTCCTTCCTATCGGACAACGCGCACGTGAGTATCGCCCAGCCCAACCTCCCCTTTCTCCTGCTCGACCTCGAACACCCAGCGCTCGTCCACGAGCGCGTCGAGGAACTGCTCGTCGTGCGACACGAGCACGAGAGCGCAGGCGCAATCGTCGAGCACGTCCTGCAATGCCTCGATCGAGCGTATGTCCAGGTGGTTCGTCGGCTCGTCCATGACGATGAGATGGGGCGACGAGAGCAGGCTGCGCGCGATCATGAGCTTGCGCACCTCTCCCGGGCTCAGCTCCTCGCCGTCGATCACGCGAGCCGGCGGCGATTCGAGTCGCGCCACGATGGAGAGCACGCGCCCGCGCTCGGCCGACGAGAGCGCCTGCAGCTCGCCGAACAGCGCGCGCACCTCGGCAGCGAGCACCTCCTGCGGAAGGTACGCCACCCCCTCCTCCAGCGTTACCTGGCGAAGCAAGGCGTTGAGCAGGGTGGACTTTCCCGCTCCGTTCCTGCCGACGAGCCCAATGCGATCCTCGTTGCCCAGGTACAGCTCGGGGTGGTGCAGCACGCGCCCCGAACCAAGCGACATGCCGCCCTCAGGAAGACGGGCGAGCACCTTGCGCGCTGCAGGCCCGGTATCCAGCTCCAAGGAGCCGCGACGCTCCTTTTTCGCATCGAGACCCTCGAGACGCTTCTCTGCAGCTTCGATGCGCTTGTCCATCTGGGACGAAAGCTTGCCCGCCTTGCCGTCCTGTCCCGTATAGACGGCGAGCTTGATCTTCTCCCGCCCGTCGCGGTCGTGCCGGTCGAGATGACGCGCCGAGCGCCGGGCGGCCGATCGAGCGGCCACGGCGGCGCGACGATCTCGCTCGGCCTTGATGCGCGCCAGCTCGCCGCGCGCCTGCCGGCGCTCGGTTCGCACGGTATCTTGGCGCAGCTCGAGCTCCCGGCGCGCCTGGGTGTACGTCCCCGGAATAGCGAGCGCTCGGCCGGCCTCGACGAACACGCACGACCGCACAAGCTTGTCGAGCAGCGCGCGATCGTGCGATACGAGCAGGCCGACGCCCTTGAAGGAGGAGAGCGCCTGCGCGACGAGGGCGCGCGTGGGAGCATCGAGGTGGTTCGTCGGCTCGTCGAGCGCCAGCACCTGCGGTTCTGCGGCAAGCGCGCACGCGATCTGGATGCGCTTGCGCTCGCCATGGGACAGCATAGCGTAGCTCCAGAGCTGCTCGTCCTCGATTTCCAATAGCGAGCGCAGCTTCACCGCCGTCGAACCGTAGTCGCAGGCGAACTCCTCGAGCGTCTCCGGAGGCGTCGCGGTCGATTGCCGGCACACCGCGCCGCGCACGCGGGGCGTCACGGCGCCTTGATCGGGTGCCAGGGTGCCGCAGATGCAGTGCACGAGCGTGCTCTTGCCAGCGCCGTTCGGCCCGACGATGCCCGTCCAGCCGCTCGCGAACGCGAGCGAGACGTCGTCGAGCGCAGGCTGGTCGGCGCCTTCGTAGGTATGGGAAAGATGATGGGCGGTAACGAACATGGCGACCTCCGTCTAAGAGGCGCACGGGTGGCTCTGCTCAGCGTTCGGCGATGCCGATGAAGGAAGGCCGCACGGATCGGAAGAGGAAGAAACGCGAGGCGAAGTAGAGAACGATGACGAAAGCGCACCCGATGCGGCTGATGAATGAATGCAAGGGGTGAAAAAGGGCTTTCGTTATCGCTTCATGTTCCGTTTCTCCTTCGCGAAGCGCCCGTCCGCATGACGATGCGTCGGCGCGGCATGATTGGCTGCTCGACCGAGTCTAGCACGCCGCATGCGGCGCGTAAACCCCCGAACGGACGCGCCTCCGGGGTGGCGGAGGCGCTACGCAGCCGCAGAAACGCAGCATCTGCGGGTTATGGAACGGCCGCGCGGGGCCGGGAAAGGGCCCGTCTAGAACCCTGCGAACAGGCTGGCGAGTGCGAGCGCCGCGAACACGCATCCGCCGACGACCGCCTGCCAGCGCTGCACGCGGCCGAACGCCACGCCTTGCGCCGAACCCGTGCGCACGGCCGAAACGATGGAGGCGCCGTCGCGGACGGCACGCACGTCGCGGTCGGGCAGAACCGCATGCTGGGGGAACGCTATGATGCGGGCGCGTCGAGCAGGTGCCGAATCGAGCTTCGGTTGAAGGGCCGACGTTCCCTCGACGGGGCAGTTCATCTCAAAATTCTTCATTTTGTGGCCTCCTGCTCTTGCGTAGAACCTTTGTTCGCGTATATAATAGGTCGAACAAAGGTTCATGTCAATAGAAATTTCATACATTTGTTCGATAGGCGTAGAGGCGACGAAAGGATTACCTATGGCCGAGAAAGTGACGAAGCGCCAGCAAGCGGTGCTCGACTGCATCGAGGAGTGCATTCGGGAGAAGGGATACGGCCCGACCGTGCGCGAGGTCTGCCAGAGCCTCGGCCTCTCCTCCCCCTCCACCGTGCACGTGCACTTGAAGGCGCTCGAGGAAAAGGGCCTCATCAAGCGCGATCCGCTCAAGTCGCGCTCCATCGCCCTCACCTACCAGCTCGAGGACGCCGCGCTGGCCACCAACGTGGTGCAGCCCAGCTTCAGCAACATCGTGAACGTGCCCCTCGTGGGCAACGTGGCCGCCGGCTCCCCCATCCTCGCCGAGGAGAACATCACCGACACCCTGTCGCTTCCCACCGAGATCGTGGGCGACGCCCCGTCGTTCTTGCTCTCCGTGCGCGGCGAGAGCATGATCGAGGCGGGCATCAACGACGGCGATTACGTCGTGGTCAAGGAGCAGCCCGTGGCGAACAACGGCGACATCGTCGTGGCCATCATCGACGACGGGGCCACGGTGAAGCGCTTCTTCAAGGAAAGCGACCATATCCGCTTGCAGCCGGAGAACTCCACGATGGATCCCATCATTACCACCGACTGCGCCATCGCCGGCAAGGTGGTCGCGGTCTTCCGCCGCCTGTAGCGGCGTACCGCACGCTGGTCGTCAGCTTGGTCGAACCGCGAAGCCCTGTCGCAATCCGACCGCTTCGGCAGGGCTTCTCCGTCTTTTCCGAACGTGCCGCTGCGCCGGTTCCCGCTTTCGCCGTCCGATAAGGCGCCGCCGCAGACCGACCGCAAGAACGAAGCGCCTACCCTGCGACGAAGCGAGCCGCCCCGGGTCGATGCCCGGGGCGGCTCGCTTACCTTAGAGTTACTCTAACCGACCGTGTAAGGACGGAACATGCTCGCGAACGATGAAGCCGCCAGCATGACGATGCGCGTGCCCTGCTCCTCATGGGTTTCCGACAGGATGTGGCAACGTTCGTGCGCCACCGACACGAGGTCGCCGCGGTTGTAGGGAATCAGCACGTCGAGATGCTCGTCTTGCGCCGAGGCGACGCGGGCAACGTGCTCCACGAGCTCGCCTACGCCCTCCCCCATCGCCGCCGATACGAACTGAGCCTGCGGATGGCGCGCTTTAAGGGCGCCGAGGCGCTCCTCGCCGAGCAGGTCGCACTTGTTGAACACAAGCACGCGCGACAGGTCCTGCGCGTGTATCTGCCCGAGCACGTCCTCGACGGCCGCGATCTGCGCCTCGTACTCGTCCGACGAGGCATCCACCACGTGCAGCACGAGGTCGGCGCCCGTGATTTCGTCGAGCGTCGATTTGAACGCCTCGATGAGCGTGGTCGGAAGCTTCTGGATGAACCCGACCGTGTCGGTGACGGTGATCTCGCGGCCCTCGGGAAGCTCGAACTTGCGCGTGGTGGAGTCGAGCGTGGCGAACAGCTTGTCGTACGCCAGCACGTCCGCATTCGTCAGCCGGTTGAGCAGGCTCGACTTGCCGGCGTTCGTGTAGCCGGCCAGCGCCACCTTGAACATGCCGCTTTCGTAGCGGCTCTCGCGCTGGACGGCGCGCACCTCGGCCAGATGCTTGAGCTCGCGCTTGATGGACGTGATGCGCTTGCGCACCATGCGGCGGTCGACCTCGAGCTGGCTCTCGCCTTCGCCGAAGCGCGATCCCACGCCGCCGCCCATGCGGTTGGAGGCCAGGTGGGCCCACATGCCGCGCAGGCGCGGCAGCAGGTACTCGTTCTGGGCGAGCCGCACCTGCAGCCGGCCCTCCTTGCTGGTGGCGTGCAGGGCGAAGATGTCGAGGATGAGCGCCGTACGGTCGATGACCTTCACGTCGCGACCCATCGCCTTCTCGAGGTTCGCCTGCTGGGAGGGCGTCAGCTCGTCGTCGAACACGACGAGGTCGGCCGCGTGGGCGCGCGCAAGCTCGGCCACTTCTTCGGCCTTGCCCGTGCCCACGAACGTACGCGGATTGGGCGCGTCGAGCTTCTGCGTGGTGGTGGCCACCGCGTCGGCGCCTGCCGTATCCACGAGGCGCTCGAGCTCGGCGAGCGACGATGCCAGCGGCCACGTGGAGCCGGGGCGATCCACACCGACGAGCACGGCGCGCTCGCGGCGCTCTTCGGAGATCGGGGTCATGCCCCGCGTGATGACTGATTCGAATTCCGCCATGGATCCAACCTTTCGATGCAGAGACGAGCACGCCGGCATCGGCGTGCGAAGACAGTCGGGAGCGGCGGCGAGCCGCTAGAGAAAGGCGTGCGCTGTCTGCATGATAGGTGCTCCGATCTTGAACGGTTCGACGGCAGGAGTGTGCCCGTGGCTTCGTATCATATCACAAGCGTTCCTTCGTCTGGAGAAACCGTCAGGCAACGCCGTCATCAAGCAGCTCGAGCGCTTCTTCGACGAGCGACGGAATATCGCGCGACGTCGCATCGAGCCACCGGATACGCGCGTCCTTGCGAAACCAGGTGCGCTGCCGCTTCGCGTAGCGGCGCGTGGCCAGCTTGATCCGCTCCGCAGCCTCGTCAAGAGAGATGAACCCGTCGAGAGCCTCCACGATCTCCTTGTACCCGATAGCCTGCGGCGCCGTCACGCCTTCGCGAAAGCCCCTGTCGAGCAGCCCTTCCACTTCCGCCACGAGACCCGTCTCCACCATGGCGTCCACCCGCGCGTCGATGCGCGCGCGCAGCACGTCGGGATCCACCGCCATGCCGAAGAAGACGGCCGGAACCAACTGCGGGATGTGAGCGAGCTTGGCGCGCTGTTCGGCGTAGGTCGTGCCCTCCTCTAGCAGCTCGAAGGCGCGCACGACGCGCTTGACGTCGGCGGGCGGGATGACGGAGGCGCTGGCCTCGTCGCGCGCCGCCAGCAGCTTCCACAGCGCCTCGGCGCCCTGCTCGCGCGCCAGGGCCTGGTAGCGTTCGCGAACGGGGTTTCCCACCTGCTCGCCTGCGGGAAAGTCGTAGTCGTCGACGGCTGCGCGCACGTAGAAACCGGTACCGCCGGCCAGCACGCAGCGGTTGCCGCGCGCGTCGATGGCACGGAAGCGATCGCGCGCATAGTTCTGGAACAGCGCCGCGGAGAAGGGCTCGCCCGGGTCGACGAGGTCGAACCCGTGATGCGGCACGAGGCGCTCGGACGCGGGAAGCTTGCCCGTGCCGATGTCCATGCCGCGGTAGATCTGCATGGAGTCGGCGCTGATCACCTCTCCGTCCAGCTCGAGAGCCAGCGCTTGGGCGAGGTCGGTCTTGCCGGATGCCGTGGGCCCGACGACGCAGACCGCCGGAGCCTTCAGCGGATACGGTGCTCCCCCGCCCGTCGGATCAGCGCCCGTCCGCAGCATCGGGCCCGTCCACGATCTCGCCGGCGAGATACCACGTCTTCGCCTCATCCACGCGCACGCGCACGGTGCTGCCCGCAAGGTCCTCCGCGCGCACGCCTGCCGGCGCCGGCGCGTGGACGGTCTGGTTCTTCGGACTCTTGCCTGCCAGCAGGCGCTCGTCGCGCTTCGACGCGCCTTCCACCAGCACGTCGACCGTGCTTCCCAAATCGCGCTGGTTCGCCTCGAACGCGCGCTGTTGCACGAGATCCACCAAGCGGTCGAAACGCTGCTGGATCACCTCGCGCGGTGTGTCGTCGTCCATGGACGCAGCCGGCGTGCCCTCGCGCTTCGAATAGATGAACGTGAACACCTGGTGGTAGCCCACCTCGTCCACGAGGCGGTACGTGTCCTCGAAGTCCTTGGCGGTCTCGCCGGGGAATCCGACGATGATGTCGGTGGACAGCGCGATGTCGGGTACGGCGTCACGCAGCTTCGCGACAAGCGCGCGGTAATGATCGCGCGTGTAGCGGCGGTTCATGGCCGCAAGCACCGCATCCGAGCCCGACTGCACGGGAAGGTGCAGCGCCGGCATGAGCGAGCGCAGCGTGGCGAACCTGCCGACGACCTCGTCGTTGAGGTCCTTCGGGTGGCTGGTGGCGAACCGCAGGCGCTCGATGCCCGTCTGGTCGAGCGCGTCCAGCACCTGGGCGAAGCGCGGCGAGCCGTACAGGTCGCGCCCGTAGGAGTTCACGTTCTGCCCCAGCAGCGTGATCTCCTTCACGCCGGCGGCCACATAGCGCTCGGCCTCGGCCACGATGTCCTCCAACGGCCGCGACTTCTCGCGTCCGCGCACATACGGAACGATGCAGTACGAGCAGAAGTTGTTGCAGCCGATGGTGATGGGCAGCCATGCCGCCCATTCGTGCTCGCGCGCCGTAGGCAGCTCGGTGGGGAACGATGACGCGGCATCGAGCACCTCCACCTGATGGCCGCCCTCTTCGAGCGCCGCTTCCAGCAAACGCGGCAGCGACCCCAGGTTATGGGTGCCGAAGACCACGTCGAGGTGCTTCAGCTCGTCGACCAGCTTCTCGCCATCGCGCTGGCCGATGCATCCGCCCACAGCGACGATGCGCTTCGACAGCGGCGTGCCGGCGCGCAAGGGGACGTTCTTGAGCGAGGCCACCTGGCCGTACAGCCGCGTGTCGGCGGCTTCGCGCACGCAGCAGGTCATGAACGCCACGATGTCGGCATCCTCGATGGCGTCCACCTGCAGCGCTCCCATGCCCTCGAGCATGCCGGCGATGCGCTCTGAGTCGTGCTTGTTCATCTGGCACCCGAACGTGCGGATGCAGAACGTCAAGTTCGTAAATGGTGTATGCATGGGCTCGTTTTCAGCGAATCTCGGGGACGGGACGGTGGGCATCGTCGCCTAGAGACTGCGCGACGCCGCGCGTATAGCGCGGATCCACCGTGAAGCGTATGGCAGTGCGGTACTCGCCGTCGATGACGATGTCGGCGAACGACGGTACGCAGGCGATCTCGATGCCGATCGGAGACAGGAAGCCGCGGGAGATGGCGATGGCCTTGACCGCCTGGTTCACCGCACCGGCGCCGACGGCCTGGATCTCGACGCTTACGCCGTCTTTCACCATGCCGGCAATCGCTCCGGCAACGGAGGCGGGCGACGACTTCGATGATACCTTCAAGCAGCCAACGTCTGGCTTTTGTTCGGAAGTGGACATGCCTATCCTTTGTCGTTGGTAGTCCGTGTGGTTCGTCTTGTATGCTGCGTTAGGATTCCGTTGTGCTATAGATAGGTTACTCTTACGCCCTTGCTATTCTACCTATTCGCGGTATGGTGCGCAACCTGCGGGTATGCTGTTATCGAGCAGGTTCGTCATCGTAGCTTTTCAACCGGGATGCGGATGTGCACGCCATCCTTGCCTACGCGCACGTCCGGCTTCACCGCCGATTCCAGGTAGTAATCGCGCGCCAAATCCGAGAACGCGCATGCTACGCGTTGCGAGAACGATTCGAGGTCTTCGGGCGCGATTCTGAGACCGCGCGCATCTCCCGCCGGCGCCTTCGCCGGCCGCGCGGCCGGGCGCGCGTCGGCCTCCCCTTCGATGCGGACGCGGTTGATCAGCGGCTCGACCGGCGCGATCTCGCCGTCCAGGATGCGGCGTGCGGAGCGCTCCGAGATGACCAGGCCCAGCGCCTCGGCCTCGTCCGCGAAGCTCGCCGGATCCACGGCCACCGACAAGCGCTTGGCCACCGGCAGCTCGGAGGCATCGGCGCAGAACGCGCGCATAGCCGAGGTGAGCGACGACAGTCCGAATGCGTACAGCGTCGCCGCGATGTCGGTGAGCGAACCGAGGTACACGGTGCAATCGTGGCGGCATTCTATGGCGAACTCGCAGGCGGTGCGCAGGATGTTCTTGGGGCCGCGCACCGCGATGCTGCCCGATTCGGTGCGCTCGAACACGGGGAAGCTCGACTGATCGGTCTTCTCGCCGAGCTTGTCGAGGTTCGTCTCCACGAAAAGCGCGGCGCCCTTGCCCGCGTCAGAGGCGACGACGCGGGCCGTCTCGGCGTTGACCGCGATGGAGTACAGCGCCATGCCGCGGCCGTGGATGCCCCACTTGTCCATGTGCATGCTGTCGAGCTTCGACGTGACGCGCGGCTCGAAGATGCGCTCGTGCATGGCTGCCGGCACGCCGTCGCCATCGTCGATCATGACGAGGCGGCGGCGCTGTCCTTCGCGCGACACGGCCAGGAAGATGCTCTTGGCGTGCGCATCGCGGGCGTTGCGCAGCATCTCGATGACGATATCCTCGGTGGAGCGGATGTCGTGCGCGGCCTGCCTGCGCTCGGCTTCGGCGCTCCTCAAACGGACGAAGCCATCCCCGAGGTCGGCCTCGACCCGGAGATGGCTGTCGCCGCATACGTTCTCTATGAAGGCTTCCAGCGCTTCGTCGGCCATGCCGCGTGCGCCCTACTTCGCGACGCCGACCGCGCGGCTCTCGCGGATGACCACGACCTTCACCTGGCCGGGATACTGCATCTCGTTCTCGATGCGCTGCGCGATGTCGTGCGCGAGCACCGTGGTGGCGGCTTCGTCCACCGTGTCGGGCTCCACCATCACGCGCACCTCGCGACCCGCCTGAATGGCGTACGTGCGCTCCACGCCCTTGTACGAGCTGGCGATCTCCTCCAGCTTCTCGAGGCGCTTCACGTAGGCGTCGAGCGTCTCCTTGCGGGCGCCGGGACGCGCCGCGGACACGGCATCGGCCGCCTGAACGAGCACGGCCAGCACGCTGGACGGCTCCACGTCGTTGTGGTGCGCCTCGATGGCGTGCACGATCTCGGGTCGCTCGCCGAAGCGGCGGGCCAGGTCGGCTCCGATGACGGCGTGGCTGCCCTCCACCTCGTGGTCGACCGCCTTGCCCAGGTCGTGCAGCAGGCCGGCGCGCTTCGCCGGGATGGGGTCCAGACCCAGCTCGGAGGCCATGACGCCGGAGAGGTAGGCCACCTCCAGCGAGTGGTTCAGCACGTTCTGGCCGTACGAGGTGCGGTAGCGCAGGCGGCCCAGCGTGCGCACGAGCTCGGGGTGCAGGTCGTGGATGCCGGTGTCGAACGTGGCCTGCTCGCCCGCTTCCTGGACGCGCTGGTTCACGAACGCCTCGGCCTTGCCGAACATCTCCTCGATGCGCGCCGGATGGATGCGGCCGTCGGCCACGAGGTTCTCCATCGTCACGCGGCCGATCTCGCGACGGACCGGATCGAAGCACGAGATGGTCACGCACTCCGGGGTGTCGTCGATGATGAGGTTCGTGCCGGTCAGCTGCTCGAACGAGCGGATGTTGCGGCCCTCGCGGCCGATGATACGGCCCTTGAGGTCGTCGGAGGGGATATGGATGGTGGACACGGTGGTTTCGGCCGAGTGGTCGGCCGCCACGCGCTGGATGGCGAGGCTGAGGATGGAGCGAGCCTTCTTGTCGGCCTCCGCCTTCGCGCGCGCCTCGGCATCGCGGATGATGGCCGCGGACTCGTGCGTCACCTCGTCCTTGAGGGTGTCGAGCAGCTCCGCCTTCGCCTCGTCCGGCGTCATGCCGGCCACGCGCTCGAGGCGGTAGTTCACCTCCCGCGTGGCCTCTTCGAGATCGCGTTCGCGGCGCTCGAGCTGGCCCTGCATGGATGAGATCTGATGCTCGCGCGCGTCGAGCGATTCGACGCGGCGGTCGAGCGATTCCTCGCGCTGCGAGATGCGGTTCTCAGCGGAACGCACTTCGCGCAGACGCTCCTTGCTCTCGGCTTGCGCATCCTGCTTCAGCTTGAGAGCTTCGTCCTTCGCTTCGATGATGGCCTCGCGGCGCAGCGTTTCGGCTTGTCGTTTCGCGTCGTTCACCACGGATTCGGCCTCTTGCGCCGCTCGCTTCGTGGATGCGTTGACCAGGTAGCGGGTGACGACGAAGCCGAGGGCGATGCCGACGACGGCTCCGATGATCAGCCAGATGAATTCGGGCATACGCTCCCCCTTTCGTTTCAGTTTCCGATAGAGCGTTACATTCAAAAGAACATAGGCATAAAAAATCCCGGAAAAACCGGGCATGAACGAACGCACGCGATACGGGCAGCATCGTATGAATTTGTCTATAGGAAGTACCCTCATCAGGTACGATCATTCAAGCTATACCATATGATAAAGGTTGTGCCCGAATTGTAAAAGCCCTGACAAGAAATAATCTGAAATGCAGGGCCGCGCCGCCGCCGCAGGCGCGGCCGACGGCGCGGATGCGCTCATCCTTCGACGGGGTTCGCCTCGCACCAGAGGCGGGCGGCGGAGGATGACACCGAGGCGCTGAAGCCTTTCTGGGCGAGGCGGCGGTAGGCGGCGTCGCGGCGGTTCTTCGCGCGCGGCGGCTTGCGGTCGAGCAGCGCGAGCGCACGGTCGACCTCCCCCGCGTCGTCGTCGGCAGCGGCCAGCGCCTCGA
>NZ_GL622582.1:97828-99570 GCF_000185625.1 Eggerthella sp. 1_3_56FAA
CCGTCGTCGACGAGGCCGCAGGCGAGCGCGCGATCGAGCGCCGCTTCGACGGCCTCGGCCTCGAAGCCCCCGCGCGCAAGGCGCTGGCGCAGCTGCTCGGAAGCCCGCTCGCGCACGAGGCAGAGCCGCTCGATCTTGCGGAAAGCGGCGTCGGGATCGGAGAGCCGCACATCCTCGTCGACTTCGCCGGCGTCATGGCGGGAAGGCTGTCCGCCGGCCGCACTGGCAGACAGGGAGCGCGAAGCGCGGCTCGGCCGTCGATCCTCCCGCTCCTCGCGAACGTGGGGAAGGTCGGGCGCCCTGGAAGGCTTCGGGACGCCCTTCTCGATCGCGGCGATCTCCGCGCGCAGGCGCGCGCGGAGCTGTTCGGGCGATTCGGGCATGCTACTTCTTCTTCGCAGGCTTCGCGACCGGGCTCATGGCGTCGGCCTCCTCGGTCGAGCGCGTGATGATGGGGATCTCGAAGGATTCGCGCACCTTCGTCTCGAGTTCCTCGCGCAAGTCCGGGTTCTCCTTGAGCGTCTGCTTCGCCGCCTCGCGCCCTTGGCCGAGACGCTCCTCGCCGTAGGTGTACCAGGCGCCGCTCTTCTTGGCGACCCCCGCCTCGACGGCCATGTCCACGATGCAGCCCTCGCGCGAGATGCCCTCGCCGTACATGAGGTCGAACTCGGCCTGGCGGAACGGCGGGGCCACCTTGTTCTTGACCACCTTGGCGCGCACGCGGTTGCCCACGATCTCGCCGTCCTTCTTGATGGAGTCGATGCGGCGGATGTCGATGCGCACGCTGGAAAAGAACTTGAGGGCGCGGCCGCCCGTCGTGGTCTCCGGGTTGCCGAACATCACGCCGATCTTCTCGCGCAGCTGGTTGATGAAGATGCACGTGGTGTTCGACTTCGACAGAGAGCCCGCCAGCTTGCGCAGCGCCTGCGACATGAGGCGCGCCTGTAGGCCCACCGTGGTGTCGCCGATCTCGCCTTCGATCTCGGCGCGGGGCACGAGCGCGGCCACCGAGTCGACGACCACGGCGTCGATGGCGCCCGAGCGCACCAGCATGTCGCAGATCTCCAGCGCCTGCTCGCCGGTGTCGGGCTGCGAGATGAGCACTTCGTCGATATCGACGCCCAGGCGCGCGGCATAGACGGGATCGAGCGCGTGCTCGGCGTCGATGAAGGCCACGATGCCGCCCATGGCCTGAGCCTCCGCGATGATCTGCAGCGCGAGCGTGGTCTTGCCGCTCGATTCAGGGCCGTACACCTCCACGATGCGGCCGCGCGGCACGCCGCCTATGCCGAGCGCCGCGTCGAGCGGCAGCGCGCCGGTCGGGATGACCCCGATGTTGAGGTCGTGACCGCCCTCGCCGAACTTCATGATGGAGCCCTTGCCGAACTTGGTCTCGATCTGATCGGTGGTCAGCTTGAGCATCTTCGATTTTTCTTCGTTCATGCGGTTCCTTCTCTTCCTGCCGCGAGCGCCAAGGACGCTGAGCGTTTGCCGCTTACCATTATACGAACATATGTTTGTTGGTCAAGCATTTTCGCGAAGAAGCTTGCAACCCCAGTATAGCGCGGCCGGCTCACGTCCCGATGGCGCGCATCCAGCGCGCAGCACCTCCCGATCCAGCGCGTTTCCCACGTCGAAGACACGCGGATTCCACGTTTCCCGCCACCCGATCCGACGCGGATTCCACGCGCCTTCTACGTCGTTCTAGCGCGTTTCCAGCGCCTCGAGCGCGAACTCGAGCG
>NZ_GL622582.1:100445-124667 GCF_000185625.1 Eggerthella sp. 1_3_56FAA
CGAGCTGCCCGGCACGTCGGTGAGCGTCGCGGCGACGAGGCCGCCCGTGAGGCTCTCGGCCGTGCCGACGGTCGCGCCGGCGGCACGTGCCGCCTCGAGCACGCGCCCGGCCAGCTCGTCGAGCGCCTCGGGCGAGATGCTCGCGGCCTCCTGGGCACTGAACGCGCGCCCTCCCGCTTCGTCCTCTCCCGCATCGGCAGCCGCGGCCTCTCCGGCACCCGCACGGCGCTTCGCGCGCTTGCCCGACGGCGCGAACCCGAGGATCTCCTTGGCCTTCACGAAATAGTCGAGCATCGAGATCACGGTGAGCGCCAGCGCGATCAGCATGGCCAGCCACGACACGAGGTACAAGGGGTTGTGCAGCACGCCCTGCGGATCGGTGATCACCACACTGTCCTTGACGATGAACAGCACGATGGCGACGATCTGCGCGACGGTCTTCGCCTTGCCGTACCAGCTGGCGGCGATGACCACGCCTTGGCTGGCGGCCACCATGCGGATGCCCGACACGATGAACTCGCGCGTGAGGATGACGAGCGCTACCCACGAGGGCAGCACGCCCAGCTCGATGAGCGCGAGCAGGGCGGCGGCCACGAGGATCTTGTCGGCCAAGGGGTCGATGAACTTGCCGAAGTTCGTCACCTCGCCGCGGCTGCGCGCCAGGTACCCGTCGAGGCCGTCGGTGGCGGCCAGCAGGATGAAGATGCCGGCGGCGATCCAGGGCTTCGACGCCTCGGCGTCCGCCCAGAACGGGAAGTACTCCGGCCAAGGGCTGATGATGGCCACCACGAACACGGGAACGAGGCAGATGCGCAGCAGCGTCACCACGTTCGCCGGGGTCCACAGCTTCTCGTGCACGGCACCTTGCGCCATCGGGCTCACTCCCCTTCCATCTCGTAGAGCAGAGCGTCGACGATGCGCACGCGGCGGATCTCGCCCGGCTCGCCGGCGTCGAGGTACGTGACGCCGTCGACCTCGGGCGCCTGGCACATGGCCCGCCCGAACAGCTGGCCGTCCTCTTCGACGCCCTCCACCAGCACGTCCATCTCGCGTCCGACGCGCGCGGCGATGCGCGGGCAGCACACGGCGTCGGCCAGGTCGCGCAGGCGCTGGGCACGGTCGTTCTTCTCGTCCTCGTCCAGCTGGCCGGGCAGGTCGAACGCGCGCGTGCCCTCCTCGCGCGAGTACGGGAACACGCCCACGTAGTCGAACAGCCCCTCCTCGACGAAGGAGCACAGGTCCTCGAACTGCTCCTCGGTCTCGCCCGGGAAGCCCGCGATGAGCGTCGTGCGCAGCGTGGCGCCCGGCACGTGCGCGAGCACGCGGCCGACGAGCGCCAGGAACTCCTCGCGCGAGCCGGTGCGGTTCATGGCGCGCAGGATGCCCGCGTCCACGTGCTGCAGCGGGATGTCGAAGTAGTCGCATACGTTGTCGTGCGCGGCCACGGCATCCAGCAGCTCGTCGGAAAGGCCTTCGGGCTGGATGTACATGATGCGGAACCAGGTTTGCGGGAACTCCTCGGCCAACGCGGCCACGAGCGCCGCCAAAGACGACGGCTCGTCGAAGTCGGCGCCCCAGCGCCCCGTGTCCTGGGCGATGAGCACGATCTCGCGGGCGCCGGCAGCCACCTGGGCGGCGACGTCTGCGCGCACGTCGTCGAGCGGGAAGCTGCGATAGCGCCCGCGGATGTACGGGATGGTGCAGTACGTGCAGAACCGGTCGCAACCGTCGGAAATCTTCACGTAGGCGAACGGCGCGGCCGGGAGGGCGGCAAGCGCCGCACGGGATCCTTCGACTTCGGCGGCTCCGCCGCTTGCGCTCAGGGTCACGGAGGCGGCGGCTCCGCCGCCCGGGGCGTCGACGCCAAGCGCGTCGGCTACGATGGCGGCGATATCGTCCTCGCGGCTGCATGGCACGAACGCGCGCGCCTCCACAAGCTCGTCCGCAAGTTCCTCGCCGTAGCGGGCGGGCATGCAGCCGGCCACGATGAGCGGCGCGCCCGCCGCGACGTTGGGCATCCCGGCCGCATCGAAAACGGCTTCGATGCTCTCCTCGGTGGCGCTTTGGATGAACGAGCAGGTGTTCACCACCACGGCGTCCGCTTCGGCAGGGTCGTCCTCTATCAGAAACCCGGCCTCCGCCAACCGCACGCGCATGCGCGCCGTGTCAGCCTCGTTCTTCGCGCATCCCAGCGTGACGAAAGCGACGCAGGGCGCAACGAGCGCCGCGTCAGATGAGCTTTCCATATGGCGAGACCGTCCTAGCGGTAGTTGACGAACTGGAGCGGCTGGCCGTAGTCCTTCCCCTTGAGGAAGGCGATGACCTCCTGCAGCGCATCGCGCGAGGGAGAGCTGACGCGCAGCTTGTCACCCTCGATCTGGACCTTCACCTTGAACTTCTCGGCCTTGATATCCTTGTTGATCTTGCTGGCAACGTCCTTTTCGATGCCTTCGACGATGGTGGCCTTCTGACGAACGCTCTGGCCGGCGGCCGCTTCGGGATCGGCCCACTGCACAGCGGCAAGATCGATGCCGCGGCGAACGAGCTTCGAGCCGATCACGTCGATGACCTGCTTGGCCACGAAATCGGCGGGTGCCGCCACCGTCATGGACTTGCCCGCCTTGTCGAGGGTGATCTCGGCGCCCGAGTCTTTCAGGTCGTAGCGCTGCGCGAGCTCCTTCTTCGCCTGCTGGAAGGCGTTGTCGATCTCTTGCATGTCGACCGTGGACACGATGTCGAAGCTGGATTCCTTGGCCATGGAACGTTCCTTTCCGCGCGACACGGCCCGCACTGGCGGGCCGCTCGAATTTTCGTTTGCGCACAGCATAGCGCATTTTCGCGCCCAAGCCGGCAATTTCAGAGGCGCTCCATGACGAACGGGTTCTCCGACCGGCGGAAACCCCTAAGCGGCGGATGTTCCATCCCCGGTTTTCGCGCCATCCTCGGCTGCTTTGTCGGCGGCGTCCGCGTCGGCCGACCCCTTCTTCTTGGCATCCGGATGATCCTCGTACCACTTCTCCAGGTAGGCGTCGAAATCGACCGTGGCCATGGGCATGCCGGTAGCCGGATCGGAGCCGTCGAACTTGACCGCCTCGCCGTCCACCTTGATCGTCACGCCGTCGCTCGCCCAAGCGGCGAACGTCCACACGTCGCCCTCGGCCAGCTCAACGGTGTCCTCCTCGCCGCCCGAGAACATCTGGTCTTCGGACGTCCCGTCCTTCGTGATGACCGCGTACACCGGGGTGTCCTTGGCGATCGTGTAGGTCACCTTGATGCTGGTCGGAGCAGTTTCAACAGGCTTGGCCTGCGGTTGCGCGGGGGTTTCGCCGCCTTCCGTGCCGCTGCCGTCCTGCGTCGGGTCGGCGAGCCCCGTCACCGGCAGCTTCGTCACATCCTCGTTCGAGCTCCCGCCGTTGTTGCCGAACACGAGCACCAGCACCACGATGAGCAGCACGAGGATCACGCCGCCCGCGATGACGAAAGGCAGCTTCGACTGCACGACGCTCGAGGCCTTCGGCCCTGCGTAGAAGTTCGTGTACTCGGCGTTCGGCAGCGCCGCATGGCGGCTGGGATGCGTGCGTCCCTCGGAATAGAGGCGCTCCGAACCCCCGCGCGCGCCGTAATCGCGACCGTAGTCGCGCCGGTCGTCGTACATCGTACGCCCGAACGCATTCTGCCGCGGCGGGCGCTCGTCGACTTGCTGCGAGGGGCGAGCGCCCTGCCGCGAGGTCGAGCGTCCCGTGCGCGAAGATCCTCCTCGATCGAAACCCGAGGGCTGCGCGCCGTTGCGCGCGCGTCCCACCTGGTAGGCGTAGGCCTCATCCAGGTACATGCGCGTCATCTCGGTGGGGTTGAGCCCCACGAGGCGCGCGTAGGCGTTCACCATGTTGCGCGCGTAGCCGCGCGGCGGCATGCGGGAGAAATCGTCTTCCTCGATAGCGCGCAGGATGTCGGGTCGGATGCGCAGCCGTCGCGCAGCCGTCGCGAGATCGTAGCCCTTGCGCTCGCGCGCCTCTCTCAATATGGTTCCGAATGTCACCTGGCCACCTCGTTATTCCTCAGGGTTCGCCGCGTCGTGCGCCTCGAAGGCCTTCAACGTCTCGAGCTCCATGGCGTCTACGAGCACTTCGCGGGGCTTGCTGCCGTTCGGCGGCCCCACGACGCCCTTTTCCTCCAGCATGTCCATTATACGCCCAGCGCGCGAATAGCCCACCTTCAGGCGGCGCTGGATGTTCGAGGTTGATCCGAGGCCGCTCGACACCACGATGTCCGCCGCTTCCCAGATGAGCGGATCGTCGTCGGAGACGCCGCCGCCCGAACCGTCGGGTTGCGACGCGCCCAGCGTGATGAGGTTCGTCTGCAGGATCTCGGAATGGTACTCCGGCTCGCCCTGGTCTTTGAGCATGGCCACCACGGCGTTGATCTCGTCTTCCGATACGTAGCATCCCTGGATTCGCTGGGGACGGGCGAACTCGGGCTTCGACAGCAAGAGATCGCCCAGGCCGATGAGGTTCTCGGCGCCCGGCGTGTCCAAGATGACGCGGCTGTCGATGCCGCTGGCCACGTTGAACGAGATGCGGTTCGTGATGTTCGCCTTGATAAGGCCCGTGACCACGTTCGTGGAAGGGCGCTGCGTGGCCACGATGAGATGGATGCCGGCCGCGCGCGCGAGCTGCGCGATGCGGCTGATGGAGAACTCCACCTCCTTGCCCACGTTCATCATGAGGTCGGCCAGCTCGTCGATGATGATGACGAGGTAGGGCAGCTCGGCCCCCAGCTCGCCGGCCGGCGGCTCTTCGCCGGCTTCGATCGCTTTCTGCTGCGCGGCCAGCTCGGCCTGCACCTTCGCGTTGTACTGGCCGATGTTGCGAGCACCCACCTTCGAGAACACTTTCAGGCGGCGCTCCATCTCGGCCACGCCCCACGAAAGCGCGCTGGCCGCCTCGCGCGGCTCGGTGACTACGGGCACGTACAGGTGCGGGATGCCGTTGTAGGGCGTGAACTCCACGCGTTTCGGGTCGATCATGATGAAGCGCACCTCGGAAGGCGTGGCGCGCATGAGGATGGACATGATCATGGCGTTGATTGACACCGACTTGCCTGAACCGGTAGTGCCGCCGATGAGCAAGTGGGGCATCTTCGCGAGGTCGGAGACGATGGAGCGGCCCTCGACGTCCTTGCCGATGACGATCTGCAGCGGGCCCTCGTCCGCATCTTTGATGACGTCGCCCAAGAGCACGCTCTGGCGCGTGCGGTTGGGCACCTCGATCCCGACGTAGTTCGTGCCGGGGATGGGCGCGAAGATGCGCACGCCCGGCGCTGCCAACGCAAGCGCGATGTCCTGCTCGAGCGCCGTGATGCGGCTGACGCGCACGCCTGCGGGCAGATCGACTTTGAACAGCGTCACCGTAGGTCCGGCGACCCAGCCAACGACCTCGGCCATGATAGCGAAGCTTTCGAGCGTCTCCTGGAGACAGGCCGCGGTGTCGGCCAGCTCGGCGTCGGAAGCGCGGTCCTTCTTGGAGTTCTTCGACACGGCCAGCAGATCCGCGGGCGGTAGCACGAAACCGTCCGCCGGACGAGGAGAGGCCAGGGGCGTGGAGCTCGCGGACGGCTTGGGAGCCGCAGGGGAGCTATCGGATTTGTCGTGCTTGCGGCCGAGCTTGCGCGTGAGCGTTTGCGGGGCCTCGCCTCCCCCTTCCTCGGTAGAAGCCGCACGGTTGCCGATCGCTTGAGTGACCAGCGACTGCGACGCGCGACGGGGCTTGCTCGGTCGACCCTTTGCATCCTTGGCGCGCGGTAGGACGTTCGTTGCACCCGCCTCCACAACCTCGCCGGTCGTGGGCACCACGGGAACCTTCGCGCCCGTCGAGCGCTTCATGCGGGCGTAGGGCGGAGCCGCCAGCACGTCGTCGTCCGCATCGTCGGCGACAAGCGCCCGACGGGCGTCCTGTACGCGTTCGACCAGCTTCGACACCGAGAACCCGATGATCACGAGCCCGGCCAGGACTATCCCGATCATGATGATGCACGTCACCGCTTGCCCGAACAGGCTGATTCCAACCCATGCGATGCCGGCGCCCAGATAGCCGCCTCGCGCGGCGAGCTCGTCCGACAGGAACAGCCGGTCGACGGAATCGGGCGCGGATTCGGGCGTGAAGAGGGCCAGCAGGGAGAGCGCGGCGACGAAGATCATCACAAGGCCCACAGCCACGCGCACCGGTACGCGTTCGCGGTCGAAACGCGCGAGGAAGCTGGCTCCGATGATCAGCAAGAGGAACGGCAAAAGATAGGCGCCTAGACCCAGCGAGAGGTGCAGCGCCGTGGAAACGAACGAGGTGACCACGGCGTTCGTAGGCAGCACCGCCGCCACGAACAGGACGACCGCGAGCACGGCGAAAGCCACGCCGGTGATATCGCGACGCGTGCGCTCGTCAAGCAGACGGGGCTCCTCCGTCGCCTGCGGGCGCGCGCCCTTGGCCTGCTTCGCCCTTTTTTCGGCGGGCGAGGCCGCCTTGCCCTTCGATTTCGTCGCCGAAGACGCTTTCGGCTTCGCGGTGCTGGATGACTGTCGGGCCACGCCCTACTCCTTTATGCTGCGTTTGATCTGCGTTTCATGGGTTTGTTTCAGCCTATGCTGCGGCCGCACGCCCCCGCGAGGGCGCATGCGGCCATTATAGCTTAAACCTCGAGCAAGTTCACAATCACCATGGGACGGGTTTTCGTGCGTTCCCACAGGAGGGACAGCAAGGCGTCGCGTCCGGCCTTCTTCCACTCCTTCTGGCCGTCGCCCTTTCCCATAGCGCGCCCGAGCGCGTTCTTCACGGTGCCCTGCGCCTCGCGCACGAGGAAATCGTCGTCGCCGCCCGTGATGCCGTGCATTTCGATCTGCACGTTGCCCACCACGTTCTTTCCCTTCGGCGACACCGCGGCGGCGATGGCCGCAAACCCCTGCGAACCCAAAGCGTTGCGCTCGTCGAGCACGCCCTGCGAGGTGTCGCCCACCGACAGGCCGTCCACGAACACGATGCCGCTTTGCACGGTCTCGCCGCGAACGACGCCCTGCGACGTCAGCTCAAGGCTTTCGCCGTTTTCGCAGATGAAAACATTGTCGGTCGGCACGCCCGTCGCCTCGGCCAGACGAGCATGCGCGCGCAGGTGGGTGGCCTCGCCGTGCACCGGCATGAACGCCTTAGGCTGCACGATGGAGAGCACGAGCTTGAGCTCCTCGGCGCCGGCGTGACCCGACACGTGCACGCGTGCGCGGTTCTTGTCGTACACGTCCGCGCCGATCTTCGCCAGGCCGTTGATGACGCGCGTGACCGCCTTCTCGTTGCCTGGAACCGGCGTGGCCGACACGATGACCGTGTCGCCTTCGTCCATCTGGATGGTGCGATGCTCGCCGTTGGCGATGCGCGCCAGCGCCGAGAGCGGCTCGCCCTGGCTGCCCGTGCACATGATGACCACCTGCTCGGGCGGAATGCCCTTGAGGTCGTATGCGTCGATGAGGTCCGTGTCGCTGATGCTGAGATAGCCCAGGCGGCGCGCGATATCGGTGTTTTGGATCATCGAGCGGCCCGTCACCACCACCTTGCGGCCGTTGGCTACGGCGGCGTCGCAGATCTGCTGCATGCGGTGGATATGGCTGGCGAACGACGCGATGATGACGCGACCCTTCGCCTGCGATATGATCTTCGCCAGCTCCTTGCCGACTTCGGCCTCCGACGGCGTGAAGTTGGGGTTCTGGGCGTTGGTGGAGTCGCTCATCATGAGGTCGACGCCGATTTCGCTGAACTTCGACAGCGCGCCGAAGTCGGTGGTCACGCCGTCGATGGGGGTCTGATCGAGCTTGAAGTCGCCCGTGTGCAGCACGTTTCCGGCCGGGCTCTGGAAGAACACGCCCACGGCGCCCGGGATGGAATGGTTCACGGCGAAGAACTCGGCCGTGAAGCAGCCCAGCTTGATCTGGTCGCCCGGTTTGATCTCGACGAGCTTGGCGTTCTTGATCTTATGCTCGGCGAACTTGCCCTCGATGAGGCCCAGCGTCATCTTCGTGCCGTAGATGGGCACGTTGCGATCGAGGTCCTTCATGAGGTACGGGAGGGTTCCCGTGTGGTCCTCGTGGCCGTGCGTGATGACGATGCCGCGCAGCTTGTCGGCGTTCTCCAGCACGTAGGTGTAGTCGGGCAGGATGAGATCGACGCCCGGATGGTTGTCGTCGGGAAACATCAGGCCGGCGTCGTCGAGGATCATGTCGCCTTTGCACTCGAACACCGTCATGTTCTTGCCGATGGCGTCGAGACCGCCCAGCGGGATGATCTTGAGCGTGGCGTTCGGATCCTTCTTCGGCGAGGCGAAGTTGCGTCGCGCGCTCTGGTCGCCGCGGTTGGACGCAGCGCGCTGACCGCCCTCCCCCGCCTTCGACAGCTGCGGGCGCTTGTGCTCGAGCTGCACGTGCTTGTACGTGCGGGTCTTCTTGTTGCCCTGGCCGTTCTCGTTTCCGTTCGCGCGGGGCGCTTTCTCTCCCCTGCGCGGGCTCCCGCCGGAGCGGTTCTCCGTGCGTGCGCGATCGCTTCCGCGCTGGACGCGCGGGTTCTTCTCTTCCATATCGTTCCTTTTTTCTCAGGCGACGGGGGCGCATGCACGAGGAGCCGGGTATCCCGGCTGGTCTCGCAGCAGGCTGAAATTCGCTCGAGCCTGCAAGCCCGCACGTCGCGGTTATATCAAGCGCCGCGATGCGCGGCGCTTCGGTCCTTCTTCATGTCGTCATCCTGAGCAGAGCGCCGTTGGTGCGGAGTCGAAGGATTCCGCTCGGCGCCAGCCGGGGTACTTCCTGCTATCGTCGCACGGGATCCTTCGACTCCGCGCTACGCGCTCCGCTCAGGATGGCAAACGGCTACAGCACGCCCACCTCGCGCATGGTGGCGGCCAGGCGCTCGGACTGCTCGGGCGTGGCATCCACGAGCGGCAGGCGCACGCCGCCCACGGGGAAGCCCAGCAGCTTGAGCGCTTCCTTGACGAGAATGGGGTTCGACGTTTCGAACAGTCCCGTCATGAGCGGCATCAAGCGCTCGTTGGCCGCCTCGGCGGCCTCCCAGTCACCTGCAGCCGCCAGCTCGACGATCTCCTTCATGCGAGCGGGAGACACGTTGCCGATGGTGGAGATGACTCCGGCGCCGCCTCGCTTCATGACGTCGAGCGTGGCGGAGTCGTCGCCGGAGTACACGACGAAGCCGTCCGGAGCGCCTGCGACGATGGCCTCGACCTGATCCATCTTGCCCGACGCCTCCTTCACGGCCACGACGTTGTCGCAGTCGTGGGCGAGGCGCAGCGTGGTCTCGGCTTCCATGTTCACCACGCAGCGGCCCGGAATGTTGTACAGGATGATGGGCAGCTCCACCGCGTCGGCGATGGTGCGGAAGTGACGGTACATGCCCTCTTGGGGAGGCTTGTTGTAGTAGGGCACCACGCACATAAAGCCGTCGACACCCAACTCGGCCACGTCGCGGGCGAAGCCCACCGTGTCGGCCGTGCAGTTGTCGCCCACGTTCGCGATGACGGGGACGCGGTTGCCCACAGCCTCCACCACAGCGCGGAACAGCTCCATCTTCTGCGGGTAGAACACGGTCGGGCTCTCCCCCGTCGTGCCGTTGATGATGAGGGAGTCGCTGCCGCCGTCGACGAGGCGCGCGGCAAGCGCCTGAGCCTTGTCAAGATCGAGCTCGCGATTCTCATCGAAGGGCGTGACCATGGCCGGGATCATCCGGCCGAACCGAGGCTGCGACATGCTCTGACTCCTCACCTTCCATGCGCGCGACCCGTGCCGCTTGCGCATCCAACATACAAAAACAAGTGCCTGAACGGCTATTATCCCACGAGATGAGCCCTCAGGCCATGAAGTTCTCCAAACCTACAACCAGCCCGTCGCACGAGCCCACGCTACGAATGCCCAACAGCACGCCCGGCATGTACGACGTACGGTCCCATGAGTCATGACGGATGGACAGCGTCTGGCCGAGCGATCCAAAGATCACTTCCTGGCTGGCGACGTAGCCCATCGAGCGCACGGAATGCACCGGCACGCCGTCCACGAGCGCGCCGCGCGCGCCCTCGGCGCCTTCGATCTCGGTCTCCTTGCCGGGAGCTTCGCTCGCGCGCCCGCCACGCGCTTCAGCGATGATCTGCGCCGTGCGCACCGCGGTACCCGAAGGAGCATCCTTCTTGTTGCAGTGGTGAAACTCGATGACCTCGGCCTCCGGGAAGTACGGCGCGGCGGCCTTGGCGAACTCCATCATGAGCACCGCGCCCGTCGTGAAGTTCGGCGCGTAGAACAGACAGGTGCCGTCGGGCGCGAGCGCGGCCAGCTCCTGCAACGTCTCGTTCGACAGGCCGGTAGTGCCCACCACGCAGTCGACTCCCGCGGGAAGCGCCTCGCGCAGGTTGTCGGCCACGACGGAAGGCTGGGTGAAGTCGACGAGCACATCGGCCGTCCAAGACTCGAGCGCGGCCGCCACCGTCGGGTACACGGGGAAGTCGACCTCGGGCCTGTGCGGGTCGATGCCGCACACCAGTTCCATATCGTTCGCCGCGCGCACCGCGTCGCATACGGTCCTGCCCATACGGCCCGCGCATCCCGCAACTGCCACCTTGATCATCGCTGCCTGCCTTTCGCTTCATGTACCCGAACATCCTACCACGCGGATATACGCCGCTTGCGCCGCCGTTACCCGGCCGGCACGATTCGTCGGCCATCCGTCCTCCCGCAACGACGAAGGGGCCGCGTTCGGCCCCTTCGCTCGAATCAAAACCGCTTACGCGTCGTGACGGCGGCGCGGCGTGCGGTTGCCGCCTCCGTTGCCCTCGCGTCCGCTGCGACCCGGACGATTGTCGCGGCCGCCGTTGCGATCGCCGCGCTCGCGACGCTCGCCGTTGGAAGCGCTGCTTTCGGGGGCGTCCGGCTTGTCGAGGCGGTCGAGCGATATCTTGCCCGTCTTCGGGTCCACCTCGAGCACCTCGACTTTGATGATGTCGCCGAGGTTCAGCACGTCCTCGACCTTGCCGACGCGGCCGTTGGCAACGCGGGAGATGTGCAGCAGGCCGTCCTTGCCCGGCGTCAGCTTGACGAACGCGCCGAAGTCCTTGATGCCAACGACCTCACCGTCGAACGTCTCGCCCACCTCGGGCTCCTTGACGATGCCGAGAATCATGGCCTTCGCGGCATCGCCGGCCGGGCCCTCGATGGCGGCGATGTGGATGGTGCCGTCCTCCTCGATGTTGATGCTGGCGCCCGTCTCCTCCTGGATGCCGCGGACGACCTTGCCGCCCGAGCCGATGACGTCGCGGATCTTGTCCACCGGGATGTGGATGGTCTCGATGCGCGGTGCGAACTCGGAGAGCTCCTCGCGCGGCGCGGCGATGGTCTCCAGCATGGCGTCTAGGATGTAGGCGCGACCTTCGCTGGCCTGCTTGAGCGCACGAGCGAGGATGTCGACCGACAGGCCGCGGGCCTTGTTGTCCATCTGCAGGGCGGTGATGCCCTTCGCCGTGCCGCACACCTTGAAGTCCATGTCGCCGAGGAAGTCCTCGATGCCCTGGATGTCGGAGAGGATGACCACGTCGTCGCCCTCCTTGATGAGGCCCATGGCGATGCCCGAAACAGGCGCCTTGATAGGCACGCCCGCGTCCATGAGAGCCAGCGTCGAACCGCAGGTGGAGGCCATGGACGACGAGCCGTTCGACTCGAGGACCTCGGACACCACGCGGATGGCGTAGGGGAACTCGTCTTCGCTGGGAAGCACCGGGATCAGCGCGCGCTCGGCCAGCGCGCCGTGGCCGATCTCGCGGCGCTTCGGAGCGCCCATGCGGCCGGTCTCGCCCGTGCAGTACGGCGGGAAGTTGTACTGGTGCATGTAGCGCTTGCCCTCGGCGGGGTCGATGGTGTCGAGGCGCTGCCATTCGTTCAGCATGCCGAGCGTGCAGACGGAGAGCGCCTGCGTCTGGCCGCGCTGGAACAGGCCCGAGCCGTGCACGCGGGGCAGGTAGCCCGGCACGATGTACAGCGGGCGGATGTCCTCGGGACGACGGCCGTCGGCGCGCTCGCCCGTCTCGATGACCATCGCGCGCATGGCCTTCTTCTCGAGCTTCTTGAGCTCGGCGGCGATGTCGCCCTTCCATGCGGCGCGCTCCTCATCGGAGAACTGCTCCTCCTTGATGCGGGCCTTGAGCTCTTCCACCTTGCCCATGCGCGAAAGCTTGTCGGCATCGCGCAACGCGGCGGACATCTCGGCCATGAACGGCGCGACGCGCTCGGCGATGGCCGGGTCGGCGACGTGGACGGGCCACTCGACCGGCTCGATGTTCGCACGGTCGAGGAAGCGCTGCTGGGCTTCGCAGAACGCGGCGATGGCCTCCTGGCCGAACGTCATGGCGGCCAGCATGTCCTCTTCGGAGATCTCGTCGGCGCCGGCCTCCACCATGGAGATGTAGTCGGCCGTGCCGGCGATGGTCAGCTCGAGATCCGAGTTCTCGGATTCCTCGAACGTGGGGTTCACGATGAACTCGCCCGTCTCCACGTCGCGGCCGATGCGCACGCAAGCGGCGGGGCCGTCGAAGGGAGCCGCGCCCAGCATGAGGGCAGCGCTGGCGCCCATGACGCAGATGGTGTCGGGCGGGTTGATGCTGTCGACGACGAGCGTCGTGCACACGACGTGCACCTCGCGCTTGAAGCCGTCGGCGAAGCCGGGACGGATGGGACGGTCCACCATGCGGGCCGTCAGCGTGCCCTTGTCGGAAGGACGCGCCTCGCGCTTGAGATAGCCTCCCGGGATGCGGCCGACCGCGTACATCTTCTCGATGAAGTCGACCGTGAGGGGGAAGAAGTCGTAGTCCTTCTCCTCCTTCGAGATGACGGCCGTAACGAGCACCGTCGTGTCGCCCTGCGTGACGACGACCGAGCCGGTCGCCTGCTTGGCGAGCTCGCCTGTCTCCAAACGGTACTGCTTCCCGTACAGTTCGAAGGATTCGACGATTTTTTCCATATGCTGCTTTCTTTCTCTTCACCTGAACGGCCCTAGTGCCGCCCAGCTTCTTCGGCGCGGGGTACTTACCGTTCCCCCGCCGCCGCGAGCGGATGCGCCCTTGCGCTTCCGACCGCCTCTATGTAAAAGCCCGCCAAGGCGGGCTTTCATACGCTAGATGGTGTCGCGGATGCCGAGCTGCTTGATGAGCGTACGGTACTCCTCGATGTTGCGGTTCTTGATGTACTTCAGAAGACCGCGACGCTTACCGAGGAGCATCATGAGGCCTCGACGAGTGTGGTTGTCCTTCTTGTGCACCTTGAGATGCTCGGTGAGGTTGCGGATGCGCTCGGTGAGGATCGCCACCTGCACTTCGGGACTGCCCGAATCGCCTTCGCCCTTGCCGAATTCCTTGACGAGCTCGGCAGTGCGCTCTTTGCTGATGCTGAGTTTGCTGGCCATGTGCTATTCCACCTTTCGTTCGCAGCGCCCTCGTCGGACGCCGCCTCCTGCGCGCCTGCCCGGCCCGGGCCTGCACGCGTCGTATGCGCGTCCCTCTGGGAAGGCATGCGGTGAACATGCGGACCAAGCGGAACGTGCCTGCGTTTTCGCAGCCCGCCTATTGTAACGGCAAGCACGGTGCGCGGCAAGCGGGACGCGGGGCGCCCACAGGTTCCGCACAAAGCGCCGACGCTTCGAAGCCGCGCCCCCATCAGGACAGACACATGCTGCAGAAGGCCTCCGTCAGGAGCGCGCCACACTGGGTCCCTGGGGGATCCAGACGGTGAACGACGTGAGGCCCGCGTCGCTCGAAGCGTAGATGTCGCCGCCGTGGGCGCGGGCGATCTCACGGGAGATGGCCAGCCCCAGCCCTGCGCCGCCCGCTGCCGACCCGCGCGACTCGTCGGCGCGGTAGAACTTCTCGAAGATGCGTTCGAGGTGCTGCGGCGACAGCTCGCGTCCCTGGTCGCTCACCGTGAGCTCCCACCACACGAAGCCGTCGGCGGCCGTCACGAGCCCCGTGCGCACCCTCACGTCCGTGCCGGGATCGGCGTAGGCCACCGCGTTCTTGATGACGTTGTTCAGCACGCGGGCCACGCGCCCCGCGTCGGCGAACACGGACAGCTCGGCGGGGCCCTCGTACACGAGGTTCAGGCGCCGCCCCTCGGCCAGGGGGAAGAACTCGTCCACCACCTGGTTCACGAACAGCGCGGCATCGAAGCGCGAGCGCTCGATGGGGATGGTCTGCAGGTTGTAGCGCGTGATCTCGAAGAACTCGTCGAGCAGCTCCTCGAGCCGGTAGGCCTTGTCCAACGTGATGCCCGTGTAGCGCTCACGCACCTCGAGCGGCAGGTCCGGAGACTCCTCGAGCAGCGTAAGATAGCCGATGATGGAGGTGAGCGGCGTCTTGATATCATGCGCCAGATACACCACCAGCTCGTTCTTGCGATCCTCGGCGGCCTTCGCAGCGCGTTCGTTCTGCTCGGACGTCGCCTTGATGGTGTTGAGCGCCATAGCGGTGGGCGCAAGCTCGCCGGGCAGCATGACCGGGCCGTCGCTTTTGGCCAGGATGTCGGACACCGAATCGAGCAAGAGGTCGAAGTAGCGCAGCGCCCGGTTGATGCCCGAGCGCACCACGAGCACGATGCCCAGTACGAAGCCGATGGCCGAACATATCATGAATGTGCTGGCGAGCATCGTGTGCAGCGTGTAGTTGTAGTCGAGCAGCTCGTAGACGGCGTTCGACACGGTCGAGCCGAACACGGTCACGAAGCCGCCGTACAGCACGAGGTATATGACCATAAACAGCACGACGTTCACCACCGTGCGACGCAGGATGGCGTTCGAGAGCCGCTTCGTCTGGTCGAGCCGCGCCTGCGAGCGTACGGGTTCCTCCATGTCTTCCTCCTTTTAGCCCAGCTTGTAACCGACGCCCCAGACGGTCTCGACGAACTCCTGGGACGAGTCGACGGCAGCCAGCTTCTTGCGCAGATGCCGGATGTGCACCATCACCGTGTTGTTGCTCTGGGCGTTGGCGATCTCGCCCCAGACGGACTCGAACAGATCGCGCGAGGCCACAGGCCGGCCCTGGTCGCGCATGAGACAGGCGAGGATGGCGAACTCCTTCGGGGTGAGGCTCAACGCCTCGCCGTGCAGCGTGGCCGTGTAGGCGCTCTCGTCGAGAGTGATGCCGCAGCATTCGAGCATACCCGGCCCATCCTCACTTGCGACGTCGTTCGAGGTAGCGCGGCGCAGGCGCGCGCGGACGCGGGCCACGAGCTCGCGCGGCTTGAAGGGCTTCACCACGTAGTCGTCGGCACCCAGCTCGAAGCCCACCACCTTGTCGACCTCCTCGTCCTTCGCCGTGAGGAAGATTATGGGAACCGAGCTCGTGCGCCGAAGCTCGCGACAGCACGCGAACCCGTCCATACCGGGCATCATGATGTCGAGGATGACAAGGTCGAACGGATCGTCCGCCTGACAGGCCAGCAGATCGGGAGCTGCGTAGAACACCGTCGGGGCGAACCCGGCCTCCACAAGCAGCTGCCCCACCAAATCAGCGATGGCCTGCTCGTCGTCGCATACGGCGATGCGCATCTTCGATTCCACGCGTTCCTCCTCGCACTCCGCGGCCCATCGGGCCGTCCGCGCCCGCTCGGGCGCGCCGTCTCTCCCATTGTATAAGCCCCCGTGCGCGATCACGCCCCTGACGAGGCAAGATTAAGGAAAACTTAAGCAATCGGTTGACGTTTCTTCTGGGACGGGAGGGGCGCGCCCGAGGGATACTTGACGGCGAGGACGGCGCGCCGCGAGCGCTGCCGGAGGTCGTCCGGGGCGCAGTCCCGGACGACGCCTCGCTATCCCCGTATCCAACGCTTTCGAGGAGGCTCCCCGTGCCGTACACCAATTCCTTCGATGCAAGGCTTCGCCCGAACCGCTCCGTTTATCGCGCTCGGCCCCTACGCCGCGCTTGCGCTCCCGAAAGCCGCACGCACGCCGCATCCGGCGTGCGGCGCATCCCTTCGCGATCGCTGCCGCAGCTCGCCGTCGTTCTGGCGCTGCTGATCGCCCTCGGAGGCGCCTGCTGGTACGCGGTGAGCACCTTGACGGGCCTCGTCGACGGCGCGCGGGCCAGCGGATCCCTCTCCACAGGCCCGCAATCGACGCCGAAAAGCGCCTGGAAGGCCGGCGAGGTGCCCGCGCTGTACCAGCGCGATCCTGCATGGGCTGACGGAACCTACGCAGAAGACGACTTCGGAACCACCGGTTGCGGGCCTACGTGCATGGCCATGGCGTACGTGGCGTTGACCGGTCGCACCGACATGACCCCGGCCGACATGGGCGCGTTCTCCGAGCGCCTCGGATGCGCGACTCCCGACGGCACCGCCTGGACGTTCATGACCGAAGGCGCGGCCGAGCTTGGCCTCGTCGCCGAAGAAGTGCCCGCAGACGAGCAGAACGTTCGCCGCGCTCTCCTGTCCGGCTCACCCGTCATTTGCAGCGTGGGACCGGGCGATTTCACCAGCACGGGCCACTTCATCGTGCTCGCAGGCATCGACGAACAGGGCCGCCTGCTCGTGCGCGACCCCAACAGCCCCGAACGCACGGGAAAGGCTTGGGACTTCGCCACCGTGCTCGGCCAATGCCGAGCGATCTGGGCCTACACGGCCGCTTGACGCGCCTCGCGCAGCCCTTTCACCAGCTGGTCGGCGCACGAAGTTGCGCGTCGACCGCACGTGTTGCCCTCAAGCGCCGCGGCGACGTCCTCCACCGTCATGCCCTCGATGAGCTTCGACACCGCCTTCAAATTGCCGTCGCAGCCGCCGACGAACTCGACACGCGCCACCTTGTCGCCGTCGAGGTCGATATCGATCGCGCGCGAGCATACGCCGCGCGGGGTGTAACGGTACATGCCTCTCTCCTCTTCTTCGCGGGTTCCGCCCGCGTCTTTCAGAACAGTCCGCAAGTGAACAGGAAGTTCAACGATTTCAAGTTCGCCCCGACGTGCTCGCTCACCCATTGCTGGCAGAAACGCAGCACGGAAAACGCGGCGGAAGGATCCGCCTCGAGAATCTCGATCTCGGCGAACGTGGAGCTCAGCAGAGCCCGGCACCACGCGACCGTAGAGGCAGGGACGAGCACCGTCTCCACGCTCGACCGGCATGCGGCGCACACCGCCCCGCCCTCCTGGTACGAGAGCGCCATGAGTCCGCTTTCGGGAACCGCCTCCACGTCGCGCCCGCAGGAGACGCACACATCGAGGCTGGGGCGCAACCCCGCGAACGCAAGCGTCTTGAGCAAGTGCGCCGCGCACACGGCCGGCACCTGCGCGGGATCGACCCGACCCAGGCTGGACAACGCCGTGCGCGTGAGCGCGAACAACCGCGGGTTCTCCAGCCCCATCTGCGTGACGCGGTCAAGCAGTTCGGCCATGGGCGCAGCCCCGGCAGCGTGCTCGATGTCGCGGCGAAGACGCTCGTTGCTCTCGACGAGCCGCGCCTCCTTCACGATGTCGAGGCTGCGCCCGCGCGCGACGAGCAAGTCGACGACCGAGTACAGCTCGAGGCGCGCCGCGAACGAGCTGACGGGTTTGCGCGCGCCCTTCGCTACGGCCCGTATCTGCGAGCCGTCCTCGGCGAGCAGCGTCAGGATGAGGTCGCTCTCGCCGAGCTTCGTCTTGCGCAGCACGATGGCGCGCGCGTCGTAGGTAGGCTGGTACACGCGCGCTACGAGATACTGGCGATGGCGTTGTCGCTCGTCCAAACGATGGCACCGCTCTTCTGCTTGGAGGAGCCGTACACGGTCTCGCCGTCGAGCGAGGTCACCGCCTTGCCCGTGATGGTGAACGACGTGGTCTCGCCCCCCTCGTACTTCACGGCGTCCACCGACTCCACCAGATAGGCCGTGCCGCCGACCGTGACGGTCGAGCCCGAATCGCGCAAACCGCCGAGATACGACAGCGCCGCCTGCTCCAACTCGGCGCCGCGCGACAAGGCGACCGACACGGTGACCGTAGAGCCGGAGTCGGCCTTCGCGTCGGCTTCGGGCGTCGTACCGAGCACGGTACCGGCAGGCACGCTGTCGTCGTAGACGTAGCTCGCCACCGGTTCGTACCCTTCGTCGGTCAGCATCTTGGAAGCCTCGTCCCACGTCTTGCCCTTCACGTCGGGCACGGTGAAGGGGACGGCAACAGTAACGGTGATCTCGGTGCCGGCAGCGGCCTTCGACCCCGCTTCGGGGGCTATCCCCAGCACGAGGCCTTCACGCTCGTTCGACTTCTCGGTCACGAAGGAAACCTTCTCGAACCCGTCCTTCTCGAGCAGAGCCGCCGCTTCGTCGCGCTGTTTGCCCGCGACGTCGGGGATCGTGCGCGCCTCCGAAACATGGATGGTGACTTCGGAGCCCTCCTCCTCGCGAGAGCCGGCGACGGGATCCATCAGCAGCACGACGCCCTCGGTGTCGTCGGACTTGATCTTTTCCTCGTGCACGGCGAAGCCCTTAGACTCCAAAACGTAGACGGCGTCGGACTGGGTCATGCCCACGACGTCGGGCAGCATCTTGCCGCCCCATAGCTCCAGATAGTACGTGACGCCCGCGGCCGCCCCGCCGACGGCCAGCAGACATACGAGCACGATGGCCACGATCTTGCCCTTGCCGCCCTTCTTCTGGTTGGCATCAGGTGCGCGGAACTCCTTTTGCTTGGGCGCGGCCTGGCCCTCGATACGCGGCATCTCCATGGTATCGCCCGGCCCCCACGACTTCTTCGGGGGCACGTAGCCTGCATCGACGAGGCATTCGTCGAAGCCCGAGAAATCGGAGCGACCGGAGATCGGCTCTTCGTCGGGGCGACGGGGCACGAACGGCGTGAGATCGTCGGCAGCGCGCGCGGCCTCGTCGTCTCCGATGGAGCCGAAGTCGAACGCGTTGCCGTTCTCGTCGACGTTCACGCCCGCCACGTCGATGGCGGGGATGCTCGAACGATCGAGCGGGCCCGAAGCGTCGGGTTCCCCGGCGGACTCGGGTTCGACGGCGGATGCCGCGCCCTCGAAGTCGGGATCGGAATCGCCGGCCTGTACATCCTCAGGGCCGTCGTCAGCCGCGATCGAGCGCAGCGTCGCATCGCTCGTGGACGCCGCGGCGACGGCCGCCATACGGCCGGTCAGGGGAAATCCGCAATCGTTGCAGAATTTCGCGCCGTCTTTGTTCTCAGATTGACAGTTCGGACAGATCATGCTGGCTTACTCCCTCGCGCAAATGGCACATACGACGATTGTAGCCGAAAACGGGCCGAGCGCAGCCGGACAACGCCCCGTTTGCACGCTTCGTGACAATACCTGCAGAAAATAGGCGAGCTTCCAGGTTGGCGCAGCCGATCGGCGATAAGCGCCGAGCCGTTCCGGCCGCCGGCGGCCGGGCAGACAAAGCCCTTAAGCCCCTTCGCCGTAGCCGAAACGGCGGATCTGGTTCGCGTCGCGGCGCCAGTTCTTCTTCACCTTCACCGACAGGTCCAAGAACACGCGGCAGCCCAGCAGCTGCTCGAGATCCTGGCGCGCCTCGGTGCCGATCTGTTTGATGGCCGCGCCCTTCTTCCCGATGATGATGCCCTTCTGGCTGTCGCGCTCCACGTACACGATGGCGAAGATGCGGTAGAGATCCTTCTTGCGATCGTACTCCATCTCCTCCACGCGCACGCCGATGGCATGGGGCACCTCGTCGTGGAACGAACGCAGGATCTTCTCGCGGATGAACTCGGCCACCACCACCTCGATGGGCTGGTCGGTCTCCATATCGGTCGGGAACCACGCCGGACCCGGCGGCAGCAGCGCCACCACCTCGTCGACGAAATCCTGCACATGCTCGCCCGTCTGGCTCGACAATTCCACCACGGCGTCCCAATCGCCCAGCTGGGCTGCGGCGAAGCGCTGGCGATCCAGCTGCTCGCCGTCCACGAGGTCGATCTTCGACAGCACGAGGATCTTCTTCGAGCGCGCGCGCTTGAGCTGAGCGGCCACCCACTCGTCGCCCGTACCGACCGGCTTCGACGCGTCCACGAGGAAGGCGACCACGTCCACGTCCTCGAGCGCCTTGAGTGCCGACGTGTTCAGCTCCTCGCCGAGGGCGTCATGCGGCTTGTGCAGGCCCGGCGTGTCCACGAGGATGAGCTGGAAGCCCTCGCGCGTGAGCGCCGCGCGAAAGCGATGGCGCGTAGTCTGCGCCGTGTTCGACGTGATGGCGATCTTCTTGCCCATAATGGCGTTGATCAGCGTGGACTTGCCCGCGTTCGGGCGCCCGACCAGCGTGACGAACCCCGACTTGAACGAATCGCCGACTGCGGGATAGATGTTGTCCATGAAAAGCCTTCCGACGTTTCCGATGCGTTAGACGAACAGCGCCGCAAGGCGCGGGACGAACACGGCGGCGGCTACCGCCACCGCGCCCAGCGCGCACACGAGCACTGCGCCGGCGGCGCAGTCTTTCGCGTGCTTGGCGAGCTCGGCGTAGTCGGGCGACACGAGGTCGACCACCGATTCGACGGCCGTGTTCAGGCATTCGGCGGCCAGCACGAGCACGATGCAGATGACGATGGCCGCCCACGACGCCGCGTCGATGCCGAGCGCGGCGCCGAGCAGCACCGCCGCGGCGCCCACCGCGAAATGTATCTTCATGTTGCGCTGCGTGCGCGCAGTGTAGACGACTCCCTCCCATGCGCACGAGAACGCGCGTCCGAGCGAGAACCGGGCGCGCGAATCCTTGTCAGCACGGTTGCGGACGAACCTCACGCCGTCCGCCGCGCCGTCCTCCGGCGACGGATTCCCCTCCGTGCGATCGCCTTCGCCCATGGCGTCAGTCGCGTTCATGCAATCCAGCCCCTCCCCCGATCTCAGCGCTTGGACCAGGCTTCGAGGATCTCGGCCTCGCGCTTCTCCATGACCTCGGCTTCGTCATCTTCGATGTGATCGTAGCCGCACAGGTGCAGAAGGCCATGGACGAGCAGCAAGCTGATCTCCTCCTCGAACGTGGTGCCGAACTCGCGCGTCTGGCGGCTGGCCACGTCGGGGGCGATCACCACGTCGCCCAGTTCGTAGACGGGATCCTCCGCCAGCGTCATGGCCGACAGGTCGTCGTCCACGCCGTCGCACTCGAAGGACAGCACGTCGGTGGGGCCCTCCTTGTGGCGGTAGCGCTCGTTGAGCTCGGCGATAGCCTCGTCGGTGACGAAGCTGATGGACACCTCGGTGTTGAAGGGCTTGTCCTCGCGCGCCAGCACGAACTGGGTCAGCTCGTGCAGCGGCAGCTTCTCGAGGTCTTCTTTGCGGTAGTCGTAGTTGATCTGGATATCCATGATACCTCAAGCCTTTCTGCTTGCCTGATCGTAGGCCGAGACGATGGCGGCCACCAGGGAATGCCGAACCACGTCCTTGCCGGTGAAATCGCAGAACGCGATATCGTCGATGTCCTCGAGGATGGCCCGCACGCCTTTGAGGCCCGAGACGCCGCGCGGCAGATCGAGCTGGGTCACGTCGCCCGTGACCACCATCTTCGAGCCGAAGCCCAGGCGCGTGAGGAACATCTTCATCTGCTCAGGCGTGGTGTTCTGCGCCTCGTCGAGGATGATGAAGCTGTCGTTCAGGGTGCGCCCGCGCATGAACGCGAGCGGGGCGATCTCGATGACGCCGCTCTCGACGAGCTGCGTGGCGCGCTCCATGTCGGTCATGTCGAACAGCGCGTCGTAAAGCGGGCGGATGTAGGGATCCACCTTCTCGGTGAGGGTTCCGGGCAGAAAGCCCAGGCTCTCCCCCGCTTCCACCACGGGGCGCGTGAGGATGATCCGGCCGACCTCCTTGCGCTTGAGCGCAGCCACGGCCATGGCCATGGCGAGGTACGTCTTGCCGGTGCCCGCGGGCCCGATGCCGAACGTGATGGTATGCTCGCGGATGGCGTCGACGTAGCGCTTCTGGCCCGCCGTCTTCGGACGGATGGCCCGGCCGCGGTACGTGAGCAGGATGTCCTCCCGCAGCGCCTGGGGGCTGAACTCGGCCGTGCGCAACAGGTCGATGGCGTGCCGCACGTACTCGAGCGTAGGCTCGCCGCCGCCTTCCACGAGCTTGATGAGATCCGAGAACAGCGCCGTGAGCGACTGCACCTCCAGCGGATCGCCGACGAGCTCGACCGTGTCGCCGCGAACCGTGATCCGCGAGGCGAACGCGTCCTGCACGGCATGGAGGATCTCGTCCGCAGGGCCGACGATGAGCGCCATGTTCACGCTTCGGGGGGCCGTGAGGGTGATTTGGGTTTGGTCTGTCATGGGGGCATTGTACCACGCACGGCCGGCGCGCGCTTCGATGTCATCGAACCGACAAGGGAATATAGTGCAGGTGATCAAGATCTGCCGGGAACGGCGAGGCGGTTCGAGGCCGCGCCGCTCCCGCCTCGCATCTTCGCTCCGAAAACACGCCTCAGGGTCGTTTTCCGTGTTTTACGGGCGAAGACGCATTGCCCGCACGCGCGTCCTCAGGCCAGCCGGTAGGCCCACAGCGCCTTCGTCTGGCCGAGCACCGTGTCCACGTTCCAGGCTCTGTTCGAGCGCTCGGCCGAGTACGGATCGTTGATGCGCAGGTTCCCGTCGCCGTCGATGCCGGTGACGACGAAGAAGTGGCCGTTGTCGGTGAAGTCTCCAGGGCCGACGTTGCAGACGAGCACGGCGCCGCCTTCGAGCGCCGCGCGCACGCTGCCCGCATCGACCGAGAGCGCCTCGCAGGAAAGGCCGAGCGAGGCCGCCTCGCTCACGAGGAACGAGGAGTCGGTGCCGTCGAACGCCGTCTCAAAGCCGCCGTCGCTCGCGCGTTTCCCCATATCGTAGGGCGACAGATCGCCCTTGCCGGTGAGGCCCTGGTACACCATGGAAAGCGACGTGGGGCAGCATCCCGTCAGCGCGAACGTCGTGGAGCTGTACACGGTGGAGCCCCAGCGCTGATCCCACTGGTAGAGACGCGGCACCTCGCCGGAGGCGGGGTCGTCCGTGCCGAGGGCGCTCTCGGCCGGATAGGCGTCGGGAAACGTGCGCACGAAGGCCACGGCCTCGGGCTCGACGGCGGCCAGCTTGAGCAGCTTGCGCTGCACCGCTTCGCCGTCCACGGCGTAGGCGTCCGGATGGGCGGCGATCCATGCCGCGTCGTCGCTCGCCGAAGCCGCTTGGACGAGCTGGGCGGCCAAATCGTCGCCGAGCACGGCCTTGAGCTTGGCCTCGTCGACGGGGTCGCGCTGCGGCTGCTGCTGGACGGGAGCCCGGTCAGCCTCGTCCGGCGCCTGCGTCGCAGCGCCGGCGGCCATGCAGCCGCGAACGCCCGCGACGAGCGCGACGACCAGCACGATCGCGGCGGCCGCGATCGCGAAGCGCTTGAGACCGACGGCGCGCACGAGGTTCGTCGCAGCCTCGGAGAAGGCGAACAGGAGCTCCGAGCCGTGCGCCTCCCACGAGTGCCGATTGCCCGTTCCGGGACGGCTCGAACGGAGACGACCCGAGCTTATCGGCTCGCGCGCGTCATGCACGCCGTGCGTATCGCGGCCGGCGGACGCTTCCCCGCGCATGCGCGCCTTGCGCTCCTCGAGCCTCCTGCGCGCCCGCTCGCGCGCCTCGTCGTCGCCCATTCGCGCCTCCCGTTTTAAATCGCTATTCTGGCTAGTATACAGCCTATCGGAAAACAGAGGCATTTCGAATCGCCCCATTCAAGAAAGGGCCAGCAGCCGCAGGGGTTCAGAAAACAAGAGAGGCTGCCATCATGGCAGATACGAAAACCCGAACATCGACGCGCTCTCCGAAATTGCCCGAGGACTCGGGGTGAGCATACGCGACCTGTTCCAATACGCGCTCTCCGTGAAGAGCTTCCCGTGCCGGAAAACGACTGCCCCGCCGTTAAACCAAGATTGACGCAGCCCGTTCGGAGCATCGCGCGCCCATGGCGATCCTTCGCGCAAACAGGCCGCTCGCCCGCTCTTGGCGCGCCGGTTCGGGGGCGATGCGCGACCGGCTACAGCGTCACCTCGACCAGCGCGCCCGGGGCGGCGCCGGCGGGGGCGGGCACCTCGAAGTAGCTCTCCGTCATGGCGACGCCGCCCTCCTCCACCAAGGCGAGCTCGACGGTTCCGGCGCGGCGGGCGCACTCGGATGCGCGCAGCTCGTCGCCCAGCGCGCGCAGCATGGCGG
>NZ_GL622582.1:124814-137027 GCF_000185625.1 Eggerthella sp. 1_3_56FAA
TTGACGGCGGGCGGCACCTGATCGGCGCGGGCCGCGGCGGGCGTCCCGGCGCGCGGCGAGTACGGGAACGCGTGGATCTTCGCGAAGCGGCAGGCGCGCGCCACGTCGAGCGTCTCCTGGAACTCGGCATCGGTCTCGCCGGGGAAGCCGGCGATGATGTCGGTGGACAGCGCCAGCTGCGGGATGCGGCGATAGAGCCGCTCCACGAGCGCGACGAAGCGCTCCGCATCGTAGGGGCGCGCCATCTCGCGCAGCACCTTCGAGCTTCCCGCCTGCAACGGCAGGTGCAGATGGCGGCAGACGCGACCGTCCGCCGAAGCCAGAAGGTCGACGAGCGCATCGTCCACATCGCGCGGCTCGATACTGGACACGCGGAAGCGCGCCGGGGCCTCGCCGGGCGCGTGCAGGTCGGCCGTCTCGTCGAGCAGGCGTCGCAGCAGAGCGGCCAGCCTGATCGCGGAGGGGTCGCGCCGTCCTCCGTCGCAGTACGACCCCAGGTTTATACCCGTGAGCACGATCTCCCGCGCGCCGGCGCGGGCATAGGCCGCGCACTCGCGCACGACGTCGTCGGCCGGACGGCTGGTCGCGCGCCCGCGTGCCACGTGCACGATGCAGTACGTGCACGCGTTGTCGCAGCCGTCCTGCACCTTCACGCCCACGCGCGTGCGGAAGCCGGATCCGATATGGAGGGGCGCGTCTTCGCCGGGAGAAAAGGGCGCCTCGTCGAACAGGGCATCGATGGCCTGCGCCAGCTGGGCCTTCCCCACCACGCTCACGCGCTCGTCGAGCGCCTCGTAGAACGCGGCGTCGATGGCGGCGGCACAGCCGGTGACCAGCACGCGGGCATGGTCGTTCGCGCGCAGGGCGCGGCGCACGGCCTTGCGGGTCTTCTTCTCGGCCTCCCCCGTGACCGTGCACGTGTTCACCACGATGAGGTCGGCGGACGCTTCGGGCGTCTCGACACCGCGCAGGGCGAGGCGCGCCGCCGCATCGTCCGACTCCACGCGGTTCACCTTGCATCCCAGGTTGACGACGGCGAAATTCACGATTGCCCGCCTGCCTCGCACGCGTCCCCGGCTTCCTCGCGACGGCTTTCGACATGGGCGGACGTGCGTTCCTGCGCTTCGCGCGCGTCGTGCATCATGCGGCCCAGCTCGTGCAGGACGAGCGCGGGAGCCACGATGCCGGCCGTCTCGGTTCGCAGGATGGACGAGCCCAGCGACACGAGCGACGCACGCGGGTTGCAGGCCAGAAGCGCGTCCGCCTCGCTTCGCGAAAGGCCCCCTTCGGGGCCCACCACCACGGCGATGCGCGCGTTCTCGGGAAGCGCGCGGTCGAGCCGAAGGCCGCGCTCGAGCGCCTTCTCGATGCGCGCGTCCAGCGGCGCCTCCTCCCAGCACACCAGCACGGCGGTGGCGTGCGCCAAGGAAGCGCACACGTCCGCCAGCGCCATCGGCTCGCCCACTTCGGGGCACACGCGCTGACCGGACTGCATGGCCGCGCTCTTCGCGATGGCGCGCCACCGCTGCGTCCTCGCCGCCGCCTTCCTCGCATCGAGCCTCACGATGGAGCGCTCGCACGCCATCGGGACGAACGCCGAAACGCCCAGCTCGGTGGCGTGTCGGATCACCGTCTCCATCTTGTCGCCCTTGGCCAGGCCCTGCACGAGCATCACGAGGGGGCGCTCCTCGTCGTCGAGGCGCTGCGCGATGCGCACCACCGGGACCGCATCGTCGAAAGCGGCGATCTCGCACTCGAAGTAGTCCTGCGCGGCGTCCACCACCGCGATATGCTCGCCCGGCGCAAGCCGCAGCACGCGGGCGTGCTTCGCGTCGTCCGGCGACAAACGCAGCGGGAAAGTCGGCGCCCCCTCGTCGGCAAGCACCTGGTCGTGCAGGTAGAAATGCTGCAGGGACATGGCGACCCGCTAGTTGAACGCGTCGCGGAGCTTCTGAAGCGGGGTGCGCTCGTCGGCCACGTCCTCGCCCAGCTCCTCGGCCAGCTTCTCCAGCAGCTCGCGCTGCTTCTTCGTCACCTTCTTGGGCACCACGACGTTCACGTGCACGTACATGTCGCCGCGCGACTCGCTGCGGAACTTCGGCATGCCGAAGCCCTTCACGCGAACCACCTGCTCGTTCTGGCAGCCTTCGGGAATGCGCACCTGCACCTTCTCGTCCTCGAAGATGCCGTCGATCTCGATCTCGGCGCCGAGGGTGGCCTGCACGATGGAAACGTTCGCGCGCGCATGCAGGTTGTCGCCGTCGCGCTCGAAGAACTCGTGCGGCTGGATGCGGCACGTGACGATGAGGTCGCCCGGGCGGGCGCCGTGCATGCCGGCCTCGCCGAAACCGGACAGGCGCAGCTGCTGGGCGTCGCGAATGCCCACGGGCACCTCGACGGTGACGCGCTGGCGGTCGGGCACGCGGCCCTGCCCCTCGCACTCGGGGCACGGGTTCTCGATGGTGTGGCCGGTGCCGCCGCAGGTCTTGCACGTGGTGGCCGTCTGCATGTCGCCGAGGAAGGTGTGCTGGATGGTGACCACGCGGCCCTGGCCGTGGCAATCGGGGCAGGAGATCTCGCGACCGTCGGGGCCGAGGCCCGACCCTTCGCAGTCGGGGCACGGCGCCAGGCGATCGTACACGATCTCCTTCTTGGCGCCCGCGGCCACTTCCTCCAGCGTCAGGCGCAGGCCCACGCCCATGTCACGGCCTTCCTTGCGCATAGGCGCGCGGCCGGCGGCCTGCCCGCCGAAGAAGGAGCTGAAGATGTCGCCCATGCCGAACCCGCCGCCGAACAGGTCCTCGAAGTCGACGTAGCCGCCGCCTCCGTAGGGGCTGCCGCCGCCGGCCGCGCCGGGAACCGTGCCGAAGCGATCGTATGCGCTGCGCTTCTGCGCGTCGGACAGCACGTCGTAGGCCTCGTTCAGCTCTTTGAACTGGTCCTCGGCATCGGGCGCCTTGTTCACGTCCGGGTGAAGCTCGCGCGCGCGCCGACGGAACGCCTTCTTGATCTCGTCTTCGGTCGCCTCGCGGGACACGCCCAGAACTTCGTACAGATCCTTCGCCATTGTGCTCTCGAAACCTTTCCTCATAGACGGCGCAGGACGCGCCGCCTCCCATGTCGTTTACACGTCCTCCAGCGCCGCGCTCGCGATGCGCACCGCCTGTATAACCTTGGAATAATCCATGCGCGTGGGACCCACCACGGCGACGACCCCCGCCGACGCGCCTCGCCCGTAGCGGCTGGCCACCACCGACACGCCCGCTAGCGCAGCCGCGTCGTTCTCGCGTCCGATGCGCACGCTGGGCGCGCCCGAGCCCTGCCGGGCGGCATCGTCGAGGATTTGCAGCAGCACCGTGTCGTCCTCGAGCACCTGCATGACGGGCAGCAGCGCCTGGGACTGGCTGAACTCGGGCTTCGTCAGAAGCGAGCTCACGCCGAGGCGATGCGTGCGCGACGCGTCGCCTTCCTGCAAACACGACAGCACTTCGTCCAGCGCCATGCGCACGAGCGGGTCGCGGAACGCCTCCGCCATGCCCTCGCCCAGGCCGTCCTCGATCTCCTGAAGCGACTTGCCGCCCATCACCTCGGCGAGGAAGCGCTGCACGCGCGCCAGCTCGTCGGGCGACACCTCCTCGGCGAAGTCCATCTGGCGGTTGAACACCTGGCCGTCCTCGGTGACCAACACCACGAGGGCGCGGTACGGCGACAGCGAGATGAGGGACAGCTGCTTGATGTGCAGGTTCAGCACCGACGGAGCCAGCACGATGGACAGGCAGTCGGTAAGGTGCGTGAGAGCCGACGACGTCTGCTCCAGGAGCGCGTCCAGCTCGCTTGCGCTGCGGCGCAGCTGGTCCACCACAGGCCGGTAGCGCTCGTCGTCGCCGGCAAGATCGGACGCCAGCAGGTTGTCGACGAACGCACGGTAGCCGAAGTCGGTCGGAATGCGCCCGGCGGACGTGTGCGGCTGCGTGATGTAGCCGCCGTCCTCGAGGACGGACAGCTCGTTGCGCACCGTGGCCGGGCTGACGCCCAACTGGTAGCGCTCCGTCAACGTGCGCGACCCCACGGGTAGGGCGCGCGCGACGTATTCTTCGATGAGGGCGCTCAGCACCCGTTGCCTTCGATCCGAAAGCACGCTCCTCCACCTACCTCTCTCGCCAGTCGGCTTACCTGAACCATAGTAACGCATCATATTAGCAGCCGAAAGCCGAGAGTGCTAACAACAGGCGGAAATTATGGAGAAACTCGACGGGAGACGCACAAGGAGCGGGCGCTCGTCAGTCGGCCAGATCGAACAGGGCGCCGTACAGCTCGTTGCCGCAGAGCCAACCGCGCTCGGTGGGCCGCCAGCGGCCGCCTTCGTGCTCGACGAGCCCCTGCCGCTCCAAGTCGGCCAGCACCGTCGTCGCCTCGGGCAGCAACTCCGCGGCGCGGGCGGCGTGCTCGTCGGACACGCCCGCGGTCATGCGCATGCCCAGCATGAGATCCTCGGCGACCATCTGGCGCGGGTCGAGGTCGTCGGTCACCTGGCCGTCCTTCACCCGCATGCGACGCTGCGCGTTCTGCGTCATCGTGGCAGCCGAACGGCCCAGGCCCAGGTAGGGCACGCCCGTCCAGTACGCGATGTTGTGGCGGCATGCAAAGCCGGGGCGGGCGTAGCTGGCCACCTCGTAGCGCTCGAAGCCCTCCGAATCCAGCACGCGCGCGGCGATCTGCATGTGCGCGGCCTCCACGTCGTCGTCGGGCTCCTCCAGCTCGCCCGCCAGCACCGCGGCGTCGAAGGGCGTGTGCGGCTCGATGGTCAGCGGGTACACGCTCACGTGCGTCGCGCCGAGGCGCACGGCCTCGCGCACGCTCGCCTCGAAGCTCTCCGCGCTCTGGCCGGGGATGCCGCACATGAGATCGACGCTCACGTTCTCGAACCGGGTGCGCGCCGCCTCGATGGCACGGCGGGCGTCATCGGAGGAATGCGCACGGCCGAGCGTGCGCAGAACGTCGTCGTCGAAGCTCTGCACGCCAATGGACAGACGGTTCACGCCGAGCGCCCAGATGTCGCGCACCATGCGCTCGGTGAGGCTCTCGGGATTCGCCTCCATCGTGCATTCTACCTCGTCGGTGAGGTGCATCGACAGCGACAGCGTGTACAGCAGCATCGACAGGCCCGCCAGCCCCACATGGCTGGGCGTGCCGCCGCCGAGGTACACCGTCTCGACCGCCCCCAGCTCGCCCTCCTTAGCCTTGCGGCGGATCTGAAGGCTGAGATCCTCCACGTACGCTTCGATCTCGGGCGCGCCGGCGGGCACGGCCGCCGTGGCGAAGTCGCAGTAGGCGCACCGCTTCACGCAGAACGGAAGATGCAGGTACAGCGCCTTGTACGGATCGTGCGGCATGAGCGCCCCTCCCCTCACTCGTGGGCGGCGGCATGCTCCCTCGCGCATGCCAGCAGCTCGTCGAACACCTCGTCGAAATCCTCCACGGACACGCAGCCGTTGATCCTGCCGCGCGCGGCGGCGGCGCCGGGCAGCCCCGCCAGGTACCACATGGCGTGCTTGCGCATGCGCACGATGTTCCTGCCTTCACGCGCGCTGAGCAGCCGCGCGTGGCGGCGCGCGAGCGCGATGCGCTCCTCCACGGTGGGCCCGTCAGGCTCCGGCTCGCCCGCAAGCGCAGCCTTGGCCTGGGCGAACAGCCAAGGGTTTCCCTCGGCGGCACGCGCGATCATCACGGCGTCGCAGCCGGTGCGCTCCGTGACGGCCACGGCGTCGGCGCCGCTTCTCACGTCGCCGTTGCCCACGACGGGCACGCTCACGGCCTCCTTCACCCGCGCGATAGCGCCCCACTCGGCGCGCCCGCGGTACAGCTGCTCGGCATAGCGCCCGTGCACGGCTATGGCGCAGGCGCCCGCGTCCTCCATCCTCCGAGCGAACTCGGGGGCGGTTTCGTCGCCCTCGGCCCACCCTCGACGGAACTTCACCGTGACGGGGCGGCTCACCGCTGCGCGCACCGCGCGCACGATGGAGGCGGCCAGCGCCGGATCCTTCATGAGCGCCGAGCCGTCGCCCTTCGACACGATCTTTCTGGCCGGACAGCCCATGTTGATGTCGAGGTAGGCCAGCGACTGCCCCATCTCGCGCTCGATCCACGCAGCTTGGGCGGCCATCGTGTCGGGCTCGTGGCCGAACAGCTGCACGGCCACCTGGCCCTCCCCCGGCGCGAGGCGCAGCAGATGCCGCGTCTTCTCGTTCGCGTAGGAAAGGCCCTTGGCCGACACCATCTCGGTGTAGGTGAGGTCGGCGCCCTGCTCGCGGCAGAGCGTGCGGAACGCCTCGTCGCTCACGCCCGCCATGGGGGCGAGCAGCAGACGGCGGCTCCGGAAGAACGCGTGCATATCCTCCATGGCGCTACGAAGCCATGATCTCGGCCATGTTGACCAAGACGAACCCCAGCAGCACGACGATGCCCACGACGGCGATCAAACAGCCGCAGCCCAGCGCGAGCTTGGTGCCGCCCGACGTGGCGGCGCGCATCTCGTCCTTCGCGGCCTTCTTCTCGTCGAACGGGTCGTCCAGCCAATCGAAATCGTCTTTGCGTGCCATGCTCTCAACCTATCTGCATCAGTCGTCCACCTTCAGGATGGCCATGAACGCCTCCTGCGGAACTTCCACGTTGCCGATGTTCTTCATGCGCTTCTTGCCGGCCTTCTGCTTTTCCAGCAGCTTGCGCTTGCGGCTGATGTCGCCGCCGTAGCACTTCGCCAGCACGTCCTTGCGCTTCGCCTTCACCGTCTCGCGCGCCAGCACGCGCCCGCCGATGGCTGCCTGGATGGGCACCTCGAACATCTGGCGCGGAATGATCTCCTTGAGTTTCTCCGTCAGCACGCGTCCGCGATCGTACGCCTTGTCCTTGTGCACGATGAACGACAGCGCGTCGATGGGCTTGCCCGAAAGCAGTATGTCCAGCTTCACCAGCTTCGAGGGCTTGTAGTCGTCGAAGTCGTAGTCGAGCGAGGCGTAGCCCTTCGTGTTCGACTTAAGCTTATCGAAATAGTCCATGATAAGCTCCGACAACGGGATCTCCCACAGCATCTCCACCGTCGTGGGCGACAGGTAGTTCATGGTGACGAAGGTGCCGCGGCGCGCCGTGGTCAGCTCCATGACCGCGCCCACGTAATCGGGCGGGATGAGGATCTTCGCCTTGAGGTAGGGCTCCTCGATGCGCTCGATCTCGCCGGGATCGGGCATCTCCTGGGGCGAGTGCAGCGAGATCATCTCGCCGCCCTGGCGGTACACGTGGTATTCCACGCTTGGCGCCGTTGCCAGAAGGTCGAGGCCGAACTCGCGCTCGAGGCGCTCCTTGATGACCTCCATGTGCAGCAGGCCTAAAAAGCCCACGCGGAAGCCGAAGCCCAGCGCGTGCGACTTCTCCGGCTCCCAAGCCAACGCCGGGTCGTTGAGCGACAGCTTCTCGAGCGCCTCCTTCAGAGGCTCGTACTGGTCGCCGTCGAGGGGGAACAGGCCCGTGTACACCATGGGCTTGGCGTCGCGGTATCCCGGCAGCGGCTCATCCACGCCGCCGCGCACGGCGGTAATAGTATCGCCCACCTTCACCTGGCGCACGTCCTTCAGGCCGGTGACCAGGTAGCCCACCTCGCCCACCGACAGCTCCGGCAGCGGCGTCTCGGCCGGGCGGCGCGCTCCCACCTCTTCCACCAGCACCTCGGTGCCGGTGGCCATCATGAGCACCCTGTCGCCCTTCTTCACGGTGCCGTCCACCACGCGCACGAGCGCCACCACGCCGCGGTACGGATCGAAGTACGAATCGAAGATGAGCGCGCGCAAGGGGGCGTCGGCGTCCCCGACGGGCGCGGGAATGTTGTACACCACGGCCTCCAGCAGATCGTGCACGCCCTCGCCCGTTTTGCCGGACGCGAGCACCGCATCGTCGGCGGGGATGGCCAGGCCCTCCTCGATCTCCTCGCGCACGCGGTCGGGCTCGGCCGCGGGAAGGTCTATCTTGTTGATAAGCGGGATGATGTCGAGGTTCGCGTTCATGGCCATCATGGCGTTGGCCACGGTCTGCGCCTCCACGCCCTGGGTGGCGTCCACCACGAGCACGGCGCCCTCGCACGCGGCGAGGCTTCGGCTCACCTCGTAGGTGAAGTCGACGTGGCCGGGCGTATCGATGAGGTTGAACTGGTAGGTCTGACCGTCGTCGGCCGTGTAGTCCACGCGCACGGCCTGGCTTTTGATGGTGATGCCGCGCTCGCGCTCGATGTCCATGCTGTCGAGCAGCTGGGCCTGCATGTCGCGGCTGGCCACCGTGCCCGTGAGCTCGAGGACGCGGTCGGACAGCGTCGACTTGCCATGGTCGATGTGCGCGATGATGGAGAAGTTGCGGATGAAGTTCGGATCGGTGGTCATAGCCTGTCTTTCAAATGACGCGCGCTCGCACGCATGCGGGCGCTTCGGGAAAACGGAGCCTATTCTACCCTATTCGCGCGCTGCGGACAGGGTTCGCGCGCTACAGTTCCACGACAGCGGTCGCATCGCTCGCGGAATCGACGCGCACGAGCTTGGCGCGAGCCTTGTCGCCCTCGTCCAGGCACAGCGCCCAGAGGCCGTCCTCCAGCTCCACGACCGCCTCTCCCCCGTCCAAGGCGACGGTCGAATCGATCACAGGCACGAAACCCGAGCCGTCCTCGGCAGTGAACACGGGTCGTGCGACGACGGCAACCGCGGCTCCCGATGTCTTGACCTGCACCCGCGACCCGCTCTCAACGGTTTCCGAGGGCACCGTCGCTCCTTCGTAGACGGGCTTCTCGTCGGAATGGCATGAGGAGCAGGCGACGTTCCGGTCGATCACCTGATGCTGGGACGCGCCGGAGCATCCTGCGAGGGTCGCAGCGCCCATGAGGGGCAGCGCGGCGGCGGCCAGTACGCGGACGGGCAAGCGAAAGTCGCAACGGTGCATGGCAGGCTCCTTTTCCCAGGTTGATGGAGAAACGTGCGCGATTTTGCATTTGTGCGTGAAAAAGCGCTCAACGTTTGCTATTCTATCGCATTGTGTATCCGGCAAATACGTTCGCGCGATGGTTTCATCGCCGATCTGCAGACGTGGCTGCGCTTCAAGATTCGTACGTGCCGGTGACCGATTGGTCCGCGAAACAGAGAAATCCCGCCTGTTTCACCATGCATCGAGGCTGCCCGCCTGCGCGGGCGCGCCATGGTTCCCCCGAAGGGGATCGCATGCGAGGCTGTCGTCACCGTGCAGTTGCGACTCTCGAGATCGCCAAACGCTCCGCATCGCCGGAAACGCACGGTATCAGACAGGTTTTGCAAATTGGAGGAACATCACCCATGGCGAACATCAAAAGCCAGAAGAAGCGCATCATCACCAACGAGAAGTCCCGCATGCGCAACCGCGCGGTCAAAAGCGAGCTCAAGACCGCGACCCGTCGCGTGAAGGACGCCGTCGCCGCCGGCAACGGCGCCGAGGCCTACGCCGCCGCGTGCGCCGCGTGCCGCCTGATGGACAAGGCCGCCTCGAAGGGCGTCATCCACAAGAACCAGGCTGCGAACCGCAAGAGCGGCATCATGGCCCTGGCCAACACGGTTGCCACCGACGCCGATCGCGCCGCCTACGTGAAGCCGGCCAAGAAGGAGCAGAAGACCGGCTCCAAGAAGGCCGAGCGCAAGGCCGCCCGTCTCGCCGAGATGAACGCCGCTTCCGAAGAGAAGGCCAAGCGCCGCGAGAAGCAGCTCAAGGAAGAGGCCGCCGCTCAGAAGCGCAAGGCCAAGGAAGCCGAAGAGGCCGCCAAGGCCGAGGCTGCCGAAGGCGCCGAGGAAGCTGCCGCCGAATAACGATCCATGCGCATACGGCACTCGCCCTGCGATCCGTCCGCATATCAAGAGCGAAGGAGCCCCGGAAATCCGGGGCTCCTTCGCGTTAGAGGGCTGTTATCCTGAGCGGAAACCGCGGATTGTCCCCGCTGTCATCCTGAGCTGGCGTTCTGCTTGCATTTTTGACGACAACCTGAAACGCTAGCGCCTCGCCGTCACCGCCAGCACCCAGTCCAGGAAGGCGCTCCTGGGATCGGCGCCGCTCTTCATCGCGCGCTCGGTGTCACGCGAAGAGATGATGGCGCGCCGCAGTTCGGCGGCAGTGAAGCCGCGGGCCCAGTTGACATGGTTCTTCACGCGCCAGTCGGGCGCTTTGAGCGCCGCGGCCACGCCGCGGGGATTGCCGCGATCGGCCATCGAGCGCGCGCAGACAAGCTCGCGCAGACGCGTCGTGCACATGGCCAGCAGCGCGTGGGGCGACACGGAATCCATACGACCCAGGTACAGCAGGCACTTGCGCACGTCTCGCGCCGCAAAGGCGTCGACGAACTCCCAAGGCTTCACCTCGGCGGTGCGGCTGACCATGTCGACGATCTCGTGCTCGTTCACCGCGTCGGTGCCGCGATGCGCGAGCGCGATCTTCTTAAGCTCGCTGTCGAGATGCACCGTGTCCTCGCCGACGAGGTCGACGAGCTTGACGGCTGCGCCCTCGGTGAGCGTGACGCCGTGGGTCACGGCCATCGAGCGCACCGTTCGGGGCAGCTCGTAGCGCTTGAGCGGTGCGCAATCGATAACCGCCGTCTTGCCGCAGGCGGCCACGGCCTTGTACAGGCGCGTGTTCTTCGCCAGCTTCTCGGCGACGAGCGCGAGCACCGTGGAGCCGTTCGGCGAACCGAGATAGCTCACGAGCTGTTCGGCATCGGCTTTCTTCAGCTTGTCGGCCGCGCGCACCTCCACGAGACGCACAGGGCTCGCAAACGGCACGGTGTTGCAGGCCGTGACGATGTCGCCGCCCTGCGCTGTCTCGCCGTCGAACTCGTCGGCGTTGAACGACAGATCGCCCATCGAGGACAGGCGCGCGCGTAGGCGCTTCATCACGGTGTCGCGCTTGAGCGCGTCCTCGCCTACGATAAGGTAGACGGGCAGCAGCGGAGCTTCTTGTTTCTTTTGAGTAGCCATGCCGTTCATTCTAACGCAGGGTCTCCACCTCGATCCGGTCGGCGGTCAATTTGCACGAAACATCTCCCTGCTCGTCGGTGCGGAAGACGCGTGCGCCCGCGGCCTCGAGCCGATCGAGCGTATCCTGCGCCGGATGGCCGTAGCGGTTGCGCGCCCCTGCGCTGACCAACGCGATGCGAGGAGAAAGGACGGCGGCCTCCTCGTCGTCGAGGGCGTTCTTGGATCCGTGATGGCCCACCTTGTAGAGGTCGACGGAGTCCACAAGCCCTTCGTCGATGAGCGCGCGCAGCTGGTCGCGCTCGGCATCTCCCGTGAAAAGCGCACGCCACTCGGATGCGCCGTCGCCGTCGATGTCCGCATCGGCGACAAGGCACAGGCTGTCGGCGTTGCCCCCTTCGTCGGAGAACCGCTCGGGCCACACTGCCTGCAAGTCGAAGGAGCCCACCTGAAGCGCATCTCCCTGCCGAAGCCCGACGACTCCCCCGTCGCCCGCGAGCTTGCGCGCGTCGGCGACGAGCGAGACGCACGCTTCGCAGCCGCACGAGAGCGCGTCCTGGGCGACGAGCACGCGTCGCACGTCCACGACGCCCGCAAGCGAGGCGAGCGATCCTTTATGGTCGTCGTCGCCGTGGGTGATCACCACCGCGTCGAGGCGGTACGCTCCATGCCGCGCGAGCGCCTCGCGCAGCATCCTGTCCTGGTTGCCGGTGTCGATCAGGACGGCCGTCCCCCGGCTCCGCACCAGGAACGCGTCGCCCTGCCCCACGTCCAGCATGACGATCTCGTCGCCCGAAAGGCGCGGGGCGACGACGACCGTCCCGATCACGACGCACGCCGCCGCCGCGACCAGACCGAACGCGCGACGACGGCTCGGACGCGGCCACGCCAGCCACAGCGCCGCCGCGCATGCCGCCGACGCCAGAAGCGCCCCGGCGAGGGGCACGCTCGCAGGCAGGCTCGCGTAGGGGACGCTCGCGAGCGCGCGCACGACGGCAGTGAGGGCGCCTGCGCCCATCGACGCGAATCCGATCAACGCCGGCGCGACGGCAGGAACGGCCAAGGACGCCAGCACCGCCGCGAGCCCGCCGGCGCAGACTACGGGAAACAGCGGCGCGGCCGCTACGTTGGCCAGCGGCGCCACAACCGGCACCTGCGAGAACAGCGATGCGGCGAGCGGCGCGGCCGCAAGGCT
>NZ_GL622582.1:137341-159222 GCF_000185625.1 Eggerthella sp. 1_3_56FAA
TCCGGCGCGCCGGGGAACGCGCAGCGCACGCAAGAGCGCGGCTGCGCAGCCGGCGACGATGGACAGGTGCGCCCCCGACACCGCCACGAGATGCGCGAGCCCGCTGGTCTGGTAGGCGGCGTACGCGTCGCCTACCTCGAGGGCGCCGCGCCATCCGCACACGAGCGCGGCGAGCACCGCGGCCCCGTCGTCGGTCCCCTCGTCGGCGATCAGGTCGATCGCGCGATTGCGAAGCCCTGTCAAGATACCGAGGGCGTCGGCACGCTCGCAGCTCACGACTCGGCGCGCCGTGCCTTCGAGCACCGCGCCCTGCCGCCAGCAGTATGCCGCCGACGACCCGCCCGGCGCGGAGAGCGTCGCGTCGGCCTCCAGCACGTCGCCGTAACGCGGAGGGTCCTCGCCTTCCTCGAACCTAAGCCGCACCGTAACGGCTCCGATGTCGGGAAGGTTCGCGCGCGCGAAGCACGTTGCGCCATAAGGGCCCTGCGAACCGTCGGCTGCGACTTCGAATCGCCAACGTCCCGAAAGGCCGTCGCCTTGCAACTGCGCCTCGTGCTGCGCGGCCGCGCACCCGCCTGCGAGCGCGATGCCGAGCGCGGCTCCCAGCAGCGCGGCCCACGCGATCGGCACCGGCAGCCGCCATAGCGCGAAAGCGCATGCGACGCTCGCGACGATGCCGGCCGCGCCGACGGCGAGGCATGCGCCGACATCCCAGGATCCGGATGCGGCCAGCACCGCCGCGCACGATGCCCACAGCGAAAGCGCGCAGGCCAGCACAGGCGGCAGCGCCGGGCGCGGAGGAAGCGCGACCGGTTTGCCCCGCGCGGCGCCCCTCATCCCACGCATACGAGATCGGCCAGATCGGCGAACTTCTTGTCCCCGATGCCGGACACGCGCTTGAGATCCTCCACCGTGCGGAAGGGGCCGTTCGCCTCACGGTCGGCCACGATCTTCTCCGCCGTGGACGGCCCCACGCCCGGCAGCGCATCGAGCTCGGCCGCCGTCGCCCGATTAAGGTCGATCTTGCCGCCCGTCGGCGAAGCAGCCGCCCCGGAGCCCGCATCGCCGCCGTCCACAGCCGCGACCGGCTCCGAGACGGCCTCCTCCTGCGACGGCACGACGATCTGCTCGCCGTCGGCGAGCACGCGTGCCAGGTTGAGCGCGTCGCGGGCGGCTCCGTCGGCGAACCCTCCGGCCGCGTCCACCGCGTCCTGCACCCGCGCGCCCTCCGCCAGCTCTCGCACTCCCGGTTCGACCACGGCGCCTCCCACGTGCACGAAGACGGTTCGCGCCTCCCCGGAAGCGGCGCCGTCCTCGTCGGTACCGTCGGAGGTCGCCGCGCCGTCGTCGCGAGAGAGCGAGAAGCCGTCCGACGTTCCGGCCTTGACCAGCGCTCCTCCCGCCGCGATGAGCACGATGGCCGCGAGCGCCGTCACGCCCACGAGCACCGGCAGGCGCACGCCGGTCAGGTGCGCCTTCGCCCGCCACGACTCCGCCTGCTCTGCAAACCCCATGCCGCCCCCTCGTCCGTCGCCGATTCCTCCCCTTCCATGATAGCGACCTCGACTCACGCGCCGATGGCGCAGATCCAGCGAAACGCGCCGCGTTTTCCAGCGCACCTTCCACGCGTTCCCAACGCCGATTCCACGCGCCGTCGATGCCGATCCAACGCGGTTTCCACCTGCCGCGCCAACGAATCCCACGCGCATATCACGCGCGAGGAGTACCCCGCTTCTCGTCAGCTCTAATACAAGCTGCGCTGGGACCGTCATCCTGATCGGGGCACCGCAGGTCGTCATCCTGAGCGGAGCGCGCAGCGCGGAGTCGAAGGATCCCGTGCGGTGCCAGCCGCGGCGCTTCCAGCTGATGCCGCACGGGATCCTTCGCGTCCCCGCTTCGCGGGGCCTCCCTGCGCTCGCTTCGCGTGCTCGGGAGTTCGACAGTCCGCTGGACTGTCGAATGCTCGCGCTCGCTCAGGATGACAGGGCGAGAGCTGCGCTCGCTCGGGACGACGAAACGGGGCAAGAGAAAGCGGCGCCCCCGAGGTATCTCCCGGGGACGCCGCTTTTGCGAGCTTCTGCAACCGGCCGCGCTCAGGAAGCGCGTTTCTTCTTGGGCTTGTAGGCGGGGCAGGCGTAGTCGCGAACCTCTGCGGCGTCGGCGATCTCGGGCACCCAGCGCTCGATGGGCAGCGCGGCCTCGGCTTCCAACACCACGGGCAGCTTCGCATGCGTCTCCGGACTGCGCGGCATGAACAGCGTGCAGCAGTCGGGCGCATCCTGCGAGGAGATCTCGAACGAGCCCAAACGCTCGGCTTCGGCGATGATCTCCAGCTTGTCGGTGCCGATGAGCGGACGAAAGACGGGCAGGTCAACCGCCGCGTCAGTGCAGCGGATGTTGTCGAGCGTCTGCGAGGCAACCTGGCCTAGGCTCTCTCCCGTCACCAGCGCTCCCGCGCGCTCGCGGCGTGCGATCTCCTCGGCCACCTTGAACATGAGACGGCGGTACATGATGACGCGCAGCTCGGGCGGCACGGTCAGAGCGATCTCGCGCTGGTAGTCGCCGAACGGCACCGTGTACACGCGAGCGATGCAGCCCGTGCGCTCCAGCACCTGCGCGATGTCGTCCACGAGGTACTCGCTGGCATCGGATGTTTGAGGTCGTCCGGAGAAGTGCACGCCTATGCACACCGCGCCGCGCCGCGCGAGCTTCCACGTCGCCACCGGCGAGTCGATGCCCGACGACAGCAGGCTCACGACCAGGCCCGAACTGCCCACCGGCAGCCCTCCCACGCCCGGCAGCGAGCGCGCGTACACGTACGCCGCGTTCTGCACCACCTCGACGCCCACCGTGACGTCGGGCTTCTTCATCTTAACGGACTTCTCGGGGTGCGCGGCGCACAGCGCCGAGCCGATGATCTGGTTCATGTCCATCGAACCCGTGGCGAAATCGGTGTGGTTGCGCCGCGCCGCCACCTTGAACGTGTCGAACTCGCCCGCCTCGGCCATCGCCGCGAGCGCCGCCTCCGTCATCTCGTCGAGGTCGCGCTCGCACTTGAAACCGCACGACACGCGCGCTACGCCCGGCACCTTGCCGATGACGTCGGCCGCCTCCTTCGCGGTGGTCCAATCGGTGCCCTCGCGCAAGAACACGCACAAACGGCCCGCGATGCGATGGATAACGACCACGGGGAAAGGCTTCAGCAGCGCTTCGAGGTTCTTGAGCAACCTCATCTCGAACGCCGATCGGTTGTGCCCCTTGAGCCCGATCTCGTGGTAATGGACCAAGCAGATGCGTTGGAATTCAGTCATGGATATCCTTCGATGCAGAGAGATCGCGCGTAGCGCGAAACGAACACGCAGGTTGGCGCAGCACGTCAGCGAGAAGCCCCGGGGCGCCTTGCAATGCCGCGAAAGCCCGAGGAAGCGTACTTCCGTACGCGACGAGGGCTTGGAGCGGCAAGGCGCGGTGCCTCGGGGCTTCGCAGCGTCGAGCAGTTCCGTCGGCCTACGGCCGACGGAATCTCTTAGTGGTAGTTGACGTCGATGGAGTTAGGATCGTACGACACTTCGCCGCGGGCGATTTCGTTGAAAGCCAGCGACAGCGGCTTCTTGTCGGCCGCGCGCGCGATCTCGACCGCCGTCTGCAGCTGGATGGCGCGGTCGCGCTGGCCGCGCATCATGTCGTTGATGTCGTGCGCGCGCTTGGAAGCGAGCGCGCACAGCAGGAAACGATCGTTGTCGGTCTCGTTCAACAGGACGTCGATCTTCGGTTCGATAATGCTCATATGCGTGTTAACCTCGTATTTTCTCGGCTTGTTCGTTGACGTAGCCCGCTAATGCACGGACAGCTTCGTCCAAATCGTCGTTTACCAGCCGTATATCATACTCCATTTTACGGGAAAGCTCCACCCGCGCCGTCTCCATCCGCGTGGCGATGGCCTCCTCCGTCTCTGTTCCGCGGCCGCGAAGGCGCGCTTCCAGCACGTCAAGCGACGGCGGCTCGATGAAGACGAGATGCGCCGAAGGGAACTTGTCGCGCACCTGGAATCCTCCCTGAACGTCGATTTCCAGGATGACCTGATCGCCGCACGCGATGTGCTCCTCGACGGTAGCGCGGGGCGTGCCGTAGCAGTTGCCGCCGTACGTCGCCCATTCCAGCAGGCCGTCCTCGTCGACGAGCTCCTGGAATTCCTGAGGGGACGCGAAGCGGTAGTGGACGCCATCCACTTCTCCCTCGCGCGGCTTGCGCGTGGTAACCGACATGGACGCCCAAGCATCGGGGATCTCGCGCAAAAGACGGGCCACCAGCGTGCCCTTGCCAGCACCCGATGGCCCCGAGATGACGAACAGATTGCCGTGGCGCATAGGTGCGGTTAGCCCAAGCGCTCCAGCAGGGCGGTCTGCTGACGCTCGCCCAGACCGCGCAGACGGCGGCTCTCGGCAATCTGGAGCTCCTTCATGATCTTCTCAGCCTTGGCCTTGCCGTAGCCGGGAAGCGTCTCGATGAGGGTGGAAACCTTCATACGGCCCACGACCGGATCGTTCTTCATTTCAAGAACCTTCTCGAGCGTGAGCTTGCCGGACTTCAGGTCATCGCGAACCTCGGCGCGCTTGATGCGAGCCGCCTTCGCCTTTTCCAAAGCCGCCTGACGCTCTTCAGGGCTGAGTTGAGGAATAGCCATCGTGTTATCTCCTTCTGTTCCAAAACGATTCCGTGATACTATCACGCATTCGCCCACTTCACCTTGTCTTTTCCTACAAATCCTAAAAATTTCAGTGCGTGGTCACACATTCTAGAAGCAGTTGGCTCCTTTGTCGACCATTCGTCGCCCAACCGTCATTTTCCCAGACCGCACGCAAGTTCGACGGGGCGCCTACAGCTCGGCCGCGATGGACTCGAATGCAGCCGCCGGATCGGCCGCCTGCGTGATGGGACGCCCGATGACGATGTGCGACGCACCGTTGGCGAACGCCTGGGCAGGCGTGGCCACGCGGCTCTGATCGCCGCGGTCGCTGCCCGCAGGGCGCACGCCCGGCGTGACGATGTAGGCGTCCGGGCCCAGGATCTCGCGCAGACGCGCAGCCTCCTTCGGAGACGCCACCACGCCGGAGATGCCGGCGCGCTTGGCCTGCTCGGCCAGCACGACCACCTGGTCGGCCATGGCGCGGCTTACGCCCGTTTCGGCCAGAGCCGCATCGTTCATGCTGGTGAGAACCGTAATTCCCAGCGTCGCCGGCGCATCGTGACCGTACTCGGACGCTGCGCGCTCGGCGCCCTTCTGCGCCGCAGCCATCATGTCGACGCCGCCCACCGTGTGCATGGTCAGCATATCGGCCCCGCTGCCGGCCGCGGCGTACGCGGCGCCCTCCACCTGGTGCGGAATGTCGTGGAACTTGAGGTCGAGGAACACCTTGAAGCCGCGCTCCTTGAGCGCGTACACGATGGCCGGGCCGTTCGCGTAGAACAGCGTCATTCCCACCTTCATCCACGTCGCCTTGCCCTGCAGCTGGTCCGCGAGGTCGAAGGCCTCTTCGATGCCGCAGTCGAGCGCCACGATCACGCGATCGCGCGCGGGCACCTCTTCGAACGAACTCACCATTCCAAAGCTCCTATCAGTTGCTGCACGTCTTCGATGCCGTGCCTTTCGCAATACTGCGCCATTCCGTCGATGATTTCAACCGTGGCGTGCGGATTCACGAAATTCGCGGTGCCGACGGCCACCGCCGTGGCTCCGGCCAGCATGAACTCCACCGCGTCGATCGCGCACGAGATGCCGCCCATGCCGAGCAGCGGCACGTCGACGGCCTGGTGAACCTCCCACACCATGCGCAGCGCCACGGGCTTCACGGCCGGGCCCGACAGTCCGCCCACGCCGCGCGCGAGCTGCGGTCGGCGGCGCTCCGCGTCGATGGCCATGCCCAGAAGCGTGTTGATGAGCGACAGCGCGTCGGCGCCGGCCGACACTGCGGCGCGCGCGATCTCGGTCACGTCGGTTACGTTCGGGGTGAGCTTCACGATGAGCGGGCGCTTCGTGGCGGCGCGGCACCGGGATACGACCGCCTCGACGCTGTCCGTGCACGTGCCGATGGTCATGCCGCCCGCATCCACGTTCGGGCACGAGATGTTCACCTCGTACGCGTCCACCGGCGCGTCTTCCAACGCCTCGATCACCTGCACGTACTCGTCGAAACTGTGGCCTGACACGTTCACGATGACCGTCGCGCCGCGCTCGGCCAGCCACGGCAGATCGCATTCCTTCAAGTGCGCCACGCCGGGGTTCTGAAGCCCGATGGAGTTGAGCATGCCCGAAGGCGTCTCGGCGATGCGGGGACTGGCGTTGCCCGCCCACCCGTTCAGCGACACGCCCTTCGTCGTGACAGCGCCGAGGCCCGCCACATCCACGAAGTCCCCGTACTCGCGCCCGGCGGCGAACGTGCCCGACGCCACCGTCACGGGGTTCTTCATCTCCAACCCGCCCAGATTCACACGCATGTTCACCGAAGTCGGAACAGGGCGGCGGGGACACCCCTCCACCAAGCGAGTTCCGCAGCGAATCGAACAGTCCTGCGGACTGTTCGACCGAGCGAGGACTGTCCGAGCGACTGGAGGGGTGTCCCCGCCGCCCGACCGAACAGGTTGCGTTGCGTTGAAGCTATCGCCCATCTACCATACCACCTTCCGCGCATCGAACACGGGGCCGTCGACGCAGGCCCGCTGCTTGCCGTCCACCGTGTCCACCACGCACGACAGGCATGCTCCCACGCCGCAGGCCATGCGCTTCTCCATGGACACCTCGCAGGGCACGCCCGCCTCGGCGGCCATGCCGGCCACGATCTTCATAAGGGGCTCGGGGCCGCACACGGCCAGATAGTCGTACGGCTCCCCCGCTTCTGCAGCTTCCGCGAGCGCTTCGGCGACGAGCGAGGTGCAGAAGCCCTCGCGTCCGAAGCTGCCGTCGTCGGTGGCGCAGCGCGGCGGCTCGTCCAGCAGCGCCTCGTAGCGGCCGCGACACGTGAGCGCCGCCTCGGTCTGCGCGCCCAGCACCACGTCAGTGCGCACGCCGGCGCTAATCAGACTCTCGCACAGCATGAAAAGCGGCGCAGCACCCACGCCGCCGCCCACGAGGAGGGCGCGACGCGCGTTCGCGGGAGGCTGCCACCCGCGGCCCACCGGCCCGATGAGCTCGGCGCCGGAGAGGTGCTCGGCTCGCTCGGGCTCGATGCGCGTCATGTGGTCGGTGCCGAAGCCCACCGATTGGTAGAGCACCTCGAGCGTGCCGGCCGCCGCATCGCGCGCGTACACCGAGAACGGGCGGCGCAGGATGTGCGCCTCCATACTCGGCACCTTCATGTGCACGAACTGCCCCGGCTCGATGCTCGCCGCGATATGCGAGGCCGCGAGTTCCATGAGGTAGAGGTTCGGGCCGACTTCCTCGTTGGCGAGGATGCGGGCCCGCTCGTTGACGAGTGCCACATTCGTCCTTTCACTTTTCGCCGCCGCCCGTGCGAGCGCGGCGCGCGTTTTCGTCTCTCGGCCGACGATTGTATCATCTGCGCGCGCTTCATGCGGCTGACAAGCCAAAATGCAGGGAATGTGCACGCCGGGACGACGGAAGGAGCGAACGGCGGGGCCTACCGCCTGCGTCGCACGGGAGCACAGGCGTGGCGAGGCCGCGCGAATCGGCGCTCCCCGTACCGGCGGAACGCGAACGACACGAGCAGCTGCGCTGCGACGGCCGCGAGCGCGCCCACGAGAAGGCCGGCCAGCACGTCGGTGGGATAGTGCACCACGAGATAGCAGCGGGCAGCGCCCATGACCAGCATGACGAGCGAGCCGCCCAGCACTGTCTTCCAATTCCGATACGCCAGCATGAGCGCCGCCATCGCCGCCGAGGCCGCGGTCATGTGCCCGGAGGGGAACGAGAACCCGTCCTCGGGCGCGGCGCCGGCGAAGCGCCACCAGTCGAGGAAGAGCGCGGACGACTCGAACGGCCGCGGCCGCGCGACGAGGTCCTTGAGCACGATGTTCGTGGCGAGCGCGCCCAGGCAGATGGCGACGAACATGACCGTCCCGGCACGTCGCGTGCGTTTGAACACCATAAGCACGAAGGCCAGCGCGAAGAAGCATGCGCCCTTCTCGCCTACGAAGCTCACCGCCTCGAACAGGGGCGTGAGCGCGAAGCCCCCACATTCTGCGAGCGCATGCAGCGCCCCCAAGATCGTCGCATCGAACGCGGCGAACGTGTCGTTCAGCCACGCGGCCATCAGGGTTGTTTCCATCGAACCGTCCTTTCGCCTCACGGATGCTGCGGATCCCTTGCGGGTCCGAGCCTCCATGAAACGACGCGCGCCTCCCGGCGGCAAGCCACGATGCGTCGCACGGGCGACACGGTGCGTGACCTCCGCAGCCGACCAGGGGTTACGAGCGCAGAATACGGTAGCCGACGACGACCTTCGCCAGGAGCAGCACGAACATGAGCGTTGTGGCGTAGGGCTGCATGGTGGAGGCGAACAGGACGACGGCCAGCGCCTGCACCGCGAACCCGACGAGGGCGACGATGCGGGCCGCGCGGCGCGAGCCCGCAGCTGCCAGCACGATCTCCACCGCGCCCACGAACATGAGCGAGACGACGGCCGCCGCCATGACGGCGAACGACGCGCCGAAATCCACGGACGCGCCGTAGTCGGCCAGGTTCGCCATGCGCACGAACGAGCCGTCGTCCACGCCGTATAGCGGAATGAACGCGAACACGACGGCCAGCACGTCGAGCAGGCCGAACGACAGCATGCCGCTGCTGCGCGCCGTCGAGCGGCGCTCGTCGCGGGCGAGCACGATGAGGTCGTCGGTGGACAGGAGGTCGTCCACCGACACGTCGAACAGGCGCGCGACGGCCTGCAGCGAGTCGAGGTTGGGCGAGCCGCCGCCCGTCTCCCACTTCGACACGGCCGTGCGCGACACGTACAGCCTGGCGGCAAGCTGCTCCTGGGTCAGGCCGCGCTCGGTGCGCAGCGCTTTCAGCTTCTCTCCGAAATCCATGGGACGCGCCCCCTTTCAGGCTCCCAAGATGGCTGAGCCGCATCGCTCCGGCAAGACACGATTCGTGTCATCGCCCGTCCACGCAGGTCGCAGGCTTGCGCGCGACTACGGCGATCGTCGGGCTCACCTCGTCGAGAGGTGCGCCAGCCGCGTCGCCGACAAGCTCCGCCTTTTCGAAGCCGGCTTCTTCGAGCTCCGCCGAGAGCGTTGCAGGCGCTCCTTCTTCGACGGTTCGTCAGCATTCGAAGCGATCATTCTACCATCTGATATCATGCTGTTTCCGAACATGACGCCGCGACCGAAGGAGCACCGTGGAGAAGCTGCCGCCCATCGAGAAAGTGTACGAGGCATGGTCCGCCGTCGCCGACAGACGCGTCGAGCTGCATCCCGACGAGCGCGGCCTCGATGCCGATCGAGTCGAAGCGTCGGCGCGGGAAGCCTACGACGCGCTGGGCGCGCTCGACATAGCCGTCAAACGAGGGTCGGCCAGACCGCCGAAGTCCTCGAAGGCGTGAGGGAGAATTCTGATCGAGCGAGGGCGCGTCAGCCGATGCGCCCTCGCTTCTATGTTTCCGCACGTTGAATTCCAAGCGGCATCAAGAGCCGTCGTGGACGAGCTTGAGACCGATGACGCAAGCTATGAGGCCGATGATGAGCAGCACTTTCGCCACCGATACGGGCTCTGTTCCCGAGAGCATGCCGTAGGCGACCGTGAGCGAGGCGCCGATGCCGACCCAAACGGCGTACGAGGTGCCCGTTGGCAGCGTTTTGACCGCGTAGGACAAGCCGACCATGCTCAACGCCAGCGCAACCAGGAACACGATCGAAGGCGCTAGCCTGGTGAACCCCTCCGCGCGCCCGAGCGCCGTGGCCCACACCGCTTCCAAGACGCCCGATACGATAAGAACGACCCATGCCATGAGAAGACCCCTTTCGTAGGTTATGCGCCGTCTTTTCGATCCTGGTACGGCTGCCCTCGTCAGGGAATCATGCGAAACGATGAAACGCCTTCAGTGTAGCAAACCGGAGGCGCATCGGAAATCGGAAGCCATCGCCTTTTCGCCCGGAAAACACGGTTCCAGGTGCGATTCCGTGTTTTCCGGGCGACGATGCGCGCAGAACGCGGCGCGTCAGCGCGAAAGCTCCCACTGGGGCAGGTCCTGCAAGGCCACGGCCGTGAGACCGCCGAGGCGGGCCACCTCCATGCCGGCCACCATGGCTTGGGCGCCGGCGAGGTTCGTCACGTGGGTCACGCCGTGCTTCACGGCCTCGAGGCGCAGCTCGTAGCCGTCGGCGCGCGTGGCGTGGCCGAACGGCGTGTTGATCATGAGCGCGATGTCCCCGGCGGCGATCATGTCGCGCACGTTGCCCTCGCCCTCGTGGATCTTCCTCACCTGCTCGCACTCCACGCCGGCCGCCCGCAGCGCGCGGGCCGTGCCGCCCGTGGCCACGAGCTGGAAGCCCAGGCGCGCGATGTCGCGAGCGATGGGCACGATGGCGCGCTTGTCGCGGTCGCACACGCTGACGAACACCGTGCCGCCCTCGGGCAGCGCGTAGCTGATGGCCAGCTGCGTCTTCGCGAACGCCGCCGGGAAGTTGCGCGCGATGCCCATGACCTCGCCGGTGGACTTCATCTCGGGGCCGAGCACCGTGTCGGCGCCGGGGAAGCGGCCGAAGGGCATGACGGCTTCCTTCACGCTGAAATGCTCGAGCCGGCGGTCGTCGGGCGGCATCCCTAAGTCGGCCAGCTTCTCCCCCGCCATGATGCGCGCGGCGACCTTCGCCAGCGGAACGCCCGTCGCCTTCGAGGCGAACGGCACCGTGCGGCTGGCGCGCGGGTTCGCCTCGATGATGTAGATGACCTGGTCTTTGATGGCGAACTGGATATTGATGAGCCCCACCACGCCCAGGCGCAGCGCCAAGCGGCGCGCGATGGCGCGCAGCTGCGCCTGCACGGCCTCGGACAGCGCGAACGGCGGCGTGCAGCAGGCCGAGTCGCCCGAATGGATGCCCGCCATCTCGATGTGCTCCAGCACGCCGCCCACGAACACCTGCTCGCCGTCGCAGAGCGCGTCGAGGTCCACCTCCACCGCGCCTTCGAGGAAGCGGTCGAGGTACACCGGGTGGTCGGGCGAGATCTTCGCGGCCTCCGCCATGTATTTCTCTAGCTGGGCGCCGTCGTAGACGATGCCCATGCCGCGCCCGCCCAGCACGTAGCTGGGGCGCACGAGCAGCGGGAAGCCGATGCGGTCGGCCACGACGCACGCCTCTTGGTACGTGGAGGCCATGCCGGCGGCCGGGTAGACGATGCCCAGCTCGTCGAGGACGGCGGCGAAGCGGTCGCGGTCCTCGGCCAGGTCGATGGCCTCCGGCGAGGTGCCCATGATGGGCACGCCGGCCGCCGCCAGCGCGTTCGCCAGCTTGAGCGGCGTCTGCCCGCCGAAGGTGACCACCACGCCGTCGGGCTGCTCGACGTCGACGATGTCCATGACGTCCTCGAACGTGAGCGGCTCGAAGTACAGCTTGTCGGACGTGTCGTAGTCGGTGGACACCGTCTCGGGGTTGCAGTTCACCATGATCGTCTCGAACCCGGCCTCGTGCAGAGCGTAGCTGGCGTGCACGCAGCAATAGTCGAACTCGATGCCCTGGCCGATGCGGTTCGGCCCCGCGCCCAGGATCATGGCGCGCCGCCGCGTCTTCGGCGCCGTCTCGGTCTCGTCGGCATCGTAGGTTTTGTAATGGTAGGCCGTGGCGCTGGGGAACTCGGCGGCGCAGGTGTCCACGGTCTTGAACGCAGGCCTCACGCCCAGCATCTTACGGCACGTGCGCACGGTGAGCTCGTCGGATCCCGTGAGGCGCGCGATCTGCGCGTCGGCCAGCCCCATGCGCTTGAGCAGGCGGAACGCATCGGCATCGAGTTCGTCCAGCGCCATGCCGCGCAGGTTCTCCTGCACGCGCACGATGTCGGCCATGCGCGCGACGAAGAAGGGGTCCACGCGGCTCGCCGCGCTCGCGCGCTCAACCGTCCAGCCGCGACGCAGCGCCTCGGCCAGGTAGAAGATGCGCTCGGCTGTGGGACGCGCCACGAGGTCTTCCAGCGCCTCGTCGGACGCGTCGGCCTCGCCGCCTTTGCCGTCGGCTCCCAGGCCCGCGCGCCCGTTCTCCAGCGAACGCATGGCCTTGCCGAGCGATTCCTCGAACGTTCGGCCGATGGCCATGACCTCGCCGACGGCCTTCATGCGCGTGGACAGCGTGTCGTCTGTGCCCTGGAACTTCTCGAACGCGAAGCGCGGCACCTTCACCACGCAGTAGTCGATGGACGGCTCGAAGCAGGCGGGCGTGGCCTTCGTGATGTCGTTCACGATCTCGTCGAGCGTGTAGCCCACGGCCAGCTTCGCGGCCGCCTTCGCGATGGGGAAGCCCGTGGCCTTCGACGCGAGCGCCGAGGAGCGCGACACGCGGGGGTTCATCTCTATGACGATCATGCGGCCGTTTTCCGGGTTGACGGCGAACTGCACGTTGGAGCCGCCGGTCTCCACGCCGATCTTCTCGAGGATGGCCAGCGACGCCGCGCGCATGCGCTGGTACTCCACGTCCGAGAGCGTCTGCGCGGGCGCCACCGTGATGGAGTCGCCCGTGTGCACGCCCATGGCGTCGAAGTTCTCGATGGAGCACACGATGATGCCGTTGCCGGCGCGGTCGCGCATGACCTCCATCTCGTACTCTTTCCAGCCCTCGATGCTCTCCTCCACCAGCACCTCGCCGGCCGGCGACAGCTCCAGGCCCTGGCCCACGATCTCGTGCAGCTCGGCCGCGTCGTGCGCGATGCCGCCGCCCGCGCCGCCCAGCGTGAACGAGGGGCGCAGCACCACGGGGTAGCCGAGCTCGGCCACGATGTCCTCGGCGTCGGCGATGGAATAGGCGTAGCCGGAGCGCGACGTCTCGATGCCAAGCTCCGCCATGCACTCGTTGAACTGCTTGCGGTCCTCGCCGCGCTCGATGGCCTCGAGGTCGCAGCCGATCATCTCCACGCCGTACTTGGCCAGGATGCCGGCGCGCGCGAGCTCGACGGCCGTGTTGAGCCCGGTCTGGCCGCCCAGCGTGGGCAAGAGGGCGTCGGGGCGCTCCTTCGCGATGACCTGCTCGACGAACTCCACGGTAATGGGTTCGACGTAGGTGCGGTCGGCCAGGCCCGGGTCGGTCATGATGGTGGCGGGGTTGCTGTTCACGAGCACCACGCGATAGCCGTCGGCCTTCAACACCTTGCAGGCCTGCGCGCCCGAGTAGTCGAACTCGCACGCCTGCCCGATGACGATGGGGCCGCTTCCGATGACGAGGATGGTTTGGATGTCTTCGCGCTTAGGCATGGGAGGCCTCCTTCCCTTCGGCGAACGACCAGCCGGCCAGGCGATCCTCGGCGATGTCGATGTCGAGGTAGTTTGCACATTCGCGCGGGTCAGGCAAGGTCAGCGAGGGCGCGGCTGGTGCCCCAGATTGCCCTGATGCAAGGCTGGACTGGACTTCTGTCCGTCCAGCCGCAGCAGAAGGGCAAGATAGGGTGCCAGCCGCGGCCGCAGCGTCGGCAACGCCGCCGTTCGCCAGAACGGCGGAATCCATCAACCGCGCGAACGCAGCGAACAGGTAATGGGCGTCGGTAGGACCCGGCGAGGCTTCCGGGTGGTACTGCACGGAGAACGCCGGTATATCGAGGAACGCGACGCCCTCGGCCGTGCCGTCGTTGAGGTTCACGTGCGTGAGCTGGATGCGTCCGAAGCGCTCGTTTTGCACCACCGGCGCGACGCCGCGGCGCGCCCAGCAGCGCAGGTCGTCCTCGTGCGTGCAGACGCCGGCCGACAGCTCCGGCACGAGCGCGCCCAAACTGGGGAACACGAGGCCGAAGCCGTGGTTCTGCGCGGTGATCTCCACGCGGAGCGTGCGCAGGTTCATGACGGGATGGTTGCCGCCGCGGTGGCCGAACTTGAGCTTCTCGATATCCGCGCCCGCCGCCTTGGCGATCATCTGGTGCCCCAGGCAGATGCCGAACACGGGCACCTTCCCCAGCAGCTGCTCCACCTGGGCGTACGTGCCCTCGACGGCTTCGGGGTCGCCCGGGCCGTTCGACAGGAACACGCCGTCGGGAGCCATGGCCAGCACCTCGGGCGCCGGGGTGTCCCACGGCACGCAGGTCACGTCGCAGCCGGCGCGCACGAGGTTTTCGAGGATGGAGCGCTTCGCTCCGCAGTCGTAGGCGACCACTTTGAAGCGCGGCTCGGGAGGCGCGGCGAGCGAGAACGCCCGCGAAGCCGGCAGGTCGTCGGCCGAGAAGCGGCGCGGACGCGCGCACGACACCGTGGAGGCCAGGTTCTGCCCGACGATGGATGCGCTCGCACGCACTTTCGCCAGAAGGCTGGCCTCGTCCACGTCGACGGTGGACAGCACGGCCCGTTGTGCGCCGCAGTCGCGCACATGGCGCACGAGCGCGCGGGTGTCCACCCCTTCGACGGCCACCACGCCGTGGTCGCGCAGGTAGTCGGGCAGACCCTGCGCGCTGCGCCAGTTCGACGGCGTCGCGCACAGGTCGCGCACGACGAGGCCGCGCAGGGCGGGCTCGTCCGCCTGCGCGTCGTCCACGTTCACGCCGTAGTTTCCGATCTGGGGATACGTCATCGTCACGATCTGGCCCGCGTACGACGGGTCGGTTATCACCTCGAGGTAGCCCTCGAGCGAGGTGTTGAAACAGACCTCGCCGAACACCTCCCCCGCCGCCGCGCACGACGTGCCGCGGAACACGGCGCCGTCCTCCAGCACGAGCGCCGCGGGCGCGCCCGCGGGCTTCGACGTCCCCTGCATCAACCGCTTCGAAATCTCGCTCAAGCTTCCATCCTTCCGTTCGGGCAACGCCCCTACAAAAAAGCGCCTCCATCTGATGTGGGAGGCGCACGGATGCAGGGTGTATGTTGCGCACCTTGTCGGTCTCTCCGTACCGCCCTTAAAGGTCGAAGCGTAGTATACGCCTATAACGAGTTTTATCGATTAGAAATGCAATATTTTCTCTTATTCAAGTAATTTTATGCAATTACAAGAAACGATGCCGAAAGACGCGCACAGCTTCCGACCGTCGGACGTTCTATCCCGTCGGCGGCCGGCGCACGCGTGCCGAAGAAGCGGCGTGCCGCGTGCGATTCTTCCCGCAATGTTGCGTTTTTTCGGACCGTATCGGCATGCATCGAAAGTAATCATTGCAAACTGCCTGATCATCGTCTCGCGCTCTTCCGCGTCGATGAGAACGCCCCGTCAAACGCAACATTCCTGTGATAATCGCACATCGAGGCCGCACCTACGGCGGCCGGCCTAGTCGTAGCCCACCGGAAGCCCGAGCTGCCGCCGGAGCCGCAGCTTGCGAGCATGATAGTCCGACACGCGCACTTGCACGCGCTTTCCCAGGAGCCGACGTATCGTGTCGGCTATCGCATCGGTTGCAGCCAGGCTGTCCAGCTCGTCGTTCGTGACGCCTACGACCGTCCAGCCCATCGCCATCAACGCGTTCGTCCTTCTAGAATCCCTGATACGGCTTTCCTCCCCTTCGTGCATCTCCCTGCTTTGGTACTCCACGTCGAGTTTCGCATCCGGCCAGCAAAGGTCGCAACGAAAACTCGATCTGCCGGAAGTCGTGCGGGCTCCTGCGATTGCCTTCACCTCGTAATTCATCCTCGGGATGCCCAAGCCGTACCCGCCGTACGATGTCGGCAAGCCCAACACGAGCGCCTGCTTCGTCTCCCTCGGAGAAGCCGAACCATCCGCCAGGTACGGCAGGACGCGCGCCACGATCCGAGCGCCCGCGATGGAAGGGTTGAGCGAAACGAAGCTGCGTAGAGAACGCATCGTCATCAAAGGAGGCACCTGATACGCAGGAGCAGTCGACGTTCGCCGAGTGCGATAGGTTCCGCAAAGCTCGTAAGCAAGTTCAAGCAGATCGATCTTGTTTTTCGCTGACGGAGCCGCCTGAACGCAGGCAAACGGCGCACTGCATACGCCAACTCCGTCCGACAGCCGGAGCAAGGGCTTCCCACGCATCTGCCGTGTGCACACGTGCGACACGCGACGCGAAGTGGAGCGGCATCTTGAAGCCGCTCCCAGGAGAATATGGACGGGACGCTCGATCGATAACCCAGGGCGATCGTTCTCAATGCGCTTGACGACCTCTTCGAGCTCCCGCGCACTCGGCGCACGAGCGGGAAGCCGCCACGCCGTGTCGCCAGACCCTGCAAGCTCCCGCGCGTCGATCGCCCTCAACACCTGAAAAGCCGTTTGATGGGAGAAGCAAACCTGCATAGGTTCCATTGGAGCCTCCTCGTCTGCCCTGGGCTGCGAGGATCTTGCAGACGTGGTACTAGGAAGCGAGGGCCCGGCTTCCTCCATGGGCTGCTTCAAAAAAGAAGAGCGCCTGCACTGGCTCGATAAGGAGATGATTTTATCACGCAGTGCCCGCCCGGATGCCCGATATTTCCCGTAATGTTGTGAAAGAACGCGCATCAATCGGACATTCTCCAGCAGTTGCGTTTGCAACCAGGGAAAACGCGCAAAAGCACTCAGGATCGCCCTTCTTCTACCCCCGCAACGCAACATTGCAGGAAGAATCGGGCATCTGGAACCGCAGCGGACGACCTGCGCCGCCTAGTCGGCTCATCGGAGCGTTTCTTACGCCACGTATGGCCATCGGGCGCACCGGGCATCGCGCAGAACGGCCCCGCATCGTTCGCTCGATGCGGGGCCGCGTGGTTCGAAGATCGTGCAGGGCTCGACCCTACTCGACGATGGCGCCGTCCTCCATGGTGGCGTAGCCGCCCACGTAGACGTCGGTGGCGCGGCCGGTCAGCTCGGCGCCGAGGAAGCCCGAGTTCACGGCCTTGGACTGGAAGTCCGCGGCGTCCACCGTCCAGGCAGCGTCCGGGTCGATGACCGTGAGGTCGGCCGTCGCGCCCGGCTCGAGGGCCACGCGCTCGACGCGAAGGATCTCGCGGGGGTTCACGGCCATCAGCTCGACGGCGCGCTCCCAGCTGATGACGCCCGGCGCAACCAGGTTCGTGATGACCAGCGAAAGCGCCGTCTCCAGGCCGATCATGCCGAAGGGCGCCAGCTCGAACTCGGCGTTCTTCTCGAAGTCGTTGTGCGGCGCGTGGTCGGTGACGATGGCGTCCACCGTGCCGTCCTTCACGCCCTCCACCAGCGCGGCGGCGTCCTCGGCCGTGCGCAGCGGCGGGTTCACCTTGAGGAAGGTGTTGTAGTCGTCGCCGATGGCGTCCTCGGTGAGGAACAGGTGGTGCGGCGTGACCTCGCAGGTGACCGGCAGGCCCTCGGCCTTGGCGGCGCGCACCAGGTCCAGGCCGCGCGCCGTGGTGAGGTGCTGGATGTGCAGCGGGCAGCCGGTGAGGCGGCAGATAGCGATGTCGCGGGCGATCTGGATCTCCTCGCCCTCGGCCGGCCAGCCCAGCATGCCCAGGCGCGTCGACACGACGCCCTCGTTCACCTGGCCGGCGCCGACGAGGTCCTCGTCCTGGCAGTGGCTCATCACCACGCGGTCGAACTGCGCGGCGTAGTCCATGACGCGGCGCATCATGCCCGCGCCCTGCACCCCGCGGCCGTCGTCGGTGAAGGCGACGGCGCCGTGCGCCACCATGTCGCCCATCTCGGACAGCGTGTCGCCCTTGAGCCCTTGCGAGCAGGAGCCGGCCACGTGCACGCGGCACTTGCCCACGGCCGCCGCGCGAGCCTTCACGTACTCCACGCCCACGGCGTTGTCGATGACGGGCTTCGTGTTCGGCATGCAGCACACCGCCGTGAAGCCGCCGTGCGCCGCGGCGCGCGTGCCGGAGGCGATATCCTCCTTCAGCTCGTAGCCGGGCTCGCGCAGATGCACGTGGATGTCCACGAGGCCGGGAACGACGATCTTGCCGCCCAGGTCGCGCTCGACGCCCTTCTCCATCGTCAGGTTCTGGCCGATCTCGACGATATTCCCGTCGCGCACGAGAATGTCGGCCGTTTCGTTCAGACCGACCTGCGGGTCGATCACATGGGCGTTCTTAAGCAGTAAGGCCATCTTCGCTCCCTCCGAGCAGCAGGTACATTTCGGCCATGCGGGTCAGGATGCCGGCATAGACCTGATCGAGAATGACCGAGCGCTTCGGGTGGTCGGCCATGTAGCTATCCAGTTCGACGCCGCGGTTGATGGGGCCGGGGTGGCAGATGAGGGCGTCGGGCTTCATGAGGTGCTCGCGGTCCTTCGTGAGGCCGTACAGCATGTTGTACTCGCGCAGCGACGGATACGGCGCGCCCTCGAGGCGCTCGCGCTGGATGCGCAGCATGTACACCACGTCGAGGTCGGGCAGCGCCTCGTCCAGCTTCGTGGTCACGTGGTCGGCGCCCAGGATGTCGGGGCGCGCGGGCAGCAGCGTCGGCGGCGCGACCACCGTCACCTCGCAACCCATGATCTTGAGCGCGGGGATCAGGCTGCCGCACACGCGGGAGTGCCCGATGTCGCCCACGACGCCCACCTTGAGGCCGTTCAGGTCGCCCTTGACCTCCCAGATGGAGTACAGGTCCAGCAGCGCCTGCGTGGGGTGCTGGTGCTTGCCGTCGCCTGCGTCGATGACGTGCGCGCCGGAGACGTCGGCGATCTTGCGGGGCACGCCGGCGTGCTTGTCGCGCACGATGATCATGTCGATCTTGTAGGCGCACAGCGTCTCCACCGTGTCCACGAGGCTCTCGCCCTTCACCGTGGAGGTGGAGCTGCCGCCGAAGTTCAGGCTGTTGGCACTCAGGCGCTTCTCGGCGATCTCGAACGAGGAGCGCGTGCGGGTGGACGGCTCGTTGAACATGTTGACCACGGTGACGCCCTTGAGCGTGGGCACCTGCTTGATGCGGCGCTCGTTGACTTCCTTGAAGCGGACCGCCGTTTCCAGAACGGTCATGATGTCGTCGGCGGAGTACTCCGTGATGTCGATCAGATGCTTGTGATTGAAGGCCATGCCCTATTCACCTCCCAGCGGTGCCGAACCCGCGCGGGAGCCCGGAGCGATTTCCAGTATCTCGACCTCGGACTTGCCGTCCGCCTCTTCCAAGAACAGGCGCACGTTCTCGTCGGAGGAAGACGGGACGTTCTTGCCCACGAAGTCGGCGCGGATGGGCAGCTGACGATGGCCGCGGTCCACGAGGACGGCCAGCTGCACCGTGGAGGGACGGCCGATATCCATGAGCGCGTCGAGCGCGGCGCGGATGGTGCGGCCGGTGTACAGCACGTCGTCGACGAGCACGACGTCCTTGCCGTCGAGGTCGAAGAGGATGTCGGTGGAATGCACCTCGGGCGAGAGATGCGTCGCGAAGTCGTCGCGATAGAAGCTGATGTCGAGCTTGCCGAGCGGCACCTTCGTGCCCTCGATGGCCTCGATCTTCTCGGCCAGGCGCTTGGCGAGCAAGTCGCCGCGCGTCACGATGCCGACGAGCGCGATGTTGCCCGCGCCCTTGTTGGTCTCGAGGATCTGATGCGCGATGCGCGTCAGCGACCGCTCGATCTCGTCTGCGTCCATGCAGACGGTCTTGACCGTTCCTGCGTCGTTCATACACACCCTTTCTTGACGTCGAGTGCGTACAGACGGACCTGCTCTCCGCCGGGTTCCGCGCCCGCTCCGGCGATGCCGGGCGTCCGCGTCGCCCCCGAGTTGGCGGCGTCTGCGCGAGGGCATGAAAAAAGCCTCCGCGACAGACAAAGGCTTCGACTCGTCGCGCTCTTGTTCGGGTGAGCGCTTGGGGTTCTACCTTGTCGGTCTCTCTGTACCGCTTTTAAAGGACTGGAAGCAGTATATTCGGTTCGGAGCCGATTTGTAACCCCTTTTATGCAGAAACTTGCGAGAATATGTATAAGGCGAGGTCGCGCAAGCGCCTATGCGGCCGCCTTTCGACGACCGGGCGGGCGAACCTTGCGGCACGCCCGCCCGACGATGAGCATCGGTTACTTCGCGAGCTTGCGGCGCAGCGCTAAGGCCACGACTCCGGCGGCGGCCAGCATGGCGAAGGAGGCGCCCGCCAGCGCGCCGGCGTCCATGCCGGTCTTGGGCGAGGTCGCGCCCGTGTCGGCGCCGGACGGCAACGCAGCCGACGTATCGGCAGCAGGCTCGTTGGCGGCCGGTTCGTCGACGTCCGCCTTCGAGGGGACGAGCGTCATGACGAAGTCGGCGCTGTAAGAGGCATCGCCTTCCTGGTCGCCGAGGTTGAACATCTCGGACGTGAAGTTGAAGCTGCTCTGGTCGACGGCTCTCGTCACTTCGAACGTCTTGGCGATGCCAGCGCTTCCCGCGCTCGGCTTCACGTGCACCTCGAGCTTGTTGCAACCGGCGTACTGGCCGCCCGCGAGAAGCGCCACGCCGAAATCGATCTTCTTGGTCGCGTTCTCGGCAACGACCCTGAACGAGGGCATGCCGTCCAGCGCGTCGTCGGCCGTCTCGCTCGTAGCGATGACGGCGAACGAAGACGCCCTCGCCTCGCCAGAGAGGACGCACGAGCCGTCTTCGTTCGACGCGCTCTCCTGCCACGGCCCGATCGAGCGGGCCGCGGCCGACTCCTGCGCGGTCGCCTGATCCGCCGTCGGCTCAGCCGCCTCGTCGGCCCACGCGAGCGCGGGGAGCGCGCACGCGAGCATCGCAGCGCACAAAAGCGCGGCCAGCTTCTTCTTCATATCAGCACCTCTCTCGTCGATGCGCCTACCCGAAGGCGCAAGCATTCCACAGCCACCTCATGCTAGAGCATGGAGACATGCCGTTCGACCCCTTCGACGAAAGAGGCTCCGCCTATTGCGAAAGCGGGGGCGCAGCTCACGCAGCAGGCTTCTCGCCCACGAGCACGGCCGTAACGATATAGCGCACCGGGTCGCTGGTCAGGGCCGAGCGGCAGGTGCTGAGCTGCACGATGCGGTCGTCGGCATCGAGCTGCGCGCCGTCGCGCACGTTCGCCTTCGGGTCGTCGGGCGCGAGCACCGATGCGAAGTAGCCCGTCCGCACGGCGGGGTCGGAGAAGTCGAACGAGTTGAGGATGTGCCGGTCGTCGTACTCGTAGGCCGCCACCACCTCGTAGGCGAGGATGCGATCGGGCAGGTAAACGTACAGCTCGGGGTTGTCGGCGAAGAACGCCGGGTCCTCGTAGGCATGCAACGTGGCGAACATCGCGTCGTTCACGATGTTGTGGCCGTACAGCACGGTGACGGGATCGGAGAAGTCGGTCGCGTTCGCCATCTGGGAAAACACCGCGCCTTCGACGGCCGGCTCGCCGTAGCGGTCATGATCGAGGTAGAAGAAGTCGTCTCCCGGCCGCTGGAGCACGGGAAGGTTGACGTTCGTGTTCGGCACGTAGAGCCACGCGTAGACGTCGGGGCTCTCCCGGCGCAGCGCCTCAAAGTCGATAGGATTCTCCGCCGGCTCGTCCGCAGGCGCGTCGTAGGCGCGCTCCACCGCCGGCAGCGGCTCGCGCTCGACCGCGCGCACCGCATCGGCCGCCTGCTGCCGTTGCCAGGCGAGATAGCCGAACCCCGCCGCCGCCCCGGCGAGCAGCACCGCCAGCAGCACGACGAGCGCCATCGCGCCCGGATCGCGCCGTACACGCCCGGAATGTCTCAAAGGAAGCCCTTTCTCGCTCGGGCGCGCCTACGCGCCGCGCGCCGTCTGGGCAATTCAAAGGCAACCGGCGGGCGCGGTCAAGGCGCACGGCGAAACCGGGCGCGTGCACGGCGAAACCGGATGGATCGCCCGCAGGGGCCGATCCCCCTACCCCGTGACGCGCTCGGAACGCGACAGGAC
>NZ_GL622582.1:160212-169918 GCF_000185625.1 Eggerthella sp. 1_3_56FAA
CCGCCTCCCGACGCGCCCGCTCGACGGCCGTCGCCGGACCCTCTAGAAACGCGCGCAGGGCCAGCGCCGCCGCCATCGCGCCGATGCGGGCCGCGTCCTCGTCCATGCCGTCGTCCTCGAGCAGCTCGACGAACGACTCCACATAGGCAGCCGGGTTGCAGCCGGCGAGCGCGAGGTCGCTTGCGGCGACCATGCGCTCCCAGCTCGTGCGCGAGAGCGCCTCGCTCGTCGACGCCGCGAACCCGCCGCGCGCAGCCAGCACTTCGGCCAGCCGCTCCATCGCGCCCGCCAACGCGGCGGCCTCGATCTTCACCGGAGCATGGGAGAGCACCGGCTCCCCGTGGCGCGCCCACGTTTTCAGGCTATCGGCGTCGGGCACTTCGTAGCCGAGATCAACATGGGAGGCCGCCTCGGCCTGAACCCCCCACAGCTCGCGGAAGAACGCGAGCCGCGAGACGTCGCCCTCGTCGAGGTTCGTACGGTACGCGGCGATGGCCGCATCGATCGCTTTGAGGTTCATGGATTCCTTTCCTATCTGAACGGGCGGAACGCCCTTTTTGTCATCCTGAGCGGAGCGCGCAGGCCGGAGTCGAAGGATCCCGCGCGGCGATAGCCGCGGCGCTTCCAGCTGGCGCCGCGCGGGATCCTTCGACTCCGCGCTTCGCGCTCCGCTCAGGATGACAACCCGGGAGCGTCCGGTCGGGTTACCCACCCGGCGCCCGTGCCGCCGCGATTCGCGGCGGCACGAACGGGTCGCCGCGCTTTTACTTCGTCTTCTCCACCACGTTCTCGCCCGTGGCGATCTCCTTGCGGGCCCAGTGGCCCCAGTGGTACAGGGCATCGGACTCGGACACCGTGCCGTCGCCGAACATGAGCTTCGCCGTGCCGCGGTACGGCTGGAAGATGCCGGCGCCCAGGAAGATGTGCGCCAGGCCGAACACCGCGATCAGCAGAAAGCCTATGTCGTGCAGGAACAGGGTCACGCCGTGCACGCCCGCACCGAAATCGAACAGCGTCGTGCCCAGCAGAAGGATGATGCCCGTGATGCCCATGAGCGCTCCGGCGAACCACAGCATGCCGTCGGCGAAACGCTGGCCGCTCTTGACCTCGCGCTGGTCGGGCATGTGGATCCACTTGGCCATGAACAGGTACGGGAAGAACAGCATCATCCACTTCTTGTCGTCGGAATCCCAACGATCGAACAGGTTCTTGAAGATGTGCGCCACGCCCTTCGGAGCCAGCAGGGCGCTGATCAGCGGCACCGCGACGAACACGACGCCGATGATGCGATGCGACATGCGGATGGCGAACACCGTGTCCGCGCCGACAGCGGCCGCGAGGGCCGGAACGAACACGAACAGGCCGGAGATGCACAGCAGGATGCACGCCGCGATGGTGATGCCGTGCGTCAAGCGCGCCTGCAGCGAGTGGCGCTTGATGTAGCGTTCCTTGCCGCCGGCTGCCATGCTTGCCAAGAACGCCTGGTTCTTGGCGGCTTCCTCAGCGGAAACCTTGACGGGTCCCTTGCTCATCGGTTGCCTCCCTTCTTGCCCGGAAGGTTCTCGGTGATATGCTCCATCACCGTCTCCTCGTCCTGGCCGTCGCCGTGCTTGACGACCTCTCCGGTGTCGACGGAGATCGTGTCGTCCGTCTCGGGGTTGTACGCCAGCTTGTCGCGCTTGTAGCCGATGCCCAGCACGAACATGGCCGCCAAGCCGGCAACCGTGAGGCCCGTGACGGCGCCCGTGACCGGCTTCATGATCTGGGTCAGGCCGACCATCGGGTTGACCTGCGGATCGACGACCTGGCCGTGCGCTTCCACGCCGTGCTTCAGCACCTGGATCACGTGAAGGCCTCCCACCTCGTCCTCACCGTACAAGGCGGCGTCCGCATAGCCCTTGCCGTGCAGGTAGTCCACGCGTTCCCGGGCGATGGAAAGCATCTCCTCGCGATCGCCGAACATGAGCGCCTGCGGTTGGCAGGTGGTCACGCACGCCGGAGCCAGGCCCTGCTCGACGCGGTCGAGGCATCCGGTGCACTTGTTGATCTTGCTCGTGTCGCCGTGGTATTGCGGCACGTCGAACGGGCAGGCCGTGGAGCAGTACCTGCAGCCGATGCACTTGGACTCGTCCACGCTGACGAAACCGGTGGCCTCGTCCTTCTTCAGCGCCCCGCCAGGGCAGATGGTGGCGCAGGGGGCGTCGGTGCAGTGCTGGCACGAGCGGCGCCCGAAGGCCCACTTCACGCCCTTGTCGCCGCCGGCCTCCTCATGGAAGCTGATCAGCAGGCGCGTGTCGCCGTTCAAATCCATCGGGCTTTGGTACGAGCCCGTGGAAGGGTTCCCGTTCTTCTCGAGGGTGGACGGCAGGCCGTTCCAGCACTTGCAGGCCACCTGGCAGCCGCGGCACGCGGTGCAGCGGGAGGAGTCGAACAATATGGCTTTCTCACTCATAGCTCACCCCTCCTATGCCTTCTCGATGTCGACGAGGAACGCCTTGTACTCGGGCACCCAGCAGTTCGGGTCGCCCACGTTCGGCGGCAGGTCGTTGACGATGTCTCCGGTGGCGAAGTCGCCCGCCCAGCCGAAGTGGTGCGTCATGCCCACCTGGTGCACGGTCTCGCCGTTCACCTTGAACGGCTTAAAGCGAGGCGTGACCAGCGCCATGACCTCGACCGACCCGCGGTTGTTGAACACGCGGACGCGCTCGCCGTTCTCGATGCCCTTTTCGGCCGCCAGTTCCACCGACATCTCGACGAACTGCTCGGGCATGGCCTCGTTGAGGGCCGGGCACGTGCGGGTCTGGCCGCCGGTCTGCCAATGCTCGGTGACCGAATAGGTGGTCACCGCGATGGGGTACTGGCTGCGGTCGCCGCGCTTGACCGACTCGAACTCGGCGAAGCGCACGCACGGCGAGTTCTGCCGTCCGTTCAGCTTGTTGTCCGCCGGGCTCTCGAAGGGCTCGTAGTGCTCGGGCAAAGGACCGTCGCCCATGCCGTAGCTCTCCAGGCGCGCGTTCTGCTCCCACAGCATCATGAACGCCTTGTTGTTGGGCGGCACGGGCGTGCCGTTCGACACGGCCACGAAGTCGCCGACGTCGTTCTGCACCCACTTCTCGCCCGTCCATTCGACCAGCACCCGGTTCGGGTTCCAAGGCTTGCCTTCCAGGTCCGCCGAGGCGCGGTTGTAGATGATGCGACGGTTGAGCGGCCAGGCGAACGACCACTTGGGATGCAGCCCCAGCCCCGTCGGGTCGTCGGCGACGCGGCTGCCGATGGCCTGCTCGGCCGGGTCGAGCGGAGCGTCGTTGTTGGCCCAGAAGCCGGTGTAGATCCACATGCCGCAGGCCGTGGAGCCATCGGCCTTGAGGTTCGCGAACGTGCTCAGCAAATCGGGCGCGCCGTTCTCGAAGCCGCCCTCGGCGTAGTTGTAGCCGTTGAGGGCCCAGGCCACGGGGCGCGGGTCGATCTTGCCGTCAACGTAGTAGTCCCACTTCGTGTTGACGACGGGCTCGGGAGCCACGCCGTCTTCCTTCTTGTACAGGTCGACGATGGCCTTCCACAGCACGTCGCAGATCTCGTAGTCGGGCTTGGCGTCTTCCCACGGCTCGACGGCCTGGTAGCGCCACTGCAGCCAGCGGCCGGAGTTCAGGATGGTGCCCGGCTTCTCGTAGATCAGCGCCGCGGGCAGGAAGTACACCGTGGTGTCGATGTCGGCGGCGTTCATGTCGGGGGCCTTCCAGAAGGTGGCGGACTCCGTCTCCACCCAGTCGGCCACCACGAGCCAGTCGAGGTTCGCCATGGCGCGGCGCACGTTGCTCGCGTTCGGCGCCGAGTGGCAGGGGTTCATGCCCCAGTTGAAGTAGCCCTTGATGATACCCTGGCTCATCAGCTCGAACGAGCCGATGATGGAGTAGTCGGGGCTCTTCGGCACCTTCGGCCACCAGTCGTAGCCGTAGTCGTTCTCCACGGTGGCCGCGTCGCCGAACCATTCCTTCAGCGCGGAGACGATGAACTTCGGCTTGTTGGTGTAGTAACCGTCCGCGTACGTCTCCTTCTCGCACCATTTGCGCAGAGACGGCGTGCCGTACTCGGTGGGCCAGTTCAGGTAGCCGGGCTGGTTCGCCACGAGCATGCCCATGTCGGTGGCGCCCTGCACGTTCGGCTCGCCGCGCAGCGCGTTCACGCCGCCGCCGGCCACGCCGACGTTGCCCAGCAGAAGCTGCAGGATGCCCATGGAGCGGCAGTTCTGCGCGCCGTAGGTGTGCTGCGTCTGACCGAGCGCGTACAGGATGGTGCCGGACTTGTCGGGAGCGCCGGTGGCCGCGTAGGTGGCGTACACCTTCTCCAAAAGCTCCTTGTCCATGCCGCACGTGGCGGACACGGTGTCCAGGTCGTAGCGTGAATAGTGCTTCTTCATCTGCTGGAACACGCACATCGGGTCCTGCAGGGTCATGTCGCGCTTCGGCACTTCGACGGTGGGAGGCGTGAACTCGGGCACGCCCTCGGCCTTGGCCCAGGCGTAGGCGCCGCCCTCCGAGGTGTCCCACTCCTTCGTGGACTCTACCTGGTAGTGCCAGGTCTTCGCGTCGTAGGTGGCGCTGTCCTTGTCGAAGCCCGAGAAGATGCCCGTCTCCACATCGAAGGAGTACTCCTCGTCCAACAGGTAGGACGCGTTCGTGTAGTTCAGCACGTACTCGTGCTGCCACAGGTCGTGCTCGAGAATGTAGTTGAACAGACCGCCGTAGAAGGCGATGTCGGTGCCCGAGCGGATAGGACAGTAGATGTCCGCCATCTCGGCCGAGCGCGTGTAGCGCGGGTCGACGACGATCCACGTCGCGCCGTTGTCGAGCGCCCTCTGCACCCACTTCGACGAAACGGGGTGGTTCTCGACGTTGTTGGAGCCGATCGTCAAGATGACGTCGGCGTTCTGCATGTCGCAATAGTGGTTCGTCATCGAACCGCGACCGAATGTTGCTGCCAGACCGGCAACCGTGGGGCTGTGTCAAACACGAGCCTGGTTGTCGATGGCTATCACCCCTAGCGACCGCATCATCTTGTTGATGAGGTACTCTTCCTCGGAGTTCTGCTGGCTGCCGCCCAAGCTGGCGATGCCGTGGCAACGGTTGACCGTGATGCCGTTGGACACCGTCTCGAACGTGGCGTCGCGCGTGTCCTTGACCCAACGCGCGATCTCGGCGACGGCGTCGTCCCAGGTGATATCCTCCCACTCGGAGGCGCCGGGGCGTCGAACCATCGGACGGGTCCTGCGGTTCGGGTTCTTGATCACCTCGCGCGTGGAGGGATCCACCACGTTGCGCAGCTGGAACATCGTGGCGCCCTTCGGGCACAGGCCGCCCTGGTTGACCGGGTGGTCGGGATCGCCTTCGATGTTCACCAGCTCGCCTTCGCGGGTGGAGCAGATCACGCCGCAACCGCCGGAGCAGTAGCAGCAGATGTTCGTGTACTCCTCCGTGTTCACGAGCTTCCAGTCGGCTGCGGGCTCGACGGCCAGCGCCTCCGACTGTGAGGACAGCTCGAACGCCATGGTGGTGGCGAACGCTGCGCCGGCGGCTTTGAAGAAGCCCCTGCGTGACAGGTTCATGTCCTCGTTCTCCTTCCTTCTCGTCCGTTGAGAATCATGCGCCGAAACCAGCGGGGGACGTCGCCGAGGGCATGGGAGACGTCGTCCTGCTCGTGGTACCGGTACGCGCATGCCTTGGCCGAGCCGGCAGCCCTCCACCGCCCGACCGCCGCGATCTTAGCAAGCGCCTTGCGACGCGGCGTAATTAGTTTCTGATGATATGGGTGTTTTTATGCGCAAACTCTCAAGATTCCTTCGTGGAATATTCGGTAAACGTCATTCCGCGCCGAACGCCGCAGGGCGAACGGCCTGTTTCCGCCGATGGGCGGGGATACGGTTCCGGTAGGCGGTACGTTTACGGCGGCGGTGCGGTATCGACGAGCGGCGCGGATAACGCGCAGGCGGCAGGTTGCTCAGGACGCGGACGGGACTGCTATACTGCTGATGACGACCGATCCGGCTTACGCGAAAGGAATCCCATGAGCGAGACCGAGCGCATACGGCTCACCCGCCTCACCGAGAAGGGCGGTTGAGCGGCGAAGTGGGGTCCGGGAGACCTCGAAGAGATACTGAAGGACATCGCGCCGCCGCCCGACGCCGATCTGCTGCTGGGCTTCGACACGTCCGACGACGCCGCCGTCTACCGCCTGAACGACGACACGGCCGCGGTGCTGACGCTCGACTTCTTCACGCCGGTGGCGGACGACCCCTACGAGTTCGGCGCCATCGCCGCGGCGAACGCGCTGTCCGACGTGTTCGCCATGGGGGCGAAGCCTCTGACGGCGCTCAACATCCTCGCGTTCCCGTGCAGTCTGGGCACCGACGTGGTGGGCGAGGTGCTGCGCGGCGGGGCCGACAAGGTGCGCGAGGCGGGCGCGTTCGTGGTGGGCGGCCACTCCATCGAGGACGACGAGCCGAAGTACGGCCTGTCGGTGTTCGGCACCGTGCACCCTGACCGCATCGTGCGCAACGGAGGCGCGCAGCCGGGCGACGCGCTGTTCTACACGAAGGTCCTCGGCTCGGGGATCATGAACTCGGCGTTCCGGGCCGGGTTCGAGGACGACGAGGGCATGCGCCCCGTCATCGAGTCCATGATGGAGCTCAACCGTGCGGGCGCCGAGGCGATGGCGGCCGTGCACGCGCACGCCGCCACCGACGTGACGGGCTTCGGGCTGGCCGGCCACCTCCACGAGATGCTGGAGGCCTCGGACGCGTCGGCCGAGCTCGTCTGGGACGACCTGCCGCTGTTCAAGGGCGTCTACCGGTATTCCTGCGACTTCTGCCGCCCTGCCAAGACGTTCGGCATTATCGACTGGGCGCGCGCCTTCGTGAGGCAGGGCGGCCTCGAAGACGAGGAGTTCGAGAACCGCATGGGCGTGCTGTGCGACCCGCAGACGTCCGGCGGCCTGCTGGTGGCCGTGGCGCCCGACGAGGCCGACGCGTTCGCGCGCGTGTTCGAGGTCGGCCGCCGGTCGCCCGCCCGCGCTGATCGGCCATGTTCGCGACGGCGCGGCGGGCGAGATCAGCATGAAGTAGGGCCGTATCGCCCCGGAAGGGGCGATGCGGCCGCCGGGCGATCTGCATGCTGCCTTCGTCCGATCTCGAAAGCGTTGGGCGCAAATCGGCAGCCCTGGCAAAAATCGAGGAGCCCTGATGCCCCTGCGGGCGACGTTGAAAACGCCACCTGGCCTTTCTCCGTTTCAAGCGAGGAACCGCAGCGGAATACGCTCTAAAAATTGCCATGGGTCCCCATTCGCGCCCACCAAGCGGCAGTCGCTACAGCATCTCGATGAACGCGGCCAACCGGGTTCCCACCTGGCCGCCGTCCCCTGCAGAGTAGTCGGTTTCCAGCTTGAGGTACGGGATGCCCTCTTCCTCCATGCGCCGCTGCACACGGGACGATTCCACGTTGAACGTGTGGCAGGCTTGCAGCACCACCTCCACCACGCCGTCGGCGCGGTAGGCGCGGGCCATTGCCGCCGTATTGTCGATGCGGGCGTCGTTCGGCGTCATGACCGAGCAGTTGACCGCAAGGTAGCGATCGGAGATGGCGCGCAGGATATCGTCGGCGTCCTCGTCCACGAGCAGGCGGTTCGCTCTCTCGCCCGAGCAATCGTCCAGGCACACGATCACGCCTCCGTGCTCCTCGATCACCTTGCCCACCTTGTTGATGACGCCGCCCGAAGGGCACCCGGTGAGCAGGATGCGCTTCGCCGTGGCGGCGACAGGGCGCTCGCCCGCAGCGTAGGCGCGCTCGCGCTCGTCCGCCAGAGCCTCCAGCTTCCCGACGAACGTCTCCACATCGAAGCTGAACGTGCTGGCCAACAGCGTGCTCATGAGCTCCACGCCGCGCATGGCGGGCGGCTCGCTCCTCTGCAGCTCGTAGAGTCGCACGAGCGCGCGCCGGTAGCGGTTGCGCAGTCGCGCCGCATCGCGCAGCTTCCCGTCGTCGATGCGCACGCCGAAGCGGCGTTCGAGCTCGCTCGCGAACAGCTTCACCTCTTCGTGCCAGATATCGGCGGCGTAGGAGCGCGCCTGGCTCTGGGGCAGATGCAGCACGTGCACGTCCTTGAGGTCGGCGAGCAGCTCGTACATCTTCTTCTTGCCATCGCAGGTAGTCTCGCCCACGATGATGTCGGAGAAGTAGGTATAGGGGCATTTCTCGGTCAAGGCGAAGCCGTAGGTGCCCTTGATGAGCGGGCACAGGTTCTTCGGCAGCACGGTCTCGGCGTCGGGAATGGCCTCGTCGCTCATGCCGCACAGGCCGATGGCTGCCATGCAGGCCGCATCGATCACCTCGAGCGGCGTGTACGAGCACAAACACCCCGCCAGCTTGCCGCCCCGCTCCTTATACTCCTTGGCCGCCAGAAAGCCCAGCTTGCGAGCTTCGTTGAAATCCTCGAACGAGCGCGGCAACGCGTTATCCGGCATGGCGCCCCTCCCCTTCCTCGGCCAGCAGCGCGGCTCCCACGGCGCCGGCGAAGCGCGCGCGGGGCTCGGTGGCCACAAGCTCGCCCAGGCGCGCGCCGAGGCGCTCGACGAAGTACCCGTTGTCGCACAGGCCGCCCGTCAGGAAGTAGGGTGCGCCCTTGCCCTGCGCCACGAGCACCGACACCCGCTCCACCACCGATTCGATCACGGCGTACGCGATGTCCTCGCGCGGCGTTCCCTTGCCGATGAGGCTGATGACCTCGGACTCCGCGAACACCGTGCACATGGACGAGATGGACGTGGGCGCGCCCATCCGGGCGAGGCGCGCGAGCTCCTCCTGGCTGACGCCGAGGCGGTTCGCCATGACTTCGAGGAACTTCCCCGTGCCGGCCGAGCACTTGTCGTTCATCGCGAACTTGACCACCTTGCCGCCGCGCAGCACGATGACCTTCGTGTCCTGGCCGCCCACGTCGACCACGGTGCCCCCGCCGCCGAACAGGAAAGCGGCGCCCTTGCCGTGGCAGGTGATCTCGGTGACCACGCGGTCCGCATAGGGGACCGCGACGCGCCCGTAGCCCGTCGCGACGCAGGGAAGCCCGCGCGGGTCGAAGCCGCGCGCGAGCAGCTGCTGGGCCAGGCGCTCGGCCGCATCGACGCTGCTGAACCCCGTGGGGCACACGAGCGTCTCGGCGAGCCGGCCGTCTTCGAGCACCGCCGCCTTCGCGGCCGTGCTTCCTATGTCGATGCCGATCGAGGGCATGGGCGAGGTCCTTTCATCTTTTCTCGGCGCGGGGGAGAACGTGGCAGGCCGTGCGTTCTTTCCTTAGTACAATTCCACCTCGTGCACGGCCTCGTACGCCAGGCCGCCGCTCTCGAGGGCGTCCAGCAGCGCGCCGCGCTCCTCGGCGGGGACGCACCAGGCCAGGCCGCAGCCGGCGGAAACCTCCGACGGGATGGGTATCATCCTGCCCGGGAGGCCCGTCTCGCGGGCGGCGGCCTCAACGGCCATCGCATCGCTCGTGGACGCGAACGTCACCACGGCTTTCGGCGTCTTCTTCCGCACGGCTCAGGCCTCCTCGGCGATGGCGGCCACGGCGGCGATGCCGGCGTCCACCTCGTCCTCGGTGTTGAAGCTGCTGAAGCTGAACCGCACGGCGCCCTGGCGCTGCGTGCCCAGCGCCTCGTGCATGAGCG
>NZ_GL622582.1:170393-177422 GCF_000185625.1 Eggerthella sp. 1_3_56FAA
CCCGCCTCCGCCCAGCACGCGCACGCCGTCGATGCCGCGCACGCCGCGCTCGAAGCGCTCGGTCCAGCGCGCGCACCTGCGCGCCCAGCTCCTCCACGCCGCGCTCCTCGATATAGGCGAGCCCCGCGCTCAAGCCGGCGATGCCGTGGGCGTTCAGCGTGCCTGCCTCCAGGCGCTCGGGCATGCGCGCGGGATGGCGCCGGTCGTAGCTTTGCGTCCCTGAGCCGCCCACCTTCAGCGGCTCGATCTCCACGCCTTCCGCCACGGCGAGGCCGCCCGTGCCCTGGGGGCCGTACAGGCTCTTGTGCCCGGTGAACGCCACGACGTCCAGCCCATCGCGCCCCATGTCGATGGGCACGACGCCCGCCGTCTGGGCCGCGTCCGCCACCAGCAGCGCGCCGTGCTCGCGGCACAGGCGCGCGATGCGGGCGATGTCGTACACGTCGCCCGTGAGGTTGGAGGCGTGGGTGACCGCCGCCAGCCGCGCCCCCGGAAGCGCCGCCTCCAGCGCGTCGTAGTCCAGCGCGCCGCGCGCATCGTGGGGAACCACGACCACCTCGCAGCCGCGCTCGTCAGCCAGGCGGTACAGCGGGCGCAGCACCGAGTTGTGCGAGGCGGCCGTGGTCACCAGCTTGTCTCCCGGCCGCGCGAGCCCGACGATGGCGGTGTTCAGCGCCTCGGTGGCGTTGCTCGCGAAGGCCACGCGCGACGGGTCGCCGGCGCCCAGCAGACGCGCGAGCTGCTGGCGTGCCCGGAACACGGCGTAGCCCGCATCGAGCGACGCCTCGTGCACGCCGCGCCCTGCGCCGCCGAAGCTGTTGACGGCGCGCGCCACCGCCTCGGCCACCTCGGGCGGCTTGACGGCGGTTGTCGCCGCGTTGTCGAAGTAGATCATAGCTCCACGGTCCTTAAGTCTCGCGCGCCCGACCCTACGGACGGATGATGCCGCGCGCGTTCGCCTGCTTCTCCACGATCACGTACATGTTCGTGGCCTCGCCCACTTCCAGCCGCTCGGCCAGGCCGTAATGGTTCAGGCACGTGCCGCAGCTCATGATCTCAACGCCGGCCTCGGCGAGCGCGCGCAGGTCGTCGAGCGACGAGGATCCCGTGCAGGCGAGCTTCACGCCGCCGTTGTACATGAGCACCGTCTCGGGCAGCTCGTCGAGCTGCGTCAGGGCGAACACGAAGCCCTTCATCAGCACGGCTCCCAGCTCGTCGTCCCCCGAGCCCATGAACTCGGACGGGATCACCGCCACCCGGCCGCCCGCAGGCGATTGCTCGACCGCCGGGCAGCTCGCGGCGCTTCCCGCTTCGCCGTCTGACGCCGCGCCCTTCGCGAAGGTCACTGCGAACACGCCTTCGCCGCGCTCCTCGCCGACGGCTCCCACCTTGAGCGTCTTCGCCAACGCCTCCAGGTTGTGCACCGCGGTCTCGTTGTCAACGAGCACTTCGAGCACGCCCTCCCCCATGGCCGAGAGCGCCTTCTTGGCGCGCACCACGGGAAGCGGGCACGCCTGACCCCGTGCGTCGATCTGCTCCATCGTCTTCCTTCTTTCTCATCGTTATCACCTGTCGTCCCGAATGCAGCGCCCCGGTCGTCATCCCGAGCGAGCGGAGCGGGTTCGTTGGATCACGTGCGGCGATAACCGTGGCGCTCCCTGCTGGCGCCGCACGGGATCCTTCGACTCCGCGCCTGCGGCGTTCCGCTCAGGATGACAATCCCTGCAGGGCATCCGCTCAGCAAAACGTGTCCCGCCGCGCGTTCAGCTGGCGCGGCAGCCGGGCTACGCCCTCGATCGGGACGCCCTCCTCCTGCGCAAGGCGCTCCAGCAGCTCCACGTCGTCGCACGACGCGAGCAACGACACCCCGCAGGAAGCGCGCGCGGCGCGGGGCGTGGGCGAGATCCTCGCCTTGGCCCCCGCGTCGCGCGCCAGCTCGTACAGACGCCAGCCGTCGGTATGGCTCGAGAACAGGATATAGCAATCCTCGGGACGTGCGTCCTTGTTCACGGTATCGGCAGCGTCTTGTTGCATGGCCTTACGCGTCCAGCATCTCGATGAACGCGCCGATGCGCGTGCGCAGCTGCTCGGCGTCGTTGTCGGCGTAGTCGGTCTCGAGGCCCAGGCACGGGATGCCCTCCTCGGCAAGCGCGTCCGCCAGCGGCGCCTTTTCCACGTCGTAGAGCGTGCAGAACTTGAGGTTCGCGTCGATCACGCCGTCGACCTTGTACTCCTTCGCCATGCGCACCACGTCCGCGACGCGACCCGGGTTCGGCGTGAAGCACGCGCAGTTGTTCTTCATATAGCGCTGCGCCAACGCCTGGAACATGCCGTCGAGCGTGCCCTCGCCCTCGTCCACCTCGTTCTCGAAGTAGCGCGTGCCCGTGCACATCTCCTCGCACACCACCACGGCGCCGCTCGTCTCGACGATATGGTGCAGCTTCCAGTTCGGGATGGCCAGCGGCGTGCCCGTGATCAGGATGCGCTTCGTGCCGGCGGGCACCACGCCCTCGCCGCGCTCGATGCGCGCTTCCAGCTCGTCGGCCAGCTTGTTCGCCGTCTCGGCGCAGCGCACCGGGTCGTCGAAGAACGCGATCTGCATCATGAGCAGGGCGTCCTTGCCGCTGATGGGCACCGGGTCTGCCTTGCGCGCCTCGAACACGCGGGCCAGCGCGCGACGCTTCTCGTTGATGGTGCGAATGGCACGGGCAAGGTTCTCGGCCGTCAGTTCGTTGCCCGTCTCGGCCTCCACCTCCTTGGCGAACAGCGCGATCTCGTCTTTCCACGCCGCGATGTCCTTCTCGCGCTTCATCTGCGGCACGTCCATGACGTAGGTCTTCTTGTCGGCCCCCAGGATCTCGTAGGCCTTCTTCTTGCCGTCGCACGTGGTCTCGCCCACATACATGTCGGCCACGCTGAAGTACGGACACGTCTTGCCGAAGTGCGCGCCGAGCGACGCCTTGATCAGCGGGCAGATGCCGCTGGGCAGCACCTTCTCGCCTTCGGGCACCCAGAACTGCGAGCCGCCGCACAGCCCCGTGACGGCGCCGCCGCAGGCGACGACCACCTCGTCGGGCACGAACACGCAGAACGTGCCGAACACCTTGCCGCCCTGCTTTTGCAGCTCGATGAGCTCCGCGGGGCGCACGCCGTGGATCTCCGACACCACGAAGTCGTAGAACGCCATGTTCTCAGGGCGGTTCTCCTGCGTGAGGTACGTGTCGCCGAACGCCATCGGCAGCACGGCGCACAGCTGGTCGTGCGTCTCCAGATCCATGCCCAAGTCTTTCCACATTGCCTGATAGTCAGCCATGAAGGCCCCCTTCGATACCAGTCGATAGCAAAGTTGCGATGTTATTCGGTTGTCGTTGCAGAAATGACGGTGCAGCGTCGCCGGATGCGCGCATGCGCATGCGGGACGCGATGAGGTGCGCGATGATGAAGCGTCGCCTTGCATGCAGAAATGGCACCCGCGCAGAATCGTGCCAATGCGAGGCGACGAGGTAATGATACCGTATCGCAGCCGCCCGCCGCAATCGCAGGGCAGCTTATCGGCGAAAGGCCGGCGGAAAAGCCCCTACCGATCGACGTCCTTCTTCCGGTACACGAACCAGTACGCCATGCCGACGGCGACGCCGCCGGCGACGTTGCCCAGCGTGGCGGCCGACAGGTTCGTCGCGATGCCGGCCAGCGTCACCGCGTCGGGCGCACCCACCCCCATCGAGTTGAGCAACAGCCCCATGGGGAGGAAGAACATGTTCGCCACGCAGTGCTCGAACCCGCACGCAACGAACGCAGAGATGGGCAGCAGGATGCCGAGCACCTTGTCGGCGACGGTGCGCGCCGAGAACCCGATCCACACGGCCAGGCACACGAGGATGTTGCACATGACGCCCTTGAAGAACAGCGTCGTCCAATCGGGCGCCACCTTGCCCGCGGCCACGCTGACGAAGGCCTCGCCCACCGCGCCTCCGTTCATGGCGGCGACGTTCGCAAAGTGGACGAGCGCGAGCGCGACGAGCGCGCCGGCGAGGTTGCCGAGCCACACGAGCAGCCAGTTGCCGAACAGGGACCTCCAGCCGATACGGCCCGACGCTTTCGCGCACACCAGAAGCACGTTGCCGGTGAACAGCTCCGCGCCGCAGCACAGCACGAGCACCAGCCCGAGGCAGAAGCAGAGTCCGCCCACCGCGCGCTGCACCGCGAACGGCATGGAGGGGTCGCCCAGGAACACGCAGAAGTACAGCGCCCCGAACGCGATGAACGCCCCGGCCAGCATCGCGGACGCGAAGCACTTCGCCTTCGGCATGGCCGCCTTGGCCTCGCCGACCTTCTCGGCCTTCTCCGCGATTTCAGCCGGCGACAGCGCATCCGGCCTGAGCGTTTGGATCTCGTCCTGCATCATGATCGCATCTGGTTCCTTCCTTGCCTGGTCGCGGCTTCTTCGCGCGTCCCCTGCGAAGCCGCACGGTATGGTACCGCAACTCGCGGGCGCAGGGAGAAACAAAAGCGTTTTCCTCGACAATTTCCCCATCTCGTCGTCCTGCTCGTCGCATCGCCGAATCGATACCCGGCCGTCGGTGCATCGGCGCGCGCAACACTGGTATACTTTGGCGAGCGGCCGCGTCGGCCGCGCATCCCCGCACCCGTGTTCGAGAAAGGCGTTTCCATGGCGAATCCGTCACGCACCGATCTGCTCCGCGCGCTCCCGCAGGTGGAGGAGATGCTCCAGCTGCCCGAGGTGAGCGCGCTTCTGTCGCTCCTCCCCCGCAGCGTGCTGGCCGATTGCGTGCGCGAGGCCGTCGACGAGACGCGTCGAGCCGTGCTTGCAGGAGCATGCGAACGGGTCGACGTTCCGGCGCTCGCCGAATCGACGCGCGCCCGGGCGTTCGCCCGGGCGCGCCCGTCGCTGCGCCGCGTGATCAACGCCACGGGCATCGTCGTGCACACGAACCTCGGGCGCAGCCCGCTTGCCGACGAGGCCGTGAGCGCCGTGAGCGACGTGGCGCGCGGCTACTCCACGCTGGAGTACGACACCGATGCCATGGCGCGCGGCAGCCGCCACGACCATGTGGAGCGCCTCATCTGCACGCTCACCGGCGCCGAGGCGGCGCTGGCCGTGAACAACAACGCGGCGGCGGTCATGATGGTGCTCCACGAGTTCGCGCGCGGGCACGAAGCCGTGGTGTCGCGCGGCGAGCTGGTGGAGATCGGCGGATCGTTCCGCGTGCCCGACATCATGGAGCTGTCGCAGGCGCGCATGGTGGAGGTGGGCACCACGAACAAGACGCATGCCGTCGACTACGAGCGCGCCATCGGCGCCGACACCTCGATGCTGTTGAAGGTGCATCCTTCGAACTACCGCGTGGTGGGCTTCGCCGAGAGCGTGTCGGCGCGCGACCTGCGCCCGCTGGCCGATGCCGAGAACGCACGGCGCACGGCATCCGGCGAGCCGGGCGCGGGCGAGCTTCTGGTGTACGAGGACCAGGGATCGGGCGCCTTCCTGAACCTCGATGCGTTCGGCGCGTACGCCGAGCCCACCGTGGCCGAGTCGCTGCAGGCGGGCTGCGACCTCGTGTCGTTCTCGGGCGACAAGCTGCTGGGCGGCCCGCAGGCGGGCATCATCGTGGGAGCGAAACGGTTCATCGACCGGCTGAAGAAGAACCCTTACGCCCGCGCGATGCGCCTCGACAAGATGACGCTGGCCGCGCTGGAGGCCACGCTGCGCCTCTACCTCGACCCCGCGATCGCGCTCGAGCGCATCCCTGCGCTGCGCATGCTGTCCGAGCCGGCCGAAGCCGTGCGCGGGCGCGCCGAGCGGCTGGCGCGCACCTTGGAGGAAGCGCTTCCCGCAGGGGCGGCGCGCATCGACGTGGTACCGGATACCGCGCGGGCCGGCGGCGGCGCGCTGCCGTTGTGCGACATCGACTCGCATGCGGTGCGCATCGAGTTTTCGCGCGGGGACGCGCAGGGGTGCGAGACGTTCCTCATTGCGCGGCGCGACGTGCCCGTGATCGGGCGCATCAAGCACGACGCCGTGCTGCTGGACGCGCGCACCGTGGCCGAGGACGAGCTAGCCGAGGTCGCCGAGGCCGTGCGCGCCTACTTCGACGCGCTCGACGCCGGAGCCGAGGGGAGCCGCGCATGAGCGGGCGCACGCAGACCGACCTCGTGCTGGGCACGGCCGGCCATATCGACCACGGCAAGTCGTCGCTCGTGCTGGCCTTGACCGGAACCGACCCCGACCGTCTGGCAGAGGAGAAGCAGCGCGGCATCACCATCGAGCTGGGCTTCGCGCGCCTGGCGCTTCCCGACGGCACCGTGCTCGGCGTGGTGGACGTGCCGGGCCACGAGCGCTTCGTGCGCCAGATGATCGCGGGATCGACGGGCATCGACCTGGCGCTTCTTTGCATCGCCGCCGACGACGGCATCATGCCGCAGACCGAGGAGCACCTGGCCGTGCTGGAGCTTCTGGGCATACGCACCTGTGTGGCGGCGCTCACGAAAACCGACCTCGTGGACGAGGAATGGGCGCTGTTCATGGCCGATGAGGTGCGGGGCCGCCTGGCCGGCACGCCTTTCGCGGATGCCGATATCGTCCCCGTGTCCAGCCGCACGGGCGCCGGGCTTCCCGAGCTGCAAGAGGCTCTGACACGCGCGGCGCGCACCACGCGGCGCGCGAAGGCGGGCTCGCGCCTGCGCCTGCCCGTCGACCGCGTGTTCAGCATCAAAGGCGCCGGGACCGTGGTCACGGGCACCCTGTGGAGCGGGTCGGCCCGGATGGGCGACGAGGTGGAGGTGCTGCCCTCCGGCCTGCGCACGCGCGTGCGCAGCGTGCAGGTGCACGGCGAGCCCGTCGATCGCGCCGACGCCGGGCACCGCGTCGCCCTCAACCTGAACGCCGTGTCCACCGACGAGGTTCGACCGGGCGATTTCCTGGCCGCGCCCGGTGCGGCGAGCGCCACCGACCGCTTCGACGCCCACCTTGCGTTCCTCGGCGTGCCAGGCAAGGGCAAGCCGCTCGTCAGC
>NZ_GL622582.1:178344-200087 GCF_000185625.1 Eggerthella sp. 1_3_56FAA
TCGACGCGCTGCTGGACGACGCGGTCGCGCGCGGCGCCGCGGTGACGGACGGGGGCGAGGTGAGCCATCCCAAAGCCGGAGCAGGCGCGCGCAAGCTGGAGGAGCAGGCCGCCGAGCAGCTGCGCGAGACGCTGGCCGCCGCAGCCGGGGCGCCGCCGTCCACAGGCGAGCTCATCGCATCGAGCGGCCTAGACTCCTCGCTCGTCCACCGCGCGCTGGGAAGTCTGGAGAAGCAGGGCCTCGTACGGCGCATCGGAGCCGACTTCTACTTCGACGTATCGGCGCTGGCCGCCTTCGAGCAAGCCGTGCGCGCCCGTCTGGTTGACGGCCCCGCCACCGCAGCCGAGCTCAAGGACGCGATGGGCACCAGCAGGAAGTACGCCATCCCCCTGCTCGAGTACTTCGACTCCCAAGCCGTCACTCGCCGCGAAGGCGACACGAGGGTGCCGGGAGGAAGATGACGCCCCGAGGGAGGTTCTATCCGGGAATACGAAAAGCGCCCCGATCGGGGCGCTTGCGTTTCTGGCGGAGATGTGTGCGAATCGAACACACCCGAGACGTTCTGCACGCCTCACAGCGGCTTTGAAGGCCGTGGAGCCCACCAGGACCCATCCATCTCCAATAAGAAGGTGCCGTTTCGGCACCGTAGATATGATAGCGCATTTGTCCGCGACGAGGACGCGCGTTCCGAAATGTTGCGTATCGTTCAGCAATTCCCCAAAAGTACGTCGCTCAGGTGGCGACGCGCCACATCCGCCAGCGCATGGAGCGCGGACACGGGGGTTGGAGGCCGGTCGAGCATCCGATGGCACGGGAAGAAGCGCGTGAGATGGTACGGGATGGCGGGATCGAGCGATGCCAGCCAAGCCGCTGCCGCATCGATTTCGTCGGGATCGTCGTTGAGCCCGGGGATGACGAGCGTCGTCACCTCGAGGTGGCACGTCGGATCGGCCGCCAGCGTTTCGATGGTGCGCTTGACCGCGGACAGGTCGCCGCCCGCCGTATCGTAGAATCCCTGCGTGAACCCCTTGAGGTCGATGTTTGCCGCGTCCACGATGCCGAGGAGCTCGGTAAGCGGCTCTTCGTTCACCATCCCGTTGCTCACCAGCACGTTCGCAAGCCCCGCCTCGCTCGCGAGCCGTCCGACGTCCCGCACGTACTCGTAACCCACGAGCGGTTCGTTGTACGTGTACGCGACGCCTACGCATCCGCGATCGCGGGCCCGCAGCGCCAGGCCGACCGCCTCTTCGGGCGCCACGTAGCGCCATGCCGCATCCTCCGCGCCCGCGCAGGCGATATCCGCGTTCTGGCAGAACGGACAGCGCAGGTTGCACCCGTAGCTTCCCAGCGACAGCACGGTCGAGCCCGGGCGGAACCGCGCGAGCGGCTTCTTCTCCACCGGATCGAGCGCGATCGAGGTCACGCGCCCGTAATTCTCGTCGACGACCCGTCCACCGTAGGCAACGCGCGCCCTGCACAGCCCGCGCCGTCCTTCGGAAAGCGCGCAGGCGTGCGGGCACACGCCGCACACGGCGCGCCCGTCAGCCACGGCGCGGCTCTCCCCCGCGTTCGTGGCGCACCACCTCGAAGCGCTCCAGCTCCACGTCGTCGTCGAACAGGTCGATGCCGGCCTTTCGCTTCGCGATGTCCACCTGCTGCTGCGCCGAGTCCACGCCGTCGAGGTTCGGCAGCAGCAGCCCCCGCTTCCAGCCTTTCGTCACGATCACACCGTAGCGGGCCGGGTCCAGCTGGTCGATCGACTCGACGGGCATGGGCGTGAACAGCACATCCACCGAATACGACAGCGCGTCCAACTCGTCGGGGCGCACGGGCGGGAAGCGCGGATCCTCCGAAGCCGCCGCCACGCCGTTGCGCACGATCTCGGCGGCCGTGCTGCCCGTCACCGGCGAGATGGTGCCGATACAGCCGCGCAGCTCGCCGTGTTCGTGCAGCGACACGAACACGCCGGCGCGCTTGTCCGACAGCTCGGGCGGCAGGCCGTCGGGCACCGCTATGGGGTTGCCCGTGCGCACGAACCCTTCGACGCTGGCGCGGGCAAGCGCAACGTACGGGTCGACCGGCGCATCGTTCGCGGCTGCGTCGCGCGCACCGCTGCGATCCTCATCGCGGTCAACCGCGGTCCGCACGGCGCCGTCGCCGGCCGAGCCCTGCACCTCGAACGCGGCCACCGCGTAACCCACGCCGAAGGGGCCTTCGTAGCTGAGCAGCTCGTGCGAGATGGGAAGGCCTTCCAACGCGCCCGCCATGATCCAGAACGAGCGCAGGCCGCATTCCGCCGCCTCCTCGCCGAACGTCTCGTCTATCTCCAGCAGACCGCTCAAATCGCCCGCATCGAACAGCGCGGTGACCATACGTCGAACACGGGGCCCTGCGGAGCGTAGCCGTACGGGCCGTCGCTCGCAAGCTTATGGGACAAGTCGCCGCTGGCGATGAGGACGCAGCTGCGATCCAGATCGGCGGCCGCCTCGGCGATGCAGCGCCCCAGCGCGAGGTGCGTCTGGGGCGAGAGGCCCGACAGCCCGATGCGCACCACCTGGTACGTCGAATATGCCTCGTTCACGAAATGCAGCGGCACGATGGTGGCATGGTCGAGATCCTTCCCGCCCATGCCGCTGCCGCACAGCGGCACCGTGTGCTTGCGCGCGCACGCGGCTATGGCGGCCGTCATCTCGCCGTCGTATTGCACGGTCATGGAAGAGTCCCATGCGCCGAAGCGCCCCATGTCGCCGCGGTCGAAGTCGCCGGTGGACAGATGGAAGCAATCGCGGAACAGCGGGGCGTGGGGCGACACCACGACGATGGTCTCGGGCGCGTGCGCGGCGATGCGGCGCGCCACCTCGCGATACGCGTCGAGGGTGTCCTGGATGGCGCGCTCCTGGCCCCGGCCTACCTCGGGCATGGCGAGGGGCGGATGCGGCACGGCGTACGCGGCGACGATTCCCATGAGAGCTCCTTCCTGGAAGCGTTGACCGGGCGCGCCTCGAGCACGCGCGCGCCCTTCGGTGGCTCGATTGTACACCGCGCGAAGCGCCCTTGGCGCCCGCCTCCCCCGCTTGTGCCTATTCGGCACGCAAGCGTTGACGGATGCGCGCCGCCGTCGGCGCACGGCGTCCGCAGAAGGGCGAGCGCGCTACCCGTCCAGCTTGACGTCGCGTTTCAGCCCGTAGTGCAGCACGAGGTAGTACACGATGCCCGCCGCCATCCAGATGAGGCCGAGCACCTTCGCCGGCACGTCGAGGCTCCACCACGTGTAGCCGATCACCGCGATGCCGCACAAAGGCGACAGCAGATGCGCCGCCCAGCGGCCGTCGCGCTTCTTGACGAAGAAGTACCCGATGACGGTGACGTGCAGCATGAGGAAGGCGGTGAGCGCGCCGAAGTTCACGAACAGCGAGATGGTGTCGGTGCCCAGCCGCCCGAACGTCAGCACCAGCACGAGCGTGAGGGTCCCCACGAACAGCGACGCGACGTAGGGCGTGTGGTACTTCGGATGGATCCTCGCCAGCGGGCTGGGCAGCCCGCCCGCGCGCCCCATGGCGAAGAGAATGCGCGACACCGCCGTCTGCGCGGCCAGCGCTGTGAAGATGCCCCAGGCCAGCGCCGTGGCGACAGCGCACACGACGTACAGCCACCTGCCGCCCACCACCTGCGCCACCAGGTAGAAGGCGTTGCCCGAGTCGCCCGCGAACGCGGCTCCGTCGGGGCTGATGCAGCCCGCGATGTAGGTCTGCAGCACGAACAGCGCGCCCACGATGGCCAGCGACGCCATCATGGCGCGCCCCGGGCCGCGCCGGCCGTCCTTCGCCTCCTCCGACAGCGTGGCGATGCCGTCGAAGCCCAGAAACGACAGCACGCCCAGCGACACGGCGCTCATGACGAGGTTCGGATCGAACGTGGAGGGGTTGAAGAACGGGTCCAGCGAGAAACCGCGCGATGCGGGGTCGGCGAGCAGCCACCGGACGCCCAGCACGACGAAGACCAAAAGAACGAGGATCTCCAGCACGAGCGCCACGCGGTTCACGATGTCGGTGAGGCCGATGCCGCGCACGTTCACGAACGTGTTCGCCACCACGAACACCACGGCGAACGCCCAAGGCGGGATCTCGGGCACGAGGCCGGACAACGCCGTGGAGGCCACCACGTACATGAGCACGGGGATCAGCAGGTAGTCGAGCAGCAGCGTCCAGCCCGTCACGAAGCCGATGCCCTTGCCCAGGCCGCGCGAGGTGTAGGCGTACACCGAGCCCGCCACCGGCCACTCGCGTATGAGCATGCTGTAGGACAGCGCCGTGAACACCATGGCCAGCGTCCCCACGAGGTACACGAGCGCGGGCATGCCGCCCGAATCCGAGAACACGCCGCCGTAGATCCCCATCGGCGCGATGGGAACCATGAAGATGAGCCCGTACACGATCATGTCGGGCACGGTGAGCACGCGCTTGAGCTGCTGCTTGCCCGGCTGCCCGCCTCCGCTCGCCTCGGATGGGGCGCGCTTCGCGCCGTCGTGAGCTTCGTCCGCCATGCAACCGCTCCTTTCGTCAGACCGCTCGGATGCCCAGCGCGCAGGCGCCGAGGCGTACCCTGTCCACGATACGGCAGAGCCCGGAAGGAGCACGGCGGGGCAGCGCCGCCCTTGCCAACGCGTTGACCCGTTGTCGGCCGGGCGTTTCGCTGCGGGAGGCGCGGGCGGGCGCACAAGCGGAAAGCCCGCTTTCGCGGGCTTTCCGAACGGGCTTTAGAAGTCGATGGCGTCGGGATCGAGGCCGCTTTGGCCGAGGGGATCCAGCTCGTCGATGCGCTGCAGGTCCTCGTCGGTGATGTTGAACCAGAAGATGCGTGCGTTCTCGGCGATGCGCGACGGGTCCGTGGACTTCGGCAGCGGGATGGCCCGGCGCTGGAGGCACCAGCGCAGGCACAGCTGCGCCACCGTGCAGCCGTAGCTGGCCGCGATGTCGATGAGCAGCTGGTTCTCCAGCACGCGGCCCGAGCCCAGCGGCGACCACGCCTCCACCACGATGTCGTGGCGGTTGCAGAAGTCGCGCGTAACCTCCTGGTTGCAGCCGGGATGCAGCTCGATCTGGTCGACCATCGGCAGGATGTCGGCCGCATCCATGAGCGGCTCGAGATGATGGGGCTTGAAGTTGCTCACGCCGATGGCGCGCACGAGCCCGTCGAGGTAGAGCGTCTCGAGCGCACGCCACGTCTCCTGGTTCGTACGCTGCCAGTCGGCTTCGGCCCCCTTCGCAGCGGGCCAGTGGATGAGGTACAGATCGACGTAGTCGAGGTGCAGCTTGGCGCGTGACTCCTCGAAAGCCTTGAGCGTGGCGTCGTAGCCGCGATCGGTGTTCCACACCTTCGTGGTGACGAACACGTCCTCGCGCGACACGCCGCCCGAGGCGAGCGCCTTGCCCACCGTGCCCTCGTTGTCGTAGGCCGCAGCCGTGTCGATGTGGCGATACCCGTCGTGAAGCGCCTGATGGACGGCGTCGATCCCCACTTCGCCGTCGGGCATCTTCCACGTGCCGAACCCCAAACACGGGATGCCGTAGCCGTTTCGCAGGGTGATCCGGTCCTTCGGACTTTGCAAATCCGCCATGCGCGTGCTCCTTATCACTTATACGCCGCCCGCAGGCCGCGCAACCGTCGTTACGCGTCCCACGATACGCCCGCGCAACGCGCAGTCGCCGAACCGTAGCGCGTTCGTAGAAGGAAAGGAGCGAAACCGTTACGCACATGCCCGGTTCGACAGCGGAAAAGCGCATCCGCCGTCGACGCGCAAGCGCGCCCCCGAAGGGCTCGCCTTTCTCGACGCGGCTCGCAGGGCGGCTCGCGCAGGACGGCTCGCGGGAAGCAGGTCGCTCGCCCACCGTGCGGCCCGCCCGCCTGCTTCCTGCCCTCCGGTCGGCCTCGAATCGCACACTTTCTCGCCATATGATGCGTCCCTGGAGGTTCCGAAGGCCGCCCTCGCCCCTCGGCTTCCGCAGCGCTTCCCGTAATGCCCGGTCACGGCGTCGCGCCGTCCCGTCTCGGACGCTCCGCGTCACTCGTCGACGCGGCCGCGCTGCGCCTTCGTTTGGGAGCGGCGGCGCTTCTGGGCGAGACGGCGCTCCTTGGAAGCGCGGGTCGCCTTCGTGGCGCGGCGCGCCTTCGGCGGCACGGCCTCGCGCGCGAACCGGTCGCGCAGCTTCTGCAGGCACAGCTGGCGGTTGCGGAACTGGCTGCGCGATTCGCGGGACGTCGCTGTCATGCCGCTGGGCACGTGCGTCATGCGCACCGCCGAGTCGGTGGTGTTCACGCACTGCCCGCCCGGCCCGCTCGCGCGGAACGCCTGCACGTCGCAGTCGCGAGCGATGTCTTCGAGCGACATGCGCGCCCAACGGGCGTAGTCGCGGTATGTCGGCTCGTCGTGATCCATGGCCGCATCATAGCACGACGCCCGCGAACGCACGTCGTCGCCCGAAAAACACGGAATCGCTCCTGCAAGCGTGTTTTTCGGGCGACGATGCAAAGCCGGGCCTGTCGGCCGCCGACGCGGCCGGCAGGCCGGCCCCTTAATCCTCGATGCCGTCGTTGTTCCTGATCAGCTTGCGCTTGATCTTGCCGCCGATGGTCTTGGGCAACTCGTCGACGAACTCCACGATGCGCGGGTACTTGTAGGGCGCCGTCGTGTGCTTCACGTGGTTCTGCAGCTCGCGCACCAGCTCGTCGGAGGGCTCGTAGCCGCGCGCCAGCACGATGGTGGCCTTCACCACCTTGCCGCGGATGGGGTCGGGCGCGGCCGTGACGGCGCATTCCACCACGGCAGGATGCTCCACGAGGGCGCTCTCCACCTCGAAGGGCCCGATGCGGTAGCCCGAGCACTTGATGACGTCGTCGTTGCGGCCCACGAAGAAGCAGTAGCCGTCGGAGTCGCGCCACGCCATGTCGTGCAGGTTGTAGTACTCCCCGCCCACGGCCTCGCGCGTGCGGTCCTCGTCGCGGTAGTACCCCACGAACAGGCCCGGCGGATAAGCCTCCTTGAGCCCCGTCACGCAGATGGCGCCCTCCTCGCCGTCGGGCACTTCGTTGCCGTCGTCGTCCAGCAGCTTGATGTTCAAAAGCGGCGAGGGCTTGCCCATGGAGCCCGGGCGCGGGTCGACCCAGGGAAACGTCGCCAGCAGCACCGGGCCTTCGGTCTGGCCGAAGCCCTCGCGGATCCTCTTGCCCGTCAGACGCTCCCAAGCCAGCGTGACCTCGGCGTTCAGCGGCTCGCCCGCCGTGGCGAAGTTGTGCACGCTCGACAGGTCGTAGGCGCTCACGTCCTCCTGCAGCATGAAACGGTACATGGTGGGCGGCGCGCAGAACGTGGTCAGCTTGTAGTCCTGGATCTTCTGCAGCAGCTTCGTGGGCACGAACTTGTCCATGTCGTAGGCGAAGATGGTGGCGCCGGCGATCCACTGGCCGTAGATCTTGCCCCAGCCGAACTTCGCCCAGCCGCTGTCGGTCACGCTCATGTGCAGCGTGTCCTCCTCCACCTGCTGCCAGTACTTCGCGGTGATGATGTGGCCTAGCGGATGCGCGAAGTTGTGGCACACGGCCTTCGCGAGCCCCGTGGTGCCGGACGTGAAGTAGACGAGCATGATGTCCTTGCTCGTGACGCCCCCTTCGCCCGTCGGGCGCTCGAACTCGCCGGACTCGCCCTCGATCAGCTCGTCGAAGGGCGTCCAGCCGTCGCGCTCGCCCGCCACGATGATGCGGTTCTCGATGGACGGCGATTCGGGCAGCGCCTCCTCCATCTGGCCGCACACGTACTCGTCGTTCACGCAGACGACCGCCTTCACGCGCGCGCTGTCGGCTCGGTAGACGATGTCCTTCTTCGTCAGCTGCAGCGACGCCGGGATGATGGTGGCGCCCAGCTTGCACAGGGCGACGGCGCACACCCAGTACTCCCAACGGCGGCGCAGGATCATCATGACCACGTCGCCCTTGCCGATGCCCAGCTTGGCGAACGCGTTGGCCGCCTGGTTCGACAGCCTCGACAGGTCGGCGAACGTGAAGGTGCGCTCCTCGTCGCGGTCGTCGCACCACACGAGCGCGCGCTTCTCGGGCTCGACGCGCGCCCACTCGTCCACGACGTCGAAGCCGAAGTTGAACGCCTCGGGCACGTCGATCTTGAAGTTCTCGTAGAAGTCCTCGTACGAATCGAACTCGATGCGGGGGCAGTATTTTTTCAGGATATGGTTCACGGGCTGTGCTTCCTACTCTGCGATGATCGTCACGAATTTTGCAGGGACATCTCCGCCGCAGCGCTGGCCATGCGGGTGCTCCGGGTTGAAGTAGATGCTGTCGCCGGCGTTGAGCTCGAACTCCTTATCGGCCCAGGTGACCACGACGGTGCCCTCGATGACGAGGTTGAACTCCTGGCCGGTGTGCGTGACGAGCTTCGCCGGCTCGTCGGAGGGGTCGAGCACCACGAGCAGCGGCTGCATGATCTTGCCGGTGTAGCGCCAGGCGAGGTCCTCGAAGTGGTACCCCGGATAGCGGTCGACCTCGCGCCCTTCGCCCCAGCGCACCACCTGGTACGTGTCCAGCTTGGCCGCGGTCCCCGTGAGGATCTCGGTGAACTCCACGCCGAAGTGATGGGCCATGTGGTAGATGGCCGAGATGGGCACGTCGTCGCCGGTCTCCTCCCAGCGCGCGTACGTTTCCAGCGGCACCTCCAGCTCGGCCGCCATGTCCTCGCGCGAGACGTCGCACGCCTCGCGAAGGCCCTTGATGCGCAGGCCGATCTCGGCCAGTTCAGCTACCATGGTCGCTCCTTACGCGTCGATTCCCAGTTGCAGGGCCCGTTTGTTCATGTCGAGCATCGCCGTCTTCTTGGCGGGCACGCACTTCTCGATGGCCTTCCAGAGGGTCTCCTCCTCGCAGAAGCGCGTCTCGGCGAACAGCTTGCCGGCAAGGATGATGTTCGCCAGCTTCTTGAAGCCGGCCTCCTCGGCCATGGCCGTCGCGGGGATGGCGCACATGCGCACGCCCTCGATCTCGGGGATGCGCTGGACGAGCGTGGAGTCGGCCACCACGATGCCGCCTTCGGCCACGCTTGCCTCGAACTTGTCGAGGGACGGCTGGTTCATGGCAACGAGCACGTCGGGGGCGAGCACGAGCGGGCTGCCGATGGGGTCGTCGGAGAGGCACACGCTGCAGTTGGCGGTGCCGCCGCGCATCTCGGGGCCGTAGGAGGGCAGCCACGACACCTCGCGGTCTTCCAGCAAGCCGGCGTAGGCGATCAGCTTGCCGGCGAACAGCACGCCTTGGCCGCCGAAGCCGGCCAGCACCATGTTGACGGAGCGGCTCATCGCGCGCCTCCTTCCACCTGCGAGTCGGGGTGCGCGATGGGGCATGCGGCGTTGCGCGCCGAGGCCGCCTCGGCCGCGTCCGCGTAGCCCTCGGCCACCACGTCCTTGTACACGCCCAACGGATAGTACGGCAGCATGTTCTCGTTCATCCAGGCGAACGCGTCCTGCGGCGTCATGCCCCAGTTCGTCGGGCACGTGCCCACGATCTCGACGAGCGAGTAGCCGCGGCCGTCGATCTGCGTCTGGAACGCTCGTCTGATGGCCTTCTTCGCCTTGCGCACGTTCTTCGGGCAGTCGACGGTGACGCGCTCGAGGTACGCCACGCCGTCCAACGAGCTCAGAAGCTCGCACACGCGGATGGGGAAGCCGGCCGTCTCGGTGTTGCGGCCGTAGGGGGACGTCTGGGTCACCTGGTTCGGCAGGCTCGTGGGGGCCATCTGGCCGCCCGTCATGCCGTAGATGGCGTTGTTCACGAAGATGACGGTGATGTTCTCGCCGCGCGTGGCCGCGTGGACCGTCTCGGCCATGCCGATGGACGCCAGGTCGCCGTCGCCCTGGTAGGCGAACACCACGCCGTCGGGCAGCGCGCGCTTCACCGCGGTGGCCACCGCCGGGGCGCGGCCGTGCGCGGCCTCGATCATGTCGCAGCCGTAGAAGTCGTAGGACGTGACGGTGCAGCCGACGGGGGCGATGCCCACGGTGGAGCCTTCCACGTCCAGCTCGTCGAGGCACTCGGCCACGAGGCGGTTGACGATGCCGTGGGCGCACCCAGGGCAGTAGTTGGTGACGACGGGCAGGAGCGCATGGGGTCGTTCGAACACGACTTTCATTTCCTTGTCGGCCATGGCCTACTCCCCTCCTTTCGCGGATGCGGCGATTGCTTCGTTCATAGCCTCGAGCTTGGCCAGCACCTCCACCGGCGTCGGGATGACGCCGCCGGTGCGGCCGTAGAAATCCACCGGACGGCGGCCGGCCACGGTCAGGCGCACGTCGTCCACCATCTGGCCCATGTTCATCTCCACCGACAGGTAGGCCTTCGCCTGAGGGATGGTGGCCTCGATGGCGTCCACGGGGAACGGCCACAGGGTGATGGGGCGGATGAGGCCGGCTTTGACGCCCTTCTCGCGAGCCGCGACCACCGCGCTGCGCGCCACGCGGGCGCTCGCGCCGAACGCGACCACCACGATGTCGGCGTCGTCGGTCATGAACGACTCGGCGCGCTGCTCGTCGCGCTCGATGGCGGCGTAGCGCTCGTAGCGCTCCACGTTGAGGTCCTCCAGGGCCTCGGCGGTGAGGTACAGCGAGTTCACCACGTTGTGGGGACGCCGGTGCTTGTGACCGTTGGTGGCCCAGGGCTTCTCGGGCAGCGAGTCGATGGGCTCGGGCATGACCACGGGCTCCATCATCTGGCCCAGCATGCCGTCGGCCAGGATCATGACGGGCGTGCGGTACTTGTCGGCCACGTCGAAGGCCGAGTACACGTAGTCGGCCATCTCCTGGACAGTGGACGGCGCGTACACCACCACGCGGAAGTCGCCGTGGCCGAGCGCGCGCGTGGCCTGCCAGTAGTCGGCCTGCGACGGCTGGATGCCGCCGAGGCCCGGGCCGCCGCGCTGCACGTTGATGATGACGCCGGGCAGATCGGCGCCGGCCATGTAGGAGATGCCCTCGCCCTTGAGCGAGATGCCCGGCGACGAGGACGACGTCATGACGCGCGCGCCGGCCGCAGCCGCCCCGTACACCATGTTGATGGCCGCGATCTCGCTTTCGGCCTGCAAGAACGTGCCGCCGACCTTCTCCATGCGCTTGGACATGTAGGCCGCGAGCTCGGTCTGCGGCGTGATGGGGTAGCCGAAGAAGAAGCGGCAGCCGGCGCGCAGGGCGCTCTCCGCCAAAGCCTCGTTACCCTTCATGAGCACTTTCTCTGCCATGGGTCTACCTCTCTACCGTGATCGCTACGTCAGGGCACATGACCGCGCAGGACATGCAGCCCGTGCACGCGTCCAGGTCGGTGCAGTACGCGGGGTGGTAGCCCTTCGCGGTGATCTTGTCGTGGTCGAGCGCCATGATCTGCTCGGGACATGCGTCGACGCACAGGCCGCACCCCTTGCAGAAGGAGTCGTCTACGCTGATTCTCGCCATGATTCGCCTTCCTCGTCTCGTCCGAATGCATAAACGGCCGGACTGGAACCGTCCGGCGCGCAGCTCTCTTGTCTATTCCCAGGGAGTTCTTACATATACTTGCACAGGATAGTACGTTTGCCGATCCTCATTCGGCGCGCGGTGGGTAGTTTCCCGGTCGGCGACCTGGCGCGCCGCCGCGGCGGGCACCGTGGTGCATGCCAGGGGCAGCCCGGCCGCCTGCGCGACCGCTTGCGCGAACGGCACGCCCTGCTCCACGACCTGGGCGTCGGTGTCGCGCTGCAGGTGCGTGTTGTTCACGACGCACGTGGCGCGCAGGTGCGACTTCGCCTCGATCTCGCGCAGCACCTCCACCGCCTCGGCGGGCTCCTGCGTGAGGTTGCGGCTGCGGTTCACCACGTACAGCATCTCGTAGGGAGCCTGCTCGACCGTGCGCGCGAAGCGCCCGAGCGCCGTGGCGCCCGCGTCGTCGCCGCCCGCGTCGACGAGCACGAGAGGGCGCTCGTCGCCGTCGCGCCAGGCGCGCTGCGCGGTGTCGATAGCCGGTTCGATGGTGCCCGACAGGCTGGGCCCGTCCACGTTCGTGCCTGCGAACACGGGCGCGACCAGGCGGATGCCGCGCTCGTCGAGCAGCGCGCGGTAGTCGCTGGAGCGGAAGAAGGGGTTCACCACGTCGAGGTCGATCACCGTGACCGCGCGCCCCGCCGCAGCCGCGTCGAGCGCGATGTTGAGCGTCAGGTTCGTCTTGCCCACGCCGTAGTGCCCGCACACCACGGCTACAGGCGCATCGAGGGGAAGCGGCGGGGCTGCGTCTTCTACCGCCATCACACGAGGCCTTCCGGGGCCTTCGCCGCCTCGTCCGACTCGCGGATGGCCGCGCGGCGGATCTTGCCGTTCACGGTCTTGGGCAGCGCGTCCACGTACTCCACGATGCGGGGGTACTTGTACGGCGCGGTCTTGCGCTTCACCCAGGTCTGCAGCTCGCGCGTCAGCTCGGATGAGCCCTCGAAGCCCTCGGCCAAAACGACGGTGGCCTTCACGGCCTTGCCGCGCGTGGGATCGGGCACGCCGGTGACGGCGCACTCGCGCACCGCCTCGTGCTCCAGAAGCACGCTCTCGATCTCGAAGGGGCCGATGCGGTAGCCGCTCGACTTGATCACGTCGTCGTTGCGCCCGACGTACCAGAAGTAGCCGTCCTCGTCGCACCACGCGGTATCGCCGGTGTGGTACCAGCCATCGTGCATGGCGGCCGCGGTCTTCTCGGGATCGCGGTAGTATTCCAGCATGATGCCGGCGGCCTTCTCGTGGATGTCGATGCACACCTCGCCCGTCTCGCCCACCGCGCAGCGGGTGCCGTCGTCGCGCTGGATCTCCACGTTGTACAGCGGCACCGGCTTGCCCATGGAGCCGGGGCGCGGGGCGGAGTTCGTCAGGTTCGCGATGGTCAGCGGCGTCTCGGTCTGCCCGAAGCCCTCGTAGATGACGAGTCCCGTGTGCTCCTTCCAGAAATCGAACAGATCGGGGTTCAAGGCCTCCCCCGCCGTCGTGGAGTACCGAAGCGAGCTCAGGTCGTAGGCGTCGACGTTCTCGGTCATCATCATGCGGTACATCGTGGGCGGGCAGCACAGCGTGGTGATGCGGTGCTCGCCGATGAGCGACAGGATCTCGGAGGGGTGGAAGCGGTCGAAGTCGTACGTGAACACGCACGCCTCCATGAGCCACTGGCCGTAGTACTTGCCCCACACGGCCTTGCCCCAGCCCGTGTCGGCGATGGTGAAGTGCAGGCCGTCGGGATCCACGTTGTGCCAGTGCTTCGCGGTGACGAGGTGCGCGATGGCGTACTCGGAGTCGTGCAGCACCATCTTGGGGTTGCCCGACGTGCCGGACGAGAAGTACATGAGCATGGGGTCGGCCGCCGCCGTCTCGCGGCGCTCGAAGTCCTCGGACGCGGCGCGCACGCACGTGTTGAAGTCGAGCCAGCCCGCGCGCTCGACGCCCGCCGCGCACACGCCCTCCGGCCCCGACAGCGCCTCGCCCAGCGGCAGGCCGTCGTCGGGGAACACGAGGTTGCCGTCGGCGTCCTCGGGCGTGAGGCCGCCGCCCGCGCCGTTCACGAGGATGCGGCGCTCGAGCGTGGGGCACGCGTCGGCCACGCGGTCGCACACTTCCGCGATGTCGCCGAGCGACGTGGCGATGACGGCCTTGACGGACGCGCCGTTCAGACGGTATTCCAGGTCGTGCTCCTTGAGCATGAAGGTGGCGGGCACCATGACGGCGCCCAGCTTCGCCAGCGCGGTGGCCACGAACCAGAACTGGTAGTGGCGCCGCAGGATGACCATGACCATGTCGCCGCGGCCGATGCCCTGCTCGGCCAGGAAGTTCGCCGTCTTGTCCGACCAGCGCTTCATGTCGGCGAACGTGAACACGTGGTTCTCGCCCTCGGGGTTGCACCACACCATGGCGCGGCGGTCGGGGTCGTTCGCGGCGATGTCGTCGACCACGTCGTAGCCGAAGTTGAAGTCTGCCGGGCAGTTCACGTCGAACGAGACGAGCACGCCGCCCTCGTCGTAGGCTTCGTTCACGTAGCGGAGGTTGATGTTTCTCATGATGGTGTCTTTCTCGGAAGATCGATGCAGCGGAAGGATCCGCCGCGAGACGGATGGGATCATCGGATGCGGGGCGCATGCGCCGGGGCTTCGTTCGGCTTCTCGCCGCCTGCCCGGGGCGCTGCGCCTAGATAATCTCCCCGTTCGGCTTCATGACCACCGCGAGGAAGGTGCACGGCTCGCCGCCCGTGGCGATCATGCCGTGGCCGCGGCCGGAATCGTACATGAGCAGATCGCCCGCCTCGAGCTCCTCGATATGGTCCTCGTAGGCGAAGCGCATGCGACCCGAGATGATGTAGTCGAGTTCCTGGCCCTTGTGGTAGGACAGGTGGATGGGCGCGTCCTGCTCTTCCTCGAGGTACGGCGCCGTCACCAGGAAGGGCTCGGCCAGCTTGTTCTTGAAATGGGGGGCCTTGTGCAGGTACTCGAAGCCCGCGCGGCGCTTGATGGACAGGCCTTCCGCGGCGCGCGTCAGCGAATAGCCCGACAGATGCGGATCCTCGCCGGTCAGAAGCTCGATGACGTCGACGCCCAGGCGCTGCGCGCACTTGTAGAGGAACGTGAACGACAGGTCGTGCTGCCCCGATTCCTGCGCGGCGTACTCGGCTGTCGAGCGTCCCGTCGCGTCGGCCATCTCCTGCATGGTGATGTCGAGGTCTTCGCGCAGGGCCCGAATTCGCCCAGCCACCTCTTCGATGTTCGGCTCCATGCTCGCTTGACCTCCTTCTGGTATGTCGTCGGAATAAAAGTCTATCTATTGTATAGCAAACCGCTTCGATTCAGGGGAAGACGAAACCATTTGGAAACAAAAAAGCGGCCCGCGGGTGACGACGACCCAGTTGTCATCCTGAACGGAGCAGCGACGCTGCGTAGTCGAAGGACCCCGCGCGGCGATAGCCGGAAGCGCCCCGACTGACGCCGTGCGGGATCCTTCGACTCCGGCCTTCGGCTTGCGCTCAGGATGACAATCTCTTAGGCGGGGACGCCCTCGCCGAACAGGAGCTCGCGCTCCGGGCCGGTCAGCGCGGCGCGCGCCTGGTCGCGCAGGTTGTTCATGCCGCTGAGGAACTGGCGGTACATGACCACGGTCAGGTAGCGCCCGATGGGCGTCAGCGTCAGCTCGTCGGCGTTGTCGGTTTCGAACGCCCTGCTCAAGCGCATGAACGCCAGCTCCATGGGAAGGCCCGTCTCGATGCTGCAGCCGAAGTCGCGCTCGAAGGCGCGCTTGTCCAGGCGCAGCTTGTACAGATCGAGCAGGAAGCGGTAGCGCATGAGGTCGCGCTTGCTCATCTCGGTCTTGCCCATGATGGACATGCGCCCGCTCTCGATGGCCGCGTTGTAGTCTTTGATGCTGAAGTTGTTCACGTACAAACAGCCGTTCAGATGCGTGATGGAGCCGCTGCCGATGGCCGGGTACTCGTCGTAGTTCACCTGGTACTCGTCGATCTGAGGCGCGTCGGCCGGCTTGCCTTCCTTGTCGGGGCGCGTGAACGTCCACAGCGTGGTGCGGTCGAACAGCGGGTCGTCGCCGCCGGCCAGCACGCCGTCGAGGATCTGGTAGTAACGGTACTCGCGGTCGTAGTCCATCGCGCCTAACGTAGCGGCCATTTTGCGCGTAGTGGCCGACGACACGTACAGCGGCGAGAACGTGGTCTGGCGGCAACCGGACAGCGCGATCTTCTCGAGGTCGGCCATGAGAACGTCCTCAGTCTGCGAGGGGAAATTGAAGATCATGTCAACGTTCAGCGAGTCGAAGTACGGCTCCGCCTCGGCGATGCGCTCCAGGATGACGTCGCCGCTGCCGTACTTCTCGTAGCGGTCCATCTGCTTGAGCAGATCGTCGTCGAAGCTCTGCACGCCCACGCTCAGACGCTGCACGCGGCCCTGCAGCTTGTCCAGCCACGGCTGCGTCAGGTGGTTCGGGTTGGTCTCGGAGGCCACCTCCCTGATGTTGAACTCGTCGCGCGCCAGATCGAGCGTCTCGCACAGCTCGTCGATCATGACGGTGGGCGTGCCGCCGCCCACGTAGATGCTCTCGAAGTCGTAGCCGAGGTCCTTCAGCATCAGCATCTCTTTGCGCATGTTCGCGAAGTAGGGCCGGGCGACCTCCTCGCGAAACGGGTAGCGGTTGAAGCTGCAATACGGGCACAGGCGCTCGCAGAAGGGGACGTGCATGTACAGCATGTACTTCTGCCCCGGCGTCGCCGGGGGCATCGTGGTCTCGCTCGTGGGGTTGAGCGCCAGATGCTGCTTGGTCATGGTGTGGATCAGGCGCGACAGTATGCGCTCGGAAAGCATGTGAGTCTCCTATTCGCTTCAAAGATTTCGGTTCCCATAGTAAGGCTTTTCCGGAGATTTGCACCCGCCATTCGTCCTCGTCCATAAAGAAAAACGGGCCCGGGCGCATGTCCCGGGCCCGTATCCTCGCCGCAACGGCATTTTCAGCTTTTATGGAACAAGTCGAGCAGCTCCTCTTTCGAATGGACATCCATCTTGGCGTAGATGCGCTTGATGTGGGTTCGCACCGTGTTCACCGACAGGAACTGCTCGTCGGCGATGTAAGGGGCGCTCCTGCCTTGAGCCAGGTAGACGAGCGTTTCCAGCTCGCGCTTCGAAAGACCGTAGCGGCTCGCGAGGGCAAGGCAACGCTCGTCGGCGTTCTTCTCCGCGCTCGGAAGCGGCGCCGTCGCCGAGACATGGGAACGAACGGCCAGCCGGACGGCGACGGCGGCCAGGTAGACCGCTTCGAACGACAGGCTGACGCCGCTGGCAATCCGATCGCCTAACAACGGCCAGACCACGAAGAAGCCTAAGAACAAGATCGCCAAGGCGGCGCAGCACAGTCCCGAAACAAACGCCGAGGCAAGCCCGTTTCTCACTTCCTTGCTGAATCCCGCTATCAGCAAAGTCACTACCGAAGCCTGCAGGAATCCCAAAGGGATGTTGGATGCCACTTGCCCGAAGCCTTGCTCCCAGGCGCCAAGAAACCAGCTGACCATTACTCCCGCCGTGGCCAGCACCGGCACCACCACGAAAGCATCGTCGACCAAGCGCCCCTGCTTCCACCGCGAAAGGAACAGGAACAGCACCGCACTCAGCATCATCCCCGCGACAAGCCCCCATGAAGTCTCGATTTGCGGATTGTTGACCATGTCCGCGCCCCGCATGTTGCCAGACCAGCTGAACGCAACCAGAAGAATGCACGGCACGAGCGCCGCAAAGACGACCCAGTTGCGCTCGAGCATGCCGCGCGTGCGAACGAGCGCGCTCTCTTCGTCGGCGGACGTCGGCGCAGGCAGGTCCTTGTCCTGGCTCTTCATCTGAAGAAAAGAGAGCATGAGCAGCACGCCGAACAGGCCGCCCTGCCACGGCTGGGGAAGAAGCAGGAGCGCAACCCGAAACAGCCCGGCGAAGAGGCAGACGAGCGCTAGCACGGCGACGGCCTTCTGTTGCCCCAACGACCCGAACGACGCGCCCCAGTACACACACGAGGTTCCCAGCCCGAAACCAAACAGGGCACCGCAGCCGACGCCCATCGGAATTTCGATCCCCGGCACCCGCACGAATTCGAACGCGACAAAACCAAGCGAGGCAAGCAGACCGCCAAAAGCCATCAAGCGCTTCGGGTCGTCGGCGGACAGGGCGAAACGAACCGCCGCAAGCAGGCATACAAACGCAAACGAGATCAGCGAGGATAGCAGAAACTCCTCGGAACCCGCCCCGATCCCGAATATCCCCGATTGAGGCGCGGCCCCGTCAAGCAAGGTTGCCAGGCAAACGGCCAGCCCGACCGCGCCTGCATGTTCTAAGAAAAGCCGCACTTCACCTGAAGCCATCGAGCGCACATCCTTCTCTCTTTGCGCCGGACGATCGTCACGGCACTCGCTGTCTGCGAACCTTCATTTTATAAGACAATACCCTGTCAAACGCGAGAATCACCCATTGTGAGTGACAAAAACGACGTCGCTAACGCGATCGAGCGACAGACACGGACAGCCGAACGCCTTATGGTTCGTTCATGGTCGAAATCCCAAGAACCAACGACTGCAAGCGAAGTTCGATCATCGAAGGAGGAACGATGGAGGATCTATCAAGAAGGACCTTTCTAAGGGGAGCGCTGCTGGCAGGTGCCGGAGCCGTTGGAGCGGGGGCGCTCACGGCCTGCGCGCCCCAGACGACCGAGAGCAAGAGCGCCGGTGCATCGGCCGCCGCCGACGACGCGACGGTCAATGGAGACTACCCTTGGCCCGTCAACCCGCCCGAGATCGCTGCCGAGGACGTGGAAGAAGAGGTTTCGGCCGATATCATCATCGTCGGGCTGGGCATCGCCGGCGTGGCGGCCGCCCGCTCCGCCGTCGAAGAGGGCGCGTCCATCATCGCGTTCGAGAAGTCCGAGAAGCCTAATGTCCGCTCCGGCGACTTCGCCATCATGGGCGGCGAGACCATGAAGCGCTGGGGTCGCGAGAATATCGTCGACATCGACGAGGCATGCGACCACGAGGTTGAAGAGGGGTCGTATTTCCCGAAGCGCTCCATCTACACGAAGTGGGCGAAGCACAGCGGCGAGGCCTTCGACTGGTACCTCGAAGCCGTGCCCGACATCTACTACGCCGAAAGCTCGATCGCGGAGATTCCCGATGGCGTCGAGCAGTACATCACCCCGTACTTCGTGCCCCTGCCGGACGGCTACGACTTCACCAAGGAGGCGTTCCCCTGCTATCCCAGCTCGGTGTCCTGTTATCCCGACCAGAAGTTCATCTTCGAGGCCAACTGGGACATGGTCGTCGGGACGGGGCTGATGGACGCGCGCTTCGGCCATTTCGCCGAGAAGCTGGAGAAGGACGGCGATCGCGTGAGCACGGTGTACGCCCGCAACGCCGAGACCGGCAAGTACGTCAAGGCGACCGCGAGCAAGGGCGTCATCCTCGCGACGGGCGAGTACTCGTCCAATCCCGAGTTCCTCAAGTTCTTCTGCCCGGCCACGGTAGAGAACGAGATCCAAGTGTGGTGGCCCGACATGGACGTCGAAGGCAAGCCCGTCAACCAGGGCGACGGCCTCAAGCTGGGCAACTGGGTGGGCGCCGCCGTGCAGCAGCACCATGCCCCGATGATCCACTGGATGGGCGGCACCTACGGCGGCACGGGCATGGACATGTCCCCGGTCGGCACCGCGCCGTTTCTATACCTGAACAAGGACGGCAAGCGCTTCACGAACGAAGACATCCCGGGCCAGCAGATGCAGAACCAGATCGAGAACCAGCCCGGTCGCATGCTCTTCCAGTTCTTCGACGGGAACTGGGCCGAGCAGTGGGCCTCCTTCCCGATCAAGCACGGCAAAGCGACCTACCAGATGGAAAGCCCGACCGGACGCGTCGAAGCCACCGCATCGCCTTCCGACTACATATCGCAGACGAACATCGATCTAGCGGTGGAAGCCGGCGTGCTCTTGAAGGCCGATACCCTCGACGAGCTGCTTACCCTGTGCAAAGAAAAGGGGCTCGACATCGAGAACGCCAAAGCGTCCATCGAGCGCTACAACGAGCTTGCCAAGGCCGGCAAGGACGAGGACTTCGGCAAGATCGCCTCGCGCCTGTTCCCGGTGGAGACCGCACCGTTCTACGCCACGCCGTGTCGCCAGGGCGACATGCTCGTGTGCATCGGCGGTCTGGTTTCCGACGAGGAATGCCACGTGTTCGACGAAGAGAAGCGGGTCATACCTGGATTCTACGTGGCAGGCAACGTCCAGGGGAACCGCTTCGCCGTGCAGTACCCCATCGCTTTCAAGGGCGTCAGCCATTCGATGGCGCTATACTACGGCTACGTGGCCGGCAAGAACGCCGTCGCCGGAGCCTAGGCGCCGCAAAACCGCATACCCTCCCCTCCATACGCCGCCCGAACCTCCTCTGAGAGGGTCGGGCGGCACCTCGCGCGAGGAGGCTTTACGCGATGCGCTCGAAACGGACGGCGAAGTGGGCGTCCGAGGAGCCGGGAGACAGGCGCGTGGCCACGCAGGAGCGGCCGTTGACGGGCGCCAGTTTGAAGCCCGCGCCGGCCTCGCTTTCGAGGAAGGCCTTCACCACGCCGTTGTTCTCCTCGCGCGTCACCGTGCACGTGGCGTAGGCCAGCGTGCCGCCCAAAGCCACGTGAGGCGCGGCGGACTGGAGCATGCCCAGCTGCACGCGCGCGAACTCCGCGATGTCGGCCGGCTTGATGCGCCAGCGGATCTCGGGATGGCGGCGCAGCGTGCCCAGCCCCGAGCATGGCGCATCGATGAACACCTCGTCGAAGGCGCGGTCCCCCACCACGGCGTCCAGCTCCAGCGCGTCGCCCGTGAGCGCCTCGGCCACCTCCGCGCCGTAGCGCTCGGCGCGCTCCAGCAGAAGCCGCGTCTTGAATGCGTGGTTGTCGAGCGTCGACAGGACCAGCTGCGAGCCGTAGGCGCGCGTCGCGTCGCTTTGCAGCAGGATGGTCTTCGTGGCGCGCCCGGCGCCCACCTCCAGAAGCGACGAAGGCTTCCGCTCGGGCAGCACCGAGGCGGCAACCAGCTGCGAGGCGGCGTCCGTCACGAGGATCTTGCCCTGCGAGAACATCCGCTTCACCTCGGGAAGCAGCAGCGCGCGCGTGTCGAGCACGCGGTAGCAGCCGGCAACGTCCACGCCGTCCACCGACACCGGGTCCAGCCCCTCGTCCAGCTTGTCGAACGCCTTGACCAGCGCCTCGTCAGTCGTCTTCGCCGCGTTGACGGCGATGAACAGCGGCGCCTGCTCGTTCGAGGCGCGCATGAAGTCGAGAGCCTCCTGCGGTCCGAGGTCGGCGATGAGCTTGCGCGCCAGCCACAGGGGGAACGCATGCAGGCGCGCGAGCGCCTCGGGGTCGCGCATGGGATCGCCGAAGGGGAACGCTTGGCGCATGAGCACGATCTTGCGCAGCACCGCGTTCGCCAGACCCGACGCGCTCATCGCGAAGGAGCGCACGAGCTCCACGCCCTGGTCGACGGCCGCATGCGGCGTCTTGCCCAGGAAGACGATCTCGTAGGCGCTCACTCGCAGCGCGTCGCGCACGTCGGGCTTCACGTCGCTGGGCGCGTTGAGCGCGCGGTCGATGATCTCGTCGAGCGTGCCCGTGGAGCTGACCACGCCGAGGGCCAGCTTCGTGGCGAATGCGCGATCCTCCGACGAGAGGTCCGAACGGTCGATGCGCGTGCCGATGACGTCCTGCGCGAACGCGTCGCGCTCGCGCACGGCGCGCACCACGTCGAGCGCGGCCAAGCGCGCGGGGCTGGCCTTCGAGCGCGGCTTCTTCTGAGGGTTCTTAGGTCCGGCGTAGCCTTGGGGCTTTCGCGGCTCGGATGCTTCAGGCATGGGTTTCCTCCCAGGTCAGGCCGCCGTCCTTGATTCCCTGGACGCCCGCGGCGAACGAACGCGCGTCCATGGTCTGCTTGCCGTCGGGCTTGAGCGCGCCCACCTCGAGCGCGCCGTCCGCCATGCCGAGGAACAGGCGCTTGCCCGCGAAGCGCACCTCTCCCGGACGGATGCCCGCCGCAAGCTCGCGTCCCGCCGCGTCCTCGGGCTCGCGCGCCTCGAGCACGGTGGCGTTGCGCCCGGCGACGACGGCGCGGGACGGGTGCGCCGCGCTCGAC
>NZ_GL622582.1:200790-203123 GCF_000185625.1 Eggerthella sp. 1_3_56FAA
TGGCGGCCGCGAACTCGGGCGTGCCCATGAACACGACGCGCATGGCTAGCGCACCCGCGCTTCGAGCGAGGTCTCCCCCGGGCGGGCGCCGGCCGCCAGCGCGATCTCGTAATCGCGCAGCGCCTCGATGCGCGTCATCGGGTCGCAGCGTTCGAACATGGTGATGCCGTCGAGGTGGTCCAGCTCGTGCTGCAGGCAGCGGCCGAGGAGGCCTTCGCCCTCGATCTCCCACTCCTCGCCGTCGAGGTCGAAGTAGCGCACGCGCGCGAACGGCGGGCGCGCGATGGGCACCGAGATGCCGGGGCACGACAGGCACCCCTCGCCCACCACGATAGGATCGCCCTGCGTGTCAACGAGCACGGGGTTCACCAGCACGATGGGGTCCTGCTCGCCCTCGTCCTGATCGCAATCGATCACCACGAGGCGCTTCGTCACGCCCAGCTGCGGCGCGGCGATGCCGCAGCCGTCGTTCTTGTACATGGCCTTGGCCATCTGCTTGGCCAGCTTCTTCAGGCCCTTGTCGTCCAGATCGCACGGGTCGCACATCTGGTTCAGGATGGGGTTGGGAGACTGCACGATGGAAATCACGGTCAACACGTCCTTTTAGAATCTATGGGACGCGCCGCCCGATTCGGGGCGGCGCGGGTTATCGTCGGATTCGTATTGTCCGGTTTCGGGCGCGCCTTGTCCAGCGAACTTCCGAAAGCTCCACAAAACGCGAGGTGGGAAGGGCTATTGCTTGTCGTCCGCCACGATCTCCTTGAGGGAGGCGGCCAGTCCCGCCATGCCCTGGATCTCGGAGGGGATGATGAGCTTCGTGGCCTGCCCGTCGGCCACCGCCTTGAGCGCCTCGAAGGCCTGCAGCGTGAGCACGGCGTTGTCGGCGCCGGCCTCGCGCACCATGCGGATGCCGTCGGCCGTCGCCTGCTGCACGTTCTTGATGGCCTCGGCCTCGCCCTCGGCCTCGCGGATCTGCTTCTCCTTCTCGGCCTCGGCGGCGAGGATCACCTGCTGCTTCGCGGCCTCGGCGGACAGGATCTGCGCCTGCTTGTTGCCCTCGGCGATGGTGATGGCGGCCTGCTTCTCGCCCTCGGCCAGAAGCACCGCCTCGCGCTTCTCGCGCTCGGCCTTCATCTGCTTCTCCATGGCCTGCTGGATGGCGGCGGGCGGCGTGATGTTCTTCACCTCGACGCGGTTCACCTTGATGCCCCAGGCGTCCGTGGCCTCGTCGAGGATGGCGCGCATCTTCGCGTTGATGGTGTCGCGCGAGGTCAGCGTGGTGTCCAGGTCCAAGTCGCCGATGATGTTGCGCAGCGTGGTGGCCGAGAGGTTCTCGATGGCGAGGATCGGGCTCTCCACGCCGTAGGTGTACAGCTTCGGATCCATGATCCTGAAGAACACCACCGAGTCGATGGACATGGTGACGTTGTCCTTCGTGATGACGGGCTGCGGCGGGAAGTCGAACACCTGCTCCTTGAGCGAGATGTAGGGGCGCACGCGGTCGATGAATGGCACCTTGACGTGCAGGCCGTTGTTCCACGTGTCGAGGTACGAGCCCAGACGCTCGACGATGGCGGCTTCGGCCTGCGGGACGATCTTGATGCACGTGACCGAGAACAGCACCACGAGCACGACGATCACGATGATGGCGATCAGAAGCGGGTCGAGGGTGATCATGCTAGGACACCTTCCTTTCGACGATGAGCTTCACGCTCTCCTGCCCCACGATGCGCACGACGGCGCCCTGGGGGATGAACGAGCCGTCGGCGGAACGCGCGGCCCAGGTCATGCGGTTGTCGGTTTCCACGCGGCCGGTGAGTCCCTCGTTGTCGACGTCCTCCACCACGACGGCGGTCTGCCCGACATGGGTGGGCTCCTCCTGCTTTCCGCGGTCGCGGTACTTCACGAACACGGGGCGCAGGGCCACGAGGCACACGACGGAAACGACCAGGAACACGACGATCTGCACGAGCAGATCGGCGCCGAGCAGGTTCGCGGCGAACGCCGCGAGCGCGCCGATGACGAACCACATGGTGATGAGGCCGAACGAAGCGACCTCGACGACCGCCATGACGGCGGCGACGGCCAACCAGACGAAGGGGCTCACGGGCTCCTCCTTTCTTCCGCGTCGAGTATACCATCCCTCGCCTCGCGCATGAGCGAGGCGAGGGAACCGATCAGGAACGCGGGGAAAGCGGCTTGTGGGCGGCGCGGCGGCGCTTGAGGTCCTGCTGCATGGCGGCCACGGTCTCGTAGAGCATCTCCAGCTCGTCGGGATCGAGGCGCGACGGGTCGGCGATCTGGGCGCGCAGGGCCCCCACCGCGTCCTCGGC
>NZ_GL622582.1:203653-222464 GCF_000185625.1 Eggerthella sp. 1_3_56FAA
TTCGGCCTTCGGAGCCTTCAAATGCTCCAGCTGGTCGATCACGTCCTGCTCGCGGGCGCGCACGCTCGTGGCTATCTGCACGGCGTAATCGCGCGCGAGCATGGAGTCCTTGATGGGGGCCAGCACCTGCAGCGCGTCGGCAAGGGCGGCGGCGCGGCCCTCGGCGCGGCTGAGGTCATGGCGCGCAAGGCGGCGCTCGATGCCGTACTTCAGCAGCGGCTGGGCGTTCGCGATGAGCTTCTGCAGCTCCTCGGCACCGCGCTGGGCCACGAAGTCGGCCGGGTCGAGGTTGTCCGGCAGCGTGACGGCAGCCAGCTCGATGCGGCTCTTGCCCGCCTCGGGCGTCATGGAGTCGTCGATGAACGCGAGCGCCCGGTCGGCGGCGCGCTGGCCTGCCTCGTCGCCGTCGAATAGGTATACGATGCGATGCTGCGCGTGGCGCGACAGCAAGCGGATATGGCGCATGGTGAGCGCGGTGCCCAGCGTGGCCACCGCATTCCTCACGCCCGCCTCGTGCAGCGCGATGACGTCGGTGTAGCCCTCCACCACCACGGCTATGCCGGTCGAGGCCATGGCCGCTTTCGCCTTGTCCATACCGTAGAGCACCTGCGACTTGTGGAACAGCGGAGTCTCCTGCGAGTTCAGGTACTTCGGCTCGCCCTTGCCCACCACGCGTCCGCCGAAGGCGATGCACTCGCCCTGCGGATCGTTGATGGGGAACATGATGCGGTTGTAGAAGCGGTCGCGCAGCTTGCCCCCGTCGTTCGACAGCGCCACGTTCGCCTGCACCATCTCGTCGGGCTTGAAGCCCTTCGCAGACAGGTGGCGCACCAGCTGCCCGTGCCCCGGCGCAAAACCGAGCTGCCAGGTCTTCGGCACCTCGCCCCCCAGGCCGCGCGCGCCCAGGTAGCTGCGCGCCGCCGACGCGTCGGAGCCGGGGTTGCGCATGAGCTGGCAATGGTAGAACTGCGAGGTCTCGTCGCAGACGGCCTTGAGGCGGGCCTTGCGGCTGCTGCCGATGCTCTTGCGCCCGCCGCTCTCGGCGATGTCGATGTGCGCGCGCTCGGCCAACCGGCGCACGGCTTCGGGAAACGACAGGTCCTCGGTCTTCATGATGAAGCCGAACACGTCGCCGCCCTCGCCGCAGCCGAAGCAGTGCCATAGCTGCAAGGCCGGATCGATCTTGAACGACGGGGTCTTCTCGTTGTGCAGCGGGCAGCAGCACCAGAAATCGCGCCCGCGCTGCTTCACCGGCGTCCGCTCTCCGATAACCTCGACGAGGTCGTTGGCCTCGCGCACCTTCTGGATGTCCTCTTCGCTGATGCCGCCCGCCATCGCGACCCCTACCTGCGTCTGTTCTGCTTCGCCAGCACCACGTTCACGAGGAACACGAATGCCAACGCCAGCGACGGCCCCAGCTCGGCGATGCCGACGCCCTCCTCGCCCGCGTTCGCGTACGCGAGCACGAGGCTGCCCGTCATGAGGACGAAGCTCAAGCCCCCGATAACCGCGAATATCCACTGCCTGTTCTGCATGCACTCCCTTTCCGTGTTCGTCGCTGTCCAGTATAGCGCAAGCGCGCGCTCGCGGCGCCGCGGCGGGAAGGCGCAGGGCAATCAGCAGGATGCCAACCGAATCCTGACAAAACCGCAGCGGTATCGGACGCCGGCGGGACCGCTGCTATGCTTGATCGGCCGGTCGCGCTTCGCCGGCATTCCGAACGATCGCCCGAAAAGAGAGGTTTGCCATGAACGACGACATCACGATTTTGGCGGACTTCGATTCTGCGCTCTACGAGCAGGTCGAGCCGCCCCTCGTATCGCTCTACCTGCCCACGCACGGCAGTGCTCCCGGCGACGAGAGCGACCGCATCGAGTTCGAGGCCCTCGTGGAGCAGGCGCGCGCGAAGCTCGCCCAGGAGCGCGAGCGCCGCGAATACAAAGGCGTCGACGAGCGGCTCGCCTACGCAGCCGAGCACTTCGACGATCTGATGAGCCCCGCGCCCGGCGGAAGCCTCGCCGTGCTCGCAGGCAACGACCGAACCTACATCTACCGGCTTGGCTACGAGGCGGGCCCGCTCGCGTTCGTGGGCGAGCGGTTCTACGTCAAGCCGCTGCTGAAGAACTTCCAGTTCGGATCGCACTACTTCCTACTGGGGCTTTCGGCCGACCGCTTCGCGTTCGTCCACGGCGACTTCGGCTCGCTCGAGCGCGTGGAGCTGCCCCGCGACGTGCTCGACGCGTTCAGCGAGGAGTTCCCGCTCGTGTACGACGGGCACGAGGGTGCGCTGGACTACTCGTCGCTCGAGAACCATATGCCGCCCTACCACGGCTGGAAGTCGCGCAACGACGTGAGGAAGGAGGAGGCCGGAAAGTTCTTCCAGTACGTGAACAAGGCGGTGACCGACTACCTCGTGGCCGGCACCGACCTGCCGGTGATCCTCGTGAGCCTGCCCGAGCACCAAAGCGCCTTCCGCCGCATCTCCACCATCCCCCATCTGCTGGACGAGGGCATCGAGAAGGACATCGGCGGCATCGAGGCCCCCGAGCTCTTGTCCGATGCGAAAGCCGTCATCGAGCATGTGCGCGAGGCGCGTGCGACCGAGCTGCTGGAGAAGTTCGGCGATGCCGAGGCGCACGGCGGCGCGTCATCGGACCTGAAAGCCATCGGGCTCGCTCTCGTGGAGCGCAAGGTGCGCGCCCTGTTCCTGGCCGAAGGCGCCTACATCCCCGGCGGCTTCGACGAGCAGACGGGCGAGGTCTTCCTGTTCGAGCGAGAGCCGCACGGCCGCTTCCAGGGCCCCGAGCTGGCCGACGGCTTCGTCCGCGCGGCCCTTGCCCAGGACGCCGACGTGTTCGAGCTTCCCGCCGAGAAGATTCCCGGCGACTCCGGCATCGCCGCGCTGTACCGGTACTAGGCGCTTCGTTACCATCAGCACTGACCCGCTTCGTTAATGCACGCTTTTGTCAAGCTTTCGTACGTATGAAAGGCGGTTTTGCTTGTCAAAAGCGTGCGTAAGCGGACTGCAACCGCTTGGAGCCGGCGCATGCGCTCGCTCGCCGGCCTCTTCGCCGTACGCGGCTCCATGCGCTACAATGTCCTCGATACCCGCGACGCCCGCCGCCGCGCGGCGGGCTGCATCAGCAGAGGACGCCCATGGAACGCACGAACATCCCCTATCTCTCACTCAACCCCGACATCGAGGCCGCCATCCGCGCCGACCGCGCCGCCGGGCGCGCGCACCCGCATCGCTTCGACGACGCGAACGTCGTGCGCCGCGAACGGAACCCTCACGACAACGCCACGCTCACGCGCCCCGCGTTCGCGCGCGACATCGAGAAGATCCTCAACGTGCCGGCGTACAACCGTTACGCCGACAAGACACAGGTGTTCTCGTTCGTGGAGAACGACGACATCTGTCGCCGCGGGCTGCACGTGCAGTTGGTCAGCCGCGTGGCCCGCGGCATCGGATCGCTGCTGGGGCTGAACTGCGAGCTCATCGAGGCCATCGCACTGGGCCACGACGTAGGGCACACGCCCTTCGGCCACGCCGGCGAGCGCTACCTCAGCGCCTGCTACCACGCGCGCACCGGGCGCTACTTCAACCACAACGTGCACTCGGTGCGCGTGCTCGACCAGCTGTACCGCCGCAACGTCAGCCTGCAGACCCTCGACGGCGTGCTGTGCCACAACGGCGAGTTCGCCCAGCAGGTGCTGCGCATGGGCGACACGGCCGACTTCGCCGCGCTCGACGCGCTGGTGGAGGCCTGCAACGCCGACGAGCGGACCATCAAGACGCTGCGCCCCTCCACGCTGGAGGGCTGCGTCGTGCGCGTCAGCGACATGATCGCCTACGTGGGCAAGGACCGCGCCGACGCGCTCGACATGGGCGTGATCGACTCGCTCGACGTCTTCGACAGCGAGGTCATCGGCCGCGACAACGCACGCATCATCAACAACCTCACCGTCGACCTCGTGAACACGAGCTACGGCACCGACCGCATCGCGCTCAGCGAGGAGGCGTTCGCCGACCTCAAGCGTGCCAAACGCCAGAACTACGAGCTCATATACGAGCGCGAAGGCATGGTGAACGGCGCAGGCAACATCGTGGAAGAGATGTTCGAGGAGCTGTACGAGCGCCTCTTGGAGGATCTTCTCGCAGGCGACGAGGGCTCGCCGGTGTTCAAGCACCATGCCGCCTCCCTCGCCGCCAAGTCTCGCACCGTGGAGATCGACGAGTACCTGGCATCGGATCCGAACCAGGTGGTCGTCGACTACATGGCCTCGATGACCGACAGCTACTTCATGGCGCTCTACGCCCATCTGTTCCCGAGAAGCAAGAAGCGCATCATCACGCGCGGCTACTGCTCCGATTTAGGCTGAGGGCCCACCGAGGAAAGGAAACGCCTGTGAAGCTGCTCATCGCATCCGACCTGCACGGCGCGGCGCCCGCCGTGCGCGCGCTCGTCGACCGCATCGAAGCCGAAGCGCCCGACCGCATCGTCTTGCTGGGCGACCTGCTGTACCACGGCCCGCGCAACGACCTGCCGGAAGGCTACGCGCCGAAAGAGGCGATCGCGCTGCTCAACGGCCTGGCGAAGCGCATCGTTGCCGTGCGCGGCAACTGCGATGCCGAAGTTGACCAGATGGTGCTCGACTTCCCGTGCATGGCCGACTACGCCCTCGTCGAGGCCGACGGGCACGTCCTGTACCTCTCCCACGGCCACCTGCCGGGCAAGTCCCCCGACGACCCGCCTACGCTCGCTCCCGGCAGCGCCTTCTTGTCAGGCCATACCCATGCGAAGACGCTCGACGAGCGCGACGGCGTGCTGTTCGTCAACCCGGGAAGCACCTCCATCCCGAAGGACGGCTCCCCCAGCTACGCCGTGTACGAACACGGCACGTTCACCCTGAAGGACTTGGATGGGAACACGCTGCGCGAAGGCGGATGGGAGTAGCCCGAACGGCGCTCGACCCTTAACCTAACCGTCCTCGATCCACCGTGTATTCCACGTCGGCTATCGCGGCGGTCGAGGCGCGATGGCTCACCAGCACGACGGTCTTGTCGCCGCGGCCCTCGGAGAGCGCGCGGAGCACGGCGGCCTCGTTCAGGCTGTCGAGGTTCGACGTGGGCTCGTCCAACAGCACGAACGGCGCGTCGTGCAGGAACACGCGTGCAAGGCCTATGCGCTGCCGCTCGCCTCCCGAGAGCGTCTCCCCCAGCTCGCCCACCGGCGTGTCCAGCCCGCGCGGCAGACGTTCGATCAAACCGCTCAACGCCGCCTTGCGGCATGCTTCGGCCAGCTCTTCGGGCGAGGCGCTCGGCTTCGCAAGGAGGATGTTCTCGCCTATGGTGCCGGCGAACAGATGCGTTTCCTGCGTCATGTAGCCCTGCGTTTCGCGCAAGCTGGCCGTGTTCGCACGGCGCACATCCGTGCCCGACACCTCCACCACGCCGCGCGTGGCATCCCAAAAGCGCATGAGCAGCTTGCACAGCGTCGACTTGCCCGAACCGCTGCGCCCGGCCAGGTGCACCATGCTGCCCGGTTCGATGTGCAGGCTCACGTCGTCGAGCACGGGATGCCCTCCATAGGAGAAGTCGACGCGACGCACCGCGGCGCCCGAGAACGTCCCCAGATCCACACCGTCGTCGACCTCCTCGGTCTGCGGGCGCTCGTCAAGCAGCTCAAGCACGCGCCCCCCGGACGCAAGCGTCTGCTGCAGCGTGGAGCCGAGATTCGCCACGGCGATGACCGGGCCGAACGACGACATGAGGGCGGCCGTGGCCACAAGAGCTCCGTCGGGCGCGATGGCACCGGACAAGCACAGCGTCCCCGACGCCAGCACCATCGCAACGTCGAGCGCCAGCACCAGCCCGTTCGTCAACGACATCGCCAGAGCGCCGCGCCCCTTGAGGCGCGCTTCCGCGCGGGCAAGCTCGTCCATGCGTTCGTCCAGCTCGCGCGAACGTTCGGCCGCTCGGCCGAATTGCAGCGTCTCGCGCAAGCCTCGCAAGCTGTCAAGCACGAACGCGTTCATACCGCCCAGCCCCTCCCGCAGCTCGCGCCCGCCCATGCCGCTGGCCTTCGAGGAGGCGTACGGCACCGCTACGCCCACCAGCAGGTAGGATGCAAGAGCCAGCAACCCCAGCGCCGGAGATATCGTCGCGACGAACGCCGTCATGCCCGCAGACACGACGAACGCGATGATCGCCGGGGACAACGTGTGAGCATAGAACACTTCCAGCAATTCGATATCGCCGGTCACAAGCGAAACAAGGTCGCCTTTGTCGCGGCCTTCCAGCTTCGCCGGAGCCAAGCGGCGCAGCGCGGCGAACACGCGGTCGCGCACGAGCGCCAACAGCTTGAACGCGAGATAATGGTTGCACAGCTGCTCGCCGTAGCGCAGAGGCCCGCGCGCGACGCCGCAGACGGCCACGAGCGCCAGCGCGGCGCCGTAGCCGACAGTCTGCGGAAAGCCCGCCAGGTCGACGAGCGCGTAGACCCCGAACACCGTGAGGAAGATGGCCGCCCCGAAGCCCAGCACTCCCAGCACGACGGCCAACGCCATCCAGGGAGCCAGAGGGCGCACGAGCCCCACCAGCCGCAGCATCACCGACAAGTGCAATCGGCGCGTCGGCTCGACGGGCGCAGGCTCTTCCCCTCTTCGCCCATGCGCAGGGCAGTCGGGGCAGCGCGCAGGCTCGGCCGCGGCGCGCGCGGATCCTCCGGAAACCGCAGACGGCGCCTCCGTCAGCCGATCCTCGGGATCGTCCGCTTCGACCGCCGCAGAGAAGCGCTCGAGCTCGGCTTGCCGGCTCCATAGGCGCGCATACGGGCCGCCGTGCTCCAGCAATTCGCCGTGCGTCCCGGCTTCTGCCACACGGCCGTCTTCCAACACGTAGATGCGGTCGGCGCCGACCACGGCCGCCAGGCGATGCGAGATCACGACGACGGTCTTCGTGCGCGCCAGCTCATGGACGACCTCGACGATGGCTCGCTCGCTCTCCGCATCGACGTTCGACGTGGCCTCGTCGAACACGTACGCAGGCGTATCTCGGAGCAAGGCGCGAGCCAGCGCGAGTCGCTGCCGCTGACCACCCGAAAGGTTTCCGCCTTCCTCCGCTATCGCTGCATCGAGCCCGCCCGCCTGCTCCACGAACCCTTCTGCGCGGCAGCGACGAAGCGCCTCCCACAGCTCCTCGTCGCTCGCCTGGGGGTCGGCTAGCAGCAGGTTCGAGCGCACGCTCCCCTTGAACAGGTAACTCGAGAACGGAACGACCGTGACGGTGCTCGCAAGCGAGGCGCGCGACGCCTCCTGGATCGGCACGCCGCCCACTTCGACCGACCCCGCGAATCCGGCGTTGCGTCCCGACAGGATGCCCGCCAACGTCGACTTTCCCGAACCGCTCTCGCCGACGATGCCCGTGAACGATCCGGCGGCCGCATCGAAATCCACGTCGGAAAGCACGGTGCGCTCGCCATCGTAGGAATACCCCACGCCGCGGCATGCAAAGGAGATGCGATCGGCCTCGATGACGCGCGAGCCGCGCTTGGGTTCCGGCGCATCGAGAATCGCGAACATCTTGTCGGCCGCCGCCATGCCGTTCATGGCCGTGTGGAAGAACGACCCCAGCGTACGCAGCGGGATGAAGAACTCGGCCGCCAGGAATATCACGGCGAAAGCCGCGAAAAACGGCGCCTGCCCGAGCGAGAACTGCCACAGCGCCATGACGATGCCCACCGCCGCCCCGCCGTAGGCGAACACGTCCATCACCGTCACGGAGTTCAGCTGCATGCGTAAAAGCCGCATCGTGGCCTGGCGGAACGTCTCGGCCTCGCGGTTCATCGCCTCGTGGCGATCGGCGTCGACGCGGTAGATCTTGAGCGTCGTGAGGCCCTGCAGGTTCTCGAGGAACGTCGCGCCCAAGTCGGCGTAGGCGTCCCAGTACGAGCCCATCGCGCGCTTCGCGATCTTCTGCACGGCGACGATGGACGCGGGTATGAGCGGCACGCAGGCCAAAAGCGCCACGGCAGCCGGAAAGCACAGCGGCGCGAGACAGGCGAACAGGGTGAGCGGCGCCAAGACCGAATAGAACAGCTGGGGCAGGTACGAACCGAAGTAGCTCTCCAGCTGCTCGGTGCCCTCGACGCTCACCTGCACGGCCTCGCTCGTGGACACGCGCTCGGAGTACGACGGACCGAGGCGCACGAGCTTGTCGTATACGAGCTTGCGCACGGTGCGCTTCGCGGCCGCAGCCGCCGCCTGGCCCATGCGCTGCGAGAGCGTCAAACAACAAACGCGCACGACGATAGCCGCCGCAGCGGCCATCACGAGGTTCGCCCGCGACGCGGCGACGTCCCCACCCTCGACGAGGGACTGCACGAACGCCCCCATGAGCAGCATGAGCGCTATGTTCGCCGCGAGCGCGACCCACTGGAGCGCGACGCTTGCCGCTACGTACTTGCGCGCTTCGGGCACCATGCCCGCCAGCCGTTTGCTGAACATGCCTAGCCCTCCGTCCGCTCGACAACGCGTTCGGAGCCGCGCTCGGTCGCAGAGCCGCGATCCGTCTTCACGATGAAGCCGAAATACACGACATGCGCCACCCATACGGCAGCAACGACGGCGCGTCCCACCGGCACGTTCGCCATCAGAAGGAGCGAGGCGCCCAACACGAGCGTGACAGGCCCCAGCAGCATGAGCTTCGCCTTCACGGTCATCGCGCGCTTCTTCGCGAAGCCTTCCAGCACGGTGCGGTACAGCTTCGTTCCATGGAACCATGCGTCGAGGCGCTCCGAGCTGCGCGCGAAGCAGTACGCGGCTCCCAGCAGGAACGGCACCGTCGGCAGAACGGGAAGCACCGCCCCCAGCGCCCCAAGCCCGAAGCAGGCGAAGCCCCCGACCGCCCACAGGGCGCGAAGGCACCTGGCCGCGCGCCGGTCTCTCTCGTTTGTCATGCGCATCCTTCCCAGCGCCGACGCCCTGCGCCGGCAAATAGTTACCTCTGTCTAACAAGGTGGGAATTGTACGCGAACTGGATTAAATTGTAAACCTTGGTTAATTTTTAGCGACGGTTCAACGTGTGCAGCATGCTCAGGCCCCGCAGGGTGAGATGCTCGTCGGTACGGGCGACGCGCTGCGACAGCGCGGCGATGGCAGCGGCATCCGAGCCCGTGGCGATGACGTCGGTCTCGTAGCCCAGTTCGCGCCATACCATGTCGATGAGGCCGTCGATGAGCGCGACCTCCCCCATCACGACGCCCGCTTGCATGGCCTCGCGCGTGTTCTTGCCCACCACCGATGCCGGAGCCTTGAGATCGACCATCGCCAGCTGCGCGGCGGCATCCGACAGCGCCTTCGCCGACAGCTTCACGCCGGGCGCGATGATGCCGCCCACGAACGAGCCGCCCTCGTCAACCACCTCAAAGTTCGTCGTCGTGCCCAGATCCACCACGATGAAGGGCGCCGTATAGGCCGTGCGGGCGGCAACGAGGTCGGCTACCCGGTCGGCTCCCAGCTCGCCGGGGTCGTTGTAGCGCATCTTCACGCCCGTCTTCACGCCGGGTCCCACCACGAGGGGGCGTCGGCCGGTAAGCGCGCGCGTCGCGGTCACCCATGCATCCGTGAGCCCCGGCACCACCGACGCGATGACGGCATCGTCGCAGATCGCACGACGGCCGTCGCGCTCCAGCATGTCGAACAGCCCCGCCATCCGCATGCGCGCCTCGTCGGCCGTCATGCGCTCCGTCGTGGTCACCTTCCAGGTGGCTTCCAGCTCGCCGTCGACGAAGAGGCCCAGGTTCGTATCCGAGTTCCCCACGTCCACGCATAGCACCGTGCGCGATGCGTCCCTTCCGTTGCCCATAGCCTCCCGCCCTTCCCGAATTGCAACAATCATGCGAATTTAGCGATGCCGCTCGCCCTTTTCGTACAGTATCCAGTATACTGTACCCGTCCGTTCAGTAACCCGACTTCCTAAAACGTGAGGGGAAGCGGATATACGCAAAGGAGAAGAGAATGGATTCTGTCAAAGGGCAGCTGACGCTGCGCGGCATCGTCATAGGCTGCGTCGGTTGCGCCATCATCACCGCGGCATCGGTGTACACGGCCCTCAAGATGGGGGCGCTTCCTTGGCCCATCGTGTTCGCGGCCATCATCTCGCTGTTCTTCCTCAAGGCCCTCGGGCACGGCAAGGCCAGCCTCAACGAGGCGAACGTCACGCACACCGTGATGAGCGCCGGCGCCATGGTGGCGGGCGGCCTGGCCTTCACCATCCCCGGCATCTGGATGCTGGGCTACGCCGACGAGGTGGGCTGGTTCGAGATGCTCCTCGTAGCCGTCTCGGGCGTCATCATGGGCCTCGTCTGCACCGCGCTTCTGCGCCGCCACTTCATCGAGGACTCCGAGCTGGAGTACCCCATCGGCGAAGCGGCCGCCCAGACGCTCATCGCGGGCGATTCCGGCGGCAAGACCGGCTGGAAGCTGTTCGGCTCCATGGGCTTCGCGGGCGCGTTCACGGCGTTGCGCGATTTCTTCGGCGTGATCCCCGCGATGCTCTTCGGCAACGCCGCGGTCCCCGGCGTTGCGTTCGGCATCTACCTGTCGCCGATGCTTCTGGCCGTGGGCTTCCTCGTGGGCACGGGCGCCGTCGTCGTGTGGTTCGTCGGAGCGCTGCTGGCGAACTTCGGCATCATCGTGGGCGGCTCGGCCGCGGGACTCTGGGACGTGGCGTCCGCGCAGGGCATCGTGTCCAGCCTCGGTATGGGCGTCATGATGGGCGCGGGCCTGGGCGTCATCTTCAAGAACATCCTGCCCAAGGCCTGGCGCATGCTGCGCGACGCCCGCAGCTCGAACGCGTTCGGCCTCACCGCCGCAAGCACCATGGATGCGCCCGCAAGCGGCGCTAAGGACGGACGGCTGCGCATCGGCAGCTTCCGCCTCACCGCCGGGCTGGCCGCGCTCGCCGTGGCCGCCGTCGCGCTCATCGTCTGCTTCGGCCTGCAGCTGGGCCCCGTCCCGGCCGTCATCGTGGTGCTGCTCGCCTTCGTCGCCACGGCCATGAGCGCGCAGAGCGTCGGCCAGACGGGCATCGACCCCATGGAGATATTCGGCCTCATCGTGCTTTTGGCCGTGGCGGCCGTATCCAGCGTGCCGCAGGTGCAGCTTTTCTTCGTCGCGGGCATCGTGGCCGTGGCGTGCGGGCTGGCCGGCGACGTGATGAACGACTTCCACGCCGGCCACGTGCTGGGCACCAGCCCCAAGGCGCAGTGGATCGGCCAGGCCATCGGCGCCGTGCTGGGCGCCTTGGTGGCCGTCGCCGTCATGGCGATCCTCGTGAGCGCGTACGGCCCCGAGTCGTTCGGCCCCACGGCGTCGTTCGTGTCCGCGCAGGCGTCCGTCGTGGCCACCATGGTGTCGGGCATCCCCTCGGTGCCGGCGTTCGCCATCGGGCTTGCGGCGGGATTCGTCCTCTACCTGCTGAACTTCCCCGCCATGATGCTGGGGCTGGGCATCTACCTGCCCTTCTACATGTCGCTGACCGCGTTTCTGGGAGCCATGGCCAAAGTCGCCTACGACGCCGTGTGCAAGCTGCGCCGCAAGGGGCTCTCGCCCGAGGCGGCCGCGGAGAAGGAGAAGGCCCAGGGCGAAACGGGCCTCGTGGTGTCGTCCGGCCTGCTGGGCGGCGAATCCATCGTAGGCGTCCTGGTGGCGCTCGCCGCCGTGGCGACGGGCCTGGGAGCGTAAACGCGGCGTGATCGCGGCCGCGTCGCCCGAAACGGACGGTTTGAGCGGCGATTCCGTCCGTTTCGGGCGACAGCTTCCCCAATCAGGCGAAGAATGGCTCGTCGTGCAAGGCGCATACGGCGAACACGTGCGCCGAAGTCGAGCGAGAGCGCGACAGGCGCCGAACGACACGAGCCGTTTCATCGTCCCGAGGAATTCCATACTGATCGAGGAGCTTGACGAAGCGACCCGTGTTCGCCACGTCTTTGCTCGAGAACCGCATGATCGGCATGCCGTAAAGGGTGAGCTGAGCCTCTCGGTGCTGTTCGTCGGCAAGGACGCGCATCGGTGTCCGGCCGCCGCGCAGCGCCGCGTCCTCGTACTTCTGCATCCCATCGAACTCGCCGATAACCCTGCTGCCGTCCAGCCGCGTCCAGAGGAAGTCGACGCGATACGAACGCCGTCGATCGAGCGGCCGAGGCAAAGCCACCTGAAGCTCGGGAAGCGCGAAGCCATGCTGGATCATCGCGGCGCGCGCGATGGATTCGCCACCGCTTTCGCTACGGGCATCAGCGTAGTGCATCGTCCGCATGGCATGTGCCGCTCCTTCGAGATTGCCGCCGATGCGCCTAACATGGGAAACGAACGCGCTTGCCCTGCCCCCACCGAGGCGTAGCGCGAAATCCGCAACGGCCAGGGCCTGCCCGAAATCCACCATGCGCATGCAATCGAAGACGGTCCTCTGCAGCGACGTCACACGGAGTCCCTGCACAATGACGGATTCGTCTTCGGCGACAACGTGCCACCGAACGGTCTTCGAATTCGCATTGCGGTTCGATCGGGTCGTCGCAACGTGGATTGCGCCCAGCCTCTCGTACGATACCGGCAGACCGAACGCAACGGCAGCTGATTCGTGACAGAAAACCCAATCGGGATGAATGCTCTGTGCAGTGCGCATCACATGAAGCATTTTCTCGGGCTTCGAAAGCCCGCTCCAATAAGCGGCTCTGGCATACATGCCCCGAGCAGGCCGTACGACCTCACCTCGCTCCACATGCCGCCGCAGAATCTTGCGCGTCCGCTCGCAGGACGAAATCGCGCACATCCGCATGCGCTCCGCCCGAAGGAAAAGCTGGGCCATTTCGACATCGTTGGCTTTCATCGCGCACCACCGCCATCCGCATCCATGCAACTTCGTTCCATCTTCCCAGAAAACAAACAACCTGACGGCTTGAGCCGCGCAGTTCGCAAGACGAACACTGTCGCCCGAAACGGACGGTTTGAGCGGCGATTCTGTCCGTTTCGGGCGACAGCTTCCGCTAACGGACTCGCCGTTCCGCATGCACGCTAGTTGAACTTGAAGATCTTCTGAGCCATACGGTAGCCGGTGATGCCGATGCGGCGACCGAACGAGGTGGGCAGGTTCGTGCCCATGTTGAGCGTGCTGCGCCGGATGGGACGGTAGGCGTCCGGATTGTGCGCTTTGAGGTACTCCCAGATGGCCTCGCGCTTGTCCTCTGCCTCGTCGGTGTCGATCATGCGCAGGAAGATGGAGCAGATGCACATCATCATGGACAGGTAGTTCTCCATGTAGCGCTCCAGGCGCTTCTCGGGCACATCGTCGGGCAGGCGCACGGCATCGATCATCTCGCGCGTCACGCGCAGCTGCTGGTCGATGCGACCCATCATGACGTTCTCGTTCACGCTCTGATCTTCGCGCCCGATGAAGTAGCGGTACATGTCCACGTCACGGTAGTAGATGGTCTTCACATGCGGAAGAGGAACGTACACGAAGATGTTGTCCACGTAGAAGCAATGCTCGGGCAGCTTGAGATCGATGTCCCGCAAAAGATCGGTACGATAGATCACCGAGTGCATGAGCAGATACTGGCTTTGCCCGAAATGGCCCACGTCGGCCCAGCCGAACTCGCGCCCCTCGGGAAACACGTTACGGTAGTGCATGACCGTGCGCGCGCCCTCGTGAACCTTCTCGTACACGTAGTTGCCGATGACGAGATCGGTTGGATGCGGCAGTTCGGCCTGACGGCGCAGGTAAACCATGATCTCGGCCATGGCGTGCTCGTCGAGCCAGTCATCGGAGTCCACCACCTTGAAGTAGCGGCCCGTCGCGTTCGCCAATCCCATGTTCACCGCCGATCCATGACCGCCGTTTTCCTTATGGATGGCGCGGATCAAACCGGGGTGACGCTCCTGCCACGCATCGGCCTTGGCGGCCGTGTCGTCCTTCGTGGATCCGTCATCGACGATGAGTATCTCGATGTCGTCCCCGCATTTCAAAATCGACTCGATGCAGGTATCCATGTAGGCGGCCGAGTTGTAGCACGGCACGGCGAAGGAGATGGTCTTCATGCCGCTACCCCACCAGCTCGTCGGCGAGCGCCAGCGCACGGCCGATGATGACGTCCATGTTGTAGTAGCGGTACTCGGCCAGACGGCCCAGCGGATGGAAGTTCGGAAGCGACGTGGTGAGCGCGCGGTAGCGCTCGTAGTGCGCGGCGTTCTCGTCGTTGATGATGGCGTAGTACGGGATCTGCTTCTTCGGATCGTCGTAGGAGTGGCTGTACTCCTTCATGATGGTGGTCTTGTCGCTTACCTGGCCGGTGAGGTACTTGAACTCGGTGATGCGCGTGTAATCCTCGGTCACCGTGAAGTTCACCGTTCCGCAAGGCAGCACGTGCTCGACGTCGTGCGTCTCGTACACGAAATCGAGGCTGCGGTACGGCAGTCGGCCGAAACGCGACAGGAACAGCTCGTCGAGCGGCCCGGTGTAGACGATGGGCCCCTCGAACGGCGCGCCCTTGATGAGAATGGCGGACAGAGGCGCGTTCTCGTCGTTGCTCTCGAACTCCAGTTCGAACACGTTCTCGGCTTCGGTTTCCAGGCACACCATGATGCGCTCGTGGTCGAGCATGCGCTCGAACAGCGGGGTGTAGCCCTCGAGCGGCATGCCCTGGTAGGCGTCTTGGAAGTAGCGGTTGTCGCGCGACAGGAACACGGGCACGCGCGCCGTCACCGACGGATCCACCTCCTCCGGCGTGAGCCCCCACTGCTTCTGCGTGTAGTAGAGGAACACGTTCTTGTAGATGAAGTCCGCCACCTCGGTGAGATCGGGGTCGTCGACGCTCCGCAGCTCGGTGATGGTCACCTTGCGCTCGTCGCCGAACGTGGCGATGAGCTTCTCGATGAGCTGCGAGGCGCGCTCCTCGCCGAAGGCGATCTCCATCGAGTTCTTGTTGAACGGCACCGGCATGTACGTGCCGTACCAGTCGGCCAGCACCTCGTGCTGGTAGTCGCGCCACTCGGTGAAGCGGCGGACGTAGTCGAACGCGCGCTTGTCGTTGGTGTGGAAGATGTGCGGCCCATAGCGGTGCACGAGGATGCCCGCCTCGTCGGCCTCGTCGTACATGTTGCCGGCGATATGGGGCTTCTTCTCGATCACGAGAACACGCTTGCCGCCGCGCTCTGCCAGCTCGCGCGCCATGACGCTGCCGGCGAACCCGCTGCCCACCACCACGGCGTCGAAATCGCCTCGATCGATGTCATGCAAATCGCAGTAACGCACACCCATGGGGAACCTTCCTTGTCCGTATTGACCCGCACGAACCGCGCGGTCGCGATATCCTAGAAATAAAGCGCGGTATTTGCCGCGCCATAGATGCCGAACGCTATTTTACCGGGAAGGCTCCGGGTTGCGTGGATTATCATACAAAGCGGATAAAATGGAAGCGAGCGACGACCCGCCGCTGCAGCATGCGAAGAGGGCGTCGCGCGAATCGAAAGGCCTGCCATGAGTTCATTCCTGGAAACGATGCTCGCCCGCGCCAAAGCGGATCGCCAGACGATCGTGCTGCCCGAAGGCGACGACGAGCGCACCCTGGCGGCGGCCGAGCGCATCTTGGCCGACGACATCGCCGACCTCGTCATCCTCGGCGACGCCCACGCCATCGCGGCCAGCCCCTACAAGCTCAGCGGTGCGCGCATCATCGACCCGCGCACGTCCGAGCTGCGCGAAGGGTTCGCCGAGGCGCTCTACGAGCTGCGCAAGGCCAAGGGGATGACGCCCGAGCAGGCGATGGGCCTCATGGACGACGTGCTGTACTTCGGCGTGATGATGGTGAAGACCGGCGGCGCCGACGGCATGGTGGCCGGCGCATGCCATGCCACGGGCGACGTGCTGCGCCCCTGCCTGCAGATCCTCAAGACCGCGCCGGGCGTGAAGCTGGTCAGCTCGTTCTTCGTCATGGTGGTGCCCGACTGCGACCTGGGCCAAGAGGGGACGTTCCTGTTCTCGGACTGCGGCCTGGAAGTGCAGCCCGATGCCGAAAAGCTCGCGCACATCGCCGTGAACTCCGCGAAGTCGTGGAAGACGCTCATGGGCACCGAGCCCGCCGTGGCGCTGCTGTCGCATTCGACCTACGGCTCGGCCAAGAACGACGACGCGGCCAAAGTGGTCGAAGCAACGGCCATCGCGAAGGAGCTGGCGCCCGGTCTCGCGCTCGACGGCGAGCTGCAGCTGGACGCGGCCATCGTCGAGTCCGTGGGCTCCTCGAAGGCTCCCGACTCCCCCGTCGCAGGCAAGGCCAACGTGCTGATATTCCCCGACCTCGATGCCGGCAACATCGGCTACAAGCTGGTGCAGCGCCTGGCGAAGGCCGAAGCCTACGGTCCGATCACCCAAGGCATCGCCGCCCCCGTGAACGACCTTTCCCGCGGCTGCACCGCCGACGACATCGTCGGCGTCATCGCCATCACCTGCGTGCAGGCTCAAGCGAAGCAGGCGGAGTAAGGCGGACGCCGCCTGCTTGCCAAACGACGAGGCCCCCGCGTTGAACTGCGGGGGCCTCGTCGTTTACAGCTTCGTGCGTTTACACCAGCGGGACGTCCACTTTCTCATGGAGAATCTCGTAAGTGTCGCGAGCGATCATGTACTCCTCGTTCGTGGGGATGATGATGATCTTCACCGGAGAGCTCTCGGTGGATATCTCGCGCTCGAAGCCGCGTTGGCGGTTCTTCTCCTCGTCGAGGATCATGCCGAGAGGCTGCAAGCCCGCGAAGATCATGCGGCGCATCTTCTCGCAGTTCTCGCCGACGCCGGCCGTGAGCACGATGGCATCCACGCCGCCCATGACGGCGATGTACTGGCCGATATACTTCTTCACCGAGTTCGAGTACATGTCGTAGGCCAGCATGGCGCGCTCGTGACCCTGCTCGGAGGCATCCCTCACGCTGCGCAGGTCGTTCGAGATGCCGGATATGCCCAGAAGACCCGATTTCTTGTTCATGAGGTCGTTCATCTCGCCCGCAGTCAGGCCCTCGTGCTCCATCACGAACGGGACGATGGCCGGGTCGATGGCCCCGCAGCGCGTGCCCATCATAAGGCCGTCGAGCGGCGTGAGGCCCATGGAGGTGTCCACCGCCACACCATGGTCGATGGCCGATATCGAGCAACCGTTGCCCAGGTGGCACGTGATGAGCTTGAGGTCCTCGATCGGCTCGTCCAGCACGGCGGCCGCGCGCTCGGAGATGTAGCGGTGCGAGGTGCCGTGGGCGCCGTACTTGCGGATGGCGTACTTCTCGTACAGCTCGTAGGGCAAGGGGTACATGTAAGCCTTCGGCGGCAGCGTCTGGAAAAACGACGTATCGAACACGGCAACCATCGGCGTGCTCGGCATGTGCTTGAGGCACGCGTTGATGCCCATGAGCGCCGCCTTGTTGTGCAGAGGCGCGAGCTCCGCCAGCTCGTCGATCTTCTGGATGACGTCGTCGTCGATAAGCACCGAGCGATCGAAGTACTTGCCTCCCTGCACGATGCGATGGCCTACCGCATCGATTTCCTCGAGCGAGTCGATGGCCTTCGTCGGCCCGCTCGTCAGCGATTCGAGGACGAGCGCCATCGCATCGTCATGATCGGCCATCTTGGCATCGATGACCTCTTCGTTCTTATCGAGGCCGTGCTTATGGAACGCCTCGGCCGAACCTACCCGCTCGCAGATGCCCTTCGCAAGCAGCTCCTGCTGCTCCACGTTGACCAGCTGGTACTTCAAGGAAGATGACCCCGCATTGATGACTAGTACGTTCAACGACCTGCCTCCTTCGGTATTCCTAAAGCATATATTCTAAGGTGGCGGCGGAAAGCTCCGCGGGCAAACGGAGGCCTGTATCGGCCAGCGGCGCGCCGCTCACCGAAAACAAGCGTCGAGGCCGTCTGCCGGACAACGGCAAGACGACCTCGATCGAAGCGTATTCGCAGGTCAGAATATTACTTCGCCGAAGGATCGCCCGAGTTCATGGGAGCGCCGCCCAGCACGTGCACGTGGATATGATGCACGGACTGCTGCGCATCGTCGTTCGTGTTGACGATCACGCGGTAACCGCTCTCGGCGATGCCCTTGAGCTCGGCGATCTTCTTCACCGTGTTGAACAGATAACCCATCTCGTCGTCGGGGATGCCGTCTCCGATGTTGTCGTAGTGATTCTTCGGCACGATGAGGGTGTGCACGGGCATCTGCGGGTTCACGTCCTCGAACGCGAGCACGCGGTCGTCCTCGTACACCTTCGCCGAGGGGATCTCCCCCGCCACGATCTTGCAGAACAGGCAGTCTTCCTTGCGCATATCCTTCTCCTTCTCGAAAGCCGGTTTTCCCCGCTAGGACAAGCTGGTGTCGCGCGCACCGTCGTCGGCGTCGGCCACGAGCTCGCCCATGAGCACGTCCACTTTCTGCTGAGCCTCAGCCAGACGGCCTTGCAGCGCCGCGAGCAGGGCCACGCCGCGCTCGTAGCTTCTCAGGCTGTCTTCCAGCTCCAGCGAATTGCTTTCCAGCACTCCGACGATGCCGTCCAGCTCGGCCATGGCCTCGCGAAACGTCAGCTCCTCGATGGGCCTGAGTTCGGTGTTCTCCGTCATGATGCATCCTCCCAATCGATGATTTCGGTGTCCACGCGCCTGGCTTGCTCCACCCGGCAGGCGAGCACGCCGTCCGCGACGGCGACGTCCACGGCCGTGCCAGGCGGCGCGGCCTCCACGCTCTTGACCACGGCGCCGTCTTCCGTGCGCGCGACGGCG
>NZ_GL622582.1:222632-237788 GCF_000185625.1 Eggerthella sp. 1_3_56FAA
GCTCGTGCTCGAGACGCGTGCGGCTGCGATCGAGGCTGGCTGGCAACGCGCAGGCCAAGCGCTCGCGCTGGCGCGCGACCGAAGCCTCGTCGCGCGCCAGGTTCGCGGGCAGCGCCCGGAACAGACGATCGGAGGCCAGGTCGAGCATCTGAGCCTCGGTGGCGTACAGAAGCTGCGCGTCGCAGAACAGCGGACGCGTAGCGCAGCGCCGCACCTCGGCCCCGGCGCGGTCGAGCGCCCGGGACATGCTGGCGCGCAGCGACGACGAACGCGCCTCGAACAAGCGGCCGAGACTCTCGCGGGCGGGGCTTACGGCTTCGGCGGCGGCCGTGGGCGTAGAGGCGCGCAGGTCGGCCACCATGTCGGCGATGGACGTGTCGGGCTCGTGGCCGATGCCGGTGACCACCGGCACGGGGCACTTCGCGATCATGCGCGCCAGCCCCTCGTCGTTGAAGGGCATGAGATCCTCGAACGACCCGCCGCCGCGCACCACGAGCACCACCTCGGCCCCGGCGCGCACGACCGCGCGCATGCCCTCAACGATGCCGGCGGGCGCGTTCGAGCCCTCGACCGCCACGCCCGCGACGAGCACGCGAGCCAGCGGGAACCGGCGGCGCAGTGTGCGCAGCACGTCGTGAACGGCCGCGCCCCGCGGCGAGGTGACCAGTCCGACGAGCGCCGGATACGCAGGCACCGGCCGTTTGCGAGCCGGCGCCATAAGGCCCTCGGCTTCCAGCTTGCGCGCGAGGTTCGCCACCTGCATGCGCAGGTTACCCTCTCCGGCCAGCGCGATGGAAAACACGTCGAAATTCATGCGGCCCTTCGGTGCGTACAGCGTGAAACGCCCGGTCAGTTCCACGAGCTGGCCCACGGCCAACCGCACGCCGGACGCTTGGAAACGGTTGTTCCACATCATGCACGGCAACGCAGCGCGCTGGTCCTTCACGGTGAAGTACACGGCTTTGTAGCCGGGCTTGTTCGAGACCTCGGACACTTCGCCCACGAGCCTCACGGTCACGCCCTCGAGCGCTCCCTTCGCCAACGCCATCGCGCCCGACACCGACAGCGCATCCGGCGACCCCCCGCCCTCGGAGCGCGTCGCCGCGCGAGCCCGCTCGAGCGCGGCGCCGAGGCCGTCTTGGCGCGCCATCTCCCCGTACCCCATGGCTCGCCGCTAGTCCCGGCGCTGGCCGAGCAGCCACAGCAGCTGCAGGATGGAGGTGAGGGCGGCCGCCACGTAGGTGAGGGCGCAGGCGCGCAGCACGTTGAACGAGCCCGCCTGCTCGGCCTGGGGCAGGCCCGTCGTGTTCATGTAGGCCATCGCGCGCTGCGAGGCGTTGAACTCCACCGGCAACGTGACCAGCTGGAAGATGACCACCGCGGCGTACATGACGATGGCGGCCGTGGTGAGGCCGGCGATGTTCAGGAAGATGCCCATCATCAACAGGAAGATCCACGCGTTCGACGCCAGGTTCACCACAGGCACCAGCGCGCCGCGGATCTTCATGGGAGCGTAGCCTTGCGCGTACTGGCAGGCGTGGCCCACCTCGTGGCACGCCGTGGCCGTGGCCGTGATGGAGCGGCCGGCGTAGGCGTCGGGCGACAGCGTGACGGAGTTCGTCCGCGGGTCGAAGAAGTCCTGGCCGGGACCGCCGCGATGCACCTCGACGTCGCCGATGCCGTAATACATGAGCATGCGGCGCGCAGCCTCGGCGCCGGTGAGGCCCGTGGATATGGGCACGTGCGTGTATTTCTTAAGCTGGGAGTTCACGTACCAGGTTGCAAGGCCGCCGATGGCCAGCGTGACGACGATCAGCAGCAGGTATCCGTTGCTCAATCCGAACATGGGTGTAACACTCCTTCAGAAGGTTGCATGCGCGAACGCTCTCGTCCGCATCGTTTTCGTTCCCCGCTATTCTATAATGAAACAGATGATCGCCTCGAAACCGTCATGGATTCAGCGCGAAAGATTCGTAACTGACGGCGCCGAGACGCCGGAGGCGCTCAACTCCGATGCTCCACGCGCAGCTCGGAGCCGTCGATGCTGAGCGCGAGCCTGCCTTCCAGAAGCTCCAGCAGCTCCTCTCCCACGAGCGCACGACGCCAACCGCGCAGAAGATCGACGCCCTCGCGGTACCCGCGCGCGACGCGCGCCAGGTCGTCATGGCTGGCCAGCGTGGGGAACGCCACGCCGTTCTGCTTCGCGCGCAGCCGCACGAGCGCGCACATGAGATCCAGCTCCGCGTCGACGTTCGGCTCGTTCTTGCCGCAGCGATCAGGCTCTGGCCAGGTGTCGGGAGACGCGTCCAACGCGGACGCGATCAGCGACACCACGGTGCGCGCGTCCTTCGTGGAGAGGCGGTCGGACAGCCCGCGCACCATGAACAGGTCGTCGATGGAACGGGGCTCGCGCTTGCAGGCCTCCACGATCTGCTCGTCGGTGACCACCCACTTGCGGGGCACGTCGCGTCGCTGCGCTTCAAGCTCGCGCCAGGCCGCTACCTCGCGCGCGGCCGACAGCTGACGGCGCGACAGCTGGGACACGCGTTTGAGCCGCTTGTAGCGCTCGCGCTCGTTGGCAGCGTAGCGCGCCGGATCCGCCAAATCCTCGAAGTCGCGATCGAGCCATGACAGTCGCCCCAGCTCCACGAGCTGCGCCCGCATGCGCTCGTACATGCGCGGCAGATACACCACGTCGTCGGCCGCGTACTCCAACTGCGAATCGGACAGCGGACGACGCGACCAATCGGTGAACGAGTCGATTTTCTTCAACGTCACGCCGCACTCGGCATGCACGAGCGCCGCGTAGCCGATCTGCTGCGTATGGCCCAGGAGCGCGGCGGCCACCTGCGTGTCGAACAGGGGATGCGGCAGCACGCCCACCTCTCGCAGCAGGATCTCCAGATCCTGGTTGCCTGCATGGAACAGCTTCATAACGTTCTCGTTGCGCAGCACGGGCGCGAGTACCTTCAGATCGTCGACGGCGAACGGATCGACGATGGCCGTCTCATCGTCGGTCGCGAGCTGGATCAGGCATAGCTTCGCATAGTAGGTCTTCTCGCGCAGAAACTCCGTATCGATGGCCAGCACGCTGGAATGCATGGCGCGCTCCGCGAACGCCGCGAGGTTTTCTTGGTTTGCTATGTACACCCGGTGTTCCTTACCTTGTGTTTCTCGGTTCATGTTGTACCATGCCATCATAGCAAACGATCGGAAAGGGAACCGGTGAAACTGCTCGTCATCAACAACCTCTCCTCCGGCTTCGGCGAAGGAGCCGTGTACGACTTCGTACGCTCGTTCATGCAGGACGGCGACGAGGCATGCTTGCGCTCGACGGACGGAACCACCGGAGTGAGCACCCTTCTGGACGACGCCGCGTCGTTCGACGCCGTCATCGCAAGCGGCGGCGACGGCACCGTGGCCACGGTCAGCTACATGCTCGCCGACTCGGGCATCCCCGTCCTGCCCTTCCCAGCCGGCACCGCGAACCTGCTTGCGCTCAACTTGGCCTCCCCCATGGAGCCCCACGCGCTGGCGAAGATGGTGCGCGAGGGCCGCACGCTCGACTTCGACCTCGGCGAGATCGAAGTCGAAGGCCGCAAGTTCGGCTTCGGCATCATGGCGGGTGCGGGCTACGACGCGGCCATCATGCACGGCGCCGAAGCGGGCAAGCGCCTGTTCGGTCCCATGGCCTACCTATCGGCGGCCATCGCGAACCCCATGCCGCAGAAATCGCATTTCATCCTCGACCTCGATGGCGAGCGCCTGGAGAGCGACGGGCTTGGCATCTTGCTCGTGAATTTCTCGAAGATCCAGTTCGACATCACGGTAACGCACGACAACGAGCCGCGAGACGGCGAGTTCAACGTGGTGGTGCTCAAGGCGAAAACCGCCTTCGAGCTGATTCCGGCGGTGCTGGCCGGCCTCCTCGACCGCGGCGGCGACTTTCCCGACCGCACGGGCGCGCTGGAAATCCACCGGGCACGCACGGTGCGCGTGGAAGCCGACCCGCCCATGGAGGTGCAGTACGACGGCGAGGCGACGCGCCTCATGACCCCGTTCTCGGCGCGCATCCTGCCGCGCGCAGCGCGCTTCTTCGTGAGCGAGGAAGGCTACGACCTGTTCGCCGTCGAATAGGGAACTGTCCGACGAGAATCGCCTTCGTCCGACATCGACGAACAGGCATCAAACCGAACGGAAAGGGGCCTGCAGGCCCCTTTCCGACAAGCGCTACTTCCCTTCCGGGACCTCGTAGGACGGATCTTCCGATGCGGGGACGTCTTCCACCTGCGCGCCGATCTCGAGCGGTTGGCCGAACGCAGCGTTCGCCGTGTCGGAAGTCGCCATCAGCTCCTTGAACGACGCGGCGTCCTCTCCCGCCATGGGCATCATGACGTATACGTTGTTTCCGATGATGACCGGCGTGATGCGCTCGGGACGAGCGTCCGAAACGCCGGACGCGTCCGCATCTTGCGGCCGGGCGTCCTCGCGCTTCATCTGCTCCATCATCTCGGCGCGCACGCTGTCGATCTGCGCGGCAGTCTCGTTCTTCCAACGATCCTTGCGCCACGCGAGGAAGTTGGCGTTGTAGCGCATCTGGATGAGCTCGAGCACGATGCAGAACACCATGGCGAAGTACACGATCAGCTTCTCGAGCGGCATATGCAGAAGCTCGATGCCGGTATGGAAGCCCGCGCTGTCGATGACCAGCAGGCCGCCGATGGCCACGATGAACGTGAGCGCGAGCATCTTCATCTCGGGGTGGCCGTTGATGAAGTTCGAGATGGGGTCGATGAAGATCATCATGAGGAACACGGCCAGCATGACGGCGATGATCATGATGATGAGGTGGTCGGCCATGCCCACGGCCGTGATGACCGAGTCGATGGAAAAGACGAGATCCATGACCATGATGGTGCCCACGGCCTGCGGCAGCGCGATACGGTGCAGCGCTTTGTGTTCCTCGCAGTGCTCGGCTTTGAGCTCGGTCAGCTTGAGCGTGTCGCGCAGCTCGGCGATACCCTTGTATATAAGGTAGCCGCCGCCGACGAGCAGCACGAGGTCGCGCACCGAGAATCCGTGCGCGTAAGGCCCGAGGTCGATGGTGAACAGCGGCGCGGTCATGTGCACGAGGAACGATGCGAAGCACAGAAACAGGATGCGCATGACCAGGGCGCCGGCCAGGCCGAGCTTACGGCCGATATGCTGCTTGTCCTCGGGCAGACGGTTCGTCGTGATCGATATGAACACCAGGTTGTCCACGCCGAGCACGATTTCCAGGAAGATGAGGCTGACCAGGCTGATCCATGCCTCGGGTGACGCGAAGATTGATAGGTCCACGGGTTGCAAGCTCCTTCTTCGAGTTCCTCGTCTGTTCCGCGCGGGGGACGTCCATAAAAAAAGACTCATGGCGCGGCCGCATGAGAGCGGACCGCGCCATGAGTCTCGTTATTTAAGACACGCCAGGCCTTTCGGCCATGATGTTGATCGTGCCGCTTGCGCTTTCGAAACGCAAGCCAACTACTCCCCCACGGGCGTCTGGTATCCTACCACGACGCAGGAACTCCATAATGACCGAAACCGTAATTCAACACAACGCGTACATATCGCGTTGTCGCAGGCGCTTGCACGCGGGGCGCGGCGGGCAATGCTATAATGCGCAGAGCGCAACGTGGGTTGCGCGCCGATCATGCACATCGTCGCAGGAGACGCAATGCTATTCAAATCACGCAGAAACGAATACGCGGACACGGACGGCCCCGTGCGCTATCTGGATGACAGCGGCCTTCGTCGCCCGCTCGACATGCCGAGGCCGCAAATCGCCATCATGTTCGCCTTCGTCCTGGTCGCAGCCCTTATCGGCGGCTACCTGCTGTTCAACGTCCTAGACGCGGTGAGGGGCGGCACGGCTCGCGCGCAAGCCAGCGTCGAGGAGAACCTGTCGCGCGAGGTGTCCTACGACCTGCCGGCGCTCACATCCTACATCACGCTGAACGACGACGAGATCAAGCAGGCCGTCGCCGATGCAGGCCTTACCGTCATCGACAAGGGAGGCATGTCGGACGATCCGGAAGCCGCCCTCGAGCTGATCAAGCTTCCGTCCGACGTGAGCGAGCTCGACGCGGGACTGATGTACAACAAAGGCGTGTCCAAGCTTTCCGCAAGCGAGGCGGCCTTGCTGCTCAACGGTTCGTGGACGCTCGACGCCGACCGCAGCGACGGCACGTCCATGCGACTGCGCTACGCCGATTTCTCTTCGGGCAGCCTCGATGCCGCCATTGACGCCGCCATCGCCGCCGAGGGCTTCGATCCGGCCACCATCGCCGAGGACGGCATGGGCGTGGACGAAGTGGGCAACACGTTCAAGCAGGGCACGGTCGACGTCGACGGGACCGCGTACACATGGAAGGTCTCGGCTCTCCCTTTGTCCGAGATGTACGACATCTCGGGCCTGCCCGAAACCGCCGTGTACGTCGGCGTTCGCCTGAGCTCCTAGCCGCACGCTTCCATCCTCGCATTCGAGCATTCGAACATTCGCGCCCCGCATCGCTTTCGACGATGCGGGGCGCTTTGTTTCTCCACCTCAATATTATTCTTTTCTAAAAACAGTATAAAACCCTTGCCCCGCGTCGGGTTTATCCTCACGCGCCCTCGGATATACCCCGATAGGCATATGACCTGCTCGAGCGCATGATACGGAGCAAGGAAGAGGAGATTTCATGAAAGTATCGAGCGTCATAGCGGGTGCATCGGCAGCCTTGGTGGCATTCCAGGCGGCGCTCTACGCCTCCCATGGCGAAGCCGATCTGCTGCGGCCCCCCGGAGCGCATGGCGAGAAAGACTTCGCTTCGCGCTGCGTCAAGTGCGGGAAATGCATGGAGGCCTGCCCCTATATCGCTATCAAGCCGGCACGCGACGACGCAGGAACCGCCGTGGGAACGCCGATGATCGATGCGCGCGCCCAGGCCTGCCGCCTATGCGAGGATTTTCCCTGCGTCGAGGCCTGTCCCACGAACGCGCTGCGCGACATCAAAACCCGCTCCGACGTGAAGATGGGCATCGCCGTCATCGACGAGGATCTATGCATCGCATTCCAGGGCATGCGCTGCGAAGTATGCTACCGCACCTGCCCTCTCATCGACGAAGCTATCGTCATCGACTACCGCCTGCGCGAAGGCGATGCCATCCACTCCGTGTTCGCCCCCGTCATCGACGAGGACAAGTGCGTGGGATGCGGCCTATGCGTGGAACGTTGCGTGGTCAGCGAGCCCCGGGTGGCCATCCGCATCGCAAGCGACGAGGAGCGGGCGGGCGGCATCGAGCCCTCGGCATGACGAGCTCGGCGCAGCTGCGCCGAGCTCCCCTGAACAAGCTGCCAAACCGTTGGAGGTTTAGGACATAGCAATGGGTAACGGGAGGAAAAGGAGGGATGTCATGGACATCTCAAGACGAGGATTCGTCAAGGCCACGGCAGTAGCGCTGGCGAGCGCGGCGGCGGCAGGCACCATGTCGTCGCTCGTGGGATGCGCAAGCGGCGAAGGCCAATCGACGACCGCCGCTTCGGGCGACGGACAGAAGTACACGTCGGTGTGCCGCTTCTGCGGCTGCGGTTGCGGCGTCATCTGCGAGGTCAAGGACAACAAGCTGATCAGCGTGACAGGCGACCCGGACAACGAGTCCAACAAGGGTCTCAACTGCGTCAAAGGCTACTACTTGGCGAAGATCATGTACGGCGACGACCGCCTGACCACGCCGATGATCCGCGAGGACAAGTCCACGAAGGGCACCGGCGAAGGTTTGCGCGAGGCGAGCTGGGACGAAGCTCTCGACCTCGTGTCTTCCAAGCTCAAAGAGACGTGGAAGAGCGACAAGTCGCGCCTGGCCTTCTGGCTGAGCGGCCAGCAGCCCATCACCGAAGGCTACGCCTGCGCCAAGTTCATCAAAGCCGGTCTTCTCTCGAACAACGTCGACCCGAACGCGCGCCTGTGCATGGCCAGCGCCGTGGTGGCGTTCATGAACGTGTTCCAAACCGACGAGCCCGCCGGATCATACAGCGACCTCGACGAAGCCGACGTGTTCGTCACCTGGGGCGCCAACATGGCCGAAGCGCACCCCATGCTGTACTCGCGCCTGACGGCCCGCAAGCTCTCGGGCGAGGGCGTGAAGCACTACGATCTCGGCACCATCAGAACGCGCACGAGCGCGAGCGCCGACAAGACGATGATCTTCCATCCGAACACCGACCTCGCCATCGCGAACTGCATCGCAAACTACCTCGTGTCGGAGAAGAAGTACGACGAGGCCTTCGTGAACGACCACCTGCAGTTCAAGCAGGGCACCGAGGACATCGGCAACTCCTTCGAGGACGGCTACGACAAGAGCGAGATCGGCTCGAAGGTGGACGCGGTGAGCCCTATCACCTTCGAGGAGTACGCCGCGCGCCTGGAACCCTACACCTTCGAGTACACCTCTCAGCTCTCCGGCGTGGCCGTCGAGGACCTCAAGGAGCTGGCCGAGGTGTTCGCGGATCCGAACAAGAAGGTCATGTCGCTGTGGACCATGGGCGTGAACCAGCACAACCGCGGCACATGGATGAACCATTGCATTTACAACGTCCACCTGCTGTCCGGCAAGATCGCCCAGCCCGGCTGCGGCCCCTTCTCGCTGACCGGGCAGCCCACCGCCTGCGGCACCGCCCGCGAAGTGGGCACGTTCAGCCACCGCCTGCCGGCCGACCTCTTGGTGGCAAACGAGCAGCACCGCCGCTACACCGAGGCTATCTGGGATCTCCCGCAAGGCTACCTCGACGAGATCAAGGCTCCCGGCATGCACACGGTGAAGATGTTCCGCGAGCTTTCCAAGGGCAACATCGACTTCATGTGGTCCGCCCATAACAATTGGGCGCAGTCCATGCCGAACCTCACCCGTTTCCTTGGCGAAGGCGCTGACAACAAGGGCATCTTCGACACGTTCATCGTGGTCAACGAGGTGTATCCCACCCTGTCCACGCAGTACGCCGACGTCGTGCTCCCCGTGGCGCTGTGGGTGGAGCGAGAGGGCCAGTTCGGCAACGCCGAGCGCCGCACCGCCGTCTTCGAGAAGGCCGTGGACGCTCCGGGCGAGGCCAAGTGGGACCTCTGGACGTTCATGGAAGTAGCGCATCGCGTGCTCGACGGCGAGAAGATCGGCAGCGAGGATGCCTTCGACCACCTGTTCGGCTTCATCTACGACAAGAACGCCCGCGATTTCAAGAACGACGACCGCGAGACGAACCGCCTGCTGTGGGAGGAGTACCGCATCTTCTCGAACCCCGAGATGAACGACAAGGCCAAGGCTATCAACGACGATACCGACGGCACGTTCGGCGCCAAGCTCAAAATGGAGGCAAAGCAGCTGGCCCCCTACGAGGAGTACCTTGCCAACCACGGCATGACGTGGCCGGTGCGCAACGTGAACGGCACCTGGAAGTCCACGAAGTGGCGCTTCGCCGAGGGCTCGCAGGACGAGGGCTTCGACGAGGTCGGCGTGAAGCAGTACGGCAAGCCCGGACAGGCCGGCGGCGTGAGCTTCTACAAGTCCGCCAACCTGAAGCCGTCCGTGGTGTTCCGCCCCTACGAACCGCCCGCGCAGACCCCCAGCGACGAGTACCCGTTCTACTTCGTCACGGGTCGCTTGCTGGAGCACTGGCACACCGGCACGATGACCCGTCGCGTGCCCGAGCTCGACCGCGCGCTGCCCGAGGCGCTGCTGAACATGAACCCGGACGATTGCAAGAAGCTGGGCATCCAGGACGGAGACATGGTGAAGGTGAAGTCGACGTACGGCGAGTTCGACATCAAGGTGTCCACGGCGGGCCGCACCGAGCCCCCGGCCGGCGTGACGTTCGCTCCGTTCTTCGCCGAGGAGACCCTGGTGAACCTGGCGGTGCAGGACGTGTACTGCCCGCTGTCCAAGGAACCCGACTACAAGAAGACCTGCGTATCCATTACGAAGCTCTAAGGGGAAGACGATGAAGAAGCACATGATAACCGCCGCCCTCGTGGCCGTGATGGCGCTGGGCTTGGGCACGGTTGCAGGCTGCAGCCAGGAAGCCCCCAGGGAAGACGTGAACGCGAACGTGCCCGCCGGCGCTCCGCCTTTGATGCCGACGAGCCACGACGGGCGCTTCGAAAACCTCGGCGCGGCGGGCTGTTACGGCTGCCACGGCGCGAACGACCAGGCCAACCCCATGCTGGCCGACGCAACCGCCCTGCCCGCCGACCACTACGCGGGCGGCGACGCGGGTTCCTTGGAAATGGACCCGACGCACGAGCAGTGCATCACCTGCCACGCGCAGGCGTAAGAGATACGTGCCTACCCGGCGGACGGAGCGTCGCGCGTCCGCCCTCCCTCCTCGCCCCGCCCCCTCCTTCCAAGGGGGCGGGCCCTCGGAGGATAAGAAGAACGAACGTGAGGAACCCATCATGGTTATTTCGAGTTTGGTCGTGGAAACGATGCCCGATCGCACCGACGACGTGGCCCGGGAGCTGGCGCAGCGCGAAGGCGTCGAGGTGCACGAGACGAACGGGCACAAGATCGTCGTCACCATCGAGGCCGACACCGTGGACGACTCGCACGACATCGCGAGCGGCTTCATCGGCATCGAAGGCGTGACCGGCATCAACCTCGTGTACGCTAACTTCGAGGACGATCCCACGCTGGCCGAGGCCGGTACGCGATGAGCGAAGCTTCGGACACGCGGCGCGCGTTTCGCTGGTCCTGGCTGCGCCATGCCGTGCAGGCGGCGGCTCTCGTGCTGTTCGCCGCCCCGGTGCTTGCGGCCGGATGGAGCCTGTTCGGAACGTCCGTCGGCGGCGACGACGCCGCGGCGACCCCCGCCCAGCTTCCCTTCTTCGGCAGCCTGTCCTCCTCGTCCATCGGGGGTCTCGACATCCTCGACCCCTTCGGCGCTCTGCAGGTCATCGCCGCCTCCAAAACGTTCGAGCTCGATTGGCTGCTGGCCGCGCTGCCGGTGCTCATCGTGTACGGGCTGATCCGAGGCCGGGCGTTCTGCGGATGGGTGTGCCCGGTGAACCTGCTCCTCGAGATCGTGGACTTCGCTCGCCGCAAGCTGCGCATCGACGTGCGCGAGATGCCGGTGCCGCGCCATGCGAAGCTGTGGATCGCCCTTGCCGTGCTGGGCCTGTCAGCGCTGACCGGTGTGCCGGTGTTCGAGGCATTCTCGCCCATAAGCGCCGTCAACAAGGGCATCCTCTTCGGTGCCGTGACAGGCGTTTGGGTGCTGCTGGCCATCGTGCTGACGGAACTGTTCTGGGGCTATCGCGTGTGGTGCCGCTCGCTGTGCCCGCTGGGCGGCTTCTACGAGGCGCTTGGCCGATTCGGCCAGGTAAACGTGAAGATCGATCCCGCAGCCTGCATTCACTGCGACGCGTGCAAGCATGCATGCCTGTCCGATCCCGCGATCCTCGAGCCAGCGCTCGACGGATGCGACGCGATCGTGCGGGCCGGCGACTGCATGGCCTGCGGTTCGTGCATCGACGCCTGCCCCACGCGCGCCCTGTCGTTCACCCTGGGACGCGCCTCCAAGCCGGCCGCCCCGAACGGCGAGGAATGACCCGGTGCGGCCTCTGGTGCATCGCGCGGCTTCGCGATGCACCAGAGGCCGCACCTTTCGCGCGCGCCGCCTTCCCCTTTACACGTTCAGCAGCTTGTGCCTGAGGGCGTAGTCCACCAAATCGGCGCGGGTCTTCAGGCCCAGCTTCTGGTATATCTTCGAACGGTGGGCCTCCACCGTCTTGACCGAGAGGAATATCTGCTCGGATATCTCCTTGTTCGTGAAGCCCTTGGCCAGAAGCTGGAGGATCTCCAGCTCGCGGTTCGAGAGCTGCTGGTAGGAGCGATCCTCTTCCTCTCCTCCGGCCACAAGCTGCTTGGTGAGCATGGCCGTCATCTTCGGATGGATGTAGCTGCCGCCCTCGGCCACCGCATGAACGGCGGCGATCAGCTCTTCTGACGTCGAGTTCTTCAGTACGTAGCCCGCCGCTCCCCCGCGTAGCGTGTAGAAGAGGTACTCCGGTTCGGCGAACATCGTGAGGATGACCACCTTCGTGCCGGGGAAGTCCTTCGCGATCTTCTCGCAGGCCACCAGCCCGCTCTGCCCCGGGGGCATGGAGATGTCCATGAGCAGGATGTCCGGTTTCTCGCGCGCCACGATGGCGTAAGCCTGCGCGCCGTCGGCTGCCTCGGCCACCACCCGCACGTCGGGGTCCTGCTCGAGTATCATCCTGAAACCCACGCGTACCACTTCGTGGTCGTCCGCCAGCATTACTCTGATCATGCGCCCGCCTCCTTGCCTTCCGCCACGTGCATCGGCGCAACCAGCGTCATCTTCGTGCCATGCTCGTCGGATTCCATCGCGAGCCGGGCGCCGATGACGCTCGCGCGCTCCTGCATGCCTACGAGACCGCAGCCGCTCCCCTTGATCTCCGGCTGCTCGGTGTCGAAGCCGCATCCGTGGTCGATCACGCTCACATGCAGCCATCCGGCCGAATCCTCGAGCCGGACGATCACCTTCTCGGAACCCGAGTACTTGCAGGCGTTCAGGATGGCCTCCTGGCAGATGCGGTACGCCTGCGTCTCGAGAGCCTGATCGAAGCGATCGCACGACAGGCTGCCCTCGAACACGATCTCGTTGCCGTACGTGCGCTCGAACACGGCAGCCTGCGAGCGCAGAGCCGCAACGAAACCAAGATGGTCGAGAGCCGAAGGTCGCAGCTGCACCGACAGGTTGTGCAGCTCGTCAAGCACGTTGGCAAGATCGTTGTTCGCTTCCGCCAGCAGCTCGTAGCCCTCTTCGTCAACATGCGCGACAAGGCGCTTGAACACGAACGACAGCGTCAGCAGCTCCTGCGCTATGCCGTCGTGCAGCTCGCGCGAGATGCGCTTGCGCTCGTCCTCCTGAGCGGCGATGACGCGCGCAAGCTCCGAGCGGATGAAGATAGGGTTCTTCTGATCGTCGGCGCGTTTCTCCACCGCGATTCTTTCGAAATCCATGAAGTCGTCGGAAACGACGTCCAAATCGCACAAGGTGCCGTCCAGATCGTCGATGACCTGGCGGTACGCCGCTTCGTGCCGATCGCTCACCGTGCGGAACGCGCACAGCAGCACGGCGACCACGCGCCCGTCGCGCGTGAGCGGCAACGCGCAGAAGCTATGCAGATCCTCGGCGAACACGATAGGGTACGACGAGTACTCGCGCGGGTCGATCTCCTCGTCGATGTTCGTGAACATCATGGGCTTGCCCGCCTTGATGGTGATGCCGCCGATGCCGTGCCCCGGTGCCAGCACGATGCGGCGATGGCGCTCGCCGGTAGCGCCTGCGCTGTATATCCACTTGAGCGGCGCGCCGATGAACGCCGTCAACCCGATAGACACGAAATCGAACCCGTACCGATCTTTGATGTCGTTCACCGCACGCGCGTACTTCTCGCACGCGCCCGCCAGCTCTCGCTCGCTGAAATTGGACGCTCCCACCGCGTCTCCCCCGTTCCCGTTGCCGATCCGCTCGTTCGCTCGTCGACGGTCTATTATCCCCTACTTCGCTCGTATTTGCACGGGGCGGCTTGCCGAACGCCTCGACGACGCGCGTAATCCGCCATGCGGCACGCTCCCGCGGCCCCTGCTTCCCTGATCAGACGCTCGTTCTCGTCGGTGATGCCGCCGAGCGCGAACACGGGCGCATGCGCGCGATCCAGCACAGCGCGCAGGAAGGGCAACCCTCGCGCCGTGGACGCCGGCTTGCACGAAGGCGCGAACACGGGGCTCGCGACGAGAACGTCGGCTCCCAGAACCTCGGCCTCGGCCACCTCGTCGGCCTCGTGGACGTTCGTGCCCACCCACGCGAACCCGTCGGGACGGCCCTGCGCGCGCAACAGCGGCAGCGGCAGGTGCACGGCGGCGCAACCGAGGCGGCGCGCCGCCTCCACGTGCGCGTGCGCGACGAAGGCGATGCCACAGCGCGCGCAGACGGCGGCCATCTCCGCTGCGAGGAGCTCGTAGGCGGCATCGTCGAGGTCCTTCTCGCGCAGGATGACCGCGTCGATGGCGCCCGACTCCGCGAGGAACGCCGTCTGCTGCGGCAACGGGAGAGCGCAGCGGAGGCGGTCGGTGACGAACACGCGCCGAAACGTCGGGTCCGCCGCCGAGGGCTCACAGGCGAACATAGTCGTTCATCACCGGCTCGAGGCCGACGCCGCGCAGCGCGGCGCGCACCTGCGCCACGTCGCGGCCGTCGGCGATCTCGAACTGGTCGTCGCCCGCAGTCGATCCGTCCGCATGCTCGCCGACGCCCGTGGACACGCCGGCGGATATCTTCGTGGCGGCGATGCCCATGACCTGGTCGCGGAAGCCCGCGCGCTCGCGCGACGAGATGGTGATGCCCGCCTGCGGCAGCAGCAGCCGGTAGGCGCACATCACCTGCAGCAGCTGGCGCTCGCCCACGCCGCGCGGCCCCAGCGACCCGTTCCCGGCGATGGGGCGCAGGCGGGGGCACGACAGCGACAGCTCGGCGTGCGGGTAGGCGCGCTGCACAAGCCATGCGTGCAGTCCGCACGCGAACGCGTCGCGCCGGAAGTCGCCGAGGCCCAAGAGGGCGCCGAACGCCGCGCCCCGCATGCCGCCTCTCATCGCGCGCTCCTGGGCGTTCGCACGGTACGGGAACACCCGCTTGCGCCCCGCCAGGTGCAGCTTGCCGTAAAGCGCGGGGTCGTACGTCTCCTGGAACACCGTGACGTAATCGACGCCGCATTCGTGCAGGTAGGCGTATTCGTCCTCGTTCATGGGGTACACCTCCACGCCCACCATGCGGAAGCGCTCGGCGGCAAGCTTGCACGCCTCGCCGATGTAGAAGGGGTCGGTGCGCGCGCGGTCTTCGCCCGTGAGCAGCAGGATCTCCTCGAGCCCCGTCGCCGCGATGGCGTCGAGCTCGGCGACGATGCCCGCGCGGTCGAGACGGGCGCGGCAGATGTCGTTGTCGCGGTTGAAGCCGCAGTACACGCAGTGGTTGTCGCAGTAGTTCGCCAGGTACAGCGGCGTGAACAGGTACGCCGTGCTGCCGAACCAGCGCCGCCGCGCGCGGCGGGCGGCGGCGGCCAGCTC
>NZ_GL622582.1:238010-241159 GCF_000185625.1 Eggerthella sp. 1_3_56FAA
CCGCGTCGAAGTCGAACGCCGCCGCGCGTGCCAGCAGTTCGTCGAGCACGGGCGAGTCGGTGACGTCCATGTCCGGAAGGTAGGCCATAGGGTCGATGCCGCGATCGCGCGCCACGTCGGCGGGGTCCACCGCCTCGAGGCGCGTGAAGCGCGGAACCGCCGAGGGCGTTGCGGAGCGGGTGCCTGCTTGCGTCATGGCCCCTCCTAATCCGCGAGGAACCCGGTGAGGGGCGACGAGGCCTCGGCGCGGTCGAGCACGCGCCCCATGCCGGCTCGGTATCCCGCGCGCCCCGCCTCCACGGCGCGTTTGAACGCGGCCGCCATGAGGGGGACGTCGCCCGCCGTGGCCACCGCGGTGTTCGCCATGACCGCGGCCGCGCCCAGCTCCATGGCCTCGCACGCCTGCGAGGGCCGGCCGATGCCCGCGTCCACGATGACGGGCACGTCCACCTCGTCGACGATGATCTTGATGAAGTCGCGCGCGGCCAGCCCCTTGTTCGACCCGATGGGCGCCGCCAGCGGCATGACGGCCGCCGCGCCCGCGCGTACCAGGTCGCGCGCGCAGACGAGGTCGGGGAACATGTAGGGAAGCACGACGAAGCCCTCCTCGGCCAGTTGCGCCGTTGCGCGCACCGTCTCGGCGTTGTCGGGCATGAGATAGGCCGCGTCGCGGATGACCTCCACCTTCACGAAGTCGCCGCATCCCATCGCCCGCGCCAGCCGCGCGATGCGCACCGCCTCGTCGGCCGTGCGCGCCCCCGATGTGTTCGGCAGCAGCGTCACGCCCTCGGGAATGGCGTCAAGGATGCTTCCGTCCTGCCCCGTGTTCGCGCGACGCACGGCCAAGGTGACGATCTCGGCGCCCGCATCGCGCACGGCCGCCTCCACGAGGTCGAGGTTGAACTTCCCCGACCCCAGGATGAAGCGCGAGGTGAACGTCCGGTCGCCCAGCGACCAAGTATCCGGTTCGTATGCCATGGATATCCCTTCCCGACCGCCCTCTGCGGCCCGTTGCTTCCGTCAGTTTCCTTCGAGTCCCAGCACGAGGCGCACGACGACGAGCGCCTGCTGCGCCGCGCACAGAGCCACCCGCGGGGCGAAGAGCGCCTCGTCGGCCACGTCGGCCTCGCCGTCGCCGCACACGAACAGCCGCCGCCCCACGCGCCGCGTGACCAGCGCGTCGGCCGGTCCCGCACCCGCCATGCCGCTGCCCGCCACCACCACGGTATTCGACGCCTCCGTCAGCAGCGCGTTCACGAGGTCGGCTTTGCAGCGGGGGTCGTCGAAGGCCTCGCACACGATGCGCTCGCCCGCAAACAGCGCCGCCGCGTTGCCGGCATCCACCCGCACGCGGTCGAGCGTAAGCTCGATGCCCGGGTCGATGCGCAGCAGCTGCTCGGCCAGCGCCTCGGTCTTCGGCCGGCCGATATGCTCGCGGAAGTAGTGCTGGCGGTTGAGGTTGGACTCGTCCACGAGGTCGAAGTCCACGAGGTGCAGCGCGCCCACCCCCGAGCGCGCCAGCATCACGGCGATGTGCGACCCCAGGCCGCCCAACCCCGCCACGCCCACGCGCGCCGCCGCCAGCCTCACGCGCGCCTCTTCTCCGATGCGGCTCGAAAGCGCGTCCATCAGCCGCCTCCCACGAAGCGGACCACTTCCAGCACGTCGCCTGCCCGCAGCACCGTGGCCGCGTACGCGTCGCGCGGCACGATGGCCCCGTTCAGCTCGCACGCCACGCGCGCGGCGTCGAAGCCGTCGCGCTCCAGCAGCTGCGCGAGCGTCGAACCGTCCGCCTCGGGCCGCGCCCGTCCGTTCACCTGCGCCACGTCTCGCCCTCCTTTCCGCCCCCGCCGGCGCATCCGCCGGCCTCCGGGCACGAAAAAAGCGCGCACGAAGCAGATCGCACCCGAGGTGGTGCGCCCCTTCGTACGCGCTTGCGTACTCTCACGACGGCTAGGATATCCGAAGTCGCCCGCCCCCGCAACGCCCCGCCGGTAAGCGGCGGGCGCAAGATGCAGCGGGATGGGGCGCAAGGCGGCTGCCCGATGGCGCATCATCGCCCGAAAAACACGCTTTCGCGCTCGATTCCGTGTTTTTCGGGCGATGATGCGCATGCGCGCTGTCAGCAACACGGCCGCCATGCCGCGCAAACGAGCGGATAGAGAACCGTTGCGCCGCCGCAACCGACCAGCCGACGCCCTGCGGTACGCTGAACGGACCAAGGCAACCGACGATCAGATAAGGAGACGTCCATGAAGTACAAGACAGGCGACAAGCCGGGCGCGGGACGCTACCGCTGCGACAACTGCGGCTACGTCGTTCGCATCACGAGCGATGCCGAAGCCCTTCCCGCATGTCCCAACTGCGGACACCACGAGTTCACCAAACTGGAAGACTGACCGAACGCCAGGGCCGGCAGCAAGTCCGGCACGCTGCCGGCCCCGCAGGGGCCGCGATGACGACGAAAACCTCTGCGTACGGCAGGAATCAAGGGGTTTGGTAACCGGTGCCGCCGCCTCCGACATGCCGAGAACATCCGACCTGCACAAACGCACGCGCATCGCCCCCTCCCCGCATCAAACGAGAGAATAGAGCGGCTCCAAGATTACCAAACCGCCCCACTTGCGCCAGCAGACCCCGCTTTCGCCGTCATTTCCCAAATCGTGGGTTATAGGCAAGAAAGTGTGTCCGTTTTAGGGGTGTAAGGGCAGGTCAAACCCTCGATAAACCATCGTTTAAATTTCGGAGGCAGGTTTAAGTGCCTGGCAAGAATGTGTGTCCGCTTTCGACTTGACACCGCAGGTCAGAGGCCGTAAACCGCCCTCTTAAATTCCGTGGTTCAATCACGGGATGAAGAAGATACTGTGCCCTGCGTGCGGGGGCGACACGAAACGCAACGGGAAGACCTCGTCGGGGGCGACTCGTTGGCGCTGCAAGGCATGCGGCGCATCCACCACGCAACGTTACGACAACGAGCCTAAACTGCTAGAGCTGTTCCTGAGGTGGCTGCTCTCGAAAAAGACCCAAGGCGAGTTCGGCATGCCCGGACGCACCTTCCGGCATCTCACGAATAAGTTCTGGGACCTGTGGCCCGTGGCTCCTGTCTGTGACGAGGTCCACCACGTGGTGGAGGTGGATGGCCTTTGGCT
>NZ_GL622582.1:241560-253642 GCF_000185625.1 Eggerthella sp. 1_3_56FAA
ACGGGCGGATCCGCTACAAGCACGAGAGGCTGCGCACTGCGCGCGGCGGGCTTCTGAAGCTTTGTAGGGCCGGTACCCTATTCACCTATCTCGACGAAGGCTTGCTCGAGGGAGGACCTGTTCCGGCGACTACGAACAGGATCGAAGGCGGCGTGAACGCCCAGATCCGCCACATGCTGCGAGAGCATCGGGGATTGAGGCTGACGAGGCGCGTCAAGGCGGCGTTCTGGTGGTGCTATATGGACCTTGAAGCCCGTGCAAGCCCGAAAGAGATCCTGAAGGAAATGCCGACGGACGTCCTGATTGCTGAGTTTTATCGAGCAGCTGCCGAAGCTAGCGAAAAAGATGAAGCGGTGGGGCGCTGGGGCACTGCTGTGCAATGGAATGACCTGCATGCAAGCGGCCCTTATCGCATGGATTACGATTAGGCTCTGGACACACTTTCTTGCCTATAACCCCAAATCGTTCGCGCGTTCGCACTTTTCCGGGTCACTTTGACGAGAGAGGCCTCGGGGCCGGAGCAACAAAAAAGAGCCTTCGCAGATCGAAGGCTCTTTCGAATTCATGGTGGGCGATACAAGATTTGAACTTGTGACCCCTACCGTGTCAAGGTAGTGCTCTCCCCCTGAGCTAATCGCCCATGAATGCTTGCTGCTTTGGAAGTTTTCCGCGTCAGCAAGCAGATAGTCTACCAGAAGTTCGCCGACCATCAAAGACAAATTTCGAAAATATTTTTGCGAACTTTTCTGAAATCGGGGGTTGCGCGCTACGGACACTTCCAGTATTATATTTCCTCGCCGATGCGGACGTGGCTCAGCTGGTAGAGCACGACCTTGCCAAGGTCGGGGTCGCGGGTTCGAACCCCGTCGTCCGCTCCATCGTCGCTAACAGGCCGGTCATTATCAAAAGTTTTGACCGGCCTTTTCATGACGGTGTCGACGAGGTGGCGACGTGGCCAAGTGGTAAGGCAGAGGCCTGCAAAGCCTTCACCCCCGGTTCGAATCCGGGCGTCGCCTCCATTCGCTCCCCTTGCGGGGCGGACGGTTTGAGAATTGAAAAGCGTTACCCATGCGGACGTGGCTCAGCTGGTAGAGCACGACCTTGCCAAGGTCGGGGTCGCGGGTTCGAACCCCGTCGTCCGCTCCATGATCGTACAAGCCCGTCGGCAAACCGACGGGCTTTTTTCATGCCTCGCTCCGAACGATGAAGGTTAGAGCAGCTCTAAGAGGTCGGTGAGCGCCGTCACGCACTCGTAGCCGCAATCTTTCTCGGCATCGTGCCTGTCGACGATCACCGCGCGGATGCCGGCAGCGGCCGCCCCGTCCCCGTCGGCATCGGGGCGATCGCCCACATGCACGCTCGATTCGGCGCGCACGCCCATCTGCTCGCAAGCCAGGTTGAAGATGACCGGGTTCGGCTTGCGGTAGCCCACCACCGCCGAAGATACTACCGTGTCGAAGTACGGCAGCAGCCTGAGGTCGCGCAGGAGCCCTTCCAAGCCCGCATCCCAGTTCGATACCACTCCCAGCGCGTATCCACGCTCCTTGAGCGCTCTCAGGCACGCTGTGACGTCGGCGTACGTCTCCCAGCATTCCGCGCGCCGATAGGCCTCGTGCACCGTCTGCGCCACGCCTTCCGCATCGTGACCGATGCCCGCGAGATGGCACACGTAGCGGTACTGGTCCAGCCAAATGGCCGTCGACCCCTCGTGCGAGCACCAGAAGTCGCCGTCGCGCAGATACTCCGCTTCGTAGTACGCGTCCATGGCCGGCATGTGCGGCTCGACGTCGCGCACGGTCAAGTCGTGGCCGCGCTCGGCCGCAACGCGCGCGAACGTCTCGGCCACCGACGGGCACGGCCGGATGAGCGTCGAGCCCACGTCGAAGAACACCGCCTCGGTCATGCGCCCTCAGTCCTCATGGCCGTCGTTCGGCTCGATGTGGACGAGCACCTCGATCACGTTCGGGAACCGCTGCATGATGGCGCGCTCCACCCGCTCGGACAGCTCGTGGGCCTCCCCCACGGTCATCCCGGGCGCCACGAGCACGTGCAGGTCGGCGTACACCTCTCCCTCGGTGCCGCGCGTGCGGATATGATGGGCATCCTGCACGCCCGGCACGCCCATCGCCACGGCACGCACGTCCTTGTCGGGAATGCGCGCATGATCGGACAGGGTGGCTAGCGCGTGCTTGAATACGTCGTAGGCCGTGGCCAGGATGGCGACGGTCACCACGAGCGCCATGATGGGGTCGGCCATGGGAAAGCCCAGCGCCACGGCCGCCAGACCGACGATGACCCCGATGGACACGAGCGCGTCGGACAGCGTATGGTTCGCATCCGCCGCAAGCACCTCGCTTTTGAGCCGCTTCGCGCACCGGCGCTCGTAGGTGGTCACCCCGATGTTGACGGCGAGGGTGCCCACCATGACGATGAACGACACGGGAGTTACTTCGGCCGTGTACACGCCGGACACGAGCTTGCCCACCGCGCTCGAACCCACCTCGAAGGCCGCCAGAAGCAGCAGCACGCCGATCACGAGGCTTGCGTACGTCTCGAACTTCGCATGGCCGTAAGGATGGCTGTCGTCGGCCGGACGCGCCGCCAACGCGATGCCGACGAGGCCCACCACGTTGCCAGCCGAGTCGAACACCGAGTGGATGCCGTCGGCTTGCATGGACGCCGATCCGCTCATCAGGCCGTAGACGTACTTCGCAGCGGCCACCGCCAGGTTCAGCACGAGGATGACCCACAGCACGCGCCGGATGGAGCGCATGCGCTCCGATACCGGGTTCTTCGTTGCAAGCGCCTTCGCCACGCCCGCTCCTTTCGCCGAAAGCGGCTCCGTCCGCATATACAATGCGGAGGTATAAGAAAAGAGAGCCCTAAGGCTCTCTCCGTTCTCTCTGGTGTCGGAGGCGGGATTTGAACCCGCACACCCTTAAACGGGCACTAGCACCTCAAGCTAGCGTGTCTGCCGTTCCACCACTCCGACGTGTTGCTCGAAACGCAACGCAGGTTATTCTACCCGAACCCTTCTGCGTTGTGAAGGGGCAATTTTCGCTATTTTGCAATCGTCCCGTGGGGATAGATGATCATAAGGACGATAAGCGAAAGCATGAAGATGATCGCGAACGCGATGGTGATGCGGTCGAGGTTCTTCTCGACGATGCTCGTACCGGTTTGGGTGGAGTACACCGAGCTGGCGATCATGTCGGAGATGCCCGTGCCCTTGCCGGAGTGCAACAGGATGAACACGATGAGGCCGATGCCCGAAACGACGAGCAGGATGAGCGTGATGATGAGGAGCGGATTCAAGGTTCGTCTCTCTTCTTTCGATCAAAGGTATATCGGTACGCAAGTTTCTAAGTATAGCGAAAGGCTCCCGTCAGGGCAAGGGCGGCGCAGGCGTTCGCGTAGCGGGACGAGACGGAGCGGGACGCCAGCCCCGTCCCCCTCGCCTCATCCCCGCGAAAACGCCACCTACGCCAGCAGGCTCCTCCCCGTCATGGCGGCAGGGGCTTCGAGGCCGATGAGCTCGAGCAGCGTGGGCGCGATGTCGCAGAGCGCGCCGAGCCGACCGTCGAGCGTGCGCCCCGTTTCCGCGAAGTCCACGAGCGCGAGCGGCACAGGCGCCGTGGTATGAGCCGTGAAGGGGCTGCCGTCCTGGCTGAGCATCTTATCGGCGTTGCCATGGTCGGCCGTGATGAGCGCCGTGCCGCCCTTGCGCTCGAGAGCGGCCAGCACCTGGGACACGCCCGCATCCACCGCCTCGATGGCGGCCACGGCGGCCGGGATGACGCCCGTATGCCCCACCATGTCGGGGTTCGCGAAGTTCACGATGTACACGTCGGCCTCGTCCGCGTCGATGGCCGCGGCCAGCGTGGCGGCCACGTCAGGCTCGCTCATCTCAGGTTTCAGGTCGTAGGTGGCAACCTTGGGGCTGGGGATGAGCGCGCGCTCCTCCCCCGCTTTCGGCTCCTCGCGCCCGCCGTTCAGAAAGAACGTCACGTGGGCGTACTTCTCGGTCTCGGCGATGTGGTACTGCGCAAGGCCCGCCTCGGCCAGCACGTCGGCCAGCACGTCGGCGGGGAACTCCTTGGGATAGGCCACCGGAGCGGGTATCTCGGGGTCGTACTCGGTCAGGCACACGAAGCTCACCTGCGGGCGCGCGCCGCGCTCGAAACCCGCGAAGGCAGGGTCCACCAGCGCGCGCGTGATCTCGCGGGCGCGGTCGGGGCGGAAGTTGAAGAACACGACCGCGTCGCCGTCGCGCACGCCGCGCCCGGTCAGCGCCGTGGGCACGACGAACTCGTCGGTGACGTCCACGGCGTAGGAAGCGGCCATGACCTCGGCGGCCGTCGCGTCCGCGCGCGGCTCGGCGGCCACAACGGCGCGCCACGCCTGCTCGACGCGCTCCCACCGGTTGTCGCGGTCCATGGCGTAGTAGCGTCCCGAGATGCTGCCGATTTCGGCGACGCACGCGTCGTCGGTCAGCTCGGCCAGCACGCCTTCCAACTCGTCCAGATAGCCCGCGCCGCTTCTCGGCGGCACGTCTCGGCCGTCCATGAAGCAGTGCACCACGATATGCGACGCCCCGGCCGCCTTCGCGGCGCGCGCGAGCGCGTAGAGGTGCTCGTTGGAGGAATGGACGCCGCCGTCGGAGACGAGCCCCATAAGGTGCAGCGCCGCCCCCGGCCGTGCGGCCGCCGCGAACGCCTCGTTCAGCACGGGGTTCGCCGCCAGCGAACCGTCGGCGCAGGCACGGTTGATGCGGGTGAGCTCCTGGAACACCACGCGCCCGGCGCCGATGTTGAGGTGTCCCACCTCGGAGTTGCCCATCTGCCCCGCGGGCAGGCCCACGGCCTCGCCCGATGCCTCGAGCTTGGTCCACGGACGGGTGGCGAACACCTCGTCGAGGCACGGCGTGCGCGCCTGAGAGATGGCGTTTCCCGGGCCCGGCTCGGCCAGGCCGAAGCCGTCCATGATGATAAGGCATGCGGGAAGGGTAAGGTTTTCGGCTGATGCCGCACGGGATTCTTCGACTGCGCTCACTTCGCTCGCTCCGCTCGGTATGACGGGAGGCGGCGCGGAGTGCGCGCCGCCGGGACAACAGGTTCTCAGATCCGCCGTCCGAAGCGAAGCTTCGACGAAGAACCTCCGTTGACGAGAAGGCCCTTCGACCCGCTTCGCTCGCCCGGGACGGCGACAGGGCTACAGGCAGGCGTTGATCAGCTGCACGAAAGACGCCGCCTTCAGGCTGGCGCCTCCGATGAGGCCGCCGTCGATGTTCGGCTGGGCCATGAGGCCCTCGACGTTGCCCGGGTTCATGGAGCCGCCGTACAGCACGCGCATCTCCTCGGCGACCTCCGCGCCGTACAGGTCGGCGAGCGTCGCGCGGATGGCGGCGCAGACGGCCTCGGCCTGCTCGGGCGTGGCCGTGCGCCCCGTGCCGATGGCCCAGATGGGCTCGTAGGCCACCACGCAGCGCTGCGCGTCGGCGGCGTCCACGCCGGCGAACGCGGCGCGCACCTGGGCGCACACGAACTCCTCGGTGGTGCCCTCGTCGCGCACGGCCAGCGACTCGCCCACGCACACGATGGCGTACAGGCCCGCCTCGACGAGCGCCTTCACCTTGCGGTTCACGTCCTCGTTCGTCTCGCCGAACAGCTCGCGGCGCTCGGAGTGGCCAACGATGCTGCCCGCGCAGCCGATCTCCTTGATCATGGGCACCGAGATCTCTCCGGTGTAGGCGCCGGAGGGCTCCCAGTACACGTTCTGGGCGTTCACGGCCACCTTCGTCTTGTCGAAGTCGAGCACGGTCTTGGCCGGCTTGAGGTCGACGTAGGGCGGGCAGATGACGATGTCGACGTCCTCGCCCCAGGTCTCCTTGTCGTACTGGTTGGAGATCTCCTGCGTCAGCACCACGGCCTCGGCGATGGTGTTGTTCATCTTCCAGTTGCCTGCCATCATGGGTTTGCGCGCCATGCGAACTTCCTTTCCATCGAAACGCCCCGGACGGGAACCGTCTCCCGTTCGGGGCAATCGCCTGCTTGCTACTTCAACGCCTCGACGCCCGGGAGCGCCTCGCCCTGCACGAGCTCCATGGAGGCGCCGCCGCCGGTGGAGATGAACGTCATCTGCTCGGCCAGGTCGAACTTGTTCACGGCGGCCACGCTGTCGCCGCCGCCGATGATGGTGTCCGCATCCGCGTTGGCGGCCACGGCCTCGGCCACGGCCTTCGTGCCGGCCTCGAACGCCTTCATCTCGAACACGCCCATGGGGCCGTTCCAGAACACGGTCTTGGCCTGGGCCACCGCGTCGGCGTACAGCTTAGCCGTCTCGGGCCCGATGTCGAGGCCCATCATATCACCGGGAATCCCGTCGACCGAGACCGTGAGCGTTTCGGCATCTTCGGCGAAGCGGTCGGCGCACACGACGTCCACCGGCAGCAGCAGCTGCACGCCGCGTTCCTCCGCCTTCGCGATCATGGCCGCCGCGCGCTCCACCCAGTCCTCTTCCTTGAGCGAGGTGCCCACGGCCTTGCCCTGGGCCAAAAGGAACGTGAAGCACATGCCGCCGCCGATGATGAGCGTGTCGCACTTGTCCATGAGCGCGTCGATGACCTTGATCTTGTCCGACACCTTCGAGCCGCCGAGGATGGCGGCGAAGGGACGGCGCGGCTCCTCCAGCATGCCCGAGAGCGTGGCCACCTCGCGCTGCATGAGGTAGCCCGCGTACGCCGGCAAGAGCGCGGCGACGCCCGCCGTGGACGCATGGGCGCGGTGCGCGGTGCCGAACGCGTCGTTCACGTACGCCTCGCCGAGCGCGGCCAGCTCCTCGCAGAACGCGGGATCGTTCTTCTTCTCGCGCTTGTCGAAGCGCAGGTTCTCCACCACCAGCACGTCGCCGTCGCGCAGCGAGGCGGCTTTCGCGCGGGCGTCGTCGCCCACCGTGTCGGTGGCGAACACCACGGGCTTGCCCATAAGCTCGGAGAGCTTCTGGGCGGCGGGACGCAGCGTGAACGACTCCTCGAAGCCCTCGCCGGCCGGACGGCCGAGATGGCTCATGAGGATGACGCGCGCGCCTTGCGTGACGAGCTTCTGGATGGTGGGCAGCGCCGCGCGGATGCGCGTGTCGTCGGTGACGGCGCCGTCCTTCACCGGCACGTTGAAGTCGACGCGCACGAGCACGCGCTTGCCGCGCGCGTCCAGCTCGTCGATGGTTTTGATCTCGGCCATGGGGCCCTCCTGTCTAAACGAGAAACGAGCCTGCCAAGGCAGGCTCGTTTCGGGGAATGCTGTTAAAGAAGGATCTTCACCAAGTCCTTCACACGGTTCGAGTAGCCCCACTCGTTGTCGTACCAGGAGATGCACTTGACGAAGTTGCCCTCGCCGCCCAGCACCATGGTCAGCTTGCTGTCGAAGATGGAGGAGTGCGGGTTGTCCACGATGTCGATGGAGACGATCGGGTCCTCGGTGTACTCCAGGATGCCCTTGAGCGGGCCCTCGGCGGCGGCCTTCATCGCGGCGTTGATCTCATCGGCCGTGGCGTCCTTCTCAAGCTCCACGGTGAGGTCGACCATCGATCCGTCCGGCGTGGGAACGCGGGTGGCGAAGCCGTCCAGCTTGCCCTTGAGCTCGGGCAGCACCAACGACACCGCGCGGGCGGCGCCCGTGGTGGTGGGGATCATCGACATGGCGGCCGCGCGGGCGCGACGCAAGTCCTTATGGGGAAGGTCGAGGATCTTCTGGTCGTTCGTGTAGGAGTGGATCGTGTTCATGTAGCCGCGCTTGATGCCGAAGTTGTCCATGAGCACCTTCGCGAAGGGGGCCAGGCAGTTCGTCGTGCACGAGGCGTTCGAGATGATGTTGTGCTTCTCGGGATCGTACTGGTCGTCGTTCACGCCCATGACGATGGTGATGTCCTCGTTCTTGGCCGGCGCGGAGATGACGACCTTCTTGGCGCCCGCGTCAAGGTGCGCCTTGGCCTTCGTGCCGTCGGTGAAGAAGCCGGTGGACTCGACGACGACGTCGACGCCCAGCTCGCCCCAGGGGAGGTTGGCGGGCTCGCGCTCGGAGAGCACCTTGACCGCATGGCCGTCGGCCACGAAGCCGTCCTCGGTGACCTCGACCGTGTCGAAGGCGCGCCCGTGGATGGAATCGTACTTGAGCAGGTGGGCCATCGTCGGAATGTCGCCGAGGTCGTTCACTGCCACAACCTCGATCTCGGGATCGTTCACCATCGCGCGGAACGCCAGGCGGCCGATGCGACCGAATCCGTTAATGCCTACTTTGATTGCCATGCGTATCCCCTTTCAGATACTCGCACTAAGAATTGCAGGAACGCCCCGATCATAGCGGTAGCCGCCCAGATGCTGCAAGCCTTATCTGGCAGCCGTATAAAAAAAGCAACCGAACAGGCCATTCACAGAAGTTTCACACCGCTCGCCGAGGGGCTCCGCACCCGGTGCGCGCCGTACAGCAGCGCGCTTCTCCCAGCATCGGCCAGTTCGCCCGATCCGTCCGTGTCGCACAGCCGACGGCTGCGGTAAGGTGCCCGTAGACGCACGTCCGACCGAAGGAGCAGCATGGAAGCAGTACCGCAGGAAACCGTGGAGAAGCTGATGGGCAACGTGCCGGCGCAAAAGGAGCTCGAGGGCATCCGCATCCTCGCCTCTTCGCCGGGCAGCGTGCGCTACGAGATCGACGTGCCGGACAACGTGCTGAACTACCACGGCTGCATCCACGGCGGCTTCGTGTCCACCATGCTGGAAATCGCCGCCGGCATGGCGACGTACGCCTACGGCGAGAGCAACGTGGCCGTCTCCTGCGCGACGAACTTCGTCCGCGCCGTACGCCCGCAGCGCCTCACCGTGAGCGCCGACACCTCGCACAAGGGCCGCAGCACGTCGGTGGCGCACTGCGCCATCGTCGACGAGCGCGGCAGGCTCGTGGCCGAGTCCACATTCACGATGTTCTTCCTGGGGCCGCTCGAGAGCTAGCGCATCCTGCACCGAGCGTCTCCGTCTTCCGGCTGAAGCCTCCTAGCCTTGCGCCTCCTTCGCCATCTGCTCGATGCGGCGGACGCGGTGGTACACGGCGGATTTCGACAAGGGCGGGTTCGCGCGCTCGCCCAGCTCCTTGAGCGTGGCGTCGGGATAGGTCACGCGCAGCTTGATGAAGTCCTGCAGCGCCGGCGGCAGGTTCTCCATGCCGTGCGCCTCGAGCACCACGCGGATGGCGTACAGCTGGTCGACCGAGGCGTTCGCGGCCTTGGCCTGGTTCGCGATCTCGGCGTTCGTCATGCGATTCACGTCGTTGCGCACGCTCTTGATGACGCGCGCGTTCTCCATGGCGAGCGCGCTCTGGTGCGCGCCGGCGAACGCGAGGAACTCCAGGATGGCGCTGCCGCTTTTAAGGTACACCATGTAGGAGCTGCGTCGCTGCATGACGCGCGCGCGGATGCCTTTGCGGTCGAGCAGGTCGACCAGGCCTCCGGCCAGGTCCTCGCTCTCCACGGTGATCTCGAAGTGGAAGTCGCCGCGCGGGTCGGACACGAAGCCGCTGCCGAGGAACGCGCCGCGCAGGTAGGCCGCCGTGCAGCACTGCTTCTCCACGAGGTCGGGCTTGAGGCCAAGCTCCAAGCCTCCATCGGGCGAGAGAACCCCCATGTCGACGAGAGCCGGCGCGAGGCGGGGCTGCGAAGGAGCCTCGATGAGGTAGTTCGGGGTCTTGTGCAGCACGCTGCGGCGCACCGTGAGGTTCGTCTCGAGATGGTACAGCTCGTGCAGCAGCTTGATGATGAGGCGCGCCACGGACGGCACGTCGGTTGCTATCTCGATGCGGTACTTTCCCTGGCCGCTGAAGAACAGCGTTCCCTCGATGCGCACGAGCGCGGCCAGCGTCGCCTTCTCGCAGTGCGAGCACGTGGGAGGGACGCGAGCCAGCTCGTCCTTTACCTCCGCCGTGAACGACATAGCTTCAACACCCCCGCAAACGCATCGCGCAAGGCAGCAGGATCGTGCCAGGTTGGATGAATGGGATCGACGAGGTTGCGCGCAATGACCACCGGCCCCTGCGCCTGGATGGCCTGCACGTCCTGGTAGCATACGCGCACGGGGCGGATGCGTCCGGACAGCACGAGATCGTCGAGGTCGGCAGTGGAGGCGTGCTCCGAGTCGGCACCCGTCACAGCGGTGAACACGCCCGTGGCCGGGCTGTCGGGGCGCAGCGAGACCGGGGTATGCACCAGCACGTAATCCAGCAGCCCGCGCGTGCCGTGGTCCATGAGCGCCTCCACGTGCTCGCGCGCGGTGAGACCCCAGGTCTCCCCCTGCATGTCGGCAAGCGAGCACACGAACAGCGTGGAACCCTTCGACGCGCGGATCGCATCCACCACGCCGGGCACGAGCAGGTTCGGGATGATGGACGTGAACAGCGAGCCCGGGCCCAGAACGATGAGGTCGGCCTCGCGGATAGCCTCGAGCGCCGGCTGGTAGGGCACCACCTCGTGCGCGGCGCGCAGGCCCACCCGCTCGAGCGCCGTGCGCGAATGGCAGGCCACGGCCTGCCCCTCGAGGGAGCGGCCGTCGCGCGTGCGAGCCGTGAGCGTCACGCGATCGAGCGTGGAGGGATACACGTGCCCCCGCGCATCCAGCAGCCGCTCGCAGATGGAGATGGCCTCGGGAAACGACCCGGCCGCATCCTCGAGCGCAGACAGCATGAGGTTGCCCAGCGTGTGGTTGCGAGCGAACGAGAAGCGGTACTTGAACGCCTTGGTCAAAGGGTCGTTCGGGTCCGCAGCCATTGCGGCGATGCACTTGCGCACGTCGCCCGGCGGCGTGACGTCGGCTTCCTCGCGCAGGATGCCGGTGGAGCCGCCGTCGTCGGCCATGGCGACGACGGCGCTCGTATCCAGTCCCATGGACAGGAGCGTGCGTATGGACACGGGCGCGCCGGTGCCGCCGCCGATGACGACGACGCGCAAGCGCTCGTCGCGCGCGACGACGGGCTGCGATTCGCGCAGTGCGGCGAACGCCGCCGTAGCCGAGGGGTCGTGGGAGAACGGACGGGCAACCATGGTCGCTCCCCTACCGGCCTGCAGCGGCACCGGAGCGCGCCGAGGCGTCGGCGCCCTCGGCCAGCGACAGGTCGCGGTGCGCGATGCTCACGCGGTAGCCCTTCGCCTTGAGGTAGTCGGCCGTGGACTCGGCCAGCGCGACGCTGCGGTGCTGGCCGCCCGTGCATCCCACGGCGATGGCCAGCTGCTGTTTGCCCTCGGCCACGTAGCCGGGCATGACGCAATCCAGAAGCGCGCGCCACTTCTCCTGGAACTCTTCGGTCTCGGGGCGGTACAGCACGAAGTCGCTGACCGGCTTGTCGAGGCCCGTGAGGCTGCGCAGCTGCGGTTCGTAGTAGGGGTTCGGCAGGAAGCGCACGTCCATGACCAGGTCGGCGTCAAGCGGCGCTCCGTGCTTGAAGCCGAACGAGTACACGGTGACGGACAGGCCCGCGCGCTCCTCGCCCGGCGCGAACAGCGCGCGGATGGTCGAGCGCAGCTGCGGCGGCAGCATGGACGTGGTGTCGATGACGTGATGGGCGTTCTCCCGCACCTCGAACAGAAGGTCGCGCTCGCGCTCGATGCCCTGCGCGATGGACGCACCGTCGGCGCACAGCGGATGGCGGCGTCGGCTGGACTTGTAGCGCGCGACGAGCTTCTCGTCGGCGGCGTCCAAGAACAGGATGCGGTAGTCGATGCCCAGGCCCTTCAACTTCTTGAGCTCGCCGGCGAGGCTCGCGAAGAAGTCGCGGTTGCGCGCGTCGCACACCACGGCGAGGCGGCGCTTCTCGTCGGGCTGGCCGGGCATGCCGGTCAGCTCCAAAAGATTGCCGATCAGGCTGGACGGCAGGTTGTCCACGCAGAAGTAGCCGAGATCCTCGAACGAGTGCATGGCCTCGGTGCGCCCGGCGCCGCTCATGCCGGTGACGATGACCAGCTCGGGCATATGCTGCAGATCGACGGACTGGTCTGCCGTCTTGCCTGCGGTTTCTTCGCTCATAGCGCTATCCTTCCGTGTCCGTGC
>NZ_GL622582.1:254094-262703 GCF_000185625.1 Eggerthella sp. 1_3_56FAA
CACCCGGTACAGCTCCTCGGCCACCTCGACGGGGACGACGCGCGCCTCCTTGATCTCTTCGAGCGTGGCGCTCTTCAGGTTCTTGAACGACTTGAACGCCTTCAGCAGCGCCTTCTTGCGCACCGGCCCCATGCCCGTCACGTCGTCGAGGATGGAGGCCGTCATGCCCTTGCCGCGCAGCTCGCGGTGGAACGTGATGGCGAAGCGGTGCGCCTCGTCGCGGACCTGCTTCACGAGGTACAGCGACGCCGAGCCGCTGGGCAGCACCACCGGCCCCGTGTCCTGCCAGGGCACGAACAGCTCCTCGTCGCGCTTGGCCAGACCGCACATCGCGATGTCGTCGATGCCCATCCGCTCGAACATCTCGAGCGCCGCCGACAGCTGCGGCTTGCCGCCGTCGAGAATGATGAGGTCGGGCTTGCTGCCGAAGCGCTCGTCGGCCATGCGCTCGGGCGCGTAGCGGCGGCCCATCACCTCCTGCATGGACAGGAAGTCGTTCGCCTCGTCGAGCGGCGTCTTGATCTTGAAGCGGCGGTACTGGTTCTTGTCGGGCTTGCCGTTCGTGAACACCACCATCGAGGCCACCGTGTAGGAGCCGTGGATGGTGGAGATGTCGAAGCATTCGATGCGCATGGGCGGCTCGTCGAGGGCCAGCGCGCTCTCCAGCTGCAAAAGCGCGTTGTTGATGCGCTTGTCGTCGTAGTTCGTGCGCACCTTGTAGCGCATGAGCGTGTGCTTCGCGTTCGTCTCGGCCATGCCCACGAGCTCGGCCTTCTCGCCCTTCTGCGGCGCGGTGATGCGAACCTTCGCCCCGTAGGCGCTGGCCAGCTTTTCGGTGAGCCATGCCTCCATGGCGGCCTTGTCCTCGGGCTCGTCGCGCAGGATGACCTCGTGCGGGATGGACGTGGTGGCGTCGTAGTAGCGCAGCAGGAACATGTGCAGGAGGTCGTCGTCGGGCACGTCCTTGCCGCGGTCGAGCACGAACTCGTTGGAGTTGATGATGCGGCCTTCGCGCACCATGAACACGTGCACGCCGGCCACCGTCTCCTCGCGGAACAGGCCCACGACGTCGGCGTCGAGGTTGCGCGTTGACACCGCATGCTGCTTGTCAGTGAGGCTGTTGATGGTGTCGATGCGCGCCTTGATGCGCGCGGCGCGCTCGAAGTCCAGCTCGGCCGCCGCCTCCTGCATCTCGGCCTGCAGCTCGTCGACGAACTCGCGGTGCTGGCCCGACAGGAAGCGCTCGATGCGCTTGACGTGGACGCGGTACTCCTCGGGCGTGATGCCGCCGCAGCAGGCGCCGGGGCCCAGGCCCACGTGCGCGTCGAAGCACGGGCGGGCGTCGTGCGACATGAGAGCGAGCGGGTCCTTCTCCAAACGGCGCTTGAGCTGGCGCCAATCGGCGCACGACGTGGCGCACAGGGGCACGACGCGCCGGGCGATGTCCACCATGTCGCGGGCGGCGCGACTGTCGGTGTAGGGACCGAAGTACTTGGTGTCCGCGCGGTGCTTCTCGCGCGTGTACTTAATGGCAGGGAACACGTCGCCCTTCGTGAGCGCGATGAACGGGTAGGACTTGTCGTCCTTGAAGTCGGCGTTGAAGAACGGCGCGTGCTGGTTGATGAGGTTCTTCTCCAGCACGAGCGACTCGTGCTCGTTCTCCACCACGATGTAGTCGAAGCTGTCGATCTGGTCGACCAGCAAAGGGATCTTCGCGCGCTCGTCCTGGAAGTTCACGTACTGGCGCATGCGGGCTCGCAGCTGCTTGGCCTTGCCCACGTAGATGACCTGGCCTGATTTGTCCTTCCAAAGGTACACTCCCGGCAGCGTGGGCACGCTGTTCAGCTCTTCCTTGATGCGCTCGAGCTTGGCGCGCTGGCCGGTTTCGGCGCGCGCGGCGTCGGCGTCGTGCTCGCGCGCAGCGCGTTCGAGCGATGGCCGGCGGCGGCCCTCGCGTTCGAGGCGCTCGTCGTCGCGCAGCTCCCCCGCGTGGAGCGAGGCGTCGCCCGTCAGGCGCTCGACGCCGCCCGCATCGGGCATGCCGAGCACGGCGTCCGATGCAGCCGCCCCGTCGCCGGGCGCGGAAGCATCGTCGGATGCGGAAGCGTCAGCGGGCGCAGGAGCCCCGTCGAATGCGAGAAGCCCTTCGTCGAGCGGGCGCTTGCTTTGAGTGGTTTCGTTGAGATCGTCCATGCGGCCAGTATAGCAAACCGCACAAGCGTTCCCCTGAGCGCACGTTCGCTCCACGCGGTTTGCAGAAGAGAGACGGATCGCGGAAGGCGTTTCGCCGAGCGCACCGCCGACGAATCCGGTCGGGAACGGCACGGCATTCCCCTATCGGCAATCCGATGCGGCAACATGCCACGCACACGAATGGATGCTTCACATGACACATCCTCGGCAGTGCTACTACTTCACGGCGACGTAGCGGGCGTAGACGGCTACGCGGTCGGGAGCGTCGAATGGGAAGATCGGCTGCGACACGTACACGTGCGCTGCGGGCCATGCGGAAGGAGCGCCTTTGTCCACCGTGCGCGGAAAGCCGGGGTCCGGACCGTACGAAGACGTGGCGCACAGCACGTACCAGAGCGGCTCTTCCGTGCCCTCGTCGCACACGGAAACGCAGAACCCGATGCCCTCCCCCGTGTCCCCGTCCAAACGGTACGAGTCGTCATAATCGACCGCAAGCGACGAAAAGAGCGACGTCGGCAGCATGACGTCGTAGTACGGCGTGTCGACCGTGGTGTACAGAGGCTCCTGCGACGACTCCGCCGCGCACCCGGCGAGCAGCACCGAGACCGTCGCCAGAGCAAACCCGATCATGGCGATCCGCCGCATGCCTCCTCCTTTCGCCACCGACAGTATACCATGCGAACGAATGTTCCGACTCCTTGTTTAACGCACAATCCTCGATCATGCAGTGCGCCTCTCCCTCCGGCCGGGGACGTCGGACCGCGGCGGCGTCCGGGGGAGTTTGCCCGGATCGCACGGGAGCGAAGGCTGCGGAAGCGGGAAACAGGGCCGCCCGTGCAAGTTTTTCGACTTCGTGGCAAAGGACGTCGTTCGCGACCGGGGGTTTAGCCTCGGCGCCTCTCGATGCCCGGTCGCTCCTTCCCGATGTAGACGCAAAACGCCCGGTGAATAAGCCGGTCCTCGGAAGCTGCTTGCCACGAAGTCGAAAAACTTGCAGAACCGGCCCGAAAACCAGCGCTGGCGGAGCGCTCGCAGCCGAGCGGGGCGTGGACAGCCGGCGCGGACAGCCCGCGGCAGGCGCCACCCTTCCCCGCAGTACCTCGCCCGCACCCCGCCCGGACTATGAGCGAACGAATGTTTCACGTGAAACATCTTGCAGAAGAGCGAATGGCTGCAGCGAAACGGATGTTGGCTCCAGGCGTACGATGCGGACCGCCGAGCAGGATTCGGGGCTCGGGTGCAGAAGCAGACCCTCGAGGAGGCAGCGCAGGACGCGAACCGCGTATGTCGCGAGCGCTTGGACGCCGAGCGCGAAGGAGCTCGGAGCGGAAGAGGTTCGTCAGGCTTGCTCGAGCTTGGCTTTGAACGAGATGGTGCGCGGCGTGTCCAGATCGTCGAACGCCACCTCGTAGGCGCGCTTCTGGGAATCGACCGCCAGCACGCGCCCGGAGCCGAACGCCGCATGCGTCACGCGGTCGCCCACCGCGAAGCGCGCGTCGCGGACGAGGTCGGCGATCCACCGGTCGGCGAGCGCGTAGGCTGCGCGCGCGTCGTCGAGCTCGCGCTCGGCGGGCTTGTTCGAGAACTCGAGCGCCGCCGGGTCGATGTCCAGCAGGAAGCGCGAGGGATAGCGCGGCGCGCCCTCGTGACCGCGCCCTTCCGCCTCGGTGAGGTACAGCCCGTCGCGCGCACGCGTCATGGCCACGAACGCCAGCCGCCGCTCCTCCTCCATGCCTTGCGGCGTGTCGGTCTTGCGCGACGGGAGTACGCCCTCGGTCATCGAGCAGAGGAACACGTGCGCGAACTCCAGACCCTTGGCCGCATGGACGGTCATGAGCCGCACCTTGTCCTGCGCATCGTCCATAGCGTCGGCGTTCGTGAGCAGAGCCGTGTGCGCCAGATAGTGCTCAAGCGTCACCTCCTCCCCGCACGTCGTCTCGAACTCGTATACGGATTGCTTCAGCTCGGCCAGGTTGTCGAGCCGCTCCTGGCTGCCCTCGGTGCGCAGCGCGCGCTCGTAGCCGCTTTCCGACAGCACGGCCGCCAGAACCTCGGACACCGGCCGGCCCTCGTACGACGAGCGGAAGCGGTCGACCAGCTGCAGCAGCTGGCGCGCCTTCGTGCGCTTGAACAGATCGTCGTCTACGAAGCGCTCGAGCGCCTCGAACAGGCTGCATCCCAACTCGTCGGCCTTCTCGCGCAGAAACGCCATGCGCCGGGCACCCAGGTTGCGCTTGGGCGCATTCGCCACGCGCGCGAAGTCGAGGTCGTCCTGGTAGGCGACGAGGCGCAGGTACGACAGCGCGTCCTTGATCTCGCGGCGGCCGAAGAACGGCACGCCGCTGTACACCGCATGCGGTACCTCCGCGCGCAAAAGCGCCTCTTCCACGGGCCGCGACGCGTAATGGGCGCGGTAGAGCACCGCCATGTCGCGGTACGCCACGCCCTCGCCGTGCAGCGCAAGGGCGCCCTGGGCGATCCACGCGGCCTCGCCGTCCGGGCTCTTGGCATGGCGCCACACCGTGGGGCCGTGAACCGAGCGCATGGCCGCCAGCCGCTTCGGCACGCGCTCGCGGTTCTTCTCGATCAGCGAGTTCGCGACGGCCACCACGCGCGGCGCCGACCGGTAGTTTTCCAACATCATGACGGTGCGCGTGCCGGGGAACCGCTTGTCGAAGTCCAGCAGGTAGCGCACGTCAGCCCCGCGCCAGGTGTAGATGGTCTGGTCGGGGTCGCCCACCACGAACAGGTTCTTGTGGTAGCCGGCCAGCACCTCCATGAGCTCGTGCTGCAGGCCGTCGATGTCCTGGAACTCGTCCACCATGATGTACTCGAGCCGCTTCTGCCATTTGAGCCGGATGTCGGGGTTCTGCTCGAACAGGTACAGCACGAACACGATGAGATCGTTGTAGTCCAGCCCGAAGCACTTCTTCTCCTGGTAGAGGTAGCCGTAGAAGATGATGTCGCGCGCGTCCGTCGCGTCGAGGTACTTCTGCCTCAGGCCTTCGAGCGGCATGGCCAGCATGTCGCGGTAGTATCCCGGGCGCTCTTTCAGTTTCATGATCTCGATCATGTCGCGCGCCTTCGAGAACGTCATGTCCCGCAGGGTGAGCCCGCGCTCCTCGTAGATAACCTGCAGCATGGCATCGATGTCGGCGTTGTCCAGCACGAGAAAGCTCTTCGGGTACTGCAGCGCGTGGCCGTCCTCCTGCAGCACCGACACGCAGAAGCCGTGGAACGTGTTGATGTAGCCGGTGTCGTTGTCGCCCGTAAGACGCCGGATGCGGCGGCGCATCTCGCCTGCCGCCTTGTTCGTGAACGTGGCGCACAGGACGTTGCCGGGCATGATGCCCAGCTCGTTCACCAGGTAGGCGAAGCGGTGCGCGAGCGCCAGCGTCTTGCCCGTGCCGGCCCCGGCGATCACGCGCACGTACCCCTCGGTAGCCGTGACGGCCTCGCGCTGCGCCGCGTTCAAGCGCGGCGCATCGTCCCCGAGAAGGCCGTGTCGGTTTTCCGCTTGCATGTCGATCATTTGTTCCATAGGGTTCAGTATACCAGAAAACGCACAGATGTTCCCGAACAAATGTTTCGCGCGAAGCATTCGGCGCACGAAAAAACCGCCGCTCCCTACATGAATTGATGGAACGCCTCGATCAGCACGGGGACCAGCGCGGAGCAGATGACGCCGTTCAGCACCGAGAGCACGACGGTCTCGCCGTTCGTGCAGCGGATGAGCATGGGCAGCGTGGTGTCCTCGCTTGTGGCGCCGGCCGGCGCGATGCACGTGGGATAGTTGAGATGCTTGGCGATCCAGGGGATGCTGAAGAACGACACGAGCTCGCGCAGCAGGTTCGCCAGGAACGTGATGCTGCCTACCTGCGCTCCGGCGATGTCGGTCATCATGACGCCCGCCAGGCTGTACCATCCCAGGCCCGACGCCACGGCGGCGCCCGTGGGCAGCGACATGCCCGCGAGCGGCGCGCAGACGAGCCCGCCGAGCACGGATCCGGCCACTATGCCGGCCGGGATGATGAGCACGCGCACATGGTACTGGCGCAGCTTGCCCAAGAGGCCGCGGCTGCCGCCCACGCTGATGCCCACGAAGAACATGAGCGCGTAGAGGACGGCTTCCGAATGATCGGCCACAAGGTCGACCGGCGCGAGCGAGACGCCCGAGAGGCCGTACGCCGCTCCCAGCGAGAGAGCTCCCACCGCCACGCCGATCATGACGGCCTCGCCGCGCGCATCCGCGCCGCCCTCGGCATCGTCCTGCGCCGCAGACACATGCCGGCCCGCCGGACGCCGGGCGATGTCGGACATGAACAGGTTCGTCAGCGCGTACACGGCGATCGTCGAGAACGCCACCGGCACGAGGCAGAACAGGATGCTGGCCCATCCCACCTGGCCCAGCTCCTCCAGAAACGAATCGCGTCCGGCGAGCAGCACCCCCATCGAGAAAATGAGCAGTCCAGTGGCCGCGAGCGTCAGCTTCTCGTTCAGCCCTTTGAGCCGTGCAGGAAACACCGTCGCCCCTACGAGCACGCCCGCCGCCATGACCGCCAGTATCTCCACGACTCCCCTTTCCATCGATCAGCGTGCGGGCGCGTCGCGCGCCCGCACGTCGTAGGGGAGCTATCTTACCGCATGATCGAAGGCGGCGGCTCGTCGTTTCGAAGCGTTACGGCCGCCGCCAGCCTCACCGCGCCTGCGACGACGAGCAGCCCCGCGCTCGCCAGAAGCACCGTCGACACGTCGGGGGAGAACGTCAGCAGGTCGCGCCACGGAACGCCCCAGACGAAAGGAAGCGCCAGGATGCAAGCGGGGAGCGCGACGTGCAGCAAGACGCCTCGCACGAGCAGCATGCGCAGCGACCGGGCGCGTACGATCGGCGCGACGCCTCCCCTGCACGCTGCGGAAAGCCGGCGCCGCCACCGACCCGTCAGCAGCAACGGCGAGACGGCGAGAAGCAGGGCGCTCGCGTACAGCACGTCGACGCGTTGGCGCCACGCCCATGTCCACGCATCGTCCATCGGCTGCCCCGTCCCGCCGATGGCGACCGACACCACCCCGCCGACCAGGTCGAAGAACCGGATGTTGCCGCCCGCGTTGTCGTTGGCGTCGCTCAGCGCCACGATGCCGATGCCGCGCTCGGGCAGCAGGCACATGCTGGCAGTGTAGTTCTCCACCTGCCCGTCGTGGGACAGCACAAGCTCGCCGTCGTCCCACGAGAACGACGTCCAGCCCATGCCGTAATACGTATCGCCCTCGGGGTCGGGAACGCGGTCGAGGAACATGCGCCGCACGCTGTCGGCGGACAGCACGCGCGCGCCGTCGCCGCCCATGCCGCCGTTTAGATACATCCGCAGGTAGGAGGCCATATCCCGCACGCTGGAAGCCACGTAGCCCGACGCGGGACCGCCCCATGCGCCGTCGCCTTGGGCATGCCGGAACCCATCGGCCACAGGCAGCCCGAACCAGTCGCGATGGCCCGGCACCATGCCGAGCGCCTCCGCTCGCGCCGGATCGGCCGTCGTCGAAGCCATGCCGAGCGGCTCCAGCACGTGCTCATCCAGGTAACGAGCGTAGTCCTCGCCCGAGGCTCCTTCCACCACGCGCCCCAGCAGGTCGTAGTTCGCGTTCGCGTACGAGAACGCCCCGAACGTCTCTCCCAGCTCGCCGTCGGCGGCTTCCGCGAGCGAATCGTAGGCGCCGAACCCGCTCGTTTGGTTGAGCAGGCTGCGCACGGTCACCTCGTCGGGCACGTCGTAGCCCGGGGCGTAGCGCGACGCGGGCGCGTCCAGATCCACCGCGCCCTGCTCAACCAGCTGCATGACGGCCACCGCCGTGAACGATTTGCTGAGAGAGCCCACGACGAAAGGCGCGTCCGCGTCGGGGCAGTCGCCGAACGTGCGCAGGTAGCGCACGCCGCCGGCATCCACCACCGCTACCGCCAGCCCGGGCGCACCCGCTCGCGGGAAGTTCGCGGCCAAGTAGGCGTCCATGCGCGCGGCCAGCTCATCGCCCGTAGGCTCGAGCCCTTCGGGAGACGCCCCTTCGTCGGCCTCGTCGAGATCGGCGGCGGACGCCTCCGCGTCGCCGGGATCCTCCGGGTCGTCCGAAGCCTTCGCCTCGGTCGCACCTCCGGACTCGGCCTCGCTCGCCGCGCCGTCCTCCGACACGGCCGCCTCGCCGCCTGCAAGCGGCAGGACGGTCGCCTCCCCCGACGCGCAGGACGGCAGCAGAAGCGCGCATGCGGCCAAAGCCGCCGCCACCGCGGCCGCGACGATACCGCACGTCGGTCTTTCGCTCCGGCGTCCCATGCTAGAAGCTGCTGTACACGAACTGCACCGGCTCGCTCAGCCCCGAGAAGACCACGAACCACCCCAGCGCCAGCGCCAGCGCAACCACCGCCAGCG
>NZ_GL622582.1:262851-293012 GCF_000185625.1 Eggerthella sp. 1_3_56FAA
GCAGCCAGCCTTCTCGCGCGCGCCATCACGATGCGCTCCCGCCCGAGCCGCCGTCCCCGGCGTTTCCGCCCACGCCGGCCAGCGAAGCGCCCGCGTTTCCCGCCGCGTCCAGTCCCTCGGCCGCACCGAACCGGCCGCCGCCGAGAAACGCGTCGTCGCGATCGTGGACGAAGTCGTAGAACGCCTGCTCTATGCGCACCCAACCGCGCCAGCCGGGATGCACCGTGTCGCACAGGAAGTACTTCTCGTATTCGCAGCTAGAGAAGTCGGCGTAGGCGGCCCCGGCGTCGTCGCACAGCCCGCGGATGCGCTCGTAGTACGCCTGGCGCTCGGCGTGTGCAACGCCCTCGCGGTCGTACCAGGCACCATGCACCGGAAGGATGGTCACGAGCGGCTCGAGCCCTGCCTCGCGGCACACGCGCAGGAAGCAGGCGAGATCGGCGTACTCTTCGTCAGCCTGCGAGAAGTTCTGCCCGCGCTCCACGTGATAGCCCGAGTTCTTCTGCCAGTACGCGTCGTATATGCCGAAGTCGTTCGTGGTGCAGGCGGCGTCGCCCGATGCATCCGCCTGCTTCAGCAGCGCGTTCCAATCCGGCTCGCCGGTGGACGTGCCCGCGGCGCGGACGGTGCTTTTGAGCGGCGCGCCCGCGATGATGCCCGGAAGCCGGCTGCGCGTGCGCAGGTCGTCGGCGAACGCCGTGGCCGCGTCGTTCGCTGCGTCCAGCACGGTGTCGCGGTTGGCGGCCGCCGTGGTCTTCGCGTCCACGCCCAGCGCCTCCACGCGCGAGCGCACGTAGGCCTTCGTCTCACCGGAGATGCTCGGGTTGTTCGCGAACCGGCGGTACAGCTCGTAGGAGAACTTCGAAGCGAACTTGCCCTGGTCGCCGTTCCCTTTGAAGAACCACTGGGGCGACACGACGATCATCACCTTCTTGTTCTTCGCTTCGCCGGCGTACGCGCCTGCGGCGATTGCCTGCCACAGGCTCTGGTCGTACGCCTCGCCCACGTAGGTCAGATCGACGCCCGTCACGTTCTCGCCGAACACCGCCTGCGGGCATTGCGCCACCTTGTCCTTCGAGATGAAGAACTCCGACGAGCCGAACGCAAGATGGCCGTCGTCGCTCATCGACGCCGTGGTGAAGGGCACGCTCTGCGACTTCGTGCCCGAGTACACGTAATCGTAGAGGCGTGCCGGATCGTAGGCGGTCTGTGCAGGCAGCATCGCGCAGACGCCCGCCAACCCGAGCGCGGCGGCCAACAGCCCCGCGAGCACGCCGCGCAGCAGACGCACGCCGGTTCGCGCCCGTTTGGACGCGGGCGCTGCCCCCGGTATGTTCGAGCGCTTCGCCATATCGCTACAGTCTGATCTCCACCTGGTGGATGATGAGGTTCACCGTGTTCATCTCGTCGCGCTCCACCTCCGTGGGGGCAATGTACACTCCGAAGACGTCCTCGATATCCACCAAAAGCTCGATGGCTCCCATGGAGTCCAGCAGCCCCAGCGCGAACAGGTCCTCGTCGCGGTTCGTGCGCACCTCGTCGTCGCCGCACACCTCTTCGAGGATGTCCAGCATCTTCTCCTCAAGCTCCTCGTACGTCATATCAGCCATTGAACGCTCCTTTCACGAGCATCGCGATCTGCCCCGAGAACAGCGCGAACCCGAACATCACCAACTGCAGCGTGACGAACCAGGACAGCGCCTTGAACGCGGGGGCCTTCCTATGGGACTTGTAGAACTTCGACTTCTTCTGAAACGCTTCGTTGCCGGCTAGCAGCAGGCCGTGAAACAGGCCGTACAGCAAGTAGTTGACCGTGAGGCCATGCCAAGCGCCCATAAGGGCCATGTCGAACACGAAGCCCCAGCATGCGACGGCCAGCCGGCTGTCGAACCAACGGCGCCTCAGCGCCAAGCGCGAGAACCGCATGAACACGAAGTCGCGCAGCCAGAACGACAGCGTGATGTTCCACCGGTTCCAGAAGTCCTTGATATCCACGGCCGCGAACGGCGCGCGGAAGTTGCGCGGCGTCCGGATTCCGAAACAGTAGCTGGCGCCCATGGCCATGAGGCTGTAGCCCGCGAAGTCGAAGAACAGGTACAGCCCGTACACGTACGCCGTTCGCACCTGCACGCCCAGCTCGGCGAGGAAAGGCCCCGTTCCCCAAGCTGTCGGCGCATAGAAGCGGTGCAGCCAGACGGCTATGACGAAGGTGTACACGAGCCCGACCAGAAGCAGCAGGATGCCCCGCGCCAAGAGGCCCGCGTACTCGTCGCACGAGCGCACCTTGCGCGCATCCTCGGCGAATCGGCGCGAACGGTCGATGGGGCCCGAGGTGAACACCGGAAAGAACAGCAGGAAGTACAGGTAGTCGAACAGGCCCAGCTCCTCGATGACGCCGTCGCGCACCTCGAACAGCACCTGCAGCGCCTTGAACGTGATGTAGGACACGCCCATGAAGCCCAGCAGGTTCTGGTCGAACACCGCGCCCGCCTTCGCCGAGAGGAGCGGCAACAGGATGAGCGCGAACGCGACGGCGAAGCGCCCGTTCGAGCGAGGGCTGGCCAACACCCAACGCGTCGAAAGCGTCGCCGTCGCCACGAACAACGCCGCCACGGCGAGACCCGGCAGATCCTTGCAGAACAAACACGCCAAGAACGCGGCCGATGCGACCATACCGTAGCGCGCGATCGGCTTCTCGCGCAATCCGAGGAAGGCGGCGCCCGCCACGGCCAGCGCCAAGAGCATGAAGAAGCTGGGGTCGGCGTAGAACGTCATCGATGATCGCCATGCCTCATGCCTCGGCCAGCGCCTTGCGGTCCACCTTGCCGTTGCAGGTCAGCGGCAGCTCGCCCACGAGCGCCACCGATCGCGGCACCATGTAGCCGGGCACGCGCTCGGCCAGCCGAGCCTTGATGAGACGAGCTATCTCGAAGTCGCTGCCTGCAGGACGCTCGCGCAGCACCACGCACGCCTTCAGGTACGCCACGCGCTCGCGGCGACGCACGGGCACGACCGCCGCCTGCTTCACGAGCGGCAGCGCGCCAAGGTTCTCCTCCACGTCCGCAAGCTCGATACGGAAGCCGTTCACCTTCACGAGCGAGTCGAAACGACCGTCGCAGTACAGCATGCCGCTTTCGTCGAGGTGGCCCGCGTCGCCCGTGCGGTAGGCACGCACGGGCGTGCCGTCGACAAGCGTCGCGTCGAAGAAGGCCGCCGCCGTCTTCTCGGGGTTGCGGAAGTAGCCTTTGGCCACCGTGTCGCCCACGATGACGATCTCGCCGATCCGCCCGGCCTCGCACGGGGCGCCCGTCTCGGGGTCGACGATGCGCAGCTCGGTGCCGGGGCGCGGACGGCCGACGGGGAGCGGGCGCTCGTCAACCAGCTCCGAATCGCCGATCTCGACGTAGGTGACCGCCACGGTCGACTCGGTGGGACCGTACGTGTTCGCGATGCGGGCACGAGGGAACCGCTCGCGCAGAGCCGCAGCCGTGGAGCGGCGCAGGGCCTCGCCGCAGAACAGGAACAGGCGCACGTCGGGCAGCAGGGCTTCGTCGAAGCTGCGGTCGGCCAGGCACAGGTCGGCGAACGACGGCGTGGACGTCCACACTTCCACGCCCGAATCGCGTAGGTCGGCGAATAGCGCGCGCAGATCTTCGGTCTCCTCGCGTTCGACGGCGTGCAGGCAGCCGCCGGTGGCGAGCGCGCCCACCACCTCGTACTCGGACAGGTCGAACGAGTACGGCGGTTGGTCCAGGAATACGCGCCCGCCCTCGCGGATCACGGGAAACGTGCAAACCCAGTCCATGAAGCGCGCAACGTTGTCCGCGCCGACCTCGATGCCCTTCGGGCGACCCGTGGAACCGGACGTGAAGATGAGGTACTGCGTCTCGTCGCCCGTCACCCAGCTCGCGCGATCGGGGACGACGAAGGGGCTGCCCGCTGCGGCGACGGCCGCGCGCGCATCGAGCACGTCTGACTCGGGCAGCGCGCACGCCAGGGCATCGGGCATGTCCTCGGTAACCACCACGAGCGTCTCCCCGAGCTGGGACAGGATGTCCGCGAGACGCGTAAGGGGCATCTCCGTGTCTACGGGGACGAACGCATGCCCGCTTTTAAGGCAGCCGAGAAACCCTGCGATCATACATGCGGATTTGTGGCCGAGCACCACCGCCGGCTGTCGCTTCTCCGTGCGGGCCGCCAAGGCGGCGGCAATGCGATCGGAGGCCTCCCATAGCTCGGCGTACGTGGTCGTCAGGCCGTTCGGCGCCTTGTGGGCAGGCGCTTGCGGATGTTCGCGCACCTGCTGCTCGACTGCGCGTAAAAACTCGTTCTCGCTCCTCATGCTGATCCTCCCGCAGCTTCCACTATCAAACGGAAAGAATCTAAGACGCATTTCTCAATAAAATGTCTACGGGGCCCGCCGATCACCGTCTGCGCACATTTCGGACACCGTTCCGACGCATTGAAGCGCACGATCGCGCCTCGTTCAGGCTGCCGTACCGTATACTGGAATCTTCCGAAAGAAAGCGAGCCCATGAGACCGACGATCTACATCGACGCCGACGCCTGCCCGGTCACGTCCGAAACCCTGGCCGTCGCGCGCAAGAACGCGTTGCCCGCGGTCGTTGCGGGCAACGCGACGCAGAACCTTGCGCGGCACATCAGGCGCGGAGATCCGCGCGAGCCCCGCGACGGGTTCTGGGTGGACACGCTGCCCGTGGGCATCGGCGCCGACGCGGCCGACTTCGCCATCGTGCAGGAGCTGGAACCCGGAGACATCGTGGTGACGCAGGACATCGGGCTGGCCGCCATGGCGCTGGGACGGCACGCCCGGGCCATCGGCGTGCGCGGGCGCGTGTACACGCTGGCCACCATCGACCTCGACATGCACATCCGCCACGAGGAGAAGAAAGTGCGCCGCCAGGGCGGGCGGACGAAGGGTCCCGCCGCCTTCGAAGACGATGATCGCGAGCGCTTCGCCGCGAACCTCCAGCGCCTCGTAGAGGAGACGCTGCGCGACGGGAAACGGGAGGGCTTCCCTACAAGCTGATCGCTTGCGACGGATCGACGTTGCGCAAAAACGAGGGATCGTCGAACAGCGCCTTGCACGCAAGATCGCGCGAGCGCAGCTCGTGTTCGGCTTCGTTCAGCAGGTTGTCGAGGAACCGCACGACGAACCGAAGGTCGGGCAGGACGCCCGCTTTCGCGTTGCGGTAGTTCGCGCGCACGAGCGCATCGCGAAAGTACCGAGCATGCCGCTCGAACGGCTCGTTGTCCACATCGAAGCCCAGATCGTGCAGGTAGAGCACCGCGAACACCGCCGTCGTCCGCGTATTGCCCTCGACGAAAGGATGAACCTGCCACAACCTTGCGATAAAGCGGCCGAGATGTTCGAGCTGAGCTTCGTCGAACTCGATGCCGTAGACGTGCGACCGCTCCTCGTCGAACAGAAATGCCAGCGAGCGCTCGATCAACGAGGGATCGGCGTACACCACGCTGTCGCCGTTCAGCACGAACTCGCGCTTTTGCAGCGCTTCAGTCTTATACTCGCCGGGTCGATACGTCGCCGCATCGAGATCCTGGAACAACGCGCCATGGATCACGGCGAGCATATCGGGTACCAGCGCGAACGCGCCCGAAGCCAGCAGCTCGACGATGCGCTGGCTCACGAGGTCGGCTTCGCGCTCCCCCGCAGCCTCGTCGCGCCCATCCGCCTTCTGTCGCGCGTGGTAGGCGCGAATCATGCTGCCCGTCTCGTCCAGCCCGCGCACGCCGCTCACGTGTTCTCGGGCGAGCTCGCGCAGATACGGAGAAGGCTTCAGCCCGTCGACCTCCTGCAAGCCCATCGCAACGCGCCAATAGCCCTCGCGCACAGCGGGGTCGCGAAGCTCGGGCTTCGCCTCGTACGGAAAATCTTCTGGACAATCGGCGGTCAACGAAGCCTCCTTCGCAACTGTTCGGGGCGGGATCACGTTCGCCATTGTAGCGCATTACGAGGCGGGCATGTTCTCCCAGTAGTCGGATGACGTGTCGTCGTTGCCCACGATCACCTTCGCGCGCAGCACGCCCTCGGCCGGCAGGTCAGAGAAGCCGACGATCACGCCGTCCATCCCCCACTGCAGGCCCTTCATGCCGTACAGGCGGCGCTCGACGAATGCGGTGGACACGCGCAGCTCCGTGCCGTTCTCGATGAAGCCGCCCCCGTCGTCCACGCGAAACGAGAACCCGTTCTCCTCGACGGCCGACGTCACCGTGCCCGACACCGTATAGCCGCAGTCGTACGACGCGAGGATGTCGTCGAGCGTTTCTTCCTCGACGCGCCCCTGCTGCTCGGGCACCAGATCGCGCGCCGGACCGAACACCTTCTGCGCAACGATGGCGTCGTCGGTATGAGCCTCAGTGGAGCGGATCTGCACGCTATCGCCCACCGCCAGCTCGTCGAACGGTACGTCGAAGTGCTCGGTAGACGCGCAATCGACCGACACCTGCGTTCCCGTCGCGATATCCTCGGTGGATTGCGTTATCGCCAGCACGAGCACGAGCGCCTCGTGGTCGATGGAGACGATGTTGCCCGTATTGTGGTACGAGTAGCCCGATCGTACGGGAGGAAGGGGCTGCCCCTCGTCCGATGTCGACGAGAGGCGTGCGTTCGACAGCATCCTCATGAACAAGGGGCCTTCGGACGTCGCGTATTCCACGCGCGGCGTATCGAACCATTCAGGCGTGACCACTTCGATGGCGCCGCCGCCAAGGTACGTTTCTTCGGGAGGTTCCAGCCGAAACGTGGACGATAGCATGGTCGGCAGCAGCGCGATCGCGCAAAGCGCGGCATACCCCGCCAAGCGATAATCCTTGCCGGGTCCTCTCAGCGTTTTCGCCAAGACGAACGGGATCGCGACGAAACACGTGACCAGCACGCAAGCGGTCGGGATGTCGTAAACGATGTTGCGCAGCTCCAAACCCTGAGCCGCCGCCTGCTTCTGGCAAACGAAGAAGAATGCGAGCGCGCACACGCTGACGCCCACCGATCCGACGAGCACCGCGATGCACGCCGCACGCAGGTTCGCGCGCGGCGCGGGACGCCGGGACTCGGAAACGGGCGGTGCATGTCTCGGCCGGGGCGCAGACTGCTCCTCTACCGCACGGTAGCGCCCGACCAGTGCGCACGCCAGCCGCTGGAACACCGCCGCCGTGGCAAGCACGGACGCGACGAAGACGAGGCCTTGCACCATGAAGCCGATCAGCGAATGAGCCGAATCAAGGACGCCGCTTGCAGCGAGCGCCCATGCCGCCAGGACGAACGCAAGCTCGCCGAGGACCCGTTTGAACGAGCGCCGCGCCCACCGCTCGTTGCTGCCGAGCGCCCAGGATATCGGCAAAACGAGGGCAAGCCCGCTGTACAGCATGAAGATCGCATGATCCCATACCCATGAAAGAGGATTGGAATAGAGGCCGAACAAGCTCGGCGACTGCAGGCAGCTGCCGACCATCTGCACAACAAGCACGGTGACGAACACCGTGAGCGCCTCGGCAGCTACCGCGCCGGCCGAACCGCGCGAAGGCTTGAACGACGCCCACAGCATGAGCGTCGCCCCCATGACCGACGCGTTGACGTACACGGGAAACAGCGTGTCGTCCGCGGGCCACGGCACCAGCGACATCATCGCCGAAACCAGCACGGCGACGAGCGCGCCCGCCAGCGCGTACCCGAGCCGCGCGAGCACCTCCCCCGTCCCCGCGCCCGTGCGCTCCTTCGTCGTGAAATCGTCCCGCATAGCGCCCACCCCGTCTACAATCCGTGCGACTCCCGCCGTTTCTGGGCTTCGCGGTATACCGCATCATCGGAGCGAACCCCAATCACGACGATGCGCATGGCATGCTCGATGCGCTCAAGCTTGTACACGATCCGGATGCCATCCGACTTCAATTTCACTTTCATCAGGCCGCTCAACTGGGACAAGCGCTTGTTCCCAAGAGGGTTTCCGTATCCCCCTTCGGATGAGGGAAGAGGATTCGACTGCACTTTGGCGATCGCCTTCACCACGCGTATACGCTGGGATCCGTCCAATGCGCGAAGATCCTCCCGAGCTTCGGGAAGGAACGACAGCTCCCACATCACGCCAGCTCCACGTCTTCGATGGCGTCAACATCCTCAAGCGCGATGCCCAGCTCGGCGTACACCTCTTCCGCAGGGACGGATCCTGCATCCTGATTCGCCGTCAACCGCGCCATCGCTTCGGCCATAAGCACCATGTCGGCCTCGACCTCCGAGAGATAGGCGTACTCGTCCGGCGTCGTGATAACGCGATACGGTGCATTGTTCTTCAACACGATGACGGGCGTGGAATTAGACGCCGACGAGAAGGCCTGCGCGGCCTTGCCCCGGCTGAACGCCGAAACAGGCACCATGTTGTCTAGCAGCTCAGCGGGTGTCGCCATGAAAACCTCCTTATATCGTGAAAATATACTAGCATATTTTCACGATATAGACGAATTACGGCCGCGCGTCATCCTTCTCCTCGGCCAGCGCCTCGAAGGCCGCTTTCATGGTGGGGTTGTTCCTGGTCAAGCGCTTGATGGTAAGATCTTGGGCCTTGTTGTTCGCCAGGCGCAGGTTGTTCTCGGACGACACGAGGGCGTCCTTGGTCTTCTGCAGGTGCAGGATGGTCTTGTCGATCTCGTCGATGGCCGTCTGGAACTTGCGGCTGGCCAGATCGTAGTTGCGCGCGAAGCCGCTTTTGAACGTCTCCATCTGCTCCTCGAAGTTCGTGATGTCGATGTTCTGGTTGCGCACCACCGCCAGCTCCGCCTTGTACGCCATCGAGTTCAACGCCGCGTTGCGCAGGATGGAGATCATCGGCAGGAAGAACTGCGGGCGAATGGCGTACATCTTCTCGAAGCGGTACGACACGTCCACGATGCCCTGGTTGTACAGCTCGCTTTCCGGCTCGAGCAACGTGACCAGCACCGCGTACTCGCACCCCTTCTTCCTGCGGTCGGCGTCGAGCTTCTTGAAAAAGTCCTCGTTCTTGTGACGATGCGACGAATCATCGGACTCGTTCTTCATCTCGAACATGATGGAGACGATCTCGTTGCCCTCCTCGTCGCATTCGCGGAAGATGAAGTCGCCCTTCGAGCCCTCGGACGCGTCGTTGTCCTTCTCGAAGTACGCGCGCGGAAACGCGGCGGCGCGGATCTTGTTGAACTCGGTCTCGCAGTGCTGCTCCAGCGACTCGCCCACCATCTTGGTGGACAGGCGCGCCTTCATGTCCTTGTAGCGCTCGATCTCGCCTTCCTTGTAGGCGATGATGTCGTCTTTTGCCTTGAGCTCGATGGCCAGCTGCTCTTTGAGGGCGCTCGTCGCTTGGCTTTTCTCAGCGTCCTTGAGCGCCACCTGCGCGGCCAGCGCGTCGCGCTCGCGCTCCAGCGCCGAACGCGCCTGCTCCACCGCCAGCTTCTTCTCCGCCTCGAAGGCGCGACCTTGCGCCTCCACGCGCTGCTCCAGCTCGGCGATGCGCGCGTCCTTCGTCGCCACCGCATCGGCCAGCGCGCGCTCGCGCTCGGCGTGGGCCAGGCGCTGCTGGTTCTCGCGCTCACGCTGCTCCGCCTGCAGCCGCGCCTCCAGCTCGGCGATGCGCGCCTCCTTCTGAGCCGCGTCGCCCTGCGCTTTCGCAAGAGCCTCGGCCACGGCCAACTGCACGGCTTGCTGCTTCTCGGAGGTCAGCAGCTGCTCGTGGCGGCGCACCTCCTTGTCGAACTCGGCGTCGCGCACCTGCTTCAAAATGGCCGCGAAACCGGCTTCGTCGATGGTGAACATCTCGCCGCAATGAGGGCACTTGATCTCGTTCATGCTCGCTCCTTCTCCCGTATCCCCCGATTCTACCCCATCGCCGCGCAACGCCAGCCCTCCTTTCGGGACAGCCGAAGCGATACCCGGTTATTTCCACGCCCGGGCACGAAACCAGAGGAACCCGCTGCGCAAACGGATCGTCGTATTTCGGCAGGAATCGACGCGATTCCGTCGCCTAAACCGCCTCAAAGGCAATCCGCGAACGAAGAAGCGTAGATAAACCCGTATAACGCCAGGTCGGAAGTTCGACTCTGCTAACAGATCCCGGAAGTGCCCGATGCCTCGACGGAATCGCGTCGATTGCTGCCAGGATTCCGCGCCGCCTTCCCCTTCATTCGGCATGCTGTTTTGTTTCGAATCGTTTAAATAAGCGCAACCATCGCAATTCGGTCTTTATAATGAGCCTAGTATGAATACACGTGAATGGAGGTCCGCCAAGATGAGTTACGTCGATAACGTCATCGAGCAGGTCAAGGAAAAGAACCCGAACGAGCCGGAGTTCATCCAGGCCGTCACCGAGGTGCTCACATCCCTGAAGCCGGTCATCGAGTCCAACCCCGCCTACGAGAAGGCCGGACTGCTCGAGCGCATCGTCGAGCCGGAGCGCGTGGTCATGTTCCGCGTGCCCTGGGTGGACGACGCGGGCAACGTGCACGTCAACCGCGGCTACCGCGTGCAGTTCAACAGCTGCCTCGGGCCCTACAAGGGCGGCCTGCGCCTGCATCCGTCGGTGAACCTCGGCATCATCAAGTTCCTGGGCTTCGAGCAGATCTTCAAGAACAGCCTGACCACGCTGCCCATGGGCGGCGGCAAGGGCGGCTGCGACTTCGACCCCAAGGGCAAGTCCGACATGGAGATCATGCGCTTCTGCCAGAGCTTCATGACCGAGCTGTTCCGCCACATCGGCGCCGACACCGACGTGCCGGCCGGCGACATCGGCACGGGCGCGCGCGAGGTGGGCTTCATGTTCGGCCAGTACAAGCGCATCAAGAACGTGTGGGAAGGCGTGCTCACGGGCAAGGGCCTGTCCTACGGCGGCTCGCTGGCCCGCACCGAGGCCACCGGCTACGGCCTGATCTACTTCGTGCAGGAGTACCTCAACTGCCACGACGACAGCTTCGAAGGCAAGACCGTCGCCGTTTCCGGCTCGGGCAACGTGGCCATCTACGCCACGCAGAAGGCCCAGCAGCTGGGCGCGAAGGTGGTCACCATGTCGGACTCCACCGGCTGGATCCACGACCCGGCGGGCATCGACCTCGACCTCGTGAAGCAGATCAAGGAAGTGGAGCGCGGCCGCATCTCCGAGTACGCCGCGCGCAAGGAGGGCGTCGAGTACCACGAGGGCCGCGGCGTGTGGAGCGTGCCCGTGGACATCGCCCTGCCCTGCGCCACGCAGAACGAGCTTTTGCTGGAGGACGCGAAGCAGCTCGTGGCCAACGGCTGCAAGATCGTGGCCGAGGGCGCGAACATGCCCACGACGATGGACGCCACCGACTACCTCATGGAAAACGGCGTGGTGTTCTGCCCCGGCAAGGCGGCGAACGCAGGCGGCGTGGCCACCTCCGGCCTGGAGATGTCCCAGAACTCCGAGCGCCTGTCCTGGACGTTCGAGGAAGTGGACAGCAAGCTGCAGGGCATCATGAAGAACATCTACCATGCAGCCGACGACGCTGCCAAGGAGTACGGCCACGAGGGCAACTACGTCATGGGCGCCAACATCGCGGGCTTCAAGAAGCTCGCCGACGCCATGATGGCCCAGGGCATCGTGTAGTCGCGGCAGCCCGGAAAGCATCGCGCGCGGAAACGGGTCTCGTCCTCAGGACGGGGCCCGTTCTTTTTGCCATGCAATGCGCAGGACGAACTCGGCCGTCGCCCGCTTACCGACCGGGCCGATCACGCTCCAGCAGCGACACCGTACGTTCGACGAGCGCGACGGGATCGTCGCCGTCCTCCGGGAAGCGCACGGCGGCCGAGCGAACCGCGCAGAACGTCTTCCTGCCGTCGATGCGCACCTTCCACAGCAACGCCAGCTCGAGAGCGCGCATGAGATCGACGAGCGAACCACGATCGACGTAATCGCGGATGACGATCGCGAAGCAGCCCGCGCTCACGCGCGCAGCCACGTGTTGAACCTGGATCACCTCGTCGATCTCGCCTTTCACGCTTTCCAGATACGAACGGCGAGCCTCCGGTCCCAACGACAGCGCCGCATGCTCGAAACCGTCCACCATAAGACAGACGATCGTCAACGGAACGGCCTCATCACGGCAGGCGGAGCGTTCGAGCTCGTCGACGAACGCGCGATAGGCGAGCAACCCCGTCTCGTCGTCGCGACGCACGGCTTCGGCATGAAACCGACGCGCACGTCGAAGGGCGAGCAAGGCGAAGGCCAGTCCGAAGATCAGCGCCTCGACCACGATCACGCCCACGGCCAGGAAGATGGACCATTCCCGGGGAATCCAACCCTGCTCGGGCATAATGGACAGCGTCCATTGCGTGGGCATGTTGAACGTCGACTTCGCCGCATGGGAGAAATCGTGCGAGCCACCCGAAGCGGCGATCACGTCCTTGCTGCCATCCTGAGGGCTGACCGACCATAGCTCGTACAGATACCCCGCTTCCTCAAGGGAGGCGAAGTCGAGCTGTTCAAGCACGTAAGACTCCTTGACGCCCACCACCGCCTCGCCGTAGTACGAACCACCCACGTTCACCGGTCTGACGAACAGGAAGACGTTCTCGCCGCTCGACAGCTCGACCGAACTCTCCACCACGAAGCCGTCGGTCCACTTGGCCAGCGTGTACACGTACGAGAACGAGGTGAGATCGTCGCCGACGGTATCCCCGAACTCCTCCTCGGGATAGGCGTAGGCCATCGTGTCGCCGCGCACGTAGGCGACGTAGGACACTTCCTCGCGCTCGAGCAGCTCGCCCGCCACGCGAGGGAACCAGGCCTCGTCGTCCGGATCGACCTCGAAGGCGGCCGCGAGGTCGTCGACCGGGCTCACTTCGTCGTAGAGTTTCGTAACCATGGCCTGCTGGAAATAGTTCAGCAGATTCAGGGCGTCGCGCTGGCGCATAGCGCCCATCTCTCTATAGACGAAGGCGCCCAAGGAGCCTACCAGCGCAACGACGATCAACGCGAACCCGGCGAAGCCGATCACGGTCGCCACATTGCGGCGTCTCACTGCGCATCCTCTTCGCCGAACACGAAATACCCTTCCTTGCCATGCTGCTTGACGCGATACAGAGCGTTGTCGGCCTGCCCCAAAAGCGCATCGGCGTCGGAAACCCGGTCCCACACGGCCGCGCCGATGCTGCAATGCACCGAGACCACCGCGTCGCCCACCTGGATGTCCACATGAAGGTCGCCCACCATCTCGTCGAGCACGGCGCGCAGCTCGCCTTCGTCGTCGATGTCGGTCATGAGCATCACGAACTCGTCGCCGCCGTAACGTCCCACCATGCCGTCGTAGCGCCGCTCGTAGCCGCGCAGGGCGTAGCCGATGGATTTCAAAGCCGCGTCGCCGGTCGCATGGCCATACGTGTCGTTGATCGTCTTGAAGTCGTCGAGGTCGATGAAGCAGAGGGCGTACAGGGATCCGCCGTCCCGCGCGTTCTCGAGCGCACTCGCCAGCTTGCTGGAGAACACCGAGCGCGTGACGGTGCCGGTCAGCCCGTCGGACAGGCCCGACGAGGTGAGCTCGAGGATGTCGGCGATGTCGGCTTCAGCCGATCGCCCATCGTCGTACACTTTCCTCTGCAGCTCCTCGACGGACTTCTCAAGCATGCGGGCGTTTTCCATTTGACACATGAAATCGCGGCGAAGCAACAGGAACACGCCCGCGACGATCGCCAAACCGGCGGCGATCAGCGGAGCGAGCGCGGCCATGACCTTGGTGTACGCGTCCCAGAAGCTCGTCACGCATACGGCGTCCCATGCGGTATCGGCGATAGGAACGGCCGTGTAGTATCGTACATCCAATCCGTCTACGGTCCAGAAGGACACCGGGTTGAGCGCCATCAGCTCCCGCTCCACGACATCGGCGGTCATACCGAACGCGATGCTGCTGCGAAGCGGGTCGAGGAACATGTCGTCGTACACGAAACCCGACGTGGCCGACATCGTCTGGCCCCGGCTTCCGATGAGCACCGATCCCACATCGGGGCCGACGGCGCTCTCGGCGAGGATGCGCACCATATCGTCGAAGTACAGCGAGACGAACAGCGATCCCGTCATCTCGCCGCCGTCGAAGAGGGGCACGAGCACGACGTAGTTGAGCGTCACGCCGTCGGCGCCGGCCGCGAAGCTGTCGGTGACCAAGCCCTGACCCGTGGAATAGCATTTCTGCATGAAATCGCGGCTGGCGAGGCTCGCCGAACCTGTCACGTCCCACACGTTCATCTCGTCATCGACGTAGCATAGCAGGAAGTAGCCGAAATGCTCGTTCACCTGGTCGAGCATCGTCACTTTGTCCATGACCCAGACGGAGCGTTCGTACAGCGTCGGCTGCTCGGCCAACGATTCCAGCAGCTTGAAAGACTCCGCGACGCTCGACTCGATGCGCGCCTTGGCGTTCGTCAGCGATACGTCGGCCCGATCGCGCATATCCCGCACGGCCAGAACCGCGCCCATCACAGCGGATGCGATAAGCAGCGCCAACGCGAGCGCGACTCCGTACAAGGCCATGCGCCGGAACGAGAACCGCGTTGTTCTCAGGTTTTTGCCTGTTGTTTTCGCCATTACGTCGTCTTTCTCATGCGCGCCGATGGTGGCATCATAACATACGCCCTCTTCTTCGAGGCATGAGCGAAGATCGGAATGCCCGCTCCGCCGGGATTATTCGAAAGCGCATCGTCCAAGCGAGACCGTCCGCATTCGGAAATCTCGGCCGGTTCGCGCCGAGGAAGCCCATCTGGCTGCATCCCAAATCGGCACACAACGCACGGAGGCCCCGGCGATCGCCGGGGCCTCCGAATCATGCGCATCGTGCAAGCGAAGCTCTTAGAACATCCCCTGGAGCATGATAAACAACGGGGCGAACGTCAAAGAGACGATGGTCATGAGGTTGATGAGGATGTTCATGGACGGGCCGGAGGTATCCTTGAACGGATCGCCCACGGTATCGCCCACGACAGCCGCCTTGTGGGCCTCGGAGCCCTTGCCGCCATGATGACCCTGCTCGATGTACTTCTTCGCGTTGTCCCACGCGCCGCCGGCGTTGGACATGAAGATGGCCATGAGCATGCCGGTGGCGACGGCGCCCGCAAGGAAGCCGCCCAGCATGGCAGGATTGAAGCAGCCGATGGCGACCGGCACCACGATGGCGAGGCAGCCCGGAAGCATCATCTCGCGCAGGGCGGAAGAGGTGGAGATGGCCACGCACTTGTCGTACTCGGGCTCGGCCTTGTACTCCATGATGCCCTTGATCTCGCGGAACTGGCGGCGCACTTCCTCGACCATGGCATGGGCCGCACGGGACACGGCGCCCATGGTGAGTGCCGCGAACATGAACGGCATCATGGCGCCGATGAAGATGCCGGCCACGATCAGCGGGTCGGTAAGCGTCAGCGCGAAGTCGGGGATGGAATGGTGCATCGTGGCCTGGTAGGACACGAACAGCGAGATGGCCGACAGGCCCGCGGACGCGATGGCGAAGCCCTTCGCGATGGCGGCCGTCGTGTTGCCCACGGCGTCGAGGGCGTCGGTGCGGTCGCGCACCTCTTCGGGCAGGCCCGCCATCTCGGCGATGCCGCCCGCGTTGTCGGCAACGGGGCCGTACGCGTCCACGCCGATGGTGATGGCGGTGTTGGAGAGCATGCCGGTGGCGGCCAGGCCGACGCCGAACAGGCCCACGGCGATGCCGCCGTCGGCAGCGGCGTTCGGGAACGCCATGTTGCCGAAGGTGTACGCGCCGATGATGGCGAGCGCCACCAGCACGATGGGAGCGATGGTGGACAGCATGCCCGTGCCGATGCCCTCGATGATGACCGTGGCGGCGCCGGTGTCGGCGGCGTCGGCGATCTTATGCACCGGCTTGTACTTGTCGGAGCAGAAGTACTCGGTGATCTTGCCGATGGCAAGGCCGGCGACGAGGCCGCACAGCACCGAGCCGAACAGCCACAGCGGCTGAGCCTCGACCGACTGGGAGTTCCAGATGAAGAACAGGCAGAAGATCACGACGATCTCGATGCCGGCGGCCACGTACGTGCCGCGGTTGAGGGCCTTGTGCAGCGCGGCGCCTTCCTTGGCGCGCACGGCGAACAGGCCGATGATGGACGTGAGGATGCCGCAGCCCGCGATGATGACGGGGGTGACCAGCGCCCACACCAGGTCGCCCGTGGCGAAGTAGCCACCCAGCGCGCCGAACGTGGCCGCGAGGATGGTGGGAGCCAGGATGGCACCGGTGTAGGACTCGAACAGGTCGGCGCCCATGCCCGCGACGTCGCCCACGTTGTCGCCCACGTTGTCGGCGATGGTGGCCGGGTTGCGCGGGTCGTCCTCCGGAATGCCCGCTTCGACCTTGCCCACGAGGTCGGCTCCCACGTCGGCCGCCTTCGTGTAGATGCCGCCGCCCACACGGGCGAACAGAGCCACAGCCGAAGCACCGGTGGCGAAGCCCTCCACCATGCCGATGTTCTCATGCATCTGCGCGACTTCGACGATGTCGATGCCGAACACCAGCAAGAGCAGCCACAGCGACAGGCCCAGCAGCGCGAACGAAGCAACGCACAGGCCCATGGTCAGGCCGGACTTGAAGCTGACGTTCAGAGCCTTGGCAACCGACTGCTCGGCGGCATGCGCCGTGCGCGTGTTGGCGCGCGTGGCGACGTGCATGCCGGCGTAGCCCGCGGCAGCCGACATCACGCCGCCCGTGGCGAACGCGAGCGCCGTGATGGGCGACAGGGCGACCGCCATGATGATGCCGACGACCACCATGAAGATGACGAGCAGCTTGTACTCGCTCATGAGGAACGCCTTGGCGCCCTGCTGGATCTTGATGGAGATGCTGTTCATCTTGTCCGGACCCGGATCCTGCTTCAGAACCCAGGAACCGAGGTAGGCCGCCATGCAAATGCCGATCAGGGCACACACGGGAGCCATCCATGCGACTGCAGTAGTCACGTGTCTCCTCCTTTTTCCGTTCCAATACAATAGTGCGACCTTTTCGCCGGGCATTCTAAGCGGGAAAGTCGCACGCAACTGCACTATTGTATGATATTTGCAGATAATGTGAAGTCGAAATCACGGTTTTTTGTCAGTTGGGTCGAATCGCCCGGTCAGCGCCAAGAACTTTTACAACCGTCGGCGGATCGGAATGCGCGATCGAGCCCAAACCGCTATCATGCACTTCTTACCCTTGTTTACGAACACGTTACGATTGCATATATAGGAGTATCTATGACCGTACGTCGGCGCCTCGAAACGGCGCTCGCATCGGCCGCTGCGCTTCTTTCCAACCTGCGCGCTCGCCTGTCCCCCGCGCCCTGCGACCTCGTCGGTGCGGTTCTGTGCGCCTTAGCGGCGCTGTTCCTGATTCTGTACGCCGCCAGCGGCTTCTCCGACGCGCCCTGGTTCGCCGTGGCGGGCGCTGCGGCCGTGCTGCTGGGCTGCGGTTGCGCGCTGCTGCTGCGCGGCCGGCGCTCCCAGCGGACCTTGGAGCGCTGGCGCCTTGCCCGCCCCATCGTGCTGCTGCTAGCGGTTCCCATAGGACTCTACCTTCTGGAACGTCCCTGGAACGATCAGCTGCTCGCCATGGATCCCTTCTACGCCGCGGTGAACCTGTGCGTTCTGGGCGCGCTGTTCGCCATCGTGTACGCGGCCGGGCAGCGCACCCGCGGCGCCGTCGTCGCGTTTCTGGCCGCCTGCCTCCTCGCGGGCGTGGCGAACCACTTCGTCATCCTGTTCAAGGGCCAGCCCATCGTGCCCGCCGACGTGTTCGCGCTGTCGACGGCGGCCTCGGTGGGCGCGGGCTACACGTTCGCGCTCGACACGCGCCTGCTGGAGGCCGTCTCCGTGTTCGCGATCGCCTCGACGGCCATCGCCTTCCTGCCGAAGGTAACGGCCACTCCGCGTCGCGCGGTGGCGAACGGCGCGTGCGCTTTAGCGCTGGCAAGCTGCTTCGGCTGGTGGATAGGAACGTACGACATCGAGGAAGCCTACGCCTGCACGGTGGATGTGTGGGGCGTGAAGGAGTCGTACGCCGAGCAGGGATCGGCGTTGTGCTTCCTCAAACGCGTGCAGGATCTGAGCCCTGCACGCCCCGAAGGATACGATGCCGATGCCGTTTCGGATCTGCTGCGCTCGCTCTCAGACGATAGCGCGAGCATGCCGGACGGCGCCGAAGCCCCTACCGTCATCGCGATCATGAACGAGACGTTCTCCGACCTCTCGCGCTACCCGGGCTTGGCCGGCACCGACGCGCGTCCCGCCCACTACTACGATATCGCGGCCGAGGCGCTCGAAGCGGGCGACGCATACGCGTCGGCGCTCGGCGGGGGCACGTGCAACAGCGAGTTCGAGTTCCTCACGGGATCGAGCATGGGGCACCTCGGCGGCGGCGTGTACCCCTACGTGCTGTACGACCTTGACGGAACGGAGAGCCTCGTGTCGTACTTCTCGTCGCTCGGATACGCCACCCATGCCGTGCACCCCGCCGAGAGTACGAACTGGCGTCGCGACCGCGTGTACGAGCAGCTGGGCTTCGACGAGTTCGCCGACCAGCGGGCGTTCGCGGACGCCGACACGCTGCGCGGGCTCACCACCGACCGCGCCACCTACGACTACGTGCTCGACCTGCTGGAAGCCGACGAAGGCCCGCAGTTCGTGTTCGACGTGACGCTGCAGAACCACGGCGGCTACGACGTAGGAGGCCTGTCCGACGAGCTTGCGGTGAGCGTGCCCTTAGGCGACGGCAGCAGGTCGTCGGAGCTGGACGAGTACGCCAGCGTCATACGCCAGGCGGATCGCGACCTCGCCTACCTCGTGGATCGGCTGAACGCTCTCGATCGCCCCGTGGTGCTATGCTTTTTCGGCGACCACCAGCCGGGCTTCAGCGATTGGCTGTTCGAGGCGACTCACGACGGAGCTGCAGCAGACGACCTGGGGCTCGAGGCCGTGCAGGAGCGCTACACGGTGCCGTACCTCATCTGGGCGAACGACGCAGCCCGCGCGCAAGGCGCACACGAGCCTCAGGGCGTCGCGCACGAGCGCACGAGCCTTAACTACCTGGGGTCGAGGCTCGTCGAGGCCGCAGGCTTGCCCACGACGAGCTATCAGCGCTTCCTGCTGGCCATGCGCGAAGCCGTCCCCGCCATCAATCTGAACGGATTCCTCACGGCCGACGGCATTTGGCACGGATTCGGCAACGAGGAGGCGGCAGGCGTGCTCGACGCGCTGCAAGCGTACGCAACCGTCCAGTACGACAACCTCTTCAACAAGGATTCGGCCTGGGCGGTCAAGTAAAGGGCTACAGGTTCTCGCGCACCCAGGCTATGTTGCCCTTCACGGTGGCTATCAACTCGTCCAGATCGTCGAACTTTCTCATAGGGCGCAGCCAATGGAGAAATTCCACCTTGACGGGCTTGCCGTAGAGATCGCCCGAGAAGTCCAGCAGATGCACCTCGCAGGTGGCGGTGGCGCGGTCGGCGAACGTGGCGGCCACGCCCACGTTCACGGCGGCTTTGTAGCGCACGCCGTCGACGTGCGCATAGGCGGCGTACACGCCGTCGCCCAGCGGCCGCATCTGATCGGGCACGACGAGGTTCGCGGTACGGAAGCCCATATCGGCTCCTTCCCCGCGACCCGGCTCCACGACGCCGGTCATGAAGTACGGGCGTCCCAGCAGACGGTTCGCCTCTTCAACGTCCCCGCCGGCCAACAGCAGGCGGATGCGCGTGGCCGTGATGGGCGCGCCGTCGTCGCTCTTCAGGTCGTGCGCCTGCACGCTGGTGCCGCCCACGGCCGCCCACGAGTCGAGGTCGCGCACCGTACCCGCCGCCCGCGCGCCGAACTTGAAGTCGTAGCCCACGTGCAGGAAAGACGGAACGGTGCCGTCAAAGGTCTGCACGAGGAACTCCTCGGGAGACGAGGCGGCGAAATCGCGGGTGAACGGCAGCACCGCGACGACGTCGATGCCGCTGTCCGCGAGCATGCGCACGCGCTCCTCGTTCGTCATGAGCTTCTTGAGCCGCGTTGGATGGAACACCTCGTCCGGATCGATGTCGAACGTCAGCGCCACGCTGGCGCCGCCGGTTTCGGCCGCGGTGGAGCGGGCGCAGTCCAGCAGGTAGCGATGCCCCCGGTGCACGCCGTCGAACACGCCGAACGCGCACGACGTGCCCTTGAAGAACCCGTGGTCAAACGATGCGTCGACCTTATATATCTCTGCCACGAGACACCCCCGTTTGAAACACGCAGCGCGTCTCGAACCGAGCGCGCCCCTCGTCGTACGCGTACAGCGCGACGAGCTTGTTGTCGGTCAGCACGGCCACGAGCTCGCCGTCGCGCGGCGGCTCGCAGCTTTCGCGCACGCCCGCGGTGCAGGCGCACATCTCGATGGCGGACGTCGTCCTCCTGCGCTCGAACAGCGGAAGCTCCGCAGCCGGAAGCTGCGCCCCGTTCGCCACCTTCTTCGCCAGATCGCCCTGCGCATAGGAGAACCGCACGCCCAGCAGGCGCACCGGATCGAGCGCGGCGCGGTCCTTGAGGTCGGCCAAGGTCTCCAGGCTCACGCACTCTTCAAGCGTGAGCAGCCCCAGCTCCGTGCGCTCGAGCGCGGCCACGTGCGCCGGGCATCCCAGCGCCACGCCCGCGTCGCGTGCGAGCGAGCGGATGTAGGTTCCCTTCGACACCTCGAACGACACGTCCCACGAGGGAAGCTCTTCCCCGTCCCCTTCGTGCACGCCCAGCAACCGCGCATCGTACACCTCGATGTCGCGCGGCGCAAGGTCGATGATGTTGCCGGCGCGCGCGGCCTCGTAGGACTTCTTCCCGTTCACCTTGATGGCCGAGTACGCCGGCGGCATCTGCTTGCGTCTGCCCACGAGGCTCGCCACGAATGCGGCAGCGAACTCCGGATCCAGCACGCGGTCGGGCACCTCGCCCGTGCGCACCACCGTTCCGGCGGCATCGTCGGTGTCGGTGCCCGCACCAAACGCGATGGACACGCGATAGCGCTTGTCGTGCCCGGTCAGGTACGCGCCCAGACGCGTCGCCGGACCCACGCAGATGGGAAGCACGCCGGTAGCCATCGGATCGAGCGTGCCCGTGTGCCCGACGCGACGTTCTCCGAAGATGGAGCGACAGCGGTTCACCACGTCATGGGAGCTCACGCCGGCAGGCTTGTTCACCCCGACGACCAGCGACAGCCCCGATAGCCCCCGTTTCACGCGCGGCACGCCCCCTCCTCATCCGAGGCGAACGTCGCGGCAAGCGCCTCGTCGACCAAGCGACGAGCCTCGTCGAGGGTGCAGGAAAGCGTGAACCCAGCCGCCGCCACATGCCCTCCCCCGCCGAACGAGCGCGCGACGGCCGCCACGTCGGTGTCGTCCTTGGCGCGCAGGCTGCCGCGCACCACGTCGCCCTGCTCGCGCAGCATGCAGGCCACGCGCACGCCCGCCACCGAGCGCAGCGCGTCGATGATGGGCTCGGCGTCCGCCTTGACTGCGCCCGTTGCCTCGAAGTCGTCACAGGAAAGCCAGCTCAACGCATAGGCTCCGCCCGCGCCGAACGTCATGCGCTCGACAGCTATGCCCTCGAGCCGCACGGACGGCAGCGTCCGGTTCTGGAAGATGGCGCGCGACACCGACGCCGGGTCGGCGCCCGCCTCCACCATCTCGGATGCGGCGCGCATGGCAGCCGCATCGGTGTTCTGGTACTGGAAGCGCCCCGTGTCGGTGACGAGGCCCGTGTAGCAGCACTGCGCCACGTCGCCGGCGCGTTCCGCGCCCAACAGGCCCGCGAGCTCCCACACGAGCATCGTGGTGGAGGCGGCGTCGGGATCGACGTATACGAGGTCGGTCATAGTGGAGTCCACCGCATGGTGGTCGACCGTAACCGTCAGATCGCAGCCCTCGAGCAGCGCGGCGGCCGCCTCTCCAATGCGTTCGCGAGTGGGGACGTCCACCGCGACGAACGTGCGGGCGATGCCGTCGAACGAAGCCGCCGGAACCAGCTCGGCCGCGCCCGGCAGGAAGCCAAGACGCTCGTCGATGGGCTCGTCTTTCGCGAGCAAGCAGGTCACACGCTTGCCGAGACCCTTGAGCGCCGCCGCCAAACCGAGCTGGGAGCCCAGGCAGTCGCCGTCAGGGCTCACATGCCCGCAGATGATGAAGTCGTCGCGCGACCTCAGCGCTTCGGCTATAGCGCCGAGGTCGGTGTTCGTCTGGGGCGTGACCGCCATGGAGCCTCCCTATTCGCCTTCGGATGCCTGCTGAGCCTGCGCCTCGCGGTCGGCCATGATATCGGCGTCGGCCGGCACGTCGCTGTCGGTAGGAGCCGCCACCTTGTTGCGCGCCGCGTCGCGCTCGAGGGCCGAAGCGATTCGCTCCGCCTCGTCCACGCTCTTGTCCAGCAAAAAGCGCAGCTCCGGCGCGATGCGCCACGACAGCTTCCGCGCCATGAGCGAGCGGATACGGCCGGACGCCTTCTGGAACGCCGCCGCCACGTCCTCGTAGCGATCGGGCTCAGTGGTGTAGAACACGTTGCACACGCTGCGGTCGTAGCTGACCTCGCATCCGGTGATGGTGACCAACTCCAGACGGGGATCGGATATCTCGAACAGCAGGATTCCCGCGATAACCTCGCGCGCCTGCTCGTTGACCTTGCGGTTCGATGAACTCTGCTTCATGATGCGTCTCCTTACCGTTGAGATGCCGTGTTTCTCGCTGGCGCCGCACGGGATCCTTCGACTCCGCGCCCTCGGCGCTCCATCCAGGATGACAACCGCCTTCTATCTAACCGAGTGACCTCGGCATCTTCAGCCGTCAGTCCTTCGCCTAGGATACCGCGAGGACGCGCGCCTGAAAAAGGACGGCCCCGCACGGTAACCACAAGGTTGCCGTAGCGGGGCGTCCGGCGGTGCCCACCAAGCGAGTTTCCCCTACGGGGACTTGCTTCGCTTCGCTCAGCGGCGCCGCACACAAGCGAGGACTGTCTGAGCGACTGGGCATTACCCCGCGACGCCGCGGCGCAGGTTCATCTTCTTACTCCGTGCGCTCGACTTCCTTCACGGTGTAGCCTTCGATGTGGTCGCCGATCTTCAGGTCCTGGAACTTCTCGATGCCGATGCCGCACTCGTAGCCCTGCTTCACGGACTTCACGTCGTCCTTGAAGCGGCGCAGCGACTCCATGACGCCCTCGAAGATGATGGTGCCGTCGCGGACGATGCGCACCTTGTCGTCGCGATGGATCTCGCCTTCCACGATGTAGCAGCCGGCGATCGTGCCCACCTTCGGCACCTTGAACGTCTCGCGCACCTCGGCGATGCCGGTGTCCTCCTCCACGATGTCGGGGGACAGCAGGCCCACGCGAGCCGCGTTGATCTCCTCGATGGCCTGGTAGATGATCCTGTACAGACGGATGTCCACCTTCTCCTTCTCGGCCTGCTGCTTCGACTTGCCCGTGGGGCGCACGTTGAAGCCGATGATGATGGCGTCGGAGGCCGATGCCAGCGTGACGTCGGTCTCGGTGATGCCGCCCACGGCCGAGTGCACGATGTTGATGCGCACCTCGGACTGGTCCATCTTCTCGAACGCGTCGCGCAGCGCTTCGATGGAGCCCTGCACGTCGGCCTTCACGATGAGGTTCAGGTCGGTCTGCTTGCCCTCCTCGATGCGGTTGAACAGGTCGTCCAGGCTCATGTGGCTCTTGGATTCCTGCTCGGCCAGGCGGGCGCGCAGCGCGCGTTCCTCGGCCAGCTTGCGGGCGTCGCGCTCGTCCTCGAACACGCGGAACTCGTCGCCGGCGGTGGGCACGCTGTTCAGGCCCAAGATCTCCACCGGATCGGCGGGACCGGCCGAATCGACGTGCTTGCCATGCGGATCCACCAGCGCGCGGACACGGCCGTACGAGGTGCCGGCCACCACGACGTCGCCCGGGTGCAGCGTGCCGCGCTGCACGAGCACGGTGGCCACGGGACCGCGGCCCTTGTCGAGGTTCGCCTCGATGACGAAGCCGGAGGCCTCGGCGTCGGGGTTGGCCTTGAGCTCCAGCACGTCGGCCTGGAGGATGATCGTCTCCAGCACGTCGTCGATGTGCAGGCGCTGCTTGGCCGACACCTCCACGAACATGTTGGTGCCGCCCCACTCCTCGGGAATGACGCCGTACTCCACCAGCTCCTGACGCACGCGGTCGGGATTCGCGCCCGGCTTGTCGATCTTGTTGACGGCCACCACGATGGGCACCTCGGCCGCCTTCGCGTGGTTGATGGCCTCGATGGTCTGCGGCATGACGCCGTCGTCGGCGGCCACCACCAGCACGATAACGTCGGTGACCTGGGCGCCGCGGGCGCGCATGGCCGTGAACGCCTCGTGGCCCGGCGTGTCGATGAACGTGATCTGCTTGCCGTCGATCTCCACCACCGACGCGCCGATATGCTGGGTGATGCCGCCGGCCTCGCTGGCCACGACGCCCGTGTCGCGGATGGCGTCCAGAAGCGACGTCTTGCCGTGGTCGACGTGGCCCATGACGGTGACCACGGGCGGGCGGGGCTTGAGGTCCTCGTCCTTGTCGTGGTACACCACCGCATACTCCTCCTCCGGAGACACGACGCGCACCTTGCGGCCCATGTCGTCGGCGATGAGCTCGACCAGCTCGTCGCTCATGGACTGCGTCAGGGTGAGCACCTGACCCAGCATGAACAGGCGCTTGATGATGTCGTTGGGCTGCACGCCCAGGATCTCGGCGAATTTCGCCACCGTGGCTCCCTGGGGGATCTCCACGACGGAATCGTCGAGCACCAGCGTGGGATCGAGGCCCTTCTCGATGGCCTCCAGCTCCATGCGCTCGCGGTTCTCGGCCTCGCGCTTCTCCTTGCGCTTCTTACGGCGGCCTTCGCCCTCATGCGTGGACGCGGCGGCGACGGCGGCACGAGCCTCTGCCAGCACCTTGTCGCGCTGCAGCTTCTCGGCCTGCACGGCCATCTGCGCGTAGCGGTCCTCGGGCTGGGCTGCCTGCTGCTCGAGCTCGGGCACGATCTGCTCGACGTGCCCGCCCCGCTTGCCCTTCTTGGCCGGACGCTCGGGCTTGGAGCCCTTGCGCGCGGCGTCGCGGGCGGCGGGAGCAGCCTGCTTCTGCGCCTCGATACGCTGCTTCTCGGCCTCGATCTGCGACAGCAGCGAGTCGAACGCAGGCTTCTTGGCGCCCAGCACCGGCGCGGGCCTCTTCGGCGCCGACGCGCTCGAAGCGCTCTTGGAGCCCTTCGCGTTGCGGTTGCGCAGCGCCTCTTCCACCGCCTGCTTCTTGGCCACCTCTGCAGCCATCTTGGCCTGGCGGGCGCGGGCGCGGGCCTCGGCGGCCTCGCGGGCCACGCGTTCCTTCTCGCTCTCGATCTGGCTCGCCAGGCTCTCGAACGGCGAGGAAACGGGCGCCTTCTTCGGGCCGCCTTCTCCGTCGGCGCCCTGCGCGCGCCCGTCGTCGGACGAGCCTTCGGCTCGCTGGGCGCGCTCGGCCTCGCGGGCGGCGCGCTCCTGCTCCACCGCTTCGCGACGGGCGCGCTCCTCCTCGGCCTTTTTGCGCTCGGCCTCGGCGCGCTCTTCGGCCAGCTTCCTGGCCTCCTCGTCCTCCAACTGCCCGGCGCGCTGCTTGATCTCGGGCTCCAGGTTCTTGCGGATCTTGTCGACGTAGGCGTCCGCGAGCATGCTCGCATGGCTCTTCGCGGGGATCTTCATCTGCTGCAGCTTGTCGAGCAGCTCTTTGCTCGACATATCGAATTCCTTCGCCAACTCATGTACTCGCATGCTGGCCATATACCACTCCTCTACTTCTGTCTCGCTTCGCGCGCAGCCGAAGCGACGTCGGCGGCGATCCTGTCGTACTCATCGCTGCCGAGCGTCGCCTTGAGCGCCCGGTCGAGCTTTTTCTTCTTGCATGCGGCGGCGAAGCACTCCTCGGAGCAGACGTACGCCCCCCTGCCCGGCGCACGGCCGGTCTTGTCGAACGACACGGCGCCGGACGGGTCGCGCACGATGCGCATGAGCTCGGCCTTGCCGGCCAGCTTCCCGCATGCGATGCAGCTGCGCTGGCGCACCGTCCTCGTCGTCGTCATTCCTGGCCGCCCTCTCTCGCTACCCTTGCCTTATGCTTCGTCGAGGTCGGCGTGCACGCCGCAATAGCGGCTGCCCGGACGGGCATGGTTGCGGCAGCGCACCCCGTCCTCGCCCACGTAGGCGCACAGACCGGCTTCGTCGTCCGCGGCCTCGTCCTCGTCGATCAGCATGTTGTCCATCGGAGCCAGCGACTCGCCCGTGAAGCTGGCGCTCTTGATATCGATATGCCAGCCGGTCAGGCGCGCAGCCAGACGGGCGTTCTGGCCCTCCTTGCCGATGGCCAGCGACAGCTGGTCGTCGGGCACCACGACGGTGGCGTAGTGGTTGTCCTCGTCGATGACGACGCGGGTCACCTTCGCAGGCGACAGCGCGTTGGCCACGTACACCGCCGGATCCTCCGCCCACTGGATCACGTCGACGCGCTCGTTGCGCAGCTCTTCCACCACCATGCGAACGCGGCTGCCCTTCGGGCCGACGCAGGCGCCCACGGGATCGAGGTTCGCCTCGCGCGACGCCACGGCGATCTTGGAGCGGGCGCCGGGCTCGCGGGCGATGGACTTGATCTCCACCATGCCGTCGTAGATCTCCGGCACCTCGATCTCGAACAGGCGGCGGATGAGGTCCGGATGCGTGCGCGACACCACGATGGCCGGGCGCGCCTGCTCGCCGCGCATCTTCGGCGCGTCGGAGTTCGGGTCGCGCACTTCGATGATGAGCACCTTGAGGCGCTGGTTGTGGCGGTAGTGCTCGTTGCTCGGACGCTCGTTGCGCTCGTTGGGGTTGCGCTTCACGTCGTAATGGGGCAGCTCGGCCTCCACGCCGTCGCGAATCTTGATGATGGTGAAGTCCGGCGTGCCCTGCAGCACCGTGCCCGTCACGAGGTCGCCCACGCGGTCCGAGAACTCTTCGTAGATGGACTGACGGCCGGCTTCGCGCACGATGGACGCGATGACGCCCTTGGCGTTCTGCGCGGCGATGCGGCTGACATCGTCGGGGGTGACGTCGCGCTCCTCGAACTCGCTGTACTCGCCGGTCTCCTCGTCGGGCTCGCCCACCGGCACCAGCTCGTACACGTAGATGTGGCCCGTCTGGCGGTCGATGGTCACGCGGGCGTCCCACTCGAGATCGAGGATGTGCTGGTAGCTCTTGGCGAGCGATGCCTCGAGGCGTTCGATGAGGTAGAACTCGTCGATCTTGCGCTCATGCGCCAGCGCCTGCAACGCCTCAATCAGTTCTGAACTTGCCACGTCTTCGCTTCCTTTCCTCAGATGCTCGTCTGCGAGCCGAAATCGATCGTGCCCTTCAGATGGGCGCGTTTGATGGTGTCCATAGGGATGCGCGCCTCGGCGCCGTCCACGTCGAGCACGACCACGTCGCCCTCCACCGATGCGATGGCGCCGGTCCAGCTGCCGCGACCGTCCACGGGCTGCGTCTTGAGCACCGCCGTATCGCCGACGAACCGCGCGAAGTGCTCCGCGGTGCGCAGCGGCCGGTCGATGCCGGGCGACGACACTTCCAGCGTGTACGCCCCGGGGAACGGGTCGAGCTCGTCCATGAGGTCGTTGATCCACGCCTGCGCGGAGGACAGCTCGTCGAAGCTCACGCCGTCGGGCGTGTCTATGCACACGCGAATCGTCGGGGCCTTCTTCGCGCCCGCGACCTCCACCGTGACGATCTCGACGCCCTCCTGCTCCGCCCGGGGAGCTAACGCGTCGAGCAGCTGCTGTTCCTTCTTGCTGAGCACGCGCCTCCTCCTTCCCGTTTGGTTTCGCTTCGCCGCCCCATGCTCTCACGCCGCGGAGCGGCGAGCCCTTACAAACAAAGAAAGCGGGAACAAGCCCACTTTCTCGTGTGTCGAAAGTATGGTGCGCGAAAACGCGCTTGCTTCTTTGTCGTGCCGTGTATTTATACCATATCGGCAACGCTTTGCCTAGGCCGCTCACCAGGCAGCGCGCAAGTTCACCACATTTTCCGCGCCTCGGCGGGCGCCCCTTGCGCGACGGGAGCCGAAACCTTGCGAGCACATGCGCATCATCGGCCGAAAGACACGGAAATCGGCTGGAAAACGTGTTTTTCGGCCGATGATGCGTCGCTCAGCCGTCCAAGCGAATGACGATGCGCACGACGGCGACTCCGCCCTCGACGTCGGCGTAGAGCGCGCCGCCGTGGCGTTCGACGATCTGGCGCATGGCGGGCAGGCCCAGACCGTGGCGGGACGCGTCGGCCTTGGACGTGCGCGAGAACGACGCGCCGGGGACGGCCGCGTTCTCGCATCGCACGGCCAACCGTCCGTCCTGCGCGCGCATGGAAAGCGAGACGAAAGGCCGGCCGGCGCCCTCGGCTCGCACGCGCTCGCACGCCTCGACGGCGTTCGACAACAGGTTCGACAGCAGCACGGACAGCTCGGTGTCGCGCAGGGGAAGCTCCGCGGGCACGCGCGCCTCGCAGCGCACCTCGATCCCCGCCGCCTGGGCCGGAGCCAAATACGCTGCCATGACCGCGTTCGCCACCAAGTTGTCGGCGTAGCGCAGAGGGGCTTCGGCCTCCTGCTGGCCGGACAGCTCGACCAGATACGCTCTACAGCGCTCCTGCTCCCCCGCGTCGATCAGGCGGCTCAGCGCGGCCGCATGATGACGCAGGTCGTGGCGCGCCGCCCTCGTAGCCTCTTCGCCCGACCGCAGATGGCGCAGCCCCGCCTCGGCCGCACGCACCTGCACCTCCAGATCGCGCACCTGCTCGGCGGCGAGGCGCAGGCGGCGCACCCGCTCCACCAGCATCCAGGCGAACACGCCCACGAGCAGCAGCCCCGCGTACTCGCTCTGCCACAGGCCGTACATAGGCTCGTACGCGTTGTTGTCGAGAAGGTTCGCCACGAGCGCGGCGCCCAGCACCGCGCAGCCGCACAGCACGAAGCGCGCCTCGTCGGTGCGATCGCGCAGCCCGACGGCGGCGCATACGGCGAACAGCGCCCAGCAACCGACGCGCACGGCGGTCTGGTACAGGCCGTACGCCTCGATGCCGCCCGGCAGCGCCGGGATGGACAGCGCCCAGGCCAGCGTGACGACCGGCAGCGCCCACAGCGCGCGGGCCGTCCGGCGAACGAGGGGGCGGGCATCGCGCGTCCACGCCAAACCCGCGGCTCGGGCGGCTACCGACACGGCTGAGACGAGCACGCACGTCCAGGCCGCGTCCTCTACGGCATACCACCAGGCTCCTGCTGCGCCCAGATGCCAGACCAGGCCATGCGCGCCCGCCACGGCGAAGGCGGCGCACAGCACGCCGAAGTCGCGCGCAAGCGCATCGCCGTCGCGCTTGCGGCGCACCGCGAACGCGAACAGCGCCGCGGCCAGCGGCCCCAGCACCAGCACGCAGGCGGACAGCGCGTTCGCGAACGAGACGTTCGCCATCTGCTGCGCGGTGCCCAGCACGGGCGGGTAGACCAGCCCGCTGTAGTAGTGCTCGTCGTTGCGCACCTCAAGGCGCAGACGCGTGTCGCGGTCCGCCACGATGCCGACCTGCGCCCCGTCTCCGCCGGCCGCAGCAACGACCCCGTTTACGTACAACGTGAAATCACCGTACACCTCGGGAACCAGCAGCACGAGGGCGCGTTCTCGTTGCGCGCCGACATAGCTAAGCGTCAGCTCGTACACGGCGGAGCCGAAAGCCGACGTGCCGCCGGGAGCATAGGAGAAGTTGGAGTACTGGCCGATGAAGGTTTCGGTCCGCGGCGCCCCGTCCACGGAGAGCATCCAACCGTCCACGAGCGGGACGGGACGGTCGAGATCGTCGTCGGACACCTCGATGACGCCGTCCGCACCGTAGGGCGGCCCGAACAGGTATTTGTTATCATAGTGGTACGCGGCAGCGAACAAGCATCCTGCCAGCAGGAACACGGCCGCGGCGCAGACCGCGAAGCGATACGGGAGACGATGCGGCATGAACCGCCTTTCCAAGGGACGAGGAGCCTGCATGGAGCATGGTAGCAGAAAACCCGTCGTGCGCGCGCTCGCGTGCGCGACCGCGATCGCGCTGGCGCTGTCGCCGA
>NZ_GL622582.1:293199-295498 GCF_000185625.1 Eggerthella sp. 1_3_56FAA
GCGCACGCCGACGTCCGCGAAGGCGACGCGCGCATGATGGCGGGCGGCGGCTCCGTAGGCGGGGGCCCGGGCGCCATCGACCACGTCGACAAGCCGTTCGGCCAGATCATCCGCATCATCCCCGATCACGGCATGTCGGCTTTGCTGTACCTGCCAGCCCTGCCGGTGGATCCGTACCACAGCGACGAGGAAACCGGGCATCCCGCATTGCAGACGCTTCGGGTCGACCGCGCCTATGCGGACGACCCGGACTCCTGGGAAGCCTGGGGCACCTTCGAATGGGACGCGGACTGGCAGGAGTACGCCTGGGGCCTCGACAGCGTCCAACCCGTGTACGACGACAACTACGCCGATCCCAGCATCCTGTACTGCACGGTCAGCTACTCGTCCGAGACCGTCGACTATCGCGACTTCTACCTCCGCGCGACCGCGGTGGTCCTCGAGGACGGCGTGCGAACCGCCATCGAGTTCGAGCCGGCGCTGTTCGAATACGCCGAGGAGTGGCTTCCCGAACCCGTCGAGCCGGTCGACCCGGTCGAGCCCGAAAACCCTGCAGAGCCCGAGAAACCCCAAGAACCGCAGAAGGAGCCGCCGACCGTCGTGAACCCGCCCGACGTGAACGGCGGCGACAGCGGAGGGAACCGCGGAGGCGTGGGCCAAGGGGAAAGCGAGCGGAACGAGGCGAGCGAAGAACGGCCGAAGAAAGACGGCTTCCCCGCCGGCGGCAACCCTGTCTCAACGGCCTCGATCCTGCCGCTGCCGCGCAACGAGGAGCCGGCCGCCGGAACGCAGGACGGCGACGGGACGCAAGAAAACGCGCCCGACGAGCAAGCCGGGCGCGCAGGGGAAAGCGATGCTGCAAGCAAGGAATCGATGCCGGGAAAGGCCTTCGCCGATTCTTCGACAAGCCGCGATTCGGCGGCGACCTCCGCGGGCTCGACCTCGTCGGGAACCGCGCACCGTATGCCCGGCTTCGCCCTGGCCATCGGAGGCACGATCGGCGCCATGGCTTTGATCAGCGGCATCGCTGCCTTCGCAAGAGCACGTAGAAAGCGCTAGCGACGGCGGGAGCGCAGCGCTACGACCAACACAACGGCTCCGGCGACGAGGGCGACAGCTACGCAACCCGCCACGAGGGGGAACAAGCCGTCGCCGGTTGTCACCAGCGCTTTATCCGAGCCGGAGGGAGCCCCGGGGCTTACGTTCGTGCCGCTCGGAAGCTTCTCGGGGCTCGGCTTGGCGTTCGATCCGCCGGTCCCTTCACCGGAGTTTTCTCCCGGATTCTGCCCGGAGCCTTCCGAGCCGTCCCCGGGGTTGCCGCCAGACCCGTCGCCCGAACCGTCGTCAGGGCTCCCGCCCGGCGTGCCGCCGGGGTCGCCCGGCTCATCGGGCCCGACCGAAGAGCCGGAAGCGACCTTGACGGACAACGGAGCCGGCAGCTCCATGCCCAGCTGCTTCTCGTCCATCTCCACATGCGAGGAGCTTACGACCTCGAGGCTGCTCACGGACACTTCCGCAACGGAATCGCTCGAAGACGACAACGCGAGGGTTCCCAGATCGAGACGGTCGCCCGAGAACAGGTTCCCGTCCTTGACGGCCACGTAGAGGTTCACGCGCTGGCCACCGTCCACCGGCTTGAAGCGCACCTGCGCCACCGCGGCGCCCTCGACCGCCTTCGAGAAGCCGAACCCGGCCTCCAGCGCCTCGCCGCCCTCGCCCTTCACCGTCAACGACAGCTTGAGCGCCCGAACCTCGTCGCCTCCCTTGGGGACGACCAGGCTCACGTCGACCGAACCGTTCGAGGCACCCTCGTCCAGGACCACGCCAGGCGCCTCCCCCGCCCAGGCGATTCCCGGGGCAAGAGCCAGGCAGAGCGCGCATGCCGCCAACGCGCATGCCGTCATCTTCTTCATCTTCGCAAACATATCTTCAACCGTTCCTCTCGGCTTCAGGCTAATCGGCTGCGACGGTCGCGTTGCCGCCGAGCTCGACGTCGGGCAGATTGTCGGGAACATCGCCCGGAAGCGAGTCGCTCACCAGGCGCTGTCCCTCGTTCGTCAACGCGTTGTCCACGCGGTACAGCTCGGCGCGCACCTGCTTGGGCAGCTTCATGCTCGCAAGGTCGCCGGGCTCGATCCAGTAGACCCAGCTTCCTTCGGACACGTCGCCCAGCATGGCGTCGCCGGGCTCAGGCGCCATGATGATCTGGCTGGCAACCGTGCTGCCGTCGGCGTTCACGCCGCCCACCACGTTGCCGTTCTCGTCGTAGAGCACCACCACGTTGTACGCCGGGTTGCCC
>NZ_GL622583.1:0-8894 GCF_000185625.1 Eggerthella sp. 1_3_56FAA
ACGAACTTCGACGCCTTGACCTGCCGCGACATGGCGGCGTGCATGAGCCACGTGAACAGCTACCTTCGCGGCAAGATGGACTGGATGGCGCCCGTCGAGATGGCGCGCCTCGTGCTTCCGCAAGGGCTCCTCGACGCGTACGGGGTCGAGGAGATAGAGCCGAAGGAGGTGAACCTCACACCGCACCTCGTGCCTCACGCGATAACCCTGATCTAGCTAGTCTGGGGCACCGCATCATATCGCCGATTTCTTTACCTGCAGTCTTTCAAAACCAGCGACGCGGGCCTGACCTGGTGCTGTCTCAAACGGTTGCCGTCTACACATAACGGACTGCGAAGGCGGTCGATTGAAAAAGTGCAGGTAATAGATGGAACGCCGCGACCTCGAAATTGAAAAGGTAGAAGTAAACAGCCCTCTGATCTGCATAAACGTTAACTTACGAGAATTCAATCAACGGGGAAGGCCGCTGCGCGTAAAAAGTTAGCCTAAGTTTACATAATATATGTTATCAATTTAGCACGGCCGTCCCAATTTTAATATTGAAATTCAAGCTCTATTCGCGTATGCTAGTCCCATAATTAATTGCGAGATCGGAGCGTTTGGATATGCATCCAACCGAATGCACGTTTACTGCAAGCGGGTTCAGGCGAGAGGAATTCGATCACTTCATGTCCATTGCCCGCGAGCTGGGAATCAAGGTCGATTGCGCCGTTTCATCGAGCGGCAAGACGGCGACGGTGCGCGTGTCCGACATGCCGGACGTCCAGGACGCGGAAACCATGAGGACGCGGCGCGCAGGCCGGCCGAGCAAGGGCGTGGTGCTCCCACATGATTCCATATTTAATAATGAAACTACTTGCGCCGAGTACCTTGCATGGCAGCAGAACCACTCGGTAGAAGAAGGGATGCGGCAGCTCGGTTTGAAGCGCACAACGTATTTCCGCAGGGTCAATTCGATCAAGAAGGCGGTTGAAGAGGCCGAGCGCTTGAACGCAGGCCGCAAGAAGAAAGGCATGAAGCCGCTGTGCCCGCTGCTCGTGCACGTGCGCTAACACTTGAAGAGGGACGCCATTACCGATCATGCGGGGCATGGCGGTAGACAGGAGACATGGGAATGGGAAGAATGACGAGGAGAGGGCAAGCACCTGTGAAGAAAGAATTGGTCGAGGCATCGATGAGCGTCTTCGTATTCTGGATGGGGACGATCGCCATCGGCTACATGCTCGTCGCCAACAGCGGATGGAGTCTTCCTTTGTTTCCGCACATGCTGCTCCTATTGCTCGTGTTCGCAGTCGGATCCGTCTTTTCCACGGCCTCATTCTGCCTCACGGCCGCGCGGTACTTGCACACCCGTGGAAGGAGAGATCCTGGAAATCTGGACGACTACCCTTCCTTGCGCACACATATCGCCCAGGTGCATGAGCAAGAAAATCGATGATGAACGAGAATCTGCGTTGATCAAGATACCGCTCGATCTCCACGGTTTTTTGAATCTGCGCCCTGGGGAGAGCGGCAGGATGGCGACGGTGCGCGTATCCGACATGCCGTCAGTCTGGGAAGCCGAGACTATGGGAACACGGGGAGCGCAGGGGTTCGACCAAAGGCTCTGTTCTTCAAAATGATGCCATATTTAAAAATGATACTACATGCTCCGATCATATTACATGACAGAAAATGCACTAATCGGAAGAGGGGATCGGAATGCCCGGAAAGATGACGAACCGCGAGTTTTACCATGGGACTCCGGAGCGCGACGCCAAGACCAAGGTTCGTGGATACGTGGGAATGAACAACGTGCGCTTGGTGACGATAGAGTACGACGGCGAGTACGTGGACACGGTGAAGGAGCGCTACTACGGAGTGTGGCTCGACCTTCCCTGCGAGCGCGAGGAGGCCTACTGACCGCACGACGAGGAAGCGATACCCTACCGGCCCCTCCCCTTTCTTACCTCATCGACAACATCTGCAGGTGCGAACAGCTCCCATATCTCCACTCCCAGGGCTGATGCGATCGGCTACGTACCGAACGATGAATTGGACACGATCGCAAGAGGCGTCTACGTCAGCTTGCCGAAAGAGCTCCACTGTATGAGCAACCCGATTCACGACGGCATCCGAAAGCGCCTCAACGAGAGCCGGAGCGGCTAGGATCCCAAACACTCCACAAACTGTTCGATTGCCTCCAGCACCCATGCGGGCCTACAATTGTATCAAACATTTGTTCTCTATTACGGAGGTAAAAGGTCATTATGCCAGACCGCGACGTCCTGCACAGCGACATAAACTGCTGCTACGCGCAGATCGAGTGCCAGGCACGGCCCGAGCTGCGCGGCAAGCCCGTGGTCGTCGGCGGCGACGAGGAGGCGCGCCACGGCATCGTGCTCGCGAAGAACCTCATAGCCAAGCGCGCCGGCGTCAAGACCGCGATGGCGCTGTGGGAGGCGCGGAAGGCATGCCCCGGCCTCGTCGTCGTGCCCCCTGACTACCGGCTCTACATGGACGTGTCGCGGCGAGCCAGGGAGATCTACTACGATTACACCGACCGCGTAGAGCCCTTCGGACCCGACGAGGCTTGGCTCGACGTCACGGGCACCCGCCGGTGCCTCGGGCTCTCCCCCGCCGAGATAGCCCGCGAGGTAAGCGAGCGCATGGTCGCCGAGCTCGGCATCAGCGTGTCGGTCGGGGTGTCGTGGAACAAGATCTTCGCCAAGTTCGGCAGCGACTACAAGAAGCCCGATGCCGTCACGGTGATAACGCGGGAGAACTACCGCGAGGTCGTATGGCAGGCCCCTGTGCGCGACCTGCTCTACGTAGGGCCCGCCACGGAGCGCAAGCTGCACTCCTCGGGCATCGACACGATAGGCCAGCTCGCGTGCGCCTCGGACGAGCTGTTGCGCAACAGGCTCGGCAAGATGGGGTTCGTGCTGCGCGGCTTCGCGCGCGGGCAGGACGCTACCGAGGTCAAGCCCTACGACCGGGACGCCGCCGACGTCATGCGCGAGATCAAGAGCTACGGCAACGGGCTCACGGCCCCCAGGGACATATGCGACCCGCAGTCCGCCAAGGCGTACGTCTGGATGCTCGCCGAGAGCGTCGCCCAGCGCATGCGCGAGGGCCGCGCCAGGGCCCGCACCGTGTCGGTCGGCGCAAGGGCCGCGGACGACCTCTGCACCCGATCGCGCCAGCGCAAGCTGCCGGTGGCCACCGACGTGACGCTCGAGGTAGCGCGCGCCGCTTGGGGCCTCCTACGGGAGCTTGAGCCGCTAGACGCGAGCCATCCCCTGCGCGGGATCCACGTGCGCGCCTCCGACCTCGAGCCTGCCGACGCCGACCTGCAGGCGTCGCTCTTCGACCCGATGCCCCGCCGCACCGAGATGCGCGAGCTCGACGCCTCCGTCGACGACCTGCGCCGTCGCTACGGCAACAAGTGCGTCGTGTGGGGCGCGCAGCTCGTCGACGAAGGCGCGGCCGGCGTCGACGCCAAGGCCGACAACACCGTCCACCCCGTCAGCTTCTTCCACTCGTGAGGAGCTGCTAAATGCATGGAATCGAGAGCCGCAAGAAGACCTACGTGGAGGCCGTGGTGGACATCGACCCCGACGGCCGCCAGCGACCGCTGGCGATCTACTGGGGAGACGGACGATGCTTTGTCGTGGATCGCGTGCTCGAATCGAGGCGCGCGGCGAGCATGAAGGTCGGCGGCCACGGGATCCGCTATACCGTTGAGATCTGCGGAAGGACAAAGCACCTTTGGCATAGCGACGACGGCCGATGGTACGTAGAGGAGATCGTGCCCGGCAACGCCGGGGCACTCTAGCGCACCAGGTCGGACACCTCTACCTCCAAGGCCTCCGCGATGCGACACAGCTTGTTGAACGTCACGTTTATCTCGCCTGCCTCGAGCAGGCTGATGTAGGTCTGGTTGGTGCCGACCATCCGGCCCAGGCGTTCTTGGGATAGCCGCTGCTCCACCCGCTCGACGCGGACGGCATTCCCAAGTCGCTTCCTTCGCTTGTTAAGCTCTACGTCATCAATTCCCCCATTCTCATTTGTTATATGCAATGATTTATTCAATATATATAATGTTTAGCACTCAGCAAGGAAATGAAATAGTCGCGAAAGGAGCGACTCGTGGACCCAGGATCCGCAAGGCCTGCCATGGATAACAGCCCATGGCCATAGTCGTGAAGCTCGAGGCGCTGATGCTGCAGCACGGCATATCCCTCGACAAGATAGCAGCTGCGACCGGGATAACGAACGTCAACGTATCCAGGTTGAAAACGGGGAAGGTGGTCGCCTACAGGGGGACTACGATCGACGCCCTCATCAAGGCGCTCCGAGCGCTCGGCGTCGAAGGATGCGACGTGGCAGACGTGCTCGGCTTCGTGCCGGACGATGAGATCGCGAGCATCGGCGAGGGGGTCTACATCAGCGTGCCGAAGAACCTCCATCACATGAGCAATCCTTACAGCGACGCCGCGAGGGCGAAGCTGCGCGGCGAGGGCGGTCCGAAGACACAATGAAAAGCGAGCAGTAGCGGGTTGGCGAATTGAATCCAAGCGCAGGTCATATCCCAGATTCCCTCAACCGGATCGTCGAGGCGGCCGACGATCTCTTCGCGCCGTACGGAGACGAGGCCGACGTCTACGTAGTGGAATCGATCCTGCATAGGGAGATAGGCAGGATGGCCCTGCAGGCGAGATCCGGGGCGATCCGGCCGCCTCGACCGGAGAAAGGCGCGAGCCCCGCCTGCAGCGCTGATCGAAACGACAGCGGGCTCCTGATAGAGGCGATCGCCGAACGCTCGGCGCTCTTGATTGCTGGGCTCGGGGGCGACGCGGCATCGAACATCGAGGCCGCCATCCACAACGTTATAGCCTATCGCGCGGCCATCGCCCAGGCGAGGTGCGTCGAGCCGCCGGGCGGTTGGGATCCGTTCGGTCGGTAAGACAGAGGGCAGGCAAGGATTCCCAAATTCCCCTTGACTGCCGGCACCGGGAGGCAGATCATTTTTTCACTGCCGCACGGCGAAGCCGTGCCGATGCGGCCGATGCCTTTCGGTCATCGGGGGATGCCGTCCGCATCTGCGAGGATGTGCAGGAGCTCCTCGGCGTGCCATTGCATGTCCTCCGGTGTTTCGAGCGAAGGGTTGCTGCGCGTCATCTGGTCGATCTCGGCCAAGAGGGGTACGATCCTTCCCGGTGCCACTCGGCCGAGTCTTTGCAGGGATGCCTGAGAGAGCTTCGAGACGTCGAAGCACCAGGTTGTGCCGCCCGCAGGGCGGTTGTCCAAGGTATCGCGCAGCGATTCCGGCATCCCGCCCTCGTGGCGGGCGTCCGAGGAGCCGCGGAGCGGCGTACGCTTTTCCACAATGCGGCGGCAATAGGACATGAGAGATCTTACAGGTTGAAGGATTTTAGATGTTTTACGCTCTTTAAGATCGGTTAGTGCGCAAAAACCCTGATCACTAGCTTCGTTTTCAAGCCCCATGGCCTTCGTCCTTTTTCTTGGTGCGCTTTTCTCCACATGGTTATCCACTTTCGGCGCTTGCGCCGCGAGCGCCGCATGCTCGCGAGCGCGCTGGCGCTCGTCGGCGCTTCTGGCGCGCCGACTTGCTGTAGTGCGCGTATCCCTCGTAGTTGTAGTACACGTTATGGAAGGGCTTGCGCTCAACTGTTCTCTGGAGCTCTCCATGCCAATTGGACGCATAGCAGCACGCGATCCCGAGGATGTCGCGCAGCTTGTCCCACTTCACGATGTACTTGTTCGATTGACGCGATCCGTCCTCGGCCCTGCCCCCCGTGCGGACGCGCTCGAGGACGCCCAGGCGCTCGAGCTCCGCGCGGATCGAGTGCGCCGACCTCGGCGATACGCGCGCCGCGCGCGCCAGGCCGTCGTAGCTGCAGTAGAGCACGCCGCTCGACGTGGCGAGCCCCACGATCGCGCGGATGACCTTGCGGCGCGCGCCCGTGACCTTGTACCCGCCGTCCTCGCGCGGGACGTTGTTCAGCTCGTCGAGGCGCGCGAGGATCTGCCTGTCGCCCTGCCGCTTGCGGTATCGCTTGACGGACTCGTGGTAGAGGTAGCTCGCGTAGGCCTGGTCGAGCTGCCATTGCCCGAAATCAAAGAATTCCGCGCCCTGCTCCTCGTAGTACGCCTTGGCGTCCCTCTGCCAGACGCTCGCCGCAACGCGCTTCTGCAGCTGCCAGCGGGTCTTGGGATCGGGTTCTTCTTCGGCAAGCGTGCCGACGTAATCTATGTGCTGCTGTATGTCCCGTATCGGTCGTTCCATGCCCTGGCGGCACGGGTTCGGCAACTCTCGAAAACCGGCCCCGTACGCCGTCGTATGGGGCGATATGAGGGCTTTCCGGGGCAGATTTGCATATAACTACCCAAGGGTGGTACAATCCACCTCTATCAAAAGTCTTTGGTTTTCGAGTTTTCGGAAACCGCAGGGGCCTCGGGGGCGAACCGGGGCCTCGTTGTTTTCCTAAGCCGTCGCTCCCCCTGCCGCATCACCTCCTTTCAGCTTCCTTTTGCCGCAATACCGCCATGTTGTCCAATCTGGACGGTCGGCCGAGATCCTCGATCGACGCGCATCCTGGTTGGCCACGCGGTTCCGGATTGCGCAGACCGGGCTTTTTGCCCATGGCCGGCGCATGCCGGAAAAGGCAGCAAGCAGCCACCACGGGGTCGAGAGCCCGTGGTGGCTGCTTGCTTTGAAGATGAAGGTAGTGGTGCTGCGGTTGTGTTCCATTGCGCCTTCTGGTCGTCCGGCGCGGAATCGTGACGGCTGCGAGCCGATGCGGTTGCCTGCAACGCAGCAAACCGAGGGGTTGACACACCTCTCCCGGTCAGCGATAATAGAGCAACGACAAAGAGCTCTTCCAATATCACGAAACCGCCGCCTGCGGTTTCTTTCTTTTTTGGGGTTCGTTCCCGGCGTCCCGCCGGAATCCATCACCTGGTTCCTTTCCTGAGCGACAATGATACCATACGCGCCGATTCCGCGAATATCGCATGTTGTGTTTTCGCGCCGCACCGTCACCATACGTCGACCACCTTGCCGTCGCTGAAGTACAGCATGCTCGCCGCATCCATCAGCGTCGCCTTGTCGGTGAGCAGCGCCTCGACGATCCTCCCTGCCAGCACCGCGCCGTCGGGATTCCCCCGTTGCGACAGGATCGCCGCGAGCCCGCCCAAGCTCGACGGCGCGTCAGACGCGATGGCTGCCGCCACCTCGCGCTTCGCAGCGCGGTATTCTCCGGGGAAGAGCTCCTCGATCATCTTGAGCGCCCTCCGATCCTCTTCCGACAGCCTTTCCTCGCCGGCGTCGGAAAGCGGCGCGTCGGCTGCGATGCCTCTTCTCATCTTTCTCCTTCCCGTGCCGCGTTCAGCTCGGCTGCGCGGCGATCGGCCGCGCGCCTCGAGACGAACACGGAACCGACGAGCCCGAACCTGCGCAGAGCCGACGGCTCGACCGTCGAGGCGACGCCGAGGAACTGCGCGCCGTCGCCGAAGTCGATGAACCTGACCGGCGGATCCACGCATACGCCGCTCGAGACGGAGAACAAGCCATCGGCGCCGCGGCATATGCAGTAGACCGTGTCGCCAGGCTCGATCATCCCGACATCCGCCCTGCCGGCCTCATCCCAGTAAAGCCCGTCGACCGTCATCTCAATCCCTCCGTCGCTCTCGCTATCTCCGCCTCGAGCTGGCAGTCCTCGGCAAGCTCCGGCAGGTACCGCCGCATCAGCGCGCACGCGTCCTCCGCAGACGCCCCTCCCTTGATCTCGGCTGCAGCGGCGCGGAAGCACTCGAGGGCGCACCCCGCGTCGTAGCCCCCTTTCGCGTAGCTGGCGGCCAGCAGGTTGATCAAGGGCTTCACGACGCGCACGTACCCATCCCAGCCTGCGTCCAGCACGCCCTCGCCGTCCAGCACCTCCGACGGTGCGAGAACCTCGGCCGGGACGGGCAGGGGCCTTGCGGGCTCGATGCGCCTCGGCCGGTACGAGCCTCCCCTCCCCTCGTAGGCCCGATGCACCGCCGAGGCGGCCGCCTTGAAGCTCGCGATGACTTCCTTCATCCCTTCCTGGCCCAAACCCCCGCCTGCATGGGCGACGACGTCCCCCATGCCGAAGTACGCCTCGACCATGCCGTACGCGCCGGTGCAGTCTATCTCGCCCGACGACAGGATGTCCTCGACGGCCCGCCTGTCGCACGAAAGGCCGCATACGGGCTCCGTCACCGCCCCGTCGCCCTCGGTCGCCTCGTACGGGTAGCGTCGCATGAGGGCCATCCCGGAGGCGCCCCTCACGAGGACGGGGACGGCCATGTCGGCCCTGGCGACGGCGCGGCCGTCCCTCTCCCAGTCCTCGGCCGGACGGCACCAGCCGGATCCCGCGCCGTGGGCCCACGCCAGGGCGGCGTTGAGGGGCCCGTAAGTCCTCACCCGGCGCGCGCCGGGATCGTACGTTGCCGTCGCCGCGATGCAGGACAGCAGGCGGGATTCATCGCCGGCCTCCCGGCACTCCTCTATGACCCGCTCGGCCTCTGCCGTGGCGTCGGCCACCGTCGTCGGCAAGGACGTCATCGCCCACCGCCTCCCTTCTCGGCAGCCCCGTAGCGCGCCGATGCACGGCACGCCCTTATGAGCTCGTCCAGGTTCGTGCTCTTATAGGTTTCCATGTCGCCGGCGTAGAGCCTCTCGTAGCGTGCGAGGTCGTCGTCCTCGCCGCCCGCCGCCGGCATTCCCTGATCGACGAGCCGTTCGGCGAGGCGCGCGAGCGCCTCTGACGGCGTCGGGCAGGGGCCCGATTCCACGGCGGCCGAGCCGAGGGCGCCGTCCGGGAGCCAGGACGCCGGCGTAGCCGTCCCCGCCGGCCGAGGCGACG
>NZ_GL622583.1:9341-16532 GCF_000185625.1 Eggerthella sp. 1_3_56FAA
CGACGTCGTCGACGTCGCCAGGTGACGTAGCCCCCGCTATCCTCAGCCGCTTGGCTACGGCGAGGCCGGTCGCCTGCTCCACGACGGTGAGCACGGCCCCTTCCGCCCGCTCGACCGTGCCCCAGGGCGCGGCGTACGCGCACGCGCCCGACAGCTCGACGACCGCCTCGTAACCCGGGCGGCACTCGCACACGTAGGACGAGCCCGCTCGCGACCACGCCGTCATCTCCCCGCCCCCCTGGACGGGGCGGCGGCGCGGGCGGCCCCTTCGGCCCCGCTCGCCAGCATGTGCCTGGCAGGGCACCGGAGCCCCTTCTCCGCGGCCGATGCGGCCGTGCGCGTGGCGATGTCGGACGCGATGCTCCAGGCGGCCCTCGCCGACGGCATGCTCGCGCCCAGTATGGCCCTCGAGACGTCCTTCCCCACGGCCACGAAGTCCCCGCCGGCGTCGATGGACGCCAGCGCAGCGTCGCGGACGTTTCGCACGAGCCCGTAGAACCCGATGCCGTTGGGCTGGCCCTCGCTGGCGTCCCGGTCGGCCGCCAGCGACTTGACCAGGGCTAGCGGCCGCCCGCCGCGCAGCGCGATGGATCCGGCCAGCTCTACGAGCTGGCATTGGTCCGACGAGGACAGCCCGTCCGAGCACTTGGCGATGAGCTCGACGGCCTCGCGCACCGCTCCCCTGACGTCCTCCGCCCCGTAGGCGGCCTCCCCCGCCTCGACGGCCTTCGCCATCCCGTCCCATCTCAAGCCCTTGTCCTCCGCGCCGACCCCCATGACGGGCGTGGCGAAGTAGGACGCCGTCTCCATGGCGGAAGCGTCGAGCCCCTCGTAGGCGTAGACCGAGACGTCCCAGCCCCTGTCTATCCCCCTGTTAACCATGATCAGCTCCGCCCGGTCGAACAGCACGAGCCCGGAGTCCTCGAGCGAGAGCTGGTCGCCTCCTATCTCGCTCGCCTCCGCCACGGCGGCCAGGGAGGGATCGTGTCCCTTCTCGCCGATCTTGGCGTCCAGCTCGGCGAGGCGCTGCTTTACCTCCAGCAGGCGCCGCTGCTGCGGGAAGGGCTTCCCGACGCCCTCCCTCGCGGCGGCAAGCTCCGCCTGGGCCCGCTCGAGCCTTTCGGCCGCGGACGCGGCGTAGCGCTCCATGTTCCTCGCCTCTCGCTCGATCCTCGTGACCGCCCCGATCCCGCTGTCCGCCCCCTCGAAGGTCATGGCAGGCGCGTGTCCGACGCCGACGCGGAAGCAGCCCGTGCCCGCCTGGAACGTCGCCGTCACGTCCAGCCCCATGATCGAGCCGACCACCTGGGCCTCGCCGTACGACTCTGCGCATGCCACGAGCGCAGCCCTCAGCGCATCGGCCGCGTCCGTCCTCTTCTCGCAGTACGCCCCCATCACGGTCATGCCGGGGAAGCCGCCCTCGGGGCCCTTGCGCGCCCTCACCGTGGCGGCGTCGCCCCCGAGCCTCTCGATCGCCTCCTCGGCCGAGGCTATCTTCGCGGGGCACACCTCGTCGCGCAGCCGCCGGAGCTCCGCCTGGTCCCTCCTGTGGGCCCGCTCAAGGCTGGCCAGGCGGGGCAGCTCGTTCTGCAACTCTAGGCGCTCTTTCACGTCCGGGTCCCCGGCGCAGAGCGCCTTGACCTCCGCGTAGGAGAGCGCCGCCTGGTCGATGTCATCGGCGCTGCGGGATGCTGCGCCGGATCCGCCGAACACCTGGCCTATGAACCGCTGCTTGTGCTCGACGGTCTGGTACATGTAGCTGTCGAACGTCCCCTTCGTGACGTACCGGTAGATGCCGACCTCCTTGTTCCGGTTGCCCTGGCGCAGTATGCGCCCCTCCCGCTGCTCGAGGTCGGACGGCCGCCACGGGCAGTCGAGGTGGTGGAGGGCCACGAGCCTCGTCTGGACGTTAGTCCCCTCGCCCAGCTTCTGGGTGCTGCCCATGAGCACCCTCACCTCGCCGGAGCGCGCGGCCTCGAAGAGACGGGCCTTGGCCTTTTCCGTCTTGGCGTCGTGAACATAGGCTATCTCCCCCGCGGGTATGCCCATGTCGACCAGCTTGCCCCGCAGGTCGTCGTACACGTTGAAGCCCTCGGGCTTCGGGGTGCTCAGGTCGCAGAACACGATCTGGACGCCGCGCGCCGGTTCGCTGTCCCTCCATATGCCCCAGATCTTCTGCGCGGCCGCGGAGGTCTTCGACCAGTCCCCGTCCGGCAGGTCGGGGATCACGAGCCTCTGGTCGAGGGCGAGCTTTCGACCGTCGTTGGTCACGACGAGCATGTTGTCGCTCGCCGGGTCGACGGATCCCGACCTGATCGCGTCGGCCCGCCTGCCGAGCTCCGCCACCATGCGCACCTGCTCGGGCGACGGCTCCAGCGCCACGTTCTCGCGCCGCGCCTCCGGGATGCCCGGCAGCGCTATGTCGGCGGCGGTCTTGACGTCGCAAACGGAGGCGAACATCGTGATGAGCTCGGGCAAGTTGGTGAACGACGAGAACCTGGTCTTTACCTGGAAGCCGGAGCCCTCCGGCTTGAGCTCGAGCGAGGTGGTCTTCCGAGCGAACATCGACGCCCATGCGTCGAAGCCGTTCAGCCCGGCGAGCGCGAGCGTCTGCGGCTGCAGGTAGCGCTGCATGTTGTAGACCTCGGTCATGCTGTTGGACACGGCCGTCCCCGTCGCGAACACGACCCCCTTGTAGCCCGTCCGCTCGTTGATCCAGCGCGTCTTGTAGAGCATGTCGGACGCGCGCTGGCTGTCGCCGGCCTGCAGGCCGGCCACGTTTCGCATCTTCGTCTCCGTGAACAGGTTCTTATAGTGGTGGGCCTCGTCGACGAAGATGCGGTCGATGCCCAGGTCGGTGAAGTCGAGCATGTCGTCCTGGTCGTGCTTACGCGTCTTCTCGAGACGCGTCTCGAGGCGCTTCCGGCGCCCCTCGAGCTGCTTGACGGTGAGCCTCTTCGCGGCGTCGTCAGACATCCTCGCCTGGTCGATGGCGTCCTCGATCCTGATCTTCTCCTCCTCGATGTAGCGGGCCTCCAGCTCGGGCGGCAACGGGATCTTGGCGAGCTGCGTCTCGGACACGATGACCGCGTCCCAGTCGCCCGCCGCGATGCGCGCCACGAAGCGCTTGCGGTTGTCCTTCTCGAAGTCGGCGTCGGTGGCCACGAGGATCGACGCCTGCGGGTAGAGCCGCATGAACTCGATGCCCCACTGCCCTACCAGGTGCTTCGGCACAGAGAACAGCGGCTTTGAGGCAAGCCCCATCCTCTTGAGCTCCTGGGATGCGGCGGCCATGGTGTAGGTCTTGCCCGCGCCGACGCAGTACCAGAGCAGGGAGTTCCCGCCGAACACGATCCTCGCGGCCCCGTCCTTCTGGTGCTTCGCCAGCTCTATGTCGGCCGCCATCCCCTCGAACGACAGCAGCGAGCCGTCGAACTGCCTCGGCACAAGGGAGTTGAAGCGGCGGTTGTACTCGGCGACCAGGGCCGCTCGTCGCGCGCCGTCCTCCCATACCCAGTCACGGAACCTCGAGGCGATGGCGTCCTGCTTCGACTGGGCGGCGATGGTGGCCTCCCTGTCGACGACGGACACGGTCTTCCGCGCGGCCGGGTCGTACATCGTCCTGTTGACCACCGCGTCGCGCAGGTTAAGGGACGCCTCCATGAGGTCGAGGGCGTTGCGCGCGCGGGTGCCGTACACCCGGTCGACCTTGGCGCCGTACACCTTGCCCTTGTTCGATATGCGCCACTGGGACAGCTCGGGCGAGTACGCGACCGAGATCTGGTCGCGGGAGCCCTCCACCCTGTGGCTCCTGGGCAGCTGGAACACCTCGTAGGCGAACTGCTCGTACACCGCCGCCGGTACCCACGTCGCCCCCAGCTCGAGGGAGATCTCCTCGGCCGGGACGTCGGGCGGCAGGGCCGACTCGAGCGCCTTGACGTTCGCCTCCATGTCCTCGTCCCCCCGGTAGAGCCTCGCCTCGTCGAGCTTGACCCGGACGTTGCCCGAAAGGTACTCCTCCGCCGTCACCAAGGCCGACAGGGCCGGGTCGTAGTACACGCGGCCGGAGAGGCCGGCGCGGATGGCCTCGGGCGCGAGCCCGGATACGGACTCCATGTAGCCCATGTCGACGCGGCCGACCGCGTTGAGGGACATGGCGAGCGCCTCGGCGGCGTCGGCCGCCGTGCGCCGCTTCGGCACCGGGCGGACGGTGCGCTGATCGAACAGGGCGGCCGGCTCCCACTCCCCGTCGACGGGATCCTCCCACGACGACAGCAGCGGCGCGTAGGCGTCGCCCCGCATCGCAATGACGTTGGGCTTGTCGTTGAGCCGGCCGTGCTTCTCCACGAGCCGCTCGTAGGCCGCCTTGAAGGCCGTGCGCGCCGACTCGATGGGCTCGTCGTCGGCCCCGGCCGACTGCAGGGCCAGGTACTCCCTGCCGAGATCCCTCAGCCCCGCCAAGGCGCGGATCCGCGCTTCCTGCGATTTGGGCCCGCCGTAGGGGCGCATGGTGTCGCCCTCGCGGTACCACAGCGCGCCGTCGACGACGCCGTAGCAGCCGTCCGGCACGGACGGGTCGGCCTCGATCAAGTCGGCGGCGGCCGCGCCGCCGCGCGCGGCGGGCAGCGGGCGCTCCTCGTAGGAACCGGAAGCGAGTTCCATGAGCCTCCCCGCGAGGGAGGCGGCCGCCTCGGCCCAGTCGCCCTTGCAGGCGAGCTGCGGGCCGTAGGGGCCGGACACGACCTCGAGCTCGCCGAGCACGGCCTCCCGGTGCTCCGCGATCCAGCGGTTCACCCGCACGCCGTCCGAATGCTCCACCGTACCGACCCACGGGAGGCCGGCGGCCTCCTCATTGGAGATCCTCTCGCGCCTCTTCCTCAGCACGACGACGTCGCTCGTCACGGTCGTCCCCGCCGACGCCCTGAACGTGCTGTCGGGCAGCCTCGCCGCGCAGACCAGCTCGGCCCTCGCCGCCAGCTCGCGCCTCGCGGAGCTCGACTTCTTATCGAGCGTTCCCGAGGCGGTGATGAACGCGACGAGGCCGCCGGGGCGCACGTGGTCGAGAGCCTTGGCGAAGAAGTAATCGTGGACGAGCATCCCCTCGCCGGCATGGCGGCGGTCGTAGACCGAGAACTGGCCGAAGGGGACGTTGGTGACGGCGACGTCGAACGAGTCGTCGGCCAGCGTCGTCGCCTCGTAGCCCTTGCACTGGACGGCCATGCCGGGGTGTGCGTGCTGCGCTATCAGGGCGGACACCGGGTCGGGCTCCACCATGGTGATGCTGGCGAGGCCGGCCATGCCCTCCGGCATCGCGTCGGCGAACCGGCCCGTCCCGGCGGCCGGGTCGAGCACGTTGCCGGCGGAGAACCCGGCCATGGCGAGGTAGTCCCACACCGCGCGGGCCACCTCGATCGGGGTGTAGTAAGCGGTGAGCGTGGACTCGCGCGCCTTGGCGTACTCCCTCTCCGTGAGGCCGGCCTTGAGCCTCTCGCGCTCGGCCGCGTAGGCGTCCGACGTCTCGTCGAACACCTCGGCGAGGCCGCCCCACCCGACGAACGAGAGCATCCTGGCCGCCTCCTCGGGCGTCGCCTCGCGGCCCTCGCGCTCGAGCTCCTTCGCGACCATGACCGCTTCGATGTTCCGCGCGATCCTCGTGCGGGAAGGAGCCGGCGAGGCGTCCCCGATGGGACGGCGGGACGGCTCCGTGGCCGCAGTGCCCTTCTCCGGCGATGCGGCGCGCGCCGCCCGCTCGGGCGAGGGGGCGGGCGGCGCCGGCTCGAACACGGGGGCGGCGTCCGACGGCTCGAACAGCAGGTCGAGCGACATCTGGCCCTCCATCACCTTCCTGCCGCGCCTGGAGGGCCGGCGCCGCGCCGCTACAGGCTTATCGCTATGTCCGGTATCTCCGAGATCATGGCCTCGTTCTCCGCCGCCGCCGCGGCGTTCATCAGCGCCGCCTTCTGCTGCGCGTCTTTTGCCTGGGAGCTCTGCGGGGACCGCATCCACGCCTGCGCGGCGGCCGTCCTGCGCGACTCCGCCAGCAGGTGAACCATGGCCATCTCCCTGCCGACCTGCTCCTCGCTCTTGCCCTCCAGCGTCTCCGGCGCGTGCTGCAGGCGCCAGTCGCGCATCGCCACCGCCACGGGATCCTTCGCCCAGCCTTCGAGGCCCAGCTGCCACTCCAGGTGCTCCTTCTCCAGGCCCGCCTCCCTGGCGTCCCGCTCCAGCTCCCTGTAAAGCTCGTCGTAGTTCATCATCTCCGGTCCTCTCTGCCAAGCCGTGCTCGACGGCCATCTCCGCAACCTTGCCCGCGTCGCCGCGGCCCACCGTCTCGTACCGCCCCGCCGTGGCCCTCTCGACAAGGGCCCGGACGTCCGCGTCGATCCTCTCGGCCTCGTCCTCGGCGTGTATCCGGGCGCGGGGGTCGTACGCCCCCTCCCTGGTGACGATCACGTTGACCGACTCCTGGGCCTCGAACTCGTCCTGCGCGAGGGCCGCCAGCCTCGCCGCCCTGTCCTCGTCGGCGTCGGGGGCGAGGTAGGCGAGGCCCATGATGGCCGGCGAGTCCGCTACGACGAACTGCACGAGCCCGTCGAGCCGGCGCTCGCGCGCCGACTGCCGGCGGTACAGCTCCTCCTGGCTCTCCACGCTGCCGTCCAGCAGGCGCGCCGCCTCCTGGTCGCCGCGCGCAGCGTCGTAGATGCAGTCCTTGACCACCTCGCCGACGCACTCGGCCGTGTAGCCGCGCGCCTTGAGCTCCGCCGCGACGGCGTACGCCATCGTCGACTTGCCGGAGCCGGGCCCGCCGAACACGTTCACGTGCACGGATCCCGTTGCGCCGCCCTGCGCGCTCATCGCTCGATCCTTATTCCGTTGTGAATCCGGGATTTCGGTCCCGTGTCGCTTCTCGCCGCCCGCGCGCCGCCTGGATTTGGGAGATGGCTCGCGCTCGGGCACGGTGCCATTATCTCACCTATCGATGCCTTTGTGTAGTGCTCGGCCATGTCTTTCTCCCTTTTTTCAAAAACTCGACTATTCAAGTTTTCCAGTTCTCCAATATCTTGGTTCTCAAGCCGCCATCAACGCGACCGTGAGCGCCGTCAACGCGACCGCCGCCGCGGTCGTTATCCATGCGACGAAGGCCCAGCCGACGGCCATCCCCGCGGCGGCGAGGCTCCCCTTGGCCGCCCT
>NZ_GL622583.1:17085-20590 GCF_000185625.1 Eggerthella sp. 1_3_56FAA
CCGTCAGCAGCCACACGATTGCCGTAGCGATCTTGCCCGTATAGAACCTGTGCGCCCCGGTGAACCCCAGGACGCCGGCGAGCGCGAGCGCGACGTGCCAGCTCTGCGAGTTCGGCTCCTCGGACTCCTCTTCCCGCAGCGGCCGATGCTCCAACGGGTACGGGCAGAACAGCTTCGACCCGTCGGCCAATGTGACCCACTCGCCCATATCCGCCTCCGATCTAGTACACCAACGAGATGGTTCCGAAAGCCCCGCCCATAAGCGCCATGACGCCGCCCGACACGGCGGCCTGCAGGCCCTTCTTCGCGGCCACTGCGTCGTCCGAGTGGAAGAAGTAGTCGTAGAAGCCGTTGATCATCCAAAGGGTGCCGAGCGCGATCAGACCCGGAACGGCGAACTCGCGCATGAAGCCGTTGAGGCTCCCCTTGCCAAGGTCGTAGGCGGTGAAGGCGACCATGACCCCTCCCGTCGCGAGCATGCCGAGCGCCTGGCGCGCCGCGGGCCCGTCGTCCGAGCGGTTCTGGAAGTACCGGTACGCCCCGAATGCGGTGAGGACGTACCCGGCGAGCTGCACGATGGGCTTGAGCACCTCGCTCACGAGCCTGTCGAGGGTCATGCCGTCCTGCCCCAGCGCCGCACCGTACCCCCATGCCCAAGCCTGGGAGGCGTCGGCAAGGGAGAGCGCCGCGGCGAGCGCGACGACGGCGGCTGTCTTCGATCCATGCCTCATGTCACATCATCTTCCCGACGACCTTGTACGTCGTCATCGTCGAACCGAGCACGACCACCAGCAGCGTCGCCGTGTAGATGAGCCCTCCCCGGATGATCTGCCAGATGTCGCCGCCCGACGTCACGATCACCCCTTCGAGGATCATGGGCGTGATGATGACGACCGCCTGGACGACCGCGATCATGATGGCCGCGCTGCCGATCTCTTTGAAGTACATCCTGCCGGCCTCGGCCCACTCCTCGCTGAGCAGGAACGCCACGGGGATGGAACAGAATCCCGTGAGCACGCTCGCCTCGGCGAACCTGGCCAGGATCACGGCCTCGCCCGCGAAGGACACGATCATCGACATCACCCAGAAGAAGAGAGCGCCGAGGTAGAGCAGGAGCAGGCTGCCAATGTAGGAGCCGAGCGCCCCTGCTATGCCGGCGTTGCCGGAGGCGTCGCCGGCGGTCTGCCCGAGAGCGGAGTTGACGGCCGCGGACAGCGCCGCCTGGTCGAAGGACACGCCGGCCGACCCGCCCGGGGCGTACTGGGAGATGGCGTTCGACACGCCGTCGCCGGCGAGGAGTATCCCGTATATGAGCAGCGGCGCGAGGTCGATCAGCGTTTTGTACAAGAAGAACTTGACCAGCATCATCACGAGCTCGTAAAGCCCCTCCCCATGGATGAAGCTGCCGTCGGTCGCCGTGACCTTCTTGAACACCCCTTGGAAAAGGAACACCATGATGAGCGACTCGCCCACCGGCGCGGCCGCCTTGTTGATGACGGCGATGACATCGGCGACGCGCGAGGCGTCCACGTCGAACTTGTAGGACGCGAGCTGCGACAGCCAGGTGTCGGACGCCGACTGCATTATCGCCGCCACGCCGTCGCCGAGGCCGAGGGCGGTGAAGAAGTTGTTGACTATGCCGGAGATCGACAGGCCGGTCAGATCCTCGATCCATCCGCCGTAGGCCGTATCCGCGAGGATCATCATAGCGAGCATCGCGATCAGGACGCATGCTCCCGCCAAACTCGTGCGGAAGACCACGCGCCTCCATCGGGCTGCACGATCTACGGTTGCGGACAGATGGCTGATGACGGGATCGGGAGCGACGGCACCCTCGTACGCCGGCGCGCGCCTCATAAAGCATCGCCCCCACGCTCGATGCGCTCGGGCTTCTCAGACCCTCCGGTCAAAGACTCCAAGGGGACGACAGTGCACGTGCCGTAGTCCAGGGAGTAGGCGACGCCCACGTCGGCCGCTTTCGAGCCGTCGGAATCCAGCAGCTCCACCTCCAGGTAGGACGAGGCGGTCGACGACGGGAAGCTGAGCACGGCCGAAACGTACGCGCGAGACGCCTCGATGCCCATCTCCTTGCAGTACGCCCCGAGCGCGCCGCGCACCGCATCCTGGTCGACCCGCGTAGCTTCTGCCTGATCGGTGGCGATGTCCAAGGACAAGGCTGGCTCCTCGCCGTCCGCATCGGCGCCGGCCTGTCCCGCTCCCCCCCGGTCGTCCGGCGCGGATTGCTGGACGGCGGGCGGGGCGGCGTCCCTCTTGGAAGAGGACGGGCCGACGCATGAGAACTCGTTGACGGCGACGTTGACGGCGACGGCCAGGGCGAGGAGGGTGATCGCCGTGCGCATGGCCCGCTTCCGCCGGCGCTCGATCTCGTCCATCTCCTCGGCCGTGTCGGGGTTCGCCCTCCATAGGTTGTCGTGCTTCATCTTCACTATAAGTACCGCCTAACCTGCCAGTTGTAAGTGTTCGCCACATAGCTCGATACATCCCCCGAGTAATGGGGGCCGGGCGCGTGGCCCATGCCCATCAGCTGCCCGTCGCCCACGTACATCTCGACGTGATCCCATGTCGGGTTGTACCCGTTAAAGCTGCAGAACACGAGGTCGCCCGGCTCGAGCTGGGAGGCGGAGACGCCCTGCCCTCTCGACCCCGAGGCTATCTCCTTGCCTCCGAGCGACTGGTCGCCGGTGTACCAGCCTATGTCCATGCCGGTGACGGCTAGGTAGGCCGCCCTGCACATGCCCGAGCAGTCGGTGGCGCCCGTCCTGTCGGGATCCACGCGCAGGCTCGCATCCTGGGAGTACACCAGCCACTTGTTCTCGCGCGCCTTGACCCATTCGGCCACGGCCGCCCCGTCGCCCGACGCTCCGTAGGACACCTCGTAATGCTCCAGCACGCGCAAGGGGTAGTTGGGCGTGCCGATACCGTAGCTTCGCGCCAGATCCTCGCTCCACCTGCCGCCGTTGGACAGCGCGTAGGCATGCCAGCCAGGGCCCGAGTTGTACGTCTGCAGCACGTTCTTCAACGCCTCGAGGTCGCAAGGGTCGTCGCATCCCCAGAGCCGCAGCTTGTCGGACAGGTACGCGCAGCCCTGCTTGACGCTGGCCGAGCACCACCAGTCGTCGCCGTCCACACCCGTCACGGGGTCGGCGACAGTGCCGGCATCGGGGAATCCCGGGCGGGACGCCCCCGTCGACTCGGCGCACTGGAACGGGTCGTGGTCGGCTATCTTCCACCCGGCCCCGCCGCTCTCGTGCTGGCAGACCGCCAGCGCGAGCTCGACGAACTCCCCCTTGCCCTCCTGGTGCATGTAGTAGGACACGTAGGGCCTCAGCGCCTGCACCTCCTCCGACAGGCCGACGGCCCTCGCCTGGGTCGAGGACGCGCCAGCGCCGCACATGCAGAGGACGAGCCCGCAGAGCGCGAGCGCCGCGAGCATGGCCATTGCGAGCGCGACCGTCGGCGCGCCGAGTCAATACTGAGTCGGAGA
>NZ_GL622583.1:21136-48859 GCF_000185625.1 Eggerthella sp. 1_3_56FAA
TGCGCGCGTTGCTCTGCGGCGCGTCGCCCGCAAACGTCGCGGAGTCCTCCGGCCTGGCGTCGTCCTGCCAGGCGGCGATGACGTCCTCGCTATGTCCGATGTTGACGTACATGGCCTACATCGCTCGCCCTTTGGTTTCCTTGGGTTTGGAAGTGAACACCTTGTACGTCTCGGTGCCCTTGGGCCAAGAGTCTTTGAACGGCATGACCGACCCCATGACCGACAAGACGCCGTGGCCCTCGGGCGGGTTGACCGTGTAGCGCATCTGCCGCTCGGACATGTGCAGCCGCTCGGCGAGCTCCCTCGCGTCATCGTGGGCCATGTTGTACATGGTGACGACGCCGGAGTTGTCCAGGGCGCGGGACGCCTTGGCGTTCTCGAGCACCGCCAAGACGTTCTGGGTGGCGCCTGTCTGGTACAGGTCGTACTTGCGGCCTTCCATCCAAGCCTTCAAGAAATATTGCGCGGCGATCGGCCAGTCCATGAAGGTCTGGAACTCGTCGAACAGCACCCACGTTTCATAGCCCTTCATCTTGTTCATTACGGCTTGCCTCCAGAACATGTCGGTGAAGGCGAACAGGGCAGGGGCCTTGATGATGTCGCCTGCGTTGCGGAACCCCACGCCGAACAGCCTGCATCCGTCGTCGTCGAAGGGCGACCCGTCGCGCTGGCTGAACTGCCCGCCGACCGCCTGGGCGGTCGTGAAGAGGCTGAGCGCCTGGGCGGCGTCGCGCGCTATGGGCACCCTCATGGCCCCCAGCTCGTCGGCGAGCTGCGCGAGCACGGGCACGTCGTCGGCCCGGTGCGTGTCGAGATAGCGGCCGTAGACCTTCGGTATGCAATCCTGGATGCAGGAGTAGAGCAGCGTCGACTCCTTGGCCGCCCTCGTGTCCCTGCCGTCCATGACCGCGCCCTTGTAGAGCATGCACTCCACCTGGCCCATGAGGTACTCCGCCTTGTCGGCCATCGCCTGCTCCACGTCCTCGACCTGGTCGATGTTTATGCTCATGGGATTGAAGTAGTCTTTGGAGCCGGCGCCGACCTCGAACCATTTACCGCCGAGGAGCTGGACGAACGGCTTGTATGCGAGCCCGGGGGACGCGATGTAGACCTTCGCGCGGGGGCGTCGAAGCAGGATCTGCAGGTTCTCCCGGCACAGGCCGAACGACTTGCCCGAGCCCGTGATCCCGAACACCATCTGGTGCGGCGCGCCGAGCGCCGTCCTGTCGAGCATGATGAAGTCCTCCGACTCCGCGTCTACCCCCCAGTAGATCCCGCCCGGATCCTGGTAGCGGCGCGACGTGAACGGGATGAGCGCGCCGACGTTGGCGGTCGTCATCGTGGACGGGGCGTTGATGAAGTTCTTGCCTATGGGCAGGGTCGCGTTCATGGCGTCCTTCTGCCGCTCGCGCCCCGACAGCGGCGTCGCGCTCACGCCCCACCTCCCGCAGGCCCGCTGCAGCTTGGGTATCTGCTCGAGCTTGAGGTCGTCGGGCGTCTCGGCGCGCACGTGCGCGGACATCGTCGTGTAGAAGAGCTTGTGGCCTCCGAACTGCACCTCTTTCTTGAGCTCCTCCGCGTCCTGGGCGCGGTCGACGTGCTTGGAGGTCATGTAGACGCCCGCCGGCATGTTCTCGCGACGCGCCTCCTTGGCACGGTCGTGCGTATCGCCCTCGATGGCCGCGATGTAGGCGTCGGTCGCCTTGCGCGAGCTCTCGGCCGACGTGGGCTGCATGTGGATGGTGAACATCATGTCCATGGGCGTCGAGGTGATGACGCTCACCATCCTGTCGTCTATCATGCCGGGCGTCTTGCGCAACAAGAGCGTCGATGCGTAGAAGTCGTTGCAGCGGTAGATCCCGCCGTCCTTGATGACCGAGGTGGTTCCGTTGGGCCGAGGCTTCAGGATGCGCGGCTCGAACGCGAGGGACATCGGCGCTATGGCATCCTTGGTGGTGAGCCCCGTGGCCTTGCCCTTGCCGTCGACGAGCGTCTCCCAATCGAAAACGAGAATGTCATCAGGCCAGAACACGCCGGCCACTATCTCGAGCCATTCCGCGCCGCTCAGCACCGTCAGGCCGGATCCCATCGACTCGAAGTCGGGGCGTATGTCCTTGACCAGGCCGTCGAGGATGCTCTGGGCCTCGGCCTCGTTGTCGGCCTTGGTGCAGATCGTGAGCAGCAGGCGCGTCTCTATGTCCGTCTTGCCCTTCGACGCGCGGTCGGTGAGCACCTCGTTGACCTCGTCGCGCAGGCGGTCGAGCCCGTCCGGCTGGTGGGATATGAGCACCTCGTCGAGGATCGACCGGCGGCCGACGACGCGCACGATGACCGACCACTGCAGGTGCGTCGTCGGCTCGAACAGGTTGTAGACCCGCAGGAGCCGGACGTACAGCGCCTTCTTCTCGCTCTCGCCGAGGTTGCGGTAGTCCATGTTGTCCACGTCGCATGTTATCGAGTAGAGCCCTTTCTCGACCTTCACGACGCCGCTCTCGAAGCACTTCTCGTAGCGGATCGCATCCTGGGTGATCTTGGAAAGGGGCTTGCCCTTCGCCTTGCGCCGCTCGTACTCGCGGCGCTCTCGCTCCCGGTTGCGCGCCTCGGCGAGCGCCATCTCGGCCTGCTTCACCGTCAGGCCCGCGACGTCCGGCATGGCAGCATCCGCCCTATCGTGCGCTTCGCGCTTTGCCGCGGACATACTCTCGCTCTTTCTTCTCACGCTTGGTGGCCTCCTTCCTCTCACTGGGCGACTTCGCCGGCGGATCTTCCATCACCTCGTACTCGTCCTCGTCGTCGCAGCCGTACACGTACACATCCTCCCCGCTCAACGCGGATGCGAGCCGCTCCCTCATGTACTCCTCCGGCGACTCGTAGCCGGGCGGGGCCTTGGTGTTGGCCACGTAAAAGAAGGGGCCCGCCACCGCGATGGCGGGCATCACGCGGAAGAGCTCGGGCACGCTCAAAGGGGCGAACCAGAGCGCGCCGCCGACAACTGCGGCGAGGATGATGCCGATGCCGCCGTACTTGAGCTCGCGCGACGTGAAAGGCCCGAATGCCTTCCGCTCGTAGTCGAGCGGGTCGAGGTGGTAGGGGACGGTGAAGGACATTGCGGCCTCAGCTCATGGAGAGCATGAGGACGGCGCCGCCGCCTATAGCCGCCATGATGCCGCCGCTAACCATTCCGGCCAAGCCCGCCTTGGCCTTCGGCCCCTCCTCGTCCTTGTAGTTGAAGTAGTTGTAACCCCCTACCACCAAGATCGCGAAGCCCATGATCGTCATGCCGGGCCCCACGTATTGGGTGATCATGTAGTTGAAGCTTGGCCCGTTGACGGACACGGCGTAAGCGGGCCTCGCGCTCGCGAGGCACACGGCGCCGGCCCCGAAGAGCGACAGCGCCGCCGCCTTCGCCTTCCCAAGCGCAGATGCCCTGTTCTTGGCCGTTTTCGAGGTTTGGTCTTTCATGTCCCGTTCCTTTCGAATATCATTTCCTTGGTCAAAGCCGCATCGTTGCGGCCGTGATCGCTTCTCGGCCCCGGACCGTGGGAGACGGACCGGGGCCTATCCTTTTCAAGCGGCGAGGGATGCCCTCACCCTCGCGTTGTGCTCCCGCATCATCTCCAACGGGAAGGGCCCCGTGATGGCCTCGCCCCTTCGGTCGGGCGCGAAGGGCGAGTCCTTGTACTCGTCCGTGTCCTGCGTGCGGTACTTGCCCACCATGAGGGGCTCGTCGCCCGCAAAGTGGACGATGCACTGCTCCCGCGGTATCTTGTCGACCTCGGCCTCGTCGAGTAGCGGGCGGCCGAGCGACTGGTACGACGACTGCGCGGAATCGTTGCTGCCCATGATCCGGGCGCTCACCGTCTCGCTCACCGTGTGCTCGTAGACCGTCTGGGTTCCCAAGGACTCCGAGATGTACGCGCGGCTCTCCTTCGAGCGGCCGCCGCCCATGTAGACGATCGTGTCGCAGGCGTCGAGGATCGCGCCCAAGATGTTCTCGCCCCATTTCTCCTTCGCGAGATCCATGCTCTGGAGGCCCATCACTATCGGCATGTTCCTGGAGCGGGCGGTCATGAGGATCCTCTCCTTGTAGGGTATGTTGCCCATGTTCAGCATCTCGTCGATGAACGACACGACCGGGACCGGGAACCTCTCCCCCGGCAGGTTGTCGGCTATGTTGTAGAGCGTGCGGAACGCCTGCTGGTAGAACATGGCCAAGACGAAGTCGAGCTGGCCGCCCGAGTCGTCAGCCACCACGAACACGTTGGTGCCCTCGAAGGGTATGCGGTCGATCTCCATCTCGTCGCGCCACATGAGCTCGCGTATGACGGGGAGGTTGAAGGGCATGAGCCTGACCGCGCACGAAACCAGGATGGAGTTCATCGTCCGGCCCTTGCCGGCCAGCTTGAGGCCCTTGTAGGTGCGGCAAGCGTAGCTGTCCGGCTTCAGGTGCTCGATCAGCGCGAAGAAGCGGTCGATGGTCGTGGGAGCGTTCGGATCCTCGTCGTCGCTCGAAGCCTCGGCGGTGAGCAGGATGTCAGCCATCGTCGGTATGTTCACCTCGACGTCGAGCCCCGGAGCTATCTCCTTCAGCTCGCGCAGGCCTCCGATGATGGACACGAACACCGATTTCTCGGATTTCTCCCAGAAGTCCCCGTCGACGCCCTCATCGGGCTTGCGTCCTGTGGTGTTGCCCATGATGGTGTCGACGGCGATGAGCACCTCTAAATCGTTGCGCGTGTACTTGAGCGGGTTGTAGCCGTGGCTGTTGGCAGGGTCTTTGGTGTTGAGCACCTTCACCACGCGGTCGTGCCTCATGAGGTACGGCAGCATCCGCTTCACGGTCGTGCCCTTCGTGTCGCTCGTGATGCTCGACGGGTCGGTGGGCCGCCAGAACCGCAGGAGCGCGGGGACGAACAGATAGAACGTCTTGCCCGTGCCTGGCGGGCCGAAGCACATCACGTTGCGGTTGATCTCCACGAAGCCCTTCCGGCGCGTCCCTATCGCATCGGGGTCGAGGCAGAGCTCGACGCCCTGGGCGAGCGGTATGTTGTTCAGCGGGTTATCCGTGTCGGCGTGCCTGCCCTTCTCGTCCTCCTCGCCCCAGCGCGCGGTGCCGTGCTCCATGCCCGCCATGGTCGGCTTGTCGGCCTTCTTGCCGCCGAGCAGGTACACGAGAACGACGGCCGCCGGCCCCGCGAGCCCGACGGCCACGGCGGCCGGGTCGAGGCTCAGCGCCCAGGGGCTGCGCGCGAAGTCGAGCAGGGCTACCGGGATGCTCGTGAGCGCCGCCGCGGGCCCGCGCGACGAGGCGACGGGGATGACGTAGCCCGCCACGTGGTTGACCGCAACGAACGCGACCAAGGAGATGCCGGTCATGAGGGCGATGAACCCCTGGCTCGCCTCCCGCTTGCGCGCCGTCGTGGCGACGGGCACCCCTTCTTTCCTGCTTTTCTTGGCCATCAGCGGGCCGCGCCCCCCTTCGATTGCACGGCTGCCTTCGCCCCGCGCTCCACGCCTTGCTGGCGCTTGGCCTCGAGCTGCGCCTTGATCATCTTCACGTCTTTGGAGCATGCCTGCAGGACGTCGCCGATCTTCGCACCGTCCAGCTTTTCGGCGGAGCCGAACCGCTCGATGCTCGGCAGATCGAGCCCGTCAGGGTTCGTCATCTCCTCCAAAGTGCTTCCGATGTGCGCCTCGCCCGCATCGTCGGCCACTTCCGCCGACTTGGTGGCGGCGACCACCGTCTCTACCGTTTCCGACGGGCCGACGTCGCGCGGCTCGACGACGTAGTCCGCCTGCTCCACGGTTCGCTCCTGGCGTGCTGGGGCGTCGAGCTCGGGAGCGGCTTCGCCGCGCTCCTGTGCGGGCGCTTCGGGACGCGATCCCACGGCGGCCTCGTAGCCCCTCTCGGCGAGCTCGCCCGCCGCCAGGGACTCCGCGTACTCCATGGCCTCTGCGAGGTCGTCGAATCCGCGCTCGCCGAAATTGGGCCCGTCGGCGTTCCCCCACACCTCCCATCCCTCGAGGGACGGGTCGGATTCCACGACGGCCTTGGAGAACACCGACACGCCGACGACGGCTTCGGCATCCCAGGCGTTCGCATACGCCTCCAGGCTGTACCTGCCATCGCCGACGTCGATCCACTCCGCCCTGATCGCCCGCAGGGCGTCGTCCCTCACCATCCCCGTCTCGGCGACTTTGCAGAACTCGTCCCACTCCTCGAAGCGCGAAGGGGTGAAGTCCTTGAGGTTCTCCTTCTGCGATCTGATGTAGCGGTCGGCGATGGCCTTGACGCCGGCGGCGTGCTCGGACGCGAAGGTGAACGAAGCGGTTTCCGCCGCCTCGTCGAAGGACAGGGAGAAGGGGATGCCGTCCTCCTCCATTGGGCCTCCCATGATGTTCGCGGCCCGGTCCCACTCGACCGTGGTCATGGTCAGCGTGTAGTCGCCCGCCTTGCGCCCGTCGAGGTCGCGCGCCGCAGCTCCCTGGCGCGGGATCTCGACGTTGGAGCCGAGCTCGGCGGCCCTCTGCTCCACGAGCAGCTCGCCCGCCTGCACGGCCTCGCGCTCGGTGCCGTAGACGCCGTCGCCGAAGCGCTCCCCCGCCGCCTCGCCGTAAACGTGCCATCCCCCGTTCTCCGGGTACACGTGGGCGGCGGCCAGCACCTCGTCCTGGCCGGCGTTCCTCGCCTCGAGCGTCGAGCGGGCTCCCTCCCGTTTCCATACGCCCTCGGCGGGAGACGGGAGGTAGCCCGCGACGGCGCGCGCGACGTCCTGGGCGCTCTGGGGATGCCCGTACGCCTGGTCGAGCTCGCACAGGGCGCGCTCCACCATGCTCGCGTCCTTCGCGTTGAACTTGACGACGTAGCCGAGGTTCTCCGGGCGGCGGGCCACCTCGAAGTAGACCCCCATGGCTGCGAGGTCGGCGCGCATCTTGTTCACGGCGGCCACCTCCACGGTGGACGCCACCTCGAAGCACTCGTTGAGCGAGCAGCCGCGCCAGTCCCGCAGCGTCTCGTAGTAGACGTTGTCAACGGATTCCGGGTGCATGGCGTCGTACTTCGCGGCGTAGCCCTTGGTGAGCGCCTTGAGCGTCTCGAAGTGCTTGGCGTCGCACGAGTAGACGAGGCCGCCGTCGGCCTGCGCCACGTACTCGGCCCCTATGCCCGCCGCGGCGAGGTCGGCGGCGAAGCTCGCCGCGTCCTCCGGGGCTATGCGGCCGCTGATCTTCGAGGGGTCGCGCCGGCCGTCGTCCCTCCCCTTCTCGCGGCGCTCGAGGGCCCACTTGATGAGCTGGTACATCAGCTCGGCCATCTCGTTCGCGCCGTTGAAGATGAACCGTACGACCTCTTCCTCCGATGCCATTCGCTACCTCCTAGCCTTGGGGGATTCGGCGACGAACTCGCATCCTGCCTCGGTCACCGTGTACCCGTTCTCCAACTGCGCGCCGTTCTCCGCATAGCGGCCGTTCACCTCGACCAGGCCGAGCTCTTTGAGGTAGCCGAGGACGACGGACACCGTTGTCGGGTTCATCTGCAGGTCCCTCACGAGCTTCTTCCGGCCGACGACGATCCTCCGCACGTCGTCGGAGTTGTCCAGCATGTAGCGGAGCATGTCCTCTGCATGCTCGGCCAGGGCCCTCCTCATGCCCCCTCCCCTTCTTCGCGCCTCGTGGCCCAGATGCCCAGCAGGACGGCGGCCACCGCGGCGAGGAGCATGGCCACGCCCTCCAGGGCCGGGACGCGGTCGCCCGTCGCGGTGAGCGCTCCACCGTTGCCGGCCGTGCCCGTCGAGATCCCGTGATAGGAGGATGCGAAGCCGAAGGTGTCGATGACCCGCGTGATCACGTTGTCATGCGCGTCGTCGTACAGCCCCTGCCCGTCTCTCCAGTTGCGGGTGATATGGCTCGTCACGCTGTTGGGGATGACCACCTCGCCGTTGCTGTTGTCCAGGGGCTCCGTTGCGTACACCAGGTAGCTCATGTCCTGCAGCGTGCGGAACCCTACCTCGACCGACCCGTATTCGAGCATGATTCCCGTGACGTATTCGCCGGCGGCGAGGCCGAGCCCGTCGACGTCGAGGCGCGTGCGGGCGCCGGCGGCGACGCCCTCCCTCCAAAGGCGCCACCCGACCGTGCCGATGCGGTCGGTTCCGTCGGCCATCTGGTTCGGGGGGTTGCCGGCGGTCGCGCTGGCGGTCGAGTACACGGCCGACGTATCGGTCATGTTCGTCCGGTACCATACGTTGACCAACCCGTCGGTGTCGCCGTAGGCTGCAGGCGTCACCAGCGTGTCGAGCCTGATTCCCAGGTTGACGAACTCGCAAGGATCGACGACCGCGTACTGGTCTGCCCTCACGTTGGTGGAACCCGAGTCGAATGCGACGTCGTAGCGGTAGCGCTCCTTGCCCACGTTGTCGACGCGAACGGGTGCGCGCTCATCCGACTGGAACGCCGCGCTCGTGCGGTCGATGGTCGCCTTGCTCACGTTGCATTCGAGCGATATGGCCATGTTGCCGTACGTCTGCGTCTGCCGGACGTCGCTGTCCTTGTCGGCCTTGAAAAGGTAGCGTCCCCAGGTGGATCCCGCCGACTCCCACCACTCGGCGTAATCGGGGTTCGGCACCACCTCGACCATCATGTACCAGCCGAACTCCAGGCCCTCGAAGATGACGGCGCCCATGTCGTCGGTCGTCCCCTCGGCGACCATCTCCCACAGGCTCCCGTCCACCTCGCCGTCGGGATCCTCCGCGAACACGCCATGGAAGCCCTGGCGGCCGCCGAACGTCGGGTCGGGCTCCCCCTCCCCGATCCAGCGGTACAGCCCGAATCCGGTCTTGCCTACCGGCGCGCCGGTGTCCTGGTCGACTTTGTGGGCCTCGATGATGCGCTTGTGGTAGTTCGTGTTCAAAAGCACGTAGGCCGGCTCGCCTGCGATCAGGCCCTCCTCGTCGACGGAGAATTCGTAAACCTCCGGGTCGAGGATGTAGTCATCGCCGGTCTTGGTTTCCTGGCAGTAGTAGGCGAGCCCGTCGCCGTGGGGGATGCGCTCGAGGACGAAGCTGCCGTCCTCGCCGGTCGTGGCCGTGGCATCGTACGCTATCTCGCCCGTCGCGTCCTCGGCCCACACGTGCCACTCCGAGCCTGCATAGTCGACAAGCTCGCCGTCGATCAGCTCGGCCTTCTTGAGCAATATGAACGTGGTGGGCGCGTCGGCCGTCTCGAGCACGGTACGCGTCACCTTTACCTCTTGGCCGGCATATGAGAGCTCGACCATGTGCGTCTCGTGGTCGATGGCCCAGCCGTCGGGCGTGGCCGTCTCGCGCACGTTGTAATCGCCCAGGTACAGCTCGTCCGTCTCGGCCCTGCCGTCATCGCCCGTGGTGACGGTGGCCACCACGTCGCCGGAGCTCGCATGCACCGTGCCGTCGGGGGTCACGATGTCCGCGGCTGCCGTCACCTCGTAGACCGCGCCTGGCACGGCGCGCCCGTCGGCCTCGTCGGTTTTGACTATTTCGATGACGCCCTTCTGGGGCGCGTCCTCCACGACGGCCCCGGCCCGCGTCACCGCGACCTCCTGGCCGGCATATGAGAGCTCGACCTCGACGGGCTCGGTGTTGAGGACGTACCCGTCGGGCGCGAGCGTTTCTTCGACCTCGTAGCGGCCCAGGTACAGCTCCGGCGTCTCGGCCTTGCCGTCATCCCCGGTCACGACCTCGGCCACCACGTCGCCCTCATGGGCGCGCACGGTGCCGTCGGGCGTCACCACGTCGTCGGCGGCGGTCACGCGGAATTCGATGCCGGGCACCGCGACGGGCAGCCCCGACTCGGCGTCGACCTTGGTGACGTCGATCACGCCCTTCTGGGGCACGTCGCCGAACTCGGACTCGGCGTAGGCGGCTTCGACCTCCTGGCCCGCATAGGAGAGCGTAACATCGACGGGCTCGCCGTTGAGCACATAGCCTTCCGGCGCGAGCGTCTCGACGATGCGGTAGCTGCCCAAGTACAGGTCTTCCGCCGTTGCGGTGCCGTCGGCGGCCGTGACAATGTGCGCGGCGATCTCGCCGGCGGGCACGTGCACCACGCCGTCGCCGGTCTTGATGTCAGACGCGGCGACGAGGTCGAACTCGATGCCGGCAGCGGGTACGGGCTCGCCCGTCTCGGCGTCCACCTTCATCGCCTTTACAGAGCCCTTCTGGGGCATGTTGGAGTACTCGACCACAAGCGGATCATCCCAGTCCGTCGTGGTTGACACCGTGAAGGGCACGTCGGCATGTCCGAGCAGGTAGCCCTCGGGAGCGGACACCTCGCGAAGGTAGTAGGATCCGGCGTTGAGCTTCTGGGGCAGGTACACGCGGCCCGTATCGCCGACTGTGAGAGTGTCGTAGCTGATCGCCTCGGGATACGTCTCGTGCCACACAATGGGGGTCTTAGACGCATCGAGCACCTGCAGCTGCGTTCCCGCAACCAGCACGGGCAAGCCCGACTCGGCGTCCACCTTGACGAGCTCGACGCCCGCAGTGACGTACGTGTTGTTGGCGAAGAAGTGGTACACCTTCTTGTCCTCGCGGGCAGAGAACGTGAACGGCTCTATGGGATCGTAATTCGGCTTCGGCCCCGTCTCGATCACCAGGTAGTCATCGTAGGGCAACGCGCCGTGCTGATCGTCCGGTCGCGGGTTGTAGGACGTGTCCGCTATGCCGTTCTCATCGGTTACGATAGTGGCATAGGGCGCGGCTCCGTCGCGCACCGTGTAGGTTCCGTCGCCGTTATCCACGAAGTCCTTGGAGGCGTAGATGCTGAACTCGACCCCCGGCAAGGGTATCGCGTCGGCCTTGTCGCCCTCGGTGACGTCATCGCCTATCTTCGTGCCCACCTTGATGATGAAGCACTCCGCGGCCTTCACCTGGTCGTCGATGGCCTGCTCGGTGGTCGCCTCCACAACCTTGCCGTCCTCGCGGATCTCGAAGCGCCACACTTCGTCGGAGAGCAGGTAGCCCTCCGGCGGAACGGTTTCGCGCAGCTCGTAGGTGCCGTAGGGCAGAAGGTCGCTCGCGGTCTGCGCCACGCCGTCGGCGCCGGAGGTGATGGTGGCCACGTCCTTGCCTGGCTCGTATACGATCCCGTCCACCAGCACAGGATTGGCGGAAACGCTCTTGATGGCGAAAACGGCCCCTTCGACGCTGGCGGATCCCTGCGGTACGGACGTTTGGCTCTGATGGTCGAGCTTCGCCGTCTTGACGCCGCCGCGGATCACCTGGTTGTCTATCGACTGATCGGTGGTAGCCTCGACGACCACGCCGTCCTCGCGGATCTCGAAGCGCCACACTTCGTCGGAGAGCAGGTAGCCCTCCGGCGGAACGGTTTCGCGCAGCTCGTAGGTGCCGTAGGGCAGAAGGTCGCTCGCGGTCTGCGCCACGCCGTCGGCGCCGGAGGTGATGGTGGCCACGTCCTTGCCCGGCTCGTATGTGACGCCTCCGACCACGACGGGGTTCCCTGACGCATTTTTGATGGCGAAGGTCGCGCCTTGCATTGTTCCATCGCCCTGCGCGGTCGCGCTTTGGTAGTAGCCATCGAGCTTCGTCGTCTTTACGCCGCCGCGGATAGAATCGTCCAGGAATTGATGCTCATTCCAGACCTCAGCCGGATTCCCCTCAATACCCGACATTGTAATGCGCTGCACGAATACGTCGTTCGGACGCGCCGCAGAGGACAGCACGTATCCCTCCGGCGCTTTAGTTTCTTGGACGGTCACGGTGCCTAAAGGAAACGTCGGTGTGCCAGCAGCGCCAATATAAAACGGGTCGCCGGATACCACATACGATGAGTCAAAATAGCAGAAACCGTCAGAATCCGTACGCATAACCCACGTGCGCATAGGGCTTATCCCTTGTGCAGCAGGATCGGAAGAGTAGTAACCCGCATAGTATTTTACGGTGAATTCCGCTCCTCCGAGCGTTCCACCTCCTTGAGCGGTGCCTCCGGTCAACGGGTCTGCCTTATGAAGCAACGCACCTACCGGATCGTCGTACGGCACATCAGACACTCTAATAACAGCATTGCCTGACACATCGAAGTAATGTCGGCTAGTATCTTTAAAGAAACCCGTTGGTGGTTGCGACTCAACGCAATAGTAGCTGCCATAAGGCAGGCCGGAGGCCGATGCGTAACCAGATGCATTAGTCGTCAATGTCAGTACATAACCGTCATCGTTTGAGCGGTAAACATCGTATTTTGCACCAGAGAGACTGTAAACCGGGTTGCCGTTCGTCATATCAGGTTTAGTTGAGCTCTTGTAGAGCTCAACAGATCCTTTCGGCGTCCAGTAGAAGTTCCCTACCCGCTGGCACGGATAAGGCGCTAAAGATCCTGGATTCTTATTTGCCCCGGCTGTGTCAAGCGTCACATTGTAAGCACGAGCTCCAGAATCCCAAACCCCTGTGAAATTATAAGTGCCATCGGCTGGCGCCGCTTGTCCATAGTCCATGCAGTGGCCAATCAAATACTGGCCGTCGGGCATGGTTATACCGAACCGGTTGTAATGGTCGTTCGTCGGCCCAGGGTTGAGACACACCATGCTTGCGGTGCCACTTATGGTCGATAGGTCACGCGCGATCGACCCCATGACCGGTGGAGCCTGACTGGCCAACAAAAGCGGATCTACAGGCTGCTCGGCTTCCTCTTCAACGTCAGAGGCCTCATTTTTTATAGATTCCGAATCTTCATCCGGCTCTTTCGACACGGGGTTTTCTTCCTTTGGGTTATCAGGCTGCGTTTCCTGATCAGGGGTAACTTCCTGCTCTAGCCCATCCCCCTTATCTGCCATCTCCGTACTTGTGTTAGATTCCGAGATTACCGGCTGTGCCTCGCTATTTGCATGCCCGAAGGCTTCAACATCTTCAGAGACGGGAGCAGGATCGGCTAAGGCCAATCCCTGTGGTATCGCCAGCGTCACCGCTAGCATGATAGCCATCGCTGCGGACGGCAGGCGACGCAGTATGCCTCCTCCTTCTTTCAGCAAGTTGTCTATCATTGCCCTCTCCCATCTCGTTCGCCTTCGATTCTTCTATTTCCACTCCCCACAGGAGCAGTAGTAGCGGCCAGTGTTCACAGTCTCCGTCCCTACAGGAGACGGATAGGCGTTGCCAACGCCTTCCCCTGCTAGGGCATGGTTTTTCAGATGACCCGCTTCGTTTCCCTGAATATCAGCGCCGCAAATCCCACAGAAATTGTGGTAAATAGTCTTCTCTGTCGTTTCGGGAATCCAGTTATGGACATGCGCCGGAGGATCCGGCTCGGGAGCAGGAGCCGGCACAGGGTCGGGCCCAGGGGCGGGATCAGGAGCCGGCGCAGGTTCCGAGGAACCTCCCCCGGACGTCGATCCACCTCCGGTCCCCCCGCTTTGCACAGCATTACCCGATGTGGCAGGGGCGCTCTGCACGGCCGCCTGGGCGGCGTCTGACTTGCCTGCCGCTTCGAGGGCTGTTGCCGACGCCTCGACCTCTTCGGCACTCATGTCGGCCAGCGCTTTCGGCGCGAGAGTGATGTTGACGATTATCTTCTTTTCATCGGCTGAAACCGTCTCGAACATGACCATAGCGTCTTCGCGCTCGTTATCCCACTCAAGGCCAAGCGACCTTACGGTGTTGCTCGCGCTCGCAGCAGCATCAGAGGGGGCTTTAAGCTCGAAAGGCTCCCCTGCGGTGTAGGTTGATCCGTCTTCAAGCACGGGGGTTTTGGACACGGACACCTTGTAAGTGGCGTCCTTCACGAACTCATCGGCCTCTACAAGGACGATATTCTCGCCGCACTCGACCTCGCGCTCGATGGGTTCCATCTCTCCGTGCGGAGCCGCAGCTTCGACGCGCACTGTCGCCTTAGTCGCGGTATCAGTCCACCCTTCGGCTTCGATTTTGACCGCGAGGGAATACTTCTGATCATTCTTAGGCGCAACCGCCTCTTGCTCCGGCTGGGATTTTTCGGGCTGGGGTGCCTCCGAGGGCGTTGCAGCGCCCACGATGCCCGCAATGCACAGCGCGATCACGGCAACGCCGAGGACGGCCGCTGCGAAGATGCGACGCTTGCGCTTAGGCGAACCCCCGCCGTCCACCGTTTCCCCTTGCGCAGGCTCGGACTCGATATCCTTCTCGCCCTCAAGCGGCTCGGTCAGCCCTTCGATCTTCTCTTCCGTTTGATATTCCAGCTTCTCGGTCTTTTCGTTTTCGCTCATGTCCCAACATCCTTTCGCCCGGTCTTATGCCCAGTCTGTTTGCCTAGCGCAGGGTTCGTATCCCTCCGATCGGCGGCCCCGATGCCGGGGGGCGCATGGACAGACCGGGCGGAGAGCCATGCGCACCCCGGCATCGGGGCCTAGTTCGTCATTCTTCTTGCAGCTTCGCCTCCCCATCCCCGTCGTCGAACTGCATGACCTTCACGGGAGCCGACTCCCGCAGAACCATCCCGTCGCGGGTTATCGCGATGGAGGGGAACCTCATCATCCGCTGCGTCGGGCGCAGCTCCTTCGGCCCGCGTTCCAGCCTGTCGGGCACGCGGACGCTCCACGCGCCGTCGCCTGTTTTCACAGCCTTGACCCGCGCGAGCACCACCACGCTGCCGTCGTCGAACGTCTTGGTGATGCGGGCGCGCCGCCTCCAGACCACCGCCACGGCGATGAGCACGGCACCTGTCGCCCCCGCTCCGACGACGTAGGGGATCACATCGAACGGCTGCTCCGGCTCCGGCTCAGGTACGGGTGCAGGCTCGGGAACCTCGTGGTAGTAGGTAACGTCCAGCGCCATGCGCCTGTCCTTCTCCGTCGCGATCCCCTTGTAATGGCCTGTGACGGTGTAGGCGATCGTCTCGAGGTAGTCCTCGGTGCCGCGGTAGTTGGCATGGGCCGTGTACGATACGGGGAGCCCTAGGTCGTCGGTGGCCGTGACCTCGAACTCGACGTCAGAGAGGGCCAGCGTCTTGGTCGTCGTCGTATCGGGGCCATCGCCGCTTGTCACGGTGAAGTCCGCGTACGCGGGTATCGTCGCATCGACGTCGTTGGTGGGCAGCCCGGGATAGTCCACCGGCCGGTCAACCTGACGGGTGCGGAGCTGGTAGACGGGGATCTGCTCGACGCTGTCAAGCGGCAGATCCCCTTCGTAGAGTGGATCGATCGTCGACGCGTCCATCGTGGCCGGCATGCTGGCGATGGCGTAGCCAACATCGAGCACGCCCGCTTCCACGGTCGTGTCATGCTCGAGTTCGGCGGTTTGCCGCTCGTACGATTCGTCTACGTAGGGTTCGCCTTCCTTTTCGAGTTTGTAGGCATTGCCGCCGAACTCTATAGACGATGGCACGAGCCCTTCCGGCATGCCGGACGCTTCCATGTAAGTGAACGTTTTGACGATCCTGTCCCCGTCGCCCGCGGCAAGGGCCGCGGCCGGCGGCGACGCCAGCGATGCCGCGAGCAGGATCGAGGCCAGCGCGGCAGCCGTTTTCAGCAGTTGGTTGGAGACGGGTTTTTCTTGGGTCGCCATCGTTCACCCTTTCTATGCGCTTTTCACTAATCCATGATACCCCCCCCCCCAGGGCTGTTTTTCAAGGCCTAACCTGCGAAATATTATTTGCAGCATCATTTACATGTTTAGCATTTTGGTAGTCAAGTCTCATATTTAATTATGAGATTTAAGTATTCGTGTATTCTAGTATTCAAGTATTCGTATTCTTTCATATTCCATTTCTTAAATACTCGTGATCTACAGTATTCAAGTATTCGTGATCTTCACTAACGTTGCCAGTGGGATGTTTTCTCAATTACACGAGTTTTCAAGTACTCTATAACTCGATTTATTAAATTTTCTATTACTTAAATTTTCTAGTTTTTATAATTTCATGTTTTATTGTTTTTTTGTTCTTGTGTTTTCAAGTTTTCATATTCTAGTGTTCTTGACTACTCTTTTTCTTGATGTATACTTTACTCGTGTTCTCTAGTATTCAAGTTTTTGAGTTCTCTATCAATCAAGGAGGCAGGGAATGGCAAAGGCCAAGGCGCCGACGTCCCAGAAGAACCCCGCATGGGTCGTCACGGTGGGAGCCATGAAGGGCGGAGCTGGAAAGACCATGGTCGTCGACAACATCGCCGGCTGCCTCGCAGAGCGCTATAAAGTGCTTGTCGTGGACGCCGACCCCCAGGCTAACGCCTCCAAGGGGTTGGGGATCGACATTGCCGACCCGGACATGACCACCCTTGCCGACGTCCTCACGAACCAGGGCACGCCGCCGGAGGACGCGGTGATCCGCGCCCCTTTGCGCGATCTGCCGAACCTGGACGTGATGCCGTCCTCGATCCTGCTGTTCAAAACGGAATTCGAACTCGCGGCAAAAGGCGAGCGGATCAGACTTCTCAGCTACTACCTGCAGGACAACAGCGAGTTCTTCGGCCAGTACGACTACATCATCATCGACACCAACCCTGGGCTCGGCCTCGTTAACCAAAACGCCTTCTTCGCCGCAGACTCGATAGTGCTCGTGACCGACGTGTCGGACAACGGGCTCACCGGCGTCGAGATGTTTCAATACTTGTGGGGCGAGGAATTGTGCACCGAGCTCCGCATCCCCGACGTCACCAAAGGACTTGTGGTTTGCAACTACGACAAGCGCATCAAGCTGGCACCCGAGATGCTCGACTACATCCGCTCGCGCGAAGACATGGGCGGTCTGCTCGTTGATACCGTCATCCCGTACCGCGTAGCCTACAAGGACACCGAAGTCGAGTCGAAGCCAATCAACCTGGAACATCCCAAATCCAACGAACATACGATACTGGAAGCGGTCGTGAAGGATCTTAGAAAGAAAGGAGCCATCTGATGGCAACCTCGAACCGATTCGCCGCAGCAAGGGAAGCCGCTGCGAAGGAGGCATCCCAGCCGGCACCGCCAGAACCCGAGGTCGTCACGCCGAGCCGGGCGGAAGCCCCCTCTCCCTCGAAGCCGCGCAAGGGTGGGGAAGAGGGGAAGAAGCCGTCAACGGGCAAGCGCCGGGCACCGGCCGCGCGCGCAACGCCGAAGAAGGCCGACGCCGGCGAGGTAAGCCAAGCCTCCCCGGGGGCGAGCGGCGAGCAATCGTATACGACGTACGGCTTCATGATCACCGAGGATCAGAACAAGGCCCTCAACCGGCTCAAGGGCATAGACGGGCTCAACCGCTCGCTGGTCATACGCGAGGCGCTCGATGCGTGGATAGCCGCACATAAGGACGAGTACCCCGAGTCCCTCGGCCAGTACGGGAAGTGACGTCGTCGTGAAGACATCCAGATACCGCGGCCACGTGCTCGCCACGATCACCGACCGCGACCTCTACTACGGAGGTATCGGCGAGAGCTACCAGGTAGGCCAGGTGCTCATATTCGCCGCCGGCACCAAGCCGAAACCGGGCAGCGAGATGGCATGCGCCGACAACATGGCCGCCGCCACGGAGTACCTCGACGGCGGGGGATCCCCCGCCGCGATACCGGAACCCGCTCGGCTGCAGGAGGATCCGGCACCTGCGGCGCAAGCGCCCTCCGACAGCCGCCTGGAGGCTATCGTCGCCGAGGCGAGGATGGCTGCAGAGGCGCTCGAGAGGGACGCTGCGGCGCAAAGACGGCATACCGACGCCCTTGAGGCGGAGCTCGCCGCGGCGGCCGCCGCGAGGGACGAGGCGGAAGCCGGCCGGCGGGAGGCGGACCGGCAGATCGAGCAGGCACAGAAGCGAGCCGCAGAATCCGAGGCCGCCCTCAGAGCCGCTACGGAGGCGCTGGAGCGGGCGGAGGAGGATCGCGCCCGCCTCGAAGGCATCGTGGCATTGGAAACCGCGTCCAGGGCCGAGGCGGAGGCGCAGCTTGAGAAGACGGCGTCGGCGCGAGACGAGGCGCTCGCCCGGCTGGGCTCGCTCGAGCAGGATGCCGCCGCCTTCGCCGTCGCCAAGGGAGCCGCCGAGACGGAGGCGAAGGAGGCTAGGGCCGCCCTCGAGCGGAGCGAGGCGAGACGCGCAAAGGCGGAGCAAGACCTCGTGTCGGCAAGCTCCGAAAGCGAGCAAGCAGCCCGGGCTCTCGGCATGCTCCAGGACAAGGTGTCTGCGCTTACCGACGAGCTCGCCACAGCGCGCAGCAAGACGGAGGCAGCGGAGAGGAGGATACGGCAACTCGACGACGGGATGTCCGAGCTGATCTCCAACATCTCCGACGAGCGGGATCTGTACGCCAACGTCCTGAAGGAACGGGAACGGCTCGCCAGCCTCCTGGACGAGGCGGAATCGGAGCTCTCGCGCCGCTCTTCGCTCGCGGACAGGCTGTCGGAGGAGCTGCAAGCCGCCGAAAAGCGCGCGGCGCAAGCGGAGAACGCCGCCAAGGAGGCCGCCCTCGACTCGGAGTCCCTGGCGAAGGATCTTGAGCATGCCCGGGCGCGTTCGAGCGAGCTCGAGACAGCGCTCGCTGCCGCGAAGGCGAAGGCCGGTTCGGCCGAGGACGCGGAAGAAAGGCTCCGCGCGGCTTTGGCGGAACTCGCCGACGTCAAGGCGAAGAGGCTCGAGGACGCCGCCGCGTGGCAGGCGGACCTGCAGCGCATCGACGCGCAGCTGAAGGCGTCGCGGGGGAACGTCGTGCAGACGGGATCCGGAGAAGTGGTCGTCCGACACGTCTATCCTGACGCGCCCAAGCCGACGATGGCAGCCAGGGCCCAATCCGTAGCGTACACGGTAGGGCGGGGTGCCGCAGCGTTGGTCGTCGTGGCCGTCCTCAGCTTGCTGGCCAGCGCGATCCTCACCGCAGGGGCGAACGGAGCCTCCTTCGGAGAGGGACTACGAACGGTGCTCGGCACAGTGATCGACGCCATCCCCTAGCCGCCACGGCGGTACAGCGGGGGCTACGCCCCCTGCGCCCCTGTTCCAGCAACGAGAACCGGCGGTTGGAAAATCACCAACCGCCGGTTCTCGTTGCTGCGTGTTTGATTGATATATATTGTACGTTTCTTTGTACAAAATTTCTCAACAATGCTACAATGACCTTAACGAAGCAACCCGTCTAAGGAGCATGACATGACCACCTTAACCGTATCATCGTCCGAGTTCCGTCGCAACATGCCGAGCATCGTCGGCAAGGCCGAAGAAACCGGGGCCTCCATCGTCGTCATCAAGAACTCGCGGCCCTGGTTCGAGATAAACCCGATCTCCCGCGCCAAAGTCCCGACGGAGGAGACTCTACAGGCGCTCCAGGAGATTGAGGCGCGGAGGAAAGACCCCGACGCGCCGATCTACCACGACATCAACGATCTCTTCGCGGATCTTGGTATCTAGATGTACGGCGTATTCAAGACCTCGGCCTTCGAGCGAGACGTCAAACGCTGCACGAAGAAGCATTGGGACATGCGGGCCCTGAAGGACGCCATGACCGCTGTCGCCATGAGCGACGAGGCGAGCATCCCCCTGAAGTACAAAGACCATGCCCTGAGCGGCGATCTGCAGGGGATGAGGGAACTGCACGTCGGAGGGCGCAGCAGCGACTGGCTCATCCTGTACTCCATCGACGGCGACGTAGTGGAGTTCGCCCGTACGGGCACGCACGACGACCTGTTCAGACGATAGGAAGGAGGGAACTTCGGCATCTATGAGAACAGACCGGGCACTCATAGGACAGCCAACTGAAAGAAGAACACCATGAGCATCAACCGAGTTATCATCAGCGGAAACCTTACCCGCGATCCCGAGCTTCGCTCCACTGCGAGCGGGCTGCCGGTGCTGGGCTTCGGAGTGGCGGTAAACGACCGTCGCAAGAACCAGCAGACGGGCGAATGGGAGGATTATCCGAACTTCATCGATTGCACGATGTTCGGCGCGCGCGCCGAGGCGCTTTCCAGGTACCTTAAGAAGGGCGTCAAGGTGTCCATCGAGGGCAAGCTCCGCTGGAGCCAGTGGGAGCGCGAAGGCCAGAAGCGCAGCAAGATCGAGGTGATCATCGACGAGCTCGAGTTCATGTCGAGCCACAACAGCGATTCGTCGCGCGGGGGATCCGATGTCGACGCACGGTTCAGCGCGATACCTTCGGCTATCGACCCCGACGCCGTCGCGTCGGTTTACGACGAGGACATCCCGTTTTAAACGATAGGAGCTGCTAGCAATGGATAACACGTCCTCTCTTAGTCGTTTCTTTGACTCTTGTATATCTTGGGTTCCTATCATTTGTCTTTTTGATAGTTTCTCTAACCGTCGCTAATGTGTGCCGCTGCCTGGAGACAGAAGAGGTCGTCAAAGAGGTGGCGAAGCTGGGCGGGAGAGAGGTGGACGTCGTGTCAGTAGATCTATACATCCCTCCGGACAGTATTGACCTGTCGTATTCAGCAATATAGATAAAAGACTATCGCACGTAAAAGAAAGGAGGCCTATCATGGGCATGGAGGGTTGGTGGGCGGTGGCGAACAGCTTAGGGGAGACCATCGCGTGGTTCCGGTCACGCGCTGATGCCGAGGACTACCGCAAATACTTAGCGGCGCGGGGTTATGAAACGGCGTTGTGTCCAAGAGATATCAAGGCGGCGCGAGCGGGTGATGCCGCTTACGGCGCGGGGACAAAGCTCTGGCTTTAGTGGATACGGCGGTTTACGATGAGGATATCCCGTTTTAACCGATGGAGGGAATGAAAACCACGAGTCGCGACTACTTACCCGAGAGGGATCCGATTCTCATCGATGTGGAATTGCATAGAAAGCACCCGAGCGGATGGGTTGTCGGCAGCGAGGGCTCACCGAGCGACGACAGGGATGATCGTCCGACTTGGTGCCGGTGGGCACCCAATCCAAAATTCCATGTCGACAAACGGCTGATAATTGGCGAGCTGCTGGGCATCATCGACGATGAGGGCATCTCGCAAGGGCGGGAAGCGTAAGTTGACGTGGAATTTGCCGCTCGAATCATAGCAAGCCTCACGCTGTTCCTCGCATGCCTTCTTTTCTCGCTGGCCCTAATGCGTGCAAGGAACAACGGCTTCGCACCTTCGGATAAGCGTCTGCTGGCGCAGACAGGATGCCTCGTCGTTGCAGCCTCGCTGATGCGCCTGTCCTTGCACCTGACACTCGACGGCGCAGTCCTCGCCAGCAGCGTTGCCTTCACGTTGTTCCTTCTCCTGGCTGCAACAAACACCCTTCTTATACCACGTCGTCCTTTCCATCGATGAAGAGCGGCCCTTCGCGGGGGGCCGCTCTCTTCTATCGCCTCAAATAACGTCACTGTTTCAACCCAGCGCCCAAGCTTGCCGCTTGGTCGACGTCTGGACAAGATCCCTTCTTGTTAGTTCTCAATGTCCCGTCGGGGGCCGCGAGATCCCTCGAAGGGGCGCTTTCGCCCTCGCAAGCTCCCTTGTTCGGCAGAGGTGGAATCGGAGGGCCTGCGACGGCCCTCCGTCGCTTCGATTGCCTTTTTCGGGGCGGCTGTCCTCTCCTTCATTGCGGGGTTTCTCTCCACCTGGTTCGGGGGTTGATCAACTTCGCCAAGGCTTTCCACAATCGGGCTAGGGGTTCCGGCGGGTGCCGCCGAGGGCGAAGGGACCTTGCACGGATCCCGTAGCCCACGGGTCGGCGGCGCCCGCCGGAATGCGGAGCGCCGCGAAGCGGCGCGCAGCACCCGATTGTGGGAAGGCGCGCCCGCATGTGCATCAAACCAAAGACACGGAAGATCGAAAGCAGGGGAGGACGTCATCCGCGCCGACCGCTCTAAGCGGGCGGCGCAGCCGGCGTCGCCAGGGCCCGAAGCCCTTCCGCCCGGCTCTCTGAGAGCCGGGCGGAAGGGCCGCAGCAGCGGAACCGCAAGGGACGGCCGACCTCCGCGCAGCCCGAAGGGAACCCGCAACCTTCGGATCGAACATGGGAGCGCGCCTTTCCACAATCGGGCGCTGCGCACAGGTGCCGGAACAGCCCGCGCCCGATCGTGGAAAGCCTTGGCGAAGTTGATCAACCCCCGAACCAGGTGGAGGGAAACGCAACCTGCCGACCCCGGCTCCGCCGGGAGTGTGGACAGCCGCGAGCGCCTGCCCACACTCGGCGCGGCAACGACCGCGCCGCCGCTTCGCCGCCAAGAGGCCGGCTCCCGAAAATCGCGACGTCGGCCTCGCGTCGCGCCAGAAGGCGCTCCGCTCGGCCCGATGGATGCTCGCCCCGAGCATCCATCGGGTGGCTTCACACACCCTTCCTCCATTACGGGATCCGCGTAGGGTCCCTTCATGGGAAAGCCTGTGCAAAGCCACCCGCACCCATCGGCCCGAACCCGCGCTTGCGCTAGGCCGCGCAGCACGTTAAACTCCGTAGGGAGGTTAGCAAGAGACGCACGTTGTAACACAAAATAAATTTTGCGTTACAACGTGCACGGGGCTTCCGCCCCGAACCCTGGAACGCGCCGCACGCGGCGCGTAAGCCGGAGGCAAGCCTCCGGGCCGTGCAGGCACGGGCCGGCTGCGCCGACGGGCGGCCGGGCCGCCCCTCGCTAACGCTCGCTCGCTGCGCTCGAAACGCATTGAAGGAAGGAAGCCGGTTGCCGCGATCCAAAGGCTACAAGAAGCAGGAAGCGCTCGACGGCGGCTACCTCAACGTCAGGCTCTCGGCCGACCTGAGCGCGAAGCTCGACCGCGACTGCGCCGACTACGCGCGCAGGGCGGGGAAGCCCGACGCCTCAAGGGTGCGGGGCTCCTACGTCCGGGAGCTCATCTCCGCCGGCCTCCAAGGTGCCGCCGACGCCGATCTGGAATCAGCCTCGAGGGCGATGAAATCGGTGGCGTGGGAGCTCGAGGCGGCGTCTATCGGAGCCTCGCCGGCGCCCACGGCCGAGGCCCTGCAGGGATGGAGCGACCGGCTGATGGAGGCCTCCTTGATGCTCGACCGGGCAGCGGGGGAGCGCTAGCGATGCCGATGCTCAAAACCATAACCGGTCACACGGGCTGCGCCGGCGTCATGGACTACCTGCGCAAGGGGTCGAAGGACGACAGGCGCAAGCGCCGCATGGGCGAGATAAGCGAGGCCGACACGCTCCGCGTGGCGGCGAAGGGCATAGCCGGCTACCTCCACGACGGGCACGGCGCGGAGTTCGACCGGGCCCTCGCCGAGGACTTCGTCGGGATCCCTCCGAGCGCGCAGGGCGACTGGGCTCGGTACATGGACGACCTCAGGCGGGCCGCCGGATGCGACAGGAGGACGGGCGGAAGGGAGGGGAGGGCCGTCACCTACCGCCACTACGTGCTCGCGCCAGACCCCGAGGACGGCATCGATCTGGACACTCTCAGGGCGTACGCGAAGGAGTGGGTGGTGAAGGCGTTCGGCCCCGGAGCGACGGCCGCCATCGTCTACCACGACGACAACCACGAGCGCCTGAAGAAGGGCCTGCAGGGAATACCCCACGCGCACATCTGCATCAACGCGCTCAACACGCAGACGGGCAGGAAATGGCATTTCGCGAAAGACGACCTCGCCCGCCAGGCGAACGTCGCGCAGGAGCTCGCCGAGAAGTACAGCCTGGCGCCGTTGCCGAAAATGAGGACGTCCGACGCCAAGGAAGATCCCTTGAAGACGATGCGCATCTGCAGGACGAAGGAGGAGTGCGCGATGCTCGCCAAGGGGTTCGTGCCTTACAAGGAGTCCATCAGGAAGGCCGTCGCCAAGGCGTGCAGGACGGCCAGCAGCTGGGACCAGTTCAAGGCGGCCCTCGCCGACAAGGGCGTGAGCGTGACCATAACCAGGAGAGGGACGCTGACGTACTGCGACTCCAACGGGCGCAAGGCCAAGGAGCAGAAGCTCGGCCTGAACTTCGGCATCGTCGCGGTAGGGGAGGCCATCAAGCGGAACTCGTCCGAGTCCGTATCCCTCCCCGACGTCGACGCCGCGCCGGCGACGTACGACGTCTCCCTCGTGAGGAGGCGGGGGAAGGTCGAGTGCCGTCTCGGCACCGAGAGGCTCGTATGGCACGAGGAGGCGGGATCCCGCTGGCAGCACCTCGACAACATCAAGTCGCTCGAGCGCGCGGCCAAGGTCAAGGAGATCTACGGGATAGTCGACGGCGAATCGTACTCCCGCACCCTCTCGCATCTCAACCTGCAGCTCGAAGAAGCCGCCAGGAACCAGGATCCGGCCGCCGCCCGGATCCGGTGCGAGATAAAGAGCGTCATGTACGCCCAAGCCGTTATAGACCTCGCGTCCGCGCGCAAGCGCATAGGCGACGAAGCGGTGCTGTCGTATTCCGAGTCGCTGCTGAGGCAGGGCCGCCAGCTCGGCGTGGCCAACATAGAGAGCATCGCCGCCATAGCGCGCAGCAACGGCATCGACCGCACGGAAGGATGGGGCGCCGCGGTGCTCGCCGCCGAGCGGATCATGTCGTCGAGGGAGACGGCCCTGCAGGACGCCCTCGTCGAAGGATCGTGGGCGCGCGACGTCGCACGATACGCGGAAGCGGTCGAGGCCATGCGCGGCGTCGTCGGCGGCAAGAGCGAGGCGGCCTGGACGTACGAGGACGCAAGCGCGGTCCAGGCCGGAACGATCGCCGAGAGGGCCCTCGAGGGCATCGCCGAGTCCAGGGGCGAGAGCGTCGCGGACGTCCTTTCCAAGGCCGAGGGGATGGAGCGCTCCATCGGGGCGGCCGAGGCGGCCTACTTCGACGCGGCGAGGAACCTAAGCCGCGTCTCCGGTGCGCGGGACGCGGCATATGCAGTCGCGGGCCTGGAGCCGCCGGCCCGCAAGGCGGCGGGCGGCGAGGCGGTCAGGCCCAAGCCGCAGGGGCAGGAATCCCGCGGCCAGCGCTCGCGCCTCGCAGCCGAGATCCACGCAAGGCACCTCGAAGAGGCGCGCAAGAAGGCCGTCTCGAGGAGCGCGGCGGCGTCGAGGGCCAAGCAGGCCGCCTACCAGTCCGCGAAGAGCCGGAGCATCGCGGCGAACGTGGCGGCCAAGGAAGGGAGGGGCGCGTCGCGGTAGGGACGTCAGACCTCGGCGTCCTCGGCCTCGGCGGCCTCGTCCCAATAAAGGTCGACCTCGGCGTCCTCTACCTCGCCGCCCCCTTGCGGGGCCTCCATCGGCAGCACGTCCTTCAGCCTGTCGACGACGACGAGCTCCCCGACCTTCAGGTAGAGCAGGCCGCCGAGGTACCGCTTGTCGAGCAGCTTCTTGCGGACGAGGAACTCGGGCTCGCGCTCGGGTTTCGGGTCGGGGTTCGTGCCGATCCTCTCGACCTCGTCGTCATGGCAGTAGACGTCCGCGTACAGATGGTCGTCGCCGGACATGAAGGATCCGACGTTGACCCTCTCGTCCACCACGGTCGGGTGCCTGTCCGTGCCCCTCGAGTCCGTCCACCCGTCCATGGTCATGAGGGTGGTGTTGTACTCCCTGTACCCCAAAGCCCCCGTCATCACCGCGACGTTCACGATACCGCCGCCTTGTTCGGGTTGCGCTCGGCCCATTCCGCCTCCGCAGCCGCCTTGCTGGGCCAGAACAGCCATATCTGGGACGACGAGTAGGATCCCTTGTAGGACAGGGTAGCGGGCGAGGACGGGATGGATCCGTCCTCGTTAGGCGTCGTGTAGAACGCAAACTCCTCGCCGGCGCTCGCGTTGGGCTGCTCGCCTTCCGGCTCGAAGAACGAGACCTTCATGTTCTCGCCTACCTCCCATTTTCCGAACATCAAAGGCTGCACCAGGGTCTTGTCGTAGTAGCGCGCCGTGCCGTCGCCGTTAAGGGTGAGCACGTACGCCTTGTCGTACTCGACATGGTACCAGGATCCCACGTACCCTCCGCTCACCGTGTCCTCGGGCTCCGCTTCGGGCTGTTGCGAGGATACAACGATGGCGGCCACGAACATCGCCACGAGGGCGACGACCATGATGGCCGCGAAAACCACGCCACCGTGATCCTTGACCCAGTACCCCAAATCACTCGCTTTGCTCATCCCGACCTGCCTTGTAGCCATGGTCGATGGCGTAGCCGTACATGCGCTCGAACTCCTCCACGTCCGCCACGACAGCCACCGAGTAGCCGTTCTTGGTCAGGTACGCGAACCCCCTCGTTTCGGAGAGCCCTTCGAGTATCCTTGCCGAATTCACGCGGAACTCGGACAGGGGCACAGCCTTCGCCATCGATCCTCCAACATTTCAGGCCCGGTCTTTTCACGATTGTACCAAATTAGCTATCTTCAAGGTATTAATTCGTTTCGAATTGCTGGTATTATCGATCACGACAGCACATAGGAAGAGGAGGGCCCATGATCGGCGAAGCCGGCTACGAAACGTCAGAAGAAGGCAGCGACTTCAAAGATGTCCGAGAAATGCGCGCCGATAAAACCCAGACCTGGCTGTCTGCGGGATTCGGCGACGACAGCCCCCATGAGTTCGTCGGAACGATCATGCCGGCTTCCCGCGCCGCCGAGGGCAAGTGCGCCGCACTCCACAGGTTCGCCAACGCCGGGGGAACCCTTTACTCTGCCCTCTACGAGGACGGGCAGGAGATACTCTCTTGCGAGCGAAGCGGCGAAGGGAAGATGATATCCGACTACCTCAGCCGGATTCACGTTCTTTAACGCGGAGGGAAGGCCGACGAAGGCCGCTGCGCGTAAATTGAATTCTCGTAGGTAAAAACTTCACCTCCAGTCTTGCATAAATCATGTAAATGCGGATTCCGAACCGTGGCCATGGCCGTTTGTGCTTTTCCTTCTTCCCGTAGGCGAAGGACCGACAGGAAGGAGGCCCTCATGGGGGATTCCAAGGGCGGTAGGCGCCCACTCACCTACGACGACAGGCTCGCGATAGAGCGTGGCCTGAACAGAGGGGACAGGATAGCGTGGATCGCGAGGACGATTGGCCGCGCGCCCAAGGTGGTCGCCGAGGAGGTAAAGCGCAACTGGACCGACGACCCCCAGGGAATGCTCGTGGTCCGAACCCGCAACATCTGCTCGAAGGCGGGGCTCTGCGAGGTGCGCGGGCTGTGCAAGGGCATGTGCAGGGCGCGCTGCAGCAGGTGCAAGGACTTCCTCTGTAACTCGCTCTGTCCCGATTTCGAGGCGAAGCCGTGCGAGAAGCTGGCAAGGAGCCCGTTCTGCTGCAACGCCTGCCCGAGCAGGGTCGGCGGCGGGTGCCGTCATCCCTATAGGTACTACCAGGCGAAATGGGCCCAAGACGCAGCCGACGCCAGGCGCAGCGAGTCCAGGCAGGGGATAGACTGCGACCCCGAGGCGTTCGAGAGCGCGATAACCCTGATATCGGACGGCCTCGCCAAGGGCCAGAGCCCGCAGCACATATTCGCCGCGAACCCCGGCGCCATACCGTTCGGCGTGCGCAGCCTCTACAACTACCTCGGCGGCGCCAAGGCGGGGGATCTGTCGAAGCTCGACCTGCCGAAGGCCGTACGCTACAAGCCCAGGTCGAAGTCGAAGTCCGCCAAATCCTCCAACATTCCGCGCGAGGTGCTCGAGGGGAGGCGGTGGACGGATTTCTGCGCCCTCGAACAGGCCGACCGCGACAACGCCGTCGAGATGGACACGGTGGTCGGGAGGCAGGGCAGGGACTCGCAGTGCATCTTGACGCTGTTCGTCAGGCGCATAGGGTTCCAGTTCTACATCCTCCTGCCGGACAAGTCGGCGACCAGCGTGGTCGAGGCGCTCGACACCCTCCAGGAGCTCTGCGGGCCCCGTTTCTCCCAGGCCTTCGGCCTGATCCTCTGCGACCGCGGGAGCGAGTTCAGCGATGCGG
>NZ_GL622584.1:0-3092 GCF_000185625.1 Eggerthella sp. 1_3_56FAA
TGCTTATTGCGCCGTTTTTGCTACACCGTTCCACGCTCCACTGCTACAGCGTTCCATGGCAGACTGCCACGTAGCAATGCGGGTTGCTCTGATTGCGAGGGGCGCGCAAGCGCCCCTCTTGGCCAATACGGCCGGTTATGCTCTTAGCCGATGCGCTTGCGCATTGACTCGTCGCCTTCAATATGGATGACGTCCGACCGATAGACTATGCGGTCGATGACGGCATCTGCGATTGCTCCTTCCCCGAGCTTTGAATGCCAGCCTGCTGGCGAGAACTGCGAGCAAATCAATAAGGACCCGCTGCGCAAGCGCGCCTCGACTATCTCTAAAAGCTCGCGCGCCGCCTTCCCCTCGAGCTTTTCCAAAAGCCAATCGTCCAGTATCAGCAAGTCGCATTTCGTGTAGCGCTTCTTCGCCTTGAGCCAATCCTCGTTCTTGCTCACGTTCAGCTCGTCGAGCATTTCGGGCAACCGGACGTACCTTACGCTGAAGAAGGCGTTGCAGGCCGCCACCCCGAGCGCGCAGGCAATCCAGCTCTTGCCGGCGCCCGACGCGCCCGTGATCACGACGTTGCGGTGGCCTCTTATCCATGTGCAGTTGGACAGCTCTATCAGTTTCGTGCGGTCGAGCTTGCGATCCGCGTCGTAGCGGACATCGGCAATGTTCGCCTCGGGATCGGAGAAGCCGGCCTGGCGCAACAGCCTCGTCCTCCTGTTGATGCGGCGCGCGTCCCATTCGGCATCGACTATCATGGCGAACCTCTCGTCGAAGGTCATCTCTGCCACTCCTTGCGATTCCTCCTGGTCGCGATACGCTTGCGCCATCACCGACATCCTCATGCCATAGAGTTTGTCCATCGTCGTCTGGCTCGCCGTCATTATTCATCGTCCCCCTCGCTCAAGTTCCGGTAGTAGTCGCCTCCGCGCAGATACGCTCCGGCGTTTTGGTCCTCGGGCCCTGCGGCCCCCATCTCCGAGATAATCGATTTGATCGTCTTGTAGCTCGGCCTGGGCGTTAGAGAGCAGGCCTTGGCGCACGCCTGCTCGAGCATCTCCCTTCCGTGCTTCTTCGCGAGCGCCAGCACCGCGCGGCACGAGCGGTAGGACTGCTGCTCGATCTTGCGCGACCTCAAGATGGCATCGACGGCTTCCCCGCAGGACGGGCCGATCCCGGCCGCCCATTTACGGAAGCGCTTCGCGTCCCACTCCACAAAGTCGCGATGGGAATCGGGCATGTGGTCGGGGTTGGTGCGGTAGCTTCCCCTAGGGCCGTAGATGCGCTCGTGCATGGCGATTCGCTCGCCGTCGCAGGCCACCCAAACAGCGGATCTGGTGGCGCATAGCTCCACCTCGCGCTTGACGTAGCTGAACGGAACCGAGTACCAGCATCCGTCAAACGAGACGTGGTAGTTAAAATTAACAGTGACAACCTTGCGGGTAACCATCTCGTAGGGCTTGCCCGGCAGCGGGATGAGCAGCGGCTTCTCTTGGCGGACGAAGACCTCATCCCTGCTGCCCTCGCGCTTCTGGAACGGACGGGCGTTGATCTCGCGCACCTTCTCCAAAAGAGCCTCGTTCAGCTGCCGGAGAGAGGTGAACAGCTGGTTGCGAAGGGGCGCGATGGCGCGCTGCTCGATGACCCTCACGCTCATCTCCACCGCCCCCTTGTCCCTCGGCCTCCTGGGGCGCGCGGGCACGACGGCGCACCCGTAGTACTCGGCCATCCTGCGGTACTGCTCGTTGATCACGAGCTCTTCGACGGTGTTCTTGACGACGCCCTGCTTGAGGTTGTCGGGAACCACTATCGGCACGCTGCCGCCGAAGAAGGCGAAGGCGTGGACGTGGGCCTCGACCCAGGACTCCGCTCTCATGTTGTAGGCGCCCTCGGCGAACATCTCGCCCGAATAGGGCAAGCACGCCACGAAGACGTAGACTTTGCGCGCCTCGCCGGTGTCGGCGTCGAGCACCTCCATGGTGTCGCCGACGTAGTCGACCTGCATCTCCTGGGCGGGTTTGCGCTCGATGCGCATGGAGACCTTGTTGGCGGCCGCCCAGGCGCGGTGCTTCTGGCAGAAGGCGGAGTACAGGTAGGGTTCCATGCCCGATGCCAGGGCGTCCTCGCAGTACTCCCTCCAAAGCGTCAGCATGGTCATGCCGGGACGGTTCATCTCCTTGTCGATGCGGGGATGGTCGATCTCCGCCTTCGACATATCGGATCGCTCCTTTGCCGGATAGATGACGGCTCGAATCGCCGCATCGTTCATCTCCTCCGGCAAGGGCCACTCGAGGCCGTGCGCCTTCGCGCGGGTGGTCACCGCCCTTACCGTTGCGGTGGAGCACCTGCACGAGAACGCTGTGTTCCTGACACTCACCCCCATCGCCCTTTGCCGAAGTATTTCTCTGTACTTGACCATTTTTTCTTCCTTTCTCGCAATGGTCCGATGGGCACTTTTGTGCCCATCGGAATTGTGGCGGAAAAGGAAGCGCCCCTTTCGGGGCGCGTGGCAATTTAGATTGTTAGGGTGTGGCAGTCTGCCATGGAGCGCTGTAGCAGTGGAGCGTGGAACGGTGTAGCAAAAGCGCTGCAATAGTCAAGCGGGTACGGATTGCGGGGGACGACTACCCGGCAGAGCTTGTGAAGTCAAAGTTTATGAAACTGGACGGCGAGCATATCCGCTTTGTGCTTGACTGTATGCGGGAGAACACAACGAAAATCCGCAACATCAAGCAATATCTGAAAGCAGCCCTTTTCAACGCCCCGTCCACTATCGGCAATTATTACACTTCCCTTGTCGCCCATGACATGGCAAGCGGCGCACTGTCACCGAAGAAGCCGCAGTACGGCGACCCGGACTATTATTCATGCAAACCGGGCGAAAGCCTGTAAAACAACAAAAGGAGGATTTTATTATGGCACAGAAAATGACAGGAGCATTGGTATTTGACGAGCGCACCGACCGTTACGACATTCGCTTTGACTTAAACAGCTACTATGGCGGGCTGCATTGTGGAGAATGTTTTGACGTATTCGTGCGGGGCAAGTGGAAGCCGACCCGGATTGAGTACGGCGACAACTGGTATCTTGTGGGTATC
>NZ_GL622585.1:0-2291 GCF_000185625.1 Eggerthella sp. 1_3_56FAA
AAAGCGTTGTAATCTTTTTTGAGGTTGCAGCGTTTTTCTTTTGCGTAAGCTTGGCAAAATCGCTTTTTCTCCGTAGTAGGTGATAAGAGCCTAAAGGATAAAAACATTCGTAGCAAGCATAGGAAGCGGGTACCCACTTCCGTATTTTCCCCTCCCGCGCTGCGGCGCGTCGGTTGAAAATTGCTTGTTGGGAAGTGTCCCAAACCCTCGGAACGGAAAGGAAAGGAGCGAATACATGAACGGACGCAAAAGAACGTGAGATAAGTATGCTTTTTGCGGTCTTGCCCGCCGCAAGTTTGTATTTTTTGTACTGCTTGACTGCAAAATGTTCCGGGTCTTTTTCTTCCAGACGTTCAAACATGAGGTCAACCGGGTTCTGGAAGTCCTCGTCGTCCTCGCGGGCTTCCGACGCATTTATCATTTCAAGCAGCGTCGTGAAGTTCTTCTCGTCCTCCGGGGCTTCATACCAGATATAGCCGATTAGTGCGGTATAGTAGAGCTTTTCCGCTTTCACCCAGAAATCCTCGCCGGATTTTTCCCCGTCGCCTTTGGTGTTGGCGATAATGGTATTGACTAACTTCAAAATGTCCTTTTCGCTCCGCAGATAGGCAAAGGGGTTGTATTTCATGGATTTTTTGAAGTTAATCGTATTTAGCACTTTGATACGGTATTTGTACCGCTGCAACATTTTTCCGGTTTCCAAAATCAGTGTTCCTTTCGGGTCAGTGACGATATACGACGTTGGAAAATCCTTTGACGTACATTGCATGAGCGACGGTTTCACAAAGAACCGGGTCTTGCCGCTGCCGGAACCGCCGATTACAAGGATATTTTTGTTTCTTGCGTATTTCGGCTGCTTCGGGCGGCTGTTCATGGTGAGCCGTTCCGTCTGCGTTAAGGGGATATTATTCTCAAATACCGGGTCTGTGTATGGCTTTATATCGTCAGCCCCGCCCCAACGCGCCGAACCGTATTCTGTCCCGCGGCGGTATTTCTTCGCGTTCTTGCCTTTGGTGTAGATAATCAGCCGAACAATGACCGCCCCCGCAATGCCTAAAGCTAAGTCTGCCGGGTGGAAGCTCGGCGCGATACTGGAAAAGGCGGCGGTAAAACCGTCCCCAAGATGTAGCAGCTTTGCGCTTGCGTCCGCGCCGGGGGAGAGCCGGACAGCCGCGCCCGCTTTATCAAAGAGCCAGACAAAGAGCAGATACGGGAGATTTAAGATAAGCAGCTTCTTGATTTCCGGCTTCATAGCGATACCTCCCTGTCCTTGTTCTTGACCTTTGCCCGTTCCGCGTTTCTGCCCTGTGCAGCTTCTTTGAGGGTAGAGAGCAGCTTTCGGATTGAGGGCTTTTTCTCCTGTGTCAGCTTTTTTGCGGAAAATTCCTTAAAGGCTGCGGTCAGCACGTCCGCGTCCCGCCCCTTGAAGAAAACCAGATAGCGGGGCGGGCTTTCCGTCGCGTCCTTTTTCAGCGCAAAGTCGATACCGTACTTTTTCGCCGTACTCTCAAAGGCTTTGATATTGCCCTCGGTAATCTCAATGTTGGAAACGCCCGCGTTCTGCTTCATAAGCTGCTTTAAGCTCTGCTTGCCCTGTGGCGGTTTGGAAAGCTGCTTTTTTCCCTTTGACAGTATGGCTTTCATTGCCTTTTGGAGCGTCTGGGCGGTCAGCTTCCCGGTCTTGATGTAAAGGGCTATGGTCTTTTCGTTTACTTCGTCCTGCAATTTGTCGCGTCCTCCTTTCGCGTTTCTTTATGGGGCGGCGGTCAGATACGCACCCGCAGCCCGTTCAAGTCCTCGGCTCTGATACCCACAAGATACCAGTTGTCGCCGTACTCAATCCGGGTCGGCTTCCACTTGCCCCGCACGAATACGTCAAAACATTCTCCACAATGCAGCCCGCCATAGTAGCTGTTTAAGTCAAAGCGAATGTCGTAACGGTCGGTGCGCTCGTCAAATACCAATGCTCCTGTCATTTTCTGTGCCATAATAAAATCCTCCTTTTGTTGTTTTACAGGCTTTCGCCCGGTTTGCATGAATAATAGTCCGGGTCGCCGTACTGCGGCTTCTTCGGTGACAGTGCGCCGCTTGCCATGTCATGGGCGACAAGGGAAGTGTAATAATTGCCGATAGTGGACGGGGCGTTGAAAAGGGCTGCTTTCAGATATTGCTTGATGTTGCGGATTTTCGTTGTGTTCTCCCGCATACAGTCAAGCACAAAGCGGATATGCTCGCCGTCCAGTTTCATAAACTTTGACTTCACAAGCTCTGCCGGGTAGTCGTCCCCCGCA
>NZ_GL622586.1:0-1586 GCF_000185625.1 Eggerthella sp. 1_3_56FAA
GCGCTCGCGGGATTGCTGCTGTCGGGCGCGGTGGCGCTCGCGTCGTTTCGGCTGCGGCTGCTCACCGTGGCCGGCGGCCTCGGCGCCGTGGCGGTGGGCACGCTCGCGTTCGCTATCGGCGGGTGGCCGCTGTGGCTGCTGCTCATGTGGTTCTTCGGCAGCTCGAACGTCGCGTCGAAGCTGATGGCGCGTTCGGCGGTCAAGCGGAACGGCGGGGCGCCCGCTTCGCGTAAGCACAGCGGCCCGCGTACGTTGCGGCAGGTGCTGGCGAACAGCGTGCCGTTCCTCGCGTGCGCGCTGGCGTACACGGCGACGGGGGAGCCGTGGCTGCTGCTTCTGGCGTCCGGCGCTCTGGCGGCCAGCACGGCCGACACGTGGGCGTCGGAGGTGGGCGTGTATAGCCGCCGGCCGCCGGTGAACATCCTCACGCGCGAGCCCATGCAGCGCGGGCTTTCGGGCGGCGTGAGCCCGTTGGGTCTCGCGGCCACCGTGGTGGGAGCCGTAACCTCGGCGTTTCTGGCCATGCTGCTGTTCCATGCGTTCGGCTACGCGATTCCCACCGGGCCCGACGCGTTCTTCTTCAACATCGCGTGCGGCGTCGTGGGCTCGCTCGTGGACAGCGTGCTGGGCGTGGTCATGCAAGCGAAGTACCGCTGTCCGAACGACGCTGAGGGAGGGCTTGTGGAAACGCCGCCGTGCGGGGCCCAGGCCGCGCTCGTGTCCGGCTACGCCTGGGTCACGAACGATGCCGTCAACCTCATGAGCGGCATCGCCGTCGTGCTGCTCGGCCTGCTCGTAGTGGTGTAGGCGGGCGCTGGCGGTCCGAGGGCGGGTGGATTTCGTCGGGTGGCTTCCGACGATCTGGGCGCGAAACGGCACCCATGACGATGTGCGAGCGCATTCGGCGGCGGCATCGCTTCGATGACGCGCAAAAGCCCAGGTGGTGAAAATCTCCCGGATGCTTCGTCGTCCGTTTGCCTTCTCGAGATTGTCATGGGTGCCGTTTCGCGCCCAGGAGTTCGGCGCGGGATGGTTGGACGTTCTGTGGCTTGCCGGTAACGGTTGGATGGAGTGCGCACGAGCTTCATAATCCTCGGGTATGTTCAGGAAGGAGGGCCGGCGCAGGGCCGGCGCGAGAACGACGCGAGGAGGATAGGCGATGGCGCAGGAGGCGAACAGCAGAAAGGGAAAGTTGGGCGGGCTTTTCGACGACCTTTCGATAGCCCAGGTCGTTGCGGGTGCGCTTGCTGCGGTTACGTCCATGCTGCTAGCCTCGCAAATCGGCATATACGGTTCGGCGATCGGCGTGGGCGTGGGCTCGGTGGTGTCGGCCGTGGCATCGCAGCTGTACAAGAAGTTTTTGCAGCGCTCAGCCGACAAGCTCAAGGAGATCCATCCGGGCGAGACGCTGGCGATGGGCTCGAAGGGTTCGGCGGGATCGAAGGACGGCGCGAGTGCAGGCGGAGGCGCGGGTGCCGCAGTCGGCGCGGGGTCGGTCGCGGGCTCGCACGCTGCGGCGACCGCGAAGCTCGATGCTGCCGAGACGACGGCGCTTCCGAAGGAAGCCCCGCGCGGCCGGACGCCGC
>NZ_GL622587.1:0-1534 GCF_000185625.1 Eggerthella sp. 1_3_56FAA
GGGGCGGCGTACGTCCCCGTCGGCGTCTCCCAGCCCGAGGCCCGCGCGGCGCTCATCCTCGAACAGGCGGGCGCGTCCCTGTGCGTCGACTCCACCGAGCTGGCCCGCCTCGAGGCGGCCGACCCCCTCCCCGCGCCCGCCGGCCCCTCCGAGCGCGCGCTGGCCTACGTGATCTACACGTCCGGCTCCACCGGGGTGCCGAAGGGGGTGGCGGTGAGCCACGCCGCCGCGTGGAACACCATCGCCGATGTCGTGCGCCGATGGGGCATGGGGCCGGGAGATGCGGTCCTGGGCGTGTCGGCCCTTGACTTCGACCTCTCCGTGTTCGACATCTTCGGGGCCCTCTCGTTCGGAGCCGCCGTCGTGCTGCCCGACGAGGAGGAGCGCCGCGACGCATCGGCGTGGCGCGAGCTCGTCTCGTCCCGGGGCGTGACGGTGTGGAACTCGGCCCCCGCCCTGCTGGACGTGATGCTCGACGACGGCCCCGGGGCCGCGGCCGGTCTGCGGTTGGCCCTCGTCTCCGGCGACTGGGTGCCGCTGGGTCTGCGCTCGAAGCTGCCCGAGGGGGTGCTGCTCGTGGCCATGGGCGGCGCGACCGAGGCCGGCATATGGTCGAACTACTTCGAGGTCGGGGAGGTCGATCCGTCGTGGAGCTCGATCCCCTACGGCAGACCCCTCTCCAACCAGTCCTTCCGCGTCGTGGGCGAGGACGGCCTCGACTGCCCCGACTGGGTGCCCGGCGAGCTGTGGATCGGCGGGGGGAGCCTGGCCGACGGGTATCTGGGCGATCCGGGGAAGACGGCCGCCTCCTTCGTCGAGGACGGGGGGCGCTGGTACCGGACGGGGGACATGGGCCGCTACTGGCCCGGAGCCGTCTTGGAGTTCCTCGGTCGCAAGGATTCCCAGCAGCAGGTGAAGATACGCGGCCACAGGGTGGAGCTGGGCGAGGTCGAGGCCGCCGTGGCCGGATGCCCCGGGGTGAAGGGGGCCGTGGCCGTCGCGGCCGGCGAGCGCGAGCGCTCGGTGGTGCATGCGTTCGTGGTCGCCGACGAGGGGGCTGACGTGGATCCGGCCGGGGTGCTGTCCCGCGTGGCCGGGCTCCTTCCCTCCTACTTCGTCCCCCATGACGTGACGGTCCTAGACGAGTGGCCCTTGAGCGCGAACGGGAAGGTCGATCGAAAGGCCTTGGCCGGCATGGCCCCCGAAGCGGCCCCGTCCGCATCCTCCCTGTCCGAACCGGCCACCGAAGCGGAGCGCGCCGTGGCGTCGGTGTGGGAGGAGCTGCTCGATGCGGGGCCCGTCGGAAGGGAGTCGAACTTCTTCGAGCTGGGCGGCGACAGCCTCATGGCATCACGAGTCATCGGCAGAGTGCGGGCACTCGGATACGAGGATGCTCGCCTTCAGCTTCTTTTTGATACGGAAAATCTAAGTGAGTTTTGCAAGACGCTCAGGAAAAGAGAAGCTCCCCCAAAGCAGGAAGCTCTCATTGAGGTAGATCCGTCAAAAGAATACGAGAGTTTTCCTTTGACGGAAA
>NZ_GL622588.1:0-1476 GCF_000185625.1 Eggerthella sp. 1_3_56FAA
GAAGCCCACGGCGGGCGGCGCGCGATGGGCGCTGCTGTTCCTGGTCCTGTATGCCGCCTGCGCGGCGGCGCGGCTGCTCACCCGGCGCAACCTGCGCCCCGGCGAGGAGCACGGCAGCGCCCGGTGGGGTGACGCCCGCCGCATCTGCCACCGCTACCGGGGGCGCGACCCCGCAGGCGACAAGCTGCTCACGCGCAATTTTCGCATGAGCTACGACACCCACGCCCACAGGCGCTCGATGAACACGCTCGTGGTGGGCGGCTCGGGCGCAGGCAAAACGCGCGGGTTCAGCCTGCCCAACGCCTGCCAGGCCAACACATCGATGGTGGTGCTCGACCCGAAGGGCGAGATCGTGCGCGCCGTGGGCGGGCTGCTCGAATCGAGGGGCTACGAGGTGCGCGTGCTCGACCTCGTGCGCATGGAGAGGTCCCACTGCTACAACCCGCTTTCCTACATCGAGTCGGACGCGGACGCGCAGCGGCTCAACACCAACCTGTTCAAGGCGACGACTCCCAAGGGCGCGCAGAGCCAGGATCCTTTCTGGGACACGGCCGCCGGGATGCTGCACCTGGCGCTTCTGCTTTACCTCGTGCACGAGGCACCGCCCGAGGAGCGCAACTACGCCACCCTCATGGAGATGCTGCGCGCCGGCGAGGTGCGCGAGGACGACGACGATTACGCCTCGGTGCTCGACGAGCTGTTCGACCGGCTGGAGATGAGGGACCCTGGCCACATCGCGCTCAAATACTACCGCAGCTACCGCTCCGGCTCGGCCAAGACGCTCAAATCCATCCAGGTGACGCTCGCCTCCAGGCTGGAGAAGTTCAACCTCGACGCCCTGGCGTCGCTCACCGCCACAGACGAGCTCGACCTGCCGTCGCTCGGGGAGCGCAAGGTGGCCCTGTTCGCAGTCATACCCGACAACGACACCAGTTTCAACTTCCTGGTGTCCGTCCTCTACACGCAGCTGTTCCAGCAGCTTTTCGCGCTCGCGGACGGAAAACACGGCGGGCAGCTGCCCGTGCACGTGCACTTCCTCATGGATGAGTTCGCCAACGTGAGCTTACCCAATGATTTTGAGAAGATACTCTCCACCATGCGCGGGCGCGGGGTGTCCGCGTCGATCATCATCCAGAACATGGCGCAGCTGCGGGCGCTGTTCGACAAGCAGTGGGAGTCCATCGTCGGCAACTGCGACGAGTTCCTGTACCTGGGCGGCAACGAGCAATCCACCCACAAGTACGTCAGCGAGCTTCTGGGCAAGGAGACCATCGACCTCGACACGCACGGCAGGACCACCGGGAGGGGCGGCAGCTGGTCCACCAACCAGCAGATCTCGGGGCGCGAGCTCATGACGCCCGACGAGGTGCGCATGCTCGACAACTCCCGCGCGCTGCTCTTCGTGCGCGGCGAGCGCCCCATCATCGACTTAAAGCTCGACATAGCGCGGCATCCCGCCGCGCGGCTCACCCCCGA
>NZ_GL622589.1:0-1470 GCF_000185625.1 Eggerthella sp. 1_3_56FAA
GCGCGGCCGGCAAGCTCCCCGTAGGTCGCCTCGCCGTCGGCTCCCCACCGCAGCGCCGGGGCATCCGGCTCGGCCTGGGCGCGGGCGAAGAACCGTCCGTGGAGCGTCCCGCCGCCGAGGTCGGCCCCCTCCGAGTTCGCCTCGGCGCGCGCCGCGCGCTGCGAAGGGGGCAGCAGGTCGGGGAACGGCTCCGACCAGTCTGAGGCCGCCAAAGAGGAGACGGCCGAGCAGTACGCATCGAACATATCGGCGATCATTCCGTCGGGGAACAGCTCGGACACGTAGTCCCACGAGAGCATGACGCCGCCGCCTCTCTCCATGGCTTGGTGGTCGAGCCACACCTGTGGAGTCTGGGACAGGCCGCCCAGATAATCCATGAAGCCGCCGTCGAGATCGAACCTACTCAGGCCGAGGGCGCTTGTGAACACCACGGGCAGAACCACTCCGGAGGTCCCTGCGGAGCGCGCCAGCTCGCGCTGGACCCACACGGCCGAGACCGCCCTATGCTCCAATCCTCCGGCAAGCTCGTTCTGGACGCCCCTCATCTGGGCCTCGACGGACGCGTCGGCCGAGGGGCGGCATGCCACCGGGAGAAGGGTGGTGAAGTCGCCCACCACCTTGTCTATGTCGGGATGGACCTCGGGGCGGTCGAAGATGGTCAGGTTCAGCGTCACGCCGCCCCCTCCGCTCCAGGCTGACAGCACCCTCGCGTAGCAAGCAAGCAGGACTGCCGAGGGTGTGATGCCGTGCAGCCGGGCCTTTTCCTTGACCGCCGACCATTCGGGCTCGGCAACCGTCCGCCACAGGCGCTCGAACCTCCCTTCCCCGACCGTCGAGGGGTCGGCGGCGAGGGGGAGCTGCGGCGCGGGCGGCAGCTCGGGCAAGCGCGAGCGCCAGTAGCCCTCCGCCTCTTCAACCTCGCGACCGTCTCTCCGGTGCCCGACGACGAAATCCCTGAACGTCAGGCCGATGCCGGGGAGGTCGGCCCCGGGGTTCTCGTAGAGTTCGGCCAGTTCGGCGAGAACGGTCATAACGCTAAGTGCGTCAAGCACCGTATAGTCGAAGCAGAATACAAGTCGAGTTTGCTTTCCTGATTCTTCATGCCAAGAAATTGAGACCACGCGATGAAGAGGGGGTTTTGCCAATGCGAATACAGTACGTTTAATCTCTTCGAGTTGCTGCTTTGCTTCAGAGCTATTTGCGCATTCAGCTCGCTCTATGTGTCCGATTTTGGAAGACGGTGCAATGGATTGAGTTCCGTCTTCTTCGACCGATGCTCTCATCATTCCGTGTCTCTTCTGCACTTTGCCCCATGCAGCATCAAGCCGATCAAGATCGATTTCGTCTACTGCGAATATCTGGCAGTAGGTTGTGCCAACGGTGGCTTGGCTGGATGAGTCTCCGCGGCTCACCAGATAAGCGTGTTGTATTTCCGTCAAAGGAAAACTCTCGTATTCTTTTGACGGATCT
>NZ_GL622590.1:0-1371 GCF_000185625.1 Eggerthella sp. 1_3_56FAA
AAGCGCAGCAAGGGCGAGCCCGTCTGCATCGACGACGAGATCCCGTTCGATATCCCTGAAGGCTGGGAGTGGGCAAGGCTTGGCAATATTGTTTATCAACGTGCGCAGCTTAAGCCAACCTCCGCATTCAGCTATATCGATATTGGATCCATTGACAACGCCCACCAGCGTTTGAGCTCTAAGGAAACTTTGATTGAAGCCGATAAAGCACCTTCGAGGGCACGCAAGCCTGTCAAGTTGGGTGATGTTCTCTATTCAACGGTACGACCCTACTTGCATAACATGTGCATCGTTGACCGCAAATTCTCGCTACCGCCAATCGCAAGCACGGGTTTTGCGGCGATGGTTTGCCTCGATGGTATATCGAATGGGTATTTGCTCAACTATTTGATGTCCCCAGATTTTGATACGTACGCTAATCGCACCGACAATTCAAAAGGTGTCGCATATCCCGCCATTAACGATAAACACCTTTATGCCGCTCTCGTTCCCGTGCCGCCCCTCGCCGAGCAGCGCCGCATCGCCGAGCGCGTCTCCGAGCTGATGCCGCTCGTTGGGGAGCACGGCAAGCTGGAGGACGAGCGCGAAGCGTTGGACGCTTCGCTGCCCGAGCGCCTGCGCAAATCCGTGCTGCAGATGGCCGTCGAGGGCAAGCTCGTGCCACAAGATCCGTCGGAAGAGCCCGCATCCGTGCTGCTCGATCGCATCCGCGAGGAACGCGCCCATCTTATCAAGGAGAAGAAGATCAAGGCCCCCAAGGGCGGTGAGTCGGTAATCTACCTCGGTTCCGATGGCAGGCGCTATGAGAAGCGCGTGGATGCGAAGGGCCGCGAGAGCGAGCCGATTTGCATCGACGGCGAGATCCCGTTCGAGATCCCTGAAGGCTGGGAGTGGGCAAGGCTGGAGGGCATTACCACCTACATACAGCGCGGCAAATCGCCAAAGTACTCACTCGAAAAAAAATATCCCGTTGTCGCTCAGAAATGCAATCAATGGTCAGGGTTCTCGCTGGAGAGGGCGAAGTTCGTCGACCCGAACAGCGTTGCATCGTATGCCGAGGAGAGGCTGCTCGTTGACGGCGACCTGCTCTGGAACTCGACGGGGCTGGGCACCCTTGGCCGCATGGCCGTCTACGATTCGAACCAAAACCCTTACGGGTGGGCGGTTGCCGACAGCCACGTTACGGTCATCAGGACCGTGCCCGACTGGTTGCGCTACGAATATGCGTTCCTCTACTTTGCGGGCCCGTCGGTCCAATCCGTTATCGAGGATCAGGCGAGCGGTTCAACGAAGCAGAAGGAGCTTGCGCAAGAGACGGTGAAGAGGTACCTGATCCCCGTGCCGCCCCTCGCCGAGCAGCGCCGCATCGCC
>NZ_GL622591.1:0-1349 GCF_000185625.1 Eggerthella sp. 1_3_56FAA
CGCGTCGCGCACGACGCGCCCGCCCCGCATCACCACCACCCGGTCGGCGATGCCCGCGAGCCACCACAGCCGGTGCTCGGCCACGAGCACGGTCTTGCCCGCGGCCTTGAGCCGCGCGACCGCCTCGGCCAGCTGGAGCATGGCGCCCACGTCGAGCGACGCCGTGGGCTCGTCCAGCACGAAGACGTCGGGGCCCATCGCGCACACCGAGGCGATGGCCACCATCTGGCGCTGGCCGCCCGAGAGCGCGCGGATGTCGCGGTCGCGCAGGTGCTCGATGCCCAGCAGGGCGAAGGCGCCGTCCACGCGCCGGTGCATCTCGGCGCGCGAGAGCCCGAGGTTCTCGCAGCCGAACGCCACCTCCGAGGTGGTGTCCAGGTTGAAGAACTGGCTGCGGGGGTTCTGGAACACCGAGCCCACGCGCCGGCACAGCGCGTCCATCTCCCACGACCCCGCGTCCTTGCCGGCGATGCGCACCGACCCCGCGAGCTCCCCGTCGTAGGAGACGGGGATCAGCCCGTTCGCCAGGCGCGTGAGCGTGGTCTTGCCGCAGCCGGAGCCGCCGGTGAGCACCACGCACTGCCCTGCGGGCACGCTCAGGGACACGTCGGCGAGGGCGGGCTCGCGGGCGCCGGCGTAGGTGAAGCCCGCCCGGTCGAACGAAAGCGCCGCGTCGGCCTGCGCGCTCACGCGATCACCCCCAGCTTGATGAGCGCCACGCACGCGACCACGGCGCCGAACAGGGCGGCGAACAGGGCGTCCGCCGGCCCGAAGCGCAGCTCGTAGTAGGACGTGCGCGCCGCCGCGGAGTCGATGCCGCGCACGATGGCCGCGTTCGACAGCTCGTCGGCCACGATGGCCAGCCGGCTCATCACGGGCACCATGAGGTTCTCCGCCGTCAGCGCCGGATGCCGCAGCACCGTCGCGGGCGACAGCGCCATGCCGCGCACCTTCATGGCCTCGGCCACCGACGAGAACTCCTTGCCCATCGTGGGGAAGAACCTGAGCGCCACGCACAGCGCCACCACGCCGCCGCGCGGCACGTGCGCGCGCTGCAGCGCCGAGGCCATCTCGCCCACGCGCGTGGTGGCGATCATGTTCGACGCGAACATCCCCACGCAGAACACGCGGCGGAACACGACGATCATCGCGGCGAACGACGCGGTCACCTCGTTCGGAAAGGCGGCGACGGCCATGCTGGCCCCGAAGACGGCCGCGTAGGCCGCCAGCCAGCGCAGCGCCGCCGACGCGCGGCCGCACCAGATCATCGTCGCGGCGCACAGCGCCACGGCCGCCACCTCGGTCCACGGCTTCGTCGGCGCGAACGCGATGAGGTTCAGCATGAGCAG
>NZ_GL622592.1:0-1332 GCF_000185625.1 Eggerthella sp. 1_3_56FAA
GGGGTTATAGGCAAGAAAGTGTGTCCGTTTTAGGGGTGTAAGGGCAGGTCAAACCCTCGATAAACCATCGTTTAAATTTCGGAGGCAGGTTTAAGTGCCTGGCAAGAATGTGTGTCCGCTTTCGACTTGACACCGCAGGTCAGAGGCCGTAAACCGCCCTCTTAAATTCCGTGGTTCAATCACGGGATGAAGAAGATACTGTGCCCTGCGTGCGGGGGCGACACGAAACGCAACGGGAAGACCTCGTCGGGGGCGACTCGTTGGCGCTGCAAGGCATGCGGCGCATCCACCACGCAACGTTACGACAACGAGCCTAAACTGCTAGAGCTGTTCCTGAGGTGGCTGCTCTCGAAAAAGACCCAAGGCGAGTTCGGCATGCCCGGACGCACCTTCCGGCATCTCACGAATAAGTTCTGGGACCTGTGGCCCGTGGCTCCTGTCTGTGACGAGGTCCACCACGTGGTGGAGGTGGATGGCCTTTGGCTGGGGCGCGACGTCGTGATTATGATCGCCTGCACCGAGAAGCACGTGATCGGCTGGCATCTAGCGAGAAGCGAGAACGCGCAGGCGTGGGCGGCGCTCATGGCGCGCATAGCCCCTCCCGACGTCGTGATTACCGATGGCGGAAAGGGGTTCGAGAAGGCGAGGCGCGCCGTGTGGCCGAACACACGCGTGCAGCGCTGCGTCTTCCATGCGTTCTGTCAGGTGAAGCGCCAGACCACGACCAGGCCGCGGCTCCAGGCGGGCGTTGAGCTCTATGGCATCGCCAAGAAGCTCATGCGCATAGGTAGCCTCAACGAAGCTGCGGAGTGGCTTGCGGGCTTCTCTAATTGGTGCACGGCATGGGAAGGATTCCTAAAGGAAAAAGAGGTGGTTGACGGGCGGATCCGCTACAAGCACGAGAGGCTGCGCACTGCGCGCGGCGGGCTTCTGAAGCTTTGTAGGGCCGGTACCCTATTCACCTATCTCGACGAAGGCTTGCTCGAGGGAGGACCTGTTCCGGCGACTACGAACAGGATCGAAGGCGGCGTGAACGCCCAGATCCGCCACATGCTGCGAGAGCATCGGGGATTGAGGCTGACGAGGCGCGTCAAGGCGGCGTTCTGGTGGTGCTATATGGACCTTGAAGCCCGTGCAAGCCCGAAAGAGATCCTGAAGGAAATGCCGACGGACGTCCTGATTGCTGAGTTTTATCGAGCAGCTGCCGAAGCTAGCGAAAAAGATGAAGCGGTGGGGCGCTGGGGCACTGCTGTGCAATGGAATGACCTGCATGCAAGCGGCCCTTATCGCATGGATTACGATTAGGCTCTGGACACACTTTCTTGCCTATAA
>NZ_GL622593.1:0-1224 GCF_000185625.1 Eggerthella sp. 1_3_56FAA
GAGACGGGTGTGTTCCGGCGTCTGCGCTCGCTGTCGTTGGCGGAAGCGCGCCGCGCCGTGCAGGCGGTGAGCCCGAGCGCGTTCGCGCGCTTCCTGATCGACCTGCAAGGAGCAGGGCCGCTGGGCGAGGAGCGATTCGAGGGCATCGACGGACTCGCCCAGGTGATCGCCCAGTTCGAAGGCGTGTTCCTGCCGGCTTCGGCCTGGGAGGCGCACGTGTTCCCCAGCCGCGTGCGCGACTATCGTCCCGGCATGCTCGACGAGCTGCTGGCTTCAGGCGACGTGGTGTGGGCGGGCGCTCGCCGCGAAGGCGACGAGGGCGATGGGCATGGGCGGGCGCCGCGGCCTCGCAGCTCCCGCGAGCGCGAAGCCGCAGGCCTCGTCGCGTTCTATCCCACCGATTCGCCGTTCGCGCCCGTACGGCCCGATCTGGCCGATGCGCCGTCCGACGGGCCGAAGCCGGAAGGCTCGGCGGCGCCGTCGGTCGAGGCGGCCGTGGTGGAAGCGCTCGGGTTCGGAGGCGGCTTGTTCTTCCGCCAGATCGTCGATGCGGTGCGCCGACGGCTTGCGCCCGAGTTCGTCGACGAGGCGGTCGTAGCCTCCACCATGCGCGAGCTCATGTGGGACGGGCGCGCGACGAACGACACGTACGCGCCGGTGCGCGCCTCGCTCGAAGGCGCGGGCGCTGCTGCGGGCAAGCCGCGCAGCGCGCCGCGTCGACGCGTGAGCAGCCGCCGGTCCGCCATGCGCACCGTCGATTCGCCGACGATGCGGGGCATAGCGTCCGCGCAGGCCGCGGTGGGCGCGGCTCTGACGGGGCGGTGGTCGCTCATCATGCCGTCGCCGGAGAACGACACGGTGCGCGCCATCGCGCTGGTGGAATCGATCCTCGATCGCTACGGCGTGCTGTCTCGCGACGTGGTGCAGCTGTCGGGCGTGCCCGGTGGGCTGGCCGCGTTGCTTCCCGTGCTGCGGCAGATGGAGGACGTGGGGGATGTGCTGCGCGGCGCGTTCGTGCAGGGCCTCGGCCCCGCGCAGTTCGCCGCGCGCGAGACCATCGACGTGCTGCGCACCTACGAGGCGGGCGACGGCGAGGCCGATCCACGCGAGCCCGTCGTGCTCGCCGCCGACGATCCCGCGTGCCTGTACGGCGCCGGCCTGCCTTGGCCGCCGGTCGCGCGCGCCGATGCCGAGGGCGCGGAGGAGCACGAAGCCCGTCCGACG
>NZ_GL622594.1:0-1186 GCF_000185625.1 Eggerthella sp. 1_3_56FAA
CTACGCGACTAGTCGTTCCACATCTCCGGGCGAACCAGGGTCGGGTCGGCGACGCGGTTCGGGAAGTAGTCGAGGCACTCGCCCTCGCGGTAGACGTCGGCCGTGGAGCAGTGCAGGCCGCCGCCGAAGGCGTAGGCGCCGCGCAGGTCGACGGGGATGACGTTCATGCCGAGCTTGTCCATCTCCTCCTGCTGGTAGACCTCGGAGGCCTCCACGATGACCGTCTTCGGGTCGAGCACCAGGCAGTTCATGGACAGCCACACGGAGCTGTAGCAGAACTCGGGCGGCTCGGAGTGGGCCGGCTGGGCGGCGTCGACGATCTGCCAGTCGTTGGCCTCGAAGATCGCGCGCTGCTCCTCGGGCAGCTTGCGCTGCGGGTTGTTGATGATCAGGCCGGGGCGCAGCGGCACGAAGGTCGCGTCGATGTGGATCGGGTAGGGGTCGCCCGGGAAGTTCACGGCGTGCACGCGGTGCTCGGGGTAGTAGCGCTGGAACCAGTCCATGGCCGTGCGGTTCGTGGTCAGGCCGTGCTGGATGAACAGGTCCTTGCCCATGCGCATGACGTCGGCGGCGTCCCACATCGGCTCGACTTCCGTCGTGACGAAGTCCTTGTTGGCGGTGCGCACCAGGCGCTCCTCCAGCGAGATCTTCTCGTCGTAGTAGTTGTGCTTGTAGGACTTGTCGGTCAGGCGCGGGCGCGGGGCCTGGGTCCACAGGAAGTCCGGGTCCTCGTCGAAGTACTGCTTCATGAGCGGCCAGTAGGCCAGGTACTCGAAGTAGCGGCAGCGGAAGGAGTTGGCGGAGGCCATGATCTCGTTGCCCATGGTGAGCAGGATGTCGCGGGGCGGCATGCAGGTCATCATCGAGTCGTTGCGGAAGTCGGGCGTGCCGATGGCCTGGTTCCACTGCAGGGGCGTCGGGCGGTCGACGACCACGCCGCGCTCCTCGAGCGCCTTCACGAGGTTCTCGAGGCAGGCGTTGCCGACCTCGACCGTGCGCAGCGGGCGGAGACCCCACATGCCGCGCATCTCGGAGTCGACCGGCACCTTCTCGGAGGTCGCGGGCTCCTCGGGCGGGATGACCGAGTTGTCGCACAGGCCGACGATCACGCGCTTCAGCGGATCCCAGTCGTTCCAAGAATTGACTATCTTCGCCATGACAGTCTCCTTTCTCCGGCAGCGCTTCC
>NZ_GL622595.1:0-1055 GCF_000185625.1 Eggerthella sp. 1_3_56FAA
GAATTCTCGTAAGTTAACGTTTATGCAGATCAGAGGGCTGTTTACTTCTACCTTTTCAATTTCGAGGTCGCGGCGTTCCATCTATTACCTGCACTTTTTCAATCGACCGCCTTCGCAGTCCGTTATGTGTAGACGGCAACCGTTTGAGACAGCACCAGGTCAGGCCCGCGTCGCTGGTTTTGAAAGACTGCAGGTAAAGAAATCGGCGATATGATGCGGTGCCCCAGACTAGCTAGATCAGGGTTATCGCGTGAGGCACGAGGTGCGGCGTGAGGTTCACCTCCTTCGGCTCTATCTCCTCGACCCCGTACGCGTCGAGGAGCCCTTGCGGAAGCACGAGGCGCGCCATCTCGACGGGCGCCATCCAGTCCATCTTGCCGCGAAGGTAGCTGTTCACGTGGCTCATGCACGCCGCCATGTCGCGGCAGGTCAAGGCGTCGAAGTTCGTCTTTCCCTTCGGCAGTATCCGCCTAAGCTCCTCGTGGCAGCGCTCGCAACGTCCCTTTTGCTGGCTCTGGAGCGGATCGCAGTAGAAGAGGCTCAGCCGCTTCACGCCGTTCCTGCCGTGCTCGATGCGCTCCGCATCGCTGAACTCGCTCCCGCGGTCGCAGAGGATCAGGCCGAAGGCCTGGGAGAAACGGGGCCCGCAGAGCTCCTGGAGGGTGTCGAGCGCCTCGACCACGCTGGTCGCCGACTTGTCCGGCAGGAGGATGTAGAACTGGAACCCTATGCGCCTGACGAACAGCGTCAAGATGCACTGCGAGTCCCTGCCCTGCCTCCCGACCACCGTGTCCATCTCGACGGCGTTGTCGCGGTCGGCCTGTTCGAGGGCGCAGAAATCCGTCCACCGCCTCCCCTCGAGCACCTCGCGCGGAATGTTGGAGGATTTGGCGGACTTCGACTTCGACCTGGGCTTGTAGCGTACGGCCTTCGGCAGGTCGAGCTTCGACAGATCCCCCGCCTTGGCGCCGCCGAGGTAGTTGTAGAGGCTGCGCACGCCGAACGGTATGGCGCCGGGGTTCGCGGCGAATATGTGCTGCGGGCTCTGGCCCTTG
>NZ_GL622596.1:0-899 GCF_000185625.1 Eggerthella sp. 1_3_56FAA
GGCACCCGCCGTCCGCGCCGGGCTCGTGCGGCCCGACGCCGTCGTGGTGGTCGACGCCATCTCCGGCGTCACGGGCGCGGGCAAGAAGGCCTCGGCGCGCACTCATTTCTGCTTCGCCGACGAGAACCTCGAAGCGTACGGCGTGGCCACGCACCGCCACACGCCCGAGATCGAGCAGATCCTGGGCTTGGAAGGCCGCCTCGTGTTCACGCCGCATCTCGCGCCGCTCAATCGCGGTCTGCTGTCCACCGTGAACCTGCCGCTCGCGCCCGACGCGCCCGCCGACGCGGGCGAGATCGTGGAGCTGTACCGGAACTTCTACGCCGACGACCCCTTCGTCCACGTGCTGGACGCCGGCGCCATGCCGAAGACCTCCTCGGTGGCGGGCACGAACTACGCGCACGTGGGGCTCGCTGTCAACCAGGCGGCGCGCATGCTGGTGGCCGTGGGCGCCATCGACAACCTGGGCAAGGGCGCGGCCAGCCAGGCCGTGCAGTGCGCGAACGCGGTGCTGGGCTTGCCCCAGACCCGCGGGCTCGAACCGATCTCCGTTCCCGTGTGACGCGAACCGCGCGCGCCACGCACTAGCCGCAAGCCGCAACAGAAAGAAGCCGCTATGACCGACCAACCGATCGCTGCAACGCATCCCGCCCAAGGCGGCGTGACGGCGGCGCGCGGGTTCCGCGCGTCCGGCGTGCACGCGGGCTTCCGTAAGGATCCCGAGCGCCTCGACCTCGCGCTCGTGGTCGCCGACGAACCCTGCGCGTGCGCGGCCGTGTTCACCAAGAACGTGTTCTGCTCGGCGCCGGTCATCGTATCGCGCGCGCAGCTGGGCGCCGACCAGCCGGGCGAGCCCGCCTACGGCACGGCGCGCGCCGTGGTGGTGAACTCGGGCAATG
>NZ_GL622597.1:0-835 GCF_000185625.1 Eggerthella sp. 1_3_56FAA
GCGCGCGCGAACAGGCGCGATCGGCGCTCTAGCAGCAGCTGCTCGAGCATCGGCGCGTCCATCCGCGGCAGCAGGTCGATGCGCAGCATGTCGCCCGCCTCGGCGAACCTCGACAGGTTGAACACCGCGATGCCCGACACGCCGTAGTCGCGGAACAGCACCTCGCCCTCCTCGCGCGCCTTGGCATCGCCGTCGGGCGACATGAGCGAGATCGCGCAGCGCACGCGGATGTTGTTGAGCGCCTTCACCAGGCGGGAGTCGGTGCGCAGCGGCCCCAGCACCGGGCGCGGCTCCGTCGCCTCGAAGCCCTCGGGCAGCAAGCCGCGCGCCGTGCGACCTCCCGTGGCCACGATGACCGCCTCCGCATGGCGCACCGCTCCGCCGGCGAAACGAACATGAAAGCGATCGCCCGCATGGGACGGCGGATCGATGCGCACCGCCTCGCAGCCGCACAGCTCGCGAGCGCCCGCGTCCCGCGCGCCCGCGCGCAGCACGTCCAGCACGCTGGCAGCCTTGTTCGCCAGCGGGTACAGACGGCCTTCGCCCTCTTCGCGCCACACGAGCCCCAAGCCTGCGAAGAACGCGTGCACCGGATCGGGGCAGACGGCATCGGCGGGAAGGGCCGCGTCCGTCGAGCGGACGGCTTTCTTGCGTCCGGGCTCTTCGCATCCGTCCGCATGCCCGCCCTGAGCGCGCAGCTGGGCCAGCGCCGCGCCGACGAATTCGGCGTTTCGGTAGAGCCCCGCATCGACACGGACGTTCGAGAAGTTGCACCGCCCGTTTCCCGTGGCCAAGATGGAGCGGCCCACGCGCTCGTCGGCCTCGCACACCGTCA
>NZ_GL622598.1:0-742 GCF_000185625.1 Eggerthella sp. 1_3_56FAA
CCTGCGGGGCAGGGACGCGCCAAGCGCCTGTGGTGCGCCCAGTGCGGCTGCGCGTGGGAGTTCGAGCGCGTGCGTTGCGTGCGCTGCGGCACGCAGAACCAGAGCCGTCTGCATTATTTCAATCTCGAGGGCGACGAGGCGCACCGCCTGGCCACCTGCGACGAATGCGGCGGCTACACGCGCACCGTGTACGAGGAGGACGCGCTTGCGCCGTTCTCGTTCGAAGTGGAGGACGTGGTCATGGCGAAGCTCGACCTCGTGGCGTACCAGCGCGCGGCCGCCGATGCCGCCGCGGAAGCGCAGAGGTAGGACGATGGCCATCGTCGAGCGTCCCGAGCCCGCGAAGCGCGAGTCGGCCGAGCGGCCCATCCGCATCTTCCTGAACGAGGTGCCTGTGGCCGTGAGCCAGGGAAGCCCCTTCGGGCTGTCCGAGCTGGCGGTGGGCTACCTGTTGTCCGAGGGCCTCATCGCCGATCGCGACAGCCTCGTGGAGGTGGTCGAGGTGCCCGAGGAGGCTGCGGTGTACGTGGCCAGCGGAGAGCGGGCGGAGGAAGGTTACGTGCCCCTGCACCGCGTCACGTCGGCCGGGTGCGCCCAGTCGGCGCTTCTGCGCGACGCGCGGCGCGCGGGCGAGCCCCGCGCGTTGGAGTCGGCGGCGCGCTTCGACGCCGACGACTTGCTGGCGTGCATGGAGGAGCTGTGCGAGCGCAGCCCGCGCCGCAACACCGGCGCGTGCGTGCAC
>NZ_GL622599.1:0-724 GCF_000185625.1 Eggerthella sp. 1_3_56FAA
AGCGACGCGCGTGCGCTGGCAGCTGTGGTCGACGGCTGCGCCTACCTGCCGTGCACGTTCGGCGGCGCCGACGTGAAGGCCGAGGTCAAAGCGTATCAAGCTGTGCACGCGCGCGTGGCTCAGAACGTCGCGCTCGCGCTGGCGCACCCGCTGGCCTCCGAGCTCATGGCGCTCGCGCGCGAGGTGACCGCGCGCTTCGAGGGTGCGAAGCGCGCCGCGTGCAAGCTGGATAACGACGACCTGCTCGTGCGCACGCTCGACGCGTTCGAACGCTGCCCGGACATCGCCGCGCGCTACGAACGCCGCTTCAAACTGGTGATGGTGGACGAGTTCCAGGACACCAGCCAGCTGCAGATCGACATGATCGCGCGCCTGGCCGGGCCGCGGTGCGCGCACCTGTGCACGGTAGGCGATGCGCAGCAGTCCATCTACCGCTTCCGCGGCGCCGACGTGAACGTGTACGAGGCTCATAAGAAGGCGATGCGCGCCGACGAAGTGGGCGCGCTCTACGTCGAGCTCACGAAGAACTTCCGCAGCCACGGCGACGTGCTGTCGTTCGTCGACCGCGTGTTCGAGCAGTCGACGGTGTTCGGCGAGGCGTTCATGTCGCTGGAGCCGAACGAGCAGCGCCCCTCCTGCTATCGGGGCAGCGCGCCGCGCATCGACCTCGTGCTGTCGGTGCAGCCCGCGGGGCGCGGCACCGGCGTGCGCACGGCCGATGCGA
>NZ_GL622600.1:0-600 GCF_000185625.1 Eggerthella sp. 1_3_56FAA
TCCGCCTGCGCGATGCGTCCTGCCGCGGGGCCGGCGACGCGCTCATCCTGGACGGCGTGGACCTCACCGTGCGCCGTGGCGAATGCGTGCTGCTGTGCGGGCGCTCGGGCATGGGAAAGACCACGGTGACGAAGCTGATCAACGGCCTCATCCCGCAATTCGAGCCCGGGGTCGAGCGCACGGGCGAGGTGGAGGTGTGCGGCTTCGATCCGGCGCGCTGCGCCATGCACGAGCTCGCGCGGCACGTGGGCAGCGTGTTCCAGAACCCGAAATCGCAGTTCTTCAACCTCACCTCCAACGATGAGCTGGCGTTCGGCCTGGAGGCGGCGGGGGTCGACGCCGACGCGATCGAGGAGCGCATCCGGGCGACGGTGGGGGCGCTGCACGTCGAGCACCTGCTCGACCGCGGCGTGACGAAGATGTCGGGCGGCGAGAAGCAGAGCCTCGTGTTCGCCTCGGTGGACGTGATGGACCCCGACGTGTACGTGCTGGACGAGCCCACCGCGAACCTCGACGCGCGCGCGATCCGCGTGCTGCACGACCAGATCGCCGCCATCCTCGCGCGCGGCAAGACGGTGATCGTCGCCGAGCACCGGCTGT
>NZ_GL622601.1:0-588 GCF_000185625.1 Eggerthella sp. 1_3_56FAA
CGACATGCGCATCGCGCGCGGCCGAGGCGCCCGAGGCCGCCTGCCGCGCATAAGCGGCCGCGGCGGCGCCCGCGCGCTCGCCCTCTTGCGACGCATGGTCCACCAGATCGTGCACGTGCAGCGCGTTGCCGCAGGCGAACACGCCGGGAACGTCGGTAGCCAAACGGTTGTCCACCCGCGCTCCGCCGGTGACGGGATCGAGCCCCACCCCGGCCGACTTCGCCACCTCGTTCTCGGGCACGAGGCCCACCGACAGCAGCAGCGTGTCGCACGCGATGCGCTGCTCGGTGCCGGGGATCACCTGGATCGTCTCGGGATCCACCTGCGACACGTACACCGCGCTCAGGCGACCCTCCCCTTCCAGCCGCGTCACCGTGGAGCTGAGGTGCAGCGGGATGCCGAAGTCGTCCAGGCACTGCACCACGTTGCGACGCAGACCGGACGGATGCGGCATCAGCTCGTGCACGCCCACCACCTCGGCCCCCTGCGACGCCAAACGGCGCGCCATGATCAGCCCGATGTCTCCCGACCCGAGGATCACCGCGCGACGTCCGGGCGACGGCGACCCTTCGGTAGGTTCATGAAGTT
>NZ_GL622602.1:0-578 GCF_000185625.1 Eggerthella sp. 1_3_56FAA
GTTGTTGTGGCAGTCGGTGCACGTGGCGGGGTTCTCCTCGTGCTTCTCGTTCGAGGGGACGTCGTGGGGGTTCACCGTGGTGCCCTTGTCGTCGGTGAGCGCCGTGGAGTCCGCGGTCTTGGCGGCCATCTCCTCCATCGTGCCGTGGCACGAGATGCAGGTCTCGGGGTCCACCGTGACCACGGTCGCCTTGGTGGCGGCCTTGTCGCCGAACTTCACGTCGGCGTGCTCGGTCGAGAGCGCGGCCTCGTCGGTGTGGCACTGGACGCAGGTCACGCCCTCGGCCTCGTGGGCCGAGGCCTGCGGGCAGGACGCGTCGGTCGCCGACGCGGCCTCGACGGTGTGGCACATCGAGCAGTCGGAGTCCATCGTCCAGTTCACCGGCTGGCCGTCCATGGCCGAAGAGCCGCCGTTCCCGTCCTTCTGCTCGGACGCCGCCGGAGCCGAGGGCTCCGCCTTCGGCGCGCAGCCCGCGAGCGTCCACATCGCGGCCGTGAGCGCGAGGACGACGCCGAGGACGGCGAGCACGACGAGGCGCCGGTCGGCGGTGTGTGCTTGCACGGTCATGCGCTTCTCCT
>NZ_GL622603.1:0-557 GCF_000185625.1 Eggerthella sp. 1_3_56FAA
CGCTCGGCGATGCGGCGCTGCTCGGCGAGGGGCGGCACGGGGATCAGGTACCTCTTCACCGTCTCTTGCGCAAGCTCCTTCTGCTTCGTTGAACCGCTCGCCTGATCCTCGATAACGGATTGGACCGACGGGCCCGCAAAGTAGAGGAACGCATATTCGTAGCGCAACCAGTCGGGCACGGTCCTGATGACCGTAACGTGGCTGTCGGCAACCGCCCACCCGTAAGGGTTTTGGTTCGAATCGTAGACGGCCATGCGGCCAAGGGTGCCCAGCCCCGTCGAGTTCCAGAGCAGGTCGCCGTCAACGAGCAGCCTCTCCTCGGCATACGATGCAACGCTGTTCGGGTCGACGAACTTCGCCCTCTCCAGCGAGAACCCTGACCATTGATTGCATTTCTGAGCGACAACGGGATATTTTTTTTCGAGTGAGTACTTTGGCGATTTGCCGCGCTGTATGTAGGTGGTAATGCCCTCCAGCCTTGCCCACTCCCAGCCTTCAGGGATATCGAACGGGATCTCGTCGTCGATGCAGACGGGCTCGCCCTTGCTGCGCTTCTC
>NZ_GL622604.1:0-535 GCF_000185625.1 Eggerthella sp. 1_3_56FAA
GAAGGGCCGTTCGGGAAGCGCGATGCCGCGCCGCTCGCGGCAGCGCTCAAAGGACTCGCGCTCGAGGTCCGAGGCGTCGGCGAGCCGCGGCAGTGCCAGGTGCGGCGCGGCGGATTCGCGGTGGAGGCGTTCGATCCGCGCTCGTGCGCGTCGCGCACGATGCCGGGCCTGCACGTGGTGGGCGAGGCGCTGGACGTGGACGCGCCCTGCGGCGGCTACAACCTGCATTGGGCGTGGGCTAGCGGCATGCTGGCGGGTCGCGCTGCCGCCGAGCGCCTGATGAAGGAGGCGGTCGATCATGCTTGAGGTTTCGAACGTGAAGTTGCCGCTTGACGCGGGGCTGCCCGAGGGCGGGGGGCTCGTGCGCGCGGCGGCGGCCGCGGCGCTGGGGGTGGCGGAAGGCGACGTGCGCACGGTGCGCACGGTGAAGCGCAGCGTGGACGTGCGCAAGAAGCGCGACGTCCATTTCGTGGCGACGCTCGGCGTGGAGCTGGTCGACGAGGCGGCCGAAGAGCGAGCGCTTGCGGTCGCCATC
>NZ_GL622605.1:0-527 GCF_000185625.1 Eggerthella sp. 1_3_56FAA
CGCCATCGCCGCCTGCGAGAAGTACGTGCTCCTGGCGATGCGGAAATCCCTCAGGACGTCATCGACCCTCGCCCTCGCCGCCATCGCCCTCGCCCTCTCGCCCGCCCGGCGCTTCTCCGAATTGCTCAAAGAGCCCGGGCCTGGTGCTTTTAGGACGTCCAACACCGCCAGCGCCTCCGCGAGCCTGACCTCGGCCAGCCGCGCCCGCTCGACGGGGTCGCCTTCGGGGAGGTCGCCCCATGCGCGGGACCATTCGCCCCGCTCGCCGCCTTCTTCCTTCGCCACGCCCTCGCCGCCCTTCCCCTTCGTCGCGCGCTTCCGCTCGACGCCGGCCTTGTCCAGCCAGCGGCGCACGGTCCTCCTGTCCGCGCCGATCCGTCCGGCTATCTCGGAGACGGACGACCCTCGCGCGAACATCGTAACAGCTTCCCCGCGCTCGCGCTCGCCGTCGGGACGGGACCGGCCGTCGAGCCCGTCGAGGCGCCCCAGCCTGGAGGCCCACAGGCGGACGGGGGCGGCGCTCGCGA
>NZ_GL622606.1:0-505 GCF_000185625.1 Eggerthella sp. 1_3_56FAA
TCCGCTCCTCTAGGAGGCGCGTGGCGTTCCGTGTCCGGGGTCTTGAGGTTCATCCCGCCCGGGAGCTGGATCGCGAAGCCTTCGAGTAATCCGTCTCCGGCCTTATTCGCCCTCTTCTTTCTCCCATTGTCTACTGCTTCCCTTTTCCTTGCGTTCCGCATGCGCCGAAGCGCCGTTGGGACAACTCGCTTGCTATATATGTTGACAACATGCATGCTTAAGGAGTATAGATGTTATTAGCATATAGAGGCGAGCTTGCGGAAGGAAGTGGGGCCTATGCCGAGAGACGATTGCGGCGGAGAGGGTGCGGCGCGTCAGCCGTGTTGTCGACGCCGCGGAGGCGGCGGCGGGGCGTTGGTCGAGCCTGCCGCCCTTGCAGCATTGCTGTATGCGGGCGGATATGGCTACGACATGCGCAAGGCGATCCTCGAGCGTACGAATGGCGAGGTGGATGTCGACGTAGGCGGCTTGTACCGGTCGCTCAGACGGCTCGAGGACGAAGGTG